>CAVSYF010000020.1:0-471167 GCA_963732175.1 Bryobacterales bacterium | reverse complement strand
CAAAAGCCGCGCGCTGCCTGTCATCCGCGCCAAGCCCCTGCTATACTAAAGCTTTAGCGCTCCCTCGGGCGAGGTCTAGTGTGTTTTTTAGCGTCAAGGAGCTGGAGCTAAAGAAGGTTCGCTTTGACGTAGCCTTCCGGTCCGGCGAGATCGATTTTTCCGCGGACGGGCTGGAACAGGCGACACCACTCGAAGCCCAGGGCACGGCGGAATTGCTTCCGAACACTCTGGGTGAGATACGGGTTCGGGGGCACGTCAAAGTCAGGATGCGGTGCGAGTGCGATCGCTGCCTGGAGCCGGCTGAGTTTCCGGTGGATTCGAACTTCGATCTGTTCTATCGTCCGGCGGTTGAGGACGCGTTTGACGAGGAAGTCGCCATCGACGAAGGCGAGAGTGAAATCGCTTTTTATGAGGGCGGCGGAATCGAGCTAAAAGAAATTTTGCGCGAGTATATTTTGCTTGCTCTGCCGATGCAGCGGGTCTGCCGCGAGGACTGCCACGGGATATGCCCCATTTGCGGGCAGAACCGGAATCTGGTGGACTGCGGATGCCAGCTCAAGACCGAGGATGACCGCTGGGCGGCGCTGAAAAAACTTCAAATTCGAGGGATGATATAGATGCCAAATCCAAAACGACGACACTCCAAGCAGCGCACCTCCACCCGCCGGGCGCACGATCATCTGAAGGTTCCGGGCCGCGCCGAGTGTCCCAACTGCCACGAACCGAAAATGCCTCATCGCGCCTGCCCGCATTGCGGCAAGTATAAGGGGCGCGAAGTGATCGAAGTGGCGGAAGAGTAGCGCCCGTCACGCTTGATAAAGTTTCAGTCCATGCTGACTATCGCGGTTGACGCAATGGGCGGCGATAACGCTCCGAAGGCTGAGGTCGAGGGATCGATTCGCGCGGTCCGCGCGCTGCCGGTTAGAGTGATTCTGGTCGGCCGGCAAGAGGTGCTCGAGCGCGAGCTCGCCCAGCATAAAGACATCGGCGAGTTGGCGATTGACATCCAGCATGCCAGCGAGCAGGTCACGATGGAGGATAGCGCGGCCAAGGCGGTCCGCACCAAGCGCGACAGTTCCATCCGCGTGGCCGCTCGCTTGGTGCGCGAAGGCATCGCTCATGGCGTGGTTTCGGCGGGCAACACCGGCGCGGCGATGGCCACCGTCAAAATGGTCCAGGGCATGCTGCCGGGTGTGGATCGGCCGGCGCTCGCCTCCGCGTTTCCGACGTTGAAGGGCACGCCCGTGGTCGTGGTGGACGTCGGCGCGAATGTCGACTGCTCGGCGCGCATGCTGGCGCAGTTCGCCGTGATGGGCGACATTTATTCTCGCGTGATCTTCCGCACGCCTCGGCCGCGCGTGGGCCTGCTCTCGATCGGCGAGGAGGAGCACAAAGGCAACGAACTGACGCGCGCCGCCACGCCGCTGCTTAAATCCCTGCCGATTCATTTCATCGGCAATGTGGAAGGGCGCGATATTTATACCGGCGAGACCGACGTCATCGTTTGCGACGGCTTCATCGGCAACGTGGCGTTGAAGGTGAGCGAGGGCCTGGTGGACATGATCTACCAGATGCTGCGGCAGTCGCTCGAAGCCACCATCACGCGCAAGATCGGTTATGTGCTGGCGCGGACCGCGTTTAAGGATTTCAAGAAACGCGTCGATTATTCGGAATATGGTGGAGCCCCGTTGCTCGGCGTGAGAGGCGTGTGCATCATCACGCACGGCCGGTCCAACGCCAATGCGATTAAGAATGCCATTCGGGTGGCCGCCGAATTCGCCGACGGCAGGATCAACGAACGGATCGAAGCGGAGTTGGGGAATACCCATGCGCCTTCTCGCAGCGCCGCCAATGCGGATTAGATTATTTCTCGCCGTCTTCCTCGGGGCAGCCGCGCTGCTGGCAGCGGCGGAAGATCCCGTGCAATGGACGCTGACCTTCGATGCAAAATCCGTGGCGCCGGGATCGCATGTGCTCGCTCGCCTGAGCGCGAAGGTTGAGCCGGGCTGGCACGTTTACTCGCTGACCACGCCTCCCGGCGGACCCATTCCGACCACGGCGGCCCTTGCGGATAACCCGGCCGTCGAGAGCTTCAAAATCTATCAGCCGAAACCCGAGCGAAAATTCGATCCGAATTTTCAAATCGATACCGAAACATTCGCGGATCAGGCTGTTCTGCTGATCGATGTGGAATTGAAGAAGGACGCGCCTCCGGGCCCGGTCGAGCTGACCGGCCAGGTTCGCTATCAATGCTGCAATGACCGGGTGTGCCTGCCGCCGAAACGCAAATCGGCGTCGGCTATGATCACGATCGATCCCGCGGCGAAGCAGGCAACGATCGCCATCCCGGCGGGCTACACCGAAGTCAAACCTCCGTCCGTGGACGCACCGGCATCCACCGCCACCGCACCCGCTCCAGTTACGTCTCCAACATCCGCGCCTTCCGACGGCCTCAGCCTGTTCCTGTTGACCGCTTTCGCCGGCGGACTCGCCTCAATATTCACGCCGTGCGTTTTCCCGATGATCCCCTTCACCGTGTCGTACTTCGTGAATCGGCAGTCCACCCGGCGGCGCGACGGCGTGATTCAGGCGGTCGTTTTCTGCGTGGGAATCATAGTGCTGTTCACCGGCTTGGGCCTGCTTGTGAAATCCATCGCTGGCCCGTTCGGCGTGGTCGAGCTCGGCAACAGCCCCTGGGTGAACGGATTCATCGCGCTGGTGTTCGTGGTCTTTGGTCTGAGCTTGCTGGGCGCGTTCGAATTGACGCTTCCGTCAGGGCTGCTTACGCGCCTCAACCAGGCGTCCGAACAAGGCGGCTATCTGGGCACGCTTCTGATGGGCCTGACGTTCACGCTCACCTCGTTCGCTTGCATCGGGCCTATCGTTGGTCCGTTGCTAGTGGCTTCCGTGCAGACCAGCGGACTCCAGCCCGTGTTCGGCATGGCTTCGTTCGCCACCGGCTTGGCTGCGCCGTTCTTCCTGCTGGCGCTATTTCCCGCGTACCTGAACAAACTACCGAAGAGCGGCGGCTGGCTGCTGCGCGTCAAGGTGGTCCTGGGATTCATCGTGCTGGCGATCGCGCTGAAGTATCTGAGCACGGCCGACCAGGTCCTACAAACCGACCTCATTTCGCGCGAGTTGTTCCTGGCCTGCTGGATTGTCCTGTTCGCCTTGCCCGGTCTTTACCTGCTCGGATTTCTGCGAATGGAAGGAATCAAGGCGGACGACCCGCTGGGCGTCGGCCGCATGCTGGTCGGCGCGCTGTTCCTGATTTTCTCCATCAGTCTGCTGCCAGGTCTGTTCGGAAGCCCGCTCGGCAATGTCGAGGCGTTTATTCCGGTGCAAGGGAAGGCGGCGGCGACCGCGACGGCCGAAGGCGGCGGCGCTGTCTGGATGAAGAACCAATACAAAGAAGCGCTCGCCAAGGCGCGTGCCGAGAACAAGCTGGTGTTCATTAATTTCACCGGCTACGCATGCACGAATTGCCATTGGATGAAGGCCAACATGTTCCCGCGTCCTGAAATTTCGAGCTTGCTCAAGGATTTCGTTCTGGTCGATCTCTACACCGACGGCACCGACAGCGCTTCTGAATCGAATCAAAGCTTAGAGGAAAAGAAATTCGGGACGGTTGCGATTCCCTTCTACGCGATTCTCGATCCTGACGAACACACCCTCGCGACGTTCCCAGGCCTTACTCGCAACGCCCAGGAATTTTCGGATTTTCTAAAATCCCGCGCGGGCGCGAAGCTGGCCGCGCGATTATAGCCCAAGCCGTTTGTCGAGATCGGCCGCAATCTGCGTAAGATTATCCGGATTGTTGAGCACGTTGCGAATGCCGTACGACGCGTAGTTGTCATAGAGCGCGTCAGCGGCGGCCAGCGCCATGTTGTACGCCAGGCGCGCATTTTCGATGCTCAACCGAGACCAATCCTGCCGCAGATCTTCCAGGCGCGGCAGGCGATGCGCTTGCGCGAGCTGGTGCAGTTGATCGCGTGCGGAAGCGGTCAGCGTGTCCCCCGAAAGTTTCTGCGCCAGGCCTTCCTGCAACCAGGCCGGCCACGTCGAATTTCCCGATGGAAGACTGGTCAGGCAAGCGTGCACCATTTCGTGCGCCAGCGCGCGGCGCGTCTGCGGACCCAACTGGGTGCCTTCGGTCCAAGCGATATGGATGCGGCCGTCGTATTGCCCGCCGCTCCACTCGGCTGCTCCCGTGCTGCGCAAATACGTCTCGCGGCTTTGTACGATAGCGACGATGCGCTCCGCCGACGTGCACCCGAGCTGCGCCGAAATTCCGGCGTAATCATCATCTAATGTGGATAGAATCGCGCGTGCCGTATCGGAGGGAAGCGCTTGATCTTCGTAACGCAGCGCGATATGCATCCCGTAGAGCTTCTCCCCGCTATGGTCGGATTCTTCTTCGCGGAGCACTCGTTCGTAGACCCGCTCGAGCGTCTGGTTGGGCGCCAGATCCAGCGACTGCTTCCAGTAATCCAAAGCCGCTCGAAGCTGGTCCGAGCGATACGCGGCCAGTCCAGCCAGCAACAGAACATTAGGATCGTTGCGATGGCGTTGCGCGGCCGGCTCAAGTAATTCGAGTGCCTGCGCCGGCTGATTGGCTTCGAGCAATTGAGCGGCGCGGTCCAGCTTGGCATCCCCGGTCCGAGCCACGGCGCGGCGCGTCTCGGAAGTCACCGGCTTTAGCGCTGCGACCGCGTCCGCCGATGCGGCCGAAGTGCGCGCCTCTTCGAAACTATTCAGGCCGCTCAGAGCAGACGCCGGCACATAACCTAAGAGTTGCTTGCCGTCGACCGCGGCCGATATCTTGAAGCAGTCGGATCCATCGGCGAGCCGGAAGCGGACCTCAACCGGAGTTCCAGCCGGAAGGCTCATCAGCACTTGGTCGCCCGCGTCGCATCCCGAACGTAATGGTGTATGGTCCTCTATCACCGAAAGTACTGCAAAGAAGAAGAAAACCGGCGCGACCATGAGTTGATGGTACGGCCTGCGACGCTACAAATCGCTCGGGTAAAACCCTGATTCAAGCCAGGGAACGTCGCACCAGTCCTCGTACTGCGGCCACTAGAACCAAGTAGTACCGAGCAGGACTCCAACCACGACCAGCGGCTTGCGTCGCGCTGCTTCAGGACGATTGGGTCGCCTTAGTCTCCTCCAGCACCTCGCGTACGATCGCCTTGAGATCGCTTCGAAAGCCGGCTGAAACCTCAGGCACGAGTTGGACGGTTGGCGACGAAGACGACATCTCGATATGCGCTTCTTCAAAGCGTTTTACGATTCTGCGGTTCATCTCGCGGCCCACCAGCCACTGCTGGACCGGCACCGTCTTGAAACGAGCTTTGATCACTACGCCCGAATCGCCTAGTTTGTCCACGCCCATAACTTCGAAGGGCGCCAGAATCGCCGACTTGTAGGGTTCCTCTTCGCTCAAACCTTGCGCGATCTCTTGGAGCACTCCGATTACGCGATCGGTATCCTCTTCGTAAGAGACCGACACGCTGATGACGTAGTAGGAGTATTCGCGGGTGAGATTTGAAAGCGACTGAATGGAGCCGTTGGGAAAAATGTGCACCGCGCCATCCTCGCCGCGCAAAACGGTGGTTCGTAAATTGATTTCCTCCACCAGCCCGCCTTTGCCATTGATCACCGCGACGTCATTCACGCGAATCTGGTTTTCCATCATGAGAAACAGGCCGCCCAGCACATCCTTGATAATGTTTTGCGCTCCGAAGCCGACGGCCACGCCCACCACACCCGCGCCCGCGAGTAGCGGCCGCACATCGAAATTCATTTCCTTCAGGATCATGAGTAGCGCGATAGTCCAGATGAGAATGAACAGGGCTTTTCTGGTCAGGCTGCCGATGGTTTCGGCGCGTTTTTCGAGTTCGTATTCGTTTCCACCGCCGGACCGAAGCATCATCTTGACCGTATAAACGCGCAGGCCGCGAACTGCCCGGCCCAGGATCACCGAGCATATATAGGCGAACAGCAGGATGAACCCAATACGAATCGTATTGAAGATCATGGGCAGGTAAAAATCGAAATTAAGCAATTGACTGCGCGGCATGTACCTATCATAAGAGCCTCCGGCCGGCTAGCTGTTACACTGAAAGCGATGGCGTCGAATGCGACAAAAAACGCGGACCAGGAGCAGCGGTCCTGGTATGGAATCGTGGGGTTGAGCTGGCTGGTTCCGGGCGGCGGCCATTTCCTGTTGAAGCGCCCTGGCCGGGGTGCGCTGCTGGCCGGCTGCGTGGTGCTGATGTTCCTGCTCGGCTTGATGATGCGCGGGACGATGTTTCAGCCCCAGCGCGGCGACCTGCTCACCACTATCATTTATTACGGTGGATTCATCGGCGACCTGGCGTC
Organism: Bryobacterales bacterium; assembly: GCA_963732175.1. GTDB lineage: Bacteria > Acidobacteriota > Terriglobia > Bryobacterales > Bryobacteraceae > Palsa-89. Next base: position 464,783 of record CAVSYF010000020.1, on the reverse strand, counting down.
CGGGCTGCTGTACTTGCTTACCGTATGGCTAGGCTACTCGCAGCCGGATATGGCCGGGCACGTACACGACTACGGCACCAAGTTTCTGGTCGCGGCCGGACTGCTGAACATCCTGGCGATGGTGGATGCCTACGAAATCGCTACTGGAAAAAAAGACTAATGCCGAAAATGAATCTTTCCCATTTCGAGGTTTCGGTGCTCTTTGCGCTGTTTTCGTCGATCGTTCTCGGCGTGATCACGAAACGCACCGACAACGAGCGCCTGCGCTACGGCATTCGTTGCTTTATCTACTTTATAGTTACTCTCATCGGCCTGGGCTGGCTGATGCACCTGGGGCACGGCTAGATTCGCGGACCAATCCCGAGCTACTCTGACGGCTGTTGCAGCAGGAACCGGAAGGCCGCGTAGTCAGCATCGAAGGTTTTGTTCGCCGCATCGAAAACCACCTGTTTATTCTTCTCTCCAATCCGCAGCACGGCGTTGATGACTGCGGGGGAGTCACGCTCCACGTCGGATAGCAGAATCGCGATGCGGAGGTGCAAATCATCCGTCGAGCCCATCAGCTCGGCATAGTGCAGTAAGATCGCGTTGAGCGCCGTGCTGTGCTCGTCTTTCGCTCTCTGCTCCAACGTGTCGGCCTCGATCCCTCGGCTATGCAGATATTCCAAAGCGGCACGATAGCGGGTTTGTTGTCTCTCCACATCGTGCGCCGCTAAGCGGCAGGCCCACTCCGCGTCCTTCTTACTCTGTGGTTTAAATTTGATCGCCTGAAAATCTTCCTGTTGATGGACGTCGTCGATGTAGTCCGGCACCTTCCGCTTGAAATCCAGGATGCCCTGACCCCCGTAGATCAGGCTCGCGACGGCGACGTCGCGGTACAGCGGCTCGTTCTTTGCCGCTTCAAAGAGCGCTTGGAAGCCAGGCAAATCGACCTCCAGGCGAACGAAATATTTCCACTCATCGCGGTCGATCCAATCGTAGGCGAGGTCGACCAGATTGCCGGCCGGTGCGGATGCTACGCCTTCTTTCGAAGCCGCGTCGCTGAACGTTTCGACTAGCTGTGCATAAGGAGCCACGACCGTCGTCTTGCTTAGAAATTCTGTCAATTCGCTTAGAAACCGCGTCGAACTTCGCGCGTCGAAGATCAAGCGCTCGGCCGACGGGATCGGCTGGGGCAAAGTTAATGTTCCCGTGATGCGAGGCTGCTCGGGTGTTGTCGCTTTGGGCGGTGCGCCGCCCGCGCCGAAAAATGCCAGGAACACCGTCAGGAGTAGCACCGCGATCAAGTATCAGTGGGAAGGCGCGATCCGTCAATGGTGAGTACTCATGGTACAGCCAGAGCGTTCGGTTGGGAAATGGTGGGCGCGCAGGGACTCGAACCCCGGACCCCCTCGGTGTAAACGAGGTGCTCTAACCAACTGAGCTACGCGCCCTGCGGGTGTCTTAATTTTACCGGAAATCTGAAATCAATCCTGCGGTGCTGCGCGCGCCGATATTACAATCAAGACTTATGTCCGTTGTCATCGTTGGCTCCGTCGCTTACGACGGAATCGAAACTCCGCACGGGCGGGTGGAGCGCATGTTGGGCGGCGCGTGCACTTATATCGCGTTAGCCTCCAGCTATTTCACGAAAACGAATATTGTCGCCGTGGTCGGCGACGACTTCGCCAGCGAGGATGAAAATCTGCTGGCCGCCCGCGGAATCGATCTGGAAGGGCTGGAACGGGTTCCGGGCAAAACGTTTTATTGGGCGGGCGTGTATTCGCATGACATGAACGACCGCACCACGCTGCGCACCGATCTCAACGTCTTTGCCGATTTCGATCCTAAGCTGCCCGAGAGCTATCGCCGCGCGCCGTATCTGATTCTGGGGAACATCCAGCCGGCCTTGCAGCGCAGCGTCCGCGGGCAGATGAACGGGCTGAGATTCGCGGGCGGCGACACCATGAATTACTGGATCAAGGACTATCGCGCCGAGCTGCTCGAGACCATCCACGACTGGGATTTTCTGCTGATCAATGACGCGGAGGCGCGCATGCTCTCGGGTGAATACAATCTGAAGCGCGCGGCGGCGAAGATCTTCGCCATGGGTCCGCATACACTGGTGATCAAGCGGGGCGAGTATGGCGCAATTTTATTCCACCGCGATTCGCATTTCATCGTGCCGGGCTACTTGCTCGAGGAAGTCTTCGATCCCACCGGAGCCGGCGACTGCTTCGCCGGAGGCTTCATTGGATACCTGGCCGAGAAAGGATTCGATCTGAAAAACGGCCACATTCAGGAGAAGGAGTTGAGCCGCGCCGTGATCTACGGCTCCGTCCTGGGTAGTTTCTGTTGCGAGAAGTTTGGGGTGGAGCGCTTCAGGACGCTGACTCGCGCCGAGATCGACGCGCGCTTTCAAGAGTTCCGCGCCTTCACCGAATTTTGAAAAACGCTCGGCTGGAACTCGCTCTGGTGCTTTTCGCGCTCTGCGCCCTCAGTGCGGCCGCTACCGCTTTCGTCTATCGATCGGGCTGGACCTTGTACTATGGCGACGCGGAGGCGCATCTCAACATCGCTCGCCGTATCCTGGATTCGCGCACTCCCGGATACGATCAGCTAGGGACCGTTTGGCTTCCGCTGCCGCACCTGCTCATCTTGCCGTGGGTGCAGAACAACCGTCTGTGGCGCACTGGCCTGGGCGGCGCGATCCCGGCGTCGATTTGTTTCGTGGTCGCGGGCGGCTTTCTTTATGCGGCGCTGCGCCTGGCGGCTCAATCGTCCGCAGTGGCACTGGCGAGTCTCGGACTCTTTGCCTTAAACCCGAACCTCCTCTACCTGCAGGCTACGCCGATGACCGAGCCGGTTTTCCTGGCCGCTTTCATGGCGCTGCTCTACTGTACGATCCGATTTCATGCCACGCAGTCTTTGGGCGCGGTGATCGGAGCCGGAGTCGCAAGCATCGCGGCTTCTCTCGCGCGTTATGAGGGATGGTTCCTGATCCCGTTCGTGACTTTGTATTTCGTCCTGGCGGCACAGCGCCGGAAATTCGTTGCGCCGCTGGTCTTCGCCAGTATCGCTGTGCTCGCGCCCCTGTTTTGGCTCGGCCATAATTGGTGGCTCTATTCCAATCCGCTCGAATTTTTCAACGGGCCTTTTTCCGCGAAGAGCATCTATCAGCGCGCGCTCGATCAGGGCATGCAGCCTTACCCGGGAGATCGCGATTGGGCGAAAGCCTTGGTCTACTTTGCTAGCGCGGCACGATTCGGCTGCGGCTGGGGCGTAGTAGTGGCAGGGGCTGCCGGGTTAATCGCGCTGGGCATCGCGCGGAAACGGCTGATCTGGCCGGTGATCGCCGCCGGCCTGCCATCGATCTTTTACATCTGGAGCATGCACTCGGGTGGAACGCCGATCTACGTTCCCAATCTATGGCCGCACACGTTTTACAACACGCGCTACGGATTAGCGGCGCTGCCCTTGCTGGCGATCGCGGGGGGAGCTGTCGTGCTGCTGGGAAGCGGGCGAGTGCGGGTACTGCTGGCTGTCGCGGTCATATTGGCCGGCATCACTCCCTGGCTGATCCGTCCGGGCATGGACCAATTGGTTTGCTGGAAGGAGTCGCAGCGCAACTCTGAAATGCGGCGTGCCTGGACAAAAGACGCGGCCCGCCTGCTTGCCGATCGTTACCGCCCCGGCGAAGGCATCCTGACTCGATTCGGCGATTTGATCGGGATTTTTCGAGAGGCTGGAATCCCGCTGCGGGATGTGCTGCATGATGGAAACGTACCGATGTGGATGAGCGCCATCCGCCGGCCTGATCTGTTTCTGCATACGCGCTGGGCGGTGGCGACATCCGGCGATGTGATCGCCACGGCCGTTCAACGGGCGGCGCTCAAGGGCGAGCTAAAGTATCGCTTGGTGCAGGTGATCACGGTGCGCGGCGCGCCGGCGATCGAGATTTACCAGCTCGATTCATTATGAATATTCCGTTCACCAAGGCGCACGGCGCCGGAAACGATTTTCTGCTGACCCCGCTCGACCGCGTGCCGTCCGGCGATCTTCCCTTCATCGCGCGAGCGATCTGCCACCGGCATACCGGCATCGGCGCTGACGGATGGATTCTGATGCGCGGCGCGACCATCCGCCTTTTCAATTCCGATGGCAGCGAGGCTGAAATTTCCGGCAACGGGACGCGTTGTGCCGCGGCGCTTCTGTTAGAGGCCGCGGAAGCTGGTCAGGAGGTCACCGTTGTTACGGGAGCCGGGCCCAAACATTTGCGCCTGATCGAGCGCGCCGGCCGGCACTTTTCGTTCGAAATGGATATGGGCCGCCCGGTCTTTGAGGAACGCCATCTCCGATTTTCGCTACCGCTTCGCAATGCGACTCAAGAAGTGACCATCCTCGACGTGGGCAATCCGCAGTGCGTGGTTTTTAGTGAGCAGTTTCCACCGAATTGGGAAGCACTCGGCGCCGAGATCGAGCAACACTCGTACTTCCCGAAACGAACCAACGTTTCCTTTGTCCGTCCCGTGGACCGCCACACCATCGATGTCCGATTTTATGAGCGCGGCGCGGGGGTTACGCTGAGTTCGGGCACTGGTTCGACGGGCGCGGCGGCGGCGGCGATTTTGAGGGATGTCGCCGCGAGCCCCGTGACTATCCTGACGCCGGCCGGCGAGTCGCTCACATTGCGATGGGATGCTTCGGTGTACCTGACGGGTCCGGCTGAGCTGGTAGGTGCCGGCGAGTTTTACTGGAGTGGGGCGAGTTCCTAGTCCAGGCGGGAACCTAAAATCGGCTCCTCAAAAATACGCCTGGATGGCCGTAAATTCGTTCTCGAATTCCGTTAGGATGCCGGGGAGCCGTTCCCCCAGGCCGAGCGATTCGAGCGGGTTTGGTCCCTCCGAGCTGTCATTTTCGAAGAGGCTGACGCAGGTGCCCATTCCTTTGACGTAATGATCCGCGACGCTTATCACGCGGCTCAATGCGACTTGGCCCGCAGGGACCCGCGTGGGATCGAGTTCGGGCTGGACGTGATATCGGACGGCGACCTGGATCGGCTCCGGCAGGTTCCAGATGGCCAGCGCTTCGGCGGATAGTTCCGAATGCGTCACGCCGAGGATCTGCACCTCGTAGTCGACCATCCACTTCTGATCCTCTTTGCAAAGCAGAGACATCTGCTTGTATTCTTCATGTAAACCGATAGCCACCAGCAGCAGCCCGAGGTCGTGAAAAAGGCCTGCGGCGAAGGCGCCCTCTCCGTAAACAACATCCAGGCGCTGTGCGAGCAGATCCGACAGAATGCCGACTCCCACGGAATGAAGATTGAATCGCGCGATCGAAAAACCGGGGGGCGTCTTGATCTGATTCCACATGCGCGATACCGACATGCTCAAGGCGGCGTTGCGGAGTTTTTGAATCCCCAGCAGCGACACGGCATGCCGAATCGAGTTTACTGTGCCCGGTAATCCATACAGCGCCGAATTTACCAAACGTAAAATATTGCCGGCCAGAACGGTATCTTTTTCGATAAGCTCGGCGATCTTGGCGAATGAAACATCTTCATGCGCCAAACTTGCGATCAGGCGATTCAGAATGGGGGAGAAAGGCGGCAATTGTTCCAGGGCCCGGAGAGCCCTATCGCGCACCGTTACTGGTGTGGCCGGAGCTGTCACATTTGAAATATCGGCTTTGCAGCGAAAAAGCTTAGGTCGCCAGGCCGGAACCAAGCCAACCTCATTGTGAAGCAACAGCCTACAGTCCTCGCCGATTGTGGCCGTTTTGTACCATGGGACTGAACCCCGTTGGACACGATGGACCCCACCCCCGCCGTTCGGACCCGCAATCTTCGTAAAGTGTACGGAACGAAGGCGGCTGTGGATGGTCTCGACCTCGACGTTCCCCGCGGCTGCTTCTTCGGCTTTCTGGGGCCAAATGGGGCCGGCAAGACCACCACCATCCGAATGCTCATGGGGCTGGCTCCCCCGACTTCGGGCACCATCGAGCTGCTAGGCCTTCCCATGCCGGACGGCAGCCTGGAGGTCAAAGGAAGAATCGGCCTGGTTCCCGACGAGTCGCTTCTGTTTGACCATCTGACCGGGCTCGAATTCACCGAATTCGTCGGGCGGATGTACGGCTTGGCGCGTCCCCTGGCGATTGAGCGCTCGCGCGAATTGATGGCCCTTTTCGAACTCGACGCCGAGCCGCGTAAGCTGATCGCCGACTATTCCAAAGGCATGCGCAAACGGGTGGCCATGGCGGCCGCTTTGATTCACCGCCCGGAGCTGTTTCTGCTGGACGAGCCGTTTGAAGGAGTCGATGCCGTGGGCGCGCGCCTGATGAAGGACATCCTGCTCGACCAGGTGCGCCAGGGAGCCACCGTCTTTCTCACCTCCCATGTCCTCGAAGTGGTCGAGCGATTATGCGACCGGGTGGCCATTCTGCAGCAAGGCAAGATCGAGCTGTCCGGCACCATCGCCGAGCTGCGCCGAGGCTCGGAAACTCTCGAAGATATTTTCGTTCGTGTGGTGGGCGCCGACCGTCTGGCCGAGACCTTGGACTGGTTATAACTCTATGTGGCGCCAGATCAGCGCGATCCTCTGGGCCCAGTGGCGCACGCTGCGCAACCACTTCCCGCGTTCCAATAAGTCCGGCGTGGCATTCACCAGCCTGTTGACCGGGGGCTGGTACGCCCTCTTCGCCTACCTGGCGTTCTTAACCGCGTTCCTGCTCTCCAAGCCGGAGGAGATCGAGCCGTTCCGCAGGCTCTTTCCCGCGGCCCTGTTGTTATGTTTTCTGTACTGGCAGTTGATCCCGGTGCTGATGGCCTCGCTCGGTTCGTCGCTCGATATGCGCAAGCTGCTGGTTTATCCGATCCGCACCAGCCAGTTGTTCGCCCTGGAGCTGGTGCTGCGCATTTCCACCGGCATCGAAATGGTGATCCTGCTGATCGGAGCTTCGATCGGCCTGCTGCTGAATCCAAAAATTCCGCTGTGGGCGCCGGCCTCGCTGGTTTTGTTCGCTCTATTTAATTTGTGCTGTTCGGCTGGAATGCGGGATCTGCTGGTTCGGCTGCTCGCGCGCAAACGAGTGCGGGAGATCGTGATCTTCCTGCTGGTGATCGCCGCCGCCTTACCCCAACTGCTTCTGTTCCGGGGCGCGGAAAGCCGGGTCCGGCATTTTCTTTCCGGCGAACCATCTTCCATCTGGCCGTGGACCGCCACCGCACGGCTCGCCCTGGGTGATTTCTCCTGGGCCGCCATCGGTATCGTGTTAGCCTGGACCGCGGCGGCTTATCTTTTTGGCCGATGGCAATTCGCCCGCGGCCTGCGTTTCGATTCCGCGGCGGCAGCCTCCGAGGGAACCTCGAACAAACGCCGGGCCAGCCGCATGGATTGGTTCTATCAAATTCCCAATTTATTGTTTCCCGATCCGCTCGCCGCCTTAATCGAAAAAGAGCTTCGCTTCCTCAGCCGCTCCCCCCGGTTCCGGCTCGTTTTTCTGATGGGATTCTCTTTCGGGCTGCTCATCTGGGCGCCGATGGCGTTCGGACGCGTCACTCCCAGGCACTCCCTGCTGTCGGACAACTATCTCACTCTGGTCAGCGTGTACGCGCTCCTGCTGCTCAGCGACGCGCTGTTCTGGAACTGCTTCGGATTCGATCGCAGCGCCATACAAATTTATTTCACAGCGCCGGTCACCATGACTTCCGTGCTGGTGGGCAAGAATCTGGCGGCGATGCTGTTTGTCCTGCTCGAGGTCAGCGCCATCGCGCTGGTTTGCGCGCTATTGTACTTGCCCATCACGCTGCTTCAGGTTGCCGAAGCCTTCTCTGTCAGCGGAGTATTGACCCTGTTCCTGCTGGCCATCGGGAACCTGAGTTCGCTCTATAATCCGCGCCCGGTGAATCCTTCCAAATCCTTCCGCACCGCGGCGAGCGGCCGCACCCAGGCGCTCTTGATGCTGGTTTTTCCAATCTCTCTCACGCCCGTCGCCCTGGCTTATTTGGCGCGCTACGCGTTTGGTACCGAATTGGCGTTTTTCGCGGTGCTCCTGGTGGCGGCCGGGATCGGCGTCGCGGTGTACTCCTATTCGATGCAATCCGCCATCGATCTCGCCGGGCAGCGGCGGGAGCAGGTGATCACCGCGCTCAGCCACGGCGACGGTCCTATTGAAAGCTGATGTCTTCGGACGCGGCCTGCAAGTTCTGTGAACTGGCGTCGGGCGAGCTCGCGCCGCTGATCGTCTTGGAGGACGCCATTTCCCTGGCCTTTTTGGACCATCGGCCGCTCTTCCTGGGCCACACGCTGCTGATCCCCAAGCAGCATTACGAGACCTTGTCCGATCTCCCCAAGGAACTGCTCGGCCCGTTCTTCGGCAACGTGCAGCGTTTGTCAAACGCGGTGGAGCGCGGGATGGAAGCCGAGGGCACTTTCGTCGCCCTCAACAATCGCGTCAGCCAGAGCGTGCCGCATCTGCACGTGCACATCGTTCCACGCCGCAAGAAGGACGGACTGCGTGGGTTCTTCTGGCCCCGCCAGTCGCATCCCGACCCCGCGCAAATGAAGCACGCGCAAGCAGCGATTCGACGGGCACTCGGCCTATAAAGCCGGGGCAGGGAACCACGCCGACCATTTGCCGCCCGGTACAATAACATTCGTGGCTACCCTCACCTTTGAGCAGGCGCGCCAGTGCGTGCTCGCCCAGGCTGCGGCGGCCAACGTCGCGCTCCCTAAGGAGCAAGCCACCCTTCAGAAAGCCGCGGGACGAGTGCTGGCGGAGCCGATCCTGGCCGATCGCGATTACCCGCCTGTCTCCCGCTCCGTGCGCGACGGTTTCGCCGTGCGTGCCTCGGATGTTCCAGGAGAGCTAACCGTGATCGGCGAAGTCCGAGCCGGCGAGGCTTTTCAGGGAGAACTCCAGCCGGGTCAGGCGGTCGAGATCATGACCGGCGCTCCGCTGCCGCGCGGAGCCGACTCGGTGGTCATGGTGGAACACGTTACTGTCAATGGCGATCAGGTCAATGTGCCGCGCTCGCTCGCCCCGAACGAGAACGTCAGCTTAATAGGATGCCAGGCCTCCCTGGGCGCGGTCCTGCTCGAACCCGGCTCGCCGTTTGGATTTTGCGCAGATCGCGCTGCTTGCCACGGTCGGCGTCTCCAGCGTGTCCGTATTCGTGCGGCCCCAAATAGCGATCCTCGCGACCGGCGACGAAATCGTGGAAGTAAACCAGACGCCGCTCGACTATCAGGTTCGCAACTCAAATGCCGAGTCCTTGGCCGTTCAGGTGGCCCGCGCCGGCGGCGATCCCGAAATCCTGCCCGTCGCCCGCGACCTCTATGCCGCCACCCGCGAGTTGATCGAGCACGGGCTGCGGTTCGACATGCTGATGCTCTCCGGCGGCGTTTCGGCCGGAAAATACGATATCGTGGAGCGTGTTCTGGCCGACCTCGGCGCCGAAGTTCTTTTTCGATCGCGTGCTCATCATGCCGGGCCAGCCGCTCGTGTTTGGCAAAGCCCAAGGGAAATTCTTCTTCGGCTTGCCGGGGAATCCCGCTTCCACCATGGTGACCTTCGAACTGTTCGCCCGCGCCATGGTGGAGCGCCTCTCGGGCCAGCGCGAGCTGCCCTTGCCGATGCTTTGGACCAAACTCGCCACCGATTTCCGCCAGAAGACCGGGTTGACGCGCTTCCTGCCTGCCACGTTAAGCCCCGACGGATCCTGCGTCACTCCGATCCCCTGGCAAGGATCGGGCGACGTGCCTGCCTTGGCGCGAGCCAATGCCTTCTTGGTTACCGAACCGGATCGGGAATGCTGGGCGGCCGGCGACGCGATCCGCGTCCTGCTCAAATAATCCCCATGAAGAAAAAACTGACTCACTATGACGATGCCGGCGAGGCGCGCATGGTCGACGTCTCCGCCAAATCCCCGACCAAGCGCTCGGCCCGCGCCCACGCCTTTGTCCGCATGCAGCCGGATGTCGTCGCGCGCCTGCCCGAGAATCCCAAGGGCAATCCGCTCGAAATCGCCCGCGTGGCCGGCATTTCCGCGGCCAAAAAGACTTCCGAGCTGATTCCGCTCTGCCACCCCCTGATGCTTTCCCACGTGGATGTGGATGCCACCATCGAGCCGACCGGCGTGCGCATCACATCCAGCGTGACCACTACCGGACCCACCGGAGTCGAAATGGAGGCGCTCACGGCCGCCTCGGTCGCCGCCCTCACGGTCTACGACATGACTAAGGCACTGGATAAGGGTATCGAGATTCAGGACCTTTACTTGCTCGAAAAAAGCGGAGGAAAGAGCGGAGACTATAAGCGCTCGTCGTGATAGAGCGTCGTGATAGAGCCATGATCCGAGTTGCGGTTTTGACCATCAGCGATTCGGTTGTCGCCGGAACCCGTGAGGACCGGTCTGGCGCGATGCTGCGCGACCGGGCGCAGGCGTTGGGTTGGACCGCGCAAGCTTCCGAGGTGGTCCCGGATGATGCCTATCAGATCGCGGCCGTGCTCCGCCGCTGGGCCGATTCCGGCCAGGTGTCCGTAATCCTGACAACCGGGGGAACCGGCGTGGCCGCCCGCGACGTCACTCCGGAAGCTACCACCGGCGTCCTCGAACGGACCCTCCCCGGGATGGCCGAACTGATGCGTTTCGGAAGGATTGAAATCAACGCCGTTTGCCGCATTATCGCGCGGTTTGGCCGGAGTCCGTGGACGCTGCCTGATTGTCAACCTTCCCGGCTCGCCCAAGGGAGCCGTCGAGTCCTTGGACGCCATTGCGAAACTGGTCCCGCATGTCGTCGATCTACTAGAAGGGAGAACCAGCCATGATGTTGTGCCACACTAAAAGTATGCGCAATGCTCTGATGGCTCTGATGATGTGCGCTCTCGGCTCGGCTCAGACCCCGCCTGCCGCCGACCCTCCCACCGAGGCAGAGGCTCCTCCCATAAAAATCACCACGACGGTTGTCATTGCCCCCACCACCGTGCGCGACCGGAAAGGGGACTTCGTCGACGGCTTGCAGCTCCAGGATTTCACGCTGCTGGACAATAACAAGCCCCAGCGAATCCAGGCCGACGTTCGCGACGAGCCGCTGTCGCTGGTGATCGCAGTGCAACGCAGCTCCAATTTGACCGACATTCTTCCCAAGATTCAACGCATCGGCTCGTTGTTGAACGATATGATCGCGGGCCAGGATGGCGAGGTCGCCGTGCTTGGGTTCGATCATCGCATTCAAGTGGTCCAGGACTTCACCAGCGAAACTGAAAAAGTCTCCGAAGCGATGCGGAAGATGACACCCGGCAGCTCCAACCACGCCCTGGTGGATGTCACCATGGAGTCCATCCGGATGCTACAAAAGCGCCCCTCCGATCGAAGACGCATCCTGCTGCTGATTGCAGAAAAACGCGACCGGGGCAGCGAAGGCCGATTGCGGGAAGTGCTCACCCAGGCCGAGTTCGCCAACGTCGCCATCTACTCGCTCGACATCTCCAGCGTGGTCGCCGGCTTGACTTCAAGAGCGATGCCGCAGCCTCCGCCCCCGATACCGACCACCGCGACAGTGGCCCCGCCCGGAGCCGTGGTCACTCCCAACAGCGTCGATCAGAATTATTACAACGGTAACTTTGTCCCGCTCTTCGTGGATATTTTCAAGGGCGTCAAGAGCATGTTTGTCGACGATACTCTGGACGTCTTCACCCGGTTCACCGGCGGCAAGGAGTATTCCTTCATCAGCGACAAAAGCCTCGAAAAAGCTGTCGAAGGGATCAGCGAAGAGATTCATAGCCAATACCTGCTCAGCTACATCCCCAACACTATGAGCGAGGGCGGATTTCACGACATCAAGGTAATTGTGAATCGCTCGGGCCTGGAGGTTCGCACGCGCCCGGGATATTGGGTGGCGGCTCGGCCAGAATAAAAGGCAGCTTTTCGTTTCCTGTTCGCCGCCGAAGCAACCAGACTCAAGAAACGAAAAACTGGGGGAGAACTAGTCTCCCCAAACCAAGACGAAGGAAGGTTTCACTTCGGGCACGCTACAGCGTAATAGAAAATACTCTTTAGTACCTATGGATCTTTCGTACTATTGAGTTCTAGTACCGAGGGCTCACGAGTACTACCGGAAAGAAAGGGCCGCGAAGCTAACTACACTGCTCTGATCGATATTCCATTGCTGATAGCGTTTTAACGTCCCGCGCGCTTGCGGCATTACTTTCAGAAAAGTATAAAAGGGCGCCGACCCGCACCATTTCAGGTCGTCGCGATTCTCCTGCACCAGGTCCCAAAAGCCCGCCGGAATCGGCCTCGCTGAGGCGTTCGATCCGCAGCCGGTCGCGTTCCCGGACCGCCAACATTTGCCCTTCTTCGGCTTGAGCGGCGAAGTCGTCGCCGTAGCGGCGCCCCATGTGGGCCATGTCGACGCCCAGAACCCAAAACAGGCGATCCGCTTCCCGCGCCGCCAGTTCGCCCAGGACGCCGAAAAATCGATTCACGTTCTCGCTTTTCTCCGGCTTCCCGCCGGTATAAATGCTGCGCGCGAACGAGCCGCACAGGATCGGCAGGATTTGGATGTTCGGGCCATATACGTATTGGAGAAACAACACTTGAAACTCGATGGAATGCTCCACGGCATGGCAATAATCTTCCATGAGCACGGAATTCGGCGCCCCCTGCGCGATTTCATCTACCAGACGAAGATCCGTCCGAGCCTCTCCAAATGGCGTGACATACGGCTTGCGAGTCAGGCCGAAGCGGTCCGGTTCGCCGTAGTGCGAAGTGCCCAGCACGACGAACGTCCGATCGGCGGCCGACGGTGGCAGCGCGGCATACGCTTCGCGATACGATTCCCACCCGCCGAAAGGACTGACGTGCGGAGCCGCGATCCCGATCGGTACGCCATCGTTGCTCGATTGGGTGCCATTCGATTCGGCGCCTTGCATGTACCCGGCCAGCGTCTTGCGAGCCTCTTCGGGGTCGTTCGGATAAGCGGAGCCGGCTTGCGATGTTTCTCTGGTTGGCGCAGCCGCGAACTCGCTCATGCGCGCCGCGCGAAGCTCCTCGAATTTTTCGTCTTCCAGGAACCCAGACTGGCTGAGCGTGTCGTAAAGATGCTTCTCCAAATCGCTGACCTGTATCTCGCCGGTAAGGCGCACCAGGTTCTCGCGAAGATCGAGCGAGGTTTGCTGCCCGTCAAAGCACTCCAGGCACGGAACCAATTCGGGAGGGATGAGAAGCATCGCGTCGGAATATCGAAACGGGTCGCGAATGAGCAGCCCGGGATGCTGGGGATCGGGCGAAGGCATGAAGTCCAGGCTCAAGCGCAGACGAGGGAGTTGGCCAGACACAGCAACCAGTGTCGCATGCTCAGCCCGCCAGATCGGCCCCCGAAACTCCGGGCGCGCTTTCAGCGAAAATAGATGTAGAGGTGCCGACATGAGAGGACTTCTGCGAGCCGGCGTGTTTGTTTTCGTCCTGGCAGGGATTGTATTGATCCGCTATGGCTGGGAGCCCGCGGCAGCCGCTGTTCAACCGGCGGCTGATCGTACCGCTGCGCCGCAATTCACGCTGCGCGATGCAACCGGCAAGGACACAAAGCTTGCGGACTTCCGCGGCAAAGCCGTGCTGCTGAATTTCTGGGCCACGTGGTGCGGTCCCTGCAAGCTGGAAATCCCCTGGTTCATCGAGTTTCAGAATAAGTATCGCTCCCAGGGACTGGCGGTCGTCGGCGTCTCCATGGATGAGGACGGCTGGAAGGTAATCACGCCGTATGTTCAAAAAGTCGGCATGAACTATCCGGTGCTGCTGGGCAATGAGGACGTCGCCAAACGATACGGCGGCGTGGACGGCCTGCCCACGACGTTCCTGATCGATCGCACCGGAAAGATCGCCGCCATGCACACCGGCATCGTGGGCAAGAACACCTACGAGGAAGAGATCCTGCAGCTGCTCAAGAAATAGCGGTTCAGTTCTTAACGGTAAGGGCTTCCGAGTTAACAGCCTTCTTGCCGGTTATACCTTCCAATCCAGCCAGGATGCCGCGGTACTCACTCTTATCGCACTGAATTGCAAGGCCGCCTTTTTCGTCTCCGTTAACCCACGTGAGCCCGACGAAATGTTTTTTTGATTTCGTCAATGCCATGAGCGCCCCAATGCCGAATGAGACGACGGCAAGACCGATAGCAGCGCCCACCCGCCGGTGAACGTCCTGGCCATAGCTGATTTCCGTGACGGCAGAGGCCGGCACCATTACTAAGTCTTTCTTGTCCTTGACGAACCGAACTTGGCTGGTTTCGATGTACAGCTTCAAGCCGGTTCCCGCCTTGGTCTGGGGAATCGAGCCGCCGTCATACGTGACTCTATAACCGGTGTCTCCAGCGAGAAGAGCGGTTGGAACTAATATGCACAGAATCGCTGCAAGTGCTCGTTTCATATTGCCTCCTAGCGAAACGGTCCTTAGGGTCGTGGCTTCCAGGTTTCTGCCACTTCACTACGGCATGATTCTAGAGTGAGTGCTTCTGCTTCTCGGGCAGAGGGTTTGAAGTGCTACGAGCCTAAGCGCGGTGGTGCTTCCAACCGATTTTAGGTAATCAGTGTCACCGTGTTCCTGGCAATCCGGTCACCACACGAGGCGGCAGCGCGAAAGTGTTTATGTTTAAAGCTCAGCAGATCACGTCTCAGAAGCTTGGCTTATTTCACGCACCCGATTTTGAAGCCGCGTAATTGTTGAGACCCAAATCGACTGGCTGCTTCCGGTCGATCTCAGGCTGCTACCGCTCTCGCGCCCCTGCGTCTCATAATGGAGACATGAGGAAATTTTCGGGCGCCGAGCTCAACGCCGCGCTCTCGGAGCTTCCCGGCTGGACCGTGGTCAACGGAAAGCTGCACAAGGAATACAAATTCTCCGATTTCATCCACGCCTTCGGCTTCATGTCCACGGCCGCGCTCGCAATCGAAAAAATGAACCATCATCCGGAGTGGTTCAACGTCTACAACCGCGTCACCGTCGACCTGATGACTCACGACGCCCAGGGCATCACGTCTAACGATGTAACTCTGGCGAAGCTTCTGGACGATACAGCTAAAAGACTGCAATGAGGATCGTCCTGTTTCTGCTCTGTGCCATCTGTGCGTGGGCTCAAGAGAGCTATCCGGGCGCGGCGGCGACGGATGAGCAGATCGGCAAGGCGGTCGAAGACGGGTTGATCCCGGGCGCCGTGGTGCTCATCGGGCACGACGGGCAAATCGTTTACCGCAAGGCTTACGGAGAGCGCTCGCTGATTCCGGGGCGTGAGCCGATGACAGTGGACACGATTTTCGATGCCGCGTCACTGACCAAAGTAATCGCCACCACGCCGTCACTGATGAAGCTGTTCGAGCAGGGTAAGCTCCGGCTCGAAGATCCGGTGACCCGCTATCTGCCCGAGTTTCAGGGCGGCCACAGCAACATCACCATTCGCAATCTGATGACGCATTTTTCAGGGCTCCGGCCCGATCTCGATCTGAAGCCCGCCTGGAGCGGCTATGAGACCGGGATTCACCGCGCTCTGACCGACCCGCCTGCCGGTCCACCGGGTGTTCGCTTCGTCTATAGCGATATCAATTTCATTCTGCTGAGCGAGATCGTGCATCGTTTGAGCGGGAAGATGCTCAATGACTACGCGCGCGAAAACATCTTCGAGCCGCTGGGCATGCAGGAGACCATGTTCCTGCCTCCGGCGAACCTGCGGTCGCGCATCGCGCCTACGGAGATCGATCCGGCTACCGGCCAGCCGCTGCGCGGCGTGGTTCACGACGACACCGCGCGCTACATGGGAGGAGTGGCGGGACACGCCGGGGTCTTTACCACCGTCGATGATCTCGCGAAATTTGCGCAAATGATGCTCGATCGGGGCGAAGTCAATCCAACCCAAGGCAGAGGCCGCCGGCTGTTTAGCGCCGATACCATCGAGAAGTTCGCCTCTCCGCAGTCGCCCTCCGACCAGCCGATCTTGCGCGGATTGGGCTGGGACATCGACTCGCCCTATTCGAGCGAGCGCGGCGATTTATTCCCGATCGGTTCTTATGGCCACACCGGATTTACCGGCACGTCGCTGTGGATCGACCCGTTTAGCAAAACCTACGTGATTTTGCTCGCGAATTCGGTGCATCCGCATCGGGGGAAATCCATCAATTCGCTCCGCAGCCGCGTCGCGACGATTGCCGCGGCATCGTACGGAATCGTCACCCCGAGCGCGAACCTTACTGGCTATAACGAGACCATCGTCGGGCCGGGGTTGCATCGCGTGGTGGACCGGAAGGGCGAAACGCGAACCGGCCTGGATGTTCTGGCCGCCGAGCATTTCGCGCCGCTCCAAGGCAAGCGAATCGGGCTGATTACCAACCAGACCGGCGTGGACCGTAATGGCAAGCGCAATATCGATGTGATGCTGGCCGGCGGAATTCACATTACGGCGCTTTTTTCTCCGGAGCACGGGCTTTCTGGCGCCGAGGACCGGCCCGATATCGCGAATACGAAGGATCCCGCGACCGGGATCCCGGTATTCAGCCTGTTTCAGGGATCGACGCGCCGCATTTCGCCCGAGATGCTAAAAGGAGTGGACGCGCTGGTCTTCGATATTCAGGATGTCGGCGCGCGCTTCTATACATATTCCTGCACGATGCTGTACGGCATGGAAGAAGCCGCGAAGGTACACGTGCCTTTTTTCGTCTTGGACCGGCCGAATCCGATCACGGGCGTACATGTTGAGGGGCCGATGCTGGACCCGAACCTCAAAAGCTTCACCGGTTGTTTCGAAATTCCGCTGCGACACGGCCTAACGCTCGGCGAATTGGCGAATATGGCGAACGCCGAGCAGCACCTCGGTGCGGATTTGCACGTAATTGCGATGCAAGGCTGGAATCGCGGCGATTGGTTCGATTCTACCGGCTTGCCTTGGATCGATCCTTCCCCGAACATGCGCAGCCTGAATGCGGCGACTCTGTATCCCGGAATCGCGATGCTCGAAAACTCCCAGAATTATTCGGTAGGGCGGGGCACCGACGCACCTTTCGAGCAGATCGGCGCCGATTGGATTCAGGGTCCGGAATTGGCGGCGTTCTTGAATGCCAGGTATATTCCCGGGGTGCGAGTTTATCCGACGCGCTTTCGGCCCGCTTCGTCGGTATTTGCCGGGAAGACCATCGAAGGCGTACGGTTCGTGATCTCAGATCGATATCAATTTGACAGCACGCGGCTAGGGCTAGAAATCGCCTACGCGATCGGAAACCTGTATCCGGGCAAGATCGCGCTGGATCGAAACCGCCTGCTGATCGGAAATCGCGAAGTGATCGATGCTGAGGAAAAGGGCGAAGATCCCCGGACGATTGTGCAGAAAATGGAGGACTCTCTCGCTGAGTTCGTCAAGAAGAGAGAGAAATACCTGCTGTATCGATAGTTACGGGCTAAGCGGCCGCGCCCTTGGTTTCGTTCTTTGGCCGGTTCTTGCTTCCGGGCGGACGTCCCCTTTTTTTGATCTGCGTCATCCAGGAGGGTGGGCGCCCACGACGCCGGCCGCGTCCCCGCGCCAGCCGCTCCAAGGTCATAATCGCCTCTTCCACCTGCTCACGCTCGAGGCGCAACTCAGTCAACATCTTGTTGATGTCCATTACTGGATTCTCTCCAAAACTTCGGCTTCCAGACACGCTTTTTGTTCTGGAATACGAACACGCGACGCGGAAGGCCTCGATTTACCCAATCAAGTTACAATCTCTTTGTAGCTCAGTTTGTCAATTTTTTCAAGAGTTTTGTTCGGAAAACAGAACACGCCGCTAGATGCGCACCCGTTGACAAACGTAAAAAGTGAAAATCAGTTGCGACTACCAGCCTTCCAATAAAAGTAAAAGGGCAAGCCCAAAGCAATCAGCGCCAGACCCATCAGTGATTCGCGCGGTGAATGCCACAGCGTCGAAAGAATCAGGCTCGCGATTCCCAAAACAAAAACAATCGGGACAATTGGGTAACCGATGGTGCGGTAAGGCCGCGCCATTTCGGGGCGCTTGCGCCGCAAAACGATCACCGACGCGGTCGCCATTCCGTAGAGTATCACGCTCGCAAAGATGACATACGTGTATAACTGATCGTATCGTCCACTAAGAACCAGTAAGGCGGCCCAAGCGCTCAGCGCCAGAATCGAGACACTCGGGGTGCGGTGCGCCGGGTGCACGAACGCGATTTGACGGAAGAACAACTTATCCCGGGCCATGGCGAAAGGTACGCGCGAGCCGGACAGGATCGAGCCGTTTAGAGCCGCAAATATCGAAATCATAGCCGCGATGCTGACGGCTCCGGCTCCCCGCGGTCCCAGGATTCGCCCCATCATTTCCCCGGCAACACGATCGGTAGATGCCACGTCGGGGGCTGATAGGACGTAAAAATAGGCTAGATTTGTGAGCAGGTAGATCGCGATCACGCTGAGGGTTCCGAGAATGAGCGCGCGGGGGAGATTGCGTTGTGGATTTTTCACTTCCGACGCCACCATGCTGACGTTATTCCAGCCGTCGTAGGCCCACAGCGCCGCAACTAAAGCCGCGAAGAAACCGGTAATGCCGCCCGCGGCCGGGACCGAAGTATGGTAATTTGCCACCGAGCCGTGTCCGGAGCCTAGCCCAATCAAGATAATCAGAGCGATCAGACCGACTTTTAGCGCCGTAACTGCAACCTGCACGTCGCCTCCCACGCGAACGCCGAAATAGTTGATGAGCGCGAGCACGGCAATCACCCCCATGGCGAGAAGTTGCCCGTAGCGAATCTCGAGCGGCTGGCCGGATTCGCCGATCGGCAGCGGTACGATCCAGCAAGTATGTTCGAGTTCGGGGCGGAAATTCGCAAGATAAATAACGAAGCCGGTGGCCAGGGTCGCGATGGAGCCGCTTTTGGCGACCCACATTTGAGTCCAGCCATAGATAAAGCCCCAGATTGGGCCGTAGGCTTCCCGCAGGTAGACGTATTCGCCTCCGGCTTGGGGGAGCGCAGCGGCGAGCTCGGCGTAGCTCAAGGCTCCAAACAGCGACAAAATCCCGCCCGCGATCCAGACCACGAAGACCATGCTCGGCGAGCCGACGCTCTTCACCATGCTGTTGGGCACCAGAAAGATGCCACTTCCGATCACGGTCCCGATGACGATTGCGGCCGCGCTCCAGATGCCGAGATCGCGCTTGAGGTCGAGATGCGTTTCCGTGCTAGGCGGCTTTTCGGTCATCCGAGGATTCTCCCAAGACCAGCGACGAAACATAGCCGATCAGGAATGTGGACGCGGTCCCAATGAGAACGTACCAGGTAAAGGCGACGCTGGTCGATTGTTTGACCCAAAGGATCGCGATCAGGCCGCCGACCATGCCGATCATGGCCGAATTTTCCTGGACTTTCTTCGTCAGCAGGCCCAGCAGAAAGACGCCCAGCAGCGATCCGTATAGGATAGACGCGATGGTAAGGCCGGCTTCGAGCACCGATCCCCAATGGCGCGCAATGAGTCCAACGAAGAATAAGACCGCGCCCCAGGCCACGGTCGCCCAACGCGCAATGCCCAGGAAATCATTTTCCGGGCGCGCTGGGTTTCGGCGGAGAACGATCGGCCGGTAGAAATCCATCACGGTGGTGGACGCGAGCGCGTTCAGGGCGGCGCTCAGGTTGGACATGCCGGCTGCGAGGATGGCTGCCATCACGAGACCGGCGATCCCCGGCGGCAAATTGTGCCAGATGAAATTCGGATAGATGGAATCGATGGGCTGCGGCGCTGGAACATGCGTGTCCGAATAGTGGACGAACAACAGCGTTCCGATCAGCAGGAACAAAGCGAACTGGAAGAAGATCACGAACCAGCTGGAGAGCAGGGCCGCGCGGCTCTCGGCTTCGTTTTTAGCCGCAAGCAGCCTTTGCACCATGAGCTGTTCGGTGCCGTGGCTCGCGGTGGTGAGGAAGCATCCGCCGATAATGCCAGCCCAAAAGCTATAGTTGCGCGCGAAGAATTCGGCCGTCCAGGAAAAGCGGAAATCGAACATCTGGAATTTATGGGCTGCGCCGGCGATTTGGGAGACGTGCGCCCATCCGCCGGGGATCTGGTGCAGGATGACAAAGAAGCTGAGGATCGGCGCCGGCAACGTAGAGGAACATCTGGACCACGTCGGTCCAGATGACGGCGGTCATTCCGCCCTCGAAGGTATAGAACAGCGTCAGGCAGACGATGACCAGGATGGAAGCCACTTCGCCCGTTCCGAGGATCACCGCGATGATGAGCGAAATCGCAAAGACGCGAACCCCTTCGGCCAGGGCGCGCAGCAGCAGAAACGTCGCGGCCGTTAGCCTGCGGACCCGTTCGCCAAAACGGCGCCGCATGAGTTCGTAGGCGGTGTACATTTGCCCGCGGAAATATTGCGGCAGAAACAGCACTGAGATCACGATGCGCGCCAGCAGATATCCGAGTACGAGCTGCAGAAATTGGAAGTTGCCCGCGTATGCTAGCGCCGGGGTGCCGATGACGGTCAGGGTGCTGGTTTCCGCGGATACGATGGACAGTGAGATCGCCCACCAGGGCGCGGATCGGCCGCCCAGGAAATAATCCTTCAAACTGCGCTGGGTTTTGCGGAATCTGGCTCCGAACCAGGTGATCGCAACCAGGTAAGCCGCGATCGTGGCCAGATCCAGAAAATGCATCAGGAAAGCGGATGGTAGCACGGCGAAACGGCGCGTTCTCAAGCGTTGGCAGCGCGCGTGCTATTTGCCTGTCACTATGACTCCAGCGCTGGCCGCCGCCTTCGACCGGCTGTATTCGCACACGCGCCAGGTGTGGCTGGAGCACCTGATCGTCAAGATCAGCGTCGCCGGATTCCTGATCCATCTGGGGCTGGTGTTTCTTGCGCGCGTTCTGCCCAATCCGCCGGCGATTCTGGCAGCCGTCGGAAGGAACTACCTGGCGGCGATTTACACGCCCTTCAGCTTCATTCTTTTTTACGAAGTGCTGATGCTGATTGCGTCGCTCCCGCAGTCGACCACGCAATCGATCGCGAAGCAGTTTGAGATCGTGTCGCTGATTTTCATTCGCCGCTTTTTTAAGGACATCGCTCAGCTGGACGACATCGGCAAGCTGACGCAAATGTCTTCCGAGACACTTCCGGTGTTTCTGGACGTGGCGGCGGGCCTGCTGATGTTCCTGCTGGTGACGATCTTCTTGCATGCTGCGCGGCGGCGGCCGGCGGCGAAAGGTCCCGCGGAGCTGTCAGTGGAATTGAAGAAGTTCATCTGCCGGAAGAAAAGCATCGCGCTTGGGTTGACGATTCTTTTGGTGTCGCTGGCAGTTTATCGTCTGGCAGATTTCGGATACGAGGTGTATCAGACCGCCTACCGGGGCGAACACCTGCGGCTGGATCCAAACACGTTTTTCTATAGCGACGTGTTTGCGGTCATGATTTTCACAGACGTGCTTGATTGTCATTCTGTCGCTAGTTGTTTCCGACAGTTATGAGCTGGTGTTCCGCAATGGAGCGTTCGTGATTTCGACGATTCTGATCCGGTTTTCACTCACGGTGGGACGGCCTTATGGCGCGGCGATGGCACTATCAGGCATGCTGTTCGGGATCGCGACGCTGCTGGTGTATAACTATCACACGCGGGTGCTGCGGATCAGCCGATAGCGGCTGCCCATCCAAACCATGCAGCGGCAATTTTTTCGGCAACGGCCGCGCGGTCGCGTCCGAGGTCGTGGCCGGCGCCTTCGATCTCAAGCAGCTGGACAGGCGCGGGAATCAAGGGGAGGGCGCTTCTGAATTCGCCCGAGGAACCGAACGGGTCGCGCGAGCCGTGAACGAACATGGCGGGGATCTGGAGCTGCGGGAGATGCGCGGTTCGCAATTGGTCCGGCTTGTTGGGCGGATGCAAGGGATAAGAAAGCAGCAGCAAGGCGTCGGCTAATTCGGGCTCCTCGGCGGCGAGGATGCTGGCCTGGCGTCCACCGTAAGAATGGCCGCCCAGCCACAACCGGTCAGGATTTTTGGCGCGCATGCTCAGGAGTTGTTCGCGCAGCCCTTGGCGATCGCGCGCGGCGTCACCGGGACGCGGCGGGCCATGCGGGCGCTCCTGGCGATAAGGAAGATCGTAGCGGATCACTTCAGTATCTTTTGCGCGGAACGCTTCGGCCAGCGCGATTAACAGCGGGGCGTTGCGATTGGAACCGGCGCCGTGAGTAAGTAGTAAGAAATTCAAAAGTAACCTGGAAATGAAAAGGGCCGTCGGGCGAGGACGGCCCCTTCACGAATTGTTTTGGAGTTAGTGGCTATGGCCGGCTGACATTCTCGGCCTGCAGACCCTTGGGACCACGCTTGACCTCGAACTCCACCTCCGCACCTTCTTCCAGCGTCCGATACCCGTTCATCTGGATAGCTGTGAAGTGAACAAACACATCGTCGCCGTTGGAGCGCTGGATAAAGCCATAGCCCTTTGCGGCGTTAAACCATTTCACGATACCTTTTTCTCTCACTACTCATTTCTCCTAACTTCTGGTGCCATGCACCCGGCTTCGCAAAACTTGGGGGGATAATTCGGCAAGACTACTCCCGACGACTTACCACGGGGCTCTACGGAGGTCGAACGCACAGTCTTTAAAACTGGACCATAATATCACAGGTTTGCAGGGCTTCCGCAAGAGGAAAGTATGTCTCGATTCATACGCTTGAGCGAGGCGGTACTATAGACGGGATGGTTTTGCGACGGCCCTTTTATGGATAAAATCCTACGCGCGCGCCTGTTAGCTTGGTGGTACTTCGCGATAGCAGCCGGATTCGTACTGCTGGCTATCAGTCGATGGATGCGGGGCGAGAGGTTATGGCTAGTAGTACTGCGATTGGGGATCGCGGCGGGCTTCTTTTTTCTGGGGAAGCTGACGCTGAACGCGAAAAATTGAGGGAAGGTTCGCTATTTTTGACGGCTCAAGCCCAGTGCACGGATTCTCTTGTGGAGATTGGTCCGCTCCATGCCGAGCGCACGGGCGGCGCCGGAAACGTTCCAACTGGATTCATCGAGGGCCCGCAGGATGTGCTCGCGCTCGGCCGAGTCGCGCGCATGCTTTAAGTTGGAGGGCGGGGCCGATTCCGTCGCCAGGCGAATCTCCACTGGAACCGATTCGGCGGTCAGCTCAGCGCTCGGATGTAAGGATCGCCATTCGCTCGACGATGTTGCGCAGTTCGCGGGCGTTTCCGGGCCAGGAATAGGATTCAAGTATTTCATAAGTTTCATCCGCTATCTTTTTGGTATGAAAGTTGTTGCGCGTGCAGAAATCATCCAGAAAATAGTCCGCCATGGCGGCGATATCCTGGGGACGTTCGCGCAGGGCAGGAACCCGGATGGGCACGACGCAGAGCCGGTAATAAAGATCCTCGCGGAACTTTTGTTGCGCCGCCAGATCGGTGAGATTGCGGTTGGTAGCGGAGAGGACGCGAACCGCGACTCGAATGGGCTGCTCGCCGCCGACGCGGTGAAATTCGCCTTCTTGCAGAACGCGCAGAAGTTTGGCCTGAGAACCGGCGTGCAGGTCGCCGACTTCGTCGAGGAAGATGGTGCCGCCGTCGGCCAATTCGAACTTGCCTTTGCGGGCGGCGATGGCGCCGGTGAACGCGCCTTTTTCATGCCCGAACAAGCTCGCTTTCCAGGAGCTCGGCCGGGGATGGCCGCGCAGTTCACCTTGACGAAAGGTCCAGCGACGAAGGGGCTTTCGCGGTGGATGTGCTCGGCCAGCAGTTCCTTGCCGGTTCCGGACTCGCCCATGATCAGAATGCGGGCGTCGGATTTGGCGGCCATGGTGGCCTGCTCGACCACGCGCAGGAACGCGGGGCTGGAGCCGATCATCTTGGTGCATGCAGCCACGATCTCCCGCAAACGCTCGTTCTCTTTGCGGAGGCCGGCTTGTTCCAGAGCGTTCTTGAGCGAGACCAGCACTTTGTCGCGACCGAGCGGCTTTTCGAGGAAATCAAAGGCGCCGGCGCGGGTAGCTTCGACGGCTTCCGTGATGGTGGCGTGGCCGGAGATCATGATGGCTGGAGCGAGGCAATCGCGTTCGCGCAACTGGCGTAGTAAATCGATGCCGCTGCCATCGGGAAGCCGGACATCCAGGAGCAGGGCATCGGCGCGTTCGGCCGCGCCATTGGCGGCCGCGATGGTGCGCGCGACGGTAACCGAATAGCCGGCGTGCTCGAGAATCAGCCGCAGGGAGCCGCCGATGTTGGGCTCGTCATCGAGAATCAGGATGCGTTTGGCGGGCATGAATCAGGCGGCCGGAAGCAGGACCCGGAACGCCGCACCTCCCAGTTCGCCGCGAACCAGCAGGATGTCGCCGCCCGCCAGCAGCGCGCTTTTGCGAGCGATGGAAAGTCCCAAGCCCATTCCGCCCGGCTTGAAGGAAATGGTGGGTTCAAACAGAGATTCGCGCGCGCGGGCCTGGATGCCGGGGCCCGAATCGTGCACCTCGATGGCGATGTTGCCGTCTTCGAGCGACGTCACGCCGCGCACCAGTCCGCCCGGCTCAACCGCCTCAGCCGCGTTTTCGAGCAGGTTCGTAAGGATGCCCTTGACCAAGTCTTCGTCCGCATAGGCCCGGGGATGATCGGGCGCAAGGCGCGTGTCGTAGACGACCGCCGGATGGGCCGCTTTCAACAGCGCGATGCGCTCCTCGAGCAGGGTATTGACGTCCAGCGGCTTGGGCGTGGTTGGCGGTTCGGTGGAGAATTCCGAGAATGCACGCACCCGGCGCTCCAGGCTGAGAACTTCGTCGACGACGATCTGGGTGGCTTGCTGGTAGAACTCTCCGCCAGGCGCCGGATTGCCGGGCGGCGATCTCTTCCATGGTGAGCCGGATAGGCGTCAGGGAGTTTTTCACTTCGTGCGCCATCTTGCGCGCCAGCGCCTGCCAGCTTTCCAGGCGAGTGGTGTAGAGCAGGCGCTCCTGGGAGCGTTGCAGTTGGCTGGCCATGTCGTTGAAGGCCTGGATGGCCACGCCGATTTCGTCGTCGCGCGCGTTGCTGACGCGGGTATCGAGGTGGCCGGTGGCGACTTGCGCCAAGCCGCCCGTGAGTTGCTGGATGGGTTGGCTGATCCGATACGCCACGTACACCAACGAGAGAAACGCCACGATCCAGATGATCCCGGTCAGCAGAAGGAAGGTGTAAGTGTAACCGCGGCGGAGATTGCGCGCGCTCGCTTCGGCGATCAGGGCGCGGGCATGTGCGTATTGCTCGGAGAGCTTCAGCATGCCGACGCTCATGCAGGGAAGCCGAGTAGGCGCGTACCTGATCGCCATCGCGGACCAGGTAGTCAAGGCGGTCGCCCTCGTGTCCAGCGAGCAGGAAGCGGTTCGGTTCGCCGCCGGCAAAGAACTCTTGCACGGCCGACGGCCATTGATCGTGCGTTGCGGGCGTAAAGAGCTGAGCGGCGACGCGCCCGGCCTCGGCGTCCTTTTTGAGCGAATCGCAGGCGCGCTGGTAGAGCTCGCGGCCGGTCTTTTCGAGCGACTGCGAGACCTGGTCCAGCTCTCGCGTGGAAGCCTGCGAGAGACTGCGATCGAGCAGCGATAAGGAGATCCAAATCGTGAAAAGGAGTGGCGCCAGCGTGGCCACGGCGAAGACCAGGATGAGCCGATTGCGGAGCCGGTTCATGGCTTCAGGTCGGAGAGATGAAACGCCGGGGATTCGAGCGACCAATGCTCCTGCTGCGGCCGCGCGTTGCGGCTAAAGATCTCGATCAAGGTAGCGAGGCTGATGCTGGAGTCGCGGGCGGCGGAGGCCTGCGGGCGAGCATCGACACTGCGGACTTCCAGGCGCGCCCATAACTCGCGATCGGCGGGTAAGCCCGAGGCAGGAACGAAAATATTGTCCAGGCACCACGTTTCGGCGGCGTTGGCGGAAAGATTGAGGCTGGACTTTCGAAAATCCCTAAGCCGGGTCACGGCGAACTTCTCCTGCCAAACATCGTAGCTTATGGTGAACCGCTCCAGCGCGCGCGTCACCACGGTGTTTTTCGAGCCAGCCGCGATGGTCAGTTGGAAATCGAACGGGACTACCGCGCCATCGTGCAGTCGCAGGAGGGATTGCTCGGTAAGAAAATGCAGGTGCGGAGCGGTGACGTGAATCTCGCCGGAGGGGCGGCGGACGAACAACTGGTCGGCGGGCACGCTGAGCGCCCAGAGTTCCAAACAGACCATGCCGGCGCAAGTCAGGGCAGGCAAAGATCGCCTGCGACAACCGCGCGCGTTTCGGCCGGATTGTCAAAAATTCATTCCCGCGATCAAGACCGGTTCGGCGTGACCCTGCCGGAGCGGAAAGGCCAGCGCCAACAAAAAAGCGCCTTTTTGGAGGATCCCCAGGCCGCTCGACACTCCGATACCGGCCGACTGTTTGGGTTCCGGCATCCTGCCCTGGTCCCAAACCGAACCGGTATCGTAGAAAACTCGCATGATGTGGTACCCATAAGTGACGGACTCATACGCCAGCCGGTTTCCGCCAAGAGGATCGAGATCGAATTTATTCCAGCCGCGCAGCATGGAGCTATCCCCGAGATCGAAGCGCTCGAACAACGGAGCGCGGCCGTAAATAAGGCCAGCTACGAGTTGAACTTCAATGGATTGCAGGCCGCGGTTGTATGCATAGCGGAGGTTGAGAGTGTGGCGGGTGTAGCCGAGGCCGGTGGCGAGCATTCTGGTGGCCGCGCGCAGGTTGTAGCCTGCATCCAGCTCCTGGGTGGTGGAATCAGAATCCCAACGCTGATGATAGCGCAGAGTATCTATCATCGCATTGTCGGACTCCGATGGCGCGGCCGAAAAATCGTGTTGCAATTGTTCGAAGCTGAAGCCGATGGTCAAGGTCAGGGGCTTGGCTAGAACAAAAGCGGCGCTGGGCTGAAAGTTCATAAAAGAACGATAAGCGCCAGCGCCGAGGGAAGAAGACAGATTGTTGTCGAGCGCCAGGAGGGTAGCGCTATTGTACTGTTGGCTATAAGTGTCAAACTCAAAGCTCAGGCGGAGTTTATCGGCGCCTCGCCAAAGGCGGTCGTAACGCGCCTGAAGGCCGGTACGGCGCTCGATGGTGGTGTCGCCGTTGCTCAGAAGGTCCAAGGTGAGGGCGTTGGAGCCTTGTGTGATGGCGGCCTCAGCGGTGCCGTTCCAACCCTCGCGGCTGCTATAGACGAATGTTGGAACTGAGACATCGAATGTGCTGCTTCCACCGTCGACTTCGAGTATAACTTTAATGGATTCCGGTTCTCCCCCGCGAGCGATCCGGAAGGTGACGGTATGCGCGCGCAGCTCGCCGCAAATGGATTGCGCTAATCGATTCAAGGCCTCGGAATTGAGCTTGGAGCCGACTAGTCGCTGCATTTCTTCCAGCACAGAACTGCTTAATTTATATGGCTTTGCATCGGTGAAGCTAATACTCTCGATGATGTAGCGGGAGTTGACGTTGAGGTCGGCCGATTGGTCGGCTACGGCAGCATTGTTGGCTTCGATTGCGTTTTTTTCGACCGCATCGCTGGCGGTATCGGCGGTTTGACCGAAGAGCGCCCCGGCAGCGACCACCAGCATCAAAGCAAGCTTCATGTGTGGACTCCATATCGCAATCCGAATTCCATCATTCATCTTATTGAAACTCGATGGCTTTGGCACCCGCGAAGTGTGCAAGGGCGGCACAGGTGTGGATACGCTATTGCCGCGGATGCGCGAGCGGACATTCTGTCCAAGGGGCCTGGCGACGTTCTGTCATCAACTCAGCCCGTACGGTGTTTCAAATCCTTTGGATTGAATCACCTCGGCGGATCGGCGGCTGGTCCGTAAGCTGCAAGGCAGACCCTGATATGACAACCCGATCGATTTCCGTTCTGTTGATGACTTTAGGACTTTTGCACGCGGGTGAGGAGAGCACGGCGCTTTTCGGACAGGTTTCCGAGCGCGGTTTTCCAATCGCCGGGGCGATTGTGACGATCAGCAGCGGAGAATTTGTCAGGAGCGTGACGACGGATGTGAATGGCCGCTTCGCGTTTAAGCCGGTGCCGCCGGGACGTTACGATTTCAGAGCCACGGCTCCAGGGTATGCGGTCTTTGAGCGGGCGGTCACGCTACGGTCCGAAGATAGTCATCGGAATTGGATCGAGGTCAAGGGTCTAGTTCCGGCGGATCACCAGACCGTATCGGTCGGGGAATTAGCGCCCAGTCTTGCTCGCAATTGACAATCCGGTCACGCGTGCGAGTGTTTCTGATACCTTGAGCTCAGGCTCAATGTGCAGGAACATAAAAAATCTTTTCAACTTCGATCCGCCGGTCACCGACGATGAGGTTCGAGCGGCATCGCTGCAGTTCGTGCGGAAGATTTGCGGTTTTAGCAAACCGTCGAAAGCCAATGAAGGTGCGTTCGAGGCTGCGGTGAGCGAAGTAGCGGTGATCTCGAATCGTTTACTGCGTTCCCTAGAAACGAATGCACCGCCGAAGAACCGGGAAGAAGAGGCCGCCAAGGCGCGGGGCTCGGTCGGCGCAGCGCTTCGGAGGGTGATTATTGTGGGAGAATGCTTGAGGAGATTTTATGAAGACCTCAAGCTGGGTTGTGCTGTTCGTATTGTTTTCCGGTATCGCGATCGCGGCGGATGAGCCGCGGCTCGTGAACAATGGTCTGCCGGCGTGGGCCTACAATGTGCCCGACAAGGTTCAGCCTCCAACCACCGAGGAAACCGGTATGGTGCGGATGCCGGGGAGCACGAAAGAATATGCGGCCAACAAAGTCGAGGACGGCTCCAATCCGCCCGATTGGTTCCCTGACGAGCACGGCCCGGCGCCCGATGTTGTGAAGGGAGGAACGGGCAAGCCGTTCGCGTGCGGCTCCTGTCACTTGATGTCCGGGCAAGGGCATCCTGAGTCCGCCGATTTCGCCGGCATGCCGGTGGAATACATCGTTCACCAGATGAAGTACTTCAAAAACCTGGACCGCAGAGACCCGGCCCGGATGAACGCCATCTCGAAGGTCATCTCCGACGAGGATGCGCGGAAAGCCGCCGAGTATTTTTCTTCGTCAAAGCCGCATGTCTGGGTGAAAGTCGTGGAAAGCGACACTGCGCCGAAGACCTACGTGAGCAGCCGGGGCCGCATGCGTCTGGCGCTTCCCGGGGGAGGCATGGAGCCGATAGGCAATCGCATCGTCGAATTGCCGGATGACGCCACGCGATCGCTCAGCCGCGATCCCCATTCGCCGTTCACGGCGTGGGTTCCGAAGGGCAGCATCGCAAAGGGAGAAATGCTGGCGAAAACGGGCGGGTCGGGTAAAAGCATTCAGTGCGAAATCTGTCATGGCGACGGGCTCAAAGGCTTGGGCGACGTGCCCAGGATCGCGGGACTTCAGCCGGTCTACGTTTTCCGCCAGCTGTTCGATCTTCAGAACGGCACCAGTCACGGCAGCTCGGCCGGGCTCATGAAAAAAGTGGTCGTGAACCTGAGCCAGGATGACATGATCGCGCTGGCCGCGTACGTCGGCTCGCTCACTCCGTAAGACGGTCAGAGCCTGTCCGCCTCGGCTCGCGAAGTAACCTCGCCGCTTTTGACACGGCCCAGGCTTTTTGGCAAACTGGGAGAGTGTTTTGGGAGTCAGTATATCCCTCCCGGCTTCGTCCCTGCCTGGTGATCTCGAGTCCGCGGTCGTGAACCCTGCCTCTTCAGAAATAACGTCAAGGAGTTTTCAATGAAACTATTTGTAGGTAATCTCCCTTATTCGGCGACGGAAGCCGATATTACGGATTTCTTTACGCAGTCTGGTGTCGCCGTGGATAGCGTGAACGTTATGCGCGATCGCTTTACGGGCGAGGCTCGCGGTTTCGGATTCGTCGAGATTAACGACGATTCGGCCGCCAATCGGGCGATTGAGGCTCTGAATGGGCGCGACCTGATGGGCCGGGCTCTGGTGGTGAATGAAGCGCGTCCCATGGTTCCTCGGGAGGGTCGCGGCGGCGGCGGTGGCGGCGAGCGCCGTGGGCGGGGTGCAGGCGGGCGGGGACGTTAGCTTACGTTATTGCTCTAAAATTTTCGCGATCGCATCCGGGTCGTTCGGCACGACCATCGGCTGATTGCCGTAGTGCGGCTGAATCGCGTTGCCTCCGGGGTCCTTCAACTGACCAGTGTGATAGCGATAAATATAGTCGGGGTCCTTCAAAACATTTCCTGTTAGTACTGCAATTACATCGTCGCTGGGCCGCATGACGCCGGCAGCGGTCAGTTTCCGGATGCCTGCGAGCGTAGCGGCGGAAGCGGGCTCGCAGCCGATTCCACATTGCCCAACGATGGCCTTCGCATCGGCGATCTCCTGTTCGCTCACCTTTTCCACCACGCCGCTCGAAACGGTTATTTCATGCAGCGCTTTGGGCCACGACACCGGATCGCCGATTCGGATCGCGGTCGCAAGAGTTTGTGGCTCGGGCACGCTATGGAACTCGCCGCCCAGCCGCACGAAATCGTAGAAGGGCGCGGCGCCTTCGGCCTGAATCACCGCCAGCCGCGGCATCTTGCGGATGAATCCGAGATTGCACAATTCGCGCAAGGCTTTTCCAAACGCCGAGGTGTTGCCCAAATTTCCGCCCGGCAGCACGATCCAGTCCGGCGGATTCCAATCGCGCTGGTCCAGCATTTCGAAAATGATGGATTTCTGACCCTCAATGCGAAATGGATTAATCGAATTGAGCAGGTAAATTCCGAGCTGGTCCGCCAGCGCGCGCACCAGCGCGAGAATCTGATCAAAGTTGGCCTCCACTTCCAGCGTTCGCGCCCCGTACTCCAGAGCTTGCGCGAGCTTGCCGTAGGAAATGTTGCCGTGCGGAAGAAAGACGATGGAATCGAGACCCGCTGCGCTCGCGTAGGCGGCCATGGATGCCGACGTGTTGCCGGTGGACACGCACGCGACGCGCTGGCGACCCAACCGAATCGCCTGTGTAACGCCGCACGTCATTCCGTTGTCTTTGAACGAGCCAGTCGGGTTGAAGCCCTGATGCTTGAACGCCAGGTGATCCAGGCCCCCGTAGCGTGCCGCCCGAGGCGCGCTGAGCAGGGGAGTGTTGCCCTCGCGGAGCGAAACCACCTGATGATGATGCCCGTCGAACGGAAGCAGTTCGCGGTAGCGCCAGACCCCGCTTTGATCGAGCGTCTGATTGCAGGTGCGGCGTTCGCGCCAGGTTTTCTTCTGCGACTCCACATTAACGCCACCCGCATCAAACACGACTTCCAGCAGGCCGCCGCACTGCGTGCAGTTGTAAATCACTTCGTCGATCGGAAAACGAGCGCGGCATTTTTGCTCGAAGCAGGCTAACTCGGCTAGCATGATTAAAGTATCCACAATATGCTCGCGGTTTGTCTTCAACGCGGCCGAGTTGCGCTCCAAAACGAGCCGCGTCCGCGCCGCCCCGAAGGATTCGCTCAGATTCGGCTGCTCTACGGTGGAATCTGCAACACGGATCTGGAACTGCAGCGCGGCTACTACGATTTTCAAGGTGTTCCCGGACATGAGTTCGTGGGCGAAGTGGTGGCGGCAGACAATCGCAAATGGATCGGGCGGCGCGTGGTGGGCGAAATTAACCTGGCTTGTGAAAAGTGCGAATGGTGCGCGCGCGGGTTGGGACGCCACTGCCCCAAGCGTACGGTGCTCGGGATCGTAAAACATCCGGGCGCGTTTCGCGAGTTTCTGACATTGCCCGAGGCTAATCTGCATGCTGTGCCGCGCGAAATTCCAGACCAGCACGCGGTCTTCGTTGAGCCTCTGGCAGCGGCATGCGAAATTTTGGATCAAGTAAAAATTCCGGCTGGCGCGACCGTGGCCGTGCTCGGGGATGGGAAACTCGGCTTGCTGATCGGGCAAGTCTTGAAAGCGCACGGCGCTCAAGTGCATCAGTACGGACGGCACAAAGAGAAATTGAAAATCGCAGCGAGCGCAGGCGTTGAGCCGCGAATCGCGAAGCGGTTGCCGGTCGCGGAGTATGATTGGGTGGTGGAGGCCACAGGATCGAGCGAGGGCTTGAAACAGGCCGTGGGAATGACGCGGCCGCGGGGTACCGTGGTCTTGAAGTCCACCGTGCACGGGCTGATCGGAATCGATACTGCGCCGATCGTGGTGAATGAGATCACGCTGATCGGCTCGCGCTGTGGTCGGTTTGAACCCGCACTGCGCCTGCTGCGCACCGGCCAAGTGCTGGTCGAGAAGCTCATTTCGGAGGTGTTCCCGTTGAAAGAAGCGCCGCGCGCGTTCCAGGAAGCTGCGACTCCGGGTATATTAAAGGTTTTGTTGCATGCATAAAATTGGTCGCGTTCTATGTCTTGCCGCAATTGTAGTGGCGGCGCACGCCCAGACGCCGCAGTACGGTTATCGCGTCGTGCACGTTTATCCGCACGACCGCAACGCGTTCACGCAAGGCCTGGAGTTTCGCGCCGGCTTCCTCTACGAAGGCACGGGGCTCGAAGGCCGTTCCATGCTGCGCAAGGAAAAACTGGAGACCGGCCAGGTGCTGCAGCAAATCGATCTCGAGCCTCAGTATTTCGGCGAAGGAATCACGGTAATCAATCAGCGAATCGTGGAGCTGACTTGGAAGGCTCAGCTCGGTTTTGTGTACGATCAGGCGTCGTTTAAACGTCTGCGGACTTTTAATTATCCTGGCGAGGGCTGGGGACTGGCGAACGACGGCCAATATATCTACATGAGCGACGGCTCGGCCGATATTCGCGTGTGGGATCCGGCGACGCTGCAGGAAAAGCGCCGCTTCACGGTTCGCGATCACGGACAGGCGATCATGAATCTCAATGAGCTCGAGTGTGTTCACGGAGAAATCTACGCGAACGTCTGGCAAACCGATCGGGTGGTTCGATTTTCGCCGATGGATGGACGCGTCTTAGGATGGATTGATCTGGCCGGCCTGTTAACCCCCGAGGACCGTGCCATACCCGTGGATGTTTTAAACGGAATCGCGTACGACGTTCTGGGCGACCGGCTGTATTTCACAGGAAAACTGTGGCCCAAGCTGTTCGAGCTCAAGATTATTCCGAAAACACTGCGCACCAAAGCGGCGCCGGCGTCAACGAAAAAGGCGACGAGCGCGATCCCGCAGTCGCGCTAGCCAGGAGCGCGAAGCCGTAGGCTGCTGCTGCGGAGGCGTGTTGTGGACCGAATGCGCGAGATCAGGCGCTGGTTCGGAATTGTACAATTCCTTGTTGACGATTCGAACGCGGTTGCCTTCGAACGAGTAGGTTTTGCGGTAGAGCTGCCCATCGTCGGCTTCGAGAATCAAAGAGAAGTTCGGATCGGCGCCGGAAGTGCTCACTTCGGTTGGAAAGTGGCCGATGACGTTTCGCTCGATATAGGACGTCTCGTAGCGGTGATGCTTGCGGCTCCAGACAAAAATACGGAAGCTGTCAAACTCGTATGGTTCCGATCCCTTGTTGATGGTGGTCCAAAGCCAGTTGTTCTTGACCGAATCGCCATCCTCCACCTTCCCGATCGCGAAGTAAGAAGTGATGCGATGCCCTTCGGCATATTGCGCGACTTCGTCCGGGATGGCCATGCTGAGCGCGCGAGTGAGCACCCAACCGGCCTTGCCGTCCGAGGTGCGCACCAAACTCCAATCGTCCATGGGACCGCGAGCAACCGCGGACGCGTTGCTCGATGCCGGTGCGGGCGGCGTCGCCGGCTCCAGTTTCGGAACGGATAAAGCTACCCAGTTTTCCGGCGGCTTCGGAGCCCGTGGCCGAGGCGGCGGGCCAATCCTGGTTTGCGCCTTCTCCTTGGCTTTCTTGCGCGGAATGGCCGGCTTGACCGGAACGGGCGTCGAGATCGGTGCGGCGGCATTGCGAGGCATGAGCTTGTGTTCGATCACGTCGACTTTGCCGTTTTCCGGGATCTGCCAGAAACTTGGTGACACACGGATCGGCTCGGTGTGCATATTCAGCGATTCGAAAACTGTCGCTGCGCCTTGCGATGGCTTATGGGCGGCGTTCTCAGACATCTGGCGAAGGGCGTTCATCTGCTCCGGCATGAGGAGTTGACGCGTATCGGTCCAGCCTTCGGCGCCTTGCGGCGTCCGGACTCTCACCAGGCGATGTTTGTATTCCAGAATTTCCAGTTTGTCTCCGTGTTTGACGGTGGCGGAGACGGGGGATTTCAGCGCCAGCTCACGGCGCAAGCTCAGGGTGCTGGGGCCGACGAAAGCTTCGCCAATCGAGCGCGCGGGAGGCGGGTGATCCGCGCAGGAAACAAGAATGCTCAGCAGCAGGCAGGTTGCGGCGCGGCGTAATGACACAAGCGGCAGATTCTGTTGTTAGTGTATCAGTAATGGCCGATAACGAAATAGGACAAAAGGCACAGGAAAAAAATGTCGAGTTCTATTGCCCGCGCTGCCAAGTTGGCGTTGACGATCCGCTGGTCTGCGGCGATTGCACGTCGATTATTTGCCGCCGTTGTGGCACGCCGCTGGAGCAGGTGGACGAGTTGGGGATCGGATAAGACCGCGGCGTGGAATCAAGGTTTCGGAACCCAAGCGCGCAGGAATTTCACGGGGTCGGCAGGCTCGATGAAGAATGGCTCGGCGCCCGCGGGCACGAGCCAGGTTTCGCCCTCCCGACACTCTTGGCCTGCAAGAGTTCCGCTGCCACTCAAAAAGATCAGCAAATGAAATCGATCCGGCGCCGGCTTGTACTGCAGTGACGATGCGGTCCTGTCTAGCTCGACGTGGAAATAGTCGCAGTCGACCGGGAGCATCAGCGGGCGCGCATCGGTGGCTTCGGTGGAAGCCACCTGAATGGCCTTGTCGAGATGCAGCTCGCGCGGGCGGCCGTAGTCGTAGAGCCGGTAGGTGACATCGGAATGCTGCTGAATTTCGCACAACGCAAGTCCGGCGCCAATGGCATGCACGGTTCCGGCCGGAATGAAGAAGACGTCGCCGGCTTGAACGTCCACCCACTGCAACAGGTCTTCGATTTCACCGCTCAGCGCGGCCGCGCGCAGCCGTTCCTTGCTGATGGACTCGCGGAAGCCGATGCCGAGCCGCGCTCCGGGGTCGGCGCGCAGAACGTACCACATCTCGGTTTTGCCGCGCGAATTTTCGTGCACCGCGGCGAATGCGTCATTCGGATGAACCTGAACCGAGAGCCGCTCGGAAGTGAAGACGAATTTCACCAAAAGCGGAAGATCGGCCTCAAACCAAACTTCGCCGATTTTGTTTTCAGAAAGCGGATACCACGGAGCCAGGTCGGAGGCTCCCCAGACCTTTTCGAGAAATTTCGTAGGGAGCCGGACTGGGCCGTTAGCGTTCACGGATGAAATGCTCGATGCGGTCCAGGCCGCGTCCGAGTTCTTTCATCGAGGTGGCGTAAGAAATGCGAACGTGCTCGCTGGTTCCGAACGCTTCGCCCGGAACGACCGCGACATGCGCCTCGGAAAGCAAGCTTTTCCGAGAATTGAAGAGCGGACGTGATTCCGCCGCGGAAACCCACCGACACGTTGGGATACGCGTAGAAAGCGCCTTTGGGTTCCGCGATTTTCACGCCGGGTATACTGCGCAGGCGCTGGACCACATAATCGCGGCGTTTGCGATATTCGGCCAGCATCACTCCTATCGAATCCTGCGGTCCGCGCAGAGCTTCGATAGCCGCCTTCTGAGCGATCGAAGTTGGATTCGACGTGCTGTGGCTCTGCAGCTTCATCATGGCGTCGATAATCGGCTTGGGGGCGAGGGCAAAACCGATGCGCCAGCCGGTCATCGCGTAGGTCTTGGAGAGCGAACCGGCCACCACGACGTGGTCCTTGGCGCCCGGCATGGAGGCGATCGAGAACGGCTCGCTGTCGTAGAGGAAGCGGCAGTAACATTCGTCGGTCATCAGGCGCACGTTGCGCTTCGAAGCCAAATGGTAGATCCGTTCGAATTCCTCCCGGCTCAGGACGCCGCCGCTGGGATTGTTGGGCGAGTTGATGATCAGCAGTTTCGTTCGATCGGTGATGTGAGGCGCGATCATATCGGCCGTGAAACTGAATCCCGTGGTCTCGTCGGTTTCGACGAAAACGCATTTTCCGCCGGCGTAGTTCACGACATCTTTGTAAGTGACCCAGTAGGGAACCGGGATAATGACTTCGTCGCCGTCGCCGATGAGCGCCTGCATCAGATTGAAGATGGCGTGCTTTCCGCCCACCGTCACCAGACACTCGGCGGGCGAGTAATTGGTTCCGTAGTCGGTTGCGATGGCGTTCGCAGATGGCTTGCTTCAGTTCCAAAACCCCGCCCGTCGGCGTGTACTTGGTGAAGTTGGCATCGATGGCCGCGATGGCCGCCTGCTTGATGTTGTCCGGAGTTGGAAAGTCCGGCTCGCCGGCGCCGAAATCGACCACGTCGATTCCTTCCCGGCGCAGACGATCGGCGTCGGCCGCGACCTTCATGGTAGAGGACTCGCTGATCCGCGAAATCCGTTCGGCTAAATCAAGACTCGCTGGTGTAGAAGTGGTCATCAATTAATCCAGTGTTTTTCCTAGGAGCCCTCTTCCTTAGTCTACCCTCTACCGAGGGCGGAACGAGGCCGGAGATGTTGCCGCCCAGCCCGATGACTTCCTTCACCAGGCGCGAACTGATGAAGGAGTGCGCTTCGCCGGCCATCAGAAACACAGTCTCAATTTCCGGCCGCAGGCGGCGGTTCATCAAAGCCATCTGAATCTCGTACTCGTAGTCGGAGACGGCGCGAATACCGCGCAGAATGACGCTCGCACCGCAATGGGCGGCGTAATCCACCAACAGGCCGTCGAAGGATGCGACTTCGACGTTCGAAAAGCGAGGAATCACTTCGTTGAGCATTTCGATCCGCTCTTCGACACTGAACAGAGCTCGTTTCTCCTCGTTGCGCAGAATCGCGACGATGAGCTTGTCGAACAACGCCGAGCCGCGCTCGATCAGATCCAGATGACCGTTGGTGATCGGATCGAAGGAGCCTGGATAAATGGCTATGACGTTAGCGGGTTTGCTTCTCAAGCTGGCCTTCGCTCGGATGGAGAAACGGCTTGAGGTCTCATCGGTGGCTTAGTTTAACAAATTGACGCGTAAGTCGTCCGCGAAATGTTACAAAGAGAGTTCATGACTTCAGCCAGCCTGCCGGCCGCCGCGCCGGCGACCATGTTCACGCCGCTTGTGATCCGGGACATCCGCCTGCGCAATCGAATCGGAGTGTCGCCGATGTGCCAGTACTCGAGCGTGGACGGCTATGCCAACGATTGGCACTTCGTGCACCTGGGCAGCCGCGCAGTGGGCGGGGCGGCGCTAGTGATGGCCGAAGCCACTGCGGTGCTTCCCGAAGGGCGAATTACTCCTTCGGACTTGGGCATCTGGTCGGACGACCACGTTGCCATGCTCGCGCGCATTTTCCGATTCGTCGAAGAACAGGGCGCGGTTCCGGGAATCC
The DNA here is from genome assembly GCA_963732175.1 of Bryobacterales bacterium. Classification (GTDB taxonomy): domain Bacteria; phylum Acidobacteriota; class Terriglobia; order Bryobacterales; family Bryobacteraceae; genus Palsa-89. The sequence continues at coordinate 427,352 of CAVSYF010000020.1, read as the reverse complement.
AACTGGCGCACGCCGGGCGCAAGGCGAGCATCTCAGAGCCGTGGAATGGAAGCAAGCTGTTGAGCGAATCCGAGAGTGGTTGGAGACCCGTGGTTGCTCCGAGTGCAGTTGCGTTTTCCGAGTCCTACAGCACGCCGCAAATGCTCGATGCAGCCGGGATCCCGCGCGTGCTGGAGGGTTTCGCCTCCGCGGCCGGGCGTGCGCTTCGAGCCGGCGCCAAGATCGTCGAATTACATTCGGCGCATGGCTACTTACTGCATGAGTTCCTTTCGCCACTTACTAACCTTCGAAGCGATGACTATGGCGGTTCGTTCGAGAAACGGACGCGGCTGCTGCGCGACGTGGTGCAAGCGATCCGGAAAATCTGGCCGTCCGGCTATCCGCTGTTTGTGCGAATTTCGGCCAGCGACTGGCTGGAGGGCGGCTGGACCATCGACGATTCGGTGAAGTTGGCGGGGCAACTCTCGCCGCTCGGCGTGGACTTGATCGATTGCTCCTCGGGCGGCGTAGTGCCGAATGCTCCGATCTTTGCAGGCGCCGGTTTCCAGACGCCCTTCGCTGAGCGCATTCGCCGTGAAGCAGGCATTCTTACTGCGGCGGTTGGAATGATCACCGCGACGCAGCAAGCCGATCAGATCATTCGCACCGGTCAAGCGGACATGGTGTTCCTGGCCCGCGAGTTGCTTCGCGACCCGTACTGGCCACTACGCGCCGCCGACGAATTGAAGCAGGATGGTCCGTGGCCGAAACAGTATGCGCGAGCCAAGCGCGTCTGAGCCGGCGCCGGCTCACGATTCAATTCCCATCTGCGACAAGCGATAGCGCAGCGCGTTGCGCGTCAATCCAAGAAGGCGCGCAGCCTGGCTCTTGTTGCCACTGGCGCGGTTGAGCGCTTCGCGAATAATGGACTGCTCATATTGATCGAGCGTCATGCCTTCGGGCAAAAAACTATCCGCCGCGGCGGCGCGAGTCTTGGGCGCAAGATCGAGCCGGATGTCTTCAGGCTCGAGCACGGGCGCGTTGGCCAGCACCATGCTGCGTTCGATCACATTCTCCAGCTCACGCACGTTGCCCGGCCAATAATATTCGAGCAGCTTCTGCGATGGCCGCCTCGGAGATGGAGTCCACCGGGCTGCCAAGATCCTGTTTGAGCTTTTTCACAAAATACCGCGCGAGGTAAGGAATGTCTTCTTTGCGTTCCCGCAGGGGCGGAATGTTAATCGGCAGGACGTTCAGCCGATAGTACAGATCCTCGCGAAAAGTGCCCTGCTCGAGCGCCGCGCGCAAATCCACGTTGGTGGCGGCCAGAACCCGCACGTCGATGTGCTTGGTCTTATTGCTTCCCAAACGCTCGAACTCGCGCTCCTGAAGAATGCGCAACAGCTTTACCTGAATGGATGGCGGGACGTCGCCGATCTCGTCCAGGAAAACCGTCCCGGTGTCGGCCTGCTCGAATTTTCCCGGCTTGCTTATGTTCGCTCCCGTGAAGGCGCCTTTCTCGTAGCCGAACAGTTCGCTTTCCATCAGATTCTCCGGCAGCGCCGTGCAGTTGATCTTGACGAACGGCTTGCCGGATCGCGGCGAGTGATGATGGATGGCGCGAGCGATCAGGTCCTTGCCAACTCCGCTTTCGCCGCACAATAGCACGGTCGCGCGAGTAGGCGCTACGCGGGTCACGGTCGCGAAAATGTCGCGCATCGCCGTGCTGCGCCCGACGATGTTGTCGAATTCGTAGCGCTGGCTCAGCTCGGCGCGCAGTTCCTGATTTTCAGCGCGCAGCGTTTTCACTTCCAGCGCCTTGTTCACCACCGTCATCAGGTGATCGAGCGAAAACGGTTTCGGAAGGAAATCCACCGCGCCGGCCTTCATCGCTTCGACGGCGGTTTCGACGCTTCCGAACGCAGTCATCACGATGACCGGCGTGTGTGAATTCTGGCTCCGCAGATCCGCCAGCAACTCCAAGCCGCTGATGCCCGGCAGCCGCAGATCGGTCAGGATCAGGTCGGCGTGCTCCGCCAATTTGCGCGCCTCTTCCGCGCTGCCGGCCTGTTCGACCTCATAGCCGGCGGTTTTCAACTGCAGTTCGATAACGCGCCGCAGCTTTTCTTCGTCTTCTACAACCAACACAGTCGGCTTCATCAATCGCCCTCTTTCACTGGCAGCAAGACGCGAAATACGCTCCCTGATCCGGGTTCGCTCTCGACGTTGATGGTTCCCCCATGCTCGTCGACAATCTTGGATACGATGGCCAGTCCGAGGCCCACGCCGCTCGATTTGGTAGTGAAGAACGGATTGAAGATGCTGTCCATGTTCTTCGGGTCGATGCCCGAGCCGCGATCGATGACCGCGATTTCCACCGTATCAGACACCTGCCGGGTCTTCACCGTGATGCTTCCGTTCGCCGGACTGGCCTGCGCCGCATTCACAAGCAGGTTATAAAACACCCGCTCCATGAGTTGCCGGTCGAGCGGGAAAGGACGTATGTCGGGAGAGTAATTCTTGTATATCGTCACGTCGAGTGGAGGCGTGTGTTTCTCGACATCGGCAATGGCCCGGTCAATCAGTTGCGTGAGTTCAGTCTTCTCTAATCGCAGCGCCAACGGACGGGCGAAATCCAGGAAGCGCGTGACCAGCGCGTTGGTGCGGTCCACTTCCGTCGAAATAAAGCTGGCCATTTCGTGCGCGACGGAGTTGCTCTCATCCACCTGCTTCAAGAGCATCTCGGCCGACGTCTTGATGGTGCTGAGCGGGTTGCGGATTTCGTGCGCCAGTCCGGCCGAGAGCTGTCCCAAGGCCGCGAGTCGTTCCGTGCGCCGCACCGCCGCTTGCGCCTCCTGCAAATGCCGGTTTGCCTCGGCGAGTTGTTCGGCCGCGGTCTGCGCTTTGCGCGTTGCGATGCGGTTAGCTTCCAATAATTCATAGGTCAAGAAGCCGGCGATCGGAAAAGTAGTCAACCGTAGAATGAGCACCTCCATCTGGTCGCGCGGAATGAACTGTTCCGGGCGGAGAAACAAGAGAAACGATAAGTATGCGCCGCACGCCAGCACGGTAGCCACGATCAATCCGATCAGGCCGAGCGACGTGGCCGCCGAGATCACCGGCAATACCATGATCCAGTAGTAGCTGCTTGCAATTCCGTCCGTCCAGGCCATCAGCACGTACCACAACGCCAGCTTAATCAGGAAGGAGACCACACTGCCGAGAGAGGAACCAAAGAACGGGATTTTTGATTCCAGCACCTGTACGACGCCAAGACCGAGTAGCGTCCAAGTGGTGACGGAAGAGCGGTCGGGCCCATAGAACGCGAGAATCGCGTACAGCGCCATCCACACGACGTCCTGCGGGCGGACGATTCGCCACAACCGGCTACGGAGCTCCAAGCTGTCATCTTATCCCGGGATTGTGACACAATGGTCTTGTATCCTCGCTTCCCATGGAAAATCCGACATCCCCAGCACTACCGGGGGTTCCGGCTTCGACTCTAAACGAAACGGCCGCCCCTTCGGACCAGAATTCGTTCGCTGACATCCTCTCGGAGTTCGAGCGCGGCCATCACGGCGCGCCGCGCGGCCAGGCTGTCGAGGGGAGAGTCGTTTCGATTACTCCCGACGCCATCTTTGTCGACATCGGCCGAAAGATGGATGGCGTCTTGCCCGCCGACCGTTTCCGGGACGCATCCGGCGCTCTGTCCATCCGCATCGGCGACAAGCTGCTGGTGAGCATCACCGGCACCGATTCGGAGGGATCCTACACGCTGTCCACTGTGAAGGTGGAAAGGCCCAGGGACTGGAGCGCGCTCGAACGCGCCTTTGCCGACAAGAGTGCCATTGCCGGCGTGGTTACCGAGATCGTGAAGGGTGGTCTGCGCGTGGACGTAGGCGCTAAGGCGTTCATGCCCGCCTCACGCAGCGGCGCCAAAGAGCAAGCGGATTTGGAGAGGCTGGTCGGCCAGGAAATCCAGTGCAAGATCATTAAGCTGGATACGGCGAGCGAGGACGTCGTAGTCGACCGCCGTGTGGTCCTTGAAGAGGAGGAAGCGCGCACCCGCCAGCAAAAATTCCAGCAGTTGCAGGAAGGGGCTGTAATGCGCGGCGTGGTTCGCAGCCTCACCGATTTCGGCGCGTTCGTGGATTTGGGCGGCGTGGATGGGCTGTTGCACGTCACCGACATGGCCTGGCATCGCGTCGCGAAGCCCTCGGACATGCTGGCCATCGGCGATTCCGTCGAAGTCAAAATCCTAAAGATCAGTCCCGAAACAAAGCGCATTTCCCTCGGTCTGAAACAATTGGCGCCCGACCCATGGACGCTGGCGAGCGATCGCTTTCAGGTTGGCCAGCGCGTGCAAGGCAAGGTATCGCGCCTGGCTGATTTCGGAGCATTCATCGAACTCGCGCCCGGTGTGGACGGCCTGATTCACGTTTCCGAGCTGTCGTGGTCGAAAAAGATCAAGAGACCGAGCGACGTTTTGAAAGCCGGCGAAATGGTGGAAGCGGTGGTCCTGGGAGTCAACGCGGACGAGCGTCGCATCGCGCTCGGCCTCAAGCAGGCGTTGGGCGATCCTTGGGAGGAAGCCCAAAAGAAGTATGCACCGGGAAGTGTCGTGGAGGGGCCGGTAACGAGTATTACCAATTTCGGATGCTTTGTCGATCTGGGCGGCGGCATCGAAGGCCTGATCCACGTGTCCGACATCACGCGCGAGAAGCGCCTGAACCATCCGCGGGAAGCGTTAGCGGTCGGCCAGAACGTCCGCGCAGTGGTGCTGGAGCTGGATAAAGAACGCCGCCGCGTGAAGCTCGGGATCAAGCAGTTAGAGCCGACCACGATAGACGAGTACCTCGGCGAACACCGCGAGGGCGAACTCGTCAGCGGCCGGATCGTGGACGCCAGAGAAGGGCAGGCGAAGGTGGAATTGGGCGAGGGGATCGTGGCTAGCTGCCGCATCCCGGACCAGGCAGCCCCGCCGGAAGCCGCTCCCGGCCCCGCATCGTCAGCCGATTTATCCTCGCTAACTGCAATGCTTTCAGCAAAATGGAAGCAAGGCGTGAGCACAAAAGCGGCCCGGCCCGAGCCTGTGCGTACCGGCCAAATCCGGAGTTTCCGCATTCTGAAGCTGGATCAGGCGGCCAAAAAAATCGAAATCGAACTGGCTGGCTGACCACCGGCGATCCCCTCCCGTGACCTTTCCCGCTTTCCTCCGTCTATTGGAGTGTTGCAGGCGACAATGGCCCAGGCGGCCACCGTACAAATGGACGAAACCGAGCTGATTCGGTCGGCTCAGCGGGGCGACCAAGACGCTTTCGAGCAGTTGGTGCGTCTGCACGATCAGAACGTCCTGCGGCTGGCTTTCAATCTGCTGCGCTCCGCCGAAGATGCCCGTGATATCTACCAGGAGGCGTTTCTGCGGGTGTACAAGAATCTCGGCAGCTTCCGGTTCGATTGCAGCTTTCACACCTGGCTCTACCGGATTGTTACGAACCTGTGCCTGGACGCGTTGCGCAAACGAAAGGTTCGGCGCGAGGAAGACAGTGTGGTGGAGACCAGCGATGGCTACTTGGATCGCATGGACCTGCTGGAAGATGACCGGGCCGAGGGCGATCCGCAGCGCCAGTTGTTGAGCCATCAACTCCACGAAAGAATCCAGGACAGCCTGGCCGCTTTGACGCCGCGCGAGCGAACCGTCTTCGAAATGCGGCATTACCAGGGCCTGCGCCTGAAGAACATCGGGGAGATTTTAGGAACTTCCGAGGAAGCAGCCAAGAACTGCCTGTTTCGCGCCACGCAGAAGATGCGGGCGGCGCTAGGAGATTTCATATGAAGTGCGACGAAGTAAGAAAGACGTTGCCGCTTTTTCTTTATGGGGAGCTGTCCTTCGATGAAGAAGAGCAGGTTGAGGTTCACACGGATGAGTGCGTCGGATGCCGCGAGGCGCTCGATCGCGAGAAGCTGCTGTTTCACTCTCTCGATCAGGCCGCGGTGATTCCCGGTCCCGATTTGCTGCGCCAATGCCGCGCCGGGCTGCGTCAGCAACTGGCGCAAGTTGAACCCGATCGCGAAAGCTTCTGGGAGAAGATACGCGGAGGCTTCACCATTCATTTCCATTTCGCACCCGGGCTGGCACAGGTGGCGGGCGCCGTCGCCATGCTGGCGTTGGGATTTTTCGGAGCGCACATGCTACCGGGCTCGCTTCCCGGCCCCTGGGGCGCGGCCAGTGTGATCGATCCGGCTACTTCGCATGTTCGTTATGTCGAGCCGACCGGCTCCGGGAAAATTCAGATCGTGGTGGATGAAACCAGGCAGCGCACGCTTTCAGGCAGCGTGGACGACCAGGATATCCAGCGCCTGCTGCTGGCCGCGGCCAAAGATCCGGCCGACGCCGGGCTGCGTGTGGAATCCGTGGATCTGCTGAAGAATCGGCCGCAATCGGCCGAGATACGCAGCGCGCTGCTGTATGCGGTGCAGCACGATCCCAATGCGGGCGTGCGTTTGAAGGCTCTGGACGGGCTGAAGAATTTTGCCGACGATTCCGCTACGCGCAAGGTGCTGACACAGGTGTTGTTGACCGACGACAACCCGGGGGTGCGCACCCAGGTCATTGATCTGCTCAGTCCGCACCCCTCGGATGCCATGGTGGGCGCGCTACAAGAACTGATGCTGAAGGAAGACAACGATTATATTCGGACGCGCGCGCAGAAAGTGCTGCACGAGATGAATGCGTCCGTGGATACTTATTAGGCGATACACATTAGGACCCGTGAAACTGTCTCAACTCATCTTCGGGGTTTTGGCCGCAGCTCTCGCGCTGAATGCGTGGGGTGAGGACCGCTCGCGTTTGAATCGCGACGGCTCATATTGGGTCCAGACCATCCACGGGGAGATCGCTCAGCCGCCGCTCCAGGAGCTTCGGGTGGATACGGTTGGCGGCGTCGTTATGCAAGGGGGCGCGGGTAATCGAGCCGCTTACACCCTGACGCTGCGCGTGAAGGCTCGAGATGAAAGCGAAGCGCGTTCGTTGCTGCGGCAGCTCGAAGTCAAGAGCGGAACGGAGTCGGGCCGGGGATATTTAACGGTGCGGCGCGAACGGTCGAGTTCCGTTGATGCTGAGCTGTCCTTATCGGTACCGCGCGCTCTGCGGCAGGTTTGGATTGGCACGCAAATGGGCAGCATCCGGGCTTCGGATCTCGATGGCGCGCTTGAGGCGCGATCCGGCGGCGGCGCGATTTCAGTAGACGCGGTTCGCGGATCGGCGCAGGTGCGGACCGGCGGTGGCGATATTCAGGTTGGCAGCGTCGGTGGTGCGCTGCGCTGTTTCTCGGGAGGCGGTGCGATTCGCGTCGAAAGCGCGGGCGGCGAAGCGTGGCTCGAAACCGGGGGTGGAGAAATCTCGGTGCATCGGGCCATGGCCGCGGTGCACAGCTCGGCGGCGGGCGGAAATATTCGCATCGATCGTGCGGGGGGCGCGGTGTTTGCGAGTACCTCCGGGGGCCTGATTCAGGTGGACCAGGCCGACGGCGCGGTTACCGCCGAGAGCTCGGGCGGCGCGATCCAGGTGAATGGAGCCAAGGGGGTCCAGTGTGATTCGGCGGGCGGCGCAATACGGCTGCGTAGCGTCGCCGGCGCGCTGCAGGCTTCCACCAATGCGGGCAGCATCTGGGTGGAGTTGCTGGCCGGGCATGCGCTTCAGAATTCCATGTTGAGTACTCGCGCCGGTGACATAACAGTGCTTATTCCGTCCAATGTTCCGGTAACCATCGTGGCGAGCAACGGCTCCGCCGGAACTTTGGGCCGGATCGTATCCGATTTTCCCGAGATTCGCGTTCGACCCGTCAGCCAGCCCGGCAACGCGCCCGTCGTGGCCGAGGGTGCGCTGGATGGAGGCGGACCGGTCCTGCACATCAATGTGGTGGGCGGCACCATTTATTTGCGGCGGCGGAAGTAGGTGGGGAGGGATTTATGAAGAGCCATTTTATCGGGCGATCCATCGCACTGGCTGCGATCTTCGCGGCGGGAGCAGGCGCTCAGACCTGGGATCTTTTTCAAGCCGTTCCGCAGGCGATCCAATTCCGTCCGTTCCTTGGGGGAAGCTATCTGGGCGTGAGCCTCGCTGAGATCGATAACAAGCGGGCTGCGGAGTTGAAGCTCAAGGAAGCGTACGGAGTAGAAATCACGCGCGTCGAGGAAGGCAGTCCCGCTGAGAAAGCCGGCCTGAAGGCGGGAGACGTGGTGCTGGAGTATAACGGCGAACGGGTGGAGGGGATGGAAGAGTTGGGCCGGCGCGTTCGAGAGACTCCGGCTGGACGGGATGTGAAACTGCTGGTCAGCCGCGGCGGCTCTTCCCAAACCTTGACCGCTACGTTGGCGCCGCGCAGGTTGCGTCCATTCATTGGGAATTTCGGTCCCGGCTTCGAAGTGCCGGAATTTCCCGGGCCGGACATGCCGCAGATCTTTACGACCCTTCGAAACCCGCTGCTCGGCGTAGAGGCCGAATCCCTGAGTCCCCAATTGGCGGGCTATTTTGGCGTCAAGCAAGGTGTGTTGGTGCGTTCGGTGGTGAAGGACACGGCGGCCGATAAGGCGGGCATCCGGGCGGGCGACGTCATTATGAAAGCGGACGGAACGGTGGTGACGAACCCGAGCGAGCTTTCCAATGCGGTCCGCACGGCCAGCGCGAAGAAGACTTTTGCCATCGAGCTGATGCGGGAACACAAAGAGACCACCCTGAATGTGACCATCGAGGACGGCCGGTCCGAACGGGCGATTCCGGGCGCCCGCACGGTGCGCAATGGTGGTAACTAGTTTTGGTTGGCGCTGTTCAGAACATTCGAGCCTTTCAGAATGAGTCCGTGGATTTTGAGAAGCAGTTCCACTTCTCTCCTGGGAATGCTCAAATAGGCGGCGATGTTTTCGGCCGGCTCGCCGCGCCGCGACATGCGGATCACCTGCGTGCGTTTATTCAAGTTCAAGCTGGCCTTGGGGGCCGGCGGCAGCGCCGTCATGCCGGCACGCTCCTCCGCATCGCGTAAGCGCAGGCTGAGGTTTTCGACTTGGGCCTTGAGTTCCTGAACCGAACTGTCTTGCGCCCGGCTTGGCCTCCCTTTCCGGAGCAGCCGAAGCTCGTTTTCCAGGCACAGAAAAAAGAGGATACATAGCACGGAATTAAGAGCCGCGAAAACGTACGGGGCGAGTGGCAGTATGTAGCGCTCCAGCATGGCAAGCCTCAGGTCAGGGTGCGGAGCCGTTCTTGGCGGCTGACGACCTGTTTAATCCGGATCCCGTAGTTTCCCTCCACCACCACCACCTCACCCCGCGCGATGACGCAGTTGTTGACGATGACCTCCACCGGCTCCGTCAAAGCGCGGTTTAACTCGACAATCGATCCGGTAGTCAGCTTGATGACTTCCTTGAGCGGAAGTTGCGCCCGCCCGAAGGAGATGCTGACCGGAAGCTCGACATCCAGTAGAAGGTCGATGGAGCTGGGATTTGGGACACCCGCTGCGGCGGCATCCGTTGCGGCAGCGGATACGGCTCTCGGTGGCGCGGCCGGTGTCGGCGCATCGCTGAAATTCGCCACAGCGTTGCTGAACACCGCGAGCAGGGGAAGCGCCGCGTCTCCCAACGTAATTTCTAAAAGCCAGCCTTCGGCCCCGCTGGCGGAGGACGGTGGGGCTGGACGGCCCTCGGCGCAAGTTACTTCTTTGCGCACGCGCGCGGAAATCGCCCCGGCGACTCCGGAGAGAGCCTGATTCACGATTTCCAGATAGGTGCTGCGGATGTCGTCGCGGTTCTGATCCTCCACTCCCGCGCTCTTGAGGACTCGGCTTCCAATCTCCTCCCAGGTTCGCGTGCTCGCTCCGACCCAAACCAGGGCCTGCGGCGAGAGGCTATAAAGCTGCTCCCACCAATACCGCTGGTCCTCGGCCGGCGCGATCTCCTCTGCGGTAAGTTGGTGGGCGGCGTGCGCGATGGAAGGCGACTCGCCCATCATGGACTCCAGCGCGCGCGCCAATTGACTAGCCAGCTCTTGGGGCAGCCAGGCGGAGGCTTCCAAGGCCGGCATGCTTAGGCGCCTCTTTCCACCGGCCAGCGTTTTTCCATGTAGGTGCGGAGCCGCAGAATGGCCTGGGATTTCAGCTGCGAGACGCGGGACTCATGGAGATTGACGACCTTGGCGATCTCGCGCAGCGTCAACTCCTCGTGATAGTACAAGCTGATAACGATGCGTTCGGTGCGCGGCATCTTTTCGATCGCATCGGCCAGCAAGCGTTGCAGTTCGGATCTTTCCAGCAGACGCGACGGCCAGTGTTCCTCGTCGTCGGAAATGTAGCGGAGCAAATTCCGGCCCTCTTCCTCCGAGGAAGAGGCCTCCAGGCTGCCGAGGTTGACGCCCCGGATGTCCACCAGCCAGTCGTGGTACTCTTCCAGCGACAGATGCAGCTGCTGGGCGATTTCGTCCTCAGTGGGCGCGCGCTGGAGACGCTGTTCGGCCGCGGCGATGGCGGCTTCAATCTGTTTGGAGCGCTTGCGTTGTTGCCGCGGCGCCCAGTCGAGCCCTCGCAGGCTGTCCAGGATCGCGCCGCGAATCTTATATTCCGCGTAAGTCTTCAGTTTTACGTTCTGATTTGGATCAAAGCGATCGATAGCGGCGATCAGGCCGAGCGTTCCAGTGGAGATCAAATCCTCGAGATTGACGCTTTCCGGCAGCCGTTCGTGAATGCGCCTGGCGATCAAGCGTACTTGCGGCAGATGTTCCAGAATCAGGCGTTCTCGCTCATCGGCGGATTGGTCGCGCGTTTGGTATTTCCGCAGGACGCGCGCCGGAGTTTTGACCGTACTATCAGTTCTCATGCTGCGGCTCGATCGAATTGTGGCGCTTGTGATGATTCCGGCCCCATAACTAAATCGATCATCAATTCTAAATTCGCGGGCTCTAGATCTTCGGGAATGCGTTGGCCTCGGGAAAGGAATGAAATCGGAATTCCCCACCTTACGCTCTGGCTGATGAGGGGGCCAAAAATCTCCGTTTCGTCCAGCCGCGTGAAAAGCAGTTTCTTGGGCTGGAAGACGGAGTAGTGGCCGGCCGCCCGGTGCAGGTCCGCCGCCCGCATCGAAGCGGGAAGAACCAGGTGAGTATCCACGCCGGATTCACCGGCCAGGAACTGCGCCAAATCCTGGCCGGCCTCCATTTCATTGCGGCCTAGCCCGGGCGTGTCGATGAAGACCAGCCGCTTCTCGCGATACTCCTTTAATGCTTGTGCCAGCGCGGCCGTGCTATCCAGGATTTGGCAGCCGATTCCAAGGATCGCCGCGTAGGATTGCAATTCCTCGGAAGCGGCGATGCGATAGGTGTCCATGCTGAGGATGAGAGTCGGCCGCCGCGCGGAGATTCCGTATTGAACGGCCAGCTTCACCAAGGCAGAGGTCTTGCCTGATCCGGGCGGGCCTACTAAAGCGACTGCTCCACCCGCGCCCGGTGAGCCCAGTTCCATGTCAACTCGAACGATACGGCGCAGCTCCCCCCGCACGGCGCTGGCCGCCAGAGGCGCTCCGATTCTGCCGACCATTTCGTAAACCAGATGCATGTCCAGCTCCGCTTCGGCCAGACGGCTCAGCAGGCGACCCGGTTCCGTGTCGCAGGCCGCTTCTGGGACGCCGCCCCCGGAACGCGCCAGGGCAAAGGCCAGCCGTTCCATCTGTTGCCTTAGCTCCGAGACGTCTTGCGATAACTTTTTCATCGAGGCCGGATCGGCCGGTGGGCTGAGGGTAGCGCTCCGCATCTCAGTGCCAGGCGGGTTCTCGTTCTCCGCGCATACGACTACCTCGTACGCGCCCAGATGCCGCCCCTCGACGCTGGTTCGTTTGGAGTTCACCAGCATGGCGTCCGGCCCCATCTCCTGGCGGGCCCGGGCAATGGCTGCTTCGATGCTGTCGGCAAAAAACGATTTCAGTCGCATACCTTGGACTCCTGCTAGGTCAACAGACCGAGCGAAACAATTCTATTTTGCGGAGGAATTTCACTGCTCGATAGCACCGTCAGATTCGGAGCAACGCTCTCGCTGATCTGCCGGATAAAGAAGCGTGCGCCGGAACTGGTCAGCATTACGGCCGGGGAATCCGGCGGACTACAGCATTTCTTGAGCCGTTCTTGCAGGTCGCGCACCCGCGCCGGCGGCAGATTTAAGTGGCTGGAATTTTCGGTGTGCTCGACGGCCGCCTCGACTGCCTGCTCGAGGGCCGGCTCGAGAATATGCGCGTGCAGATCACCGGAGGGATCGAGCAGAGGTTTTACGATTTGACGCCGAATCGCCTGGCGCACATATTCGGTGAGCAAAACGGTGTTCTTGGTAATAGGCGCCGCCTCTCCCAAAGCTTCGAGGATGCTCGAGGCGTCGCGGATGGATACTCTTTCCCGCAACAGATTTTGTAGAACTTTCTGCACCACTGCCAGAGAAAGCAATTTGGGAACCAAATCTTCCACCAGTTTGGGATTCTCTTCGGCGACTCGATCCAATACCTTCTTGGCGTCTTGACGAGAGAACAGCTCATGGGCATGGCGGCGCACCACTTCTCCCAAATGCGTGCCGAGAATGCTGATGGCGTCGACCACGGTGTAGCCGGCGCGGCGCGCTTTGTCCACGTTATCCGGCGAGATCCATAAACCCGAAATCCCGAATGCGGGTTCACGGGTGGGGATGCCGTCGATCTTCTCGGCCTGGTCGTCAGAATGAATGGCGAGATCGGAACCGTGCAGCAGTTCATAGCGCGCGATCTCTACACCTTTCAGGGATATTACGTACTCGCGCGCCTTCAGCGTCAGATTATCGGTCACACGCACGGGCGGCAGGATATATCCAAGCTCAGTAGCCAGTTGCCGGCGAATGCTGGCGATTCGCTTGAGCAACGGCGAGCTATGCCCGCCCTCCACCAGCTGCACCAGTCCGAGACCGACTTCGACGCTAAGCGGCTCGACGCGGAGCAGGGACTCGAGGTTTTCGCGCGCCGGCGCCGCGGCCGCGGGTTTGGCTTTTTCCGTCGCGGCAGATTTTTGGCGCATGCGCAGCGCCATCCCGCCGACGCTCGCCCCTAAGACCAGGAACGGAATCTTCGGCAGTCCAGGAAAGGCCGCCATCGCGATCAGTACCCCCGAGGCCAGCAGCAGCGGCGGGGGGTTGCTGAGCACCTGCTTTTGAAAGTCGAGTCCCAATCTGGAATCCGAACTGGCACGCGTTACGATCAAGCCTCCCGAAATGGAAATCATGAGCGCGGGCATCACGGTTACCAGGCCATCCCCGATGGTGAGGGTCGTATAGGTTTCCAGCGCCCGCTTCAGATCCAGTCCATGCTGCAGGACGCCGATCAGGAAGCCGGCGATGATGTTGATGGCGGTGATGATAATAGACGCCACCGCATCGCGCTGGGTGAAGCGCGAGGCGCCGTCCATGGCGCCGTAAAATTCGCCCTCGGTAGCCAGCGTTTTGCGCCGGCTGCGCGCCTCGTTTTCGTCGATGAGGCCGCTGTTCAGGTCCGAATCGATGGACATCTGTTTGCCGGGCATGGCGTCCAAGGTGAAGCGCGCCGTGACCTCCGAGATGCGCACCGCGCCATGGTTGATGACCACGTACTGGATTGCGATCAAAACCAGAAAGATCACTACCCCGATGACGTAGTTGCCTCCTACCACGAATGCGCCAAAGGCCTGAATCACATCTCCGGCGGCAGCGGTTCCGGTATTGCCGTTGAGCAAGATCAATCGCGCCGAGGAAATATTCAAGGCCAGCCGGAATAAAGTCATCAGCAAGAGCGTGGTTGGAAATACGCTGAACTCAACCGGCCTGGTGATGTACAACGAGACCAGCAACACCACCACTGACAGCGTGATATTGGCGCTGATCAGGATATCCAGCAGAAAGGGCGGCAGCGGCGTGATCATCGCCAGAACGATGCCCAGAACCGCGACGGGCAGCGCGAATTCCCGCCAGTCTGTTCCGGGGCTGGAACTGGCCGGCGGTGCGTTCTTCGCGGGGCCGCGCACTACCTCCGCGCGTGCCGGCCGGTTCGACTTGGCGGGAAGCGCGCGCGCTTGCGTGGGCACTTATTTCTTCCTCGCATGCATGAGCCGGAAGATATAGGCCAGCACCTCGGCCACGGCGCGATAAAGGTGCGGAGGGATCTCTTGGCCGACTTCCGCTGATTTGTAAAGCGCCTGGGCCAGCGGTTGATTTTCGACCACCGGCACCTGATGGTCGTTGGCAATCTGGCGAATGCGCCGCGCCAGATAATTCTTGCCTTTGGCGAGCACCATCGGCGCCGCCATCGATTCGGTTTCATAGCGGATCGCCACCGAGTAGTGCGTCGGGTTCACGATGACGGCCGTGGCCTGGGGGATCTCCTTCATCATGTTCCGGCGCGCCACATCCCGTTGAATGCGCCGCACCCGGGCTTTGAGCTGTGGATTGCCTTCGGTCTCCTTCATTTCATCGCGCACTTCCTGCTTGGTCATGAGCAGGGATTGATTGTGGCGCTGGCGCATTCGCAGGAAGTCCAGGCCTCCGATCGCCAGGAATAAGATGGCCGCTCTCCACAGGAACTCTTTTAGCGAAGCGGTCGCGGTCGCTAGTCCCGGCAAGAGCGCCTGATGCGCCAAACCCGCATAGCTGTTCCAGTTCTCACTGGCGATCTTCCAGACCGCCAGGGCGAGCAAGGGCAAGAAGACCACGGCCTCGGCGAGCGATGCGGCATTTTGCCGCGGCAGGGTGCTGAGCTTGGTAAGCGGGTTCAGCCTTTTTAAGTCGGGCGCCAGCTTCTCCAACGAAATTCCGAAGCGCGTCGATGCCAGCTGCCCGGCCAGCGCCACCATCGCAAGGCAGGCTCCCATTTCGAGCAGCGGCTGGAACAGCTGTCCCAGGGTTTGGCGGTAGAGCCTGGCTACGTCGTGCGGGGTCAGCTCCCAGCGGAATGCGCCGGCGAGAAAATAGCGCACCAGTGCGCGCGCCCGATCAAAAAAGCGGGACCCCGCCACGCTGAGCAATACCACGAACGCGAGAAACTGAAGGGCGGCCAGCAATTGCCGGCTAGCGGGAAACTGGCCCTCGCGACGGGCCTTTTGGAGCCTTCGCTTAGTCGGTTTTTCGGTACGCTGCGCGGAATCGCTCATGGATGATTTAGGATCTCGACCAGCGTGCGGAAGGTCGTCTGGGCCGCCTGTTCAAAGACAGAGGGATAGAGCGTCAGTACGCTGGAGAGAAACGCCAGCGCAACCAGCATCTTGACCGCGAAAGCGAGCGAAAGCACTTGGAGCTGCGCATGCAACCGCCCCAAGACGGCAAAGGCGATGTCCAGTAGGATCATAAGAGCCAGGACCGGAAGCGCCAGCCGAACTCCGGTCGAAAATATGGCAGAGCCCAAGCGCGCGACGGCCTCGGCCATCGGCCGATCGAGCGCATAGCCGCCCTGCGGTATCGATTGGAAGCTGTGGGCCAGAACGCGAATGACCTGGCGGTCGAGGCCGAACGCAAAAAACAACAAACCGGCCAGCAACTGCGCCATGAGTTGCAGGGTGGTGGTGTCGGCCTGCGTCGCTTGGATCAATGGTGGATGCGAAGGAATAGCCGGCCTGCAAGCCGATCATCTGGGCGGCTGCCTGCATGCCTTCCAGCAAGAAGGCGATTGCCACGCCGATGGTCAGCCCGAAGGCCGCTTCCGACTGCGATCCACCCGGCCAACTGCGCCGGCGTCGGAATCTCGAGCGGCGGCGGGGAAGCGGCGGGCAGCAGGGCCACGCTGAGCACCACGGCCAATACGATGCGGCTCGCATCCGGACCGGCCGAGAGGCCCGGCATGGGAACCATGACGATCAGTCCGGCCACCCGCGCCAACACCAGCAGGAATGCGTAAATCGCCGACAGGTTCAGTGTGAAATCAGTGTGCATACCGGCTGAAGTCAGAGAACAGCACCGCCGTGAACGAAACGATCCTGGCCGTCATCCAAGGCAGGAGTAACAACAGCCCGAATAGAAACGCCGCCAACCTCGGGACCGCCCCGAAACTGGGATCTTGAATGGAGGTAAGGATCTGGACTAGACTCACCACCACTCCCACCGAAAATCCGATGGTCAAAAGAGGAATGGCCAACCAGAAGGTTTCGAGCAAGGTGTGACGAAACAGGTCTACCGCCATTTCTGGTGTCATGTTGGATAAAAACTCTTGAGCAATGACCCGACCACCAGATTCCAGCCGTCCACCAGCACGAACAGGAGAATCTTGAAGGGCGCCGAAAGCATAACCGGGGGAAGCTGCACCATTCCGATCGATAAGGTGACCGAGGCCACCACCAGATCGATGACCAGGAAGGGCAGATACAAAACTACGCCGATCTGAAATCCAGTTTTCAGCTCAGAGAGGACATAGGCCGGAACCAACACGTTCAGCCCTAATTCGGGCGGGCTTTGGGGCGGCGGCGTGTGGGTGATGTCCAGGAACAGGCGCAGGTCTTTTTCACGCGCATACCGCAGCAAGAAAACGCGCACCGGCTGGGACGCAGCGTCGGACGCCTCCTGCCAAGACAGCTGGCCGTTCTCTAAAGGCTCCCAGCCCTTGTGATAAACGTCTGATATCACCGGCTGCATGATCAGGATGGTCAAAAAAAGTGCCAGGCCAATCAACACCTGATTGGAAGGCGTGGTCTGCGTTCCGAGCGCCTGCCTCAAAAAATGCAGCACCACTGAAATGCGAAGAAACGGGGTCACCGACATGACCACCGCGGGCAGAACAGTAAGCAGCGTGAGCAGCAGGATGATTTGCATCGGCGCGCTCAAGGTTCCAGAACCTTTGGAGGCGTTCAACGATATCCCGAAGGTGCTGGCCTGAGCTGTCACGGTCTCAGCCGTCGCGGCAAAGAAAACAAATAGTGTGGCGATGCGTTTCATTTTTCGTGAGACACGACGAGTTCGGCCGCTGACGAGCCGCTGACCGTGAGATCGCCGAGCAAGACGATTCCAGTGGGATGCACCGCCAACAACACGTCCCGAGGCCCGATTCGCACCCAATGCACGGAGTGTTGCGGACTCAGAGTCAATTTGCCGCGCGATTCCAGAAGGGCGCCCGCCCCCCGCGATTTTCCGCCGGCCAGACGGACCGGCAGCTTCTTCCGAAGCGCCCACCAGGCCGTCCACAGCAGTCCCAAAACCAATGCAATTGCCAGCCACTCGCGCATAGGATCCATGTGCTGAAACCTCAATCCTCCAGGGTAAAGTCCGTGATTCGTATCCCGACCGCGTCCTCGATAATCACGATCTCGCCGTAACCCACCAGAACTCCGCCCACCCAAATGTCGATGTTGTCGCCGGCCGAACGCGTCATTCGGATAATCGACCCGGGCCCGAGCTCGAGCAACTGCGCGATGGTCATGACCCTCCGGCCGAGTTCGATCTCAATGCCGATCGGGACGTCGGCCAGAATCGCGATTTGTTGCAAGGGGCTCGATGGAGCGCGCTTATTGTGAATTGATGAGGTTAATGGTGTCCTGGCTGAGTTCGTCGGCGGTCGTTACTACCTTGGAGTTGGCTTCGTAGCCGCGCTGGTAAACGATCAGGTTGGTGAATTCGGTGGCAATGTCCACGGTCGACGATTCCAGCGC
The DNA here is from genome assembly GCA_963732175.1 of Bryobacterales bacterium. Classification (GTDB taxonomy): domain Bacteria; phylum Acidobacteriota; class Terriglobia; order Bryobacterales; family Bryobacteraceae; genus Palsa-89. The sequence goes on along the minus strand of CAVSYF010000020.1, from coordinate 409,723 downwards.
GCCGCCTTGTACCGTGCCCCGTCCTCCGGTTCCCGGAAGACCCACGGCTGGCAACGCGGACTCGGCACTGAGCTCAAAGTTGTTGTTGCCTACCGCAATTAAAGAGTCCGGATTCCGGATCGTGGCCATGGCGATTTGCCCGACCACGGTCTGCTGTCCGTTAGAGAACTGCGCCAAAATTTGTCCTCCGTTCGCTATGGCAACTGTCGTCAGCTGGGCGGCCGGCTGACCGTCCTGCGAGACGGCGGAAACCGATGACGGTTGTGCGTACTGGGTCATGTCCGGGGTCGTGCCGTTAAAGAGGTTCCAATTCACCGTCATGTCGGCCGCTCCGTCCGCCAGGCCCGAAAGCACTAATTGCGGCGAGGGATCAGTGGAAGCCGGCGTCGTCAAGACGCCATTGGAATTGAAGTTGATGTTGCCGGTCAGCGGCGTGGACGTGCCGTTGGCAAAATCCGAGCCTGGAATGCTGAGGGAATAGTCCCATTGACCGGGGGTGGTGGGATCCTCGGTAAACGTAGCGGTCACCACATGCGAATTGCCGAGCGAGTCGTACACGGTGACGGAAGTAGCGTAAGTACCGTTGGCGGTTCCAGGCGTCGCGGCAGCATCCAGATTGACATTGAAGGACATGTTTTGCGTGACCACGGGCGGCTGGACAGTCCCAGTTGGAATGGTGATATTGGTGGGAGGAGCGTTGGTATCCAGGTTCCCGTTGATTTGCGTCCAGCCCTGCACCGGCTGGCCAGTCGCCGTCTCTAGATTTCCGTTTTCGTCAGTTTGAAAATTGCCGGCCCGTGTGTACTCGGTTGACCCCCCTGGTCCTTGAATGAGGAAAAACCCATCCCCTTGAATCGCTGCGTCCAAAGATCCACCGGTGGTCTGCGTCGCACCTTGCGTAAACTGCTGCATTGTGGTTGGTGTGCCTACGCCGAATCCAACCTGTGTATCACCAAGACCGGCTCCAATGGACTGGGTAACCAGATCATGGAAGGAAACCTCGCTGGTCTTGAAGCCCGACCGTATCAAGGTTGGCCAGATTGTTGCCCACCACGTCGATTGCGGTCGAATAGGCGGACAGTGCCGAAAGCGCGGTTGAAAATGATGTAAACATGATGGCTCCTTTACGATGGGGTGGTCGCGGGCGTTGATGAAGCGGGCTGCGTACTCGGTTGCGTCGTGCCCGCCGTGCTCGCGCTCGTCATGACGCTGTTAATACTGTCCAGGTCCTGACGCATTTGGATTTCTTGTTCCAGTGAGCTGAATTGCGCCAACTGTGTCACGAATTGCGTCCCATCCTGAGGGTCCATGGGGTCTTGATTCTGCAGTTGCGCGACCAGCAGCTGCAGAAAGCTCTGTTCGCTGACCATCGAGTTAGCGCCAGCAGCCGCCGAGGTAGCTGTGGATTGCGTGGTTGTGGATGGCGTTGGCGCGACGCTGCTGGTCGTGTTCACGGTCGGGATCATTCACTTTCCCCCTTTGAATCTTCCTCCGCGGAGAGCGTTTCCTGGAGCTGCTCGAACCAGTGCGGGCGTGGCCGCTGCCCGGATTGGTTCTGCCCATCCTGGCTTTGTCGTTCACCGGCCCAGGAGCCGGAGTGCTTCGAGTCGTTTTGGTCGCCGCCGGAACCTGACGACCACCCCGCGGCCGCCGCCGTAGGGTGCGCGCTGCTGGGAATCCACGCCACGGTCTTATAGCCGCTGTGGTCCAGACGGTCCACCAGGTCGCCTAAATCCGATTGCAGCGACCTGGCCAGGTCGAGGTCGGGCGTCCGGACCGCTACGTCCACCTTGCCGTCCTTCTCGGTAAAGAGAACATTCACCTTATTTGCGCCAGCGCCTGCCAGCTGGAAGGAGATCTGATGTGCTGATGAGGCGGGAAGGAGGCCTTCCGCTTCGGTCTGAGGCACCGGCGTGTCTGCTTGCGCTGGGGCGGCCAGTTCGCTGCTCTGGCTCCCGGATATCTGTTCTGCCTGCGAGCCTTGTGGGGGACTAGCCAAAATTTCTGAGATCGCATTGCCGGTGTCGCGATCCGCCTGGAGTACCGGCGGATCCATTTTAGGCGGCGCTGGTTTTAGACCGTTCAGAACTGCCTTAGCTTGACTTGAGTTCTGGATCGAGTCATCAGAAGTATCTGCGACTGCGCTTTGCGGCACGGCTGGATGGGTGCGGTTCTCAGACTGCCCTGGAGCAGTCGCAAATAATACTTCTTCGCGTCCTGCTCCTGAGCTGACATCCGTGGGAGCTTCGGCAGGCTCCGCTTCGCTTCGAGAAGCTGGACCTGAGGAGCGCGGCATTTGGGATGGATCGATGGGAGATTTCGCAATAGGCAAGCAGGGGGCCTCTGGCTCCCGCTGGTCGCTCGAGGCAGACGAAAGATCGGAAGCGAAAATCGAATTAACCGCTGACCCTATTGCGGCAAGTTCGTCGCTCTCGGCCGGCCGTCCAGGAGCAACGCTGTTCGCCGCCCGGGGTGCACCTTCCCTGGATGACAGTGTTAAGTCCGGAGTACTGGCTGGACTATTCGGGGGATCCGCTAACTCCGCGAGCTTTGCCTCGATTAAATCCGCGCCGGAGGAAGCCGCGGCGGGTTTGCCATTTTGCGCCGGAAGATCCGGGCTGGAAGGCTTCCGCGAGGAACCTACCGCCTCCGTGGCCGCCGGCTTAGAGGCGGATTCAAAGCCGTGCTGATTTTGGGCGGCTGTACCTTTATCATTCGCACCAGAGAAATCCGGTGCGCCAGCCGCCAGCCGGGGATCCGCGTCGACTTCCACGCCTGGAGTCGGCAGGCGCGGGCTGGCGGGCGAAAGGTGCAGAGCAAACGTGATTTCAGAATCCGCTGCGAGCGACCCTTCGACCGGCGCTGACGCAGTGCTGCGGGATTCGCCACTCCATGTTTCCAGCGTGGCCGCGGCATCGGCGGCTGCAAACGGCCGAATGGAATCCGCAGTCTTGGCTGGTGGACCGGAGACGGCGACCGGCCCAGACGGTTTAGTCAGGCCGAGCTCCAGGAGCAACGACTGAGAGGCTGCTGGCTGAACTTCGCGCTTCTCCTCTGTGCCAGGCGCAATTTTTCGGCTGGCGGTGCGACCGGACGAGTTTTTTCCACTGGTTGACGATGCTAACCGGGCCGGCAGCTCCGGCCCGGATGCGAGCGCCGGCGATGAGGACAGGAGCGCTACCGCTTTCGTATTCAAGATTCCATTGAGCAAAGACGAGAAAAGATCCGGCTCGCTGTGGCCCCCGATTGAGCCGGATCTTTCTAACAAGGTGGGCGGAAGGATTCCAGGGAGTGGCGGCGCAATCTCAAGGCTCCCTGTATTCACGCAACTATTGAGTGCATCTGAGAGGCCAGTTTCTCCTCAATAAAATCGCGCGCTTATCCGCTACATGGCGACAAAGAATTGGCATCCTGCCATTCTTGACAATTTTTTGGCGCCCATCGCTACGGCCCGCCACATAACTCATCGCGTGGTTCGGAATCAATATGAGCGTTCCTGAAACAAGGCCACTGAATTGCCCTGTCTTTCGGCGGACCTCCATGGATCCTCTCACCAGCGCAGCGGCCAGCGGAATTCGAGCACGGATTGAAAGCCTGGACCTGTTGGCGAATAATATAGCGAACGCATCCGCGCCCGGATATAAAGCCGACCATGAATTCTATGGCCTGTATTTATCGTCGGAGGCTGCGGATTCACCCCCACAGACTAGTCCCGCTACGCTGCCGGTGTTAGAACGCCAGTGGACCGATTTTGCACAGGGTTCCTTGACCTCTACGAGCAATCCGCTGGATCTGGCGTTGAACGGATCGGGATTTTTCGTGGCAAGCTCGTCCTCGGGAACTGTGTTCACGCGCGATGGAAGTTTCCGGCTGTCACCGGACGGAAGGCTCGAGACGCTGGATGGCAACGCCGTTCAAGACGCGGCCGGAAATCCGATCCTGCTCGACGCCTCCAAGCCCGTTGAGGTTGCGCCAGATGGCGCCATCCGCCAGGACGGCGCGGATGTCGCTCAGCTCGCGGTTGTAAATTTCAACGATTCTTCGGCCCTTCGAAAGCGCGGAAGCAACTATTTCCAGGTGGACCCTGCCAGCCTGCCGCCGGCGGCGGCCACGGCCACCGAGGTGCAACAGGGCAAACTCGAGGCAGCCAATTCCCAGCCGGCCGAATCCGCGGTACGGCTGGTGAATATTCTGCGCCAGTTCGAAACCTTGCAGAAGGTGATGAACATCGGTACGGAGATGAATCGGAGCGCGGTACAAGAAGTAGCGAAGGTGACGCAATGAGACTTCCAACGCACAGCGGCGGCTGGTTCAAGCGTAATATGATTCAGCGCAAACATGCCGGAATGAAGGCGCGAGCCCCATCCGGCACGATAATTTCTGGGGAAGGTGAAAGATGATCCGAGCACTTTATAGCGCGGCCAGTGGAATGTCTGCGCAACAAATGAACGTGGACAACATCGCCAACAACCTGGCCAACGCCAACACCAACGGCTTTAAGATGCGAACCACGCAATTTCAAGATCTTCTGTATCAGAGTTTCGTCCAACCGGGGGCGGCGGCTGGCTCGCAGACTATCGTCCCCAGCGGACTTCAAATTGGCTTGGGTACTCGTCCGGCGTCCAACGAAATCATTTTTTCTCAGGGAAATTTCCAGGAAACCGACAATCCGCTCGACCTGTGCATTCAAGGCAAGGGCTTTTTTCAAGTCCAGCTCCCAAACGGCGAGCTGGGTTACACGCGGGACGGCGGCTTCCAGCTCGATATGAACGGCAACATCGTCACCGCCAGCGGAAACCCCATCCAGCCGTCCATTACGATCCCCTCGCAGGCGCAAGCGGTCACCATTGCCGCGGACGGCACCGTCACTTACACACAACCCGGGCAGACCACGGCGCAGGTGGCTGGTCAGATCCAGCTCGCGAATTTCGCAAATCCCGCCGGCCTCAACAGCATCGGGCAAAACCTGTTTCAGCAAACCGACGCCTCCGGAGCATCCGGTAGTCGGAAATCCGGGGGGCCAGGAAGGCAACGGAACCTTGATGCAAGGCTATGTGGAGGGATCGAATGTAAGCGTGGTGGAGGAGTTCATCAATATGATCGTCAGCCAGCGCGCTTATGAAGCCAATTCCAAGGTCGTGAAAACAGCGGACGAGATGTATCAGATGGTCAACAACGTCACGCAATGAGAATGCTCCTCATTACGGCAGGGTTCGCGTCGCTGGTTCAGGCCGGTTGCATTACCGTGTCCTCTGCTCGAATCACTGCCGGCGATCTCAGCGGTGCGGTTCCTGCCTTCCACGCGCTGGAACCGGCGACCTTGGTCGGCGCTACGCCGCTGCCCGGAATGCAACGAATCTTTACGCGCCGTCAACTCATTCAGTTCCTGCAGAAAACCGGCGCAGGCGATGTGCTCGACGGTGCGATTGCGGATATCTGCGTCGAGCGCCGGGTGGTTCCGATTGCCCATTCCCAAATGCAAGAGGCTCTGCTGGAAGCTTTGGGGGTGGCCGATGCGGAGATCGACTTGATCGATTTCAGCCAGCAGCCGCTGCCTCCCGGTGCTCTGGAGTTCCGCCGGGAAAATCTCGCGCGGCCTCCAGATGCAACCGCTGATACTGCCGTGCTGTGGAGAGGACGATTGCGGTACGACGAGCAACGCAGCGCCGTTATTTGGGCGAAGGCGCGGATCTCGGTTGTAAGAACTTACTTCGTCGCCGCAGAGAGTATCGCGGCCGGCGCTCGAATCCGCGCTGCCGAGGTACGCACCCTCCGGGGGCGCCAGTTCCCGGACTGGGGAACCGCGCTTTCTTCGCCGAAGGCAATCATCGGGAAAGTGGCGCGCCGCAATATCCCTTCTGGACAGAGATTCCTGACCGGCATGCTCGACGATCTACCGGAAGTCCAAAGAGGAGAAAAAGTTCACGTTCAGGTGACCGAGGGGCTCGCCCATCTCTCGCTGGACGCGAACGCACAATCGGCGGGAAGAAAGGGAGATGCCATTCTGCTCCACAATCCCTTAAGCGGGCGAAATTTTCGCGCCGTAATAACTGACCGGGGCGAGGCCGTCGCCGAGCCGCAGGATCCCAAATGAAGCGATTTTCAGCGGCCCCGGTGATTGTAGCATTGCTGGCGGTCCATCCCGCGCGCGCGCAAAAACAACCGGCCGAGAAAACACCAACGCTCGATCAATACGTGCAGCAGGTCAATCAGCGCGCCCACCAGTCCTCGAACGCCTCGCCCGGTTCCCTGTATACCTCCAACGGCCGGTTGGCGGACGGCTTTCGGGACGTGCGAGCGAGCCAGATGTACGATCTGGTGACAATTGTGGTCTCCGACAGCTCCTCGGCTGTTTCGACGGGCGTCACCAACACCAGCCGCAAGTCGAGCGCCCAGTCCTCCGTCACTGCGCTATTTGGACCGAAGAGCGCCACCGGCGCATTAGCGAATCTGGCCAATACCTCGGGCAATACGCAACTCCAAGGGCAGGGGACTACCAGCCGCGGCACCACCCTCTCCACCACCGTGACCGTCGAAGTTATCGGTGTGCTGCCCAATGGAAATTTGGCGGTGCAAGGACAAAAAGAGATTTTGGTCAATTCCGAAAAACAGGTAATCACCGTGCGGGGCATCATTCGCCCGGACGATCTGAGCTCCACCAATTCAATCCCCTCAGACCGAGTCGCCAGAATGGAAATTCTGGTGAATGGAAAAGGCGTGGTCAACGACGCAGTAAAGCGGCCCTTCATCCTCTATCGGCTTTTATTGGGGCTACTGCCGTTTTGAACATGAATTACCTGGTCGCAATCTGGTTGTGCTTTGCAGCGTCGCTCGCGACGGCTTCGGGAGGCACGCGCCTGAAGGACCTGGTTTCAATTGAAGGCGTGCGGGACAATCAATTAGTTGGTTACGGCCTGGTAGTGGGGCTGAACGGGACCGGTGACAAGAACACGACTTTCTTCTCCGTCCAGAGTCTCACGAATCTGCTGCAGCGGATGGGCGTAACCGTTTCGCCGACGCTGGTTCTGGTTCGCAATACTGCAGCCGTGCTGGTCACGGCCGATCTGCCACCATTTGCACAGCCGGGAACGCGCATGGATATCAGCGTGGCCGCCATTGGCGATTCCACCAACCTGCGCGGCGGGCTATTGGTGCTCACGGCCCTCAAGGCCTCGGACGGCCAGGTGTATGCGGCGGCCCAGGGGTCCGTCGTGACCGGAGGATTCCTGGCCGGAAGGGGCGGCAATACTCAGACCGTCAATCACCCCACCGCAGGGCGCGTCCCCAATGGCGCGATCGTGGAGAAAGCCTCCCCTTCGGTGGAACCAGGGGGCCACATCAAGCTGCAACTCAGACAGGAAGACTTCACCACGGCCGCCCGAATTTCCGAGGCCATCAACCAGCGCTTCGGCGCCGAAACCGCTCCCGCCCGGGCCGAGAATCCGGGGCTAATCTCGGTCGACATGCCGGCCGCCTATAAAGGCAAAGTGGTGGAATTCTTAGGCGAACTTGAAAACTTGGCGGTTGAGCCAGACCATGCGGCCAAAATCATAATCAATGAGCGAACCGGCACCATCGTGATGGGTAAGGATGTGAGAATCGCCCCGGTAGCTATTTTGCATGGCGGCCTCACGGTGGAAATTCAAACCACAATGAACGTCTCGCAGCCGGCGCCGCTGTCGGGAGGCCAGACCGTGGCTACGCCGCAAGTCAGCGTCACCACCAAGGAAGAAAAAGCTCGCAATGTGGTTTTGAAGCAGGGCGCCAGCGTCGAGGAATTGGTGCGGGCCTTGACCGCCATCGGTTCCACGCCGCGAGACATCATCGCGATTCTTCAGAATCTCAAGGCCGCGGGCGCCTTGGAAGCTGAAGTGGAGGTTATCTAAACTTTCCATGAGACCGCTGCTCGCTCCTCGCTCGAGCTTGGCTCTCTCGCTGGACAACGCGCCCCCGAAACAAAACCAGGCCAAGCTGACCAAGTGCGCCCAGGAGTTCGAGGGCATGCTGATCGAGCAGATGTTGCGCTCCGCGCGTGAATCCGGCGGTAGCGGCCTGACTGGAGAGGACGAAGATGACGCCAATTCAACTATTCTGGATATGGGAGAGCAGCAGTTCGCCCAGGCTTTGGCTGCCAGCGGAGCGCTTGGGATCGGTAAAATGGTGATAGCAGGACTTACAAAAAATGCGGATTGATGATCTGAACCGGACTCCGCTCGCACAGGGTGCGGAAAAACCAGAGGCCGCCGATCTCCAGCGTAGTCCGGAGAAAAGCCGCGGCGCAGCGGGCGGCACGGATCGGGCGGACGTCTCCGATCTCGCCCAGGCGTTAGCCTCGGCCGATCCCAAGCGGATTGAGCAGCTTCAGGCCGCGGTGGAAGCGGGGACGTATCAAGTCCCGGCGGAAGCCCTAGCCAATGCGATTATCGACGCGCACGGCGGCGGCGAGTAGCGTAACTGTTACGGTGGACCGCTCTCAACCTGGAGGCCGTTAGCAACCGGCACTTGTCGGCTGCTAGGCCGCGCCGGCCGAGGTGAGGTTCATTGGGCTGTCGCTTGGCCCCTTGTCTCGCCGTTCGCGCGCCAAAACGTTCCACGCCTCGAGCAGCGTGCACAATAGACGTTCGGCTTCGGCCAGCGGCGGTTCGCGCTGCTGTGTGTTGGCTAGAATGAGAAGCTTTTCAGTGTAGCCATACAGCCGCGCCAGATTCCGGCTCAACTCGCCGCCTTGTTCGTGATCGAGCGCGAGCGACAACTCGGTGATAATCGCCATAGCCTTGCTGATCGCACGCGAGCGGGCCCGAATATCCCCTGACCGGAGATGCCGCCTGGCGGAACCGATGGCGTCGAGTGCCCCTCGGAAAAGCAACTCAACCAATTTCAGAGGGCTCGCTGACAGCACCTCGTCTTGGAGATAATTTTGGTAGGCGTTGGTGCGCATTCTAAACTACGTATCGACCGCCGGCTCTCCGCTTTGCGCCGAAATGGAGTCGAACTTTGCGCCAGATTCAGTACGTATTGGGGAGGCACCTGGAGCACGACTTCATGCGTTTCGCGGTTTTCCACGCGGATGATGGGCCGATGCGTTTGACGGTCCACCGAGAAAACCAGCTCATTCTGCCCGAGCGCGCCACTTGCATTGACGGACTTCACTGCTTGAACCAATTGCCGGCGCTGCGCCGCTTGAGCGGGATCTAAATACACGGGCTGCGCGGTAGCCATGCCGCTTGGTTTGATAGAAGATATATCCATGTCAAACCTTTCTAGAAGGCACGAGAGCCTTTGTTGAGACTCATCGACAAACCTCGGATAAGTTTGAGCAGGGGTGCGGCTTGAGAACCGGTCGGCGCCTCGGAATCAGGCCAGATTCAGAACTTTCAGGATGGTGCCCTTCTCTTGCTCGATCTTCTTTTGCAGCAGCATGATCGCGTAAATCAGTTGCTCCGGCCGCGGCGGGCACCCCGGAACGTAGACATCCACCGGAATCACCTGGTTCACCGGGATCAACGCGTAGTTGCTGAATACGCCCGTGGATGTGGCGCAAGCTCCCATCGAGATCACCCACTTCGGCTCCGGCATCTGCTCATACAAACGGCGGATTACCGGCGCCATCTTGTTCGATACGCGGCCGGCGATGATCATCAGGTCCGATTGCCGCGGTGAACCGCGCATCACTTCCGCGCCAAAACGCGAAATGTCGTAGCGCGACCCGATCATCGACATCATCTCGATGGCGCAGCACGCCAGGCCGAACGACATGGGCCAGATCGAATTTTTCCGCCCCCAATTGATCGCCTTGTCGAGCGTGGTTGTTATAATGCTCTCGGAAGCGTCGACCACATCTTCGTTGTCGACTCGGGCGAACAGCTCACTGGGAAGACTCGGTTGAAACTTAACGTCACCGTTCACGATCCTATTATCACATGTCGCAGCTCGGAACCGGCTCTCTGACCAGCGATCCGCCGGATCAAGGCCAGCTCGAACAAGCTGCCAGCGCTTGGGGCATCGAGACCACATATTGGGATATCTGGAACCGCGAGCATCGCGCTTCGGCTGCCGCCCTCGCCGGCATTCTGCAATCGCTCGGAGTAGATGCCGGCACCAACGCATCGCTCGCCGCAACGGCCGAAAAGCGCCGTCGGCAAGCCTGGCTCTCCCCGCTCCAGCCCACGCTGCGTATTCTCAGCGACCAACTGCAGAAAGACATCTCGATCTCCTTGCCCCACGCGCAGTCTGATGCTGCGGCCGTTTTGAGCATCCAACTCGAAGATGGAAGCTCGAAGCAAATGCCGATCGCGTTTCGCGAGATTCCAGTTTCCGAGGAGGCCGCCTTTGAAGGGTTGCGATACGTTCGCAAACGAGTCCGCCTTCCCGACGACCTGCCGCTCGGCTATCACGATCTCTCGCTCCAGATCGGGGAAGCATCGCCGGTTCGCGCGCGCTTGATCGTTTGCCCCAGCCGGTCGTACCAACCCTCCTGGCTCGAGCACGGGCGCGCCGCCGGACTCGCCGTGAGTCTGTACGGAATCCGCTCCGCCCGGAACTGGGGCTGCGGCGATACCAGCGACCTCAAAGCGCTGATTGACTGGGTTGCGTCCCGCGTAGGCGCTAGCTTCATCGCACTCAACCCGCTGCACGACATTCCCAACCGCCAGCCTTTCAATACCAGTCCTTACCTGCCCAATTCGATTTTCTATCGCAATCCGATTTACTTGGATCTCGAGCAGATCGCCGATCTGAAATCTTCGGCCCGCGCTCAAACGTTGTTCCAATCGCCGGATGTGCAATCGGAACTGGCCACGCTGCGCGGTTCCGAATTGGTCGACTATGAGCGCGTGTACCGGCTGAAGCTACGTTTTCTAAAGCTGCTGTTCCGGTCTTTTTTGAGCGAGTGGAACCGGGACACGCCTCGTGCGAGAGAACTGCGCGCTTACATCGATCGCGAAGGCGACCTTCTGAATCGTTTCGCCATCCATGCGGCCTTAGAGAATGCGATTCATCGCCGCTGTCCGGACGTATGGAACTGGCGGTCTTGGCCGCAGCCGTATCAGGATCCCAATTCGAACGCCGTCGAAGAGTTTGCGCGGAAACACTGGCGTAGCGTTCTGTTCCACAAATACCTCCAGTGGCAATTGGATGTGCAATTTCAAATTGTTCAAGAGCACGCGCGCCAGAGTGGCCTGGCCATCGGCCTTTATCACGATCTGGCGCTGGCCACGGATCGGTTTGGCTCCGATCTCTGGGCGCACCGCGACTTCTTTATCTCCGGTTGCCGCGTGGGCGCGCCCCCGGACGACTTCTCGCCGAAGGGCCAGGACTGGGCCTTTCCGCCGCCTAACTCCGAGCGCCACTTTCAGGACGGCTATCGGTCTGTTCGCCGAATCAGTGCGCAGAAACTGCCGGCATGGCGGCGCGCTGCGCATCGATCACGTGATGCGTTTCTTCCGGCTGTACTGGATTCCCGATGGAATGGATGCCACCGAGGGCACCTACGTGCGCGACCGTCACGAGGATTTGCTCGGAATCCTGGCGCTCGAAAGCGTGCGCCAAAAAGTCGTCCTCATCGGTGAGGATTTGGGAACCGTGCCCGACGAGGTGCGCGAGGCGCTCTCGCGATTCGGCATTCTCAGCTATCGGCTGCTGTACTTCGAGCAAAATCGCGACGGCAGTTTCCGCAAGCCCGAAGAATATCCGCACAACGCGCTGGTTTCCGCTACCACGCACGATCTGCCCACTCTGGCCGGCTTCTGGATTGGCCGCGATATCGATGCGCGGCGCGAGGCGGGCCTGCTGCCCGACGAAGCCAGTTACCATAACATGCATTCCGATCGCGAGCGGCAAAAACAGAAGCTGCTCGATCTTCTCATCGAGCTGCGGCTGCTGCCGGATTGGTTCCCGCGCAAAGCGACTGAAGTCCCCGAACTCACCGGCGAGCTGCACAACGCCATTGTCGGGTTTCTAGCCTCTACGCCATCCAAACTGATGGTCCTGAATCAGGAAGATTTGCTGAAGGAGACCGAGCAGCAGAATCTGCCCGCCAGCACTGCGCAGTATCCCAACTGGCAGCGCAAGATGCGCGCGGCCGTGGAAGAGCTTTGGACGTCGCCCGAAGTGGAGGCCTTTACCAGCATGTTCCGCGCCTGGCTCGAGCGCACCGGCCGTCTCAACGTTCCTCAGCCCGAGCCCGAAAACGTGCCGGCCGCTACATGAAATAATCTTTGACTTTATCGAGAATGCTCTTGTCGTGCGGCTCGTTTTCCTCGGGTAAAGTTTCCCGGAGCTGCTCGAAGAGCTTGCGCTGTTCGCGCGTCAGCTTGCCTGGAACGCGAACATCCACGTGCACGAAAAGATCGCCGCGGCCGCTGCCCTGCAGACGCGGAATACCGAGGTTCTTCACTTTGATCCGGGATCCGGTTTGAACGCCCTCGGGAATCTTGACGGTTTCGAGGCCATCGAAGGTGAGCAGGTTGACCTCGGCCCCCAGCGCCGCCTGAGCCACGTTGATCGGAACGGTGCAATGCAGATCGTCACCCTGACGCTCGAAAATCGGATGCTCCTTTACCTTGATGACGACGTACAGATCGCCCGGAGGACCGCCGTTGAGACCGCCTTGCCCTTCATTGGCGAGCTTGAGGTGTGTGCTGGTGTCGACGCCGGAGGGAATGCTGACCTTCAGTTTCCGTTCGGTGCGAACCTGCCGCTCGCCGCGGCATTGCGTGCAAGGCCGGCGCACGATCTGCCCGCGCCCTCCGCACTGATTGCAAGTGCGCCGAATCTGCAGGAAGCTCTGCTGATAAATCACCTCGCCGCGCCCGTGGCACATCGGACAGCTGACCAAGCCATCGTTTTTTTCCGCTCCGGTTCCCTGGCAGCGCGAGCAAAGATCGAGCCGCGGAACCTGGATCTCCACGCTCATCCCGCGAATCGCATCTTCGAGAGTGATTTCCAGGTCGTAGCGCAGATCCTCGCCGCGTTGCGAGCGATTGCGGCCGCCCCGCCGTGCGCCCGCTCCGAATATGTCGCCGAACCCGAACAAGTCGCCCAGGATGTCGCTGAAATCCGCGAAAGCGGAAGGATCGAAGCCCGGGGTTCGCCCGAATCCCTGCAGGCCTGGATGTCCGTAGCGATCATACGCGGCGCGTTTTTGCGGATCGCTCAGGACGCTATAAGCCTCGGCGGCTTCTTTGAATTTCTCCTCCGCCTCCTGATTGTTCGGGTTGCGGTCCGGATGGTATTGCAGCGCCAGCTTCCGATAGGCGCTCTTCAGCCCCGAGTCGTCAGTCTCGCGGGCGACTCCCAAGACCTCGTAATAATCGCGCTTGGTCACGTTCATTTCTTGGTTACCGCTACCTTCACCATGGCCGGCCGCAGCAGGCGTCCGCGGAAATTATATCCATGTTGATACTCATCCAGGATCAGGTGATCTTCCACCTCGTCGGTCTCCACCATATCGACGGCGTGGTGGAGATGCGGATCAAATTTCTGCCCCTTCGCACTAATCGGCTCCAGGCCTAACTTCTTTAACGCCTCCGAAAGCCGCTGGTAGATCAGCTCCATGCCGCGCGCATACACCCGGTCCGCGGTTTCCGTCTTCAGGGCCCGCTCGAAATCATCCAGAATCGGCAAAATCGCGCGCACGCTTTCGGTGTGAGCATATTCCAGAATATCGGCCCGCTCGCGCTCGGCGCGCCGCTTGAAGTTGTCGAACTCGGCTTGGCGCCGCAAGAGCCGGTCCATCAGATCGTTTTTCTCTTCGATGAGATGATCCCGTTCCGCCTTGACCGCGTCCAGCGCGCCGGCTGGGTCGGAAACACCGGGCGGGGAAGGGGGATCCACTGCTGCGTCAGCGTCGGAAGCGACCTGGCTTGCGCTGGTGCTGACACTCGGTTCTCTCGTATCCATATTCCTAGTTTATCGGTTGCGCGGCCGAGCGGCCATGAAAATTCGCGCTATACCGGCAAACTTCCGAAGGCTTGCCCCACGTGATAAACGGCCGAAATCGCTTTTCCGTAATTCATCCGCATCGGCCCCAGCACCGCCAGCTTCGCCGACGAGCCGCCGCTCAGCGGAATGGAGATTCCGATCAAAGACAGCTCGCGCATGCTGGGGTGAACGTCAGCCAGACCGACTTGGACCGCAAGCTCGCCGGCAGGCTGTTCCAAAAAACGGTCCAATAGCTCGAAAATCCGCTTCTTTTCCTCGAGCGCCTGGAACAGCTCCCGCAGTTTCTCCCGCGTCAGACGCAAATCCAGCCCCACCAGATTGCTGGTCCCCTCCATGTGAATCTCGGGCGTGAACTCGACGTCCAACAAGCCTTTGGAGTACAGCAGCGTGAGCCTCTTCAACAGCACATCGTAAGCCGCGCTGTGCTGCTCCAGGCGCCGCTTCAGATCCGAATGGATTTCTGACAGCGTCCAGCCGCCGAACTTCTGGTTCACGTAGTTGCGGATGGAATGAAGATCCTCTTGCGAGATCAACTCGTCCAGCGCGACCACGCGGTTGCGCACGGTTCCATCGCGCATCACCACGATCATGAGAACGCGGCGGTCGGCCAGGCTGATCAGCTCCACGCAATCGAGCGTCTGTCGAAACGCTGGAATGGCGGCGGTGATCCCGATGCTGCGCGTCATTTCCATCAGCATGTGCGAGGAGCATTCCACGCGCGCCTCCATGGTGCTCACCTGGCTCAGCTCATGCCGTAGGCGCTGCAGTTCGTTCGCCGAGCAGCTTGCGTTGCGCGAGCGATTGCACATAGCTGCGATAGGCCTTCTCGGTGGGAACCCGGCCCGCCGAAGTGTGCGGCTGAGCCAGATATCCGCCATCCACCAGGTCCGCCATGACATTCCGAATCGTGGCCGCGCTTAAGTTTTCCTTCCAGCGCCGCGAAATTGTACGCGAGGCTACAGGTTCGCCGGTCTGGATATAGGACTCCACAATGGCGTACAGAACTTCTTGTTCGCGGCCAGTCATGTCAGGGTTGGGAACTTCAGGGGTCCTACTCCTTGATTGTAAAGGGCTTTGCCACAGTAGTCAAGAAGTTACAGTGGATTCTTCACCTTCCAGGTACTGCTCCAAGGCCCAAAGCCCTTGCGGAGAACCGATTTCATAGAAGCGCTCTTGGACTTCAAAGCCGGCCAATTCACCCTCAAGGCTGAGTTCATGCAACAGATCCGAGAGATCAAATTTTTCCCGGGCCTCGTTTTCGAACAGGCGGCGCTCGAAAGCGGATAACCCGTAATCAATGAATTCGAAATCGCCACCACCGCGCTTATCGTAAACCAGAATCCGCCCCGCTTGATACTTCGCGTTGCTGCGATCCCACTCGCCACGATTGTGCAGCACGGTCATCAAAGCGCGGAGGCCGCTCGACTGGAACGCTTGCCAAACCGGCGCGAACCGGATCGGCAGGAACGAATCGCCGTAGATTACGAAAAACCGCTCCTGGAGCACGCCCTGTTCGCAGGCTAATCGCAACGCGCCGCCGGTGCCGAGCAATCGGTCCCCTTCGTCGACATAGCGCAGGGAAGGAACCGGCGATCGTTCCTGATCCCAATAGCGCCGGATCATATCGCCGTGATGGCCGATCGAATAGACCACCTCGGTGATTCCCTGCGACGCCAGCCAGTGCAATTGGTAATAGGCAAAGGGACGGCCGAGCACCGGCAGCAGCGTTTTGGGGCATGTATCGGTGAGCGGACGCATGCGCGTTCCCAGTCCGCCCGCCAGGATCACGCATTGCATGGTTTAATCTGCATGGCTTAATCCCGAACCAGGAGCTTGGAGCCTTCGTGATCGAACCCGAATCGAATCTCGCGCAGGCCTTCGCGGTTCATGGCGCGGCGCAGGGCATCCCGGTCTTCGGCATAGAACAGCAAAAAACCGCCCCCGCCCGCGCCCGACCAGCTTGCCGCCCACCGCGCCGTTTTCTTTGCCGACGTCGTACCAGCGATTGATGCGCTCATTGGTGGTTCCCGGTGACCGGCTCTTCTTGTGCAGCCAGTGCTCGTGCATCAATTCGCCGAAACGCCGCGCATCGCCGCGCTCCAGCGCCTGCCGGATGCATTGGCCCAGCTGCTTGGTGAAATGCAGATTTTCGAGCATCGCGGCATCGCCCATCTCCGAGCGCACTTTCTGGTCGTCCAACACCAGCGAGGCGTTCCGCGAGAAACCCGTGAAGAACATCAGCAGATGCTCTTCCAGATCGTACAGCGTGCTGTTGCTGACATTCAGCGGGCTGACCTGCACCTGCCCGTCTTCCTGAAATTCGAAACACGCCAGGCCTCCGAAAGCGGCGATATACTGATCCTGCTTGCCGACCGGCTGCTGCAGGAGCTCGATTTCGATGCGGCAGGCTTCCTCGGCCACCAGGCCCGGATCCACGTATTTGCGCTTCAACGCGTGCACGGCGCGAAGCAGCCCGACCGTGAACGCCCCCGACGATCCCAGGCCGGTGCCGGCCGGAATATCGGCCATGCTCACGACTTCCAGCGGAGGCGGAACTTCGTGCAGACGCAGCACTTCGCGGATGAGCGGATGGCGGATATCGTCCAGAGTGAGCGCATGCTCCTGCGCCGAATACTTCAGGAAATAGCCACCGCTGAAAGTCTCGTTGATTCCGACGTAGATATGCTTGTTGATGGCGGCCGAGATGACGAATCCGCCATGGCCGGCGTAGTAGGACGGCAGGTCGGTGCCGCCGCCGCCAATGGATATTCTAAGGGGAGTGCGCGTGATGATCATCGAACCGCAAAGATCCACCCTGGTGATCGGCAACCGGCGCGTAAACTCATTAGGAAGAAGCGTTTGCGCTTGTAGCGAGAGTGGGCTATCGGCCGTCCTATGTCTATGCGTTTTCCCCGATCGAGCGGCATTTTATTGCACCCCACTTCGCTGGCCGGTCCATTCGGCATCGGCGATCTGGGTCCCGGCGCGAAAGCTTTCGTGGATTTCCTGGCCGACGCCGGCCAGACGCTGTGGCAGGTGCTGCCGCTGGGGCCCACCGGCTTTGGCGATTCGCCCTACCAGTGTTTTTCCGCGTTCGCTGGGAATCCGCTGCTGATCAGCCCGCAGTTTTTGGTGGAGCGAGGCTGGCTGGACCCGGAGGCGATCGAAAACCCGCCGAAGTTCCCGGAAATCGAGGTTGATTTCGCAGCCGTGATCCGCTGGAAGACGGCCGTTGCTCGAAGCCGCGTTTCGCGGTTTCAACGCGCGAGCGTCGGCCGAGGAGCGCAAACTTTTTCACTCGTTTAGCGAGCTGAATCGAAAATGGCTGGATGATTTCAGCCTGTTCGTGGCCCTGAAGGACGCTCATAACGGAGCGGCCTGGAACCACTGGGATCCTGCGCTTCGCAGGCGCGAACCGGGAGCGCTTGCGGCCTGGAGGGAGCGTCTGGCCGAGCCGATTGCGCTCGAGAAGTTCCACCAGTTTGTCTTTAACACCCAATGGCGCGAGCTCCGGGAATATGCGCGCGCAGCGCGGCGTGCGCATCATGGGCGACCTGCCCATCTATGTCGCTCACGACAGCGCGGATGTGTGGGCCAATCCGCAATATTTTCGAGCTCGACGAAGACGGCAATCCCATGGTGGTGGCCGGCGTTCCTCCGGATTATTTCAGCGCCACCGGCCAGCTTTGGGGGAACCCGATCTATCGGTGGGACGCTCTCGCCCGCAACGGATTCTCGTGGTGGATCGATCGCTTCCGCGCGGCTTGGACACGGTGGATATGATCCGGCTGGATCATTTTCGGGGCTTCGAAGCCTACTGGGAAGTTCCGCGCGTCTGAGCCGACGGCGGTGCACGGGCGATGGGTGAAAGGTCCTGGCCGCGCGCTATTTCATGCCGCGCAAGAAGCCTTGGGCGAACTGCCTTTAGTGGCCGAGAACCTGGGTGTGATCACGCCCGAAGTGGAAGCGCTTCGAAACGAGTTCGGCTTTCCTGGGATGAGCATTCTTCAATTCGCTTTTGGGAGCGACCCGCAAGCGCCTACGTTCCGGCCGCACAATTATCCGCACGAGCTGGTCGCCTATACCGGCACGCACGATTCCGATACCACGGTGGGATGGTGGACCAGCCAGGGCCGCGGCGAAAGCACGCGTTCCGAGGAGGAGATTCGCGCCGAACGCGAATTCGCGAAACACTATCTAAATACGGACGGCCGCGAGATTCACTGGGTATTCATCCGAGCATTACTCGCCTCGGTCGCCGATACGGTTTTGATCCCGCTGCAGGACCTGCTCGGATTAGGAACAGAGGCGCGCATGAATCAGCCGGCGACGATTGGAGGGAATTGGCGCTGGCGCTATCGCGCGAGCCTGCTCACAGCGGAGATCGCGGAGCGGTTGCGCGCTCTTACGGCGCTGTACGAACGGTCTTGACATGGCGGTCTAATCGAATTTTTTTATCAACCTCAATTATTCGTTGATTTTTCTTTCCTAGCACGGCGCGGCTATTGTACACTTTATTTACTACTCCGTCCTCGGTTGGTCGGAGTTGTCGGAAATTCCCGGTCGAATTGTCCTGCGGGCCTGTCCAGCGACCTGGAAGAAGCTCCGGTTCCCACCAAGCCCGCTCTCAACAAACGGCAACCAATCCGAGGAAATCGTGTATGTCTCATGCTGAACCTGTTCCACTGCGGCCGCGAAAAGGACGCGCCGCGGTGTCTTATCTCGTGCCGGAGTGCGTCGTATATCGAGACGGCGCTTCACCGGTGGTCGAGCTGGGAACCAACTGCGGCAAGTTGCTGGTCATCACACTGCAGATTCACAGCGTCACCGAACAGGACGGCTTGATGGTCTCCATTTGGGGATCGGCCGACAAAACTGATTGGGGGACCACCCCGCTGCTGACTTTTCCGACCCGGTCCTACTGCGGCCTGTATTCCGCGCTGCTGAACCTCGCGGGCAAACCGGAGGTCCGATACGTGCGCGGGCATTGGAGCATCCGGCGCTGCGGAAAAGGAGACGCGACGGCGGCTTTTGGATTCTCGATCGTGGCGGAAGAATCCGGTTCCCGCATCACCGGGCGAGGCTCATCCTACGGGCGGCTCGAGGTGGTGCGCGGGGCTTGATGGCCGGCGTCTCCGGGCCGTGCCAGGCTACCGGTCGTCTTTATTGTTCGCAAGCGCCTTCTGATATCGCTCCATCTCCCGGGCGGCCATGGCCTCGTCCCCGGCGCGATGGTACAAAGCCCGCAGCACCAGATGGGCCTCTGGAATTTCGCGCGCGGCAAAGCTCAGGCGCCTTTCAGCGTCGGCCACATCGCCGGGATGCTGCGCCAGTATAACGCCCAGCATATATTGCGCTTTGATGTTCGTCGAATCCAGCCCCACTGCCGTCTCGGCCTCGGCTTTGGCCTCGTTGCGATCATGCTGGAGCAGGTACGCGGCGGCGAGGTTGGAGTGGTGCGTGCTGCAGCCGGAGTCCAGCTCAATAGCGCGCCGCAGTTCATGCACCGCCTCATCCAGCCGGCCTAGTTCGATGTAATGGATCCCCAGGTTTCCATGAGCGTCGGAGAACTGCGGATCGATGGCTACGGAAGTCTCCAGTTCCTTGGCTCCTTTGCTCCATTCAAAACGGCTGGCGAATTTGAGTGCCCGCTGAAACGCGGCGCGCGCTTTGCCCGGCACTTTGTGGCGCAGTTCGGTGACCGAGACCGTTTGACCGGAGGGCGAATCGCCGCCCGCCGGCGCGATGAGCGGAAAATTCGAAAAAGGATCGTTGCCCAACCACTGTCCCCGGCACAGGCCCACACTCACAAAAAACACGCATAGCATGTAATGTTTTTTCATGCGATTCCTCCGGTTCGCGATTTCAGAGACGCAAAATCGGCTTAAACGGAGCCTTTGATGGATCGACTGCGGGGATCAGGACGAGCTGGCCAAGAAGGTACGAGGGGCCAACTCTTGATTTCATGTTACGCGGGGCTGGCCGCCGAATCCAATCAAAACTTTCTATTCGAGTGATAGCCGCGTGGAACGCTTAGGAACTTTAGTACTAAGAGAGCCGATGGGAATTAACTCGCTGCGCGTTGCTCATCTCGAATAACTCCACAGCATAGATAACATGCGTGGATCAACTTTTAATAACAGTTGATTCAATTCTGTGTTTGGATTCAGAGTCTACTCCGCAAGCTTCGCCGCCAGTTGAAAAAACCGATCATGGTTTTGGCGTCCAGGATTTTGCCGCTGCGAATCGCGTCATCGATTTCGCGCGCGGTGAACCAGCGTGTTTCGATGCGCTCATCCTCCATGGGCGTGGCTTTACCGGCAGTCAGACCGGTGGCCACAAAGATGGTCATCTTCTCGGCCACGTAACCGGGGCTCGAATAAAACGCTACCAGCTTCTTCCACTGCCTGGCCCGATAGCCGGTCTCCTCTTTCAATTCGCGCTTGGCGGTTTGAAGCGGTTTTTCTCCTGGATCCAGCCGGCCGGCGGGAAGCTCCCACATATACTGCTGCGCGGGCAAGCGGAATTGCCGAACCAGCAGGATTCGCTTGCGATCGTCCACCGCCAGCATCACGGCCGAGCCAGGATGATGCACGATCGAGCGCTTGATCTCGAAGCCGCTGGGGTCCACTGCGTGCTCTTCCGCAACCCAAAACAATTCACAGCGGTAACGTTCTTTGGAGGAAATGACTTTCATGATTTATGGATGGCCTTTTCGAATTTTTCCAGTGGCAGCGCGTTTAATACATCGGAGGCTTCCAGCCAGCCGCGCCGCGCTGTCAGGATACCGTAGGGCATGTTGAAGCCCAGATGCTTAGTCTGGTGCGCGTCGGTGGAGATCGCGAACTTGGCGCCGAGGCCCTTGGCGGTGCGCACCATGGAACTCCCCAGATCCATGCGCTCGGGGCTGCCATTGATTTCCAGATAGACGCCGCGCCGCGCCGCCTCCGTAGCCACGCGTTCGAAATCAAAGGGGAACGGGTCGCGATTCAGCAGAATTCGTCCGGTAGGATGTCCCATGACACGCAGGCTGGGCGATTCGAGCGCGCGCATCAGCCGGTCCGTCATCTCCGCCGCCTCCAGATTCATATGGCTGTGAACGCTGCCGATCACAATGTCGAGCTCGGCCAGGGCATCTTCCGAAAGATCCATCGCGCCGTCGCGCCGGACATCGCATTCCAAGCCTGAAAAAATGCGGATGCCCAAGCCATCCTGATTCAGCTCGCGCACCTGTTTAGCGAAAGCCACCGCTCGTTTTTCATCCAGGCCGTTGGCCATCGCCAGAGCCTTGGAATGATCCGTGATCGCGATATATTCGTAACCGAGCGCCCGAGCCGCTTCGGCCATCTCTTCGAGCGTCGCGCGGCCGTCGGTCTCGGTGGTGTGCATGTGCAGATCGCCGCGAATGTCGGAAAGCTCGATCAGCTTGGGCAGGCGGTTTTCCAGCGCGGCTTCAATCTCGCCGCAGTTTTCGCGCAGCTCCGGCGGAATCCAGGCGAGACCGAGCTGTTGGTACACTTCCTCCTCGGTTTCACCAGCGACGCGTTGCTCGCCCTCCACGCGGAACAGCCCGTATTCGTTCAGCGTGAGACCCAGCTTCTGGGCCCGGCTGCGCAGCACGATGTTGTGCTCCTTGCTGCCGGTGAAATACTGAAGGGCCGCGCCGTAGCTTTCGTGCGGCAGGGCGCGCAGGTCCACCTGCAGTCCCTCGAGGCCATATTGGATGCTGGCTTTGTTCGGCCCCTTGCCGAGCACGCTGTGAGCCTTGGGATGTTTTACGAAGCGCTCCAACGCGTCGCCAGCGCCGGGCCCGGTGACCAGCAGATCGAGATCGCCGATGGTTTCCTTGCCGCGCCGCAAGCTTCCCGCCGCCTCGATGTGCTCGATCCCTTCGGTCTCGGATAGGTAAGACGTCAACTCGGCCGCGGTCTTCTTGCCGAAACTCAGCAGGAAGCGCCCGGTTCGCTGCCGGTATTGCGCGATCGATTTCAGTACCTTCTCTTCAAGCTTGGCGCCCATACGCGGCAGCTCGCGCAGCTTCTGCTCCATGCACAAACGCTCCAGCTCATCGATGGTCGCGACCTTATAATGCTGATAAACCAGCGCGACGCCTTTCGGTCCCAGGCCCTGAATGCGCATCAGATCGAGCAGTGTGGGCGGATAGAGCGCCAGCAGCGCATCGCGCTTCTCAAACGAGCCGTGCTGGCAGAGTTCGCCGAGCACCAGCGCGATCCCTTTCCCGATGCCGGGAATCTCGGTCACCTGGCGGTCCGCGCTGCCGAGAATATCGTCGATCCGTTCGGGATAGCCTTCAATGGCCGATGCAGCGTTGCGGTAGCTGCGGATGCGAAAGCCGTCTTCGCCGGCGATCTCCATCAGGTCGGCGGTCTCGGCGAGCACGCGCGCGATTTCACGATTTTCCATGCTTGCCATCCGGCACTGCGGCAAACAAGTGCGGCTCGACATGAACTAAGACATCCGCCACCCAGTCCAATCGCTCGCGCACCCGGTCGCGTACCCGCGTGGCGAGCTCATGCGAATCGTACACGCTCATGGAAGGGTCGACCTCCAGGTGCAGGTCGACGTGCCACTGCAAGCCGGTTTTGCGGGCGAAACATTTTTCGACGCCGAGCGCGCCCGGCACGGTCAGAGCCACTTGACGGATGCGGTCCATGTCGGCGGGATCGGGCATAGTGTCCATCAATTGCAGAGTGGTGTCGCGAACGATGCGGATACCCAGGAAAATGACGATCAGGCCGACCACGCAACCGCCCAGATGATCGGCGGCGAGGAACTTCGCGGGATCGACCAAGGTGAGTCCCAATGCTACCAGCGCCGTGCTGCCGGAGAGCACGTCCACGCTGTCGTTCCAAGCGTCGGCCAGCAGCGCGGAGCTTCGAATCTTGCGCGCGTAACGCCGCTTGGCGACACTCAACACGCTCTTGATGCCGATCGATGCGATCAACGGCCAAATGGCGTAGGCGGCCGGCAGATGTTGCACCTCGCGCATGCGCTCGAGCGACCGAAAGGAAATCAGGGAGCCGGCTACTACCAACATGATCCCGACCACTAAGGCGCTGAGCGGTTCCAGCCGGCCATGCCCATAAGGATGTTCCACGTCGGGCGGCTTGGCGGCCATGATCAAGCCCAACAAGACCAGTCCCGACGACAAGACATCTCCGGCCGATTCCATGCCGTCGGAAACCACGGCGGTCGAGTTGGCGCGCAGGCCGATGATGATCTTCGCCGCAGCGAGCCCGATGCTGATCAGCATGCTGAGAAGCGCGACGTTCCGGCCCGTGCGCGCTGGATTCACCTGCGCCTCTTTTTGTTATGAACCAGCTCGTAGCTGCCGCGCACCAGTTCACCGATCTCGTCCCAATCCAGTTTCGTGTTGGCGCGCAGCGAAACCCAGCCGTGCTGGCCCACGTACGGAGTCCGGTAAAAGCGCAGGTCCTCCAGGAACACCGGCTGCATTTTCTTGCCGACCTTCACCGAGATGGAAAGCGTTCCCTTGTAGGTTTCGAGCACCGTGAAAGTCTTGGTTCCTACCTGGAACGTAGGATGCCCAAAGGTCGTGGTTTCACTGGTTTTGGGTAGAGAAAGGCAGATTTCGCGCAGCTTGATCAGTATCTTTTTATCTTCCATCGTGCAGTCATGTACCAGCGTACTAAAGTCGGCCGGAGGGAGAGTGATAATCGACCAGGGAGGCGCCCAAAAGCAGTTTGGGCAGATCCTCGCAAATCTCTAAGCGAGAACCTGCCCAAAATCAGCAAGCGCGGAAGTTACTTCGTACCGTTAGCCGTTATGTTTAGCGTAGCCATAGTAGGACCAGAGACACCCGGCACTGGCTTCAGCAGGCTTGGCCCGGAGCGGTGGAACATTTTATCGGGATCGTCGTGCAGATTCATCGTCAGACCGATAAAGCAGTTGCTCATTTCGTCCCAATTTTGGAACCCCCAGCGAACTTCCTTGGTTGGATCGGGGTTGTTGGGATTATTGGCCGAATTGTCGAAGTGTGAGATCACGATCAGGCGCGTGCCCTTGGGCAGCGGGACCGGTTTAGCGAAGTCGAAGCCCTGCTGCCAGTCGAAGCTCCATTGGGACCTCATTAAGATTTGCGTTTCGCCGGTCGGATAGATCGCGCGCAGCTCCATATCCTTGCCGCGCAGATGCATGTGCGGCTGCGCGTAGACCAAGTTGATGTTGTCCAAGCCAACCGTCAACTCGCTGACCGCTTCGGCGTTCGGGTCGCCGGAGGCAATCACCAGATTGCCCGCACTCGGGCCGGTGCCAAAGAAGTAGCGGCGCTCCGGGGGATGGTCGGCGAGCGTGATCGCGAGCTTGGAGACGTCGGTGTGTTCGGTGCCGTCGGCGGTGTAATGCATCTCGAAGACTAAGTCCGAGCCCTTCGGGACGAACTTGGCCAGCCCGTCCACGTCAAAGCTCTGTTCTCCGAGACCCGGGTTGAACTTGCCAAGGATATCGTTACCTTCGGCCATGAAGTTCCTGCCCATGACATCGCGGTCCGTTTCCTGCTGGTAAGCCTCACCCGGTACTGCTTTCTCCATCCAATGCGATCCTGGAGGACGGACCCAGACTTTGCCGTGGTGCACCACCTTGGGATTACCGGGACGCATCTCGGCAGCCGTCACCCACATATCTTTCGTGAAGTTCGCCTTCACCAGAATGTACTTGTAGTTGATGGTGCCCTTCGCCGGTATGACGAACGGCTTGGGCATTTCGACCACGATATCGGGCCGGATGTTCCAGCCGTCCACGAACTTGAGCGGCGCAGGTGCGTCCTTCGGATTTCCCTCCGGCGCGCCATTATCCACCCAGGAGACGATCGTATTGATATCGGCTTCGCTCAAGGTCCGTTGATTCGTAAAATGGCCGTATCTCGGATCGGCGAACCATGGTGGCATCTTCCTGATCGAGACCGCAGCCTTCATCGACTTGGCCCACGGCCGGGCATCGTTGTAGGTGAGCAGCGACATCGGTGCCACTTCACCGGGGCGATGGCATTCCTGACAGTTCTTCTGCAAGATCGGAAGAACGTCCTTATCAAATGTGACGTGGGTGGAATTTGTACCGGCCAAAGCGGCCGCACCCATGAAAGAACCAATCAGAGCAACCCGCAATGTACTCATGGTTCGAGTCTCCTCTAGGCGAACTTACACTGCGACAACATTTTACACGAGATGGTACTAAGAACGCAATAGCGGCAAGGTCCCATTAGGGCCATGCCTCCAGCACCACGCCGCGGCAATCGCCCAGTCCAATCGGATGAAAACCCGGCGCTTCGCACCAGCCGCGCAGGATCACTTCGTCGCCATCCTCAAGAAAAGTTCGCGATTCCCCGTTGGCCAGCTGGAACGGGATGGAGCCGCGTTCAGTCATCTCGAGCAAGCAGCCGCGATTTTCCTTCTGGGGTCCGGAGACTGTACCGCTGCCTATCAGATCGCCGGGGCGCAGCGGACAGCCGTTCGAAGAATGATGCGCCACCATCTGCGCGAGCGTCCAGTACATGGAGGCAAAATCGCCGTGGCTGATGTTTACCGGTTCCCTCATTTTCGGCGAGCGAAGCCAGACCTCCATGGTAATGCGGAACGCTCCGTCGCCAGTAACGGCGAGATAGGGCAGAGGAGCTGGATCGTTTTCGGCGCGCGGGCGGGCAGGGCAGCGGAAGGGCTCGAGCGCCTCCAGGGTGACCACCCAGGGTGAGATCGAGGTGGCGAAATTCTTTGAAAGAAAGGGTCCCAACGGCTGCGATTCCCAGCTTTGAATATCGCGCGCCGACCAATCGTTCAGCAGGCAAACTCCGAACACGTGCTCTTCGGCTTGAGCCACCGGGATCGGTTGCCCCAGGTCGTTGCCGGGTCCCAGAAACGCGCCCAGCTCGATCTCATAATCGAGCTGCCGGCAAGGCGCATAAACCGGCGGGCCGGCCGGATCGGAAAGGATCTGCCCGCGCGGTCTGCGAATCGCCGTGCCGCTCGGAACGATGGACGAGGCTCGGCCGTGATACGCGATGGGCATCCATTTGTAATTGGGAGAAAGCGGGTTGCCCGGCCGGAACATGGAGCCGACGTTGGTGGCGTGGTCAAGCGACGTGAAGAAATCCGTGTAATCGGGAATGTTGCAAGGCAGTACCAGTGTGACTTCGGAGATCGGGACGAGGTGCCTGTCGGCCTGCTCGGAGTATTTCGCGAGGAGGTCGCTGATATGCTGGCGCAGATCCACGCGGGCCGCGCGCCGAATCGCCAGGAGTTCCGCCATGGACGTGATGCCGTAGGCCTGCCCGACATCGAACACCATATCGCCGATGGCCACTCCGAGCCGGGATCGCTCCTCGCCGCGCTGCCGAAAGCTGCCGTAAGGGAGGTTCTGAATCGGGAATTGAGCGCCCGGATCGTTAGCTCGCTTTACCCAGCTGGTTCGCCCCGGGTCATGGGTCCGGTCTATCATAGTGGTTCAAAGCGACTCCGCCAGTATAGCGGAGGCCCTGAATTATGGCCCAACCAGCTTTAAATCTTGACCCGGCGCGGCAACTGCTACGCCACACCGTTGCGACGCTGGCCTATCGAGGTGGCAAGGTTGTGCGCGGCGCGCCCGATACGTTTGCCGGGTTCCGACCCGCTAGCGGTGCCCGCACACCGGCCGAGATCCTGGCTCACATCGGCGATCTCTTGGATTGGGCTTTATCGATCGCGCAAGGCGAGCAGAAATGGCACAACTCGGCGCCGCTCGCGTGGGATGAAGAGGCCCGGCGATTCTTTGGAGCGCTCGAAGCGTTCGATAATTATCTGGCTTCGGACGCGACTCTCCACGCTTCGGCCGAAAAGCTGTTTCAAGGACCGATTGCGGACGCGCTGACGCACGTGGGACAACTCGCCATGCTGCGGCGTCAGGCGGGCGCGCCGGTTCGCGGCGAAAATTACTACCTGGCGGCGATCGAAGCGGGGCGCGTCGGTCCGGACCAAGCCGCTCCTCGTAGGGAGTTCGACTAAGGCCGCTCGAGCCGAACCGAAGGGAAATCGTTATGGTATCGTCCACGATCCCCGCGACTGCCAACCGGTGTCGCCGCCGGTAAGATCGGTGGCGCGCATATAGATGTTCTGGGTGCCGGCGAAGCTGGAGCTGAAGGTGATCGCCAGATTGAGCGTCAGGGTGTTGCCGCTGAGCGACGCGCTACTGGCCGCAGGACTCAGCGAGCATTGGCTGTTCTGCAACGTGCGAGGGCTGCCGAGCAGCGTTCCGTTCGAAGACGTGGCGGCATCGTTTTCCAGATAGAGGCCATTGATGGAGGGGCTGTACAACACCGCGCAGGAGCTGGGCGCGGGATTGTTAGCGGTGGAGCTGAACGCCACCCACACATTGGTCAAAGTGGCCGCACCGTCCGAGTCGGAATATTGCAAGGTGAAGGTTTGGGTGAAACCGGACCCCGAGCTCGGGGCTATCGAAACAGCGCTGGGACCCGAGGCGGGAGGAGGAGGCGGCGGAGGCGGCGCCGAAGCGGAGATGGTCCACGTGCCGCGGGACTGCCAGCCGCTGTTGGTTCCACCGGCGTCGGCGGCCCACAGGTAGATATTCTTGGAGCCGGTGAAGCTGGAGTTAAACGTCAGGGCCAGCGTGAAGGTCAGCGCGCCGCCGTTGAGTGACACGGTAGTGCCGGCCATGTTCACCGAGCATTGGCTGTTGGCGAGAGTGCCGGTGCTTCCGAGCACCGCGCCGCTAGACGCCGTGGCGGCGTCATTCTCTAAAGACACAGTATTCGTAGACAAGTTGTACGACACCGCGCAGGAGCTAGAGGCCGGATTAGTGGCCGTAGTGTTGAAGGCCGCCCACACCGTCGCGAGGCCGGCCGCACCGGCCGAGTCGGAATACTGCAGGGTGAAGCTCTGAGTCAAACCCGATCCCGAGCTCGGCGTCACCGACACGGCGGTGACGGTGATCGTTGGCGGAGGCGTTGGCGGTGGCGCGCTGCCCGCCGTCCAAGTGCCCCGCGCCAGCCAGCCGGTGTCGCCGCCGGTAAGATCGGTGGCGCGCATATAGATGTTCTGAGTGCCGGCGAAGCTGGAGCTGAAGGTGATCGCCAAGTTGAGCGTCAGGGTGTTGCCGCTGAGCGATGCGCTGCTGGCTAATGGACTCAGCGAGCATTGGCTGTTCTGCAAAGAGCGGGGGCTGCCGAGCAGCGTTCCGCTCGAAGACGTGGCCGCATCGTTTTCCAGATAGAGGCCGCTGATGGAGGGGCTATACGACACCGCGCAGGAGCTGGGCGCCGGATCACTGGCCGTAGTGCTGAACGCCACCCATAGGGTAGCGAGATTGGTCGCAGCGACCGAGTCGGAGTATTGCAAGGTGAAGGTCTGGGTGAAACCGGCCCCCGAGCTAGGCGTCACTGAAACGGCGCTGGGACCTGAGGAGGGAGGAGGGGGCGGAGGCGGAGCCGAAGCGGAAATGGTCCAGGTGCCGCGGGATTGCCAGCCGCTATTGGTGCCTCCGGCATCGGCGGCCCACAGGTAGATATTCTTCGAGCCGCTGAAGCTGGAGTTGAATGTCAGGGCCAGAGTCATGGTAAAGGTACTGCCGCTGAGCGACACGGAAGTGCCGGCCATATTCACCGAGCATTGGCTGTTGGCGAGTGTGCCGGTGCTTCCCAACACTGCGCCGCTGGACGCGGTAGCGGCGTCGTTCTCTAAAGACACGGTCTTGGTGGAGAGGCTGTACGACACCGCGCAAGAGCTGGGAGCGGGATTAGTGGCCGTCGTGCTGAAGGCCGCCCACATCGTCGCGAGGCTGGCCGCACCGGCCGAGTCGGAATACTGCAAGGTGAAGCTCTGAGTCAAACCCGATCCCGAGCTCGGCGTCACCGACACGGCGGTCACGGTCACCACGGGCGGCGGAGCCGGAGGCGTAGGCGCGCTACCCGCCGTCCACGATCCCCGCGCCTGCCAGCCGGTGTCGCCGCCAGTAAGATCGGTGGCGCGCATATAGATGTTCTCGGTGGCAGCGAAGCTGGAGCTGAAGGTGATCGCCAGGTTGAGTGTCAGGGTGTTGCCGCTGAGCGATGCGCTGCTGGCCAAAGGACTCAGCGAGCATTGGCTGTTCTGCAACGTGCGAGGGCTGCCGAGCAGCGTTCCGGTGGAGCTTGTGCCGGCATCGTTTTCCAGGTAGAGGCCGCTGATTAAGGGGCTGTAAGAGACCGCGCAGGAGCTGGGCGCGGGATTACTGGCCGTGGTGCTGAACGCCACCCACACATTGGTCAAGCTGGCCGCACCGGACGTGTCGGAGTATTGCAAGGTGAAGGTCTGGGTGAAACCGGATCCCGAGCTCGGGGTCACCGAAACGGCGCTGGGACCGGTGGCGGGAGGAGGCGGCGGTGGAGGGGGGGCCGGTGCCGGGATGGTCCAGGTGCCGCGCAACAGCCAGCCGCTGTTGGTTCCGCCTGCATCGGCGGCCCACAGGTAGATATTTTTGGAGCCGCTGAAGCTGGAGTTAAACGTCAGCGCCAGCGTGAAGGTCAGGGCGTTGCCGTTGAGTGTTACGGTGGTGCCGGCCATATTCACCGAGCATTGGCTATTGGCGAGAGTGCCGGTGCTTCCCAAGACTGCGCCGCTGGACGCGGTGGCAGCGTCGTTCTCTAAAGACACGGAATTGGTGGCCTGGCTGTAGGACACCGCACACGAGCTGGGCGCGGGATTAGTGGTAGTCGAGCTGAAGGCCGCCCACACTGTGCCGAGGCTCGTCGCACCGGCCGAGTCGGAATACTGCAAAGTGAAGCTCTGGGTCAAACCCGATCCCGAGTTGGGCGTGACCGAGATCGCCGCCGCGCTGGCATAGGAAGCTTGCAATACGAAGCCGTCGTAAGGCCCGGTCAAATAATTCTGGAGCGCTGTCGCAACCGGAAAATTGCCCGATGCCGTGTATCCAGCCAGGTACAGTTCGTTCCCGCCCGAAAGCGCGACCGCGTAAGCTTTGTCGTCTCCCGAGCCGCCAAAATAGCTGGAGAAGATCAGATTTGCGCCGACGGGATTCAGCACTGCTGCGAACGCATCAAAGGCGCCTTGAAATGTTCCAAACAGCGCGCCCGCCAGCGGGAAGTTCGTAGAAGTTGTATAGCCGCCGATCACCGCCCTGGTTGCGGGATCCACCGCGATCGCGGTCGCCGCATCCGTTCCCGAGCCTCCGACTATCGTGGAATAGAGCAGCGTGCCTCCATTCGCAGACACTTTCGAAACGAACGCATTGTAGTTGCCGTTCAGAATTGCGCTTGTGGTTACCGGGAAATCGACCGACGACGTACTGCCTGCAACGTAGGCCGAGCCCGACGGATCGGCAGCCACTGCGTTGGCGCTGTCCAGCCCCGAGCCCCCAGATAGGTTGAGTAGATCAGGCCGGAACCCGCAGGATTGATCTTGGCCGCGAAAGCGTTGGAGGTGCCTAAGAGTGTTCGCCTGGAGCGGAACGAGAGTCGGAAAATCCACCGAATAGGTGGTGCCCGCAACATAAGCATTGCCTGCGGAATCGGCGGCCACGCCGGCGCAGGAGTCCATTCCGCTGCCGCCCAGAAATGTGGAATAGACCAGCGCGCCGCCGGCCGGGTTCAGCTTGGTTAGGAAGCAATCCGCCAAGCCGCCATGATTGGAGGTCTGAAGACTGCCGGGGGTCGTTGGAAATGCAATCGAAGAGGTCTGACCAGCCACGTAAGCGTTGCCGCCTGAATCAATCGTGATGGCGTACCCGTAGTCGTCTTTTTCTCCTCCGAGGTAAGTCGAGTACAGCATGTGTCCCGTCGGATCGAGCTTGAAGACGAATGCGTCCTGGCCGCCGGAATTCTCATTGCTGTAAGCGCCGCTCGTAACCGGAAAATCCGAAGAGGCGGTCATGCCCGTCACATAAACGTTTCCTGACGCATCGACGGCAATGCCTCTTCCGGAATCATCGCTGCTCCCGCCCACATAGACGACATACAACAACTGCGTCCCGGCGCTGTTCATTTTGGCGACGAAAACGTCCCGGCTCGATCGGGCTGGTACCGACGCGGTTGTCAGGCTGCCGGAACTGGTCTCGCCCGTCACATACACGTTTCCCGAAGCGTCGGTCGCCATCGCATAGATTGCGTTAAAAGACCCTCCCCCGAGGTAGGTGCTGAAGTTCAGTGCCGGTTGAGAAAACGCGACGCTCGAAAGCGCGGCCAGGGTCGACGCCAGGACGGCGCACGCCCCCATTCTTGGGACGAATGAACGACTCATTCGTCAACATCGTGGCCGCGTCAACTCGGAATTCTCACGCGCCGCCATATCCCTCAGGGATCGAGCGGCTAGCGCGCTTAGTGTTTTCCGTTGTGTCGAAACAGCAGGATGCCCAACGCCGCCCCGGCCGCAAAAACCCCAGCCAGCTCACGAACATTCGTGAACGGAATGAAGCGAGTGGTCGTTTCAGTGATCTCCAGAGCGCCCGCCGGAAACGCCCGCACCCCGCCTCCGCCTCCACCGCCTTCGCCCTCGTTCCCCCGTCCCGTGCCGCCGCCCGCGCCGAACCCATAAGCAACCTTCGCTACCGGAACCACCGTTTTGCCGGCGGCCTGAATTGGCTCGCCGAACACTGACTTCACCGTCGCCGTCGATCCCAATGTCTCCCCAACCTTTTGCAGCATTTCTGTCGCGTTCATGATGCGCACTCCTTCTCGGCGGTTTAGTGCAGTTTCAGTACCAAACGATGCCGCGGGATGATAAGATCGTTAGCCATGCAGCATCCTTGGATCAATCTTGTGCTTCCCGCGGCGTTGCTCTGCGCGCTTATTCCGGTGAATCTGAAGGGGAACGGTTGCGGTGTCATCCGGCCGGACGCGACCGATGCCGTGAGCGCCGCCCCCGCCAATCACAAGGTGATTCTGGAGAATGAACACGTGCGGGTTCTGGAAGCCAGGGTCCCCATCCACAGCGACGAGCCGGCTCACACGCACTTTTGGCCCAGCGCGTTCCTTGAAGATAAGGCCGGCCCGGGTGAACCGCCCTTCGAACACGTGAATATCCGATGGTCGGAGGCCGGGCCGCGCAAGCTGGTGGTCAACCGCGATAATGCGGGTCACAATTTGTTGATCGAGGTCAAGGCGGTCGATTGCCAGCCTTCCACGAACCTGACTCTTCCGGCCACCGACGCCGTCGCCATCCACGACCCGAACATGACCATCGCGCTCGAAAACGCCTACGTGCGCGTGCTGAACGTGAGAATCCCGCCGGGCGAAAAAGAGCCGTGGCACACTCACACTTGGCCCGCTGTGGTGGTCTACTTCCGGCTGCCTCCATCGCAGCGATTGTCGCCCGACGGCAAAGTGACGCCGCGCGCCGAGTTAAAGGAAATGCAGGTGACCTATGATCCCAGCAGCCAGCCGCTGCACTCCGTCGAAAATCTCGGCAAGGTGACATACCAAGCCTACCGGATCGAGCTCAAGCCGACCACGCAGGTTGCCGTGACAAGATAGTTTCCGAGTCACCGCGGAGTGCAATCCGGCCTGATGTAAAGATTGCCGCGATCGGAATTTCCGCGTCGCACCTAACTCTCTGCTCTGCTCGCAAGCCACTCAAATCAGGGCCAATGCGCCAAGTGGCACGGTGCGCCGGGCATTTGGAAACAGAGATGCAAAAATGGCCCGCGTGACCGTGGACGTCACCCAAGTTCGAAGCCGATTCATCCAGGAGAACCTGTATCGCGCCTTAACAAGCGCCGATCCCCAGATGGCTCTGATGACCGCTTCCGAGTTCCGCCGATATTTTTGCGAAGTCGCGGATACTCTGCCGGAACACGACCGTCAGATCATTGCCGGCCAACTCACCCAGTTGGAAGAGTTGAGCGTGTTTCCGCAACGTTCGCACAATCGGGTTTCAGTGCACTTGGATCGAATAGGGCATCAGTTTGAGGAAGCCGCCTTTCCGTAGTGAGCGGACGGGCAGCTTGCCGAGCACTTGCTCTAAGGTCGCATTGAGCGTAGCATCCAGTGAGGCCGAATCGTCGGAGCGATTGAATAGTAAGTCAAACACGCTGCGCTTGCCGGGATAAGGCACCAGCGCGATATTCTCGCTCGCGCCGATGTGCGCTTTCTGCCGGATGAGTTCGATCGCTCGATCAAGGCCGCCGAGGTCATCGACCAGTCCGTTCTGTTTGGCCTGCGCGCCCAGCCATACCCGGCCCTGCGCGATCGGCTCGATCTGATCAAAGCTCTTCTTGCGCCCGTCGGCCACGCGGCTCACGAACGCACGGTAGAATGCGTCGATCTGTCCGGCAATCTTCTGCCGTTCGGCGTCCGTTAACGGCGCATACACGGAATCCAGGTCCGCGTATTGGCCGCGCGTTAGCAACTGCTCATTCATGCCGACCTTGTCGAACAGTCCATGCAGATTCATACGCGCGAAGATCACGCCGATGGAGCCGGTCAGCGTGTTCGGATAAGCGACGATCGGGTCGCCTGTGACTGAGATGTAGTACCCACCGGAGGCCGCCAAATCGCTCATCGAGATGACCAGCGGTTTTTTCTTGCTCAGGTTCTTGGCCTCGTGCAGAATATCGTCGGACGCCACGCCATCGCCGCCCGGAGAATCCACGCGCAGAATGACGCCGGTGATGCTGGAATCGTTTTCCACCTGCTTCAGCAGCTTGATAAAACCCGCCGCCGTGAAGCCCGGATCATTGGCGGACTCATTGCCGGACCCCGCGGTAATCTCTCCTTCGCCGACCACCAGGGCGATCCGCCGCGTGCTTCCGCTGGAAGCCGGCCGTGCTGCCGAGTACGCCTTGCCGGAGACTCTCTTCAAGTCTGTTTGCTTCAGACGGGTCTTCATGTCCTCCACCGCCTGGTCCTCGTACCCCAGCGAATCGATCAGACCTTTCGAAAGCGCTTCTCTCGCCAGGAATGGGCCGTTGTTGATATCCGCTTGTATGATGTCCGGTTGCTGCTTGCGTCCTTCGGCGATGGTGTTCGTCAGGTTTCCGTAATACTGATCCAGAATTTCATTGAGAACCTCGCGCGTTTCCGGCGACATCATGGTCTGTGTCAGGATATCGCCCGCATCTTTGTATTTGCCGGCGTGGATCACGTCGAACTTCACGCCCAGCTTGTCCAAGCCGTTCTTCACGAACATCGACTCGGCGGCCAGGCCCTTGAGGTCCAGCTGGTCTTCGGGCGCCAGATAGATTCGATCCGTTGCCGCCGCCAGGTAATATTCGCGCGCCGACGGGTTTTGCAGAAAAGTGACCACCGGCTTGCCCGACTTTTTGAACTGCGCGAGCTCGTCGTCGAATCTCCTGCATCTTGGCCCAGCCGATATCCAGTCCGCGCGGTTCAAACAGGATACCCTTGATTCGGGAATCCGCCGCCGCCCTTCGCAATGTGTCCCACACCTCTTCCACGGTCATGGGAGTCTGCGCCTGAAAAAAGGGCAGCGGGATTTCGGGCGATGCTTTTTCGGGAATGCTGCCGTCCAGCTTGAGCACGATCGTGGAACCGTCGGCGATCGCGGCGGGTCTGGCTCCAAACGAGCCCGCAAAACGGACGGCGGCAAAGACGAAAATCAATAGCACCAGGCCTACCAATACGACTCCGGCCACTAATCCGATCAAAAAGTTTTTCATAAGAACGCCTAACTCGGCGCGCGACACTCATTTTACCCCGCTTGCAAGCAAAATCCGGTGGCGCGATATGCTAGTGCAGTAGAGGACTATGTCATCTCACGCCGCTATCGACAGTGTGCTGAACGAACAGCGCGTATTCGAGCCATCGGAACAGTTCCGTTCCCAGGCTCACATTAAGAGCCTCGCCGAGTACGAGAGCTTATATAAGGAAGCCGAAGAGCACCCGGAAACGTTCTGGGCGAAGATCGCTCAGGAGTTGCACTGGTATAAACCCTGGGATCGCGTGCTGGAATGGAACCTGCCGTTCGCTAAATGGTTCGTCGGCGGACAACTGAATATCTCCTACAATTGCCTGGATCGCCACGTCGCGACAGCGCGCAAAAACAAGGCGGCGATTCTGTGGGAAGGCGAACCCGGCGACTCGCGCACGCTGACTTACCAGCAGTTACTGCGCGAGGTTTCCCGATGCGCGAATGTGCTGAAGTCGCTGGGCGTGAAGAAAGGCGATCGCGTCGCGATTTATATGGGCATGGTGCCCGAGTTACCGATCGCGTTGCTGGCCTGCGCGCGCATCGGCGCTCCCCATACGGTCATCTTCGGCGGCTTTTCTTCGCAGGCGCTGATCGATCGCATCAACGACTGCGGAGCGTCGGCGGTGATCACGCAGGATGCCAGTTACCGTCGCGGCGCGGAAGTGAAATTAAAGGATGCGGTGGATCAGGCTTTGCCGCACTGCGCGACCGTCAAGAATGTGCTGGTCTACAAGCGCACCGGTTGCGAGGTCAAGATGGAGGCCGGGCCGCGATCATTGGTGGCACCAGTTGATGGAGACTGCTTCGGCCGAGTGTCCCGCCGAGCCGGTCGATTCCGAGCATCCGCTGTACTTACTCTATACCTCGGGTACGACCGGCAAGCCCAAAGGCATCCTGCACACCACCGGCGGATACTCCGTCGGCACTTACATCACGACCAAATGGGTTTTCGATCTGCGCGAGGAGGACACGTTCTTCTGCACCGCGGATATCGGCTGGGTGACGGGCCACAGCTACATCGTTTACGGCCCGCTGCAGAACGGCGCGACGGTAGTGATGTACGAAGGCGCGCCCACCTGGCCCGAGCCGGATCGCTTCTGGAACATCATCGAAAAATATCAGGTCAGCATTTTCTACACCGCCCCCACGGCGATTCGCGCCTTCATGCGGTTGGGCGAGCAGTGGCCGCGCAAACACGAGATGAAGTCGCTGCGGCTACTCGGCAGCGTGGGCGAGCCGATCAATCCGGAAGCCTGGATGTGGTATCGCGAAGTGGTCGGGCGCGGGCGCTGCCCCATCGTCGATACCTGGTGGCAGACCGAGACCGGCGCGATTCTCATCAGCCCTTTGCCCGGCGCAATTCCGACCAAGCCTGGTTCGGCGACCAAGCCGCTGCCCGGCATCATCGTCGACGTAGTGAACCGCGAGGGCCAATCGGTTCCGCAAGGCTCCGGCGGATTTCTGGTGATCAAGCAACCGTGGCCCTCCATGCTGCGCACCATCTACGGCGATCCGGAACGCTACCAGGAGCAATATTGGTCGCAGATTCCGGGCATGTATTTCGCCGGCGACGGCGCGCGCATCGATCAAGACGGCTACTTCTGGCTGATGGGGCGCGTGGACGACGTGCTCAACGTGGCCGGGCATCGGCTGAGCACCATGGAAATCGAGTCGGCGCTGGTGGCCAATCCGGCGGTGGCCGAAGCGGCCGTGGTAGGCCGGCCGGATGAGTTGAAAGGCCAGGCCGTGTCCGCGTTCGTGACCTTGAAGGCGGGGCAACATCCCGGCGAGGAGTTGAAGAACCAGTTGCGGCAATGGGTGGCGAAAGAGATCGGACCGATCGCCAAGCCGGACGACATCCGCTTCACCGACTCGCTTCCCAAGACTCGCAGCGGCAAAATCATGCGGCGGCTATTGCGCGAGATCGCGACCAACGGGGAAGTGAAAGGCGACACCACCACGCTCGAAGATTTTTCCGTGCTTACCAAGCTGGCGGCCGATGACGATTAAGTGGCCGGTTTGAGCCGCGCGACGGCGGAACCAATAGCGAGCGAGGCATCGAATAAGGGCCGCGCCCGAATGGGGCCGGCCTTCTCGTTGGTGATCCAATGCAAGGCCGAGCTGATGGCGCAACCGCATTGCGAGCAGTCCGGATCGCCGCCGAAAACGCAGGGCTTGACGCGCGTGCGCAGATCGGCCGTATAGTTGGCCGATATCCTGGCAAAAGCGCATTGCTGCGGGGTCACGGGCGGGGTCAAGAACGCTTGCATCATGCCGGGCGTCACGAGGAGCTTCGGATATTTCCTGGATAGCGTGGGAAGCGCTGCGGCCAGCCGCGCGCGGTCGCCAGGGGCTAGCATTTCCGGACTCTGTTCGCCTCGCTGCGGTGTATACACGCTGAACCAGATGCGGTGCACTTCGTCGCGCGCGCTCCAGAATGCGAGATAGTCATCGAGATAATCCGGCTCCTGCAAATGCGCCCGCACCACGGTGCCATGCACATTCACACGGCGGCCGGCGATGTTCTTGAGAATCCGTTCATACGTCGCGGGTGCGCGGCGAACGTCGTGATGCTGGGGCAATCCATCCACGGAGACCGCGACAGTAATCCTCGGGAGCGACATCCATTCCAGCGGAATCGGGATCACGGCGCTGGAGACGATCAGCGTAAAAATTCCGCGCGAGCTCAAGATGGGAAGCACCCGGCTTAGTTCGCGATGCCGCATGAGGGGTTCGCCGCCGACCAGCGTGACTTGCAGCGGGTCATGCTCATCCACCAGCCTCAGTATCCCCTGGACTAAGTCGTCGCCGCGAGAATCCGCTAACTCGCTAAGCGTGACTAAGCCGCCCAGATGATTGTCCCCGTATGCATAACAGCCCGGGCAACTCAGCGGGCATTCGCGCGTAACTTCGATGGAAAGGAGCGGCGTCTTCCCGCGCAGTACTTTACCCCACGATGTAATAACATCCCTTGGCCTCATTTGGATATGAGACGCGCTCAGGTGTCGTGACGGTACGGTTAAAAGTTAGTTGTCCAGGTTAATGGTCAGCTTTGTAGTAGAACCGCTCGTGCGTCACCTGACCATTTTTCCAGCGCCGGGACGCGACTTGCTGCATTTTTGTCCGAGGGCCGTTTTTGAAGGTGACGTCGTATTCCCATTCCGAGTAAGAGACATCGCCATTTACCGCTTCCCCTAATAGCTTGGCCCCGTGGAATTGCTGAACCGAGTTGACGAAATCCTGTTCGCGCTTCCGGTTCACATCTTTGCCGGTGAACGGCGGCAGGTCGTTCTCCTGCATGACAACATCGTTGGCATAGAATTTCTCAAAGGCGTTGAGAATGTCGCCGCCGAGGATCGCCTGGTTGAGCTGGTGGTCCAGCGCGGCGGTAGGTTGAGATGTGGATGCTGTGCTCATGCGGGGTTGGATGCGCGCTTAGGGGAAAGGTTGCGACGAATTTTCGGGCGTGTCGCCAACTGAGATCTTCGCCAGTTGCTCGCCGATCATATTGACACCGGCTAGTTCAAACTCGATATAAAACCGACATCTTGCCAGCCGTTTGGCGGTTCAGCGACCCAGACGATGATGACATCTTGGGATTTCGGCGGCGACCCAGACATGGGTGATCTCGCTGGGAAGCGTTGGCGGTTTCTCCGGAATACAGCGATGGATCATCGCTTGCCACGCTCCGGTCCTCAGTTGATCGACGTACACGAAAAGATGGCGTTCTGTACACTGGCTTTTTCCTAGCTTCTGCTTATTATCGGCTTTATGGGCCTCGATTTCGATTGCGTGCTGCAAATCGTCCGATTTGACGATACTGCCTCTTTCGGAGGAAGGTTCAATAAAGATGCGCGTGGGTGGGGATAAATCTTCCAAGGCGAATCCCTCATAAATCTGAAGATCGCGCAGAATTGCGGAGACCGCCGGGCTCTGCTCTCGGTGAAAAAACCGAGTCCGTCCTTCGGATTCAATTGCGGACACGTACACGCTCAACTTTTTCCCGAATTGACTTAATCCGACACTCCGGAAGAGCCTCGACCAGCCAGCTATTTTCGCAAGTGGGCGCGTCTACATAATGTCCCTGCTCCTTCAGGGTTACCAGCGTTTCCTGCAATCGCTCATGCGTGGAGGTCGTCGCCTCCATTTCGGCCTTCTTGCCATCGCTGTATTCGACATCGAAATCGCATTCGCCTTTACTCTGTTCCTCGCGAAACTGAGCGGCTGCGCCCTTATGAATAGTTTCGAAAAAGTGCCTTGCAATCCGCTCCGAGCGGTTCATTCCTTTGCGACGTGGCATTCTTACCCCCCGATCGCGTACATCGGGCGGGGAGGCGCAACAAATTTCGAAGAATTGATTTCGTGCCCGATCCACTTCTTCTGGACGTTCGCGCGGATGGTGGCGGCGATGTCTTCGTCGGGCGCGCCGCTGCGCAGCAGTCCTTTCACGTCGGTCTCTTCGATGGCGAACAGGCAATAGCGCAGTTTGCCGTCGCTGGTGAGGCGGATGCGGTTGCAGTTCAGGCAGAAGGGCCGGGTCACCGATGCGATGAAGCCGACCGTGCCGATGCCATCGGCGAAACGATATTCGGTGGCGGGGGCGCGCGGGTCGCGGTCGGGAATCTCAACCAGCGGCGCGATCTCGCGCGAAAGCATCGAGATCATTTCGTCCGCCGACAGCACGTCCTTGCGCGACCAGATACCTTGCGAATCGAGCGGCATGAACTCGATAAAACGAACCTCGAAGCCGCGCTCGCGTCCCCAGCGCACCAAGGGAACGATATCCGGCTCGACCAGGTTCTTCACCGCGACGGCATTGATCTTGATCGGGCCGAAGCCCATGCGTTGGGCGACGTCCAGGCCATCCAGCACCTTCGGCAAATCGTCGCGGCGCGTGATGCGCAGGAACTTTTCGCGGTCCAGCGTATCGAGATGAACGTTCAGCCGCCGCAGGCCGGCCTCATACAAAACCGCGGCTTGCTTGGCCAGCAGAACGCCGTTGGTGGTGAGCGCGAGATCGCGAATCCCAGGGATCGCCGACAGCTTGCGAATCAGCACCTCGAGATCCTTGCGGACCAGCGGCTCGCCGCCGGTGATGCGCAGCTTGGTCACGCCGAGCGACACGGCGACGCGCACAAAGCGTTCGATCTCCTCAAACGACAGGATCTCGGTGCGCCGCATATACTGCACGCCCTCCTCGGGCATGCAGTAGAAGCATCGAATGTTGCAGCGGTCGGTGACACTGATCCGGAGGTTGTCGTGCAGGCGTCCGAAAGTGTCGACCAGCGGCGTAGTCATCGATGTTGGCGCGACCGCAAGCATGTTTGGCTTCTACTTTACCGCGAGCATGCGCTCGATGGGGATCGCGGCCTTTCTTATCATCTCGGCTCAAGCTCAACGCGCGGCTCCAGGTTCAGCAAACAGTCGCGCAATTTCTCCAGCGTGTTGCGCTTCATATAAGGACACTCGCTGCAATTGCAATTTTCGTTCGGGATGAAATGGAAGCTTTTCCACGGCGCGGCCTTCTCAAGCGACCGCAGCACGCCGCTCTCGGTCATGACGATGAACTCGTCCGTGTCGGTAGCAGCGCACCATTGAATGATGGCCGAAGTGGATCCAATGAAGTCCGCCATCATGAGCACGTCCTGCGGGCACTCGGGATGCGCGGCCACCAGCGCATGCGGATGCTCGGTACGCACTTTGGCCAATTTGCGCGCGGCGAAGGTAGCGTGAACGATGCAGGAGCCCTGCCAGATTTTCATGTTCTGGCGCCCGGTCTGCTGCTTCACGTAATTACCGAGGTTGATGTCGGGCAGAAACAGGATGGGCTGATCGGCGGGAATCGAATTCACGATCGCGACGGCGTTACGCGAAGTGCAGAGAATGTCGCTCTCAGCCTTTACTTCTACCGACGTATTGATGTAACTCACGATCACATGATCGGGATGGCGCCGTTTGTAGGCGCGGACCTGCTCTGCCGAGCAACTCTCGACCAAGCTACAACTTGCATCGCGATCTGGAACTACTACCTTACGTTGCGGATTGAGCACCTTGGCGGTCTCGGCCATGAACCAGACGCCGCAGAAGGCGATCACGTCGCCGGAAAATTCCTGGGCCTTGCGCGCCAGTTCCAGGCTATCGCCAACCGCATCCGCCAGATCCTGGATCTCGGCATCCTGATAATGATGCGCTAGGATTACGGCCTGGCGTTCATGCTTTAACTCAAGAATTTCGTCGGTGATGGATAACTGGGTGATCATCGGGGAGGCTTGGGTTCGTTTAGTAAATTTATTGTATCAAGGGTAGGCAAACAAGAGTTAGGTTTGGTAAACTACCTCACAGAGTTTTACTATGCACCGCCTGATGTACCCTGTCGTACCCTTCATTTTTCTCTTTAATGTTACTAACTTAGCAGTCGCCCAGCCGGGTTTGAATTGCACCACCCTGTCTACGCCCGCCCAGGTGCGGGCAGAGGGGATCACGGAACGAGTCGGTGACATCGTCCTCAATTGTACAGATGGAACGCCTGGAACTGCCGTGACCTCGAACTTCCTGGTCGCCTTTAATGCGTCTATTACCAGCCGCCTGGCGGCGAATTCGTCGAATCTTACCGGTGTGACTCTCACGGTGGACAATGGTTCCGGCCCGCTGACCGTGAACACACCGGCCATACTGACGTCGCCTAATATCGTCCAGCTTGCGGGTGTGGGCTTCACGTTGTCTTCCTCGGGCTCGGCCATCCTCCGGCTGTCTGGCGTGCGAGTGGCCGCTGATCAATTGATGAGCGCTGGCAACAGTTTGGTTCAAGCCTCTTTAAGTATTAGTTCCCTTTCGGTGCAGAACAGTGAGCTAACGGTGGGGACGCTCTTCCGCGGCTTGTACGCCGGTCTTTCCCAGACGCTGATCTGTGCGCAGGGAGGATCGCCTGCGGCCGCCAATCCCACCAGCTTCGCCAGTTTCCTGGGATCGGACGTCGCCTTCAACACTACACGAGTGACCGAGGGATTCGCGGGAGCGTTCGCCACGCTGAATTCTTTCCAAGGCATGGGCGCGGACACCGGGACGCGTATCATGATTCAATACTCGGGATTCCCCGCCGGGGCGCAGCTCTTTGTGCCGAACGTGGTCGCCGGCTCGGATGCGGTGCAGCCTACCGCGGCCGGCGATCTCGGCCTCACGCCATCGGGCGGGCGGTATGCTCCAGGCAACGGCGGTTCCTTGCTGCTGGCTCTGGTCCCGTATGCGAACGCCAGTGGAGTAGGGGGAACGCCGGTCTACGCTCCTGGCGCGCCGGGATCGCCTGCCGTGACTTTCGACACGATGAGCCAGGTGACTCTAACCAATGGCGCTGGATTCGCGGTGTACGAAGTGGTCGACTCCAACCCATCGGATCAGGAGAACGCGCAGATCCCGACGTTTCTGAGCGTGCCGCCATCGCTCAACGGCACCTCCACCCAGACCAATGAGAGCGTATCGTTTGCGCCGGTTTCCACTGTGACGATGGCTACGGCAACCGATCCCATCCCCCGGTTCGAGCAGATTCCCGCTCCGCCAGATTGCGGTGTGGTCGGCGATTGCGGAGACTTCCCAACGCTTACGCTGGATCAAAGCTCGCTGCAATTCACCGCGCAATCCGGTTCTCAATCGCAGGGACAGA
This sequence comes from Bryobacterales bacterium, assembly GCA_963732175.1. GTDB lineage: Bacteria > Acidobacteriota > Terriglobia > Bryobacterales > Bryobacteraceae > Palsa-89. The sequence continues at coordinate 367,459 of CAVSYF010000020.1, read as the reverse complement.
ACGTGCTGATCGATAATGTGGGCGGCGGCATCATGGACTGGAATGCGACGGTGCAGTACAGCACCGGGTCGGGGTGGATCCGTTTGACGCCGAGCAGCGGAACGAACAGCCAGAGAATCAATATCGGGGTCTTGCCGGCGAATCTGACGCCGGGGACTTACACCGCGACTGTGACGGTGGATGCGGGACCGGAGGGGGGAGCGAAGACCATCGCTGTCACGCTGGTGGTTACCGCCGCTCCGCCGACGCCGCCTAGTAATCCCACTCCGACACCCGTGATCGCTCCTACGATAACGGCCGCCGTAAATGCTGCCACCTTTGCAGCCGGACCGCTGGTTCCCGGCTCGCTCGCAACACTGACGGGGACCAACCTGGCCGGCAATACCGTGACGGTGACGTTCGACGGAATCGCGGCGCAAATCCTGTACGACAGCCCCGCGCAGATCAACCTGCTGGTGCCGGCGTCGCTCGCGCCAAAAACCTCCACTCAATTAGTAGTGACCAATGGCGGCAACTCGAGCGCGCCGCAGACCATCAGCCTCGCGCCATTTTCTCCCGGCATTTTCCAGAACGGAATTCTCAACCAGGACTCGAGCGTGAATAGTGCCAGTAATCCGGCGGTTCCGGGCAGCGTGATTCAGATCTTCGCCACGGGCTTATCGGGCACTGGTGTGATCACCGCCACGATTGCCGGTCAGAGCATCACGCAGCCATACTATGCGGGACCGGCGCCGTCGCTGCCCGGTGTCCAGCAGGTGAACTTGATCGTACCGGCCTTGCCACTTCCGTCAAACGGCGAGTCGACCATCAGCGTGTCGGTGTGCGGCAGCACGACGCCGTATCTAGCTGTTTGCAGCCCCGCGGTGCAGCTCGCGATTGCGCAATAGCGTTTCCGTATTGATGAACGGACCGTAACGTTAGCGCGCATTCATCCGCGAAACGGCGCCGGAGTCGCATCCATCCAAGTGGATGAGGAGTTCATTCAGGATGGATCTTAAACATGCGGTTCTAGCGGGGGCGCTCTTGGCGTCCTGCGGACTGATCGGCTGCGGGGGCGGCTACGGGGCGGCTTACTACGCGAGTCCAGCTCCGCCGCCTCCGCAGGTGGTGGGAGCGGCGGGCTACGCGCCGGGTCCCGGCTACGTGTGGATCGATGGCTTCTGGGACCGGCGGGGTGGACGGTGGGCTTGGGTAGGTGGACGATGGGGGCGACCGCCTCGCGCTGGAGCGGTTTGGGTACCGGATCGTTGGGAGCATCGCGGCGGCGGCTGGCATTACAACCGGGGCCACTGGCGCTAGAAGCGCGGCGGTTCTGCGCAGGCGTCCACGTACAATAGAAGGTTGATGGCGGAGCAAGGTTATGACGCGCTGCTGGTGCTTTCCTTCGGCGGTCCAGAGAAGGAAGAGGACGTACTTCCATTTCTCGAGAACGTGCTGCGTGGACGCAATGTGCCCCGGGAGCGCATGCTCGAAGTCGCCGAGCACTATCATTATTTGGGCGGCAAGAGTCCGATCAACGATGAGAATCGCGCGTTGATCCGCATGCTGGAGCGTGAACTCGGCCTCAATGGGCCGGCGCTCCCGGTATATTGGGGCAATCGCAACTGGCATCCCTTGTTGGCCGATACTTTGCGCGAGATGCAGGCCGATGGGGTGAGGCGCGCGGTTTGCTTCGCGACGTCGATCTTCAGTTCGTATTCGGGCTGCCGGCAGTATCTGGAAGACATCGAGCGCGCTCGCGCCGAGGTCGGGCCCGATGCTCCCGAAATCGTCAAGCTGCGCTCGTTTTACAACCATCCGTTCTTCATTGAAGCCGAGGCGGATTGTGTGCGCGCAGCCCTCGATCAGGTTCCCGTGGAGCGCCGTGCTGCGGCGGGAATTGTGTTCACCGCGCACAGCATCCCGGTGGCGATGGCCGAGGCGTGCGATTATCAACAGCAGCTGGCCGAAGCGTGCCGGCTGGTCGGGGAGGCGATAGGAAGGACGGACTGGCGTCTCATTTATCAGAGCCGCAGCGGGCCTCCGGAACAGCCTTGGCTGGAGCCCGATCTAAACGGCGTGCTCGGGGAACTTCAATCTAGCAAGGATGTGGTGGTTGCGCCGATCGGGTTCGTGTCCGACCATGTAGAAATTGTCTACGATCTGGATGTGGAGGCGCGCGAAACTTTGGCCGGGCGCGGGATCAACATGATTCGCGCAGGCACCGTGGGACTGCATCCGAAGTTTCCCGCCATGATCCGCGAGTTGGTCCTGGAGCGGATGGGGCAGCAGCCGGCGCGAGCGATGGGGCGGTACGGGCCGAATCAGGATGAGTGCGAGGCCACCTGCTGTCCGGCTCCGGCGCGGCGCGCGCACCTCAGTCGCGCACATTGAGCCTTTTGTAAACCTCTTGCTTTGACAATCCGCGCTGGCGAGCGAGAGTCTTCATGGCTTCCATGCGAGGCACTCCGGCTTCCAGTAGTTTTTCCATGGCGGCTTCGAGCGGCGTTTCGTCGATCTCGGGTGTCTCGCTCTTGCCGATCAAAATGGTGAATTCGCCTTTTAGCGCGGGGCGCTGAGCGAGTTGGTCGCGCAGCTCGGAGGGCGTGCCGGCGAGAAACTCCTCATGGATTTTAGTCAGTTCGCGCGCCAGCACGAGCGGGCGGGCCAGCATTACTTCGGCAATATCCTGGAGCGTTTCGGCGATCCGGTGCGGAGCCTCGTAGAACACCAGCGTCGCGGCGGTGGTCTTCAGCTCCTCGAGCATCTTGCGCCGCTGCGATTTTTTGGAAGGCAGGAAGCCGCCGAACACGAAGCTGTCGGTGGCAAGGCCGGAAGCACTCAGCGCGGCCAGCAAGGCCGATGGTCCTGGGACGGGCACCACTGGAATATTTTGCTCGCGCGCCTTTCGCACCAGACGATAACCGGGATCAGCGATTAACGGTGTCCCGGCATCGGATACCAGGGCGAGGTTTTTTCCACTCTGCAATTCCCGCAGCAACTCCTCGGAACGCGACTGCTCGTTGTGCTCGTGATAACTCACCAGGGGCGTAGCGATCTTGTAATGATCGAGCAGCTTGCGGGTGTGGCGAGTATCCTCGCAGGCGATCCGGTCCACTTCGCGGAGAATCCGGACCGCCCGAAAGGTGATGTCTTCTAAGTTGCCGATCGGTGTAGCAACGACATAGAGAGTTCCACTCACGGAACGCTAGTGGCGTTCTTCCGGACGCTCTTTTTCTCCGCCGCGCGCCGGAGCCTGCCGGCCGTGCTCCTCGACGCGCGCGCCGCCGGATCGATAGGCGCCCCTTTCGGCGGGCGTACGCGACTCAAGTTGGTGCGACTCGACGCGGCGCGGGGCGGCGTAGCGTTGCACGCCGGCGTAGGGATGAACATAGGTCGCGCGATTTGCCCAGGTGCGGCCCCAGGGGCGGTCATTGATAATCACGCTGTGGGTGTCCCATGCGAAACGGTTGAGGCCCCATCCCCAGGGCCGGAACGCGGGACCAATGGCGATTCCAAAGCGGAAGCCGATCGCGCCGCCAATCACGAATCCTGCACGCGGAGCGAAGAAGACGACGGCAGGGTTGTAAAACGGCACGTAAATGAATGCTGGATTGACCGGCATGATCGAAATATAGGGGCCGGGCTGGACGACGATCTGCGGATTGCTGCGCAGATATCCATAGCTATAGGCCAGACGGCGCTCGCGCTGGACGGCGTCCATGACCTGAGGCTGCTGGGATAAGAAAGCACCGCCGAGGGCAGAGGTCCAGCCCATATCGGAGGCCATCATGTCGAGAACGGTGGGAAAGGGGAGCAAGGCTTGAACGCTGGGGTCGAAGGGCAAATGATCTCCGGCAATCGCGGCGGCCAATGCGTCACCGCTGAGGTAGTGATGCTGATCGGCCCAGCCGGCTGCGGGTTGGATTTGATCCGGAAAAGTCGCCGCTGCCAAGATCTGCGAGAGGAGAGGATCCGGGTAAAGAGCGATGCGTTGCACCATCTGGTCGAGCTGCGCGGGCGGATAGTAGGGAGGCGGCGCTTGCGGATAAGCAGGAGGCGCGCCCTGTGGATAGCCAGGAGGCGGCTGGGGCGGATACTGCTGCTGGGGCGGATACTGTTGTTGCGGCGGATATTGTTGTGGAGGATATTGCTGCGGCGGGTACTGCTGCTGGGCCGGGTATTGTTGTGGCGGATATTGCTGGGGCGGTGGTTGCTGGGCCACTAGAGCGGGCAGTATCGCCAGACCACCGGTAATCGCGAGCACGGCAACAACATGGTTCTTCATCATCGAACTTTTCTCCTCCTGATCGGGTGGACGGCCCCCGTTACGTTGGCGTTACCCGCAGTGACACCTACGCACAATTAAAACTTATTCTTCAGCCAGTACACAAATATCGCCAAGGTTGCGATGGTCTTCGGCGTAATCCAAACCGTAGCCGACCACGAACTCATCGGGAATCTTGAAGCCGACGTAGGCCACGTCTACGGGCCGCAGCCGGCGTTCGGGCTTGTCGAGCAAAGTGGCGATTCGCAAGGATTTCGGGCGGCGCTGCTGGAGCACGTTCATCAGGTAGGTGAGCGTGACGCCGCTATCCACGATATCCTCGACGATCAAGACGTGGTGGCCTTCGATGGAGACGTCCAGATCCTTGACGACCTTCACCTCGCCGGATGTGGTCTTGCCGCGGCCGTAGCTGGAAATGCCCATAAACTCGATGCGCGAAGGGGTGCGGATGGCGCGCGAAAGGTCGGCGAGAAAAATGAAGGCGCCTTTTAGGATCGCGATGAGATAGATGGGACCGTCGGGGAAGTCGGCAGTGATCTGGTCGCCCATTTCGCGAACGCGTTTTTGAATCTGGTCAGCGGTGAGGAAGACACGCGGGACCAGGGCCATCGGCTAGTCGGCGTTTTGAAGGCGAGTACTTCCGGGGCCGATGTGAATGTGCGCCGCCGTGGCTTTACCGGGGATGGCCCGGGTGAAGGCGTAGTAAGGAATTTTCAGAACCTGCAGGTAATGACGCAGCCAAACGCCTTCGGGAGTTTGGGGGTTGATGGCCACGTCCACGCGCCCGCGATGATCAAAGCCCATGGCGCGATGGAGGTTGGTTTCCCCCTCGGCGCTGATCGGCAAAGGATAATCGAAGCGCCGCGCGAAGGCCTGCGCGAGCGGCTGCAGATCCCTGGCTTCGCTAAACGTGCCGTTGCCTTCGTAGTGCTCTTCGCCGGGGGCTATCAGCTCGATCGCATCCGCTGAGAATGCATCGCTGACGCGGAGTTTCGCGAAGCTCGGCGTCGGCTCGCGGCCTGCTTGGGCCTTGCTGGCGGCGTCTTCTGCCTTGCTGATGGCGTCTTCGATGATGCGAGCGCGGTACTGGGCCAGGTCGAACTGGGTTTGCCGCAGCGCTAATTCCTGCTCGAAGGGAGTGAGATAAGACTGCGCGATCAGGCCCTGAGTTAGCAGCGCCTTGGTATGATCCACGCGCTCCTGCTGGCGATCCAAGCGGCGCTGGGCGGCGTCGACCATTTCGCGGATCGCCGATTCGTCTACGTCTTTGGCGGCGTTGTTATAGAGATTTTGCTGCAGGATCGCGTTGTCCTGCGCGTCGGCCAGATCCTGCTCGGCCTGATGGAGGCGCGTGCGGGACTCGACGCCGATGTCCACCAGCTTCTGAACTCGCTGGAGCTCCCGGGAGGCTAATTCAATCTGTTTGGCAGCGATCGACTGCATTGAAACTGCTGGAGATTGACCAAATACCGCCCAGGGGCCCAAGGACAATAAAAAGACAACGCATTGTCGCATTGGAATTTTCAGTGTACCATGGAGCAAAGGAGAATTTCTAACCTATCCGAGAGCAAAATCGTAGTTCCATTCACCCTGTCCCGCAGCCCCTCAACAGTAGACTTCGCGCACAACAGAACGCTGAGGCAACGTCAGCCCATTCTTCTGAAGACCCGTCAACGTCCTCTGCGCCCACCGGCCCCCCGTGGCTCACGGCCGTCCGCGCCGCAGAATCGAAAAAAGCCAGTGACATTCGGGTTCTCGATTTGCGCGGTGTTACCTCTTTCGCCGACTTCTTTGTAGTCTGCAGCGGGAGCAATCCGAAGCAGATCCAGGCCATCAGCGAAGAAATTGGAATCCAGCTCGAGAAGCGCGGCGAACATCCCGTCAGCGTGGAGGGTTTTGAGAACGCCGAGTGGGTTCTGGCCGATTACGGCGATTACCTGATTCATGTGTTCTCCCCGAAGACGCGCGCCTATTACGACCTGGACCGGCTGTGGCGGCATGCCAAGGTAGTGGCGGTTCCCGAAGCTTCCTAGTTGGGCGGACTCGCGCTAGGCGGATTCGGGCCGCTGTTTTTCGGCCGGCTGCAACCATTCTTGGCCACCAAGGGTTCCAGAATTCCGGTGATTTCTTCGAATATGTACGCTGGGGACCGGTCGCCGCGGATTTGGTGATAATTCCGGTCCTGATAGTGCGAGAGCACGGGCCGCGTGAGGTTCTCGTAAGTGCGCAGGCGATCCTTCACCACGTCTTCCTGGTCGTCCTTCCGAGTGATCAGGGGCGTGCCGTCATCGTCACAAGCTCCCTTGGTTTTGGGCGGCTGATGAAGCAGGTTGTAGATTCTTCCGCAGGTGGGGCACTGGCGGCGGGAAGTCATGCGTCCCACCAGGGCATCTACGGGCACATCCAAGTGCAGGATCACTGGGTTGGGCCGACCTTGCTGGGCCACGAGCCGGTCCAGAAATTCGGCCTGTTCTAAAGTGCGCGGATAGCCGTCCAGCAAAAATCCGTGGTCGCAATCCGGCCGGGAGATGCGCTGGGCGAGCATCTGGTTGACCAGATCATCCCCCACCAGGCCGCCATTGGCCATGATGGATTGGGCGGCCTTGCCCAATTCACTGCCGGCCTGAATCTCGGAGCGCAACATGTCGCCCGTCGAGATGGAGGGAATCCCCAACCAATTTGTGATCATGCGAGACTGCGTTCCTTTGCCGCTACCGGGCGGCCCAAAGAGCAGAAAAATCACGCTACCTCCGTAACTGTTCAGACTACTGAACCATGCTGGTTGGGTCAACCGGCGATCAACCCTAGAGATGGTGGAAAGAATATTTCTATTTTGACTCATTTGGGTCCGTCGATGTAATAGTGGTAAACCTCCGGCAGGCTTCTCAGGCGTGGCCTTGCCGCCTCCTTATAGAGCCGCGGATTTTGGGAACGTCGCGGGGCGGGAGCTTTTCGAGCCGTTCGCGCTACAGTGAGACTTAGCGGTGATTTCAGTTCAAAACGTCTCCAAGGTTTATCATCTGTACCGGCATCCGGTCGATCGCGTGCTGGGCGGGCTCAGCCTCAACCGGAGAGCGACGCCGGAGTTTTGGGCGCTGCGGAACATCAATCTGCGCGTGGAGAAGGGCGAAGTGTTCGCCATCGTGGGACCGAACGGGTCGGGCAAGAGCACGCTGCTGCAGATTATCAGCGGAATCTTGCAGCCCACCAGCGGACGGGTGTTGTGCAGCGGGCGCATCGCGGCGCTGCTGGAGCTGGGCGCGGGCTTTAATCCGGAGTTCAGCGGGCGCGAGAACGTCTACCTGAACGGCGAGATTATGGGGTTGTCGCGAGAGGAGATGGAGCGGGCCTTCCCGCGCATCGAGGCGTTCGCCGAAATTGGCGGGTTCATTGACCGGCCGGTGAAGGAGTACTCGAGCGGCATGTACGTGCGGCTGGCCTTTTCCGCGGCCATCCACGTGGACCCGGAAATCCTGATTGTCGATGAAGCGCTCGCGGTAGGCGATGCGATCTTCGCGAGCCGGTGCATTCAAAAGTTGGAAGAGCTGCGGAACCGGGGCGTGACGGTCCTGCTAGTGTCGCATGACTTGGGACTAGTGAAGCGTTTGTCGGATCGGGCCGCGTTCATGCTGGATGGAAGAATGGTGATGGTGGGGACGGCCAAGGACGCCGTGAATCAATATGTGGGCTACGTGCTGGATCGGGAGCAGCCTGGCGGGGAGCGCGAAGGCGCTCGGTTCGATGGCGTCGCCTCGAACAGCAGCTTCCGGCACGGCGACGGAACCAGCAAAATCACCGATGTCCGGCTGCTTAACGGCGCAGGCGAAGCGTGCCGCATTTTCCGGCCAGGCGAGCCGCTCATCGTGCGAATCGAGGCGGTGTTTCATCAGGCAGCGTCGAACCCCGTGGCTGGGATTCTGGTGCGGAATCGAATCGGAATGGACGTGTATGGGACCAACACGCGCCTGGAGCATGTCGAATTGGGCAGCTTCGAAGCGGGCGAGAAGATCGAAATCGAGTTTGAGCTGGACTGCTTGCTGAATCGCCAGGAGTACACGCTCACGGTGGCGACGCAGCACTGGAGCGGATTGAGTCAGGATTGGCTGGATGATGTGATCGATTTTCAGGTGGTCGATACGAAAGACGTGGCGGGAGTGTTGAACCTGAATACTCGCGTGCGGTACCAGAGGCTGGCGGCGGTGCCGGCGGGCAAAGCGGACAATTAAGGCAGGAACGTGCAGATCGAAGAGATCCAGAAGGCGCTAGGAGCGGAAAAGCTGGATGGCTGGCTGTTCTTTGACCATCATCAGAGAGATCCGCTGGCCTATCGCGTGTTGGGGCTGAGCCAGGCCAGCGTGGCGACTCGCCGCTGGTATTACTTGATTCCGGCGCATGGAGAACCGCGCGGGCTGGTGCACGCCATTGAGTCGGGTGTGCTGGACGGATTGCCGGGCAAGGTAGAGATTTATTCGAGCTGGCAAGCGCAGAGGGATGGCTTAGCGCGCCTGCTGACCGGCTGCGGCCGCGTCGCCATGGAGTACTCGCCGAATTGCGCCATTCCGTATGTTTCGCTGGTGGATGGCGGCACTTTGGAGCTGATCCGGGGCTGGGAATCGAGATCGCGAGCTCGGCGAATCTTATTCAGCTTTTCGAATCCCGCTGGACGGCCGAGCAGTTGGAGATGCATTTAGAAGCCGGCCGGCGGGTGGATCGCGTGCGAGCAGCGGCGTTCGAAAAGATTGGATCAGCGCTGCGCGCCGGGGAAACGATCACGGAATGGCAGGTGAACCGTTTCATCCGCGATGAGTTCGCGAACTCGGGATTAGTGACCGATCATGGGCCGATCGTTGCGGTCAATTCGAACATGTCGGACCCGCATTACGAGCCATCGCCAGAGCGCAGCCGCGAGATCCGCAAAGGCGACGCGGTGTTGATCGATATGTGGGCCAAGCTCGATCGGCCGCACGCGGTGTTCTATGACATCACTTGGACGGGCTATTGCGGCTCGGACGCCGCCGGCGAAGCTCCAGAACATTTTCGACGTGGTGCGTGAGGCTCGGGATAAGGCCATCGAGCGGGTGCAATCGGCCGTGAGCGGCAGGCAGACCATCCACGGATTCGAAGTGGACGACGCGGCCCGGGGCTACATTCGCGAAAAGGGATTCGGAGATTATTTCATCCATCGCACTGGCCACTCGATTGGCGAGGAGGTGCATGGAACGGGCGCGAACATGGATAATCTGGAGACGCATGACGAGCGGCGGATCATCGCGGGCACTTGTTTCTCGATTGAGCCGGGAATTTATTTGCCGGAGTTCGGCATCCGCTCGGAAGTGAATGTGTATGTTGATAGCGGCAGCGCCAGGGTGACTGGCGAAGTTCAGAAAAAATTGATGTCAATTTAGTAACGACAGTACTAAGGGCGCGCCCTAAGTAACTCACTGTTTTTCAGGGCACATCGGGCAGCAATGGGCCCGATAGGAATTTTCGATTGGACCCGGCTCTGGAAGCTCGCATACGCTGGGATATGGCAACTCAAGTTATGGAGCCCGTTAGCTCGCAAATTACTCTTCTACATCGCATTAGTAATATTGTCAGCTCTGAATTATCTCTGGATGAGATGCTGGGTGAGATCGTGGGCCTCACCGTACAGGTAACGGATTGCGACGCTTGCCTGGTGTACTTGCTGGAGCGCGAGACCGATGAGGTGGTGCTGCGCGCATCCCAGGTTCCCCACGCGGCCGATTTAGGCAACCTGCGCATGAAAGTGGGCGAGGGCATCACCGGCTGGGTGGCGGAGCACAAATCGGTAGTGGCGTTATCGTCGAGAGCGGCCAGCGACATCCGTTTTAAACGTTTCCAGGCGCTGGTGGAAGACACGTATGAAGCTTTTCTTTCGGTGCCGCTGGTGAGCGGCGGCGAGATCATCGGCGTCATCAACGTCCATCATCGCCAGCAGCATGATCACACTCCGGACGAGATTTCGCTGCTGACGTTCATCGGCGAGCAGATGGGCGGAGCGATTTCGAAATCCGGGCTGGCGGAAACCAATGCGCGCTTGCTCGAAGAAACGCTGGAGATGAAACGCCAGCTGGAGACGCGCAAAGTGGTGGAGCGAGCCAAGGGCATCTTACAGCAGCGCTACAGCCTTACCGAAGAGGAAGCGTATCTGCGCCTTCGCAACGAGAGCCGCCGGCTGCGCCGTCCCATGAAGGAATTAGCCGAAGCCATCATCCTGGCCGAAGACCTGAGCCGTCAGAGCCAGACCACGCAATAGACGCCCGTCAACCCAGGCTCGATCAACCCAGGCTGGAAAATACTTTGCGCATCTGGGCGTGAGCCAGGACCACGTCCGGGTCGCGCTGCAGCGCCTCCAAGTATCGTTTCGCGAAACCTTTGCCGGCCTCTTTGGGCGCCAGTAGATCGCGCGCCTGGCCGATCAGGCGCTCCGCTTCCAGTCCATTGGGCGGCTCTTCGGCGTCCAAGGCCTCATCGATCCACACCACCAGTTCGGACAGCTCATGCAGCCAGGCGAACCAGGGATCGTACAACACCAGCCGCAATAACTCGCCGCTCGAAGTAATGCGAGCAATGTCGCGCTCATAGATGGCGCGTTCGGAATCGAGGAGGGTTTTATGCAGACCCAGCAGGCCGTTGCGCAGATCTGTCAGGCGTTGGACGGAAGACAAGCGGACTCCTTGATTTCTATGGTAGCCCGCAAGTGAAAAATCCGGTCCGCTGCTAGAATGGATATTTTTCGCGGCGCGATCCTAGAGGCCGCGATCGAGGAGGCCCATGACGAAGCAGGCTGGAATTGTTCGGGGAGCGATGTGTGCGGCTCTGTTGATGACGATGCTGCGGCCGGCCGCGGCAGAACAGGCGTCGCTCAACCAGGAGCTTCTGAAGGACTGGCTGCAAATGAAAGACATGATGATGAAGCTCGCGAACGAGATGCCGGAAGACAAATATTCCTTCAAAGCCACGCCGGCCGAGCGCGATTTCGGCCAGCAAGTGCTGCACGTCGCGGGCGGCAATCTCATCAATTTGAATTTCCTGCGGGGAAAGGCCACTCCGCCGGCGTTCAACCGCCAGGCGAAATCCAAAGCCGAAATCATGAAGGCCATGGCGGATTCGTTTGACTACGGCACGGCGCTCATCAAGGAGCAGACCGATCAGTCGTTGATGGAGATGGTCGAGACGAATAAATATTTGGGGCCATCGTCACGCGCGCGGGTGATCTATTTTTTACTGGGGCATTGCTGGGATATTTACGGCCAGATGGTGGTGTATCTGCGATTGAACGGCGGCGTACCGCCGGCCAGCCAACGGCCGTGAGCATAGTCGCGGGCTGGCCGAATTCGGGTTACTTGCGAAAGGCGGTATCGCTCGAAGTTGGCTGTGGATCGGCGAAACTGTCCTCAGCCGGCGGAAGCGCTGGGCGGTCCGCTGCCGTATCCGGACGGTCGGTATCGCCGCGGAGAACCACTTGGCTGCGGGTCCTCCCTGCGCCTTTTCCCTGCTGAACCGCGGGCGTCATGCCAGTGCGGTCCTGCATCTGGCTTTTGCTGAGCATGTGCATTTTGCCGGGCTGGTCACCGGCGAACGAGAGCGAGGCGCTAGCCAGCGCGAAGGCCGATAACAGCGCCACTCTGATGGATCGCAATTTCATATTTCCTCCTAACAAATAAGGCGGAATCTTCGATTCCGTCGAGTGCGCGACGAGGGGCACCAACAGCGAGATTAAGCGGAAGGCCGTGAAGAAGTCATGGATAAAGCGTGAAGAAGTCATAGCGAAAGCGTGAAGGAGTTATAGAGAAAATCGTGAACGAGTTATAAGAACCGGCAGGGCTCTTGGTCTAGCGTATCCGCGGACTCACCGCTAGAATAAGAAGGTGCCTCTGGATTCCACTCTGCAGCTTGCCACCGGCCACCTAGACCTGGTTCGCCGCGAGATCGGGAAAGTCATCGTCGGCCAGCAACAGGTCGTCGATGGCGTACTGATCTGCCTTCTGGCCGGGGGGCATGTGCTGCTGGAAGGCGTGCCGGGACTCGGCAAGACGACGCTGCTCAGAACCTTGGGCCGCGTGCTTCATCTGAAGTACTCGCGCATCCAGTTCACGCCCGATCTGATGCCGGCCGACATCGTGGGCAGCATGATCATCGAGGGGGACGAGCGCGGCAGCAAGCTGCTACGCTTCCAGCCGGGGCCGATCTTCGCCAATCTGGTATTGGCCGACGAAATCAATCGCGCGACGCCCAAGACGCAATCGGCGCTGCTCGAAGCGATGCAAGAGCGAACCGTCACCAGCGGTACGACCACGCACGAGCTGGAGGCGCCCTTCCTGGTGATGGCGACGCAGAACCCCATCGAAATGGAGGGCACGTATCCGCTGCCCGAGGCTCAGCTGGACCGTTTCTTGATGAAGATTCTGGTGCAGTACCCGTCCAGGGAGGATTTAAATCGCATCGTGGAGCGCACGGTCCGCCACGATGAAATGGCGCTTCAGCAGGTGGTCGATCGCGAAGCGATCCTGCAGTTGAAATCCGCGTGCCGCGACGTTCTGGTGGCCGAACATGTTCAGGATTTCGCTATCGATCTGGTGATGGCCACGCAGCCCGGAACGCAGGAGGCGCACGATCTGGCGAACAAATACATCCGGTACGGCAGTTCGCCGCGTGGCGCGCAGGCGTTGGTGGAATGCGGGCGCGTGCTGGCTTTGATGCGTGGCCGTCTGAACCTCAGCGTCGACGACATCCGGGAAATCGCTCCCGCCGTGCTGCGCCACCGCATCATTCTCAATTTCGACGCGCATGCCGATGGCCAGACGCCCGAGACGATCCTGACTAAAATTATCGCCAGCATCCGTTCCGCGGCACTCCAGTGAGCCAGGCGCCACTGATCGACAGCGAGTTCCTCGAGAAGCTCGAGCGGCTGGCGATCCGTTGGCAAAAGTCGTTTCCCGGTTTGGTGGGAGGCCGTAACATCTCGCATTTCGCGGGACCCGGGCAGGAGTTTCTGGATCATCGCCAGTTCCATCACGGCGATGATTTGCGGGCGGTCAATTGGCGCGCCTATCTGCGTTTGGAAAAGCTGTTCCTGAAGATGTTTCAGGTTGAGCCGCGCATCCCGGTGCGCTTGCTGCTGGATTGCAGCAAGTCCATGACGACCGGCGTAAGTTCCAAATTCGACTACGCGCGCAGGCTGGCAGCAGCCTTATGTTACGTCGGTCTGGTGCGGCTGGACACCATCTGCATTCAGCCCTTCGGCGACGCCCTGGGCGATTCCTTCGTGTGCAGCGGCGGCCGGCATCGATTCATTCCCGCGGTGAATTTCCTGGAGGGGCTGAAGCCCGCGGGCCGCACCAGTTTTCTCGAGATCGCGCGTCAGTTCATCGCGAAATATCCGCAGCGCGGATTGCTGATCATCATTTCCGATTTTTTGGATGACGGGGATTGTGACCGGTCCCTGCAATTCCTGGCGGATTTCGGGCACGAGCTTATCCTGGTCCAGGTCTGGGCCGAGGAGGATCGCCTGCCGCCCTGGGGCGGGCAATTGGACTTGACGGATGTGGAGACCGGCGCGACGCTGGAGATCGGTTTCGATCCATCCGCGCGTGACAAGTACACCGAGGCGTTTGACGCGTACGCTCGCATCATTCAACGGGTGGCGTTGCGTAACAGCGGGCGCTATATCGGCCTGCCGACCTCGACTACAATCGAGGAGGCGGTATTCGGTTCGCTAGCACGCTCCGGCGCGATCCAATAAGGCGGCATGTTTTTCCTCAATCTCAGCCTGCCCGAGTTTCTTGCCATTCTCGGCGCGGCCTCGGCTGTGGTAGTCGCCCTTTACTTGCTGGACCGCAGGAAAAACAGGTATGTAGTTCCGACCCTGCGCTTCTTTGCGGCTTCTGAAACCGCTCCGGTCTTCAAGCATCGGCGCAAGCTGCAACAGCCCTGGTCGCTGGTGCTGCAACTGGTGAGCTTGTTATTGCTGTTGCTGGCCATCGCACAGCTTCGGCTCGGTTCGGCCGCGCGATCGTACAGCGAACACGTGCTGATCATCGACAGTTCCGCCTGGATGGGCGCGCGCACCGGCTCGACCCGTCTGATCGATCAGGCGCGTGCGGCGGCGCGAACGTATGTGCAGAGGCTGCCCGTGAATGATCGCGTCATGGTCCTGCGCGCGGATGTGCTGGCCACGCCGGCGACATTATTTGAATCGGACCGGACGAAAATTCAACAAGCGATCGACCAGACCGAGCCGAGTGCGGCATCTCTCAACCTGCAAGGCGCGATCGAGTTCGCCGAACAGACTCAAAAGCTGCGCGCCGATCATGCCGGTGAGATCGTATTTGTCGGTGCAGCGCGACTGGACGCCGATGAGGCCGGCTTCAAACAGTGCCTCCGAATTTCCGCTTCGTCTCCGTTGCCAGCTCGGAGGAACATTGCGGTTTGCGCAAGATGAGCGTGCGGCGGCTGGCCAATGACCCCGATACGTGGGAAATCTTTGTTGCCGTGAAGAACTACGGCAGCAGGCCGCGCTCGATCCCGCTCGGCATACAGTTCGGCGGAGCGCCGGTGGCGACCCATACGTTTGCTCTGGCGCCGGGCTCCGAGACGAATGCGACGTTTCGCTTCAAGACGCGCGCGGCTGGAATGTTGGAAGCGCGGCTTCTCACCAGCGATGTTTTCAACCAGGATCATCGCGCAATTCTGGAACTGCCGGCTCGCAAGCTGCTGCCTGTGACGATTTATTCCGCCGATCCGGAGCCGCTGAAGCCGGTGTTCACAGCCATTCCCGGGATAGAAGCCACCTTCCAGCCGCCTTCCCGCTACGATCCCAAGCGGCACGACGGAATTGTTCTGCTGGATCATTTCGCTCCCAGTGCGCCGCCCGCGAGCGACAGCATCTGGCTGGAACCGCCGCCCGAAGGGTCGCCCGTCCCGGTGCGAAACACGGCGGAAAATGTGAGGCTGCGCGGTTGGCGCGCGGATCATCCTCTGGCCGCCGGCCTGCGCGCTCAAGACATCGAATTCTCGACGGCCGAAATCTTTCGTCCGGAGCCGAGCGACAATGTGATTGCCGACTCCGACGCCGGCGCGCTGGTTGTGGCGCGTGCGAGCAACCCGAAAATCGTGGTCTTAGGGTTTCAGCCCATGCGATCGGCTTTGCGGTATGAGCTCACCACGCCGCTTTTGTTTGCCAATATCGTGCACTGGATGGCGCCCGATGTTTTCCGGTCCTGGGAATTAGCGGCAGCTACCGTGGGCACGGTGGAGGCGGAATTGGACGCCCAGACAGACCCATCCGCCATCCGCGTGGTCACCGAAAATGGCAAAGCGCTGCCTTTTACGGTGCAAGGGAAAACGGTGAGATTTTTCACGGCTGATCCTGGCATTGTGCGGTTGTTCGTGGGCGATCGCGAACTGGTGTATTCGCTCACACTGCCTCAGCCGGGCGACGTGGCGTGGAAGCCTTCCCAGGGCAAGCAGGGATTGCCGGGACGCACGCCTGCCGGAATCGTCTGCTCGGGACATTTGGCAATGGCTCGCCATCCTGGGCGCAACTGGTCTTCTCCTGGATTGGATCTGGTTCGGACGAATGCGAAGGGACGCGATGTCGCCGCCCGCAAGACTCGGCGTGCCCTGGAGGAAGGCCTCATGAGCTTCGAACGGGCGTGGGTGCTGGTCTTTCTTCTTCTGCCTCTTGGCTGGATGCTGTTCGAGTGGCGGCAGACGCGGCGGAGCGTGGCGCTGGCGGTGAAGACGCTCGCGTTCGTCGCCATCGTGTTGGCGCTGGCCGAGCCGAGGTTGACGCTTCCTGAGACCAGGATGGCCGTGGCTGTCTTGGTGGACACTTCCGCGAGCATTCCACCCAGCGATTTGACCCGTGCGTCTCAGGTTGTCGCGGCGATCGAGAAAGCGCGTGGGCGCCATTGGACACGTATCCTGCCCTTTGCGCGCGGAGTGCGCGATTTGAGCGCGCAGGAACAACAACGCGGCTGGCGAATCCAAAACACCACGGGCGAAGCGGGCCGAGCCACGGATTTGGAGAGCGCCATTCGCGGGGCCGTTACATCGCTTCCTTCCGGGCTTTTGCCTCGGCTGGTCTTGATTTCCGACGGCAAGGAAAACGCCGGGAGTGTTACGCGGGCCGCCTGGCAAGCCGAACGGTTGGGAATCCCGATCGACACCATTCTGCTTCCCGGGCCGTCCGGAGCCGGCTTTGCGGCTCGAAGCGGTGAATCTCCCGACGGTCGCCTTCAGCGGCGAGCGGTTCCCGTCGATCTGACCGTGTCCTCGCCCGATGCGGTTTCCGGTGAAGTTGAGATTCGCGCGGAAGGCAGGCTGCTGGGATCCAATCCGGTAACGCTGGAGAAGGGGAGCAACCAGATTCGCGTACATACCAGCGTAGCCGCCGCTGGGGCCGTGACACTGTCGGGCGTGATTCGCGCCGGCAAGCTGGGTGAGATCTCGTTTGACCGGGCCTTGATCTTGCGGCGTCCGCGCCTCCTGTATATCTCGCAAGACCCGGAAGGTTCCGAGAGCCACCTAATGCAGACGCTGGGGGCGGGCCAGTTTGACGTGGATCGCAGCGCCGATCCGATGCACGGTGTTCTAACGGATTATCAACTTGCTGTTTTAAACAATTTGGACCTGGAGGCGTTGCCTGCATCGCGTAAGGATGAGTTGGAAAAATTCGTGAAGCAGGGCGGGGGACTGCTGGTCATCGCCGGCGAGCGCAACATCTACGCTGATTCGAAGACAGTCGAGGACGCCTTGGATCGAACCTTGCCAGCCAAGCTCGCGCCGCCCCGATCGCCCGAGGGCACCGCCGTGGTGCTGATCATTGACAAGTCATCTTCCATGGAAGGCAAGAAAATTGAGCTGGCCCGGCTGGCGGCGATCGGCGTAGTTAACAATCTTAGGCCCATTGACATGGTTGGGGTCTTGATCTTTGACAATTCTTTCCAGTGGGCAGTTCCGATTCGCAAGGCCGACGACGCACCGATGATCAAACGCCTCATTTCTGGAATTGTGCCGGATGGCGGCACTCAAATCGCGCCCGCACTGATGGAAGCATATCGCCGAGTGCTGCCTGCGCGCGCGACGTTCAAGCACATTGTGCTGCTGACGGATGGCATTTCGGAGGAGGGTGACAGTCTCGATTTGTCGAAAGAAGCTTACGCGCAGCACGTCACCATCTCGACAGTTGGCTTGGGCCAAGACGTGAATCGGGCGTATCTGGAGAAGGTCGCTTCTTTGGCAGGAGGAAAATCCTACTTTCTCAATGAACCGTCGGGCCTCGAGCAGATCGTCCTAAAAGACGTCTCCGAGCACACCGGGTCGACGGCCGTTGAAAAGACGCTGCGGCCGGTGGTGGGCAAGAATGTCGAAATTTTAAACGGGGTTGGCATCGACGACGCTCCAGCGCTGAAGGGCTACGTTCGTTTCGTCGCGAAACCAACGTCGGACACCATTCTCAAGATCGACGACAACGAGCCGCTGCTGGTCCGGTGGCAGTACGGCCTGGGTCGTGCGGTCGTGTTCACCTCCGACGCCAAGAGCCGCTGGGCCGCCGATTGGGTGGCGTGGAAGGGTTTCGACAAATTTTGGGCCAACGTGATCCGCGATCTGTTGCCCCACGCGCAGACCGGCGATGCCGAAGCCGCATACGATAGCGCCAGCGGTGACGTGACTGTGAATTATCAGCTCAGCCGCGACGTGGACGAGCCGCGGAATCCTCCGCCCATCTTCATCTTTGGTCCCAATGGATTCCAACATCCGGTGCCCATCACGAAAGTTGCGGACAAAAGCTACCGAGGGAGAATTCACGTCGGTGATCTGCAAGGCTTGTTCCGCATTCGCCCGCTGGAGGAGTCGCGGGCTTTTCCCGAGGCGGGGCTTTATCGCCAGGAGCAGGAGCTGGTCGATTATGGCTCGAATGAAACGCTGCTGCGTTCGATCTCGGCCTTTACAGGCGGCCAGTACAACCCTGCGCCTAAGGAGATTTTCAATCCGGCGGGGCGATCGCAGGCGTCGGTTTTGCAACTGTGGCCGGGGCTGTTGGGCCTCGCGATTCTGCTCAATCTGGCGGAATTGATTATGCGCAAAGGCCCGGGTTTAGTCCGCCGCGGATAGGCGAACGACGCACTCTATATGAAATGTTTGCGGGAACAGATCCACCAGCGTGATCTGCTGGATGCGATAGCGCGCGGCGATTAAGCCCTGGAGGTCGCGGGCGAGGGTCGCCGGATCGCAGGCGACGATGGTGAGCCGCGGTGCAAGAATGCGAGCTAGTTCGTGGACGACGTGCTTGCCTAGCCCGGCGCGCGGCGGGTCCGCCAAGATCAGATCGGGCTGGCCTTCGTAGGCTGCCAGGTAATCTTCGGCGGTTTTGTTTTCGGCTGTGATCGGCAAAGCTCGGCTCTGGATGTTCCGCTCCAAGTCTGAAAAACGCGCTACGGCTCGACTCGACCGCGATGACCTGCTGGAACCGTTGGGCCAGGCTGGCCGCGAACAGGCCGACGCCGGCATAAAGGTCAATCGCGACATTCCCTTCAGAGCCGGCCTCGGCGCACTCGACCATGCGATCGGTCAGGAATCGATTCACCTGAAAGAAAGAATTGCGGCTGACTTGGAATCCGGCATACTCGATCGGGCCACTGACGCCGATCGACTGCAACGCCTGAAGCGCCGGGCGAGGCACGCGGTCCAGAACATTAACTTGCACTTGCGTTTCGTTAGTAAAGAGCTCGACCGTGGCCGTTGCTTGCACGCTTAATTTGGGTATGACTTCGTTGAGAGCAGGCGAGGCGACCGGGCAGTGATCGATCGGGCAGAGTGTGTGGGATCCGTGCTCGAAGTAGCCGACTCGACCCTGGTCGATGTGGAGTTGGATTCGGTTGCGATAATGCCAGGGTTCGCCGGCAATGATGCCGATGTCGCCTTCGAATTCAATCTTGCCGACGCGGCGCAACACTTCGCGCAGGATGGCTCGCTTCTGCTCCAACTGGGCCGGGTAGTCAATGTGCTGGTATTGGCAGCCGCCGCAGCGCTGGAAATAAGGACAGGGAGCATCGACGCGCGCAGGCGACGGCGTGATTAATTCGAGAACGCGGCCTCGAAACAGATCATTCTTCGAGCGATTGATCTCAGCACGCACCACTTCGCCGGGCAAAACGTATGGCACGAGTACGACCTTGCCGTCGAGGCGTGCCAGGCCTTCTCCGCCGTACACAAGTTTTTCGATGGTTAACGTTTCTTCGGTGGGCAAAGGAAAAGCAAACCCTACGGTACCATGGAAGGATTCAGCATGAAGAAGCGCGTGTTTTCTGGCGTCCAGCCATCGGGGAATCTGCACATCGGGAATTATTTGGGAGCGCTGAAGAACTGGGTCCAGATTCAAGGCGACTACGAGAGCATTTTCGGGATTGTGGATCTGCACGCCGTCACTGTGTATCAGGAGCCGGCGGAGTTGCGTTCGAAGATTCTGGAAACAGCGGCGCTGTTTCTGGCGTGCGGGATCGATCCGAAGCAGTCGGCGATCGTGGTGCAGTCGTCGGTGCCCGAGCACTCGGAATTGGCGTGGATGCTGACCTGCGTGACGCCGGTGGGCTGGTTGGAGCGCATGACGCAATACAAGGCCAAGGCGCAAGCGCAAGAGACCATCGGCGACGGCTTATTGCAGTATCCGGTACTCATGGCGGCGGACATCCTGATTTATCAGGCGGCGATCGTGCCCGTCGGCGACGATCAGGCGCAGCATCTGGAGCTGACACGCGACATCGCGCAGCGTTTTAATTCACTCTATGGCGAGACGTTCGTGATGCCACTGACGCACATGCCGACGGTAGGCGCGCGCGTGATGGGCCTCGACGAACCGGACAAGAAGATGAGCAAGTCGGCGCACCGGTTCCGGGCATGCGGTCGCATTGCTCGATCCTCCGGATGTGGCTCGCAAGAAGATCATGCGCGCGACCACCGATTCGCAGCCGGCGGTGAACTTCGAAGCGCTCGGCGCCGGGGTCGAGAATCTGCTGAATATTTTTCAGGCTTTCACCGGATGGAACGCCGAGCAGATGAAGGTGCACTTCAACGGGATGCGCTATGGCGATCTGAAGAAGCAGGTGGCGGAGAGGGTGGTCTGTTCGCTGGAGCCGATTCAGAAGCGGTTTCGCGAAATCATGGGCGAGCCGGGCTATCTGACCGGCGTGTTGAAGGCAGGGAGCCGAGCGGGTGTCGCCGATCGCGAAGTCCACCGTTCAATTGGTCAAGGAACGGATGGGGCTGTACGTGGGCGCATAACTGCTAGTGAAAATCATGCGAGGGCACGGCCTCTTCGGCGATGTGCAGCGGCTCGAAACGGCTGGCGTTCACAGTGAGCACATTGTCGATGTTCTGCATTTGGCCTTCGACTACAAGATAAGAGTTGTGCAGGATGATGGCGCGCTCGCGATCGAAAACGTCGGGCATCACGACGGCGTTCGAGATGCCGGTTTCATCTTCGATGCTCAGGAACAGCAGTCCTTTGGCTGTTCCGGGGCGCTGGCGGCAGATGATGCAGCCGGCGACGCGAACGCGGCGGCCATTCGCGATGAGCTTTAGTTGATTGGCTGGCGTGACGCCGAGCACATTCAGCTTGCTCGCGATGAAACGCCATGGGATGTTTGCCGATGGTGAGATGCGTGCCGCGGAAATCGGAGTTGAGGCGCTCGCTCGAGTTCATGGGCGCAAGAGGAGATTCAGAGTTATTCGCGAGACTTGCCGCCAACAGCGGACCAGCGGGACGGATGGCG
Organism: Bryobacterales bacterium; assembly: GCA_963732175.1. GTDB lineage: Bacteria > Acidobacteriota > Terriglobia > Bryobacterales > Bryobacteraceae > Palsa-89. The sequence continues at coordinate 346,393 of CAVSYF010000020.1, read as the reverse complement.
AGTTCCGAGTCCCAGAGCGCGGCGCGGCGGTGGCTGGGAGTCTCTGTGATGAAATTCAACGCTCCGATTTCGCTGAGCTTGCGCAGTTCATCCTTGCGAAGTTCCGGAACGCGATCCACCAGGTCTTGAATGCTTGCGAATGGTGCTGCCGACGCGCGCGGCGAGGATCGCTTTTGCAGCCTGCTCGCGCAGACCTTTGGCGTAATTGAGACCCAATCGCACGCATTTTTCGCCGCTCTCCTGTTCTTCAATGGTGCAGCGCCAGTCCGAGCGCGTGACGTCGATCGGCTTGAAATGCAGGCCGTGGCGCTGCGCGTCTTTCACCAAAGTCGCGGGCGCGTAGAATCCCATCGGCTGATTGTTGAGGATCGCGGCGGTGAATGCGGCCAGGTAGCGGCATTTCAGATAAGCGCTGGCGTAGGCGATCAGCGCGAAGCTGGCGGCGTGCGATTCCGGGAAATCCATACAGCGCGAACGAAGTGATGGATTGGACGATGGTGTCCTGCTGCGTGCCGGTGATGCCGTTGCGCGTCATGCCGGCGCGCAGCCTGGTTTCGATATCGCGCATGCGGGCTTCGGAGCGCTTGAATCCCATGGCGCGGCGCAGCTCCTCGGCCTCGCCGCCGGTGAAGCCGGCAACGATCATCGCCATGCGCAGAAGCTGCTCTTGAAATAACGGAACGCCGAGCGTGCGCTCCAGCACCGGATCCAGGGATGGATGCAGGCACTCCGGTTCTTCGCGACCCTGCCGGCGGCGCAAAAATGGATTCAGCATCTGACCAACAATTGGGCCGGGCCGGATGATCGCGACCTGCACCACGATGTCGTAAAAACGTTTTGGTCGAAGGCGCGGAAGGCACGACATCTGCGCGCGGCTCTCCACCTGAAACAAGCCGATGGTGTCGGCTTTTTGCAGCGCGTCGTAAACCAGCGGGTCGTCCTGCGGCAGATGCGCCAGGTCGACCTCTTCGTGATACGCATCGCGAATCAGCTGGATGGAATCTTCGAGCACGGCCATCATGCCGAGCCCGAGCAGATCCACCTTGATGATGCCCATGTCGGCGCAGTCTTCCTTGTCCCACTGCACGACCACGCGGCCGGGCATGGTGGCGGGCTCCAGCGGAACGACGGAATCGAGCTGGCCCTGGCAGATCACCATGCCGCCGGAATGCTGGCCGAGATGGCGCGGCAGATCCTGGATGGTCATGTAGAGATCGAGGAACTTCGCGATGAGCGGATTTTGGTCAGGTGAAAAACCGGCTTCGCGAAACTGGCGCTCGGCGGTTTCCTTGGGATCGGTCCAGCCCCAGGAGGGAACCAGGCTCGCGATGCGCCCGAGATCGGGTTCGGTGAAGCCGAGAACTTTGCCGATGTCGCGAACGGCGGAGCGGCCGCGATAGGTGATGACGTTGGCGGTCATGGCCGCGCCGAGCTTGCCATAGCGCTCATAGACATATTGAATGGCGCGCTCGCGCTGATCGCCGCTGGGAAGGTCGAGATCGATGTCGGGCCATTCGCCGCGTTCCTCGGAAAGAAAGCGCTCGAACAGCAGATCCATCGCGACGGGGTCGACTGCGGTGATTCCGAGCGAGTAGCAGACCGCGCTGTTGGCGGCCGAGCCGCGGCCCTGCACCAGAATGTTTTGTTTGCGGCAGAACTCGACGATGTCCCAGACGATCAGGAAATAGCCGGCCAGATCCAGTTTTTCGATGAGCGCGAGTTCGCGTTCGATCTGGCGGCGGGCGCGGCGGCGGAGATCGGCGGATTGGGTATGGTAGCGATTGCGCGCGCCTTCGTCGGTGCGCTTGCGCAGGAATGAATTCATCGTTTCGCCGGGGGGCACGGGATATTTCGGGAATTGATAGCCGAGATCGGCGAGGGTGAATTGGAGGCGATTGGAGAGTTCGCGCGTGTTGGCGATGGCCTCGGGCAGATCGGCGAACAGCCGTGACATTTCTTGCGCGCTCTTCAGATGCCGCTCGGAATTGATGGAGAGCAGGCGGCCGGCTTCGGCGATTTTAACTTTGTGGCGGACGCAGGTGAGGACGTCGAGCGCTTCGCGCGATTGCGGCGTGGCGTGGCTGACGCCGTTGGTGGCCAGGAGCGGCAGGCTGTGGCGTCGCGCGAAATCGATTAGCGCTTGATTGCGCGCTTCCTGGGCGCGGTTGTAATGGCGCTGCAATTCGACGTAGATGTTTTTTGCGCCGAACAGATCGAGAATGCGCTGGTCCGGACGCGTCTGCCAGGCAGACCAGGCCGTCGGCGAATTCGGCGAACTCTTCCGGCTCGGCTGCGCCTTCGCCTTTTTTGGCGCGCATCTTTATGCGCGTGATCAGACGGCAGAGATTCTGGTAGCCTTTGCGGCTTTCGGCCAGCAGCGGATAGCGGTGGCCATCGGTGCAGGTGATTTCGGCGCCGATGTGCGCGCGGATGCCGGCTTTTTTTGCGGCCATGTGAAAACGCGCCGCGCCGGAAATGTTGTCGCGATCGAGGATCGCCAGGGCGGGGAAGTCGAGTTCGGCGGCGCGCGCGACGAGTTCTTCGGGAACGGAGGAGCCTTCCAGAAAGCTGAACGCCGAGCGGGCGTGGAGTTCGACATAAGATGCGCTAGTCATACGCGCCTTCGATGAACCAGTGCTGGTCCGGTTCGCGATAGATCCGATAGAGCGCGCCGCTCGAAAGCGTGATGTCCCATTCGTCGCGATTCCAGGATGTAGCTGTCCACCAATCGCCGGAAGTTCGCCATGGTCCAGCGGCGGTCAGTACTTTTCCGTGAATGCCCGAAGCGGCGAATGCGCGACGGGGCGGTTGCGTTCCAGTTCGACGATTGCGGTGAAAGGCGGGCGGAAATACCGGAAGGCCTGATGGCTTGCGATAGTCGATTGGCTGTTGATTTGCGGCTGCCGCTGACCAGACGGAACGGATGCGGATGATGCGTGTCCAGCAGCTCCGGAACACCCACGTTGTTTTCGCCCACCAATCCGCGGATGCGGGCCAGCGTCAGCTCCAGTTTGTCCGGAGCAGGCGTGGTTGGAAGAAAGATTCCGCTTTGCGTAGTTCGCGGCGGTGCGGGTTTAAGCGCGAGCGACAGCGCCACGGTTGCGGCTTGCGGCGGATGGGCTTCCAGATCCATTTGCAGAAGTTTCAAAAGCGATTTGCTCTCGCGCATGGGGACGGGCAGGCGCAGCGTGCGGACGTGCTCGGTCCAGTCTTCCAGTTCCAGGCGAATCATGATTTCTTGGCGGCCATAGCGTTGGACATGAGCTTCGTACACTGATCGTTTAAAATTCGCGCGATCAGAAACAGCAGCGGCTCGAGCAAGCTGACCGGGTGATCGAGCTCGATGCGATCGTCGTAAGTGATTTCGGGCTGAAAGATGCGGAGCGGCCGATGGATTGTGCCTTTGGCCAACCGTTGCAGGTAGACGCCGGCGGACCCGAATCGTTCGGCGATGCCGGTTTCCGGCAGTTGAGCGAGTTGCTCGAGAGTATGGATGCCCCAGGCGTCCAGGGTTTCGGATAGTTCCTCAGGTAGGAGCGGGAGGGTCGTGACCCCCAGATCGCCCAGATTCGGCAGGATGGTGAGGCCTGGAAAATTGCGCGCAGCCAGAATCGCGGCGTCGGCTGTTTCGGCGATGGCGATATTGGCGTGCTCGCCCGAGCGTTGCGCAATGGCTTGCCCGATTTGATGCGGCGCGCCATACAGCCGCTTTAATGGATCGATGCAGAAGACGACGGTGTCCGGCGCGGTCTGCTCGAACCAAGGCGAAAAAGCCGCGGCGATTTGGGCGAGATCGGCTGCAGGGCCGTGAATACAGGCAAACATAGGTTCATTTATTGGGCATCATCCGATCGCCTGTGCTTTGAAATTTGCCGTGACGGGACGTACCGGCTTGCGCGGGATGGCTTCGAGTTCCACTTCGCGCAGCAGCTTGAATCCGGGCGCGCCGGCCCAGGCTGTTTTCTTGCGTTGCAGTTCGAGCATCAGCGCAGCGCAGGATCTTGCTAAGGGATCCTTTTCGGCCAACGCGAGGATGGTCGGCGTGTTTTCGATGGCGCGGCGGAATCGGTACCAATAAGAAATCGGGATACGGTTGGCGATGCGCGGAGAAATCTGGCAGAGATCCAGCACGACCACGCCGAAACCGCCGGCATGCAGCAGATAGTCGGCGACCTTGAGCGCATGCCCGGCGTTATGGCCGCAGCGGATCCAGAGAAGCTGCGACAATGCTACGCCGGCTGCCGCGGCCGATACAGGGTCGAACGAATCGTCCGTATCGACGTAGGCGCAAATCTCAAATTTTGCGGTAGAAGCAGCCAGCAGGGAATGGACGAGCGTTGTCCGGCCAGAACTTTCCGGGCCCAGGATTTCCGAGATTGCGCCGCGGGGGAAGCCTTGGATGATGCTATCCAGGGAAGCGATGCCGGTCGCGAGCGTTTCGCGCTGTTGAGCTTGTGAACAAAATCCAAGCGTAGTGGTGAGAGCGGCGTTTGGGTTCATGCAATTTTCGCCCTTTCTTCGCCATCAATATTTTGCTCCCGCAAAGAGAGGGTTGTCAAGGTGGTGATTTTGATAAGCTCAGAAATGCGGTATATTTGCAGCAAGCTGCACTGTTGTCATAACTCAACGTTCAGAGGAGATAACGATGGCATCCAAGAATACTGATCGCCGTGGCTTTTTGAAAGGCGCTGCTGCCGGCGCGGCTCTGGCCGCACAGGCTCCCCTGGTAGCTCAACAGATTCGCAACGCCGCTCCTGTAGCGGCTAAGCCTGCACCGGAAACTACCGACGGCGGCGAGCGGGTGGAAGTGCTCACCAATGAGCGGCCCGGCGCGGATTTCATGGTGGATGTCATCAAGTCGCTGGGCATCGAGTATGCGGCTGCCAATCCGGCGCTCGAGCTGCCGCGGGCTGCACGAATCGCATCATCAACTATGGCGGCAACAGCAAGCCGGAACTGCTGACCTGCTGCCATGAGGAATCCTCGGTCGCCATCGGCCACGGCTACGCGAAGATCGAAGGCAAGCCGATGATCTCGATGGTCCACGGCACGGTGGGTACGCAGCACGCGACCATGGCGATCTACAACGCCTACTGCGATCGCGTACCGGCGATCGTCATTCTGGCAATGAAATGGATGCCGCGGCGCGCCGCAGTTACGTCGAGTGGACGCACTCGGCGCAGGACGCCGCCGCGATTGTTCGCGACTACACGAAATGGGACGATGCGCCGGCGTCGCTGCAGCATTTTGCCGAGTCCATGGTGCGCGCGTACAAGATCGCGATGACGCCGCCCATGGGGCCGGTGGCCATCGTTGCCAGCGGAAGCTGCAGGAAGAGCCGATCGAGGAATCCAATCTGCGGATTCCGAAACTGACCATGACGATCCCCCCGCAGGGCGATTCCGGCGCGATCGCCGAGGCTGGCGAAGCTGCTGGTGAACGCGGAAAATCCGGTGATTGTGGCAGGCCGCGTGGCGCACACGCCGAACGGCATGAAGCTGCTGGTGGAACTGGCCGAAACTTTGCAGGCGCCGGTGAATGACCAGCGCAATCGCATGAACTTCCCCACCCGGCATCCGCTGTATGGCGTCGGCAGGATTCGCCGATGCGGACGTGATCCTCGGCCTCGAAGTGGAAGACATGTGGATGTTGACGCATCGCATCGTCGCCGCTGAACCGGATCGGGATGGACGCGCCACGCGCGCATCGCCAAGGAGAATGCCAAGCTGATCAGCATCTCCTGCCTGGACCTGTTCCAGAAGAGCAATTACCAGGATTTCGCGCGCTACAACGAAGTGGATATGGCGATCGCGGGCGACGGCGAATCGACGCTGCCGGAATTGATCGAAGCCTGCAAAAAGCTGATCACGGCGGATCGCCGCCGGGCCATGCAGGAGCGCGGCGCGAAGCTCGCCGAAGCGCACAAGCGGATGGTCGACCAGAACCATCAGCAAGCCGCGCTGGGATGGGATTCCAGCCCGCTCACCACCGCTCGCAGTTTCGGCCGAGCTGTGGGCGCAGATCAAGAACGAAGACTGGTCGTTGGTCGGCAACGATGCGTTCTTCGGCCGCTGGCCCACACGCCTGTGGAACTTTGACAAACATTATCAATTCATCGGCGGTTCGGGCGGAGAGGGCGTGGGCTACGGTGCTCCGGCCGCTGTGGGCGCGGCGCTGGCCAACAAGAAATACGGCCGGCTGACGATCAACATCCAGAACGACGGCGACCTGAACTACGCGCCGGGCGTGTTGTGGACCGCTACGCATCACAAGATTCCGATGCTGACCGTGATGCACAACAATCGCGGCTATCATCAGGAAGTCATGTTCGTGACCACCATGGCCGCGCGCGCCAATCGCGACGTGAGCCGGGCGGGCATCGGCACCAAGCTGATCGAGCCGAATATCGATTACGCATCCATGGCAAAAGGCTACGGCATGATGGGCATCGGACCGATCACCGATCCCAAAGACATCGCGCCCGCCATCAAGCGCGCACTCGAAGTCGTGAAGAGCGGCGAGCCGGCTTTGATCGACACCGTCACGCAAGGCCGCTAAGGAGTGAACGTGAAAAGTTTCTTGCTCGTTCTAGCAGCATTGATGCTCGCTGTGATTCTCCCTGGCAGCGCGTTCGCTCAGGGCAATGCCGAAAACGGTCACAAGATCTTCCTGAAGGACGGCTGTTATTCCTGCCACGGCTATGACGGGCACGGCGGCGCGGGGGTAAAACTTGCGCCACGTCCGATTCCTACCGTCGCGTTCATCGCCTATGTGCGTCATCCGGGGCCCGGCAGCATGCCGACCTTCAGCGCGAAAGTGATATCCGACGCCGATCTGACCGACATGTGGGCCTATTTAAAATCCATTCCGGAGCCGCCCGCGGCCAAGGACATTCCGCTGCTGAATCAGTAAGGCGCATCGACGAGCTGTAACGCCTGAACTGTACGGCCTTTGCGGTATAATGCACTCCAGTTCCACCCTGGAGGCGCTAATGGCAAGGTCCAAGAAGACTTCGGTTGGTCGTAGAAACTTTCTGAAAGGAGCGGTGGGAGGCGCGGCCGCTCTGGCTGCCGTCCCCGCGATCGCTCAACCCCAACAACAGCAAACGGCGCAAGTGCGATCGGGTGCGGCGCCGGTGCTCGCGAAGGAAGCTGATCCGTCCGCCTGCTTCGGGCGCTCGACATTCTAGTCGAAGATCGCTCCGGTTCCGACTTCATGGTGGACGTCGTAAAGGCGCTCGGGTTCGAGTATTCTGGTCGCGAATCCGGGGTCGAGCTTCCGCGGGTTCCATGAATCCATCGTGAATTACGGCGGCAACCGCGCGCCGGAGTTCATCACCTGCTGCCACGAAGAATCTTCGATCGCGATGGCGCATGGCTATTCGAAAGTCGAAGGCAAACCGCTGCTGGTGCTGGTGCATGGCACGGTCGGGTTGCAGCACGCTTCCATGGCGATTTACAACGCCTTTTGCGACCGCGCGCCGGTCTACATTATCGCCGGCAACACCATCGACGTAACGCAGCGGCGTCCGGGCGTCGAGTGGGACCACAGCGTGCAAGACGCGGCCGCCATGGTGCGCGACTTTACCAAGTGGGACGACCTCCCGATTTCGCTCCAACACTTCGCCGAGTCTGCCGTGCGCGCCTACAAGATCGCGACTACGCCTCCGATGCTGCCGGTACTTATCGTGGCGGATGGCGATCTGCAAGAAAAACCGATTTCAGCTTCGGAGAAGTTCCATATACCGAAACTCACGCTGGCCGGTCCGCCGCAGGGCGATTCCGCCGCGGTGGACGAAGCCGCCCGCATGCTGGTCGCGGCCGAGAATCCGGTGATCATTGCCGATCGTGTCGCTCGCACGCCGGCCGGCATGAAGCTGCTGGTGGAACTTGCGGAGACGCTGCAAGCGCCGGTGATCGAGCAGTCGGGACGCATGAATTTCCCGTCGCGCCATCCGCTGAATCAAAGCGAGCGCGGGCGCGGGTTGCTCGCGAATGCCGACGTGATCCTTGGCCTGGAAGTGGCCGACCTGTGGGGAACGGTCAATGCCTATCGCGATCAGTTGTACCGGTCCTCGCGACCCATCACCAAGCCGGGCACGAAGGTCATCAGCGTCACCGCCCTGGACCTTTACACCAAGAGCAACTATCAGGATTTCCAGCGTTACCCGGAAGTAGATATCGCCATGGCGGCGGACGCCGAAGCGACGCTGCCGTCGTTGATCGAAGCGTGCAAGCGTCTGATCACCGCCGATCGCAAGCGCACGCTTCGAGGATCGCGGCAAGAAGCTCGCCGACCGCGCGCCAGGAATCGCTCGAACGCACGCGCACGGAGGCATCCTATGCCTGGGACGCCAGCCCGATCAGCACCGCGCGCATGGCCGCCGAAATATGGGGGCAGATCAAGGACAAGGATTGGGTGCTGGTTTCGAACAGCGGCGGCTGGCCGCATGCGTCTGTGGGATTTCAACAAGCCGTACCAGCACATCGGTGGATCGGGCGGAGCGGGAGTCGGATATGGTGCGCCGTCGGCGCTGGGCGCGGCGCTCGCCAATAAGAAGCATGGCCGGCTGTGCGTCAACATTCAAAATGACGGCGATCTGATGTACGCCCCCGGCGTGCTGTGGACCTCGGCGCATCACCGCATTCCGCTGTTGAGCGTCATGCATAACAATCGCGCGTATCATCAGGAGGTCATGCATCTGCAGCGCATGGCGAACCGGCATCAGCGCGACATTACGACCGCGGGTATCGGCACCACGCTGCTCGATCCGAACATCGATTTCGCCACGGTCGCGCGCGGAATGGGCGTGCATGGCGAAGGGCCGATTACCGATCCCAAGGATCTTGGTCCGGCGCTGAAGCGCGCCATCGAAGTGGTGGAACGCGGCGAGCCGGCATTGGTCGACGTCGTGACGCAGCCGCGCTAGGAGGCAATTGTTCATGCGGTTTTTGATCGTTCTGACATTGCTACGCTTGCTCTCAGCGCAGACGCAAATCAGGCGGCGCTCCCTCCGGCAACGCGCAACACGGCAAGCAGATCTTCGCGACTTACGGTTGCTATCAGTGCCACGGACGTGAAGCGCAAGGCGGATTGGGAACCGGCGCGCCCCGGCTGGGACCGAAGCCCATCGCGTTCGTCGCCTTCTCGCGCTACGTCCGTCAGCCCGCGGCTCAGATGCCGCCCTATACGAGCAAGGTGGTTTCCGATCAGGACCTGGCCGACATTTACGCCTTCTTGCAAGCGCTGCCGCAGCCGCCGCCGGTGAAGAACATTCCGCTGCTGAACAACTGAGGCGCGCCGTGCGGCGCATCGTTCTGTGGGTGTTCCTTGGCGTGGTCCTGGTGATCGCGCTCCTCTATTACTGGCGCGAGCATTCCAGAAATAATTTAAACGTCGAGCCGCATGCCGCGGGGAAATCGAAAAGGCGAAACGCCGCTAACGGCCGGCGGTGGATGAGACCCCTCGCAGCGGCCTCGCGCTTCACCGGATTGCCGTAAACCTCGATCCAATCGATTCTCGACCACCCGCCCTGACCGTGGCCGCTGCCTCCCATCAGATCCGTGAAGCCGATCTCGTCCACCTTGCTCAGATCCGGATTTGCTTCCCATCGGCCGTTCTCGTAGCGCGTTCCCGTCGGCGCTTCCACAACTTTGTTGATATCCAGCCGGCGCCAACGAATCCACGCGGGCCAGAACTCGCTCTCGTGCCAGTCCGGCGTCCAGCCTTCGGCGTACTCTCCTACCAGCCAGGCTCCGTCGGCGAGCTTCACGATGGGATGCAGCGCATGATATCCGGTCTGTTCGGTGCGCCAGCGGATCCTGCCCAAGCCCGATAGATCCACGTAGTTGTTTTTCTCCTTGAAGGCTACCGCCCACGGCCCCGGCGTAAGTCCGGTCCATAGAAAATTAGGATCATCCTTGGGCTCGCCTTCGTGATGGTCGATCTGGACGTAAAGCCCGCCCGGACCGTACAGCTTCAGTTCGAGATTCGCACTCTGGAGATACGCTTGCGTGACGGGTGTTTCCTGGACGCCTTTCGGCGGCGCCTTGAAGTCCTCCCGGAAAAACAGCTGCGGCCGATGGTCCTGCGGCACATCCAGACCAAACGGGGGCCCGTTTCCCTGTCCGTTTTGCCGTTCCGCGCTTCCTGGGCCCTGTTGGCCAAGAACGTCGAAGACCAAGAGCAGCGGTACCAAGAATTTCATGAAGTTCGGCATAGAAGGCGCTTTCAAAGCACTTGGGAGTATATAGCGATTGGACGCCGCACTGCAACCTCCGGTCCGGGTACTGCGCCCGGGTACTAAAACTCTCGTCGGGCTGGCTAGTCCAAAACGGCCCGGTAGAATCTAGTTGTGGAAAAAATCGGAGGAGTCTTTCGAGTTGTCTTTGCCGTTCTGGCCTTCATTATCTTGGCTAATTGCGGCCGCAGTGCTGCGAGCTATGTCAAGAAGGCCAACGCGCTGTACGATCAGGGAGAATTTGCGGAAGCGACCCTGAATTATCGCAACGCCGTTCAAAAGGAGCCTTCCAACGGCGAAGCCTATTATCGCCTGGCCCTTTCTGAACTGAAACAGAACAAGCCGGGTGAGGCCTTTCAGCATCTGAATGAGGCCGTCCGGCTGACGCCGCAGAACCGCGCCGCAAAATCGGAGCTGGAGAATCTGGCGCTAACCGCATATCTGGGAGATCCGCAACGCCCGAAGGTCCTCTACGACACGCTGGTGAAACTCAGCGATCAATGGTTGAAACAAGATCCTCAGTCACCAGAGGGACTGCGGATTAAGGGCTACCTGGCGATGATCGACCGGCGGCCTGAGCAGGCTGTCGATCTGTTCCAGCGCGCACACCGGTCGAATCCCAAGGAACTGAAAATTACGCTCGGTCTGCTGGATGCGCTGTTTCAAAGCCACCAACCCGCCGAAGCGGAAAAAGTCGCGTTGGACTTTATCGCTTCGAACAAAACAGCGGCGGACGTATACGATGCGCTCTATCGCATGTATCTGGCGAGTAACCGGCCCGCCGAAGCGGAAAAGATCCTGATTCGAAAGATCAACGCGAATCCCCAGCAGCGCACATATATTCTGCAGCTGGCCGCGCATTATGCGCGCCTTGGCAACAAATCGGAAATGGCCGCTTCCTTGCAAAAGTTCCTCACGATCGCGGCCGCCGATCCCGACGCTCACCTGCATGCGGGTGATTTCTATGGCTCCATCGGCGACTGGGCCGGTGCGGTTCAGCAATATGAAATTGGACTCGCCGCCAATGGCAAGAACAAACAGCTCTATCAAAACCGGATTGCCCGCGGACTTCTTTTGCAAAACAAGAGGGAAGAGGGCCTGAAGATGCTGAATGAGGCTATCGCGCAAAACCAGAATAACGAAGAGGCTAAGACGCTGCGCGCCGCCCTGCTCGTGGGAGGAAAAGTCGCCGAAGGAAAGCCCAGCCAAGGCATCCAGGAGTTTCAAGGTCTGGTGGACAAAAATCCGGACGATCTGTCTCTGAAGTTTGTTTTTGCGAGGGCTAAGGTTGAAAGCGGTGATTTGACCGGCGCCCGCACCGTGCTCCAGCAGATCCTCAAAAGCGTTCCGAACTTCCTGGACGCGCATGTCCTGCTGGCCGACATCGCCTTCAAACAGGGCAACATGATTCAGGCCGCTCAAGAAGCGCAACTGGCGTTGGAAACGGATCCGACCAATCTGCGAGCGCAAATGTTGCGAGGTAGCGCGTTACTTCGTGAAGGAAACTACGATGAGGCTGGATTTGTTCTTGGCCGCCTTTTGCAACAAGTGCCTCAATCGGTCGACGTGCGTTTAGAGCTCGCTTACGTGGCCTTGAACAAACGTCGCTATGCGGAAGCGGAAGCCTCCTTTCGAAAGATATTAGACGGAAATCCCAAAGAGTGGCGCGCTATCGCCGGACTGGTGAATACCAACCTCGCCCAAGACCGCCCCGACCGCGCATTGTCAATCCTGGAAGACGAGCTGCAACGGTCGCATGACGCCGCTCCGGTGCGCTACATGATGGCCAACACCGCGCTGAAGACCGGACGCTATGACGTCGCGATCGAAAATCTTCGGCAACTGGCGGACCAGACCGTCAACTCCATTGACCCGCAACTTCAATTGGCCGACGTGTACCGCTTAAAAGGCGACCTTCACAACGCCATCACCACCCTGCAAAGAGCCGCTTTTCTGAAGCCCAAAGATCCGCGGCCGGAGGCTTCGCTGCCGCTGGCTCTGGAGCGGGCGAATCGGAAAGACGAGGCCAAGGCCGTGGCCCGCCGAGCGCTCGCGCAGCGGCCCGATGCTCCCGATGCGATGAACAATCTCGCCTTCCTGCTGGCGGAGACCGGAGACAGCTTGGATGACGCCTTGAAGCTCGCCCGCAAGGCGGTGAGCAAGGAACCGAATAATCCTGCGTATCTTGATACGCTCGCCTACATTTATCTGAAGCGCGATAAGAACGATGACGCTTTGGAAATCTTCGATAAATTGATTCGACAATATCCCGATGACCCAGTTCTGGCGTATCACCTCGGCATGGCGTTTTATCAGAAGGGCGATGCGCAAAAAGCCAAGACCGAGTTAGCGCACGCGCTCGACCGTCAGCCCCCTACTGAGGTCGAAAACTCCATTCACGATCTCCTGAAACATATCAATTAAGACAAACGGCGCAGCTCTGTTTAGTTACCGGAGATGCGCCATTCGTGTCTTCAATATATGGACGACTTATAACGCAATTTCCTTAGAACATCCGGTCTGGTACCAGCGAAGGTTCTAAATAAGCTAGAAGTTTTAGGGTATTTCACTATTTATTGATTATTCTGATGGCGGACAGGGACATGCATTCATACTGCGGAATTTCCGCACGGAGAAGATTTTAAATGAATTCGAAATTAACTGGTTTTATGGTGTTTGCGGGCTTGGTGGTATCTTCCGCCGCGAATGCCTCTGTAGTTACGTCTTATTTTTGCTTTGACCCGGGCGGATGCAATCCAATACCGGGGCCCTGAACACGACTGGAACCGCTAAGCCGGTCAACGACGGCACGCCTTTAATGGGTCGGCAGGAGAAATTATGCCAGTTGACGTTTATGCCGATCAAGCCAACTTAGGCGCTAGCGGCGATCCTTTTGCGACGCCGGTTACCATACTATAGCTCATCAACCGAAAGCGGCATGTTTGAAGTTAGTGACAACCCTAATGATCGCGGAGTCGGTATCGCCCCCTATAATCCCTCCGAGGGATCATCCAACTCCTACTCTAATCAGGATGGTCTCACCGATTCGGTTAGGCGGGACGAAAAGCGATAATTTTCTATCTGCTTGACCTCACCAACATCGCTCAGGGTTCGACCGTCAGTCTTCTGCTTCAGGCCGGAGTAAGTGGAGATACCTTCGACGTCTATGCTGGCGGCACCAGCACGCCGACGTCATTTGGCGGAATGACTCTGCTGAATAGTTCGCCCGTCGCCGTCACCGAAGGCGGCACGTCCACGCCGAATGGCACGAGCGCGGGCCAGGGCTACCAGTTCACATTTACGAAAACCACCGCCGGCACATCCAACGAGTGGATTGCTATCTCGGCTGATTGCCATTATCTCCTCTTGACTGAGATAGCAGTGACCACTTCCACCTCCACAGTACCCGAGCCGCGCTTCTATGGACTCCTGCTGGCCGGCATGCTGGGCCTGGCGGGGATCTATGCTCGCAAGCGCCGTGTGGCGGAAGACAACGCGTAGATACTCCGTCGAATCTTCTCCTCTCGTTCGAAAGCCAAACGCGGGCGTGCGACCTTCGGGCCGTACGCCCTTTTTTATTGGGTTCCCGGCGCGGTAGGCTATAGACATGACTTATTTCACGCTGCTGCTCCTTGTCGCCGCGGCACTTCCAGGTTTTGCTCAAACTCTTCGAACGGAGCCCATCCCGAACCCTTCCGGGAAGGGCAGCATACAACCGAATTGGTCGGTTGCTGCCGATGGCAGCGTGGTCTTGAGCTGGGTAGAACCCTCTGCTGATGGCTCTCTTTCGCTGCGCTACGCTGTGCGGCGCGGGACCCAATGGTCGGAGCCTCGCACCATCGCTGCCCATCGACACTTCTTCCGCCATCCGGCCGAGGTGCCCGAGGTAATGGAGATTAAACCCGGGGCCTGGATGGCTCACTGGGTCGAGCAGCCGAATCCCTCCAGCGATGAGGAAGATGTTTACGTTTCCTCCTCTACCGATGGCATTAAAGTGGACGGCTCCCGGCACGGCCCACAACGACCACACTCCGGTCGAGCACGGCTTAGCTTCGATGTCGCCGAGCGGCCCTGATGAAGTCTCGCTGATCTGGCTCGAGGCTTTGCATGGAGAGGATAACCCGACGTTTCTGATGCGGACCATCCTGAACGGGTCCGGCAAGGAGCTGCGCGAAGAACAGCTGGATGGGGACGTGTGCGGCTGCTGTCCTACCACCATTGTGCGAACCGCCAAAGGATTGCTGATCGCCTACCGCGGCCACACCCCCGAGGACATTCGCGATATTTCCGTCATTCGCTTTGAAAACGGCCACTGGTCGAAACCGCTACTCTTGAACGCCGACAAATGGAAGTTGAACGCCTGCCCGACCAACGCCGCGGCCGTTGCCGCGAAAGGAGACCGCGTCGCCATTTCCTGGTACACAGCGGCGCAGAACATGCCTCGCGTGCAAATCGCATTTTCAAGCGACGGCGGAACAACCTTTAGCAAGCCGGCCTTGATCAGTACCGGGCACGCATTCGGCTATACTTCGATTGCCTTGGAGGACGACGGCAGCGCGATCGCTTCGTGGCTCGAACAGGGGCAAGGCGGAACGCGAGTCTCTGGTTCGCCCAATTACGTCCGCTGGCGTTGCCGGTGCCGTCGCAGAGGTCGCAAAAGGCGGAAGAAGCGCGCTGGGCTATCCGAAGCTGGTGCACGCCGCTGGGGGCACCTTCATCGCCTGGGATGACCCCAAGCAAGTGCAAATCGCCCGCTTGACCAAGTAAACTGACGGGGAATGCTATCCGAGCAAACGATTGCTGAGGCCGCACGCCGCCTCGAACAAGCTGAAAAGACCCGGAACCAGATTCGCCAGTTTTCAATCGAGTTTCCCGACATTACAATCGAGGATGCCTACGCGATCCAGAAGGCCTGGGTTCGCTGAAGCTGAAATCCGGCCGAACCATTCGCGGCCATAAAATCGGCCTGACGTCCAAGGCCATGCAGTATTCTTCGAACATCAACGAGCCCGATTACGGCGCGTTGCTCGACGACATGTTCTTTAACGACGGTTCCACTTTGCCGATGGAGCGCTTTATCGCGCCGCGCCTGGAGGTGGAGCTGGCCTTCATTCTCGGCAAGCGTCTCTCCGGCCCGTGTTGTACTATCTTCGATGTGCTGAACGCGGTCGATTTCGTCACCCCCGCCATCGAAATTATCGATGCGCGAATCCATCAAGTGGATCCGGAAACGAAAGTCACCCGCAAAGTGACCGACACGATTTCAGACAACGCCGCCGACGCGGCGCTGGTCATGGGCGGGCGTCCCTTCAAGCCTTTGGATGCCGATATGCGCTGGATTTCCGCGCTGTGTTATCGCAACGGCGTGATCGAAGAGTCCGGCGTGGCCGCGGCCGTGCTCAATCATCCCGCTAATGGCGTGGCATGGCTCGCCAACAAGCTTGCGCCCTACGGAGAATCGTTGCAGCCGGGCGAAGTGATCTTAGGGGGATCTTTTACTCGGCCCGTTTACGCGCGCGCCGGCGATACGTTTCACATCGACTACGGCGCGTACGGCTCAATCTCCTGCCAGTTCGTCTAAGGAGGCTTCCATGGACATTCTGAAGAATCGGTTCAAAGCTGCTCTCCTTAAGCGAGAGCCGCAATTTGGCCTGTGGCTCGGGCTGGCTGATTCTTATAGCGCCGAAATCTGCGCCGGTGCGGGTTTCGATTGGCTGCTGATCGACGGCGAGCATGCGCCCAACGATGTGCGAAGCATTCTCACGCAATTGCAGGCCATGGCCGCTTATCCGGTCCACCCGATCGTGCGGCCGCCCGTGGGCGAAGTGCGGCTCATCAAACAACTGCTCGATATCGGCGCGCAAAGCTTGCTCATTCCGTTAGTCGAGAGCGCCGATTTTGCACGCCAGCTCGTTTCGGCCACGCGTTATCCGCCGGTGGGAATCCGCGGCGTCGGCAGCGCTCTGGCTCGTGCGTCGCGCTGGAACCGGGTGTCAGAATTATATCCAGGCCGCCGATCCCGAGATCTGCCTGATGGTGCAGATCGAGACGCGCAAGGGGCTGGAACAGTTGAATGCCATCGCGGCCGTGGATGGTATTGATGGCGTCTTTATCGGGCCGGCCGACCTTTCGGCTGCCTTGGGCCACCGCGGTGATCCGAATCATCCCGATGTGCAAGCAGCCATTGAAAACTCCATTGCCCGGATTCGCGCGGCCGGCAAAGCTCCCGGGCATCATCGCCACCGACGAGGCTTTGGCGCGGCGCTATTTATCGCTGGGCTGCACCTTTATCGCGCTGGGTTTGGATGTCTCGCTGCTTGCGCGTGCGACCCAGGATCTGGCTCGAAAATTTAAGCCTTCGTCCGATATTTCGACGCCCAGCAACGCAGCCGGTGCGCCCTACTAGGCCTCCTCCCGATAGCCTGCCTTCCGGCTCCAGTATTCCCACACCCGGCGTGTCTCCGATCCGGCCGGATCGAACCGTCGCCGCACCACCTCACCGGCCGAGAGCGTCTTTACCTCGCCCAGCCGCAATGCCGCCATGTAGACGCGCGCGTTTTTGGGCAGGTAAACGGAAAGGCGGACAGTTTCGAACAACGTCTGCCCGACCGCGGTGAAGCCGTGCCCGCGCATCAGTACAACATTCGCGCTCCCTAGCGTTTTTGCCATATCCTGCCCGCGCTCCCGGTTGGTCACCAGCAGATCGGTATCTCCGAACGCGTCGCGAATATCCCAGACTGGCGCGTCCGAGACCCATCGCGCTGGCGTTGTGAATCACCGGGCGCAGAGGTGTCGAAGAGATGCCGAACGGCAACACATCTTCGGCGTGGCTGTGCACTACTGCGTTCACTTCGGGACGCGCCTGGTAAATCGCTCCGTGAATGTATCGCTCCAAATAAAGATGGCGGCTTTCGCTGGCCACCGGGTCGCTGTTCAGATGGAACTCCAGAATGTCCGCGCATTCCACCAGTTC
Organism: Bryobacterales bacterium; assembly: GCA_963732175.1. Classification (GTDB taxonomy): domain Bacteria; phylum Acidobacteriota; class Terriglobia; order Bryobacterales; family Bryobacteraceae; genus Palsa-89. Next base: position 329,180 of record CAVSYF010000020.1, on the reverse strand, counting down.
CGGGCTGCGCGAGCAAGCCAGCAGATAGCGTTCCGGTTGGAGCGGATGCCGGATGCTGACGTGCCCGTAAGCGTCCACCACTCGTTCGTGGGCGAGAATGCGGTTTGCTTTGACGAGATCCTGGATTGCAGACTGTAGATCACTCACGACTTTCCATAGAGTCGCACAACCCCGCCCTGGCAAGAGAGCTCTGGAGCGCCAAGTTGACCGCGTGCGCACCGGCCTAATACTCTGGTGAGGTGCCCTTGTCGTCATCCTCCTGCGAGGCGGCCGCCCAGTATCTAACCGCCGCCAGACGCGCCCGCCGGTCCGGAGAGCGCCTGCCCGAGTCCTGCCGCCCCCCCGATTGCGAGTCGGCCGTCGCCATTCAATATCGTGTAAGCGATCTTCTGGGCGAGCCCATCGGTGGCTGGAAGACTGCCATTCCAGTGCCAGACAAGATCCATATCGGTCCGATTTACGCTTCTGACATCTACTCCACCTCGCCTTGCCCGGTTCGTCCGCGCGGCGCAAATGCGCGCGTCGAACCTGAGGTCGCTTTTGTTTTGGGACAGGATCTCGGTCCACGCGCCGCGCCCTACACCGAGGCCGAAGTCAGCGCCGCGATCTCGGAAACGCGCCTGGTGCTGGAAATCTTAGGCGGCCGCTTTGCCGACCCGGACAGCGTGTCGTTTCCGGAGAAGCTCGCCGACGCGCTCAACAACCAGGCGCTCTTCATCGGCCCCGTCGTCCCCCGCGCGCTGGAGCAAAAGCTGGATAAGATGCCGATCACGGTCGATGGACCCGCGGGTTTCCATATCGCTCGCGATGGCGTCCATCCGTCCGGCCATCCCCTGGCGGCGCTGCTCTGGCTGGCCAATTATGTTTCCGCCCGTGGCGATGGCCTGAAGGCCGGTCAGATTGTGACCGCCGGTTCCTACTGCGGCGTACTGGATTTGCCGCTGGAGAAGGCCCTGCGGGTCACTTTTGACGGCCTGGGCACTTTATCTGTAGAGTTCGCCGACGCGAGCGAAAGCGATCGCGCATACGTGAAGGAGGCCAATTGAAAGACGCTCAAGTCAAGGATGCGATGTCGAGTCCCATCGGCGACGTTGCCCCAGGAACCGAAGACCCGCGAGTCAATCTCGTGGAAGAAAACGGGCGCGACGGCCAGCGCCCCCAGTTTCCGTACCGCGACCTGCGCGAATGGATTACCCAGGCCGACCGGCTGGGTGAGATCCGCGTGGTTCCCGGCGCTTCCTGGCAGGAAGACATCGGCATGGCGGCCGAAATCGTCCAGCACAGCGACAACGGCCCCTGCGTGATCTTCGAAGATGTGCCGGGCTGCCCCAAAGGCTTTCGCGTCCTGACCAACTTCTTCGGCGGCAAGCGCAAGAACATGACGCTGGGATTCTCCACCGGCCTCAATCGTCTCGAACTCAGCGAAGCCTTCCTCGAACACCTATCTGGCAGGACTTGAAAACGCTGCCCTACCAGGAAGTCAGCGACGGTCCGATTTTTGAAAACATCCTCACCGGCGACGACGTGGATGTCACCAAGTTTCCCGTTCCCATCTGGCACGAGCGCGACGGCGGCCGCTACATCGGAACCGGCAGCTTCAACGTCACGCGCGATCCCGGAAGAGAATTGGGTCAATTGCGGCACCTACCGCGTCATGATCCAGGACAAGCGCACGGTCGGTTTCTACATTTCTCCCGGTAAACACGGCCGCATTCATCGCGACAAATATCAGGCGCGCGGAGAGCTGATGCCCACCGTGATCGTGCTCGGCGGCGATCCGCTCACCTTCCTGATGGCCTGCAGCGAGACCCCGTACGGCACCTGCGAGTACGACCTGGTAGGCGGGATGCGCGGCGCGCCGCTGCAAGTTGTTCGCGGAAAAATCACCGGCCTGCCGATCCCCACCAACGCCGAAATCGTTCTGGAAGGCTTCGTCGATCCCAAAAAGCGCATGAACGAAGGACCCTTCGGCGAATGGACCGGCTACTACGCCAGCGACACGCGCCCCGAGCCGGTGCTCGACATCAAGGCCATTTATCATCGTAACGATCCGATCCTGCTGGGCTGCCCTCCGCAGCGTCCGCCCGATGAGCTGGCGCGCTATCGTGCCGTTACCCGATCGGCGCTGCTCCGCCAGAACGTGCAGAAAGCCGGCGTCCCCGACGTCCAGGCGACCTGGGCGCACGAAGTCGGTACGGCGCGCATGTTGATCGGCATCTCCATCAAGCAGCGCTATCCCGGCCATTCCAAGCAGGCCGGCCACGTTGCTTGCCAGTGCCACGTCGGCGCTTATTGCGGCAAGTACGTGATCGTGGTGGATGAAGACATCGACGTATCCAACCTGGACGAATTGATCTGGGCCATGCTGACGCGGTCCGATCCGGCTACCTCGATCGACATCATCAAAGGCGCTTGGAGCACGCCGCTCGATCCGCGCATCAGCCCCGAAGACCGGGCTGCCGGTAATTTCACAAACTCTCGCGCGATCATCGATGCCTGCCGGCCCTTCCACTGGCGTGATAAGTTTCCGCCTGTGAACATGCCCAGTCCCGAGGTCATGAAGAAGGCTCGCGAGAAGTTCGGGTATTTGCTCGAATAGACCCCCATGGCCGAAGGCAGCGCAGTTCAGATCGGAACGGAGGCGGCTCTACCCGTATCAGCCGTAGAAGCTCCGTCTGTCAACTGGCGTAAGCGGATCGGCGCGGTCCTGATGACTGCGATCCCGGTAGCGATCTGGTTTGCGCCGTTGAATCTGGATACCACGCCGAAGCACGCCATCGCGATCGCGCTGTTCATGATCATCGGCTGGGCCACCGACGTTATGGAAGGCGGGCTGATCGGCCTCATCGGCTGCTATCTGTTCTGGGCGCTCGGTGTGGTGAAGGTGGATGTCGCCTTCAGCGGCTTCGCGGACGATACCGCCTGGTTCATCGTGGGCGCGATGCTCTTCGGCACCATGGCCGCTAAAACCGGGCTCGCGCGGCGTCTCGCCTACATGATCATCGCCAATGTCGGCACCACGTATGCGCGTCTCCTGCTGGGCCTGATCATCTCCGATTTTTTCATCACGTTCTTTGTTCCGTCCGGCATGCCGCGCGTGGCCATTATGGCGACCGTCGCGTTAGGGCTGATCGAGGCGCTGGGCGTCTCAAAAGGCAGCAACGTCGGGCGAGGCATGTTTCTGATCCTCACCTACACCGCCGCCGTATTCGACAAGACCATCATCGCGGGCGCTGCCTCCATGATCGCCCGCGGCGCGATCGAGCGTTATGGTCACGTGCAGGTGCTCTACAGCCGCTGGCTCATTGCTTATCTTCCCTCCGACATCGTCATGATCCTGGTCGCCTGGCGCCTGGCGCTGTGGTTTTATCCGCCCGAGATCAGTGCCTTGCCCGGCGGCAGCGGTTACCTGAGAGAAGAACTCAGCAGGATGGGCGCTTGGAAAGCCACCGAGAAGAAGGCGCTCGCGATCATGCTGGTCGCCATCGGCCTGTGGACGACGGATTTCTTCCACCACATTTCACCTTCGGTCGATCGGACTCGGCGTCGGATTAGCCGCCGTGCTGCCCGGAATCGGCGTGCTGGGCCTGGAGGACGTGAAGCGGCTAAATTACCTGCTCGTTTTCTACGTGGCGTCCGCCGTGAGCATGGGAAAAGTTTTGACGGCGACCAAGGGCCTCGACCGTCTTAACGAACCTGGTGTTCGGCTGGGTCACGCCGCTCATCAGCCACACTTACATCTCCACTTTCGTGCTGTACTGGAGCGCGTTCTTCTATCACATCTTTCTTGCCAGCGAACTCTCCATGCTGGGCACCTCTATCCCCGTTTTGATGAGCTATGCCGCGGCGCATCATCTAAACTCGTTGGCCATCGGGATGATCTGGACCTTCGCCTGTAGCGGGAAAATCTTCATCTATCAGTCCGGCGTAATCATGCTCGGTTATTCGTACGGTTATTTTTCGTCGAAGGACCTGTTCCGGCTGGGCTTCTGCATGAGCATCGTGGATTCCCTCCTGCTTTTGGTGGTGGTGCCGCTTTACTGGCCCCTCATCGGAATTGGGCAATGATCGGAATCGGACGCTGATGGAACCTCAGAACAGCAACGGAAAACCAGGCGCGGCGCGCAGACTGATCGTCGGCATCAGCGGCGCCACCGGATCCATCTACGGCATCCGTCTTCTACAGACACTGCGCGATTCCGGCTTCGAATCGCACCTGATCGTGAGCAAATGGGGCGCGCGCACTTTGATGCACGAAACCGGCTACACGCTCGATCAAGTGCAGCAGCTGGCCGACTGCCACTATTCTCCGGGCGATCAGGGCGCGGCCGTATCGAGCGGTTCTTTTCTCACCGCCGGCATGGTAGTGGCTCCTTGCAGCATGCGGACTCTGGCCGCCATCGCGCACGGAAACGGCGAACACCTGATCCATCGCGCGGCCGACGTGATGTTGAAGGAACGCCGCAAGCTGGTGCTGGTGGTTCGCGAAGCCCCCTTCAGCGAAATTCATTTGGAGAACATGCTGAAGCTCGCCCGCATCGGTGTGGTGGTCCTGCCGCCGGTTCCAGCGTTCTACAATCATCCTCAGTCCATCGAGCAGTTGGTGGATCATACCGTGATGCGCATCCTCGATCAGTTCGACATTCATTTGGATCTCATGCCGCGTTGGGATGGCGCGATGCTGCCCGCCCGCGTTCCAGCGTCCGCCGAGAGTCCGATACGCTAACCACCACCATGCCGGAACAACAAGCACGCTGGATTTCTGAGGCGGACGTCGTCTCTCTCATGGCGCTTCCGGACGCGATCGCTGCGCTCGAGCGCGGTCTTCTGGCCGAGGCCCAAGGCCACGCGACCAACATGGTGAAGACCCACGTCGAGTGGGACGGCGGCTCCACGTTGCATGCCATCGGAGCAACTTTTCCGCGCGATGGATTCGTAGGCACCAAGACCTGGGCGCACACCGAGGGCGGCGCAACCCCGCTGCTCATCCTTTTTGATAGCCACAACGGTTCGCTCAAGGCCGTTATAGAAGCTTTCGCGCTCGGTCAGATGCGCACCGCCAGCGCGTCCGGGGTGGCGACCAAATGGCTGGCAGCCGAGGATTCCACCGAGTTCGCCATGATCGGAACCGGCAAGCAAGCTCTCACGCAAGTAGCCGCCGTGGTCGCGGTTCGTCCCATCCGGCGCATCCGGATTTTCGGCCGCAATCGAGAACGCCTGGAAGCTTTCGCCGAACGCGTCCGGCAAGAGTTCGGAATCCCGGTGATCGCGGCTGCCAGTGTCGCTGAGGCCTGCGAAGGCGCGCATGTCGTGACCGTCGCAACGCGTGCCACTCAGCCGATTCTTACCTCCGCCATGCTGACGCGCGGCGCGCATGTCAACACCATTGGCGCCATCGTTCCCAGCCGTGCCGAGCTCGCTGCGGATGTGCTGGCGCGGGCTAGCAAGATCGTCGCCGATAGCGTGCCCCAGGCGCGCAAGCTCTCGCGCGAACTCATCGAATTTCTGGGAGATGTCTCCGCCGCTTGGGAACGAGTGGAATCCCTGGCGAACGTCGTTGAAAAGCAGCAGCCGCGCTCGCCGGCCCAGGATCTGACGGTTTTCAAATCGCTCGGCATGGGCATCTCCGACCTCGCCCTCGGTATCGAAATCTATCGCCAGGCAGTCGCGTCGAACCTCGGGCATCCCTTTGCCAATCCCAAGAAAACGCCCCCGCGGCTACGCAGTATTCCAAAACAGAACCAAACTACAGGAGCATGAGATGGAATCCAGTTTTCAATTTGTCGATCGCACCGGATTATCGGCCGACCCCTTAAATTTGATCGCGCCCATCGTGGTGCCCAAGGAGGCGATCGATGCCGAGAGCGATCGGCTGGCCTCGCTGCCTGCGCCCGAGAACGGTCGCCGCGTTTCCCAGATCGTCAATCCCGCGAGTGGCACCGGCAACAGCTTCACGCCGGGCGCCGCTGTTTCGCTTTCGGTGCTGAAGCCCGGCGAGCAGACCAAGCCCATTCGTCATAACTCCGCGCTCGTCAACTTCTGCATCCGCGGAGCGGGACAGACGCGCGTGGATGGCAAGTGCATCCGCTATGAGCAGTACGACGTCTGGAACACTCCCGGCTGGTCGACCTACGAACATCTCAACGACACCAGCGAGCTGCAAGTGCGGCTCACCTACAGCAATTCCGCGCTGCTCGAAAAGATGCAGGTCCACATCGTGGACGAAAATCCACCCTCACCTTCGAAGGCCGCCGAGGAAACCACCGGGCATCATGAGCTGCCCCAAAGCCCGTTCGGCACTTTCCAGATCACCGAAGAGGGCGCTTATCTGATGCCTTATGAGAAGCTCATCAATCCGGATATCGTCAAGCACAAGTCGCTCCACTTTCCCTGGAAGAAAGTGAAACAGGAATTGGACAAGCTGGCGAGCCTGGGGCAATCTTACGCCGGCCGCAGGCTGTACCTCCTATTCAATCCGGCCACCGGCCACACCAACGGAACCACCAGCAATTTCTTCGCGACCATCACCATTCGCCCCGGCAACATCGTCGACCGCCCGCACCGCCACACCGCCTCCGCCATCAACTACTATTTCGCGGGACGCGGCTACAGCATCGTGCAAGGCAAGCGCTACGAGTGGAAAGCCGGCGATTTGATGCTGTCGGCGCCCGGCTGGGCGATTCACAATCATGCCTCCTACGAAGATCCCGTGTACGAGTTGACCATCCAGGACAGCCCGCTCAATATCTGGATGGGATCGCTGCTCTGGCAGGAAAATCTGAATCAACCCATGGAGGCTCTGGGCTCCACCGGCGGCTTCACCACCAATCGCCCGTCGTAAGGAATCCGCTTGCCGAATATCGAGCTTACGCTGGCTGTTTCTTACTACGATCATTTGAGCGATTTATTGCGCGGCCGGGTTCAAGCCGAAGGGATCACGCTACACACCATCCAGCTTCCGGTAGAAGAGATTTTCTTCCGCATGATTCAGTTCACCGAATGGGACATCGCTGAATTCTCGTTCGGTAAATACGTGTCGCTGGTCGCCGCCGGGAACCCTCCCTTTCGCGCCATCCCGGTATTTCCGTCGCGCGTTTTCCGACAATCGGCGATCTACGTCGGCGCAGGGTCCGGCATCAAAGACCCAAAGGATCTGGCGGGCCGCCAGGTCGGTATTCCCGAGTGGGCGCAGACCGCTGGAATTTACGCGCGCGGCTACCTCCAGCATCATTGCGGAATTCGTCTCGAAGATATTCGTTGGGTGCAGGCGGGCGTCAATGAACCGGGCCGAGAGGAAAAGGTGAGTCTCTCGCTGCCGCCCGGTGTTTCGATCCGGCCTGCTCCCGACCGCTCGCTCAGTCAGATGTTAGCCGATGGCGAGATCGACGCCGCCATTACTGCCCGCGAGCCAGACGCGTTTGTCAAAGGCGATCCGCGCATTGTGCGGCTGTGGCCCGATTCGCGGCCGCTCGAAGAAGCTTATTATCGAGAGACCGGCGTCTTCCCGATCATGCATGTCATCGGCATCAAATCGTCCATCCTGGATCGCTATCCTTGGGTCGCCATGAATCTCTTCAAAGCGTTTGACGAATCCAAGGCGAATGCCTTGCGGCATCTCGGCCGCGCCATCACCTCGCGAGTGCCGTTCGCATGGGCGTATGATGCCGTCGCGCATGCACAGAAGGTTTTTGGCAACGACTGCTGGCCCTACGGCGCCGAACCGAATCGCCGCACCCTGGAAGCATTTTTACAATACAGCTATGAACAGGGCGTCACCGGCCGCAAGCTCGAAATCGAGGAGCTTTTTCCCCGCGAGGTGCAAAAGTTCTCTAGAACCTGACCGCCTGCTGGCGCGTCCTGTCGAGCGGCGGTCTCACGATTGGCCGCTTGGCCCGAGAGCCCTTAATATGAGTTTCAGCGTCCCGACTTCCAGTAGCAGCGCCAATCCCAGGCAGCCAGGTATCACAGCTAAGATCGTTAGTAGTTCCACAACACCGAAACAAAGCACGCTTTGGACCATTCGCGTTTATCACCAGGTTAGAACCGCAAAGGAGTTGAACTGCCTTGCCAGAACCGATTAGACTTCGATTGTGCGCATGACCGAGACGGATCTTGAATATCTGTTGCGTACACTCTCGGAAGCCCGCTCGCGAGCCAACGAGATCTCGGTGGCCGTGAACTCCCGCGTGGGCGGCGGCCATCGTTTGTCGGAGCTCGGCAATTCCGCCGTCTCTCAGATCGAAAATCTGCTGCGCCAGATTCGTCGAGCCGCGTCCGACGAGCCGGTTACCGGCCTGACAGAAGATGCCCTGGCTTCCAAGCCGTTCGAAGCAGCACGGGCCGCTCCCCGGAAGGAACCGGCTCAGTCGTCGCTCCCGCCGACGCTCGATCCTGCGTCGCAGCATTGGTTTCACGAATTCGTGAACGAACTGCTGGAAGATTTCCTCGTTTCGAGCGAGATCAGTTTTGAAACTGTGGAGCGCGCTTTGGCCAAACGCAAGGAAGCCTTTCTTGAAGATCTGGAGGTCACTCGCAGAATGTACCGGACTTATCCTCAGCTGTTCCCGGAGATTGAAACGCATGCGAAAACTTGACCATTCGTCGCGGCGTCGATAGTTATGGATTTCAATCAGAGTGACTTCGACGAACTGGCCCGCCGAGCGGCTCAACTGACGCTCGAAGCCGCCGACGTCCCGAGATTCCTGAAAGTCAGATTCGGTCCCGAGCACGAGCTTGCCAAGTCAGCCGATGAGATGCTCGGCATGCTCGAAACATTCGTCCGGGAACTGCGCTCGTTCCAGGCGATTTCCGCCGGCTCCAAACGCGATGCCAGCGATACCTGACTGGGCGGAAAGCACTCCGGCGCAGCTCAAGTACTGGGAGTACCCGCAGCGCAAAAATCTGTAAAAAAGTCGCGTGCGCCGCGGAAGTTTCGTAGTATCCTTACGCTATTAGTCATTACTACTGGCGCAATCCTATGGTCAATCAAGCAGACGAAGAAAAGGCACTCTCGCGGTTCCAATCACTCATGAAATCGGAACACTGGCTCGCTACGTACATCAGAGATCTTCTGAGCGCGCACGACCTTTCCGGAGGCCTGGATTTCAGTGCCGCCGAGCAGCTGTTATCAGCCGAGAGGGAGCAATTTGAGAAGGACCTTACGGTCGCTCGGCGCATGTTGCGGATTTATGGAAAACAGGTCATGACTGATAACTCTGCGCAGTTTGCTCACACCGACTGAAGCATCGGACCTCAGCCTCCGCTACAATCGATGCATTGATGACCACCGGGCTGGCTCCCTTTGTTGTTGACATCTTGCCGTCGCGTGTAATCTTTGGCCTGGGATGTCTGGAGCGGCTACCGGAGGAAATCGCGCATCTGGGAGCGTCGCGGGCTTTGGTTTTGTCGACTCCCGAGCAGACGCAAATCGCGGCGGAAGTCGTGTCTCGTCTCGGTGCGCGAGCCGCCGGCCTCTTCGATCGGGCGGTGATGCACGTGCCCTTTGAAATCGCGCAAGCAGCACGTGAGACCGCCCAGCGACTGGGAGCGGACTGCTGCGTGGCCATCGGCGGCGGCTCGACCACCGGACTCGCCAAGGCCATCGCACTGGTTTCCGATCTGCCGATTCTGGCGATCCCGACCACGTATGCCGGATCCGAGATGACTCCTATCTGGGGGCTGACCGAGAACGGCATCAAGAAGACTGGCCGTGATCCGCGCGTGCTTCCGAAGACTGTTCTCTACGATCCCGCGCTCACCGTCACGATGCCGGCGCAACTTTCCGCCACCAGCGGGATCAACTCCATCGCGCATTGCGTCGAGGCTCTTTATTCAAAGGACGCCAATCCCATCATCTCGATGCTGGCCGAAGAAGGTATTCGCGCTCTCGCTGCGAGCTTGCCGCTGGTCATCCGAGATCCTAAGAATCTTGATGCGCGCGCACGGGCGCTCTATGGAGCATGGCTGGGCGGCATGTCGCTCGGGTCGGTCGGGATGGCGCTGCATCACAAGCTGTGCCACACGCTCGGCGGAAGTTTCAACCTGCCGCACGCCGAAACGCATACCGTGATCTTGCCGCACGCGACCGCCTATAACGCTCCCGCTGCTCCAGAAGCAATGTCGCGTATCGAACGCGCTTTGGGCGCTCGCTCTGCCGCTCAAGGCCTCTATGATCTGGCGGTTTCGCTAGGCGTGCCGAGCCTCGCTCCAGGCTCTGGGCGTGAACGAAAGTGACCTGGATAAGGCGGCTGAGATCGCCGTCCAGAACCCTTACTTTAATCCGCGCCCGATAACCAAGGAAGGCATTCGCGCTTTGTTGCAGGATGCGTTCGAAGGCCGGAGACCACAAGCGTTCAGCGCTCATTCGGAAGCCCGCGCGGATTGAAGCTACAACGATCCATCATCTTCCTGCATCGTTGGCTGGGCATCGGCGGCTGTCTGCTGTTCTTGAGCTGGTTCGTTTCCGGCATCGTCATGATGTATGTCGAGATGCCCGAGCTTTCAGAAGTTCAGCGCTTAGCGGTGCTGCCTCGGTTGGATGCGGCCCGCGTTCCGGCGGCGCAAGCGATCGAGCGCGCGCACTTGTTGGGCGTCGCATCCATCAGGCTGACATCGCTCTTCGGACGCCCGGTGTGGCGGCTGCAAGACATCGAGGATGTCTGGTGCACCGTTTTCGCCGATACGGGAGAAGTTGCGCGATCGTTTGAGTACGAGACTGCCCGTGCGTCGCTGGCGCCGTTTCTGACGGATGGTGCGCATCCGCGCTTGCTCGCAACACTGGACCAGCCGGATCAATGGACAGTGAGCGGCGACTATGACGATCTGCAGCCTCTCTATCATGTCGCGCTGGACGACGTCGCTGGAACCGAATTATATTTATCGGGAGCGACCGGAGAGGTCGTGCTTCGATCTACCGCGAGGCAGCGGATGCTGGCCTGGATGGGAGCGATTCCCCACTGGATCTATTTCACTGGGATTCGCAAGCATGCCTCAAACTGGCGACTATTGGTGCTGTGGCTGGCGGGCGCGGGTTGCTTGACTGCGGTGCTGGGCTTAGCGATCGGAATCTGGCGAGCGGTACGCGCGACTCACGGCTGGTCGCAGCATCGCGGGACGATGCGCTGGCATCACGGAGCAGGATTGATCTTCGGCCTGTTGACGCTCACCTGGCTGTTCAGCGGAATGCTGTCGCTCGAACCGGGGCATTACAGCACGGGTTCTGATCCGACGGCCGAGCAGCGCGAGTCGTTTTCAGGACCGACGGATTACAGCGTGTATGGCGACGCGCCCGCGCGAGTGCTGGCGGCCAATCCATCCGCGAAGGAACTGCAACCTCATCAGGTCGGTGGGCGGCCGTACTATTTGGTGACCGAAACCGATCAGGCTCCGAAACTGGTGGACGTTTCCGGGAGTGCTGTTGAACCGTTCTTGCGCGACTTCTTACTCGGAGCAGCGCGGCGTGCAGTTCCGGGAGGCCGAATCGTGCGAGGCGTCCACTCTCGCCAATTACGATGGCTATTATTACGATCGCGATCGGCGCAGGCCGCTACCGGTTCTACGCTTAAAGTTCGACGATCCAGCGCGATCCTGGCTATACATCGATCCGCAGCGTGCCGCGATTGTGGCTCGCTATGAACGCTCCGGGCGCATCGACCGCTGGCTCTATCAAGGACTGCATCATCTGGACTTTCCGTTCTTATGGTATGCGCGGCCGGCGTGGGACATCACCGTGATCGTTTTGCTGGCGGGCGGAATTTTCTTGAGTTGTACCGGAGTACTGATCGGGTATCGGCGCGTATGGACGACGATCGTCAGAAGCCGCTGGGGCGAATCCAAAAACTTTCCTTCCAAGTTTCGCCCGGCGGGATGACCGGTAGATCCTGGTAGCTGCCCGCCTGCGCGAGATTGAACGCATTGGTGACCGAGGTCATCGGCTCGAAGCAGATCACGTTGCGATCTTGGGGAGCGTAGGCGATCGCAATCGGGAACTTCTCGCCGAAGCGAACCGAAATCCTTCGCCCCGCGCCTTCCACCCAGAATTCGTCATCGTGGATAACGCCACCGAAGACATCATCTAATTGATGTCCGCGGAGCGCGATTGGATCGGGTAGATTGAGAGGCTCGGTCTCGCCGGTGGGAACGAAGTTACTTGAAAGCTTGTAGTGCTTACGTACGGGAAGATGGATGGTCCATTGGTCGCGGCCGCAATCGGGAATCTGATACCAGGGATGAAAGCCGATACAAAGCGGCAGCGGCTCGACCGAGTGGTTATTGATCGCGGGGGAAACTTCCAGCACACCGGCAGCGAGCCGATGCGTCAGCTCGATGCTATGGGCAAAAGGAAACTGCGCCATCCATTGCGGATGCTTCCAAAAATCCAGGCGGCTGGTTACCTCGGCGGCGCTATCGTCGGCAGTCATCCTTACCGTGCGCCAATCGGCAGCAAACAACAGCAGCCCATGAATCGGAAGGCCGTTGGGATCGCGCCGCAGATTTCCGAGATCGGGATTCAGATGATACTGCTTGCTATTGATCCAGTAGGAATCGCCATCGATCCGATTGGCCCAAGGCGCGAGAAACGGAATACCGGCCTGCGACGGCTTCGCCTTCCACTCGGCCAAGGTTCCCGGCGGTGACATCACGATCGGATGCCCGTGCACGCGCAGGTCGTAGGCGATGTTCCCGACCGACGGGCAGATCGATACTTCGATGCCGTCCTCGGAATCGGTCAGGCGGATGACTTCGATGGAATCGACGGTCAGACGCTCGGCAGTGTACTTTACAGACAAATGGTCCCTTCGAGGTAACGCACACCACGTCCGCTGATGGTGACTCGTTCGCCACGATCTTCGCACCACAGCTCGCCGCCGCGCGACGAGACCTGCAGCGCGTGCAATTCCTTCTTCCCGAGCCGTTTCGCCCAGTAAGGAATCAGAGTGCAGTGGGCGCGGCCAGTGACCGGATCTTCGGGGATGCCCTTCGAGGGCGCAAAAAACCGCGATACGAAATCCACCTGTTTGCCGGGCGCGGTGACGATGACGGCGAACCGGTCAATGTCCAGGAGGCTGTCCATTTTCGGTTTGAGCGCCCGAACCTCGTCTTCTGAACCGTAGATGACGAGGTAATCGTCGGAAGCCAGAACCGCTTCCGGTTTACCACCGAGCGCGTCGAGGAGCCCGGCACAGGCATTGCGGTCCACAGGCGGCCGGGCAGGGAAGTCGAGCGAAAATAAATCGCCTTCGCGCGTGACCGTCAGGGTGCCGCTCTTGGTTTCAAAGCGAACCGAATCGGCCGATGGCGAAATATCGTTCAGAACGACGAACGCGGAGGCCAGCGTGGCGTGACCGCACAGGTCCACTTCCACTTGCGGCGTGAACCAACGCAGATGATAACTCCCGTTGCCGTTGCGAACAAAAAACGCGGTCTCGGCCAGGTTGTTTTCGGCCGCGATGGCTTGCATCTGCTCATCCGGCAGCCATGTTTCGAGTGGGCAGACCGCGGCGGGATTGCCGGCGAACAGACGGCTGGTAAAGGCATCCACCTGATAAATCGGAATGCGCGCAGCCGTCATGAGGAGATCGCCAGTTCCCGGCCCATGGTGAATTGAGGCCGCTTGCGATTGGCGATGAGATCGCGTTGTTCGAGGAGCGCCGAAACGAGAATCGGCATCGCAATCGTGGAGTCGGAGTGGCAGGTCACCATGGACGCATCCTTAGCGATTTTGCCCCAGCTCTGCGCCTCTTCGAAGGTACAACCCGAGAGGCCGCCCCAATGGGCCGCGTCGGTGACGCACTGGACGGCGTACTTGTGGCCGGTGACGCCGCTGTTCATGATGATCGCGGTGACCTCAGTCTGCTGTACGAAATTTTTGGGCGTGCCGCCGCCGAAATAAATCACGCCAGTGGCCTGGGAATCGGCTACGATGCGCGCGGTCTCTACCACGTCGCCGATGACGTCAAACGTGAAGCGATTGCCGCCTGCATAGCGGTTCGCGGCGATTCCGATTCCGATGGAGCTGTCGGCCACCGCGGGACAGTACAGCGGAATGCCCGCTTTAGCCGCTGCAGTCACGATGCCGTCTTCTTTGGAATGCTTGGCAAGCTCCAGGCCGAGCAGGTACAGAAACTCGCGCGTGGTGTAGGGGCGGGATTGATCGAGCGACGCGGCGAAGCGGCCGATCCATTGGTCGTGCTGGCGGAATTTCTCCTCGTCGGCCAGGACATCGTACATGCGATCGATGAGGTTCTCGGCCAGCAAAACGTCGTCGGTGGCGGGCGAACCTTGGTAGTGAAAATTCCCGAGCGTCTCGTGCAGGTCGTGGAAGAAGTTCGCGCCGGTCGACACCAGACAGTCGATGAGCCGGTTCTCGATCATGCGCACAACCAAGCGGCGCATTCCGGCCGGAACCATAGCGCCCGACATGCCCATCATGATGGTGCAACGGTCGGCGAGCATCTTCTTCCAAACTTCGAAGGCCAAGCCCAGCTGCTTTCCCTGGAAAGCGGTGCCTTGCATGCGCGTGAGGATTTCCGATGCGCTGGTGGCGCCCACGGGATCGAAGGGCCGAGTGGGATTGGACAAGATGCGCGACTTCGCGTCTTCGTGCACTGCTACTTCCGGTAAGGGATGGCCGTGTTTCATCTCTTCCAGTGTAAGGGGGGAGGCAGGCGGAATCGAAGTAAAAATTTAGTGAATGGTGGGCCGGTTCTTTTCGTTGTGAACCAGCTCGTCAAAGATCGCGAGTACCTGTTTGCGGTACTGATACACACGCCGCAGCGATTCTCGAAAATTGGTCTCATACCGTCTGGCGTTGAGCCATTTCTGGAGCAGCGGGCGGGGCACGTCGATATCCCGGCGCAAGGTTTCGGCCGAGTGGCCTCTCAAAAACAGGCCGTAGAACATCGCGGCCTCCCGTTGGGGGGCGAGTGGATCGGAATCGTCCCGCGGTATCATACCCGAATCATTAATCGGCGAAAAAAGCCAGTATAAACAGACCCCCCGCCCGAAGCAAGGGGGGAAAACATCAACTTTCTGCCTCCCCATTCCGGTTGGCAAACTAATCTAATTTTATCAAAGGATCGCGAACAAACAAGCGGTGCGGGCCAGAATCGGAGCGCCGGTCTGTTTTATTTATTTCCGGGCGGCGGTCTTCACGGGCGCCTGTTTCAAACTGGTGTAGACCGCCTCCACGAACATGTCCGTAGTCCAGGGCCCAGAGGTAGCGCCGTAGCGGTCATCGTAGTCCACGGTAAGGCGGGCGGCCTTCACCTGGTCGAGGGTGGCGCCCTTGTTGAGCATGGCCTGCACGCGATCGCGGATGATGGCGAGCATGTCGCGGTACTCGGAGACCTCGTACTCGTCGCAGAGGCGGCCCTTGCCGGGAATGATCAGCGTGCCGCCTTCGCCCATGTGTTGGTAGACGGTCTTATCGAGAATGAAGTTGAGCGCGGCCAGCTCGCCTTGCACGGTGCCGCCGTTTTTGGTGTCGATGAACGGGTATCCGGTGGTGGAGAAAATATCGCCGGTAACGATGACGTCGGAGCGGCGGAATTGCACCAGGCTATCGCCATCGGTGGCGGCGTTGGGTTGATAGAAAAGCTCAACTCCTTCGCCATTGTGAAACTTCCTGCGGCGGCCTTCGAGGTAAGTGTCGCTGGGCAGGCCTTCGGAGGCCATGGCGGGAGCGCCGGCGCGTGGCTCAAGCAGCCGGTTCTGAACGTTCTGCTGGCTGATGATGGTGGCGCCCTGGCCGGCATCGGCGAACTGGCCGGAGAAGAACGATCCGAACAGGCTGGGGTCCAGACCGGACGCGTGCAGTTTTACGTTCCCGCCCACGTGGTCGGCGTGGAAGCTGGTGTTGACGATGAACTGAATCGGAGTTTTGCTGAGTTCGCGGATGGCCGCGATCACTTTATCGGAAAGCTTGCCGGCTCCGGTATCGACGACTAACGGTCCCTGCTCGCCGATCTGAACGGCGATGTTGCCGCCGTCGCCCACCAGCATGTAGATGTTGCCTTGCACTGGGAGCGTGTGGATCTCGCCGTCATGCGGATCGGGGTCGACCGCGCGGCTGGAATGCTCGGGACCGGAGGGAGGCTTAAGTTCGGCCTCGGCGGCGCCTTCGGCGGAAGCGGGGTCTTTCAATTTCGTTTCAAAGTCCGGGTACATGGTGTCGGCGCCGCCCAAGGATCCGAGCAGCGGAACGTGGTGCTTGGTAGAGGCATCGCGCAGGGCCGGGTTCTGGCCGTACAGATAATTCGGAATTTCGGTCGGGTCATTGGCCCGCGCCTCGATCTGCTCGCCGTCATCGCAGGCATACAGCCAGGCATCCGGATCGCGGCGGCTGCGAAGCATTTCGGTGCTGCGGACCAGAGGCTCGGACAGGTAGACGGGGTCAGTCAGGATGGTGACGTAGGTCAACATGTCGCCATGCCGGTAGAAGTGCTCCACCATGGTGGACTGATCGCTCTGGGTCATGCCATTGGCCTTGATCCAGTTGCGTTTCATGTGGGTGGTGTAGACGGTCAACTCGGCGCCGATGTATTGGCCGGTGGAGAATCCCAAGAACGTATGCATCGCGTAGGCGGGAGGGTGGGGGCGCCCGTCCATCCAGATGACGCGGGTGCCTTCGGTGATCTGGCCGTACATCTTGATCGCGACCAGCTTCTGGGTGTAAGGATCGCGTTCTTCCCAGAATCGATAATTGCCGCCGCCGTGCAGCAGAAAGTGCGGGCTGTACTGGGCGCATTGCTGCTGCCGCAGGGTCATTCGGGAGGGGTCCCAGGTGAGCGCGTAAAAGCGCCCGGCGGTATTCAGCGGATAGCCGCCGTAGGAGACCAGCGGAATGGTGGCGTTGGAATCGGAATTCTGGTTAGTGTTGAACCAATCGCCGGAAATGTCGACGCCGGAGGGGGAGCTGCCGAACAGATTGGGCCCCTGAGCGGGCGCCGAGGCACTCCACGCGGTGAGCAGCACGGCTGCGGCGGTGATGGTTCTCAACTTCATGTATGCATAAATGATACTGGACGCTAGGGTTTGGCGCAACGTGCGCGCCGAACTCCGCTGCACAGCTACACTGGTCTGGGATGGCTTGGTTCACTCGAGATAAGTCCGGTGTAAAGCGGGAAGAAGGCGAGCGGCGGGTTCGCACGGAGGGGTTGTGGCTCAAGTGCGAGCATTGCGGGCAAATCATCTGGCGCAAGGCGCTCGAGGATAACCTGCAGGTTTGCCCCAAGTGCCAGCACCATGAGCGTATCGACGCGCGCATGCGCCTGGCGATGCTCTTCGATGACGGAGCGTTCGAACAGTTCGACCAGCAATTGGTTTCGACCGACCCGCTGGAATTCGTCGACTCCCGGAAGTACAAGGAGCGGCTGGCTTCCTCGCAGGAAAATACGCAGCTTCGGGACGCCATCATTTCGGGGGCGGGGAATCTGAACGGGCGGCGGGTGCACATCTGCGCGATGGAGCTGAGGTTCATTGGCGGCAGCATGGGGACGGTGGTGGGCGAGGTGATTACGCGCGCCGTCGAACGGTCGGTAGAGCGCAAGGTGCCGCTGATCATCGTGTCGGCGTCGGGCGGCGCCAGAATGCAGGAAGGCGCGGCCAGCCTGATGCAACTCGCCAAGATTTCGGCCGCTCTCATGCGGCTGGACGAAGCGCGGGTGCCGTACATCAGCGTGCTGACCGATCCGACCACGGGGGGTGTGACGGCCAGCTTCGCCATGCTGGGCGATCTGAATATCGCCGAGCCAGGCGCGCTGATCGGGTTTGCCGGCCCGCGCGTGATCGAACAGACCATTCGCCAAAAACTGCCGGAAGGCTTCCAAACCAGCGAATTTCTGCTGCGGCATGGATTTCTGGACGACGTGGTGAAACGCTCCGAGATCAAGGATTACCTATCCAAAGCGCTGGATTTGTTGTCGAAATAGAATGACGCGCAGCTTAGCGCGCGCGAGGATGCGGGCGACCGCTATTCAGTCTTCTTGAAGAGATTGTCGAAGGCGGCCCGTGCGTCGTTAGGCGAGCGAGGGGGCTGCACCACGGGGCTGGGATGGTGGTGGTTGTTGGCGGGCGCCGCGTCGCGCGCGACGGTAACACGCGGTTTGAAAAGCTCGCACTCGTTGGCCTGATCTTTGGCGGCGATTCGCACCGGTATCGGTTTCAGGCACTGGAACCGGGTGGACGGCTCAAAATGGGCGCACTGCTTGCAGCAGTGCAGGGCGGTGCCGCATTTGGGACACTTGCCTTTCCAATCCACGTCGGGCGACAGGGCGGTGGAACAGTTGAAGCAGCGCGCAGCCACCACGCTTTGCACCAGCCGGGGGAGGCGCGGGCCCGTGACATCAATGGGAGGCTTGGGGCCAGGGGGTTTCGGCCGCTCTCCGGGCCGATGATTCTGGAAATCGCGGTCGGAATCCATGTAGCCGCGTTGTCTATACTTACGGTCGTCGTCCATGTGTTAAATCGACTCCTGGAGGGCCAGCACCGTCGCCGAACTTGGGTGTATACGGTACAGGCTTATCCGGCAAGCCCAAACTAGAGGATCATATCGGAGGATAGCGGCGGGAGGCAGCCAGGACCAAAAAATTGAATCCCGCCTAAATAATGTTTACCACGAATCTGTCTCGGAAGCCACTACAATTATCAAGATTCTTCAAGAATAATTCAATATGAGTACCAAACGTTCTAAGGACTTTTACTAGTCGGCGCTCCACTTCAGCAGGGAGTTGCAGGGTCTCGTAAGAGGATCGTCATAGTGGTTGGGACTGATTCGAAGGGAATACCCCAGTCGGCCGGTCTGGTGCGGTACAAATTCCTTCAAAAATACAAACGCGTTACCCTGCTGCTGGACCGCCGGCAGTGTCATGACCTGCGTCTCTTCCAGGCTGCCGCTCACGCCGATTCGGCCGATAACGGCTTCCACGCGAACATCTTTGGGAGACAATCCGGCTAAATTCACGACTGCGCGAACCGGCACGGGGCGGCCGGTCAAGACCGAAACATCCGGCCCGGGCCCGATTTCGAGGAACCCCACGCTGTCCCATACTTTTTCGACCTGCTGGTGCCAGCCGGCGCGCTCCCGGGCTGGATCGAAGGCATCCCGGGACATATCCAGGTAGGCTTGATGGGCCGGCTCATAGAGCTGCGACATGTACTCACTGACCATCCGCTGGCTGTTGAACTGGGGGCTCAGATGCATGAGCGATTGCTTCACGCGCCGCATCCAATCCACCGGCACGTCTTCTTCCCGATACTGGTAGTACATGGGAACGATTTCATTCTCCAGCATGGAGTAAATCGCGCGTGCGTGTATTTCGTCCTGATCCTCGGAGTAGGCTTCGCGGTCGCCGATGGCCCAGCCGCCCGAGATCTCGTAGGCTTCGTCGAACCAGCCGTCCAGAATGCTCAAATTCAAAATGCCGTTGATGCCGGCTTTCATGCCGCTGGTCCCGCAGGCTTCTTCGCCGCGCCGCGGGTTGTTCAGCCACAGGTCTACGCCCTGCACCAGTTCGCGCGCCACCTCGATGCTATAGTCTTCGACGAACACGATGTGGCGGGCGAGTTCGGGGTCTCGAGAAAGCTGCACGATTTCGCGGATGAGAGTCTTGCCGGGCAGGTCCCGCGGATGCGCCTTGCCGGCGATGACGATCTGCACCGGCTGCTCGGGGTTGGTGAGCAGGCGTTTCAGCCGATCGAGGTCGCGGAACAACAGAGTGGCTCGCTTATAGGTGGCAAAGCGGCGGGCGAAACCGATGGTGAAGGCGTCCGGGTCGAGCACCTCGGAAAGACGCCGCTGTTCCGCCGCTGAGGCTTTGCGGCTCATGGCCGCCGAGAGCACGCGCTCGCGCACGAAAGCCACCAAATAGCGCTTGCGACGCCGGTGCGCCTCCCACAGTTCCTGATTGGGAATATCCTCGATCAAGTCCCAGGTCTTGGGGTCGAAGTTCCGCTCCCGCCAGTCCGGCTGCAAGTATTGATCGTAAAGCTGAGCCAGATCGCCATTGAGCCAGGTGAGCAGGTGGACGCCGTTGGTTACCGATGTGATGGGGACCTCCCACACCGGCAGGCGAGGCCACAAGTCCTGCCACATTTCCTGCGAAACGTGACGATGCAGGCAGCTCACGGCATTGCGGAAGGCCGATGTTTTAATAGCCGCGATCGCCATGGAGAACGGCTCATGATGATTCTCCGGCCGGATCCGCCCCAACGAGAGAAACTTGTCGAAGGGAATTTCATTCTCGCGGCAATAGTCGCCGAAATACTCATGCAGCAAACCGGGATCGAACAGATCGATTCCGGCCGGCACCGAAGTGTGGGTGGTAAACACATTATTCGACCGGCACGCTTCGAAGGCTTCGTCAAAGCTCAGACCGTCCTCTTGCATCAGGAGCCGCATGCGCTCGATGGCGAGAAAGGCCGAGTGCCCCTCGTTCATGTGCCAGACGGTCGGCTTCAGGTGCAGGCGATGCAGAGCGCGCAAGCCGCCGATTCCGAGCACGATCTCCTGGCGAATGCGCGTCAGGTTGTCGCCGCCATAGAGCTGATCGGTGATCCCCCGATGCTCGATGCGCTCGTTCTCCGGAATGTTCGTATCCAGCAGATACAGCTTCACGCGCCCCACGTCGATGTGCCAGATTTTGATAAAAACCGGACCGGTTGGCAGCTTTACTTCCACGATCGTGTCCAGGCCCTGCTCATCGCGGACGGGACGCACGGGCAGCGTATAAAAATCGTTGACCGGGTTGCGTTCCTGCTGCCAGCCGTCCGGATTGAGGGACTGTTGCAGGTAGCCCTTTTGATACAGCAGGCCAACGCCCGCGAGCGGTATGCCGGCGTCGCTGGATGCCTTCAAGTGATCGCCCGAGAGCACGCCCAGACCACCTCCATAGATGGGCATGCATTCCACCAGGCCATACTCCATGGAAAAATACGCGATCAGACGGTCTGGCAACGCGGGCGATTCAGCGTGAGCGATGTAGTAATCAAATCTTTCGCAGGCTCTGCGGTAGGCGGCCAAAAAGCGGGGATCCGCCGCGGCGCGTTCCAGCGTGGCCTGCGGGACGCGGCCGAGCATCAAAACAGGATTGTGACCGCAGTTCTTCCACAGTGCGGAGTCGAGCCGCCGGAACAGCGAACGGACGTTGTGATCCCAGCTCCACAGGAGGTTATATGCCAGATCGCTCATGCGAGAGATCGCAGGCGGGAGTGCCGGACGAACCAGGAACTCCTTAACTGGTTGAATCTGAAAGGCCATACGCTAAACTTTGACTCTCAACTATACCATCGGGCGGGCAGCACGCTATGTTGTTGGACGTACAGTGCTAGTACTCTAACGACTAATCAGTAGGATACAGGTCATTAAATTCTCTTTAAGCCGTACACGAGAACCCGTCCTTCTAAGGTAACCATCGGCAGGTGTTTGCCTTAACTTCTACAATCCCAATTTAACACACTGAAAAGAATCGAAAAAAATCCAGGGCCTGCCTGCCGGCAGCTGTTCGAAAAAACGAAGCCACCCGACGCCATGGGGTCTAGACATTACTGGAACTTGCAGTGGAAAGCTCTCAACGTAAGAGCGAGCTATAATCTTCGTATGCGTCCTGTCATCGCGCTCGCCGCCCTTGTCTGTTTATCCTTGCTCTCCGCCCAGGAAAAGCCGAAACCGGCCTTAGATAAGCCGCAGCTGGAGGGCTACGTACGGCACCTCCTGGCGGTGATTCCCGAGGTTCAGATAAAGATTGATGATCCGAAGCCTTCGGCGATCCCGGATATGTGGAGCGTCGGTATGCACTTCACTTACGGCGAACGCTCGCAGGACGAAACGTTCTTCGTCACCAAGGACGGCAAGCATATTGTGCGGGGAGTGGTGTACGATCTGGCCAAGAATCCGTTCCAGGAAGATCTGGACAAGTTGAAAACCGATTCGGCTCCGATGTTCGGCACGGCGAACGCACCCACCACGCTGGTGGTGTTTGGCGACTTCGAGTGTCCGGTCTGCAAAGCCGAAGCACAAACGCTCCGCGAGAATTTGCAGAAGACCTTCCCCACGCAAGCGCGCGTGTACTTCAAGGATTTTCCGCTGGATTCGATCCATCCCTGGGCCAGACCCGCTTCTATAGCGGGCAGGTGTGTGTATCGGCAGAGCCCGTCGGCGTTCTGGAAATATCACGACTGGATCTATGAACATCAAGAAGAGATCAATCCGGACAATCTGAAAGACAAGATCATGGATTTTGCCAAGACGGAATCCGATCTGGATAGCTTGCAGCTAGGCCGCTGCATGGATACCAAGGCGACTGAGCCAGACGTCGATGCTTCCGTGGCGCAAGGGCATGCCCTGGGCGTGGACGCTACTCCCACCGTGTTCATCAATGGCCGCAGGCTGGTGGGCAATTATCCCTGGCCGAACATGGAACAGATCATCAACGGCGAGCTGGCCTATCAAAAGACGGCTCAGAAACCTGCTCCAAAGGCGGGCGCCGAATCGAGCGATCCTTGCTGCGAAGTGAAGATCCCGTCGCCTCTCAATAAATAAAAGATGCGTCTCAGACTTTTGCTCCTGATAGCCGGCGGTCTGACCGCGGCTGAGCTGAGTCCGACTGAATATATTGGATACGTCAAGTATTTGGCATCGCCGGAAATGCGGGGCCGCGCGACCGGTTCTCCGGAACTGGAAAAAGCCGCCGGCTTCATTCGCGACCAGTTCCGCCCGTTGAATCTCAAGCCGCTCTCGGGCGACAGCTACTACCAGGATTTCGAAGTTACTACCAGCGCCCGGCTGGGCCGCGAGAACAAGCTGAGTTATGTCAGCGGCCGCGACAAGAAGCAGCTGCGCTACTCGCAAGATTTCGTGCCGCTGAATTTGTCGGCCGCGGGCGAGGTCACCGGCCAGGTGGTTTTTGCCGGATTCGGCATCACAGCGCCGGAGTACAACTACGACGATTACGCCGGCCTGGACGTGAAAGACAAGATCGTGCTGCTGCTGCGCCACGAACCGCAGGAGTTCGACGAGAAGAGCGTGTTCGACGGCAAGATCTACACCGCGCATTCGCAGATTTTCAGCAAGGCCTCCAATGCCAA
This sequence comes from Bryobacterales bacterium, assembly GCA_963732175.1. GTDB lineage: Bacteria > Acidobacteriota > Terriglobia > Bryobacterales > Bryobacteraceae > Palsa-89. The sequence continues at coordinate 306,098 of CAVSYF010000020.1, read as the reverse complement.
GATTCACGGCGCTAAGGCGGTCCTGATGGTCAACGATGTCGCCGCGCACCCGACTATCGTCGACGATCTGGAGAAGTTCGGTGCAACGGCGGGTCCGGCCAATGCGGGCATCGACTTTGTGCAGATCAAGGCGGACTTAGCGGATAAGTGGCTGGCGCTGAGCGGAAAGAATCTGGCGGGCATCGAAGCGGCGATCGACAAGGACTTGCATCCGGAGTCGTTCGCACTGCCGGCATCGCTCGACGTGGATTTGAACGTGGATGTCCAGCGCGAAGTGAAGACGGTTCACAATGTCGGCGCGTACTGGCCGGGCGAAACGCCCGAGTACGTGATCATCGGCGCGCATTACGATCATCTCGGATTGGGCGAACAGTTCTCGCTGGCGCCTTCGCTGGCTGGAACGGTTCATCCCGGTGCCGATGACAACGCTTCCGGGACCGCCGGAGTGTTGGAGCTGGCCAAGTGGTTCTCGCACGAGCCGAAACATCAACGCGGTATTCTGTTTCTGACGTTCGCCGGCGAAGAGCTGGGGCTGCTGGGGTCCAGCTATTACGTGAATCACCCGGTTCTCCCGTTGGCGAATGCGGTCGCCATGATCAACATGGACATGATCGGCCGGATTCGTGACCGCAAGATTTATGTTGGCGGCGTGGGGAGCGGAACCGGCTTTACGGAGCTGCTGAAGCAGCTGGCACCGAAGCACGACTTCGACGCGGATTTGACGGAGCGCGGCGGCTACGGATCGAGCGACCACACGTCCTTCACGACCAAACAAGTCCCGGTGCTGTTCTTTTTCTCGGGCCTTCACGCCGACTACCATAAGCCCAGCGACACCTGGGATAAGATCGATGCTCCCGACGCGGTTCGGCTGCTGGACCTGGTGGCGGATGTGACGGATCACCTGACCGAGGCCGGGCCGCGGCCGCAGTTCGTGCGCGTGGTGGAGCCCCAGGGATCGCACGGCGAGGAAGCCGGGTCGCACTCTGCCGGCGGGGGATCGGGCTATGGTCCCGATTTTGGCAGCATCCCGGACTTCACGGAAATCCCCAATGGCGTCCGTTTTGCCGATATCCGGCCCGGATCGCCTGCCGCCAAGGCGGGGTTGAAGGCCGGCGATATCCTGGTGGAGTTCGACGGCAAGCCGATCCAGAATCTGTACGATTTTACCTACGCTTTGCGGGCTAAGAAGCCTGGTCAGGAAGTACTTGTGAAGGTTCTGCGCGGGGACCAAACGATTGTAGCCAAGGTACTGCTGGCCGAGCGCAAGTAGCGCGTCCATACTGGGTCCAGATATGGCTCCCACACCTTCTTCTGGATCAACGGCCGCGGCGCGGCGCGGCATCACATTGAATTTGCCTCCGCTGATTTTGCATCCGTTCGCCGACGCGGCGGGACCGAGCAGATTAGTGGAAAGCTCGCGCGCCAGTTTGAAATTGCAGGGCCTGCTGCCGGCCGGCGAGGCGACTCGCGAAGAGCTGGATAATGCCTTGCTCGAAGGGCGCTACTCCGAGTTGCGCATGCTGTTCTACGTGGGCAAGGATCTGGTGCGCTGGATCGAGCAGTGCGTGGAGTTTGTCGAGCGCAATCACATCGGAACGCGCGGGATCACCTATCAAAGTTTTGCGTCGCTGCTGGTTCAAGGCGCGCCGCTCACGGTGGAAGCCAAGCTGCGCAAATGGGGCGTGGCCGACTACAAATCGATCTTTACGCGTGCGCTCGGCCTGCAGTTCCTTTTCGCCGACGTGCCCGCTCGCCCATTTCTTTCGGACGATTTCGTGCGCAACTATTTCCGCTTTGCCGAGCAGATCTTCTCCATCAAGCAGAGCGAGTGCGAATTTGCCCCCCTCAGCGGCGGCGAGTTCCAATTCGAGCTGTACTCGTCGGGCGAATATTCGCGCATGTTGGAACGCTCCTGGGGCGAGTAACCACTGAACGTATCACGCTTGCCCGGCATGGGCACGCGCGGTGCGCTGCTGAAGATCGCGCAGGACAGCCAGTTCGGTGGCGTTGGGCGGAGGCGTGGTCACGACCTTGTGCGCGACTTTGAGCGGCCATCCGGTTGATTCGACCACTCGCTCCACTGTGATCCCCGGATGAACGCTGGTCAAGGTCAGCTCCTTGGTGATCGGATCGGGCGTCAGGATGCCCAGATCCGTGATGACACGCGTCGGACCTTTTCCCGGGAAACCGAGCCGCGCGCGCGCATCGCCGCCATCCAGATGCCCTGCTGACGTGACGAAATCCAGCTTTTCAACGAATGCCCGACGGTTCTGCCGCAGCGTGATGAGCACTTCGCGCGATGAAGTTGCGATCTCCGGAGCGCCGCCTGCTCCTGGCAATCGCGTCGCTGGCGCGTTGTAGTCGCCGATGACGGTGGTGTTGATATTCGCGAATCGATCGATTTGAGCCGCGCCCAGAAAGCCGATGTCGATGCGGCCGCCTTGCAGCCAATACGCAAACATTTCTGGAACGGAAGCGACTGCGTCGGCGGTTTCGGCGAGTTCACCATCGCCGATCGACAGCGGGAGCACCGATGGCCGGGTCGCAATCGGTCCCGACTCGTAGATCAGCACGACTTCAGGTGCGTGCGTCAGGCGCGCCAGATTCGCAGCCGCGCTGGGCAGCCCGATCCCGACAAAACATACCGTGCCATTGTGCAGCATGCGCGCCGCCGCCACGGTCATCATTTCGTCGGCAGTGTATTGCGGCTCAAGCATGGCTCGCCGCCTGCTCCAAGCTGCGTCGGAACTCGTCAACATCCTTGGTGCCGAGCACGTGCCGCTCCATCCAGGCGCGGAATCCTTCGCGCTCGCGTGAAATCTCGTCCCAGCGCTTGTAGAACGCGTTGTTTCGCGAATAATAGCCTTGCGCGTAGGATGGAAACGCGCCGCCCTTCACCTCGCACACCGAGGTGAGGGCCCAACCCGGCAGAACCACCGAGTTCGGCGGGGCATCCAGGCGATCCACGATTTCTTCGACGGTGACGATGGACCGCCGCGCCGCGAGCACCGCCTCTTTCTGTACGCCGACCACGCCCCACATCAGGACATTGCCGCGCCGGTCGGCCTTCTGCGCGTGAATCACCGCGACATCGGGACGGATGGCCGGGACCGCAGCCAGCCGCTCGCCAGTGAAAGGACATTCGATAAAACGAATTCGCTGGTTGTACTTCGGCAGATCGGTGCCGAGGTATCCGCGCAGCACGCCGAAAGGTAGATTGGCCGCGCCGGCGGCATACGCTGTGGCCATGCCCGCGTGCGAATGCTCTTCGATTTCGAGCGGTTGAGGCCAGGCGTGCTCGATGGCGTCGCGCAGGCGATGCAGGGATCCCACACCCGGATTACCACCCCACGAAAACACTAGCTTCTTAACGCAGCCCATGCCGATGAACTGGTCGTAGATGAGGTCGGGGGTCATCCGAATCACCGTCAGGTTGCGGCGCTCCTGGCGGATAATCTCGTGTCCGGCGGCGAACGGGATCAGGTGCGTGAATCCTTCCAGCGTCAACACGGCGCCGTCGCGAACCGATTCCTGAATGGCTTCCTTCAACGAAACAATCGCTGCCACGCCTGCCGCTCCTACGAACACCGCTCCAAAATCATGGCGATGCCTTGCCCGACGCCGATGCACATGGTGCAGAGCGCGAAGCGTCCGCCGGTTTTCTGAAGCTGGTAGACCGCGGTGGTCACGAGCCTCGCTCCGCTCGCGCCCAGTGGGTGTCCGATGGCGATCGCGCCTCCGTTGGGATTGACATGCTCGGCGTCGTCGGCGAGTCCAAGGTCGCGCGTGACGGCGAGCGCCTGCGCGGCGAAAGCTTCGTTCAGCTCGATGACATCGATCGTCGGAGAGCGACACACCGGTTTTGGCGAGCACTTTGCGTGTGGCAGGCACCGGAGCGATACCCATGATTCGCGGCGCTACGCCAGCGACGGCCGTCCCCAACACACGCGCTCGCGGCGTCAGGTTATATCTCTTCGCTGCGGCTTCCGATGCGAGCAACAGCGCGCACGAGCCATCGTTGATGCCCGAGGCGTTGCCCGCGGTCACCGTGCCGGTCGGCTTGACTATCGGTTTCAGCTTGGCCAGCGCTTCCAGTGTCGTATCCGGGCGAGGATGCTCGTCGGTGTCGAATTTTTTCGGATCGCCCTTCTTCTGCGGAATAGCAACCGGGATTACCTCGCAGTTGAAGAAGCCGGAGGCGTGCGCCTTGGCCCAGCGCTGCTGCGTGCGGTAAGAGAACGCGTCCTGATCCTGGCGCGAGATGTTGCGTTCCTCGGCCAGATTCTCGGCCGTTTCCGGCATCGAATCGACGCCGTATTTGCTCTTCATCAGAGGATTCACAAAACGCCAGCCGATGGTGGTGTCGTAGATCTCGGCGGTTCGGCTGAACGCCGCGTCGGCCTTGCCCATCACGAACGGAGCGCGGGACATGCTCTCGACGCCGCCCGCAATCACCAGATCCATTTCGCCGCACTTGATGGCGCGGGCAGCGACCGCGGTGGCATCCATGCTGGATCCGCACAAGCGATTCACCGTCGCACCGGGGACCTCCTTGGGCAGCCCGGCGAGCAACAGTGCCATGCGCGCGACGTTCCGGTTATCCTCGCCGGCCTGATTGGCGCAGCCGAAAAGCACGTCGTCCAGCGCCTGCCAGTCCACGCCGGGATTCCGTTCCATCAACGCGCGAAGGGGAAGGGCCGCGAGATCGTCGGTACGGATGGGCGCGAGCGATCCGCCATAGCGTCCGAAGGGCGTGCGGACGGCATCACAAATGAATACGTCGTTCATAGTGTCTTCGTCAATTTTTGCACACCAGAGCTAGCGCCCGGCTTAAGTGATCGAAGCGCGGATTCTGCCCATCCGAGTGGCATTCTTGCAAGCAATCGGCGCTGGGGCGCGCTAGACTAGCGCGATAAGGAGAACCATGCCCGATCAAAAAACCAGGGCCGATCAAAAAACCTGGAACACCTCGTATGAGTGGAAGGCTGTCACGCTACTGGGGCTCGGGTTCGGACTGGTCGGCCTGGACCGGTGGATCATCGCGCCGCTGTTCCCCTTCATGATGAAGGACCTCCACCTGGGCTACCAGGATCTGGGTAATCTGGTGGGCGCGCTGGGCCTGTGTTGGGGCGCGTTCGCGATCATCATGGGCGGGCTGTCGGATAAGATCGGACGCCGCAAGGTTCTGATCCCGGCCATCCTGCTTTTCTCGCTGCTGTCGGGGCTCTCGGGACTCGCCACCGGATTCGTCAGCCTGATCCTGATTCGGGCGATCATGGGCGTGACAGAAGGCTCGTTTTGTCCCACCAGCTTCGCCGCCACCAACGAAGCATCGGAACCGAAACGCCGCGGCTTCAATCAGGGAGTTCAGCAGTGCGGATTCGCGCTCTTTGGCCTGGGATTCGGTCCGATCATCGCGACGCAGCTTTTGGCCGTCGTGCCGACCTGGCGCTGGGTGTTCTTTATCGTCGCGATTCCCGGATTCATAATTGGCGCACTGATGTTCAAAGTGATTCGCGATCCGGTTCGAACCGAGAAGCATCACGAGAGCGCGGAGGGCGGCGGCTGGATACGAGTCTTCGGAAGCCGCAACATTGTGCTCTCGATGTTTGGCCTCTTCTGCGCCATGACCGGGGTGTTCGTGATCAGCGCCATGCTGCCGAATTACCTGATCGACTATTTGCACCTGACGCCCGGCCAGATGGGGTTCGTGACATCGGCCATCGGGTTCGGCGGCTTCGTGGGGCAATTCGGCATCCCCGGATTGTCCGATGTCTTCGGCCGGAAGCTGCTGGCTATTCTCGGATTCATCGGCGCGGCCGCTCTGATCCGCGTGTTCATTGCGGTGGGCGCGAATCCGCCGCTGCTATTCGCGCTGATGTTCGTCATTTCGTTTTTCTGCCTGGGCCTGATCGCGCTGCTGACCGGTCCGATTGCGACCGAGTCCGCGCCCGTAGGATTGGTTTCCTCCGCCATCGGAATCGTGGTGGGGGCCGGGGAAATTTTCGGCGGCGGCGTTGCGCCTGTGATTGCCGGATACACCGCACAACATTACGGCATCGAGAACATCCTGTACCTGGCGCTGTTTGGGGTCGCGCTCGGAATTCTGGTTTGTCTGTTCTTGAAAGAAACCGCGCCGAGGAAGCTCGGCCAACCTGCCGGGCGACAGGCTGAACTCCAGCAGTCGGCGACTTAGGCTAGAACGTCACACCTAATAGGAAGCTGGCTTCGTTTTGGTTGATGGGGAATGAGGAAATGAAAGGAACAGGCGCTGTCAGAAGAATTGGCGATATCGAATTGACGGCCGCGGCGCCGGTTGGATTGCCCACGCTGGTTTGCGCAAACCAGTGGCTATAACGAAATTCCGGCCGCAAGTGGATCCGGGAAAGAGGAATATCCACGCCGCCTCCGGCCGTAATACCGGCCCAGGTGGCGCTGGGGCCGCTCACTCGATGTGCTTGAGGACGTCGATCCGTTGGAAATAGTCGTGGAACTGATGGTGCTTCTGCTATCGCCGATGTGCGAGATCGACGGGCCGGCCTCCGCGAACCAGCGAGCCTTCCAATGCGCCAGGCTGCGAGCATACTGAACTAGCACTGGGACCTGCCATCGGTTCGCGGTGGTCGCTTGAAAACTCTGACCGGCCCCGAACTGTGCGGAGGCGAAATCATCGTCGACGCGCTGATACAACGCGTCCACCTCGATGCCGAGACCGCTTTGTGTTTCCACGCGAAAGGTCGGCCCAATCAGCAATCGCTTGGTCTCCGAATTGTAGCGTTCGAAGGAAGATGAAAAACTCGGCCCGAACACCGAGAATTGCGTGCTCGACGAAAGTGTGTCCGTAAGCGGAACGCCTGCCTCCACGCCGAAGTGAAATTGAATTTGCCCCGTTGCAACCCCGGTTAAAAGAAAAATGAGCGGAATTAATCGGGATAATTGGCGCGAGCGCACTCGCCGATTATAACCATGCCCAGATGGCGGGCATCGCGAGGCTAGTCGATCGGATTGGTGGCGAAGATCGAAAGCTCGGTGGTAAATCCCCGGTCGTCCATTTCGAGCATCGCTTTGACGGCGTGCGCGATCTCCTCGCCGCGCAGTTTGCTGTCGTTGGCTTTTTGGGGCAGCGAGGCGGTGGCGAAGAAATCGGTCAGCACCTCGCTCGGATTCACCAGCATCACGCGGATGTTGTGTTTTCTGAGTTCCGCCCGCCAGCACTCGGTCATGCCGCGCAGCGCGAATTTGCTCGCATAGTACGCGGTGCCCTTCGGCGCGCCGCGCACAGCGGCCGTGGAGGCGATGTTGATGATGTTCCCGCGATTCCGCTGAATGAAATGCTTCGCCGCTTCCCGTGCCATCAGCATCGTCCCGGTAACATTGGTGGCGAAGACGGCCTCGAAGCCTTCGCGGTCGCAATCCACCAAATTTTTGAAGATGCCGAACCCGGCGTTGTTCACCAGGACGTCGAGGTCGCCGAACTTGGCAAGTAATTCCCGATAGGTGCGCTGAACATCGGCCTCACTGGCGACGTCGGCCTGAATCGGAAACACGCTCAACGCGTGCGCGGCTTCTTCGAGGCGAGCTTTATTCCGTCCAGTGATCGCGACGCGCGCGCCTGACTCCGCGAGCGTTTGCGCGATCGCGCGGCCGATTCCGGCGCTCCCTCCGGTGATCAACACTACTGAATTTTCTAGAGTCACGAATCGCGCTTTTCTCCTTTATTTATTGCCCTTATAGTGCCGCACGTCGCGATTGTTCTCGCACACGTCCTCTATCAGCTCCGTGTCAGCCTGCCATGTGACCGGTTGCGTGTAGGTCCATGGCTTAGTATACGCGCCGGGATCGCTGATGGTGGATGTGATCTCCATGTGTCCGAAATCGCGCCGGTGGAAGCGTTCGGTTACGTGCAGCGCTTCGGTGGAAGGATGACCTAACTGATCCAGCCAAGCCTTGCCATTGAAACCCGACGACTCGATTACCAGCGTGTCGCCATCCCATTTCGCCACCGAATATCCATACCATTGCGGGTTCGGATCCTTGGGGAGCGGCCGGCCATCCAGGAACAGCTGGCGGAACTGACCCATAGCCTCATACAGGATCACGATCGTCTTAGGCTCCTGAAAGATCTTGAAGGGCGGCGGAATGGAGTTGATCTTGGGCACGCCCTGCGGCAGGCAGTTGGCGTCGGGGTCCTGGGCCTCGAGGTCACCGGTTTTACGCTCGTCGAAGGTTTTCTGGGCCCACGGCGTCATGGATACTTCACCCGCCTTCAGGCCGACGGTGACATCCCTCACTTTCGGCGGACTCGCTGCCCAGATACCAGTTAAGTCCGGTTTGCCATCGGCTCGACGCGGAGCGGGCGCACTCAGATCCGGTGTGCCGTCCTTTAATCGCGGAATGCCTTGGTCGGTGATGGTCCACTGGGCGGCCAGCGGCGAAGCCACGACAGTCAACAGGATCGCCCATAGCGCGGTCGTGTGCATGATGAGTGCCCTCCTTCCGCTCAGGGCGAATTATACATCGTCAACAAGCGAATAGGGGCGGGCGTGGCGAGTGCGGAACGGCATGCTGCGCGGCGGGCTCGATGGAGTACACTAGGACATTACACCTATATGTTGTCTGTCGTGATCCCCATTCATAATGAGGAACCATCGATCCTACCGCTGTACGACCGCTTAACGGCCGTGCTGGAATCGATGCAGAAGCCCTATGAGATTATCGTCGTGGACGACGCGTCGACAGATCGAAGCTTCGACCTGCTGGCGAATCTCGTGGAAACCGACGCGCACTTGAAGGTGGTGCGTCTGCGGCGGAATTTTGGGCAGACCGCGGCTCTCTCGGCCGGCTTCGACGAAGCGCAGGGCAACGTGATCATCTCGCTCGATGGCGACCTCCAGCATGCGCCCGAAGACATTCCGGTGCTGCTGGCCAAGATCGAGGAAGGCTACGACATCGCCAGCGGTTGGCGCAAGGACCGGGTAGATAACGCTTTGACGCGGAAATTGCCGTCCCGCATCGCGAATTGGCTGATGGCGAAAGCTTCGGGGATTCACCTTCGGGATTTTGGCACAACCTTCAAGGCTTATCGCGCCGAAGTGCTCAAGGAGATCAACCTGTACGGGGAGTTGCACCGCTTTATCCCGGCGCTCGCGAGTTTCTACGGGGCACGCATCGCGGAAGTGCCGATCCGCAACACGCCGCGCACTTCCGGCGGGTCGCATTACGGCTTGGGCCGGACGTTCAATGTGATGTTCGACATCCTCACCATCAAGTTTTTGCTGAAGTATTTCACGCGCCCGATGCACTTTTTTGGACGCCTGGGTCTGTTGGCCTTTGGATCGGGTTCTCTGATTCTCGGCGGTCTGGCGGTTTACAAACTGTGGGGCCATCAATTGATGGCCGAGCATGGGCCGCTGATGATCGCCGGAGGCCTGCTCCTGCTGGGCGGCCTGATGATGTTCAGCACCGGGCTGCTGGGCGAAGTTCTGATGCGAACCTATTTTGAAAGCCAGGGGCGCCGCATTTACGCCGTGCGCGAGATTCGCTGCCGTCGCGAACCGGTGGCGCCAGCCTAGACCTTACATCTTCGCCAGCGCTCGGGAGGAAGCAAAATCCCGAACCTGGCGTTGGACCCGCGCCCGCCAGTAGCTATCGAAAAGCCCCTTCATCGCTTCGCCCATGGCGGCGTGTTCGAACACAATCGCAGTCCAGGTCGGCCGCGTGATCACAGGATCCAGCAGGGCCAGCAAGCCACGCGTGCCATCGAACACCGCCAGTTTCATGGGAAGCGAATCGGTCTGTCCGATCTCCACGCCCGCGGCGGCGTATTCTTCCAGGCGCTGGCGATGCCCATCGTCGAGCGTTCCGGATTCGATCAGCAAACGGCACGCTACACCGCGAATGCGCGCTTTTTTTACTAACTGTTCATCCAGCGGATCGACCGCATAAGGAGGGCGCGAAAACTCAATGTACTCGTGCTTCACTTCCGCGAGCATGCGCCGGTATTGAGTCGCCATCTGCTCCGGATCGCTGACGATGCGCAGATAGTCGAGCGTGCCGCGCTCGCCCTGACCTTCGAAGTAAGCCGCGCCCAGGTCGGTCACCAGGCCGTCGGCCATGCGAGTCTGCTCGGTCAACTCGCGCTCCAGCATCTGCGCGCGGCGGGCCAAATAGCTGGGAACCGCCAGGCTCGGCTCAACCGCCGAAAAAAGTTTGGTCTTTTCCTGCACCACTTGCGCGAAGCCTTTTTCTACTAGGCTGTCTAGAACTTCGTAGATTTTTTGACGGGGGACGTGAGCGCGGGCGGCCAATTCCAACGCCTTGAAGCGAGGGTGCCCGATCAGGACCAAGTAAGAACGGGCTTCGTAAGCATTCAGGCCGAGCTGCTGCAGCCTGCGCCAGAACCGCTGAAAGTCCATTTCCGGCAATTCGGTGGTCATCACATTCCTTGGCAAGAAGGCGACATAAAGAACCTAAGGCGGTCGCTTTTTCTGATCCCGGTAGTGGCCGTACCAGCCTGTGCGCTTTGAGCATATCAGATGATTTGCGCGGTTTGCTGTTAGAATCGCGAGTAGAAGTATTCTTATGCCTAATCTAGCTTCAACCCTCGGCGCACTTAAAACTACAAGCTTCTCGGAACAGCGGATCGCCCAGCGCAGCGTAAAAGATGAGCTTCGGCAAAACCTGATCTGCAAGCTGCAAAAAGGCGAAGAACTGTTCCCCGGAGTTGTCGGCTACGAAGATACCGTTGTCCCGCAAATCGTGAACGCGATTCTTTCCCGGCACAACTTTATTCTGTTGGGCCTGCGCGGTCAGGCTAAGACGCGCATCATTCGAATGCTCACGCAGCTTCTTGACGAGCAGCTGCCCTTTATCGGCGGCTGCGAAATTCGCGATAATCCTTACCACCCGATTTGCCGCCGCTGCCGGGATTTAGTCGCCGAACAGGGGGACAACACCCCGATCGACTGGCTCGAGCGTGACGAGCGCTACGTGGAGAAGCTGGCGACGCCCGACGTGACCATCGCTGATATGATCGGCGATATCGATCCCATCAAAGCCGCGCGGAGCGGACGCGATCTGTCGCACGAGCTGACCGTGCATTATGGCCTGCTGCCGCGCGCCAATCGCGGCATCTTTGCGATTAATGAACTTCCGGATTTGGCGGGCAAGATCCAGGTTGGATTATTCAACATCATGCAGGAAGGCGACGTACAGATCAAAGGTTATCCGGTGCGGCTGCCGCTCGACATCATGCTGGTGTTTACCGCCAACCCGGAAGACTACACCGCGCGCGGCAAGATTATCACGCCGCTGAAGGATCGCATCGGCAGCGAAATTCGGACCCACTATCCGTTGACCGTCGAGCAAGGCCTCTCCATTACCAAGCAGGAGTCGTGGGTTGACCGCCCCTCAGCCGTCGAACTGAAAGTTCCCGCCTACATTCGTGAGATCGTCGAGCAGCTCGCGTTCCTCGCGCGCGAAGATAAGCGCGTGGACAAGCGTTCCGGCGTCTCGCAGAGGCTGCCGATTTCCGCGCTCGAAAATGTGATCTCCAATGCGGAACGGCGGGCGCTCAAGGCGGGCGAAGGGCTTGCCGTGCCTCGCGTTCTGGACATCTACGCGGCCTTGCCTTCGATTACCGGTAAGCTGGAACTAGAGTACGAGGGCGAATTAAAGGGCGGCGATAACATCGCGAAGGAACTGATACGGATGGCCGTGGGCAAAGTGTACACGGGTTGTTTTGAAGGCGTGAACGTATCGCAGATTGTGCAGTGGTTCGAATTGGGCGGCTCGCTCAGGCTGGACGATACGGTCGATTCCGCGGCCATGGTCAAGCAGCTCACCGGTATTCAAGGCCTGATGGAAAAGACCGGAGCGCTGGGACTGGGTGCGAGCGAACCGGACGCGGTGCGCGCTTCGGCGGCGGAGTTTATTTTGGAAGGGCTGTACGCGCATCGGCGCATCAGCCGCAATGAAGAGGTCGGTTTTACCGCCGCGGAGCGAAAACGCGAACCACCCGAGGGCGGCGAAACGCGCCGGCCGCCCCGGCGTCAGTTCAATTAGAGCGGCAGCAAACGAGTCGTTTATGAAATGGGTTCGTTATTCCAAATTCACGGGCGAGGATTTCGGCCTCAGCGCTGAAGACTTGCTGAAGGCGCTTTCCGATTTCTTTCTCCAGAGCGGTTTTCAGTCGCAATATATGTCCTTCAGCGAGTGGAACCAGCATACGCTGGAAGACTTGAAAGAGGCGCTGCAGCGGGCCCTGGAGCAGGGCGAGATGTTCGATCCCGAACAGGCCGAACGCATCCAGCAAGCGCTCGAAAACATGTCGCCGGAGCAGATGGACGAGCTGATGAACCGGCTGGTTCAAAAGCTGGTGGACGAAGGCTACATCAACACCGACCAGCAGCAGGCCAACGAATCCGGGCAGGCGGGCACCGGCAATGCGGATCGCAAGATCGACGTGAAGATCACGGACAAATCCATCGATTTTCTCGGATTCAAGACGCTCAAGGACCTGCTGGGTTCGCTCGGCAAATCCAGTTTCGGCGCGCACGATACGCGCGATCTGGCTACTGGCGTCGAAACCAGCGGTGCCGCCAAGCCCTACGAATTCGGCGACACGCTGAACCTGGATATCAGCCAGACTCTGTTTTCGGCGATTCAGCGCGAAGGCCTCAAGGTTCCCATTGATCTTGAATACTCGGATCTGCACGTGCATCAGTCCGAGTATCAAAGCTCCTGCGCGACGGTGCTGATGCTGGATTGCAGCCACAGCATGATTCTTTACGGCGAAGATCGCTTCACGCCGGCTAAGAAGGTCGCGCTGGCGCTGGCGCATCTGATCCGCACGCAGTATCCCGGCGATAGCCTGCGGTGCGTGCTGTTTCATGATACGGCCGAGGAGCTGAAGCTATCGGATTTGGCGCGCGTGCAGGTGGGCCCTTATTACACCAATACGCGCGACGGCTTGATCCTGGCGCAGCGTTTGCTCAACCAGGAAAAGAAGGACATGAAGCAGATCATCATGATCACCGATGGCAAGCCTTCCGCCCTGACGCTCGAAGACGGCAAGATGTACCGCAACGCTTTCGGACTGGACCCGCTGGTGATCAGCCGCACCTTGGAAGAAGTGGGCCGCTGCAAGAAGCAGGGCATCCTGATCAACACCTTCATGCTGGCCAGCGACTTCGGCTTGGTGAACTTTATCCAGAAGGTGACCGAGTTGTGCCGGGGCAAGGCGTACTTCACGACGCCTTACAATCTCGGCCAGTATCTGTTGATGGATTACATGAACCGCAAGACGCGCACCATTCACTGATCGCGTAGTTTCTGCTCAATCACGGCCGCTCGCTTTCGTTGCGATTCGCTTAGCCCGCGTTCGTTCACGTCGAGAGGTTCGCTGTGGGATTCCGGGTAGGCATAGGAATCATCGGTGCCAGTTTTCTGCTGAACTAATACCTTGAACGTAGGGTCGGTTTCGAACTGCCGCCAGGAATCTAGTTGCTTCTCGCGAGTGGCTGATTGCAGCGCTGTATTCTTGGTCGATGTGGATGTTCCGCTCCGCAACGCGCGCTGAGGGCCGAAATACCCGGTTTTCAATCCCGACGACTGACCCTCCGCGGCTAAAAAGCTGAAGTTCACGTCCGTGGTGATGTCGTTCAGAGTAGGCGAACGGTAGGGATCGGGATTGCCTCGGCTGGAGTTTTCGGGTGCGGGCGCGGCTTGCGCGAGACCCTCGCTACCGGCGCCGTGGGCCGCCGCCAGGCCCGCCAATAAGTCGTTTGACGCGGATTCGAAATTGCCTGGGCCGTAGGTTCGCATGTGCGGCAGATTGGACGCCATGATCCCATCCCAATTGGCGCCGTAATCCACCGTGATGACATATCCGGCCTTCAGCGCCTGGGCCGCCCCGCGAATGAACTTCGCTTCGCCGAGATTGATGTACGTCACGACACCCTTCCCGCTCCGGGCAACTTCGGCCGCGTACATGGGAGCGTAGCGCTGAAGGTGCTGTGCGAGTTCTGGGATGACGCGCGCAGGAACGTACACTTCACGGAACTGAATCGTGCGGGCAGCGTTAACATAGTCCTTCCACGCAGCGGTCGATTCCAGAAACTCAACGAACGCCTGCCGGTTCAGATAAACATCGGAATCGGGATCGCCGCTCAACACCGCGCTCCGGATCATCTGATCGCCGCGCGTTATGCTCTGCTCGACATCCTGCGGCACGCGTCCCTTGAGCTGATTCCAAGCTTTCGCAGGCAGGAAAGGAACAACGAACGCGGCCTCGGACTCGCCGCCTTCCGACAGGATCACTTTTTGGACACCGAACACGTCCAGCATCTCGTTCGAAAGAATAAAGCCCTTCAGACTGGCCGCCGGGATGGTTCGATTGAGATCGGTGGCGTCGCCGTCGCGAGCGTCGAACTGCGCTCCAAAACGCCCGTTGCGGCGGAGCTGCGCCTCTCGCAAGGCCGACGCGCGATCATAGCACACGTAGACCAGTTGCGACACCAGCTCGCGCCAGCGCCCTTCGCGATCCTCGCGAGCACGCTGGTCGATGTAATCCAAGATCGTCTCGGCCAAGACGCCGTTTCCGGCGCCGAACTCCGCGATCGTGAACTTCTCCTCGCGTCCGAGCGTTCCCGCGCGGCGCATTCCCTCCCACATGCGAAAAATTTGTTGCGCGATCATTTGCCCGAAATAGGGAGCCAGCAGCACGGGATAGGTCCCGAAATCTTCCGTGAAGCTCACCCGCCCGCTCGAGTAATAGCCGAACTCGGGATGGTACAGCATCAGCTCCTGATACTCGCGGAAGGAGTAAAAATATTCGGGAACCGTGCTTTCGCGGCCAGGCGGCACCTTGATTTCGCGATACACTTCGCGCGGGTTGACAAGTTGCCTCTTCTCCGGTTTGCGCGAGGCGGAGTCGGCGGCAAAAATCGACCCCGTCAGAGCGCTCATGGCCAGCGCCCAGACGCCTGTCGTGCCCCGTCTCAGGCGTGCCATGCTAGCAATTGAATCATGCAAACCCACATCTGCGCCACCTGCGGGAGCCAATTCTCCCCGTCGCCTGATCCTCCCGCGGATTGTCCGATCTGCGAGGACGAACGGCAGTATGTGGGTTTGCACGGCCAAGAGTGGATCACGCTCGAAAAGCTGCGGCAGAAATACCGCAATTTTTTCTTTCAGGAGGGACCGGGGATCTGGGGCGTTCAAACCGAGCCGAAGTTCGGAATCGGCCAGCGGGCGCTGCTCGTGCAAACAGGCGCGCAGAACATCCTGTGGGATTGCGTCAGCCTGATCGATGCGGACACGGTGGAACTCGTCCGCGCGCTAGGGGGGATTTCGGCCATAGCGGTTTCGCATCCGCATTACTACTCATCGATGGTGGAATGGAGCCATTGCTTCGGCAATGTTCCAGTTTTTCTTCATGCCGATGATCGCCACTGGGTGCAGCGTCCTGATCCCGTGATTCAATTCTGGACGGGCGAGACGCACTCGATCGGGGACGGCCTTATGCTGATTCGCGTGGGTGGGCATTTCACCGGCTACCAAGCGCTGCACTGGGCCGGTGCGGAGAACGGCGCCGGGCGCGCTATTCAGCGGCGATATGCCGCAAGTTTGCCCGGATCGCCGGTGGGTGAGCTTTATGTACAGTTACCCGAACTATACGCCAGTGAATGCGCCGACCGTCCGCCATATCGCCGCGACACTCAGCCGCTACAAGTTTACGAAGCTGTACGGCGCTTGGGCGGGATTTGTGGTCGAAGGCGACGCGCAGCAAGCCGTGCAGAAATCAGCAGAACGATATCTTCGCGCGATTGGCGAAAGCATCTCGCGATAAGCAACTACTTACAGACCCAGCCATCGACACCTGGCCGGGACGCGTTACAAGGCGCGACGTTGCGGGGAGCCTTCAAGGAGTAATACACCTTGAAATCGTCGCCCGCTTTTTTATTGAAGCCGTACACCAAGATCGGATCGCGCGGCGTCGAATCATCCGGCGCCATGCGGTAATTCATCGAGATCGCCGCCGGCGGGTTGGTCTCAAAGGCTGGAACGCCGGCGAGCGGTTCGAACACCGAATCGCGCACAATGGCGGTCTTCAGCCGCGCTTTGGTGATCGTGTTCTCGCGTAGGCAGTTGCAACGACCACACCCACGTAATCCTTGAAATATCCGTTCTCGATGAGTACCGAACCGTCGCCGCGGCCCGGCTCGGCTTTCTGATCGCCGCGGAAGAACGGGCTGGAAATACCGGTTCGCATCCCTTGAATATCGGCGTTCTGAACCACGATGCTCTTGGCGACGTAATTGGTGATCCAGAGACCGGTCGGATTCTCGAACGCGTCGTTCAAGATCGACTTGTCGCCGCGAACCGTAATTTTGTCGACGACCAGCCGATCCGTCGGAGTACTGGTCAAGCCGTGCCGCGACGGATTCCAGACCCGGAAATTCGTTATGGTGCCGTTCCATCCGCACGCTACCCCGGTTTGAATGGCTCCATAGGCTTCGTTGTTGGAAAACTCCAGCACCGGAGCTTTGGTTGTGTCCAAATCCACGGTCTCGGCTTTAACGCTGGTATCGGCCCCTTTGAACGCCGGGACCGGGACAGTGCCGAGCGATCCTGCGGCCAGCCCAAACCCGAACACGTCGGCATTGGCCGCGACGTTATTGCGGATGTAATTGTTCGGCCCGCGGAACCAGAATCCTGATCCCTCGCCTCCCGGATCCGGCCCCGCTCCGCTGTATCCGCTGCTCGGCGCAAACTGGCCTGAACCTTCCGAGCGCATCGCGAAGTTGTGATCAAAAACATTAAAGCTCTCGCTGCCGTCTTCGGTGACGATGCCCGCGCCGCGCGTGTTATAGACCACGTTGTCCTGAATCAGGCCGTAGTGGCTGTTGTGGACCGTGATGCCCCATTTCGGCGCGCCGTCGATGGAGTCGCCGATCAAGGTGAATTGATAACCGTTGGCGGGCGTCTGCTTTGGCCCGAAGTAGTGATGGAAGTGTATCCCGTAACGACCGATCTGGTTGGTCCCGAGTTTGATCAACTTATCCTGGTCGTCGAACTCGGTGTTATCGAGCACGCCCATGCGGGTGCGGCCCATCTCGCGCACCTCGACGAAGCGCAAATCGACATCCGCTCGCGACATGAAAATCATGTGGCCGCGCGTGCCCTCCGGGTTCTCCGATCGCACCACGATATTGCGCGTGAGATTTCCAACATGCGGCAGAAATTCGAGCTTGCCGTCGGCATCGCGCGCGCCTCGATGATCGTAGCGAAGGGGCGTCTTGAGCCTGATCTCACCCCCGGAAACGGATGCGATTTCCAGTTTCTCGTCCTGAGATTTGTAATTGCTGCCGCGCTCGCTGTCCCGCAGTTGACGGGTGTCGGGAATTACGATGTGATCGCCCGCTTTCCACGCGTCCGCCGGCTGTTCCAGCTTCAGGGTGGCCTGACCCGCCAGGGGCTCTTCGGCGACGCGGACAAAAGTGGGAAGCTTCGATGCTCCATGCATGCTGATTTTGCCGAGCGCCTCGATGCCGTTGCCCAGCTCGGCTGGATCGAGCTTCCGATCGATCGGCTGGTCGGCAATGATAATCTCGGCGGTGACATTCGCGGCCACCGGCCGGCCGGCGGTTCCGATTTCGAGCGCGCCTTCATCCCAGACCATCAGGTTCCCGGTCTTGAGGCGGGTATCGGCATCGGTCTTGAAACTGAGGTGTCCGCGAAGGTCGATACAGGAAATCCCGGCGTCGCTTACGACATCGTAGACCACATGCTGACCGGGGCCGATCGCGACGCGATCCTTGGCCTGCGGCACTCGCATGGAAGACCAGGTTGCTGGATTCGACCAGGCGCCGCTCGCGACAGCTCTCGCATTCGGATTGGCGCATAATTCCGGCACGCCCCCGGGCACTCCATGCACATGTCGATTGTGATTATGCGCCTGTTGAGCGAACATAGCCGGCGCTGGCGCCAACCATACTACGAGTAGGACATTGAACCGGCACTGCTGCATAACCACCTCATCTGAGTATACGAGAGAAGCCCGTTCCAGCCCTCCCCTGTCAAGGCAAAATAGAAATGTCCTATTCCCAGCAAAGTAGAAATGTCCTGTTTTGAGCTAGGAGCCGAAGGAGCGGGCTTACAGTGGATTCGATGTTCCGGGGGAGTCGCGCTCCCTGGGGCAGATCCGAAGACCGCTGCGACGGGGCTGGCTCCGAAGCAGACGGCACCAGACCCCCAGTCAAACCGGGCCCGATGATGCCCGTTCTGGGGGTTTTGGTTTTTGAGGACAGATCTGCTTTGGTGGAGCTCCCGAGCAGCGGTCTTCGGATAAATAAAGCGCGAAGATCGCCGGGCCGGTTTTGCCCAGCGCTCCGATTGGTTTTGGTTTCGGTGCCGGCGTTTAGCTGCGAGCATCGGGCACCTCAGTCGGTCGAGAACGAGAAGGCTTCGAGCGGATGGAAAAGTTCTTCATCCAATCGCTTTTGCGCCGGATCTTGCCCGTTGAGCGTGTCGGGGGTGCGAGCGTTTTGGATAACACCAGTGGCAGCGCGCAGCGGCGCACCCGCACATAACGACCTTGAAACTGCACGGCGACGCTGCCGTCCAAGCGCTGTTCGACCCGCACCCATCCTTTGCGCATTCCGACCTGGATGTCGCGGCGGTCGATTGGGTAGAGCTTGCCTTCGTATCGCACCGTGTAGTCATTCGTCACCTGACGCTGTTCCACGTGGCTGAGAATCGCGGCCAGATCATGCTCTTTGCCGAGAGGGCGATGGGCATCGGCGGTATCGGCCGGCTTCACCACCAGGGTCTGATTCCACCAAGCCAGATATTCGTTCTCCAGATACGCATTGGCCTGATCGAGGGTGCACGCCCCGGCCACACGCAGTCCTTTCACTAGGCGATCCTGCGCCGTCAAAAATTGGCGTTCAATGCGTCCCTTGGCCTGCGGCGAGTGCGCCGGAATCCAGACAACGTTCAGCTCGCGCAGCGCCCGTTCAATCTGTGTCGGCGGCATCTGGGGCCGGTCGCGGTCCTCACGCTGCTGCTGTCGTTTGGTCTTAACCGCCACCTGGAACATCCCCGCTTTGTCGGTGTAAAACGCCAGCGGGCGGCCAAACTGCTCGAGGTACGCCCCCAGCAGCCGCCGGTTCTCCTCACTGGAATCGTGCCGTACAAAGCGTGCGAACAGCTGGCTGGTGGCATCGTCGATCATCGCTATCAGATAGATCGATTCCCCGCGGCCCTCCAGCCAGTCGTGGTCGCTGGTGTCCCATTGCACCAACTCCCCACAGCGGCTTCGACGCGGCCGCCATTGGTGCACCTCCACCATGCGGCGATGACCGGCGCGCCACAATCCGGCTTTGGCCATCCACTGTCGCAACGTCTCCTTGCTCACCGTAAGCCGGTGCCGCTTGCGCAAGTATTCTGCCGCCAATGTAGGCCCGAATCCGCGGTACACCGGATCCGTCAAAATCGTGATCGCCTGCTGTTCCATGTCGGCGGACAGCTTTCGGTTGGACGTTCTCCCGCGTAGCTCATGAATCACCGCCCGGTCTCCTTTCTGCCGCAGCTTGCGCAACAGCCGTCGCACGTGCCGCTCGTTGACACCGATCTCCTCAGCGGCTTGTCGTTGCGTGATCAATTTCTTCTTGGCCCTCTTCAGGGCATCCAGCCGGTCTCGTTCGGCCTGGTTCATTAGTAGCTGTCCTTCGTCCACCCCTCAGGCTGGACCCTGTCAATAGGACATTTCTACTTTGCCCAAATAGGACATTCTCATTTTGCTGCGACACGTTCCAGCTCTGCCCTTGACAACAAAGAAAAAACTATGACATTCTAAGGCCAGCCCAACGCTCCAAAGGGTTTCGTTGTCGTTACGCCCGAAACATTATTTGGGCCCGCTGTTTTTATCCCGAACTGTAGTGAGGAGGTCGACTTTGATCGGCAAGATTGCCACACTTGCAATTGTTCTGAGCTCGCTTGGGGTTGCGGTGAGCGCGGCGCCGCTGATTTACGGAACTGCCTATTCCGGCGCGCAGGGCGCCTCTACGCTGTATTCGATCTCGCCGACCACCGGCGCGCCCGCCGCAATCGGCGCGATCGGATTCGAGCAAGTCGACGCGCTGGCGTTCGCTCCCAACGGCACCCTGTTCGGCATCGGTCTCAATGGCGCCTCAAAGTGGGTGCTCTTGAAGATCGATTTAACAACCGGCGCCGGTACTGCCGTGGGACCTACTGGTCTTGAGGCTCCCTTTCGAGACCTCTCCTTCCGCTCCGATGGAACATTATTTGGATATGCGCGATCCGCGGACCGGAAATCGAAATCCGGGATGGTCTATTCCATCAACGCGAATACGGGAGCCGCGACATTAATTGGAAACACCGTGAGCGGCGTCGACGAATGTGCGGCGGTGGCATTCTTTTCCGAAAACGCGTTGTACGCAGTAAGCGGACGAAACCTAATGACTCTGGGCGCCGCGAATGCCGGACCGGCAACCGTATTGCACTTCAGTTCCAATGTGGGAGCGGCTTCCTCGCAGGTGAGCACTCTCAAATTCGATCGGAATTCGGGCACGCTGTGGGCGCTCTATGGAAGCGGCAGCGGGACCGGCAAGACCTATCTTGCTCAGATCGACGTTAAGACTGGGAATATCGCGGACATCGGTCGAACACTTCCAGGCTTACATGGCTTGGCTGCCCAGGAACCTCGCATCGGGTTTGCCACGCCGCTGCCATCGTCGCTTCTGTTTCTGATCACCGGCCTGCTGGCATTGCTCGGCTGGAGCCGTTGGTCGCGCTCCAGCCGCCTTTCATTGAAAAACTAACGCGCCTGGTAAGTGATCGTAGCCGTATCAGTGGCCGTAACTCCCTTGTCGTCGGTTACGGTGAGGGTGAACGAGTATGCGCCCTCCGCCGTGAACTGTACGGTCGGAGTCGCCGTCGTGGCCCCGAGAATGATGGCCGACGGATATCCGGCCGTGATGGTCCACAGGTACGTGAGCGGATTCCCATCCGCGCTGGTGGATGCGCTACCGCTCAACTGGAATTGCACCTGAGAGGTCGAGGCGTTCTTTGGACTCGCTACGGCTGCGGTGACCGCCGTTGGAGGCGTAGTCGTGCCGGTGGCGCTCGGCGGAGCGCTGAGCACGACGCCCATGGTTGGATCCATATAGACTGCCTTGGCCGTGGGATTCGCAAAGTTGAACATACCCATCAACGAGCCGGCAATCGCGTCGGAGGATCCGCCGCCGATACGCCCCAAGCTCCAGTTGTCCTCGATAAACCGCAGAATCGAGGATTGGTCGGTCACCGTGTGGTCCACATAGTTGACCTTCGAGTAAGGCGAGACCGTCAACAGAACAAGCCGGGGTCCGTAGCCGCAGCGTCCCTGCGTTGCGCCGGAGCCATTCCCACAAGATCCTGTGCCGGTCAGGGCGTCGTTGGGAGTACTGGATTGGTTGAGAATCGGGCCGATTACATGGTCGTACCAACCGTCGGAATCATCATAGGAGATGAAGATGGCGGTGCTGCTCCACGCCGGCGATTGCATGATGGTGTTGATCGTACTCGCCAGCCAGGTCTGCTCGTCCAGCGGATCCGAGTAGCCCGGGTGCCCATCCTGGTATGCAGCGGCCTTGACGAAGCTGACGGCCGGAAGATTGCCGGCGGCCAGTGCGTTGAAAAAGTCGATGGTGTCGTAATTATGGTTGGCTTGGTCCGCCGAGGTGCCGATGGCCGAGACCGAAGTAGGCGGCAGGTGATGCGGATTGGACGTGCTGGGGTAAAACATGAAACCCGCGTGATGCGGAATGTAATCGGTACCCGCCGATGCGCCCGAGACATTGTTGTGCGCTGTCGCGCAGGTTGCCGTTCCACCGGCTACAGAGCTGGGCCGGAAGCCGCCCTGAAACCATCCCCATGAGACATTCTTTGCGTTTAGAAGGTTCCCGACATTCTGGCCGGTCAAGGTAACCAGGGTGTCCTTGGTAATGGTGCAGTCGTCCAGCGCCAAAGACGGCCTTCCATCTCCGATGAGCGATCCCTGTGAATTCACGATGCTGCTGCTGGCGTTCGCGGTAACGGTGGCTCCGGCGGTCAGTCCGGAAATGAGATTGATGACGCCAGGCGCGGACGGGCCGAAGGTCGTGCCAAAGTAGTTGTCGCTCATGGCGAAGTTCTGCGCATAGTTCCACATCGCTGTGGCGGTGTTGCCATCGTAGTAACCCATGACCACGCCCGGTCCCATGCCGGCGTCAACGCAGGGCGAGGAGGTCGTGTTCCCAACCCCGGTAAACTGGGGAAACATATTCATCAACCCGCTGTTGAAGGCCTGCTGTTCGGGCTGATAGTTGTGGTCCTGGTCGCAAGTTACCGCTTGCGCGCGCGAGAGCCGGAAAGGCTGCGTCGAGTTCTGATTGTTGGTCAGAAGCGCCGCGGTCAGACCGTTCACCGAAGGCGTGCTCGGACTGGCGGAGAAGACCGGCTCGCCGGCGGTACTGTTCGCCGCGGTCGGATAGGTGGCGAAATAATGGTCGAACGATACGTTTTCTTGGAACAGCACAATGACGTGCTTGATTGGCGTGCTAGTGGTCGGCGCGGTTTGCGCATCCAGAACTCCCTGCGGAGCCATCATCACCATGACGCAGACCGGCGCCATTATCCTGGCAATCCATCTCTGAATCGCGAATCCTCTTTTCATCCTTTAGACCCCTTGTTGTTCAGTGTTAAGAAATTCAGAGACCGATAGCCGTTTGGACCACGTGGGCTCCGATCTCGAACGCCAAGGATGGCACTGGATTGTTACTGGGTATTTGCGGAACTGTGAATATTCGGTTTCCGCAACTTTCGATTTGCGGGCAGGACCTGAATTGATCCCATCATGCCGCCATCTTCGTGCTCCAGAATGTGGCAGTGATAGAGGAACGTGCCGGCGATATCCGGTGACCGGAAATCCATTCGCAGTTTGACGCTGGGGTAAGTTGAGCTCCGGCCGTCCCAATAGGGCAATTCGATGGTGTCGCGAAAAGTCCCGTCGTTTAACGCGTGGCCGTCGCGTTCGAGCACCTGGAAATGAAGCTGATGGATGTGAAAAGCGTGCGACTCCCGCGACCGGTTTTCGATGACCCAGTCCTCCACCGTGCCTTGCCGGACCGTGACGTCGGGCCGCGTGAAATTCATGTCGAAGACGTGTGGTTGTGCACCGTCAACCGTGATGTAGTAGGTGACCGGGCCGGCGGGACCTTCCCGGGATTCAGAGAAATACAGTTTTCTTGGTCGCGCCGGCCGGAGTTTTCGCAGGTCCGACGGTTGCGCCACGCGCACCACGGATGCTGCCGGCACGGGAAGTACCGCGGGCGCGTCAGGGCGGCTTATGATATTGGCGATTGCCCGATACGGATGCTTCTCGCCATCCGGCCCGGTGTCGTAATCCCGAGTCACCAATTGAGCGAATGCACCTGCCGGCGGCGTGGTCACGATGAACTCGGCCCGCGCTCCCGGAGGCAAAAGGATATGGTTGGTTTCCCGCGCGGCATGGTCATCGACGGGCGCGCCATCCAATGCGACCAGGTGCAAGGTCTGCGGGACGTGCTCAACCGGGTTACCGAGCCGGTACACCAGCTGTATATCGAAGTACGTGTCCGCCGCAGCGTTCAATACACGCCAAAACTCGCGCTCCGAGGGGCGCACCTTCATCGCTGCCGGGAGATACAGCGGCGACACGACCGGCACGAAGTTGAGCGAAATGTCTTTACCGACGGCCGCTCCTTCGTCGGAGTCAACCGGCTTACCCGGCACGGCCTGGTCTCTCAACACGAGCACGCGCTCCGCCAGGCCGGCCACCTCCGGCTTCGCCCGTTCGATTCCTTCGACGATCAGCGCTCCCGAAGCTCCCCCCAGCACTTGCCTTTCCGAGTAGCCGTGCGGATGCGGATGATACCAATACAGCCCCGGCGGCTGATTCTTCGGGATCTTAACCCGATACTCAAATCCTCGGTCCCCCGGCTGAATTACGGTGTGGATCACTTCGTCCTGATGGCAAACGGGTGGCACATGCAGCCCGTGAAAATGGAGGTTTGTAGAGGAAGGGGTCATCTGGCTGCCCGAACATGCTCCCTCGCCGTGCGGGCCATCTGTCATCGCATGCTTGGGTTGCTCCGCGGCCGACCCTTCGGGCGCGAGGTCGTTCTTCAACGTGAGCACCAGCTCATCGCCAGGATTTACCCGGAGCGCCGGAGCCTGCACGCGATCTTCGTAAACATAGCAATAGCGCGCTAGACCGTCGGAGCCGACGCTGCCCCGAAAAGATACCTGGATGTTAAGCTGTCCGTTCGCGCTAAATAAGTTCTCCGGCGCAATTGCGTCGCTGCCCGCGCGCGGACGAGTGCAGGCCTGCGTCTCAGTTCCGGCGCGCGCGAAACTGGCAAATCCAGCCAGCAATAATGCAAACGCGTTACAAACCAGGGGAGCGTTCATAGCAAGGCCGAGTTTCGATTCTAAGGGTGGATCGTCGCAAGGTCAATCACGACCCGGCTCATTATTTCTCCTTCATCTCTGCTCGTCGTGGCTATGTTGACCGTGTGTAACAGTTTGTCGAATTGTCTCGATTTGTAACGGTCCTAACCCTTTCGGCTCGGCATGCATCCAAGTAAGTGGCAGGTGCGAATATGTTAAAGAAATTGGGATTCCCAATAATGGCGCTGGCTCTAGCCCTGTTTACCTTGAACCCCGCGGTTGCTCTGGCACGAGGAGGGGGAGGTGGACACGGCGGCGGTGGCGGCCACGGCTTCTCCGGTGGTGGAGGCATTTCCCACGGCGGTGGCGGATTTTCGGGCGGGCACGCTTTCTCGGGCGGCGGTGTTTCTCATGGAGGCGGATTCGCGGGTGGCGGCAACATCGGTCACGCCTATGGCGGAGGCCACAACGTCTACGGAGGCGGCGGTGGCTACTACGGCGGGCGCGGCTACTATGGCGGTCGCGGTTATTATGGCGGCGGCTGGGGCGGCGGTCTCTACTTCGGCCTCGGCGCTCCGTACGCTTATGGTCCCGGCTACTACGGCGGCTACTATGCCGCTCCTTGCAACCCGGCTGGATATTACGATGCGGCAGGCAATTGGATTCCGTATCCAGGCTGTGCCGTTGGCCCCTATTACGGATACTAACGATTGGCGGGGAGCCGGCGCTCTGGCTGGCTCCTCCTCGAGCAATTTCCATCCTTGACTCCCAAGATCTCTCCGCATTTCATAAAGCTGTAATTTTCGTCCTGTAAGCTGCTCCTCTTGCGTTTCAATTCTACAAACTGAGGCGGAGTCAACTTTCATGCGCATTCTGCGATTCGCTATCGTAGCCACTGGTGTGCTCGCGACCAACGTGTTTGGTTTCCAAGGCGCGCCTGCCACCACCACGCCGATTCATCATCTGGTGGTGATCTTCCAGGAAAATAATTCGTTCGACCATTACTTCGGAACTTATCCGAACGCGGCCAATCCGCCCGGCGAGCCCGCTTTCACTGCCAAGCCCAACACGCCGAGCGTGAACGGATTAACGCCGTCTTTGCTGGCCAATAATCAGAATTCCACGCCGCCCTTCCGGCTCGACCGAAGCCAGGCATCCACTTGCGACAACGACAACCACTACACCGACGAGCAAAAAGCTTACAACCAGGGACTCGCCAACAAATTCCCGGAAATCACCAGCGCCACGGGTGCCGGCTGCACGCCTGCTCTCGCTATGGGATATTACGACGGGAACACGGTCACCGCGTTGTGGAACTACGCTCAGAATTACGCCATGAGCGACAACTTCTTCGGTACCGACGTTCGGCACCACAGTAATGGGGCACCTGAATCTTCTTTCCGGTCAGACGAACCAGACCAACACCGCCTCGGTCTCCGGAACCATTGCTAATGGATCGGTGATCGCCAACATCGATCCGGTGGCCGACGATTGCAGCACAGGCAAGACCGTTCAGATGACCAGCAAGAATGTCGGCGATCTGTTGAACGCCAAGGGCGTCACCTGGGGTTGGTTCTACGCCGATTTCGACCCGATCTCGACCAGTAGCACCGGCACGGCGACTTGCAGCAGCATCTACAATCCGCATTACGCACCGTTCCAGTATTGGCAGTCAACGGCAAACCCGCATCACCTGCCGCCGAGCGCTCCGGCGATGATCGGTCAAACCGATCAGGCCAATCACCAGTATTCGATAAATGATCTTCTGAACTTGGTCGCCAATGGGGGCACGCTCCCCGCTGTTACGTATATAAAAGCGACCACCACGCAGACCGGCCATCCAAGCGACTCGACTCCGCTGGAAGAACAGGCCTTCCTGACGCAGACCATTAATTTTCTGGAGTCGCTGCCGCAGTGGAGCGACATGGCGATCCTGATTACCTACGATGATTCCGACGGCTGGTATGATCACGTGATCCCTCCCATCGTGAATCCCTCGGCCGATTCGGCCAACGACGCCCTGGCTGGTTCCACCGGTCTATGCGGAACGCCGGCTGCCGGCGCATACAGTGACCGTTGCGGTTACGGGCCGCGGCTGCCGCTCCTGGTGATCTCGCCTTTCGCGAAGCAGAATTTTGTGGATCATAGCGTAAACGACCAAAGCTCGATTCTGCGGTTCATCGAAGACAACTGGCAGCTTGGCAGGATCGGAGACCAATCGTTCGACGCGCTGGCCGGCTCGCTTCTCAACATGTTCAATTTCTCGGGAACCGCCACGCCGCCTATTTTTCTGGACCCCGCCACTGGCCAGATCGTGAAATAGCGCGTGCGCATATGGGCGAAATTCTGGACCACGTGCTGGTGCGTGATCCTTCCGGCGCTGGCCGCCGATACCATCTGCCCACGGCCTTCCATCGGTAGCTTGGTAGCCGCTCCCGAAAGCCTGCGCAGCTCCAATGGCAAGTTGCAGGTCGATTTTTCGCTGCGTACTTCGGTGGGCGCTTATGGGCTGAAGCGCTACTGCTACGTGGACGCGACCGGCCTCCAGGCGCCGACCTTGCGGCTTCATCAGGGCGACGATCTCATTCTCACCCTGCGAAACGATCTGCCTGCCGTTGCGGCGCCGGCCCATTTGCATGCTCACGTTCAGGGAAAATCTAGCGACGCATGTCCCACCGGGCCGATGACGGCCTCATCGACCAACCTGCATTTTCACGGCATGGACCTCCCGCCCACCTGCCACCAAGACGAAACCTTGCACACGCTCATTGGGCCGTCCAGCGCTCCGTTTGAATATCGGGTGAAGATCCCGATTGACGAGCCGCCGGGACTCTACTGGTATCATCCGCATCCCCACGGCTTCAGCGAGGCCCAAGTGCTCGGGGGCGCTTCTGGAGCCCTCATCGTGGAGGGCATCGATCAATTGGATGCTCGCGTCGCCGGTGTGCCGGAGCGCGTGCTGGTGCTGCGCGATCAACGGGTACCTGATCTGGCCGAGGCCGCCGAGGACGCCGGTCCCGGCAAAGACATTTCGATCAACTTCGTGCCGGTGATGCACCCGCTCAACCGGCCGGCGCAAATGAACGTGCCTCCCGCGACCCGCGAATTCTGGCGCGTATTGAACGCCGCCGCCGATACCTACTTTGATCTGCAAGTCCGATTCGGGAAAGCCATCCAGGATGTGCGCGAGACCCAATCGCTGGACCTGGTCGCGATCGACGGCACGCCCATTGAATCACAAGCGGAGTCCAAAGTTTCGCACGTGCTGCTTCCGCCCGGCGCGCGCGCGGAATTCCTCGTCACGACGCCTGGACGCGGCGTGATCGCGCAGCTGGTGACGCTGGCCTACGATACCGGGAAGGACGGCGCCGCGAATCCCTACCGCGCGATCGCCAACATCTTCCCCACGGCCGAACCCCTGCCGCCGCACACCGATTCCGCGGGTTCCACGCCACGAGTCCGGCCCGCGGCCGATATGCGAAACCTTCGCCCGGCGCGCGAAAAACTACTCTACTTTTCCGAACGCCGCCAAAATCCCAACGATCCGAATAGTCGGCTCGACTACTTCATCACCGTCGAAGGCGCGCAGCCGAAAGTCTTCGATATGAATTTCACCGAGCCGGACATCACGGTGCGCCAGGGAACCGTGGAAGACTGGACCATCGAGAATCGCGCCGAGGAAGCGCACGCCTTCCACATCCACCAGATGCATTTTCAGTTGCTGGAACGCGACGGCCAAAGAATCAATGAAGCGCTGCTACGGGACACCGTGGACTTGCCGCCTTGGGACGGCAAGAGCGCTCAGTATCCCAGCGTGAAGCTGCGCATGGATTTCCGCAACCCGAATATCGTGGGTACGTTCGTCTACCACTGCCACATCCTCGAGCACGAAGACGGCGGAATGATGGGCACGGTTCGGGTTCTCGCCGCTCGGCAGTAGCGTCGCTCGCGCCTACTTGGTAATTACGCCGCAGGCGATGCGCGCGCCGGCATTGCCCGCCGGATCGCTCTTCATGTCGTCGGCCATCGCATGAATCACCAGTGCCGTTCCGCCATTCGCAAAAACGGAATGTGCGTCGTCGCCCATATTCACCCGATTGTCGACGACAGTAAACTTGGCCGTGCCGTTGGGCTTCGCCGTGAAATTGTTCATGTCGCCTGCGTGGGGTCCTTCCGGATTTTGCAGGCCATGCTTCTTCATGTCGGGGTTGAAGTGTCCGCCCGCCGAAGTGAACGGCGGCTCGCACTTGGCCACTTGATGAATGTGAAAAGCGTGCTCGCCAGGCGGCAGGTTCTTTAAATTCGCTTTGATTCTCACGCCGCCCTTGGTCTCACTCAGGGTAGCCGTGCCGACGCTCTGCCCCTTGGCGTCCTTCAACTCTACCGTCACCGGTTTGCTGGCCGCATACATCACCGTGCTGAACAGGCCGGCTGTCGCCACGGCCGCGATTGCTCGCATCATGGACACTCTCCTTCCTTAAGATCTTCGCTCGATTGGTGCGCAGTCGTCAAAGGTGAAGCGCGAGATCTCTTGTCACAGGCATCTGCTGCACGAGCCGCGCCGATGTGTCATCCTAACGGTATCCGCAACTTACCGCTGTAGTGTGGCGTCAGTATTGATAATGTTTCAAAAAACTTTGGTTAGAGTCTCGTTTGGATTCTTGTGTTGTGCGGGCGCTTTCGGGCAGCAATATGTCATCAGCACTATTGCCGGCAACAACAGCTTGGGCCCCGGCTATTCGGGAGATGGCGGCCCGGCTACTGCGGCGCAGTTGAATTTTCCAGCGGGAATCGCCGTTGACAAGTCGGGTAATCTCTACATTGCCGATGGCCTCAATAATCGGGTCCGGAAGGTTTCGGGTGGAGTGATCTCGACCGTCGCCGGCAATGGCACGGAGGGCTACAGTGGAGACAACGCCGCGGCCACTAGTGCGGAGTTGGATGATCCGACCGGCGTCGCGGTAGATGGCTCCGGTAATCTCTACATCGCCGACGCGGGCAACGAGGTGATTCGCGAAGTTTCTCCGAGCGGCACCATTACTACTTTTGCCGGCAGCAATAGCTTGGGCGCCGGATACTCGGGCGATGGCGCCGCGGCCAATGCCGCTCAGTTGAGTAATCCAGTAGCAGTGGCTGTGGATTCGTCGGGCAATGTCTATATCGCCGACTCCGGCAACGATGTCATCCGAGAAGTTTCCGGCGGAAATATCATGACCATTCCTAGCGGCATCCTCAATGACCCTGATGACGTCTCCGTCGATTCCATGGGGAATGTCTACGTGGCTGACACGGGTGGACGGCGGATCGTCGTGCTGTCCGGCGGGAACGCCACCGTATTCGCAGGGAACGGCAACAGCGGATTTTCCGGCGACGGCGGCCTGGCGACAAATGCCGAATTCAATGACCCGGTGGGCGTCGACGTGGATCCTTCCGGCTATGTCTACATCTCGGATACCTTCAACAACCGGATACGCAAGGTGTCGGCGGATGGCGTCGTCATGACGATCGCCGGACAGGGCGGGGCTGGTTACGCTGGCGATGGCGGGCCTGCCACAGCCGCGCTACTGTATTTCCCGCACGATGTCGCGGTCGACTCGTCAGGCAATGTTTACATTGCCGATGAAGCCAACAACGTTATTCGAATGCTCCAGGCCACGCCTCCGGTCTTGTCCAGCAAGGGAGTTGTCAACGCGGCTAGCTTTGGTCCGCAGACCTCGCCCGGCGCCCTGGCGAGTATCTTTGGCATCAATCTCACCAGCGGCGTTGCCAGCGCCACCGTCACGCCTCTGGCGACCACTCTCGGAGGCGTCAACGTCACCGTGAATGGACTAAACGCACCGATTCTCTTCGTGTCCCCAACGCAAGTGAATTTCCAGGTGCCTTGGGAAACCAACGTCGGATCGGCCGTTATTACGTCTATCGGTGAATGGCGTCGGAAGCAATTCCGTCACCGCGCCGGTGGCTACCGCGGCTCCCGGGCTGTTCTTGTATGGCTCTGGCAGTGCCGTCGTTCAGAACACGGATTTCAGTCTAAATACGCCGGGCAATCCCGCCAAGGAGGGCACCGCGATCATGGCTTACCTGACCGGCTCAGGCCCTGTCAGCCCGACTGTGGGCGACGGCGATGTCGCCCTGTCCAGTCCGCTTTCGTATGCGACCTCGGCCTACAGCGCTATGATCGGCTCGACCTCCGCGCAAGCCACGTTCGCCGGATTGGCGCCGGGTTTCATCGGCCTGGTTCAAATGAACATCATCGTTCCCACGGGACTGCCTGCGGGCAATTACCCGCTCACCGTCACGATTGCCGGTCAGCAGAGCAATGCGGGGACCATCAGCATCACGCCTTGAAGCGCCGCCGTCGATTTCGCCCCTGCCTCAAGCGCAAGCACCCAGGGGATTGAGAACCGCATCCAGCCGGTCTGCCCGCTGCTGGATCGCCGCAAGGTCTCGCAGGAAGCTTTCACGCAATTGAGGGCAGCCCTGTAATTGGGGATAGAGTCGCCGCAAGCGTTGTTCGCCGCTCCGCAGCGCCTCCAGTTCGGCGACCAGAACCGCGTCGAAATCGTCTTGTCGAGTCGGGGTAGAAACGGCTAGCATAAGTCCCTCTCACATTTGGGCGTTCGCACGTGTTTTCTCTGAGCAATTCTGTCTCCAGACCGAACGTCGTTTTTTTCATCGGTTTCGAATCGCTTACAGGCGGCTTGGCTATCCCAATCCCCAGGGCCCAATGCGCGCCTTAGGACGTAACCGGGAAGAAAGTTCATGCTTCAAACAGTACGGGAACAAATACCGTATCCTTGCCGCTAGAAAACTGGGCCGCAGCCCAGTCCGAGGAGATCCGACCAAAGAGGTGGCTAATAATATCGAGGCTCTTTTAGATCCCGATCCACAGTGGTACAAGGACGCAATCATCTATGAGGTGCATGCCCGAGCATTCAACGATAGCGACGCCGACGGGATGGGGGACTTTCGGGGTCTCACGAAGAGGCTCGACTACCTGCAGGATCTGGGCGTAACGCTCATCTGGCTGCTTCCTTTCTATCCCTCGCCGTGGCGGGACGACGGTTACGACATCTCCAACTACACCGATGTGCATCCGGCCTACGGCACTCTGCGCGATTTCCAGGCGTTCCTCAAACAGGCCCACCGCCGCGGCATTCGCGTGCTCACCGAGGTGGTTCTCAACCACACCTCCGATCAGCACCCCTGGTTTCAGCGCGCGCGCCAAGCTCCGCCGGGAAGCCGATGGCGCGATTTCTATGTCTGGAACGACACCGCCGACAAGTATCCGGACGCGCGCATCATCTTCAAGGATTTTGAAACCTCGAACTGGACCTGGGATCCAGTCGCCAAGGCCTACTATTGGCATCGCTTCTATTCGCATCAGCCGGACCTGAACTACGACAGCCCTTACGTCCGGCAAGCGGTGCTGGACGTAATCGATTTTTGGTTCGACCTGGGCGTGGACGGATTCAGGCTCGACGCGGTGCCGTATTTGTACGAGCGGGAGGGTACCAACTGTGAAAACCTCCCTGAAACCCACGCATTCCTGAAGCAGCTGCGTGCGCACGTCGACTCTAAGTACAAAGACCGCATCCTGCTTGCGGAAGCGAATCAGTGGCCCGAGGACGCGGTCGCGTATTTCGCTGAGGACGACGAATGCCACATGGCCTTCCACTTCCCCCTAATGCCGCGTCTGTTCATGGCCATCCGCATGGAGGACCGCTTTCCGATTCTCGAAATCCTCCAGGAGACTCCCCACATCCCGGCCAACGCGCAATGGGCCCTGTTCCTGCGCAATCACGACGAACTCACGCTCGAAATGGTGACCGATGAAGAGCGCGACTACATGTACCGCGTCTACGCACACGACCGTCGCATGCGGCTCAACCTGGGGATTCGCCGGCGCCTGGCCCCGCTGCTCGAAAATGACCGGCGCAAAATCGAACTCATGAACGCCCTGCTGTTCTCGCTCCCCGGCACGCCCATTATCTACTACGGCGACGAGATCGGCATGGGTGACAACATTTATCTGGGCGACCGCAATGGCGTTCGAACGCCCATGCAATGGAGCCCCGATCGCAACGCGGGCTTCTCGCGCGCCAATCCGCAGAAGCTCTATCTGCCGGTCATCATCGATCCGGAATACCACTACGAAGCGATCAATGTCGAGACCCAGCAAAATAATCCGCATTCGCTGCTGTGGTGGATGAAGCACCTGCTCCAGCAGCGCAAGCAATTCCAGGCCTTTGGCCGCGGCACTCTGGACTTCCTGCGTCCATCCAATCGCAAAGTCCTGGCATTCTACCGGCGCTATCAGGACCAGACCATTCTGGTGATCGCCAATCTCTCGCGGTTCCCGCAGCAAGTGGAGCTGGATCTGTCGGCGGCCAAGGGATTATCGCCGGTGGAGATCTTCGGGCGGGCGGAATTTCCGCCGATCGGCGACCAACCCTATGCGATCACTCTCGGCTCGCTCGGCTTTTACTGGTTTTCTTTGGAACCCAAGCAGGCCCACCAGGAGGCCCTTACCGCCGCCGTAACGCCCTCCGGCCTTCCGCTGATCGTGGTGGAGTCCTGGGATGAGGTGTTCGAGGGCCGAAGCCTGGCGATTCTCCTGCGGCGATTGCCCGCCTACCTCAAAACGCGGCGCTGGTTTCAAGGCAAGGACCGAACCATCCGGTCGGCCGACTTCATCGATGACATTCCGATACCCGGCACGGCCGCGCACATCCTGTTGGGGAACATCGAGTACAGCGAAGGCGATCCCGAATTCTACGTCCTTCCGGGATCGGTGGCGACCGGCGACGCGGCAGAACAGGTCAAAGAGAAGCTGGCCGACGTTTCGGTGGCCCAGCTGCAGGCGCAGGACGGGAGCCGGGGCATCCTGTTTAGCGCCATGTGGGATCCAGCTTTCCTGCAGGCTATGCTGAGCGCCATCGCCAGGAGGCGGCGGTTTCGCGGAAAATTCGGAGAACTGATAGGCGTCCCACAACCACGAGTTTCGGAAGGCCTGGGGCGAAAGCCATCCCGATCTGGGCGCGGCGGTACCGAAATCGGAGCAAAGTAATACTTCAATAGTCTACGGCGATCGATTCATTCTAAAGATCTACCGGCGCGTGGAGCAGGGCGTCCATCCGGAGATCGAAATGGGGAATTTTCTTACCGCATTGGGCTTCCCCCATATCGCTCCATTCACGGGAACCATCGATTACGTGCCGGAAGAAGGCGAATCGACCGCTGTAGCCAGCCTGCACGCTTTCGTTCAAAACCAGGGCGACGCGTGGCACTACACGCTCGATTCGCTCGGCCAATTTTTTGACTCCGCGCTCACTCGCAAAGCAGTCCGACTACGCGCCGCCCGAGCAGCACCGGCACCCGCTTGAACTCGCACCAAGTGGATCCGCCCGGCCACGTGCATGAACTGATCGGCACGTATCTCGATTCGGCCAACTTGCTGGGCCGCCGGGTGGCCGAATTGCATCTGGCGCTGAGCTCCAAGTTACACCGATATCAATTTTTCGCCGGAGCCTTTTACCGACCATTACCGCCAGGGCCTGTATCACAGCTCTGACCGGCCAGACCACGCAGACTCTCCAGCTTTTGCGGGCTGCCTTGAAGAATCTGCCCGCACCGGCGCAAAGCGAAGCTCAGAAAGTATTGGACTTGCAGGAACAGATCCGCAGCCGTTTTCGCCAGATCCTGGAGCGAAGGATTGCCGCTACCCGCATCCGTGTCCACGACAACTTGCAGCTCAGCAAAGTGCTGCACACCGGCAAAGATTTCGTCTTCATCGGCCTGGACGGGCGAGCCGATCGTT
Source organism: Bryobacterales bacterium (assembly GCA_963732175.1). GTDB lineage: Bacteria > Acidobacteriota > Terriglobia > Bryobacterales > Bryobacteraceae > Palsa-89. The sequence goes on along the minus strand of CAVSYF010000020.1, from coordinate 271,804 downwards.
CTCTAAGCGAGCGGCGAATCAAACGTCCTGCGATGCGCGATGTCGCCAGCATGCTGGTGTCGTTTCAATACGCGGCCTCGGCCGTTTTCTTCGACCAGGTACCGGGCATTACGCGCCGGCCCGAAATCACTGCAGCCCTCGAATTTTGGTCGGATTATTGGTTCGATTGGGTAAGCGCTATGTTCCTGAAAGGCTATCTCGAGGCCGCCGCGAACCAGCCTCCCCTGCCGCCGCGAAGACGATGCCCAGATCCGGCTGCTGTTGGATACTTTCCTGATCGAAAAAGCGCTCGAAGAGGCCGCGTCGCGAGATCAATCGCCGTCCCGAATGGGTGCGCGTTCCGCTTCGGACGCTGGCGCGCGTCCTGGAATCACCGCTGTCGCTAAGTAACTGCCAACAGTTATTGAGAAATGTTAATCCGCTTCCAGGAGTCCAACCTAGGGTCAATGAAAAACCGCGCAACCGAGCCAGCCTACGTTCCTGCAGCCACTTACCGGCTGCAATTCAATCATTCCTTTACTTTCCAGGACGCAACCAACCTGGCAGGATACCTGGACGAGCTGGGCATCAGCGATGTTTACGCTTCCCCGTTTCTGATGGCGCGCCCCGGAAGCATGCATGGATACGATGTTACGGACCACTCGCGGATTCAATCCCGAAATCGGCGACGAGAATCCTTCCTGAGGCTCACCGACCGAGCTGCGGCGGCGGAACATGGGCCTGATCGCCGATGTCGTGCCCAATCACATGTGCATCTCGCATCCATCGAATGCGTGGTGGTGGGACGTCTTGGAGAACGGACCCAGCAGCCCGTTTGCCCGCTTCTTCGATATCGATTGGCATCCGCCCAAACAGGAGCTCGCCAATAAAGTTCTGCTGCCGCTGCTGGGCGACCAATTCGGCCGCGTGCTGGAGAATCAGGAAATCCAGGCGGCCTACGCCGACGGTCAGTTGCACATCTCGGTGTACGATCTCGCCGCTCCCACTGGCGCCGCGCACCTGGACGATGATTCTGGAACCGGCCGCGTCAAGACTGCGGGACCAGCTGGGTCCTGCGGACCAGCGCGTGGCCGAACTGGAAAGTATCGTGACCGCGCTCAGTCATTTGCCCGGCCCGACCGAGACCGACGAAGCTAGAATCCGGGAGCGGCAACGCGAGAAGGAAATCGTGAAGCGGCGGCTGTCGGAACTGGTGGAAGCGAGCTCAGAGGCCTCCGAAGCGATCCAGGCGGCGCTGGCTGAGATCAATGGCGAGCGCGGCAACCCTCGCAGTTTCGACCGGCTGGAACGCCTGCTCGAAGCGCAGCCTTACCGCTTAAGCTTCTGGCGCGTCGCCATGGACGAGATCAACTACCGCCGCTTCTTCGATATCAACGATCTGGCTGCCATCCGCGTCGAGGATCCAGAAGTCTTCGCTCAGGTGCATTCGCTGATCTTCAAATACGTGCAGCAGGGCCGGATTTCGGGCCTGCGCATCGATCATCCGGACGGCCTTTTCGAGCCGGAACGATATTTCCGGTCCCTGCAAGACGCGTGCAAGGCTCAGCGCCGGACGACGGGCCATGTCTATATCGTGGCGGAAAAAATCCTCACCGGCAATGAGCCGCTGCGACGTTCCTGGCCGATCGCCGGAACCACCGGCTACGAGTTTCTCAACGTCCTGAACGGCGTGTTCATCGACCGCTCCAAGAAGAAGGCGTTTGAACAGCTTTACAGCCGGTTTACCGGTTGGTCAGGCCTGTTCGAAGACCTGGTTTGCGATAGCAAGCGGCTGATCCTGCAGGTCGCCATGTCGAGCGAGCTAAATGTGCTCTCCCGGAAATTGGATCGTCTCTCCGAGCAACACCGCTGGTATCGCGATTTCACGCTCGAAAGCCTGCGCGATGCGCTGCGCGAGGTGCTGGCGGCATTTCCTGTTTATCGCACCTATATTGAATCCGATCAAGCGGAAGTGGAAGCGCATGACCGGAAGGAGATCGCCGCCGCCGTTCGGGAAGCAAAAAGGCGCAATCCCGCGATCAGCGAATCGGTGTTCGATTTTTTGCAGAGCGTACTGCTGCGGGAGGATCCGGAAGGCTTGAATGAAGCCCAGCGCGCCGAGCGCCACGTTTTTCCGATGCACTTCCAGCAGTTGTCCGCGCCCGTGATGGCCAAAGGCGTCGAGGACACCGCCTTCTATCGCTATTACCCCTTGGCCTCTTTGAACGAAGTGGGCGGCAGCCCGGACCGCTTCGGAGCGTCCGTCAACGCGTTCCACCGGCGCAATCTCATTCGGCGTGAAATGTGGCCGCACAGCATGAACGCCACTTCCACGCACGATACCAAACGCGGCGAGGACGTCCGGGCCCGCATCAATGTATTGTCGGAAATGCCGATCGAGTGGTATCAGGCTATCCGCCGCTGGCGCGACATGACGCGCGGCTGGAAAACCAAGGTCGGCGCCGACCTTGCCCCGGATGCCAACGAAGAATATCTGTTCTATCAAACGCTGGTCGGCACTTGGCCGTTGCATCCCGATGAATTCAGAGGAACACGCCGACTATACGCGGCGAATTCAAAGGTACATGGAAAAGGCGCTGCAGCGAAGCCAAGACCCATACCAGCTGGATCAATCCCAATGCGGCGTACAACCAGGCGTCCAACGGTTTGTCGCCGAGGCGCTCGACCCTTCGCCCGGCAATGCTTTTCTCGAGGATTTTCGCCGTTTTCAGGCGCCCATCGCACGAGCCGGAATGTGGAACTCCCTTTCGCAAGTGCTGCTGAAGATCGCCTCGCCGGGCGTCCCGGATTTCTATCTCGGCAATGAGCTTTGGAACTTCGTTCTGGTGGATCCGGACAACCGCAATCCGGTCGATTTCGAGACTCGCAAGCAAATGCTAAGCAGGTTGAGAGCGGCGGCCGCGGGCGAGCGGGCGGAGTTCGTCAAGCGCTGCATGTCGAACCCGTGCGACTGGCGCCATCAAGTTATATGTGACCAGCCGCGCGCTGTGCTACCGCAAAGAATCACAAGCAGCTTTTCGCCGAGGGTTCCTACACACCACTCACGGTGGCTGGGGCGCGTTCGCAGCACGCAGTGGCTTTTGCGCGATCTTTCGGCAATCAAAACGTGATTGCCCTAGCGGGACGTTTTTTTCTGGACTTGTGCGACGCTCAGGAAGTTCCGGCCGGCGACGTTTGGCGCGATACTACAGTAGTCTTGCCGAAGCGCCTGGCCCATCAAAACTTTCCAAGAAGTCTTCACCGGCCTGACCGTCCCGGTCGAGCAGGAGGATGGCAAAGCCACCATCCCTCTGTCGCAAGCTTTCCACGCTGGACCGTTCGCGCTCCTGTTCAGTAACCAATAAACCTTATCGAGACGCTAATCGCATGGCCACGGACTGGCGAATGACGTACGGCGCTACGCTCGTCGAAGAAGAGGGCGTGCAGTTTCGCGTTTGGGCGCCCAAACTCGATGCGCTCTCGGTCAGGCTTGAGAATTTCCCAGGGCGCGCGTTTCCAATGACGCGGGCGGGCGAGGATTTCGAGGTTTTCATCCCCGAGGCGCGCGCGAAGGATCGCTATTGTTTCGCTCTGAATGATTCGCGCGAGCGTCCCGACCCGGTGTCCCGGTCGCAGCCTCAAGGCGTCCATGGTCATTCTGAAATCGTCGATCCCGATGCGTTTGTCTGGACGGATCAGGACTGGAAAGGGATACCGCTGGCCGATTCCATCTTCTACGAAATTCATACCGGAACGTTCACGCCGGAAGGAACGTTCGAAGCGATCATTGCAAAGCTGTCGTATTTGAAGGAGCTCGGAATCACGGCTCTCGAACTCATGCCGATCGCCGAGTTTCCCGGAAGCCGCAACTGGGGTTACGACGGTGTCGATCTCTACGCTCCGCACTCGGCTTACGGGGGCGCACACGGGCTCAAAAAACTAGTAGACGCTTGCCATCGCGCTGGGCTGGCCATTGTTTTGGATGTGGTTTATAACCACCTGGGGCCGGAAGGAAATTATCTGGCCGAGTTTGGCCCGTATTTCACGGGCTGCTATCGGACTCCCTGGGGAGAAGCCATGAACTACGATGGCCCCGGGAGCGACGGAGTGCGGCGGTTCATCATCGATAACGCGCTGTACTGGCTGACCGAGTATCACGTGGATGCGCTGCGCCTGGACGCCATCCACGGCATCCTCGACCTGAGCGCGTATCACGTCCTGGCGGAATTGCGCGACCGGTTTCATGCCCAAGCGGCCGCGCTCGGACGCGAAGCCTGGATCATTGCCGAGAGCGATTCGAACGACGTTCGGGTGATTCATCCGCGTGCGATCGGAGGTTACGGGCTGGACGCGCAATGGCTGGATGAGTATCATCATGCCGTGTTTGGCTTTGTCACGGGAGCGAATGGCGGATTCCTGGCCGGCTTCGGGCGGCTCCAGCACATTCAGAAGGCCCTCACGGATGGCTTCGTCTATGACGGAATTTACTCGCCTTTCCGCGGACGCCGCTTTGGAAGTTCGTCCAAGGGCGAGCCAGGATACCGGTTCGTGGCATTCAATCAGAATCACGATCAGATCGCGAACACCGCGCATGGCCGGCGTCTGAGCGAGATGGTTTCGCTGGAGCAATACAAGGTCGCTGTGGCGCTGTTGTTGTGCTCGCCCTACCTGCCGCTGCTCTTCATGGGTGAAGAATTCGCGGACACCTCGCCGTTCTTGTACTTCACCAGTCATGGCGATCCTGACCTGGCTCGCGCGGTGACCGAAGGTCGATTGAAGGAGCATGCTGATTTCGCCGACGAACATGATCTCTTCGATCCGCAAGCGTCCGGAGACATTCGAAAAGTCGAAGGTGAACTGGGGGCTCGCGGACGATCCCGCGCACAGCGCGATTTTGCGGTTCTATCGGGAACTGATCGCGCTGCGCAAACGCATCCCGGCGCTCAACAACTGCCGCAAGGATCTAACGCGCGTCGAGATTTGTGAAGAAGCTCACTGGCTCAGGCTGGAACGCGGGGACCCCTCGGGCGCACGGGCGGTCTTGCTGTGCAACTTCAGCGCGACCGAGCGGAGCGTGCCGGTCCCTGAACCTGAGACTCGCCTGGCGAGCGTTGCTCTCCACTGCCGGCTCCGACCTGGAGCGCGGCGCTGGCGCAGTGGCAGGGTACAGTGCAGTCTTGTATGTTTTGGATTAGGCGCCGCTGCCGCTCTCGATGGTCCTGGGACGCGGTTTATCAGTGACGGCGAAATCGGCTTTTGCCTCGCTGGTGGTCGAAATGTCTTCCGCGCCCGTTTGATCGAGGATCATCTTGGCCGTTTTGATCCAATCGGAATCGTCGCAGTGGACCGACAGCAGGATTCCGCCCTTTCGAATACGGCCTTCGTAACGCTTGGCTTCATACTCGGGCGTCCCCAGGCCTGCCAGAGCGCCTGCAATGCCGCCGATCATGCCTCCCACGCCGATGCCGCTGAGAAGGCCCATGATCGGCCCGGCGGCGACGAAAAGTCCAAGTCCGGGAATCATCAGCGCTCCCGCGCCCGCCAGCCAACCCAGGATTCCTCCGACCACCGCTCCCGAGCTCGCGCCCGCGGCCGTGCCCTCCGGCGCCTTGGTGTTTTTAGTCATCGCCAGATCTTTGTTCCCTGAATTTTCGGGGAACAGGATCGAGATGTCGGTATTCCGGAAGCCCGCCAGCTTGAGCCCGCTTACGGCGTTCTCCGCATCCAACTGGCTTGCATAGATTCCAAATACAGCCCTGTTTTTTCCAGCCATGACACAACTCCTATTTGCCGTGCAATCGCGCCGAATTGCGGTGCAAGTTTGAGGCCAGCCCGCAATTTCCTTTTGGTCCAATCAGCGATACGCGCCACGGGATTGCACACCCTGACCGAAGCCTGTATTTTTTTCCAGGAATCAGCGGACTGCGACGAAAGAATTGGCCGGAGACAAATTCTCGGCGGGCGTGGTCAGGCAGGGCTGCTGGTGCGCGCGATAGCTGCCATCCAGTTCGCCCAGCCAGATCCCCAGTGCGAGTGGAGTGAGCAGCAGGATCGTAAGGAAGCCCCGCCGAGCCCTCTGGCTGGTAAAGCCCACGAACCGATGCATGCACTGGCAGCAGCGGAAGGGCGCTAGCCAGGTCAGTTGGAGCGACTTATCGTACCAACCGCGGCGTTTTGAGCGCCGCACCATGCCGGATCCGCATTTCGGACACGCATAGGCTAAAGTCACACTCTATACTTAGCGCTTCGCCGGCACGGAGAGAACTAAGGAAATTCCCAGGGCGTTCCAGCTCCCAAAGCAGGAATAACTATCAAATAACGACTTTGAAACCTTCATTGGCCGTTCTATGTCTACTCACCGATGGATATCCGAGCACGAGTGATCATCGCTGAAAACCACACCATGGTTGCGGAAGGCCTGCGAAAGTTGCTGGAAGACGAGTTCCAGCTCCTCGAGACCGTGAGTAACGGGCGTGATCTTCTGAAAATTGTGGAAGATTCGCGGCCCGATGTCGTTCTGGTCGACATCGGCATGCCCATTCTGAACGGCATCGAGGCTACGCGGTGTTTTCGCAAGGCGTCACCGGCCACCAAGGTCGTCGTGGTGACCGCCCACAACGAGCCCGAATATGTGATTGAGGCTTTCCGGGCTGGGGCTTCCGGCTATGTGCTCAAACGTTGCGCAGTTTCGGAACTGGTGACGGCGATCCGGCAGGTGTTGGAGGGTCACAGTTACGTAACGCCTTTAATGGCTGAGCACGTGGTGGCTGCCGCCACCAATCCGGCGCTGCGGCGCAATCCCACCAGTCTTACGTCGAGGCAACGCGAAGTGCTGCAGCTGGTGGCGGAGGGATGCACCGCCAAGGAGATCGCCAACAGCTTGAACATCTCCGTGAAAACGGCCGTCTTCCACAAGATGGCGATCATGGACAAGCTGGGTATCCGTACCACCGCCGAGCTGACTCGCTACGCTCTGGAACACGGAATCACGCGAGGTACCCCGGAACGGATGGATTTCTCGCCGGATGGGGAATTCGATACGACTCCAAGCGCCTGGGCGGCCGTCTGGCTTCAGGCCAAGACCGCCAGCTAGACCAGGGTTCCTCTGCTGTATCTCGTTCCGCGCGGCAGTGCATCTAACCTTGTGAGTGCCTTTTCGGGAGTCTCTCGCAGCCGTAGTCATGCAAGAATCGTCCAGCGATGTGAAGCGGCTCAAGATTACTGACCTGTTGCGGCCGCACTATGCCGTTTTGGCCGGGGCACTGATCGCAGTCGCGGGCGAGACCGTCGCCAATCTGCTGGAGCCGTGGCCGCTCAAAGTCGTCCTCGATAATGTGCTCAAGTCCAAGCCGGGCGGGGGATGGCTCAATCAGCTCATCCTCGCGTGGGCCGGCGAAGACAAGTTGCACGTCATTAAGCTGGCCGCCCTCGCGGTTTTGGCAATTGCGGTGGTGGGCGCGATTTGTTCCTACATCGAGAAGTCCGTCACCACCACCGTCGGCCAATGGGTGATGCATGACCTGCGGCGTACGCTCTACTCGCACGTTCAGCTGCTCTCGCTGGCCTATCACGACCACAAGCAGACCGGGGACTTGATCAGCCGCGTCACTAGCGATATCGACGCGATCCAAAGCTTCATCGCCTCCGGACTATTGAGCGCCTTGATTAGCAGCCTGACGCTGGTGGGCATGTTGGGCGTGATGCTCTATCTGAATTGGCAGTTCACGCTGATCGCTCTTTCGGTGGCGCCGCTGCTGTTCTTCGTGGTCTATACCTATACGCGCCGCATCAAGAAGGCGACGCGAGAGGTCCGCAAAAAAGAAGGCGAAATCGTATCGGTAATTCAGGAGGTTCTTTCTTCCATTCGCGTAGTCAAGGCGTTCGGTCGAGAAGATTATGAGCAACGCCGCCTGGAAGAGGAAAGCCTGGAGGGCGTGGAGATCGCATTGCGGGCGCGCGGGCTGAAAGCCAAGCTGGCCCCGATGGTGGAGATTCTGGTGGCGGTAGGCACCAGCCTGGTGCTGTGGTTTGGAGCGCGGCTGGTATTGGCCGGCAGCCTGTCGGCCGGCTCGCTGGTGCTGTTCATTTTCTATCTGGGGAAAATGTACAAGCCCATGCAGGACCTTTCCAAGATGACCGACGCCTACTCCAAGGCCGCGATCGGCTATGAGCGCATCCGGGAAGTTCTGGAAACAGACGGTGCCATTAAGGATCTGCCGGGTGCGCGGCGGGCGCCCGTTTTTAAGGGCCGGATCGAGTTTGAGCACGTCGATTTTGGTTACGAGGCTGAGGTTCCCGTACTCAAAGACCTGAGTCTTCGGATCGAGCCGGGGCAGGTGGCGGCTCTGGTTGGCCCCACCGGGGCGGGGAAGACCACCATCGTGAGCCTGATCCCGCGTTTCTATGACGTCGCCTCGGGGTCGGTGAAAATCGACGGCCAGGATGTGCGCCGCTGGCAGCAGAAATCGCTGCGCCGGCAGATCAGCTTCGTGCTGCAAGAGACGCTGCTGTTTCGCGAGCCGATCTGGAACAACATCGCTTATGGCAAGCCGGAAGCGAGCCGCGCCGAGATATTACGCGCCGCCGAGTTGGCCAATGCGAGCGAGTTCATCGAGAAGCTCCCGGAGGGGTACAACACTATGGTCGGGGAACGCGGCGTCACGCTTTCCGGAGGGCAGCGCCAGCGTATCGCGATCGCCCGCGCCATCATCCGCAACACGCCCATTTTGATTCTGGACGAAGCCAGCTCCGGTCTGGATGCGGCCTCCGAGAAGCTGGTATTCGAAGGGTTGGACCGCCTGATGGAAGGCAAGACTTCCATCGTGATTGCCCACCGGCTTTCCACGATCCGGCGCGCGGATGTGATTTTTGTCGTAAAAGACGGCTCCATTATCGAGCGCGGCAACCACGAAGAACTGCTTAAACTGGGCGGAGTGTACTCTGAACTGTACGAGATACAGTTCCGCCGCGAGGAAGTCGCCGAGCAGCAGGCCATCGTTGCGAAGTAGGGTTCACGGGGTTGACCTGTCGCCTTGCCCGGGGGGACCACAAAATTTCCTGAAACGAAGTCTCGGCATTCGAGTCACATTATCTGCGCGTGGTCCGCGTGGTCCGCGTGGTCCGCGCTGGCCCTCTTTCCCGATGAAAGTTGCTGAAACATCCCGATGCCCAATTCTGTTTGCGATGAATGCGCTCCGGCCGTGAACGATGCCGTCGACCGCGAGAGAACAGCCGGGCGCACCGTGCTGCTGGTCGAAGATAACCCCGCCGATACGTACATCGTCCGGCAATCGCTGAACGAGTACCTCGAAGACTTCGACATGTGGATCGTCGAGGACGGTGAGAAAGCTTTTCGTCTGATCGAGGAAATCGATTCCAACGAAGCCATACCCTGCCCGAGCGTTCTGCTCCTGGATTTAAACCTTCCAAAAAGATCGGGACATGAGGTCCTGAAGCGAGTGCGAAGCAGCCGCTGCGGAAGCATTCCCATCGTGATCGTGACCTCTTCGGACTCCCCCAGCGACCGGCTGGAGGCGTCCCGGCTGGGTGCAACGGCCTACTTCCGCAAGCCGGCCGACCTGGACGAGTTCATGAAAGTTGGGGAAGTGGTCCGCCGCGTTCTGAGCGATTACGCAGACGGGATCTCATAGCTTGTTTAAATCTCATAGCTTATTAAGTTGAGCGATTCTGGATTCGACCGCGCTCGTGAATCCATCGACCTCTTGCGGCGAGTAGCCCCCTGCCCGGAAGGCATCGCGGATTTGATCCTGCGAGAGTTGAGCGAGCAGCTGCCCCATCCAGCGGGCGTCCTGAAGCGGTACTCGCTTGGCGATCCAGCGCAGGCCCAGGCGGCTGAAAAACTCGTGCGGGTTGACCAGCGTGATTACATCCGCGCGCCGGGGCGTGGCGAAATCGACGTAGTCCGGGCCGATTTTCTTGATGAACTGAGAACGGACGTAGAACTCCAGATCGCCCTTCGACTTCTTGCGATCGCGCGACAAGCCATTTTTTCCGAAGCTCGATCCCAGGTCGCTTATTTCGTAAAACCGTTCTGCGCGGTCGCCCGGAAGCTTCGCTTCGCGAATGGCGTTGTTCTCATCCTTGAGATCCCAGTTGTTGACCACCGCCATCAGCACCCGCAGGCCGTTCCATTCGCGCGTTCCCGTGAATGGATCGTGGCGCCACTTCCAGATGCCGATTTTCTTTTCGCCCTGGGGTTCGCGCTTCAAACGTACATTCTGGACAGCCCCGTTCGGGCCGACGAGCTTTTGCCCGCGATGCAGCCGGAAGGGCATTTCCTGGACTTGAATGGCCGGGCTGAAATAATCCCAGTCCGTGTTGTAGCCCACCGACCAAACCAGGCGAGAGACCACCGTCTCCGGGCGAGCTTCATCGCCCAGCTTCACCTTCCACTTCACTCCGTCGGCGGCCATAACGTCGAATTTCGGATTGGTTCCTTCCAGGTCCTCCTTCAAGAACGTGAACGGACCGTGTGGCTCATTGTTCTTACCGCCGGCGCCGTAAAACAGGTTTTCGCCCGAAATGTTTTTTGGCTCTCGCCACAGAACCGTTAGAATGTTACCGGTAATTTCTCCCGGCTGTTGAGCGGGTACCTCCCCTTTTTTCGTTCTAGCCAAACCAAATGGCTCGCTAACCACCAGGGCTAGAACCAGGCTAAGTACTTGCGCGCGCTTTTGCATACGGAACCTCCGCGGAAATGGCCATGCTCTTGATTAGCAAAAGGCGTGCCATGAAACTTTTTGTGCAGCCTGGCGATGGAATCGCACCCTTGCTGCAAGGGATTCGTAACGCCAAAAACCGCGTCGAGATCGCCATCTTTCGTTTCGACCGAAGCGAGATTGAGAAGGCTCTGGCCGAAGCGGTCGGCCGGGGCGTGTTCGTGCATGCTCTGATCGCTTATACCAATCGAGGGGGTGAAAGGAATCTGCGGAAGCTGGAGATGCGCCTGTTGGCCGCGGGTGTCACCGTGGCGCGCACCGCGGACGATCTTACGCGCTACCACGGCAAGTACATGATTGTCGATCGCAGGGAGCTGTATCTGCTGGCCTTCAACTTCACCTATCTCGACATCGAGCACAGCCGCAGTTTCGGGTTGATCACCAAAAACGCAAAGCCGGTGGAGGAGGCCGTGAAACTGTTTGAAGCCGACGCGACGCGACAACCTTACAATCCGGGACTGCCGGCGTTTATAGTGAGTCCGGCCAACGCTCGGAAACAGCTCTCAGCCTTTATTCAAGGCGCAAGGAAGCAACTGCTCATTTATGACCCGCAGATCAGCGACACGAGCATGCTCCGGCTTTTGGCAGATCGAGCGAAGGCGGGTGTCGAGATACGAATTATCGGCCGTTTGAAGCGTGGGACCGCTGCGCTAGCCGTGCGGAGAATGCCGGGCATGCGGCTTCACACTCGTACGATCATTCGCGACGGCTGTCACGTTTTCATGGGCAGTCAAAGCCTTCGCGAGGCCGAGCTGGACTCCCGCCGCGAGGTTGGGGTGATTTTTCGTGATCGCAAAGTTACGGCGCAGCTCCTCAAAACTTTCCAAGAAGATTGGGAGCGGGAAGAGATAACGCCGCAAGAGCCGCAACACGACACGCCCCGGGTAATCAGAGTTGCAAAGAGGGTAGCCAAAGCCGTGGCCCGGGAGCTTCCTCCGGTAGCGCCGGTTTTGGAAGTGATCGTGAAGGAAATGGTTGGAGACAACGGCGACGTCCGGCTGGATCAGGCCTTGCTGGAGGAGTCGGTGAAGGACGCGGTAAAGGAAGCGGTCAAGGAAGTCGTCGAGCACGCTGTGGAAAGCGCGGTGGAACAGAACGGCAACTTGGTGGGAAAGTGAAACCGAGGAGATGCCGCTGTTGTGTATAGTGCGAGCGTTTATCCGACGAAGCCAATTCCGCGGCCGGCCAGTCCCACGCCGAACCAAAGCACCAGAGCCCCAATGCCCGCCAACTTGATTGCGACCGGCGACAAGCTGCTCTCATCGCGCCGGACCACCCTTCGGAAATAGGCGAAATGAAAGATGAGAGCGCTGAACAGGAACACCATTTTTACGCGAAACGACGTATTGCCGTAATACCGCAACGCGCCGGAGAAAAACATGGGAATGCCCGAGGCGAGCACCACGGTGATTGCTCCCGCCATCCAGGGCGACAGTTCGTGCGCCAACTCAGGGAGCGGCTGTTTTTTCAGCATGACGCCTAAGAGGCGCAAACTCAGCAGCACCGTGCACCCCAACAATATCGTTAGCGCGAAAAGGTGAAAGAGTTCCAGCAGCGGAAACCACACGCGCGAGTTCCGGACCGCTGTGCCCACCAGACTGCCATCGGCCCACTGAAAGAAAGGATAAATTGCCTGCATCATTAAGAAGCTGCCTAAAAGCTATACGCCATGGTCCGGCCTGCCGCGATAATCCCGGCCCAAAGGATGATCGACAGCCATCCCGCCAGTCTGGCTTGAGCTGGAGGAACCGGCGCTGTGTCCCACGCTGCGACACTGGGGCGGCTGGTGTATTCGAACACCAGCGCATTGACGGCCGCCAGGATCAAGAACACGATCTTGGCCCGAAAATAAATACTTTGGTAGGCTTTCAGGGCTTGCGACCAAAACAAGAGGATCCCCGAGATGAACATGATGATAAAGCCGACGGTGAACAATGGCTTGAGCTGCCCCCAGACTTCCGAGAAGGCCCGTTTTCGCAGGATGAGGCCGGTGAGCCGCAAATCCGTGATCAGAATTAGTCCCACCGAGATGGCCAGTCCGAGCACATGCGTGGTTTCAACGATCGGAAACGTCCAGGTGGACTCGCGGATCGACGTGCCGATATCGGAGTACTGAATCGCTTTACAGATAGCCGCGAGATCCATCTAACGGAAGATCCTCCCGATCGCTCGGTCGCCTTGGGCCAGGATACCGCCTCACAGAGGATTCGATGCTCAGCGATTGTGAGCCGTGCAAGGTACACCAGAGAGCCTCTTCATGGTATCTCCGCGGCCGGGACGTGTCAATGAATGGTGCTGCGGAACCGAAATTGCTCGCAATGCGAGGGGAGGCATTATGCCGGAAAAAAGTACAGAGGAGCGGGCTCGGGAGGATGCGAAGGAGGGGAAATCTCCTTCCACGCAGGCGGGCGAATTTGTTCGGGAAGAGATGGATCACGTGCGGGAAGGCAAGCATGGGGCGCGTTCGGCGAAGCAGGCGATCGCGATCGGGCTGTCCAAGGCGAGGCGCGCGGGCGTGAAATTGCCGCCGCCGAAAAAGGGCAAGTCCTCCGAGAGAACGCGCACTCAGGCCTCGCGCGATTACGCTCGCGGGCAGGAATCGCCCGGAAAAGCGCCTTCCGCTCGAAGGTCCCGGGCCACCAGCGAAGCTCTCCAAAAGGAAGGGGAGCGCGCCGCTTCGAACCGGGCTCTTTCGCGCCAGGGACACGCCAGCGCGCGGAGCCGCAGCGCAGCCGACCGGAGCAAAGCCGCGCAAAAAGCCGCACGAACGCGCGCACGCGGCCGCTAAGCAGGCGGGCAGTTCATAGCAACCGCTCCAATTTGACGCGATTTTTCTGAAGCAGCAGCGGCCGATAGAGATCGCCCAGACGCTTCACACGTTCCAGCATGTTATCCAGGCGAAAATCTTCGATCTGGATGCCTTGCTCGATTTCGTCCCACGTCACGGGAGCCGAGGCGGTGGCGCGAGGCTTCGGCCGGACCGAATAAACCGACGCCAGGGTCCGTCCCCAGGCGTTTTGGTTATAGTCGACCAGAACGCGATTCGAGGGGCGCTTGGCGACTTTATATTCCGCGGTAATAATTTCGGGATGCCGATCGGCTAGCTCCACGGCAAAGGCCTTAGCAAAACTCCAGACCTCTTTCTGAAGAGGGCCGCGCACGATGGGAATGTAAATGTGGACGCCGCGCGATCCGGTCGTTTTCGGATAGGCGGGCATCTTCAGTTCGGCCAGCCGTTCCCGAACTGCCAGCGCGGCTTTGAGGACTTGCTGGAAGCCCGCTCCAGGAGTGGGATCGAGATCGAACAGAAGGTAGTCCGGCCGGTCGACATCGTCGCAGCGCGCGTACCACGGGTTCAAATCGATCGAGCCAAGATTGACCACCCATAAAAGGCTGGCGAGATCCTCTACGACGGGAAAGTCAACCCAACCCGCGGATGGATGTTTGATGTTGCAAATAGCAATCCAGCTCGGACGCGACTTCGGCGCACGCTTCTGGAAAAAAAACTTGCCGTAGGCTCCATTCGGATAGCGCTTCATGACCATCGCACGGCTCACGAGATGCGGCAGCAGGAAAGGCGCAATGTCGGCGTAGTATTGGAGCAGATCGCGCTTGGTAATCCCCGCGTCGGGCCAAAAAACTTTTTGCAAATTGGTGAGTGCGACGGTTCGATCGTCTACGCGCAGCTCGACGCTCGATTTGTCTCGGGGAATTTCCAGGGACTTCGACGCTCGGCGCCGAGGGGGAGCCGGTCCGGCTGGCTCGCGCGAAGCTGCGGGTTGAGATTTCACGTGAGTGCTGGAAAGCCGCCGTGCCGTCGTCAGTTCTTCGAAACGCTCAGGCCTGTAACATTCACCTCGGTGTTGTGGGCGAAGCGCATGCCGTAGACGCCATCTGTCGATTTTAGTTTTCCATTGGCGACCACCGCGCCCTTGTCGTAATCCGCCACGACGGTGCCATTGATGGCGCACTGCACGTGGCCGCCTTTTACGGACATCGCGATTTCCTGCGTTACGGGCTGCCCGACTCCTGCGGCCTTGTGCACCGCGGGACTGGAATCGCCGCCGTCATTCATCTGAAACGGCCGAGGACCAAAGCCGCGCACGATGAAATTTCCATTCCCGTAAGCCGCACAGTAAAGATAGCTCTGATTGGCACTCCCCAGGTCGTTGCCGGCGATAAACAGGCCGTACGGATGGGGGTGGTTATTCAGGTTCATGTACTTCGGCTCGGTGAACGTCGCCTTCACCGTGTAGTCGCCGGTCGCCTTATTGCCCGGATTCCAATACGTCACCGCCGGGCCCGTCGTGACGTGGAAGATGTCCCCCGTCTTCGCGAGCTTCGCGTCGTTTAACGTTCGGCCTGCGCGCTCTTCATTGGCGTCGATTTTTCCGGTCCACTGCGGCACTGAGATGCCACCCCCGGCGACAGCGCGAGAAGTTTCATCTTGTGCATGGACCGCCAATCCGGACAACATCAGGAAGGCGACGAGAAATTTAGAGATTTTGATTTGGCTCATGCGATTTCCTCCGCTAGTAATTTGGCCGCGCCGGGCGCTCGCTATTTTCATCGGCGAGTTTCGCCATCCACGGATACCATTCGCGCCAATGTGTCTTGATGCCTTCGCCATCGATGCGCTTGAATTGGATCCGATAGAAGTGCGCCGGATAATCGTTGGTGGTGCTGGCGGCGTGCGGCCACTGCGGTCCCATGGTCGCGCAACTGGGCCATTTCATGCCGGCTGGAGCCGCGCCTGAGCCTCCACCCTGCCCGTTCACTCCGTTGGGAACCAGCTTGTAATCCCCGCCGCGATTCGGTCCGATTCCCGGGTCGTGATTCGCAGGCTGCGCCGGTGGATTCGGAGGATTGGGCGTGGGTCCGCTGACCGGATTCGAGCCAGTGTCGCGCGCGAACACGGACGGGTTCTCATGACCGTGCAGATTTTCCCGTTCATTGGGCCGGAACGTGACTTCAAGAAACACGACGTGATCGTCCTCATAACGCACCTGGTGATTGTTGGGGGCGGCCTTGTAGGATTCCGTCGCGGCCGCATACGGGTATTCCTTCGAGACTGGCGGACCCAGCTTGGGATCGTTCGGGTCGAGGTTAGCAACCGGTTTCAAGGGGAGCAGCATCCACGGATACCATACCTTCCAGTTCGCCTTGATTCCGTCGCCGTCGATCCGCTTGAACTCCACGCGATAGAAATGCAGCGGAAACGTATCGTTGTTTATGACCGCGTGAGGCGCGAGCGGCGCCATCGTGGAACAGCCCGGGTACAGCATGCCCTGCGGCGGCGGGGCCTGGCCTCCTCCCTGGCCGTTCAGTGAACTCTGCGGATCCAATTCCACGTTGGCCAGCTTAGTCGGCGTGGGAGCGTCATACGCCAGGACCGAGGGCCACGGATTTCCGTGCATCCGCGTATGCACGCCCGGGAAGTACGCCACTTCGACCAGCCGGATGTGTTCGTCTTCGTAGCGCACGTGAGAAACGGCGCCGGCCGCCAGGACTGAATCGTAATCGTCTGCGTAGGGCCACGCGTCGGGATTCTTGGTTTCCTTGCCCGATAGTTTCAAGTAGCCGGTCTTTGACTTGGCCGCGCGCGGAGCCGTTTGTGTCTGAGCTGTTCCGACGCGTACCCACAAGCCGACGACCAGGATCAATGCTAGGATGGCTGACCACCAAAGAGTTTTCATCGCGTCCTCCTAAAAATTGTTTACATTCTCATCTTACGTGCTTCGACAGGAGCGGCGATAGGCGAGAGGTGCGCATCCATAGTACTTCTGTACTCCCACGAATGCGGCCCGTATATCCAGGCGGCATTGACACCGTGTCAAGGCAAAATAGAAATGTCCTATTCCCAGCAAAGTAGAAATGTCCTGTTTTGAGCTAGGAGCCGAAGGAGCGGGCTTACAGTGGATTCGATGTTCCGGGGGAGTCGCGCTCCCTGGGGCAGATCCGAAGACCGCTGCGACGGGGCTGGCTCCGAAGCAGACGGCACCAGACCCCCAGTCAAACCGGGCCCGATGATGCCCGTTCTGGGGGTTTTGGTTTTTGAGGACAGATCTGCTTTGGTGGAGCTCCCGAGCAGCGGTCTTCGGATAAATAAAGCGCGAAGATCGCCGGGCCGGTTTTGCCCAGCGCTCCGATTGGTTTTGGTTTCGGTGCCGGCGTTTAGCTGCGAGCATCGGGCACCTCAGTCGGTCGAGAACGAGAAGGCTTCGAGCGGATGGAAAAGTTCTTCATCCAATCGCTTTTGCGCCGGATCTTGCCCGTTGAGCGTGTCGGGGGTGCGAGCGTTTTGGATAACACCAGTGGCAGCGCGCAGCGGCGCACCCGCACATAACGACCTTGAAACTGCACGGCGACGCTGCCGTCCAAGCGCTGTTCGACCCGCACCCATCCTTTGCGCATTCCGACCTGGATGTCGCGGCGGTCGATTTGGTAGAGCTTGCCTTCGTATCGCACCGTGTAGTCATTCGTCACCTGACGCTGTTCCACGTGGCTGAGAATCGCGGCCAGATCATGCTCTTTGCCGAGAGGGCGATGGGCATCGGCGGTATCGGCCGGCTTCACCACCAGGGTCTGATTCCACCAAGCCAGATATTCGTTCTCCAGATACGCATTGGCCTGATCGAGGGTGCACGCCCCGGCCACACGCAGTCCTTTCACTAGGCGATCCTGCGCCGTCAAAAATTGGCGTTCAATGCGTCCCTTGGCCTGCGGCGAGTGCGCCGGAATCCAGACAACGTTCAGCTCGCGCAGCGCCCGTTCAATCTGTGTCGGCGGCATCTGGGGCCGGTCGCGGTCCTCACGCTGCTGCTGTCGTTTGGTCTTAACCGCCACCTGGAACATCCCCGCTTTGTCGGTGTAAAACGCCAGCGGGCGGCCAAACTGCTCGAGGTACGCCCCCAGCAGCCGCCGGTTCTCCTCACTGGAATCGTGCCGTACAAAGCGTGCGAACAGCTGGCTGGTGGCATCGTCGATCATCGCTATCAGATAGATCGATTCCCCGCGGCCCTCCAGCCAGTCGTGGTCGCTGGTGTCCCATTGCACCAACTCCCCACAGCGGCTTCGACGCGGCCGCCATTGGTGCACCTCCACCATGCGGCGATGACCGGCGCGCCACAATCCGGCTTTGGCCATCCACTGTCGCAACGTCTCCTTGCTCACCGTAAGCCGGTGCCGCTTGCGCAAGTATTCTGCCGCCAATGTAGGCCCGAATCCGCGGTACACCGGATCCGTCAAAATCGTGATCGCCTGCTGTTCCATGTCGGCGGACAGCTTTCGGTTGGACGTTCTCCCGCGTAGCTCATGAATCACCGCCCGGTCTCCTTTCTGCCGCAGCTTGCGCAACAGCCGTCGCACGTGCCGCTCGTTGACACCGATCTCCTCAGCGGCTTGTCGTTGCGTGATCAATTTCTTCTTGGCCCTCTTCAGGGCATCCAGCCGGTCTCGTTCGGCCTGGTTCATTAGTAGCTGTCCTTCGTCCACCCCTCAGGCTGGACCCTGTCAATAGGACATTTCTACTTTGCCCAAATAGGACATTCTCATTTTGCTGCGACAGCTGCGACAGGCGGCATTGACACCGTTGGTCCAGATTGATAGAGTTCCTATGATCTGAAAACCTTGGGAGGTTCCCGCATGCCAGGAAAGATCGTGAGCGTATCGTGCCTCGGTATCGCGCTTTTTGTCGCGCTGACCGTGCCTCTGTTTGCCCACCATGGATCGAACCCCAATTACGCCTGGGATAAGCGCATTACCGTAAACGGAGTCGTTACGGAATTTGCTTTCTCCTATCCGCATGTCTCCATTTATTTCGACGTGAAGGACGACAAGGGCAACATCCAACATTGGTCCTCCGAGCTGGGGCCGACGCCGATCATGATGCGGAACTGGGGCGTGGGCTGGAGCCGCAACGCCATCAAGCCGGGCGATCAGATCACGCTCACCTGCGCTCCGACCAAAGTTCCCAGCACCACCTGCCAGGGAAAAAAGATCGTCGTCAATGGAAAAGAAATGCCGCTGAGCGACCCCAAGGGGGGCGAGACGAAGGAGTAAGGCTCGTATCGACATGCGAAATTCTTTGATTGCAGCCCTGCTGCTCTTGCCCGCCGCGTTTGCCCAAACTGGGCAGCGGCCGGCAGCGGCGAAAACCAGCTCGGAACCCTTCGATCCGCACGATCTCAACGGAGTCTGGTACCGCACCAGTCCGATCCAGACCTTCAGCAATGTATATAACGTGCAGCCGAATCTTCCCCCGAACCTGGCGGGAGCGCGCGGGCGCGGGACGGTTTTCGCCGAGGCGCCGTTTACGCCGGCCGGCAAAGCGGCTCTCGAGAAGAACAAACCGGGCTATGGGCCGAGAGTCGTTCCACCGGCTTTCGGAAACGACCCGATGGGTACCTGCGATCCGCTCGGCATCCCGCGCAACTTGAACGCCGAGGTGGGTTCCTCGCACACCACCTGGTGGATTCTCCAGACCAAGGATCTGTTCATTCAATTCTTCCAATGGCACCACGATCACCGCATCGTTTGGACCGATGGCCGTTCGCTGCCCAAGACCGACGATTTAGATCCGAAGTGGAATGGATATTCAGTGGGCCATTGGGACGGGAACACGTTCGTCGTGGATTCCATCGGCTTTGATGCCCGCACCTGGCTCGATAAATTTGGCTACCCGCACACCGAGGCCATGAAGTTGCAGGAGCGCTACCGGCGTTTGGATCACGACACGCTCGAACTCACCATGACGCTGACCGATCCGGAATATTACTCGCGGCCTTGGGAAAGCGATCGGAAGATTTTCAAGCTGAACGGTTCGCCCATCAAAGAGTTTCCCGTCGGCGAGCCCTTTGTAAAAAATTGGGACCAGCAGGTCTATTGCGCGCCTTCCGAAGAGTTCAAGTTTAACGAGAAAGTCCGGGATAACGGCGCCGGGAAACCGAGCACGCAGTAACCGAATCGGCCGCCGTCAGGCCTTAAAGCGTGGAAACAATTTTTCCGCGTTCTCCCTTTCAATCGCTCGCATCACTTTGGGTGAAAGTCCCAGACCGGGGATCTCATTCGCGGTGGATTCTATCGGCTCGAACGGATAGTCGGTTCCAAACATGATGTGGTCCGGCTGCGCGAATTTCATCATCGCTGCCATCGGATAAGGGAAGGCCGCATGCGCGATATCGATATAGAATTTCTGCAGCTCGGCGATCACGCCGTTGGGAATGTACTCTTCGTGCTTGGGGTCGTGCGGATAACGATCCTTGATGCGGCCCGCGATCATCGGCATGGTGCCGCCCGAATGCGGAATGATGATCTTGATATCGGGATACTTGTGCAACACGCCATTCGCTAGGATGCTGGTGCAAGCGCGCGTGATGTCGAAGTCAAACTCGTTCATGCCCGTGCCCACGCTGTCATTCAATTTGGTGCAGCACGGCGGCGCCAGCGGATGCATGTACACGATGGTCTTGCGGCGGTTGAGCTCCTGCCACATCGGATCGAAGTAGGGATCGCCCGGCCAGCGCGTCTGATTGTCATTGGTGTAGATCCCGATGCCGTCGGCCTTCAGCGTGTCCAGGCCATATTCGAGCTCCTTCATGACTCCGTCGATATCGGGCAGCGGAACGCCGGTGAACAGGCCAAAACGCTTGGGATGATCGGCCATGACCTTGGCTCCGTAATCGTTGCCCGTTCGCACCGCCTTGCGGCCCTTCTCGGTGTTGTCATACAGAATGTTGCCCATCTGAGTCATGGACAGCATGGCGACGGCGATATCGAACTTCTCCATTTGCTCCAGCGTTCTCTCCGGCGTCCACAGCCCGCGGCCTCCCGGACCCCGGCCATTGCCTGCCAGCGCCGGCGGGACGTGGTGATGATGCACGTCGATGCGCCCGCCCTTGGCAGTCGATTTATTGACGAACTGCGCGAACAATTCGCCCGTAGGCATGGCCGCTGCGGCGCCCACCGCACCCAGGGCCTTCAGCATATCCCGGCGGCGGATTTCCCCGCGCTCGTGTTTTTGATCTGTCATGACATTCCTTCGCTTGAATCTTTTGGCGTCTGATTATAAACAAATCCGTAGGTGGAAGGGAACTCGTGCGCGCTAACGATTCGACTAGTTCGATACCAGCTTCCATCCCGTGACCTGCCCGCTGCCGTTTATATTAGCGGCAATATGGTAAACGCTGGTGCGATGTTGCGGCCACGGAAAGTTCCGGTAGTTGAGCGTCAGCGTGTATTCGGCGGCCTTGATTGGAGCATTCACGATAGAGGCGGTTTCGCAAGAGGCTGTGATCGCGTGACGGCCGGGAAGGCTTCGAATAGTGCCTCGGATGAGGACGCTTGCGCCGTTGACCGGCGTTCCATTCTCCAGCGTCAGCTTGGAAACCTCGCAACTGTACTCGACGTCCTGAAGCGGCGTCAGATCCTGATTCGAAATCCGCACCGGCACTGAAAAAGGGCTCCCAAGAGGCGTTTGCGCGGGCGGCTCCACTCCGGGTTTAAAAATGAGAGGCACAATCAAAACGAAGGTCGCGAAGAGTACCGCCAAAATGATCAGCACCCGATAGGGTCCACGGAAACGGAACCCCCGCTCGCGATTGTTCAGCGGTACAGACCCAGGTTTGAGTCCACTCGATCTCCACATTCAAGGCCTGCCCGCCGCCCGCAGAAAGCTGAGAATCGATCCCAACTCGGAATCGCTGTACGCCTTAATCACGGCGGCATGGCTCCAGGAACTGCCGCTTACGATCTTCACCTGGGTAGAATCGACGGTGCGATATACCGGTGGCGCCGACGTCAGATCGTAGAAAATCGTGTCTCGGTTTCCTCGGCTGAGCACCAGCACCGGCATCGTTTCCCCGTTGATGGTAGCGGTGGAAACGTCGGGTGTCTTCAGCGCTTGAAAAGCGGGGACGGTCATCGGAACGGTGACGATCGGCGACGCGACCGCAAGGCCCTGACTCCCCACCTGATGACACGTCGAGCAGCGTCCGAAGCCGAGCGTCGCTTCGAAGAAAAGACTTCGTCCTTTTTCAGCGTCGGGCGACAGTGAGGACCGCAGCTTGGCAGCCGGAGGTTCCAAACTGCCGCGGCCGCCAGGATTGGCCGAAGGCGCGACGCCATTCAAGCTATCGATGTAGGCGATCACTGCCGAAAGATCGCGTGCCGGTAACCGATCGGCAAACGCTGCCATGGCCGTCCCTTCGACGCCGGAAATGACCACCTTGGAAATGTAGGCTTCGTCGAAACCGCGCGAGACCAGACGCGGCGCTGCTCCGCCGCCTGCGCCCTTCGCTGCATGGCAATATCCGTTCGAGCAAGTCTGATTGAAAACCTGTTCACCGTGCGCGATCATCTGCGCTGCGTTTTGGGCGTTAGCGAGCACGGGCAGCAACAGCAGCGGCCAAAGGCGGATCATTTGGAATCCTCCGGCAGCGCGAACACAACCAGGGTCGACCCGCCTCGAAACATCGAACCGTCCTCGAGCAGGCCCGAAATTTGCGCTCCCACAGCGCCGCCGAGTCCGGTAGGCGTCGCGATGTACTGACGCCCGTTCACGCGATAGGAAATCGAGGAGCCGCGATGTCCCGCGCCGGTTGGAAAACTCCAGAGCTTTTCGCCTGTGCGCGCGTTCAAAGCGAAAAAGTTGCCGAGCGGGTCGCCCGTGAACAGCAGATCGCCGGCCGTCGAGAGCATCGAGGCCAGGATGATATTTCTTTGCGGGACCGACCACACGCGCTTGCCGGTCACGATATCGTAGCCATCGATGCGGGCGTAGTTCGGCGCAGTCTGGAGCTTCGCCTTCGAAAAATCGAAGTTTCCGCCGCCGAAGCTGGCACCCTCGACCGCCTCCTGGGCGACGGATGTGTAGTCGGCGCACAGCTCGATGACCGGGATATACAGCATGTTTGTGCGCGGCGAATAGGAAGTGTGATTCCACTGCTTGGCGCCCATGGCGCTGGGGCAGACGCGCACGACCTTGCCGGGAATCGGCTCGTTGCGGCCGATCAGTTTTCCATCTTCGGTGATGCCTTTCACCCAAGTCTCGTTGTCGACGATGCGGAATGCGTTGAGGAACTGGCCGGTCTCGCGATCGAGCACGAAGGTGTAGCCGCCCTTATGCACCTGAAGCAGCAGTTTGCGCATCCGGCCCTTGTATTCGTGGTCCACCAGCACGCATTCGAAGGCCGCGTCGTAATCCCAGACGTCTTTCGGGACCACCTGATAAAACCATTTCAATTTGCCGGTGTCGGCATCGAGCGAGAGGATGCTGCCGGTGTAGAGGTTGACGTTGGAGGCATTGCCGCCGGGATCGCGGTTGCCGGCGTACATATCGGACGCGGCATTGCCCGTTCCCCAGAAGATCGCGTTGAGCTGCGGATCGTAGGAACCGGTGGTCCAGGGAGCGCCGCCGCCGAACTTCCAGCTGTCGCCCTTCCAGGTCTCGTGACCCTTTTCGCCGGGGCCGGGCACCGTATAGAAGCGCCACGCCAACCGGCCCGTTCTGATATCGAACGCGGTCAAGTATCCGCGAAACGCGCGATCGCCGCCCGAAGATCCGATCACGACGTTGTTGCGTGCGATCACCGGCGCGGCCGTGATGGTGCAGCCGCATTGTGAAGCGTCGTCGGTGGCGACCTTCCAAATCTCGCGGCCCGTTTTTTGGTCGAGAACGATGAGGAAATCGTCGTAGGTTCCGATGAACACCTTGCCCTGGGCGACCGCGAGTCCGCGGCTTTGGGTGTTCATTCCGGCGCTCTTCGGCAATGCGTACTTGTATTGCCAGAGGACGCGTCCCGTGGCGGCATCCAGCGCGAACACCTGGCTGCGCGAAGTGACCAAATACATCACGCCGTCGATGACCAGCGGCGTGGACTGCAACCCCTGCACGTAATCGCCGGTCGAGAAGATCCAGGCGGGCGCGAGTTTCTTAACGTTCGTGGCGTTGATTTGATCGAGAGCGCTGTAGCGCCAAAAGTAAGGGGACCCGCCGTAGCTCGGCCAGTCGGATCCTGCCGCGCCATCCTGCGCGTACGCGACGGCCGCCAGCATTAAGCAGAGTAGGAGTCGCACCAGGGAGCCTCCTCGGGGTAGGGCTGATCTCAACAACACCTAAGCTTACCTCGGAGCCTGCGGTTTTGGAAGTTGTGCCCTTATGTCGGCGGGCGCTTGACACCAGACGGGGCCAGGACTGCGCGAACAATGAAGCGCTTGGGCGCCGATCCCACGTAATAAAACGGATAGCAGGTTACCAGCGTCAGGCTTTCGGCGTCGGACGGCGCAAGCACCCGCATATCCCGCGGGCTAACGATTCCGGTGGATTCCACCATGTAGTGATACGTTCCATTCACAGTTTCGAGTTCGATTGGGTCGTTGGTTTGGATGTTCCGAAGCGCCCGAAAGAACGTATCGCGATGGCCGGCCAGTCCCACATTTCCGATTCCACCGGGCAGAGCGGTGCCGGGAATGTGTCCGACTGCGCGTCGCAGCGTGGCTGCATCGGCTCCTTCCCGAATCATAGCGGTCAAATGCAAACTGGGAATCTCCAGCCTCCCGATCAGGCCCGAGGGGCCGACTGGTTTTGCTTCCGGCAGCGTCAGAGTTGGCGGCGGGAACTTGAGGACAGACAATGCAGGTGGGAGGCGCCGATCAAAAGCCCAGTTATCATATGCCTGATAAACAGCGGCGCTCGCGTTGATCCAAATGTAGACGTCGATCGCAACCAGACCGGATAGCAAGAAGAATAGCTCCAGCTCGCGCAGTCCAATCCGGCCGAGCAAAATTCCGCGGTGTCTCCTCAGCAGACGAACCTTCATTTCGAGCCCCTCCTGCTGAGTATCGGGAGTGAACAGGTAACTGGTTCGAGTGCGAACCTCCAGCTTTTGTCCGTTGTCAGACCGCGCCACCACCTTGATGTGCCGCTCGGCCGTCTTCTGCTCGGCCGCTGGAATATAGCCGATCGTGTAGCGCGTGCGAATTTCCTTTGCGATCTCGCGGCAAATGTGGGCGATCTCATCGAGCTTTTCCGGAAAATAGGCGCTCCCTCCGCTGAGCCGAGCGATCCGGTTCAGAACCCCAGGATTCCGGTCCGGATCGTCCTGGTCAAAAATGCCAATCGTATAAATGGTCGCCACCGACCGCATAACTTCCTCCATGACATCGGGGAGCTTGCGGGCACTGATGTTGTCGCCTCCATCGCTGATGACGACCAGTGTTTTTTTGTCGCGGCGTCCAAAATCGAGATGATGCAGGGCCATCCCGATGGCATCGTAGAGAGCCGTTCTGCCTTCGGGCACACCGCGCCATAATGCCGCTCGCAGTTGCTCGGTATTGTCAGAGAATAACTGGATGTCCGGTAATCCCCGGCGCGCCTTTTCGTTGAAGTTAATCACGAACATCTCGTCTTGCGGATTACTGGCGTGAATAAAAGCCAGAGCAGCCGTGATCACTTCCGGCTGCTTCTGACGCATGCTGCCGCTTTCGTCCACGACCAGCCCGACCGTTACAGGTATGTCGGCGTGGGCGAACTGCGTGATCTGTTGCAGCTTGCCGTCTTCGTAAACCTGGAAATTCTGCTTCGCTAGCCCGGAGACTAGACCGCCAGCGGAGTCTTTGACACTAACGTCCAATAAGACCAGCCGCGACGTGGTCCGGATCGTGAATTCCTGCGACTCCTGCTGGTCACCGGCGGGCTGGCCCCTGCCATTTCCTCCGCCAGCGAAGCACAGAACTACGGCCAGCAACCACCGGAACGCGCCGCGGCATCTTCTCATATGCCACCATCCAGAATGCTTGCGCTACGACGTGCGGACCGCACGCAGCACAGCAAAAATGAACAACGAGAACAGACCAGCTAATCCAACCAACGGATAGGGGCTGGCAGTCTTGGGAAGCTCTGGCGCCGGAAGCGCCTGGGCTATTTCAGCGGGCGCAGCCACCGGAGCCGTCGGAGTCTCAGCGAACGCCTCCTCGGTCACCTGGCCCAGCGGAGCAATCACCATCTCGGCGGGTTTCTCGGCTTCTGTGGTTGGAACCACAGCGTGAGATTCACGCGCGATTGCGACGGCCTTCATCTTCGGATAGGCAAACTCTTGTCCGAAGTTGTCACCGGGATAGAACCACGCTCTCAGCGCTCTGGGTTGGCCCGGAGGCATCTCCCAAAACGTGAACGCGGTGTTGCCGGTAGGCTTCAGCCTCCAGTTCGGAATCGCCAGTATGGTGGTTAGAACTTGAGTCTCGTCTTGATTGAAGACCTGCACGATGTGCCGGTCCGAAGCCGAATCGAGCAGCCTCATCACATAGGTACCGGGTTGAAGCACTAAATTCGGAAGCTGAATCGTTTCGTTGACCGTCAATGTCGTCTTTTTATTCCATGCGTCCGCTCGGGCGCTGGGAGCCAGCGCGAATCCAAGCAGGCCGATGGTCGCGACGGCCAGAAGAATACGTTTCATACACTACCTCCTTCCAGTCCGAGCCTCGCCAGATTAGGGCGGGGCAGACTATTACCAGTGTTAGTAACGCAGATTGCCTACCAAAGCAGAGATAAGCTGGCGTCTGTTGAGTTCTTTGAACAATGCACCAACCGGGAAAGCCGATTGAGTGAAAAGCCTCGGCGCGCTAGCTCAAGCGGCTGCGTGGTTTTGCACTCTAGCGGAGCCGCCGCCAGTTCCGTCACAAGATGATGCGCGGGTACAGCTTGGTCGCGAGGGCGATCAAGAGCGCCAGGATCAGGAACTGAACGCCGAAGTCGTATGCCAGTCCGAAGACCGACTGTCCGCCGTGCACCATCAGGGCGCGCAACAGATCGACCTGGTAGCTGAGCGGATTAAAGCGCGCTAGAGTACGCAGCCACGGGGGCATCAGACTGAGCGGATAGATCGCGTTGCTCGCAAAGAACAGAGGCATCGTCAAGACCTGGCCGATACCCATGAAGCGTTCCCGCGATTTCACGATGCATGCGGCGATGAGCGAGAAGGTGGAGAAGACCGCCGATCCGAGCATCACGGCGAATAAAACGCCCGCGACGGCCCATGGTTCGAAACGCAGATTCACGCCGAGCAGAAACGCGACCAGATAAACCAGTATGGTCTGGACGATACTGCGAGCCGTTGAGGAAAGAGCTCGGCCGCCTACCAGCGCCGAACGCGGAGCGGGACTCACCAGGTATTTCTGCAAAATTCCCAGGTCTCTTTCCCAGATGAGCGATATACCGTAGAAGATCGCGCCGAAGAGCACGCTTTGCGCGAGAATGCCGGGGGCCAGGAAATCGAGGTAGCGCAAACCGCCGGTGGGGATCGCGCGCGTGCGGGAAAACACCGGCCCGAAGACCACCAGCCACAGTACCGGCTGGATCATGCGCGTCAGCAGCTCAATCGGGTCGTGAATGAGCTTCCGGATATCGGCTTCGGCCACCGCCAGCATCTGCCGCAGGAAAAGCAGAGGCGGTTCGGTTTCACTCCAGACGGCGGGCAAGGCGGCGTGTACGTTGGACATCCCGTAAATCTCCTCCTTCACTGATGGTGGCGCCGGTGTATTGGATGAAGACATCGTCGAGCGTGGCCTGGGGCGAGACGGTAGCCTTCAGATGCTCGGGCGAATCGAGACCGACGATCTTACCTTGATGGAGAAAAGCCACCTGATCGCATAACTCGTCGGCTTCTTCCATGTCGTGCGTCGTCATGAGAATGGTGGTTCCATACTTTTCGCGCAGGTCGAGAATCCGCTCCCAGACGGTGCGTTTAGCCACCGGATCGAGGCCCACCGAGGGTTCGTCCAGGAAAAGCACGGCGGGACGATGCAGCATGGACTGCGCGATCTCGAGCCGCCGGATCATTCCTCCGGAATATTGTTTTACCAGCCTGCCGGCGGCGCCGGACAGGTCCATGAACTCGAACGCCTCGTCAATGCGGGCCGCGCGCTCGCCGCTGGGGAATGCCGTAAAGTTTCGAGGAGATGAGCAGATTTTCGTAGCCAGTGAGTTCTCCGTCGGCCGAAAGCATCTGGGACACATAGCCGATCCTTCTGCGGACGCTCTTGGTCTCTCGCACGATGTCGAAACCGGCCACGCGCGCCGCGCCGCTGGTGGGCGGCAGCAGGGTGGTCAGCATCTTGATCAGCGTGCTCTTGCCGGCGCCATTCGGTCCCAGCAGGCCAAAGATGGAGGCCGCTTGGACGGAAAATGTCAGATGATCGACCGCGATCAGCGTGTCAAATCTTCGGGTGAGATCGATTACTTCTATCGCCGGAGTCGGCGCGTTCATCCCTGGCGAGCGAGCCACTGCTTCATACTAACCCGCCGGTCCAGCTAACAAGAAACTACGCGCCGATCGCTCGGCGCGTAGGATGGCTCAAGCTCCTCAACTAACCTTCCGCTATTGAGTGTGTACCGCATCCACGGCGAATTGCGCGCCCGCGGCGTGGCATACGGTACAGCTCTCTCCCAGCGAGTCGGTATTGGCGAGGAAGTGAGACGACTCGGCCTCGGATGTGTGGCACCCGCTGCAAGCCGAGGCAACAGGCTGATTCGGATTGATCCAGCCTTGCGGATCCACCACTGCATTCAGGCCGATCGGCAGATTCTGCTCACTGCCGTTGACGTGGCACAGCGAGCAATCTTGCATATAGGTTGCGCTTCCGGTCGGGCTCAAGGCCGGGAAGAGAGTGCCGGAGAAGTCGTCCACGCTTCCGCCATGGCCAATTACGATGAAGGGGTTCTTGGTGCCATCGGCCGCGGCATTCACGCCATCGTGGAGGCGGTGAACCAGCAGGTTGAAGTTGATGCCTTGCGCCGGCTGCGTATTATACGGCGCAGCGGCTGTAGCGCGAGTGCTGGCATCCGTGTTCGACGGATTATGACAGAGCACACAATATTGGGTATTGTTGCGTAAACCGCCATGCAGCGACAGCGACACATGGCAGTTATTGCAGTTGCTGAGCTGAACCACCGTGCGGCGCGCGACCACAGGCGAGCCATCTACCGAGAAGTTGACGACCGGATTGAAGGCTCCTAACTCGACGCTTTGCGAAGCGGTTGTGCCGGCCAGCACCGTCACAGTCGTGCGCGCCTCCCCGCCGATCGTGTACGTCCCCTTGGCGCCGGCCGGGATGGCATCGGCGAATGTGTAAGAGCAAGCGCCGCTGGAATTACAGGTCGGCGCCGTAACGCTGTCCGACACGTAACCCGGAGTGCTGGCGCTGTCGCTGCCGAAGCTGGTGTAGCCGTAGTCGGTGGTGGGACCGGCCATCGTGAAAGTAAGGGTGGTGGTGCTCGACACGGCGATGTTGTTGCCGCTGTTGTCCTTCAGAGTGAAGTTGACCGTGGGCTTTTGCCCGGCCGACGTATTGGTCACGCTGGTAATAACGAGGTTGAGGCCAGCTAACAGCGTATCCGGATTCTGCGGATAGGTAGCGGCAGTATCGGTGGGCACTACGTGTGCGCCCAGGATGGAGGCATCGAAGGGCATTTCACCTTGTGGAATATGGCAGTTGGCGCACTGAGTGTCGTCTGCCTAGGGGTCCAGCGGGGTGGTTAGGCTCCGAACCAGTAGAAAAGCCGGTTGCGAAATTGATGTCGTCGTGGCAGGCGCCGCAGGCCGCTCGAGTCGGTTCCGCCAGAAATGCTTTGGCTTGCGCGGCGCCAGTGGTCTGGCTATGGCAAACCTCGCAACGGCGAGGATCGGCGGGATCGATCACCGTAGAAAAATTGCTGATGGCGCCCATGTAGCCGGCGATCTCATACGGAACGCCCGGCGTAGTCGAAGTGCCAACCACACTGGGCAACTGCGATCCCATGTGGATCTTATGCGCCATGACCTTCAGATCCAGCGTGTTGCCTGTGGTCGGATCGACGTTTTGCGGCTGGTGGCACATGACACACATGTTTATTCCGATGGCGTGAGCACCGTGGAATGTCAGCTGATCATGGCAAGTGTTGCAACTCTGGGTGCGGATGACATCGCGCGTGACTGTAACCGGCGAACCATTGGGCACGAAGTTGAAGGTGTTGCCGGCGTAGTTCGTGCCCAGATTGAAGGACGTAAGATTACGGCTGCCAACCACGGCGACCGTAGTGGTAACAGTGGGGTCAAATCCGGCGGGAGCTTGCGACAGCATCGTATATTGATACTGGCCATTGCCTAAAGACTTGACTGCTCCACCGCCTTCTTCGAAAGTCGGGCGCGTGACGGTACCCAACGCCGCGCCGGTCGCGGTCGCTGTGGTATAGGAGACATACTGTTCCTGACCTTTGGGAATGTAAGCGGCGAAGTAGGTCAGGGATATTGGACCTGCGGTATTTACGCCTGCCGCATCCAAAGGTAATCCGGTGGGGTCGGTCAACGTGTACGTTACGCTGATGGCCCCGTTGCTAGCGATACTGGCCGAGTTGATCGTGATCGTCAAGCCGGGATTCACGAAATTAACGAGGGCGGGATCCGCGTAGAATGCTTTATCGCGCGGACCGAAGGCGAACTTCTTGGTCTGCCCCGTCAGGCACAGGGCGAGGAGGGCGACAAATGCCGCGACCCGGAAAGCAAAAGAGAGCCGTTTCATAGGATTCTTCTCAATTCGAGGCCCAATTATGCACGTCGTTCACCAAAAGTGCTGTTGTATGTATCTCTTAGGCTATAAATCGGTTCCCGAGCCTGGGTTCGTTTTGACAAAACTGGGTGCAACTGTGTGTCGCCTCTCAAAAATGGGTCAAATCACCTACCCAAGCGGGAATCGCCCAGCTGGAGAGCCTTGTCGCAGGCCTTACACTTCGCCTGGCCGAATATGACGCGGGCCTTCCCCAAAGGCATCGCAACTCCGATAGACTTTCATAAGGGAGGATTCTCCGATGGCAGCAGTCAAATTCACCCTCAATGGCAAATCACAAACAGTGGATGTTTCTCCGGAAATGCCGCTGCTGTGGGTATTGCGCGACGTGCTGGGGATGACCGGCACCAAGTTCGGCTGCGGCATGGCGCTCTGCGGCGCCTGCACAGTGCACATCAATGGCGCGGCCACTCGCTCCTGCGTGACGCAGATCAAGAGCGTGGCCGGAAGGTCCGTCACCACCATTGAGGGCCTTTCCGCGGATGTGACT
This sequence comes from Bryobacterales bacterium, assembly GCA_963732175.1. Classification (GTDB taxonomy): domain Bacteria; phylum Acidobacteriota; class Terriglobia; order Bryobacterales; family Bryobacteraceae; genus Palsa-89. The sequence goes on along the minus strand of CAVSYF010000020.1, from coordinate 241,000 downwards.
CACCCCGTGCAGCAGGCCTGGATCGAGCAGGACGTTCCGCAGTGCGGCTATTGCCAATCGGGACAGATCATGAACGCGGCCTCGCTGCTGACCAAGAATCCCAATCCGACCGATGCCGACATCGACGAAGTGATGCGCGGCAACATCTGCCGCTGCGGTACGTATCAAACCATCCGAAGCGCGATTCATCGCGCGGCGGAAATCAAAGCCCGCGGAGGTAAGGCATGAGCACGATAACGAATCGTCAGCCGTCGTGGTTTTTTGACCGCCGCGGGCGGTTTGGTGCTGGGCGTTGTGCTGCCGGAACGCGCCAAACTCGAAGCGCAACAGTTCGGCGGAGGCGTGCTTCCGGGCGCGCCGGCTGCAATCAAGCCGAGCGCGTACATCCATATTGGTACCGACGACACCGTCACGTTCTTGATTACCAAGTCGGAACTGGGCCAAGGGCCGATGACGTCGCTCTCGCAGATTTTGGCCGATGAGCTGGACTGCGACTGGTCGCAAGGTCCGCACCGAGTTCGCGCCCGTCGATACGACTCTTTACGGTCCGGTTCAGGGCGTGGTGGGCAGCATGAGCATTCGGACGTTGTGGAGTCCGCTGCGCAGGGTGGGCGCCACCGGGCGCGCGATGTTGATCGATGCCGCCGCGCAGAAGTGGGGCGTCGATAAATCCCAGTGCCGTACGGAGAATGGGTTCGTTATTAATACATCCACGAACGATCGGCTCAGTTACGGCAGTCTGTCCGATGCTGCGGCGAGCCTGCCGGTTCCCGCGAACATCCAGCCCAAGGATCCCAAGCAGTTCAAGCTGATCGCCACTCCGGTGAAGCGGCTGGACACCCGCGACAAGGCTAGCGGCCGTGCGAAATTCGGTATCGACTCGCGGCTTCCAGGCATGGTGTACGCGGTGGTCGAGCGCTGCCCCGTGTTCGGCGGCAAGGTGGCGAGTTTCGATGCCACCAAGGCGAAAGCCGTGCCGGGCGTCAAGGACGTGATTCAGATTTCCAGCGGCGTGGCCGTGATCGCCGATAACACCTGGTCGGCGATGAAGGGCCGCAAGGCGCTCGAAGTCCAATGGGACGAAGGCCCCGGCGCAAGCGTCGATAGCGCGGGGATCTCCAAGATGCTGGCGGACCTGACTCAGCAAGCCGGCGTCATCGGCGCGGAAAGATGGTGCCGGAGCGGATGCTTTATCCGCGGCGCGAAAACGCTAGAGGCTGTTTATGAAGCGCCGTTCCTGTCGCACGCGACCATGGAGCCGATGAATTGCACGGCCGATGTGAAAGCGGACGGCTGCGACATCTGGGCGTCCACCCAAATGCAGACTCCCTCGCGCGACACGGCTGCCCACATTACCGGGCTGCCCAAGGACAAAGTGAGGGTCCACACCCAGTTCGTTGGCGGCGGATTCGGTCGTCGCGCGCGCACGGATTTCGTATCTGAGGCGGTGGAGATCTCTAAGGCTGCCGGCGCGCCGGTGAAGGTGACCTGGTCGCGCGAAGACGATATGCAGCATGACTGGTACCGGCCCGCGGCTTAGGTGAAGCTCCGGGCCGCGTTGGACGCTGATGGCTGGCCCACTGCATTGCGGCTGACATTGCCTGCCAGCCTTTTCCGATGGTTGAGAAGTTGTCGCGCACGGCCGTGCAAGGCTTCGACGATCTGCGCTACAAGATTCCCAACATGCAGATTGACTACCACATGGCCAGCACGCATGTTCCGGTGAGCTATTGGAGGTCGGTAGGGCACTCGCAGAATGGATTCTTCATCGAAAGTTTCATCGATGAAATGGCGGCGGCGAGCGGCAAGGATCCGGTGGAGTTCCGGCGGCGGCTTGCTGGCCGGCACCCCGAGAATGCTCGGTGTCCTGAATCTCGCGGCGGAAAAAGCGGGATGGGGTACGCCGTTGCCGAAAGGCCGGTTCCGAGGCGTTTCAGTGATCAACAATATCGGCAGCTTTAACGCTCAGGTGGCCGAAATTTCGATCGATCACGGCAAGCTGAAGGTGCACCGTGTGGTTTGCGCAGTGGACTGCGGGCATCACGTGAATCCCATGATTCTCCGGCAGCAGATCGAAGGCGGCATGGTTTACGGACTGGCCGCCGCGCTCAAGGGCGAGATCACCATCGATCGCGGGCGGGTGCAGCAGGCCAACTTCGACACCTACGATGTGCTTCGCATCGACGAGATGCCGCAAGTGGAAGTGCACATCGTCGCGAGCACCGAAGCGCCGGGCGGAATCGGAGAAGCGGCCACCCCGGGGATAGCGCCTGCAGTAGCCAATGCAGTGTTCGCGGCGACCGGCAAGCGCATCCGGAAACTCCCGATCCGCGCAGCGGATTTGGCGTAGTCGGCGGCTAACAGACGGCCAGTAGTTTTTGCTTTAGCAGCGCCTGCGACTCTGGCGTCAATTTGTCGCCGTCTTGCGCGACATAGAAAACGTCCATCGCCCGATGCCCTTTGGTGTCGATCAGAACGACGTCGATGTTGCATCCGGTGGAAGAGAAGATGGTTGCCAGGTCATAGAGCAGTCCTGGCCGGTCTTCAGCGGTGATCTCTACCAGCGTGGCGGTTTCACAGGCATCCGAATCGAAGCGCACATCGGCGACCGTGCCGCGTTTCTTGCGGTCCGGCTGGATGCGGTTTCGGAGCAGCCGCTGTGCGTCGGTTTTGCCCAGCGCCACGCGGCGGATCATGTCCTGGAGCCGCTCGACTTCCTGCGGATTCAGATCCAGCGTCCGCTTAGGATCGGCAAAAACGAACGTATCTAAGATAAGACCCTTGGCATTGGAGAACGCCTCGGCCTTCAGGATGTCCAGACCGAAACTCGAGATGGCGCCGGCGAACGAGGCGAACAAGAAAGGCATGTCGCGAGCGATGACGGTCAACCGATGCGCGCCTTCGATGCGTTGGAGATCGATGGCCACGCCGGTGGGCCGGCTCAGCTCATAGAGCCGCACATGCCCTTCGATTTCGTCAATATCATGGGCGCGCAAATACCGCACCGGGAAGCCCTTAATAAAACTGGCATGTCCCGATAAGCTCTCCGGTACTTCTTGGATCCGTTCGGTCTCCAGTTCGCGCGTGAGCTCCTGCTGAGCGAGTTGATAAAGGCGCCAGAGTTGCTCCAGCCGCCAGGGACTGACCGCGTCCGGGCTGAGCGCGGAGATATCGGCATAGGTGAGCAGCGCGAGCAGCTTCAGGCGCTCAATGGTGCCCACACGCTCTGCCACCGAACGGACCGTGGCCGGATCGTCCAGATCTCGCCCGTCATTACTTCCGAAAGATCCATCTGGCGGAGGATCAGGAACTCCACCGTGCTCTGCTCCTCGGCCGGCATGTGTACGCGCGCCATGGCTTCGCGGGCGCGAGCGACCGCTTGCTCCAATCGATTGCCCTGGCCGGAACTTTTTCCCATGGCGTGGAACAGAATCGCAAACAGCAGGATGGCCGGATGATCGATCTCGGACAGCAGCTGGGAAAATCGCTGACGGCCCGGATCGCGCGTGCTGCGAAGATCTACGGCGCGCTCGATGGCCAACAAGGTATGCTCGTCGATAGTGTAGCGATGCTCCGGCTCGGTCACCACCAGATTTTCGATGGTGGTCCATTCGGGCAGCATCGCCGAGAGTAATCCGGCGTCATCCAAGGCCCGCAGCGCGGCGGTCACATGCGGCTGCGAGAGGATCGACTCCAGCGAGCCCCAGATGGCTTGCGGCCGCGCGCAGTACTCGGCAAAGGCCACTCTGGACGACGCCATGCGCCGCTCCGTCTCGGCCGAAACGCGAAGGTTATGCCGGCCAATGAACTCGAGCAGCCGGAATAAAACAGAAGGGTCGCTTTCGGCTTGCGCCGGATCGCGCAGCAAAATGTGCTCCCGGGATACCGTGAACTCGCTGTTGGAGAGCCGCGCCCGCCAGTCGCGAAAATTGTCCAGCAGGGAACTCTGGCTTTTTTCCGAACCCTCCAACGCCCGCCGCGCTTCCTTGAAAATCAGCCCGGCTCTTTCGAAATATTCTTTCATCCAGCCGGACGCATTGCCTCCCTCCACGAAGGGCTGTCCGGCCAGGTTTTCCTGCGCCTCGAAATCCAAAAGATTGCGGTCGCCTTGGGCGCTATAATGCAGAGCGCAGCGCACCGCGGAAATAAATTGGCCGGACTTTTGCAGTTCCTCCGAGCGATGCCCGGACTGCCCGCTGAGCTGCGCCAGATGCCCGATGAGATGCAAGTCGCGCAGACCGCCGGGCGTTTCCTTTACGTCGGGCTGGCGGTGGCGGAAGGTGTTTTGGTACTTGCTGTGACGCAGCCGCGCTGATTGCGTCAGATGCTGGCTTAGCTTGGGACCTTGCTTGGCGAAAAAGGCCGGCAGCCGGCTTTCTAATTCTTGATGCAGCCCGCTGTCTCCCGCTAGGAAACGGCGGTCCAACAGGCTGATGCCGAAATCCAGATTTTGCTCCTGGCTTCCGACGCATTCATCCAACGTGCGAACCGTATGGTTGAGCCGCAAGCCCGCATCCCACAACAGGCGTACAAACTCCGCCAGGACTTCCCGGAGCGCCACCCAGGGGGAATCGGCCTCGAGCAGGATCAGCACGTCTACGTCGGAATAAGGAAACAACTCTTGCCGGCCGAAGCTGCCGAGAGCCAGCATCGCGGCGCCCTGCTGCAGCACCGGTTCGATGGCCTCACGGTATGCCTCTATCGCTATGGCATCAGTGGCTTCGGTCAATCCTTTCTGCACTTCCACGGCAGTTCCATGGACATAGAAATCTCGCTCGATCCGGTTCCAAGCCTCGCCGGCCCTCAGCTTTTCCAGGGCTTTCACGGTCGCCTCCGCGCTTCCATCCATCTGGTGTTCCAAGCCTCAGTATGAAGCAGATAGATTGACAGAGACGCAGCATTATGAGGCCAATTCAAATTATCTATTAGCACCGTTATGAGATTAATCCAAATTATCTATTAGCCAAGCGCATCAGTAACCCCATACAATACCCTGTATTCACTGTGTTTCGTGTATCGAGACAACAGTGGCCAGACCATTTGGCGGTCGCGCTACGAAGCTTCGCGGGAAGACCACCCGGAAGATCGCAGCCGGGACCGAACCGCTCCCTGTCGAGCACCAAAAATAAACTTTGAAGGGACACTCTTATGGCGGAAAATGAAGCACCTCAAATGCAAGCCACGTTGGGCTTGACTGGGCTAACTATGAATGCCATGGCGCTCATTGCGCCGGGCGCATTTCTTTGGCTAACTTTCGTTATTCAGGGGACGGCGGGCAATACCGCTCCAGCGATGTGGGCCGGTATCGTCCTGGCGCTTTTGCTTTGCCTGGCGACCGCGGTCTGCTATGCCGAGCTTGCCAAGCTCTACCCGGGAACGGGCAGCTCGTACTACTTTGCGGAACAATCCTTCCTCAACCACGATAAGGCTTGGCGCTATGCGCGGCTTTCGAAGTTCATCGTCGGCTGGGGTTCTCATTTGTACTACTGGATCTATCCGGGCGTCATGGTGGCTGTCATGGGCGTCTTGGTCGGCTATCTGGTCGGAACCATCTGGCCGAATTTCATGAGCGCTTCCAATCCCGGCCCGATGTTCATGATGCTGGTCGCGATCGTATTTTCATTCGCGATCGCCTGGATCGGCGTTCGCGGCGTCACCGGCGCCACGGCGGTGAATATCGCCATCAACGTGATCCAGATCAGCGCATTGCTGGTCTTCTCGGTGATGGCGTTGGGCTATCGCATGAATCATCCACCGGGAAGTGTCGCTTATCAGTTTGATTCGACGTCGGGCGATGCCTACACTTATCAATTCCTAACCCAGAAGCAGACCGTCAACGGCCAGCCGACCGATGTCGTGGTGCGCAACGCGGACGGAACGCCCAAGCCCATGCTGGACGCCGCCGGCAAACCGGTACCGTTCACGATCGCTTATCCCGAAAAGGACGACAAGGGCATGTTTCTTTCACACCCTAGTGCCGGATCCGTCGTCGGCATCCACAACTTTGGCTGGATATTTGTGCAAGCCACCATTGCCATTCTGATTCTGGTCGGATTCGAGTCGGTCACCTCGATGGGAGGCGAGGCCAAGAACGCCAAACGCGATATTCCTATCGCGGTGATCACTTCGCTGCTCGTGCAGGGGGCGTTCTGTTACCTGATCGAATATTTCTGTGCCAATTACTTTCTGAACAATGGGTATACGATGCAGAACGCGACGGATCTCGGCGGCGCCGATCGGCGACATGATGGTGGTGATTGGAAACGCCATCTTCGGTCCCGGAAACGGGCGGACCTTCATGCTGGTCGAGGCGTTCACCGTGTTCCTGGCCATCATCGGTACGACGCTCTCGTGCATGAACACGGGCGCGCGGGTCACCTATGCGATGGGTAAGGACGATGAAGTGCCGGAGCACTTCGGCATGCTGCACACCAAGAACCTCAGTCCGCATCGCGCTCTCTGGACGCTGGCCGCCATCTCGGCGGTGGTTGGCTGCATCGGAGTATCCGTGCTCTTCGGCGATGGCCGGCGCTCAGGATGCGACCATCAAGGCGCTGCCACAAGGCTTCTGGTCCAGCTTCGGCTACATGAGTCACGATGCCATGGCCGCTTTGCCGAATAGCTTGCTAACGATTACGCTGGCATCTAACTTCGGCACGTTCCTGCTCTATATGCTGAGCTGCGTGATTTGCATGGTGGGCTACCATGGCCATCCGAACTTCAACTCGGTGAAGCACTTTTTCATCCCGCTGTTCGGGCTGCTGGCCAATCTGGCGTGCATGGTGTTCTATCTGGTCGGCCCATTCATGGGGTATCGGCACCCAAGGAACCGTTGTGGGCTTTGGGATTGCGATCGTCTGGGCCATTTACGGCGGCATCTACTTCCTCCGCTCGAGCAAGTCCAAAGGCCGTACGACGCTGGTCGAACAACGTCGCTTCGAGGCCGCCCAGTAGAGGCCCTTCGCAGGCTCTTATTCATGATGAGGTCTGGGCGGCTATTGAGTCCGCCATTTTTTTTGAACCTTTATGGCCGATATCAGCCCACGCCCAGGTGAGCCGGGGCCCAGTGGCCCGCGTATGCAGGAACCGATTCTCGACATCGAATTCTCCGCGCTCTCCGATCCCGGGCGGCAGCGCGATCACAACGAAGATTATCTGGGCCACGTGAAGCCAGCCACAACTGCGCTGGGAAGGTCGCATGGCTGGTTCTTTGCCTTGGCCGATGGAGTGGGCGGTCACGAGCAGGGCGAGGTCGCTTCCAAGGCCGCGATCGAGGATCTGCTTTCCGGTTTTCAAGCGAGCCCGGCCCGGAGAACCGCATAGTACGCTGCTGGTGCGCTTAGTGCAGGAAGCCAATCAGTATATTTATGAGACTCGGAAAGAACGCCAGTCCCGGAGGCACTGCGATGGCGACGACCATCGTCGCTTGCGCGTTGCGGCTACGACCGCGCCGTGGTAGCCCATGTGGGCGATTCGCGCTGTTACCTGGTCCGCCAACGGCAAGCCAAGCAGCTCACACGCGATCACACGGTGGCTCAGGATCAGGCGCGGCTCGGCATTCTTTCCGCAAAAGGACGCAGCCGAGGCTCCTACCCGTCACCTGCTCAGCCGTTCGCTAGGAGCTGACCTGTTCGTCAACGTGGAGATCAGCGAGCATCAGGTTTTGCCGGGCGATGTGCTGGTGCTGTGCTGCGATGGTCTATATCATTCGGTGGAGACTTCGGAAATCGGAGCGGTGGCGGGTCATGGCGGGGACCTGAACGCCGCGGCCCGGCGGCTCATCGAGCTTGCCAATGACCGGGATGGCAGTGATAATATAAGCGTTCAACTAATCCGTGTTCGGAGCGTAGAACGTGTGGGCATGTATCGAGGGCGGCCCTACAAGCTCCGGTAAGCCGATTGGGGCGGCGTCCTTAGCCCGCTCTTCGATCTTCCCCTAAATGGCACTTCATCCCGGCGACCAACTCGATCACTATCGCATTGAGGCGCTGGTCGCGCGCAGCGGGATGGCTTCGATTTTTCGAGCTACCGATATGCGCAACGGCCGGCAGGTCGCGATCAAGATTCCGCATCCGGAGATGGAAGCCGACCCGGTGTTGTATGACCGTTTCAAGCGGGAGGCCGAGATCGGCGAGAAGCTGGATCACCCCGGCGTCATGAAAGTGTATTCGGATCCGGACCGCAGCCGTGTGTACATGGTGATGGAGTGGGTGGACGGCCGCCTGCTTCGCTTGATCGTGCATGAGCAGAAACCGCTTCCGATCGATCGCGCCGTGAAGCTCACCATCGCGATCTGCGACGCGCTGGATTACATTCATCACAACGGCGTGGTGCATCGCGACATGAAGCCGGAAAACATCATGGTCGACAAAGAGGATCGCATCAAGCTGATCGACTTCGGCATCGCCGGGAAAGAAGGATCAAAGCGGCTGACATTCGCGAAGCTATCGCAGGTAATGGGGACGCCCGACTACATTTCGCCCGAGCAGGTGAAGGGCAAACGCGGCGACGGGCGCAGCGATATTTACGCGCTGGGCGTGATGCTGTATGAAATGGTGACGGGAAAGACGCCGTTCACCGGTCCGAATCCCTTCGCGATCATGAATGATCGATTGCTGAACAATCCGATTCCGCCGCGGGAGCTGAATCCCGAAATTTCACCTCAATTGCAGGAAGTGATTTACCGGGCGCTAGAACGCGATCCGCAGAACCGTTACTCGACCGCCAACGAGTTCGCCTGGGACCTGGAGCACTTGGATCAGGTGGGCGTTGAGGATCGGGTTGAGCTGCGCGATTGGAAGAAGCGCCGCACGCCCTGGCTGCGCAAAATCCTGTTTTACGCGGCGATGGCGTTAATTCCGATCGTCATCTTCGGGCTGTTGATTCTGGTAGCCCGGCACAAGTAGGCTCGGCGGCCCTAGCGCTGCCAGAGATCCTCGTTGTGCGTCATGAAGTCGGGATAAGCGCCGGCGCCGAGTTCGTAGAGATCAAGACCTTGCCGCTCGGCTTCCGATGGCACTCGGAGCCTATAAAATCGATTGAGCAGCCAGTTGAGACCGTAGCTGAGCGGCAGTACGAATCCGAGCAGCGTCGCGACGCCCACCAACTGCGCGATCCACTGCCCCGGCTCGGGTGTTTGCGCAAAAATAGCAACTGCAAGCAAGCCCCAAATTCCGGCGACGGCATGGACCGAAATTGCGCCGCCGGGGTCGTCTATGGTGAGACGCAGTTCGAGCCACTCGACCGAGTAGATAACCAGCGCGCCGCTAACCAGACCGATCAGAACCGCTGCGGCAGGAGGAATAAAGGCACAGGCCGCGCTGGAGGCGACTAAGTCCGCCCACCCAACCATTGGCGCACAGGGACGCGTCCGTTTTTCCAAACCGCGCGCGTGTGATAGCGGCCGCCGCGAGCGCTGCGGACATCGCGGCCAACGTCGTGTTTATGGCGATGAGAGGGGCGCGAGTAAGTACGACGGCATTGAAGAGGAACGCGCCGGAACAATTGAGACCTAGCCATCCAATCCAGGCTAGGAAGCACCCGAATATTGTGAGCACCGCATTGTGACCGGGCAGCGCCATGGGAACGGCTTCGGGAGTGTATTTGCCGCGCCGGGGACCGAGCAGCCAAGTGATGCCGAGGGCCGTCAAACCGCCTACGGTTTGAATTACGCCGGCGCCGCCAGAATCCAGGAAGCCGCGTCCAAGCCCGTAGTTTTGGCCGAGCTGCGCGAGCCAGCCGCCGCCCCAGGCCCAATGGGCGAAAAGCGGATAGGTCCAACCCGCCAAGGTGGCGGTTGATACGCACGCCGCGCCCAACCGCCAGCGGTCGGCTCCGCTGCCTAAGGGAATCATGGCTGCGATTCCGACGCTGAAAAGTTCGAGCAGCGCGGCCAACGCAAGCGGGGATGCGTCGACGCCCAGGCCAAGCAGGAAAAAATGCGTCGAGCCGATCCAGCTCCATGGTTTTCCATTGATCTGGAATACGTGCGCGGGCTGGCCCAGGTAGCCTTGCCACGCGAATCCGATTGCGAAATAGCGCTACCGCCGCGACGGCAACTACGCACAGAGAGCTCAGCAGCGAGTGCGCCGCGTTGCGCGACCGTCCCAGACCGGCGTTGATGAGAGCGAGTCCGGCGCCGGCGCAAGGAACCAGCAGGATCAGAACAAAACAGACAATGTTGGTATCAAGCGAGAGAGGTGTCACCCGTTATCCCGACGCACAATAAGGTGGGAACGAACGACGAGGGTCAGCCCCAAAAGCTCTACCAGCACTCCGGCCAAGGCGAAGGCGCCCTGCTGCGGTGGGCCGGTCGGCAACAGCGCGACCGCGGCGAGAACGATAATCCATCCCGCCGGAAGTAGAAGAAAGCCGGCAAGCTTCATAGAAATTTTTGTTCATTATACCAGCGCTAAAGCGATCGATAGTAGGCGATCAAGTCGACCGCGGGCGGCGTGTGACCCAGGGCGCGTAGAAAGCCGGAAACCTGGCCGCGATGATGCGTGCCGTGATTCACCAGATGCAGCAGTATCTGCCACAAGGGCGTCTGATAAGGATTTCCTTTGGTGTCCTTATAAGAAATTACGGCCAACAGGTCCTGGTCGCTCAGCGGCTCGACGAACAGCTTCCAGCGCTGGTGCAAGGCCGGCCAATCGTTTTGCAGAACTTCGAGCCGGCGATCCTCGGGCGTGATAAACGGACCGGGCGTTTCGCCCTTTACGCGCGAAAGCCAAACGCGGTCGCCCGCGAAGACGTGCGCGAGCGTACCGAGAACACTGTCGTCCGAAGTCTTGAAATCGCGGGTCTGCTCATCAGCACTGAGACTCGCCGCAGCATCGACTAATCGGCGGCTGGCCCACGTGGAGTAATCCAGATGAAGACGAAGCGTGTCGGCGGAAACAGGCATGTAGGAAATCCCTCCGTTAGGGCAGTGCGAACACTACCAGTGATTCGTTGTTTTGATCGTCACCGCCGCCAATGGCGATGCCTCCACCTTCGGCGACCGCAACATATTGCTTGCCGTCCTTGCCCAGATAGGTCATGGGGACGGACGCTCGCATTGTAATCGAGCTTGATGGCCCAGAGCTCCTTGCCGGTCTTGGAGTCGAAGGCGCGGAAGCGATGATCGTTGGTAGCGCCGATGAAGACCAGGCCGCCGGCGGTGACGATCGGGCCGCCCAGGCTATAGCGCCCGGTGTTTCTCTTTCCCTCCGGCAACTCGTCGGTGACGCCCAGCACCACGCGCCAGGCGAATTCGCCGGTGCTCGCGTTCACCGCGGTCAGATTGCCCCACGGCGGTTTGCGGCACGGCCAGGTCAGGTAGCGATCCACCAGGCCGCGCGCGTCGGGCACGACCGCTTCAAAACGCGGCGGCGGACCGGGACCGTAGACGCTGTTCTTGTCGTAGGGCACCATGCGATCCTTCGGGCTGCTTCTCGATCCAGCCGATCGAGCCCGGCTCCTGGGAGTTTACGAAGATGTATCCGAGCTTCGGATCGGTGGCCGTGCCGCCCCAGTTGTTCGATCCGATGCTGCCGGGATAAACGACCGTGGTGTGCGGCGGCGCGCCGGGCGGGCGATAGCGATAGGGCGTGTATGGCCCCGAGTTCGAGATCCCGCCGCTTTTTTCAATTAATTCCTGGCAGGCGCGGGCGTGCTCGGGCGTGGTGTCTTCGGCGGTGACCACATCGTCCATGCTGAAGCTGTGGCGCGACAGCTCCGGAGGCTTCAGAGGAATCGGCTGCGTGGGCGAGGTCCATTCGCCGGGGACGTCGCTCTTGGGAACCGGGCGCTCTTCGACGCCGAACACGGGCTTGCCGGTGACGCGATCGAGAATGAACATGTAGCCCAGCTTGCCGACTTGCGCGAGCGCCGGAATTTTCTTGCCGTTTTGCACGATGTCGATCAGGCCGGGGGCGGGCGGAAGATCGTAATCCCAGATGTCGTGATGGATGGCCTGAAAATACCATTTCATTTTTCCGGTGGCCGCCTCGACGGCGACGATGGAGTTGCCGAACAGGTTGGCGCCTTTCCGGTCGCCGCCATAGAAATTTGCCGAGGGCCCGCCCAGCGGCATGTAGACCAGGCCGCGCTGCTCGTCGACGGTCATGGTGAATCCCCAGGTGTTCACCCCGGCGCGATTCTTCCAGCTGTCGCCCTCCCAGGTGTCGTGGCCAACTTCGCCGGGCTGCGGAATAGTGTGGAAGCTCCACAGCTTCTTGCCGGTGCGCACATCGTAGGCGCGCGTATCGCCGGGCGGTCCGATCGGATTTTCGCCGTTGTTGGCTCCGACGATGGCCATGCCCTTATAGATGATTGGCGGGGAATCGTACGGCACCGTGATCTCGAGGATGCCCTCGTTGCCGAAGGCCGGGACCAGCGTGCCAGTCTTCGCGTTCAGCGCGACGATCTTGGTGCCGGTGGTCGCGAGAATCCGCGGCGGATAGTTTTTGTCGCCCGGCCAGTAAGCGACTCCGCGCTTCGAGACCGGCTCCTTGGCGACGTAGCGCCAAATCTCTTTGCCGGTTTCGGGCTCCAGCGCGAGCACGCGATTGCCGGCGGTCAGGTACAGAATGCCACCGACGACGATCGGAGTGACTTCGGAAAACGCGCCGAGGTTAGCACGGAGACTGCTTGCGCTCCTCGTCGGTGCGCAAACGATACGACCAGACCCGGGTCAACTGCGTCACGTTGCCGGTATTGATCTGCGTGAGCGGCGAATAACGCGTGCCGGCCAGGTCGCGATTGTACATGGGCCAATCGCCATCGCTGATGTTTGCCGGCCGCGCACCTGGGCGCATAACATCGCCGCACAAACGCACGAGGATGGTCGCGCTGTGTCTCATGGTTTGCTCGCCGCCTCCACTTGAGCCAGGCTAGCGTCCAGAGCTTTGCGATCGAGCAAGCGGCCATTCACCACGACGGCGTCGATCTTCCGCGCATTGCCGATGCTCTCCAGCGGATCGGCGTCGAGCAGCACCAGATCGGCGAGCTTGCCTTTTTGGATGGTGCCCAGGTCCTTCTCGCGGCCCATGAAACGCGCTGCGTCGCGCGTAGCGGCTTGGATAGCCTCCATCGGCGTGAAACCGGCGTGGACCAGCTCGCCGAGCTCGTCCTGCATGCTGAAGCCGGGAACCAGGAACGCGCCGCCGACATCGGTGCCAGCAAGAAACTCGTACGCCGGCACGGTGCATCATGCCGACTATCTGGATCAACTCCTGGTCAAGCACACGCGCCCGCGCCTGCTGATCCTGGCTGGGCTCGGGCGTCGCACTCAACGCCCGCTGCCAGCGCGCGCGCATCTGCGCCGAAATATAGCCGAGCGCCGGGGCGCTGTGCATGGCGCGCTCCCTGAGTCCCGTAGCGCGACGTCAACGTCGGACATTGCCAGGTGCGGTTTTTCTTGAAGTGCGCGATCATGTCGGCGACTTTCTGCTCGCTGACATTCAGGACGTCGCCCTCGCGCGTGGAGCACGCCGCCAAAACGCCCTGCAGATGCTCGATGCTTTTCTGTCCGGCGTCGGAAGCCTCGATCACCGACACCATCGGCGGGACGTGTCCGACGAAAATCAGCCCCTGCTTTTTCGACTCGCTCGCGATGGCGAAATATGCCTCGCGCGAGAGCTCCTCGTGGACCTTGATGAATTCGGCGCCGGCCTGCTTGGCATCGATGACCGCTTGCCGCCCTTCTTCCGCATTGCGCGCGATGACAGAGCGCGGCCTTCCGCCTTTCATTACGGCGGCCCACTCGTCGGCCGCTTCGGCTTCGCTCGGGTGCATGCTTCCGGCAGGCTGGCCCGGATCGGCAACGCCGTCGATCAAGCCGGCTCCCGATCGCCATGCGCGGCCCCAGCAGCTCGCCGCTCTGGATCTGGCTGCGCATCTTGGCTACTTCCGGCAGATAGCCCATGATCCGCAGCCCCGTGACGCCGTTGGCGAGGAACAGCGAAAGGTCTTCGGAACGATGAATGTGGGCGTGCATGTCCCACAGGCCGGGGATTAGAAACTTGCCCGTGCCGTCTACGACGCTGGACGCCCGGTGGGACGCTCACTTTCTTGCCGACCTCAGCTGATACGATCGCCTGCTACGACTACGGTCATGTCCGCATGAGCCGACGCGCCAGTGGCATCAATTACAGTGACGTGAGTGAACGCGAGGGAAGGGGACGGAGCTTGCGCCTGCGCGAAGAGCAGAACCGGCGCGAAGAGCAGAAGCTTATTAATTTTTCTTCTCCTTCTCCGTGTGAGCGTACCACAATGCGGTGCGCGAATGCCCTCGTTTGCGGGGAAAGGCCTCACCATTCGCTTTGGGAAAAACGCGAGGAATCAGGTAGAACTTGAACATCCCGCGTGACTTGCAAAATTCATGGAAAGCGCTTGCCAAACCCGGATAGATTTGATAGCCTAAGACTGGTCGTTCACGTCAGCCGGTAGCGAAAAAAAATTTCCGGCAGAGGTTGCGTTTTGGGTGCAGCTTCTGTTATTCTGACGTGAGGCGGAATTTCTACGGCAGGTGGCTCGAAGCAGTAAGCCTCAAATCTCCTGTCAGGTTGTTCTTTAAGTTCCCAAGAATTCTGGTTCAGGCGGTTCTTGCGATTGTAAGTACTGCTTGCGCCAAAACGGCTTTCGAGGCCGGTAATTGGTTCGGTCTTCGCGCTCGCAAGATGGGATCGCCGGTCGGGCTACGCAGATCTTTGAAAATCTGGTTGGACGCAAAAGTAATTTTCGTCAGTATTTGAGTCAAACCGAGACGAATGGTCTCTGGCCGATGTTGTGGGCTAGGCCACAAGTCTCACAAGATCAAACGAGAGTTTGATCCCGGCTCAGAATCAACGCTGGCGGCGCGCTTAACACATGCAAGTCGCACGAGAAAGTGGAGCAATCCATGAGTAAAGTGGCGTACGGGTGAGTAACACGTGGATCATCTACCTCTTAGTGGGGAATAACGCTGGGAAACCGGCGCTAATACCGCATAAGCCTGGGAAGGGAAAGCAGCAATGCGCTGAGAGAGGAGTCCGCGGCCGATTAGCTAGTTGGTAGGGTAATGGCCTACCAAGGCAATGATCGGTAGCCGGCCTGAGAGGGCACACGGCCACACTGGCACTGAAACACGGGCCAGACTCCTACGGGAGGCAGCAGTGGGGAATCTTGCACAATGGGGGAAACCCTGATGCAGCGACGCCGCGTGAGCGATGAAGCCCTTCGGGGTGTAAAGCTCTTTCGGCAGGAACGATAATGACGGTACCTGAAGAAGAAGCTGCGGCTAACTACGTGCCAGCAGCCGCGGTAATACGTAGGCAGCGAGCGTTGTTCGGAGTTACTGGGCGTAAAGAGTGTGTAGGCGGTTCTCTAAGTTCGGTGTGAAATCTCCCGGCTCAACTGGGAGGGTGCGCCGGAAACTGGAGGGCTTGAGTATGGGAGAGGAAAGCGGAATTCCTGGTGTAGCGGTGAAATGCGTAGATATCAGGAGGAACACCTGCGGTGTAGACGGCTTTCTGGACCATCACTGACGCTGAGACACGAAAGCGTGGGTAGCAAACAGGATTAGATACCCTGGTAGTCCACGCCCTAAACGATGCATACTTGGTGTGAGCCGTTCATTCGGTTCGTGCCGGAGCTAACGCGTTAAGTATGCCGCCTGGGGAGTACGGTCGCAAGGCTGAAACTCAAAGGAATTGACGGGGGCCCGCACAAGCGGTGGAGCATGTGGTTTAATTCGACGCAACGCGAAGAACCTTACCTGGGCTCGAACGGCTTCTCAACGGCGGTGGAAACACCGCTACTCCGCAAGGGGGTGGAGTCGAGGTGCTGCATGGCTGTCGTCAGCTCGTGTCGTGAGATGTTGGGTTAAGTCCCGCAACGAGCGCAACCCTTGTCCTGTGTTGGCATGCGTCACGTAAGTGGCGCGCAACTCTCAGGAGACCGCCAGCGATAAGCTGGAGGAAGGTGGGGATGACGTCAAGTCATCATGGCCTTTATGTCCAGGGCCACACACGTGCTACAATGGGCGGTACAAAGCGCTGCCAACCCGCGAGGGGGAGCTAATCGCCAAAAACCGTCCTCAGTTCGGATCGCAGGCTGCAACTCGCCTGCGTGAAGCTGGAATCGCTAGTAATGCTATATCAGAACGATAGCGTGAATACGTTCCCGGGCCTTGTACACACCGCCCGTCACATCACGAAAGTGGGTTGTACTAGAAGTCTGCACGCTAACCCGCAAGGGGAGCAGCGGCCCAAGGTATGACTCATGATTGGGGTGAAGTCGTAACAAGGTAGCCGTAGGAGAACCTGCGGCTGGATCACCTCCTTTCTAAGAGAGAAAGTGGCTGGAGTCACCGAATTTTCGTTCGGCAGTAATCGCAGGCGCGATAACTAACGCGTTGGCGTGTTTTTCAGCGCCAGAGCGTTTCAGGAGTAAGTGGCAGCCTTTCCAGTCCAAATCCGTCCTCGGATCTCCACTTGGATTTTGCGAAATTGTTTGGCCGGTTCGGCCTGGCGCCGGCCGGCAGCGTCCAATCGGCCTCGATAATTCACTTCGGTTCTGCCGGTGTTCCGGGGGCTGTAGCTCAGCTGGGAGAGCGCCTGATTTGCATTCAGGAGGTCGCCGGTTCGATCCCGACCAGCTCCACCAGACCTTTGAAAACTGGGCCTGTAGCTCAGGTGGTTAGAGCGCACCCCTGATAAGGGTGAGGTCGGTAGTTCGAGTCTACCCAGGCCCACCACACCTTGTTTGATGCCGCTCCGGCCTGAGAAGCTGGCCGATGCGGCTGGCGAAGAAAGCGGAAGTGAATCACCTCGCGTAGGTGGTTGACTCCTGAGCTTCTTCAGGAAAACGATCTTTGACAATTGAATATTGATGGGCAATACACAAGTTGCAACGCCGTGCAGAAAATATACGGCGTGGAGCGCTAGTAAGTGATAGTGCTGACCGCGTTGGCGCGCATCTCAGTGTCAGAGCGTTCAGGCGTTTGTGTCTAGAGTAAATTTTATGGTCAAGCTACTAAGAGCATGCGTGTGGATGCCTTGGCGCAAGTAGGCGATGAAGGACGTGGCCAGCTGCGATAAGCCTCGGGGAGAAGCAAGCATTCTGTGATCCGGGGATGTCCGAATGGGGAAACCCAACTGTTGCGAACAACAGTTATCTCACTCTGAATACATAGGGGTGCGAAGCGAACCGGGGGAAGTGAACCATCTTAGTACCCGGAGGAAGAGAAAACAACCGTGATTCCGAAAGTAGTGGCGAGCGAAATCGGAACAGCCTAAACCAGGCGATTCGAAAGGAGAGCCTGGGGTTGCAGGACCACAAACATTAACTAGGTGTCAGATCGGGGAACTGGTCAGCGGTCTAGTTAGTGTAAAGAGGTTATAGGGAAGCGTTAATAGAACGGTCTGGAAAGTCCGGCCATAGAGGGTGACAGCCCCGTATATGAAAATGCAATCCTAGCTTCGAGTGGCTCCTAAGTACCGCGGGACACGTGGAACCCTGCGGGAATCTACCGGGACCATCCGGTAAGGCTAAATACTCACTTGCGACCGATAGTGAACTAGTACCGTGAGGGAAAGGTGAAAAGAACCCCTGCTAGGGGAGTGAAATAGTACCTGAAACCGCATGCTTACAAGCAGTTGGAGGGCTATGCCGGAAACCGCAAGGGGACCGGAATGCCTGACATCGTGCCTATTGAATAATGAGCTGGCTAGTTAATCTCAGTGGCAAGGTTAAGCGAAAGCGAGCCGCAGCGAAAGCGAGTCTGAATAGGGCGTTCAGTCGCTGGGATTAGACGCGAAGCGGGATGATCTACCCTTGGCCAGGATGAAGTTCGTGTAACAGCGAATGGAGGTCCGAACCAGTGTTGGTTGAAAACAGCTTGGATGAGCTGAGGGTAGGGGTGAAAGGCTAATCAAATTCCGTGATAGCTCGTTCTCTCCGAAATAGCTTTAGGGCTAGCCTCGTGTGGTCCGTCGCGGTGGTAGAGATCTGGATGAACTAGGGGCCTTCCCAGGTTACCGAATTCAACCAAACTTCGAATGCCGCGAATGAGTAACACGGGAGTCAGACTGTGGGGGCTAAGCTTCATAGTCGAAAGGGGAAGAGCCCAGACCATCAACTAAGGTCCCTAAATTCATGCTAAGTGGGAAAGGAAGTCGAGTGCCTCAGACAGCCAGGAGGTTGGCTTAGAAGCAGCCATCCTTTAAAGAAAGCGTAATAGCTCACTGGTCGAGGAACTCGGTGCCGACAATCCAACGGGGCTCAAGCATGATACCGAAGTTATGGATCCGATGCGCAAGCATCTGGGTGGTAGGAGAGCGTTCTTAACTGGACTGAAGGCGTACCGAAAGGAGCGCTGGACGGTTAGGAAGTGACTCTGCCAGCATAAGTAGCGAGAAACCAGGTGAGAACCCTGGTCGCCGCAAGTCTAAGGTTTCCTGAGAAAGGTTAATCCGCTCAGGGTTAGTCGGGGCCTAAGGTGAGGCCGAAAGGCGTAGCTGATGGACACACGGTTAATATTCCGTGACTACCATAATTCGATCGAGAGCGGGGGGACGCAGCGCAGTAAGTCCTGGTGCGCAATGGTTACAATCCAGGATGAAGCGAGAGCCGGAGAGGTAAATCCGCCGGTTCGTCTGCCAGGAAAATCCTCTAAGGAGAATTGAGGTACCCGTACCACAAACAGACACATGTGGACGAGAAGAGTATTCTCAGGCGCTCGGGTGATGAATTGTTCAGGAACTAGGCAATATAGCTCCGTAACTTCGGGATAAGGAGTGCCTCTCGCAAGAGGGGCCGCAGTGAATAGCTTCAGGCGACTGTTTAACAAAAACACAGGTCTCTGCTAAGTCGAAAACGACGTATAGGGGCTGACGCGTGCCCGGTGCTGGAAGGTTAAAGGGAGAGGTTAGCCGCAAGGCGAAGCTTTGAACTGAAGCCCCAGTGAACGGCGGCCGTAACTATAACGGTCCTAAGGTAGCGAAATTCCTTGTCGGGTAAGTTCCGACCTGCACGAATCGCGTAACGATCTGACGACTGTCTTAACAATTTGCCCGGCGAACTTGTGGTTCCGGTGAAGACGCCGGATGCCCGCATCAAGACGGAAAGACCCCGTGCACCTTTACTATACCCTATCAATGAATTATGGGGTGCTCTGCGCAGAATAGGTGGGAGGCTTTGAACCCAGGCTCTTGGGCTTGGGGGAGCCAACGGTGAGATACCACCCTGAGCATTCTGTGATTCTAACTTACTCCCGTTATCCGGGAGAAGGACATTGGTAGGCGGGTAGTTTGACTGGGGCGGTCGCCTCCTAAATTGTAACGGAGGCGCTCGAAGCTTGGTTCACGCTGTTTGGAAATCAGCGGTCGAGTGCAAAGGCATAAACCAGGTTGACTGCGAGACCAACAAGTCAAGCAGGTGGGAAACCAGGACTTAGTGATCCGGTGGTTCTGTATGGAAGGGCCATCGCTCAACGGATAAAAGGTACGCCGGGGATAACAGGCTGATCGGAGTCAAGAGTTCACATCGACGCTCCGGTTTGGCACCTCGATGTCGGTTCATCGCATCCTGGGGGTGTAGAAGCTCCCAAGGGTTAGGCTGTTCGCCTATTAAAGCGGTACGTGAACTGGGTTCAGAACGTCGCGAGACAGTTCGGTCCCTATCTGATGTGGGCGCAGGAGATTTGAGAGGGCTTGTCCTTAGTACGAGAGGACCGGGATGAACCAACCTCTTGTGATCCAGTTGTCACGCCAGTGGCATAGCTGGGTAGCGAAGTTGGGTCAGGATAAACGCTGAATGCATATAAGCGTGAAACCTTCCTCGAGATGAGATCTCCCAAGGGGTAACTCCCTAAGAAGGGCCGTGGAAGACTACCACGTTGATAGGACGGATGTGTAAGCGTAGTAATACGTTGAGCTGACCGTTACTAATAGCCCGTTCGGCTTGACCATAAAATCTTACTGTAGGCATTACAGCGACTTACTAAGTCAGTTCGTAAGTTGTAGCCCATCAATATTCAGCCATCCGCTTGGGAAGCGCGCTAGCAGCGAGTCCAGCCGACTTTTGGGTGATTGTAGCGTGAGGGTCCCACCCGTTCCCATCCCGAACACGGAAGTTAAGCCTCACAGCCCCGATGGTACTGCACGCGCGAGTGTGTGGGAGAGTAGGACGTCGCCCAATTAAATCAAAGCCCGGTCAGAAATGGCCGGGTTTTTTATTTTCCGACTAATCTGCCGATTGACTTATCAGGACAACTTTTGGGGATCAATCTACAAGAAGCCTCGAGCGCACATGTTGTCTCCGCCAAAATACGGTGGTTGGCTGTCCTCGCTAGTTGCTCTTCGGTGATTTTTGGATCTGCGGCTTTTGGTGCGCCCTTTCTGATATTGGGAGCTGCCGTTCAGCCACGCGCGCGGACCTCCGGGAGATGGCTTATGTGGCTAGGCGCTCTGTTGTTGAGCCTAACAGTGGTTCCATTTGGAACCGGAATAGTGCTTGAAAATGCGCAACGGCTAGGGCGCGACAACCGGAGCTTCACTATATTTCCGCTGTTTGTACTGTGCACTGCCTTGGTGTATTGGTGCGACATTTCGCTTGTGACGGAAGGCTTAAAGGTGAAAAAGAGACCGTGGGCTTCGGGCCGCCTGGATTGGGTAGTGTGGCTCGCAGCGACCGTCTTGAGTACCTGGTGTGTTTGGCAGACTGTAGATACAGTGCAGGCGTACCGGCGCCTGGGTGGTCTTGGTCTCGATCTTATTCTTACCACGGCCGGGCTCGATGGGCTGATGCTTTTCTTCGATCTAGCGATCATCGCCCTCATCATCAAGACGCGCGTGAATAACAGCGCTGCGCTACCCTGAGACCAGCACGGCCATGAAAGCACTCTCCTTCTGGAAAGCAGTCACCATGGACAAAGCCAACCTCTTAGACGACGTCCTGGCTCTGCTCCGCGAGCATGGCATTCGATTCTGCGTCATCGGCGGCCAAGCAGTGAATGCCTACGTCGAGCCGCTGGTGAGCCTCGACCTTGACCTGGCAGTTGCCGTCGATCAAATCGGGGAAGTCCGCAAGATCATGCGGGAGAAATTCAAGTTAGAAGAGTTTCCGCACAGCCTGAATGTCAGCGCCCCAGGGTCCAATCTGCGCGTCCAAGTCCAGACCGATCCACGCTACAGTGTTCGGCGACAATTAGATCACCCGGCTGACGACAATTAAAACTCCCGCTCGGCGACAACTAATGTGACCATCAAGAATCGCGCTGTTCTGGCGCCGAGGCAATGGTCACAGACGAGCAGGTGAGGAGGCTGAGAAAGTTGTCGAACACTGAAAAGAATCAAGAGATTGCGGCGGCGAAGGCGGGGATGGACCCGACGACGGCGCGGCGGTATCTGCGGCTGGAACGGTTGCCCAGCGAACTGAAGAAAGAGCGCCCATGGCGGACCCGCGGGGATCCCTTCAGCGAGGTGTGGGGCGCGGTCCAAAAGCAAATGGAAGAGAGCCCAAGTCTGGAGGCCAAGACGCTATTTGAGTGGCTGCAGCGGGAGCACCCAGGGCGGTTTAGCGACGGGCAGATCCGGACGCTGCAGCGGCGAATCAAACTCTGGCGGGCGACGGAAGGGCCGGCGCGGGAGGTGTATTTCGGCCAGGTGCACGTGCCGGGTCGGCTGTGCGCGTCGGACTTCACGCACATGAGCGAGCTGGGGATCACCTTGGCCGGGCGTACGTTCGAACACCTGGTGTACCACTTCGTGCTGACGTATTCGAACTGGGAAACAGGCACGATCTGCTATTCCGAGAGCTTGGAGAGCCTCAGCGAAGGATGGCAGAACGCGGTCTGGGAGTTGGGCGCCGTGGCGGCGGAGCACCGCACCGACAGCCTGTCGAGCGCGGTGAACAACATGAGCAATCTGGAGGAATTCAACCGGCGCTATGAAGGGGTGATGCGGTATTACGGGGTGAAGCCGCAACACACCAATCCGGCGAGCCCGAACGAGAACGGGGATTGCGAGCAGAGCCATCACCGGTTTAAGCGAGCAGTGGATCAGGCGCTGCTGCTGCGCGGGAGCCGGGATTTTCAAAGCATGGTCGAGTACGCGCAGTTTCTGAAAGATCTGTTCGCGCAGCGCAATGCCGGGCGGCGGGCGCGTTTGGCCGAGGAGCTTGCGGTGATGCGAGAGTTGCCGGCGCGGCGGATGGAATCGGCCAAACGCGAGCGGGTGAAAGTGGACTCAGGAAGTCTGATCCACGTCGAGCGGAACTCGTATTCGGTGAACAGCCGCTTGATTGGGGCGCAGGTGGAAGCGCGGTTGTACCTGGATCACGTCGAGGTTTGGTACGGACAGAGAAAGGTGGAAGACCTGCCGCGGCTGCGCGGCCGGGGCAAGCATCGCATCGACTATCGGCACATCATCGAATGGTTGGTGCGCAAGCCCGGAGCCTTTGAAAACTACCGGTATCAAGAGGATCTGTTTCCGACCAGCCGGTTTCGCATGGCATACGATGCGCTGCGGGAAAGCACGCCGCTGAGAGCGGGCAAGGAGTACTTGAAGATTCTGAAACTGGCGGCGGAGACCGGCGAGGTCCAGGTCGATCAGGCTTTGCGCGAACTGCTGGCGGGAGAAGAGGAAGTGGGGATTACGGTGGAAGTGATCGGCGCAATGCTGTTCCAACTCGATACCATCGCGCCGGTGACGATGGTGGAAGTGGCGTTGGTGGACCTGGCCGGCTTTGACCAGTTGTGCACGGAGATGTGGCAATGAGCGCGGTCGCCGATGTGCGTCCGGCTTTGCTGGAGCATCTCAAGGATCTCCACCTGCCAACGGTGCGGGAATGCTACGAAGACACGGCCCGGCAGGCAGAGCGGGAAACGCTGAGCTACGAGCAGTATCTGCTGGAAGTGATCACGCGGGAATGCGAGCAACGGCGCAAGAGCAAGGTGCAGCGCTTGCTAAAGGATTCGGCGCTCCCCCTGGAGAAGTCGCTGCCGAATTTTGATCTGAAGCGCTTGCCGGCGAAAGCGGCACGGCAGTTGCGAACGCTGTTGGACGGCAGTTTCCTGGACCGGAAAGAGAACGTTCTGGTATTCGGGAATCCTGGATCGGGGAAGAGCCATCTTCTAACCGCCCTGGCCCAGGAGCTGGTGGTGGTGAAAGAGTGCAAAATGCACTTCACCAAATGCGCGCTCCTGATGCAGGATTTACTGGCGGCCAAGAGGGATCTGCGGCTGAGCCGGGAGATCAAACGCCTGAGCCGCTACGACGGATTGATCATCGACGATCTGGGCTACCTGCAGCAAAGCCGGGACGATATGGAAGTGGTGTTCACTTTGCTGGCCGAGCGTTACGAACGCGGCAGCGTCCTGATGACCAGCAATCTGCCGTTTTCCAAATGGGAAGCGATCTTCAAAGACGCCATGATGACGGCTGCTGCGATCGACCGCTTGGTGCACCATAGCGTGATCATCGAACTGAACATTCCCAGTTACCGCGTCGAACACGCCAAGAAGAACCAGCAAGCGGAAAGCCAGGGCGAAAGCGGATGAGCCACGAAAAACAAAGAGCTGTGGAAATGACGGTGCCGTGGAAAGCCTGGAAAACCAAAACCAGGTTTTCCACTCTTCCCACCGCCCCTTGGAAATCGCTCCGCGATTCCCACAGTCCCACAGCTCCGACAACGAGTCCTTTTATCTTATGCAGCAAAACCCAGGCGGCCGCGGGGCTTCGCCCCCAGCCGGTCCAGAGTAGTTGTCGTTGATCGGGAGAAATAGTTGTCGTCAACCCAAAGAAATAGTTGACGCCGGACACTACAGCGACTTCGTGGATCGGACCGACGACAGGGAAGTGCTCGGCTTGCGCCTTCCCGTGGCCTCCCTTGAGGACGTGCTCCAAGGCAAAATCTGGGCCGCTTCCGATCCGGAGCCGCGCCGGACCAAATACCGCAAAGACCTGCTCGACATCGAGCGAATACTAGAAGCACACGGCGAACTCAGAGCGCGCGTCCCTGAAGCGATCCTTCGGCAAATTGGATAATCGAGCTGCCCCCCTCCGCCCCTACTTCAGCGTCGGCGAAAACGGCAGCGGATCCATGAACACCGACACGATGTGGTCCACCATCTTCCCACTCGCTTCCGATTCCTTCTGCACCTTTTGCCATTCCGGATCGTTCCGAAATTCGTCCCAGGATTTCTTCGCGGCTTCGCGATTCGGAAAAGACAGCATATAGATCAGCGTGTTTTTCGAAAGCGGGTCGTCCTGCGGCTGGAAATAGGCGACGCTGGTCAACCCATGCTTCTTGAAAATCCGTATCGTGTCGTCGCGAAACCGGTTCTGCAGCGCCTCCAGCTTCCCCGGCTCTGCGGTGTAGGTCCGTAGCTCATAAACGTGCGTTGACGCGGCCGAGGCGGTGGTGGTTCGCCCCATCCAGAAGCCGAGCGCGGCGGCCCCGAAAATTCCTAGAATCACGGCACAACTCTTTTTCGTCATGGTGCTCCTCTTAGTGCAAAAGTATAGCATCCAAACGACGCGCAAGAAATTCACCGCCGGTCGTCATTCTGTCGCCATCCGCGCGCAGTACCCTAATAACTGATGGGCAACCCAACTTATACCAATCGTCTCGCCGAAATGCTCGCTGACGACCAACTGGCGCAGCTCGCCTTGGACATTCGTTGGTCCTGGAATCACTCCACCGACGAGCTGTGGCGCAAGCTCGATCCCGACCTGTGGGAGCTGACGCACAACCCCTGGGTGATTCTTCAAACCGTATCGCGGCAGCGCCTTGAGAGAGTCTCGGCCGACGCCGAGTTTCAAGGCCTCCTGGCCGAACTCACCGAAGCCTCGCGCACTCACGATCAAGCGCCCCGCTGGTTTGAAAAAGCTCACCCCAACTCGCCGCTCAAGACCGTCGCGTACTTCAGCATGGAGTACATGCTGAGCGAAGCTCTTCCTATTTACTCGGGCGGCCTCGGCAACGTCGCGGGCGACCAGCTGAAGGCCGCGCACGATCTGGGCGTGCCCGTCACCGCCGTCGGACTGCTCTATCAACAGGGCTATTTCCGCCAGCAGTTCGATTCCAACGGCAATCAGCGCGCTCTGTTTCCCTTTAACGATCCCGGCCAGCTTCCCATCAAACCCGTGCGCGATGCCGATGGAAACTGGCTGCGGCTGATGCTCCATCTCCCCGGCTTCGACGTGTGGGTTCGCGCCTGGGAAGTGCAGGTCGGCCGGAACAAGCTCTACCTGCTGGACACCAACGACCCGGCGAACCTCCCCGAATATCGCAGCATCAATAGCGAGCTGTACGGCGGCGGGCCGGAATTGCGGCTGCGCCAGGAGGAGGTCCTCGGCATCGGTGGATGGCGCCTGCTGCGCGCGCTGGGCATTCAACCTGAGGTGTGCCATCTGAACGAAGGCCACGCGGCTTTCGCCGTGCTGGAGCGGTCGGTCAATTACATGGAGGACACCGGCCGACCGTTCTCCTTGGCCCTGACCGTCACACGCGCTGGAAATCTCTTCACCACGCACACGCCGGTCGAAGCCGGGTTCGACCGCTTTCCGCCCGACCTGATGAAAACTTACCTGGGCCGCTACGTCGAGGAAAGGCTCCGAATCTCGTTTGACGACTTCATGGCGCTGGGCCGCCAAAACGCCGCCGACCACTCCGAGCCCTTCAACATGGCCTATCTGGCGGTGCGAGGCAGTGGTGGCGTAAATGGCGTCAGCCGCTTGCACGGCGAGGTGAGCCGCAGAATCTTCGAGCCGCTCTTTCCGCGTTGGCCGGCGGAAGAAATTCCCATCGGCTATGTGACCAACGGCGTGCATGTTCCCACCTGGGACTCGCTGGAGGCCGACCGCTTGTGGACGGAGGCCTGCGGCAAGGGCGTCTGGTTGGACGGCCTGGACGACATAGGGTCGCGCATCCGCCGGGTCGGCGATCCCGAACTCTGGCGCCTCCGCAACGACGAGCGAAAATCGCTGATCGAGTATGTCCGCAAACGCTACGCCCGCCAGGTCGCGGCCCAAGGCGGATCGCCGCAAGAGATCGCGCGCGCCGGCCAGGAGTTCGACGTTAACGCCTTGACGCTCGGCTTTGCGCGGCGCTTCACCAGCTACAAACGCCCCAATCTGCTGCTCCGCGATCCCCAGCGCCTGATGGGCATCCTTTTCAACCGCGAGCGTCCCGTGCAATTGATTCTTGCGGGCAAAGCGCATCCGCAGGACGAGGCCGGGCAAGCCATGATCCGCGAGTGGAACAATTTTATTCACGCCATGGGATCGCCCACGCCGGTGATCTTTTTGAGCGATTATGACATGCTGCTGACCGAGCGCCTGGCGGGCGGCGTGGATGTCTGGTTGAACACGCCTCGCCGGCCCTGGGAGGCGAGCGGAACCAGCGGCATGAAGCTGTTGGTGAACGGCGGCTTGAACGTCTCTGAATTGGACGGCTGGTGGGCGGAGGCTTACTCGCCCGAGGTCGGCTGGGCGATCGGCGATGGCCGCGAGCATGATGATGTGGCGCAGTGGGATGCTATCGAGGCCGAGGCGCTCTATACGCTGCTCGAGCGCGAGGTCATCCCGCAATTTTTCGAGCGCGACGGGCAGGGGATTCCGCGAAAATGGGTGGGGCGCATCCGCGAAAGCATGGCTCGGCTCACCCCCGCGTTTTCCGCGAATCGAGCGGTCATCGAATACACCGAGAAGCATTACTTGCCGGCGGCCGCCGAGTACCTGGCGCGCGCTGGGGATGGCGCCAAGCTAGGCACGGAGTTGCTGGGTTGGCGTGAGCAACTGGCGCGATCTTGGAACGACGTCCGCTTCGGACCGGTTCAGGTCGAGCAGCGCGACGGCCTACTCCACTTCGACGTCCCGGTCGACTTCGGTGGATTGAAGCCCGATAGTGTTCACGTGGAACTCTTCGCCGAAAGCCAGAATGGCGGCGAGCCGTTTCGCGAGATCATGCAGCCGAACGGTCAGGCTGCCGGAAACAGCCATCACTATTTGGCCGCGGCGCCGGCCACGCGCAACGCAGCCGACTTCACACCCCGTTTGGTGCCATTTCACCCGCACGCCCTTGGACCTCTGGAGGCTCCCGAAATTCTATGGCGCAAGTGAGTCCGCGCCACTACAGCAGCGTCAGCGGATCCACGTCGATCACCAGCGCTGTCGGATTCCACTGGTGCTCGTGCGCAAATCGTCGCAGTTCCCGCAGTGTTTCATTCAACTTTTTGCGATCGGCCGCCTTCAGCAGAAGCTGGTAACGGAATTCGCTTTTGAGCTTCGGCACTGGCGCTTCGGCTGGTCCAAGAACCTTCAGACCTTCGGGCGCAGGATCGAGCCTCCGTCCGAGTTCGGTGCTCATCTCGAGCGCTTCCTCTTGCTTTTGGCTTCGCACCAAGACATTGGCTAGCGCGCTGAAGGGCGGATAGCGCATCAGTTTTCGAAACTGAATCTCCTTCCGATAAAAACCTTCGTAGTTTTGTTCGGAGGCGAACCGCACCGCGTAATGCTCGGGGTTGATGGTCTGGATCAGCACGATGCCCGGAAGTTCGCCGCGCCCGGCGCGTCCCGCGGCTTGCGTCAGTAGCTGAAACGTCCGCTCGGCTGCCCGAAAATCCGGCAGGCCCAGTCCGACATCGGCCGACACCACGCCCACCAACGTGACGTTCGGAATATCGTGGCCTTTCGCGATCATCTGCGTACCGACCAAAATGTCGAAGTTCCCTTCTCGAAAACCATGCAGGATGGTCTCAAAATGCCGCTTGCCGCTGACCGTGTCGCGATCCATGCGCGCGATTCGCGCCGTCGGAAAATCGCGATGCAGCTCCTCTTCGACTTTTTCGGAGCCGGTGCCGATAAAGTGCAGATACTCGCTCCCGCACTTCGGGCAGGCCGACGGCACCTTCTCGGCGTAGTTGCAGTAGTGACACAGCATGCGGCGGTCGCGCCGATGATAGGTCAACGTCACGGCGCAGTTCACGCATTGCAGCCGCTCCCCGCAGGCGCGGCACGCGACGAAGCTCGAAAAGCCTCGGCGGTTGAGTAGCAGCATGGTTTGCTCGCCCCGCCCCAGCCGTTCGGTCACCGATTCCACCAGCCGCCGTGAGAAAGTCGCTTGCTTGCGCGTCTCCAGGAATTCCTGCCGCATGTCGATCACTTCGACGTCTGGCATCGGGCGCCGCTCGATGCGCTCGGGAAGCGAGATGCGCGTGTACTTTCCGCGTTCGGCGTTGTAACGGCTCTCCAGACTCGGTGTCGCCGATCCGAGCACCGCGACCGCTCCCGCTGCCTGCGCCCGCACGATCGCGACATCTCGACCGTTGTAGCGCGGCGATTCCTGCTGCTTGTAGCTCTGGTCGTGCTCTTCATCGATCACTACCAGGCCGAGATTGCGGACCGGCGCAAAGACGCCCGAGCGCGTCCCGACCACTACCGTCGCGATCCCCGCCCGTATCCGGCGCCATTGCTCGGCCCGCTCGGCATCGTGAAACGCGGAATGCAGGATCGCGACGCGATCGCCGAAGCGGTGAAAGAACTGACCGGCAACAGCGGGCGTCAAGCCGATCTCCGGCACCAGCAACAGCGCGCTGCGCCCGAAGGCCAGGCAGGCGTCAATGGATTTGAGATACACCTCGGTCTTGCCGGAACCAGTCACGCCCTCCAGCAAAAAGGTCCGGAACGACGCGCCACGCAGACCTTCCTCGATCTGCTGGTAAGCCTGGAGCTGATGCGGGTTCAGCGTCCTAGGCGGACCTTCGGCTGCAAAAACGCCGGTTGGCGCTTCCGGCTCGAGTGCGATCAGCTTGCGGCGGGCGAGCGATCGCGCCGCCTGGCTCGCGCCCGTTACCGATGCATCCAGCTCCGCCAGATTATGCGTTCCCGGATGCAATTCCAAAAATGCATGCAGTTCGCGCTCCCGCTTGGTCAGCTTCACCCCGTCGGACTCCGAGGCCAGCCAGGAAGCGCGCAGCCGCGCAGCCGAAGCACGCAATGGATCGCGATCGGCCTCGAGATCTTCTACCTCGATAAAGCCCTTCTTCTCCAGCGACGCGATCGTCCGCCGCCCATTCGGCAGTTTCTTCAGTAAATAGGACGCCGACAGCGGCCGCGCCTCCAGCAATCCCAGGACCTGGGACGCCGCATCGCTCTCGTCGGCTCCCAAGATTAACTGCCGCGCCGCATCCCGTCCGGCATCTGTCAACGAATATATCTTTGGTTTTTCGGATCTCGCCGCTGAGAGGCGTCATGGCGCGCAACACGTCGCCCAAAGGCGCGCAGTAATACTGGGAGATCCAGCGTCCCAGCGAAAGCAGCTCCGCGTCCAGCACCGGCTCTTCGTCGAGCAGCCGCAGGACCTCTTTCGTGGATCCGGTCAGGGGCTCCGTCGGCGCTATTCAGCACAACACCGGTAAGCTTTCTGGCCCCAAACGGCACCAGCACGCGGCACCCCGGCTGCACTCGATGCTTCAACGTCTCCGGCAACTGATACGTAAAAGCTTGGTCGAGCGGCACCGGCAGGCTAACATCGCAAAATTCCATCGAACGGTGAAGCCGAATTGTAGCGCAACGGTTGGTACTAAGACCTCTTTACAAGCAGCAACAAATCAAGCAGAATTGTTCTTAACGATTGATAATGTGGTGCGGCCGCGAATTGTAACAGCCCAGTAGCCTTTCGCGTCTCACTAGCAGGTTGGAGTTTTAGACCGGACTGGCCGATGAGATAGTTTGGTGCGATGTTATGGATATAGTTGGAGATCGAAGGTTCGTTGAGTTACCGGGCGATAAGACTCATGAACTGCCCCCCCTGCTAGTACGCACATCACCCAAGGTCAAACGGCTGGACCGCGTCGTCAATATGGCCAACGATCTGATTGATGCCGAAGACATGATGTTGAACGGCGCTCCGGAAGGCCTGGACACCGAAGCTGATCGCCGCAAGATGGATTTGGCGATCAACCTCACCGATCAATATCTGCGCTTTGTGACCGAGTGGCAGTGGGGCGACAGCATTCTGGAATGGATCCGCCAGTGCGAGATTACGTTCTGCACCCGGCTGGAGCTGCGAAATGTACTGCGGCCGGACGTTTGGCCGCATGCCGGCCGTTCCAGCTTCGTCATGCTGCTCGAAGATAAAGCCGTGCCGAGCGAAGGCGTCGCGCTCGAAAAGGCCGTGGGGCACCGCTTGACGTTCCGGCAGCCACCGCCCATTTCGTGCTTCTCGAACCAGTTCCTGTTCTATCTGAACTCGAGCGTGGCTTCCACCGCCTACCAGACTTGGGCGCACTTGAGTCCGTCGCCGATCTCGTCGCTGCCCCCGGAGCGGTTCACGTTCCAAGTCATCGACCTGTCGTGACTAGAAGCCGCTAACCGCCCGCGGCCGGCGCGCCAACACATCGATCTGCTCCGGCGCTTGCGGCTCTTCGCCGCTCGAAACGCCCAGGTCGCGCATCCTGCGCAGGGCCGGCACTAATCGCGATTCCCACGATCCTACCGACCGGTTGTACGCCTCTACCGCCTTCTCCAGATGGCGGCCGGTATCGGCGTAGTAGTCATGAACAACTTCCACACGCTCGTACAACTCCGAAGCCACCTTGCGAATCTCCTCGGCATTCTCCGCTAGCTGCTCTTGATTCCATCCATGAGCGATGCCTTTGAGCACAGAGATGAGCGTCACCGGCGTCGCGATCACCACTTTGCGCGCGAGCGCTTCTTCGATCAGATCCGGCTTGGCTTCCAAAGCCGCGCTGAAGAAATGGTCGCCGGGCAAGAACAGCACCACCAGCTCCGGCGCGGGCTGGAACTGGCTCCAGTATTGTTTGCTCGAAAGCTGCCGGACGTGCTCGGCCACCTGTTGACTGTGCCGCTGCAAGGCACTTCGTCGCGACGGTTCGTCGATCGCGCTGGCCGCATCCAGATATGCGGTGAGAGGAACCTTGGCATCCACGATGAGCGATCGACCCCCAGGAAGCCGGACCACCATGTCGGGCCGAATGCGCGCGCCATCGCCCTCGCGCGTTTGCTGTTCCTGAAAATCGCAGTTCTGGACCATGCCCGCCAGCTCGGCCACACGCTTCAAGGTGATTTCTCCCCAGCGGCCTCGAGCTTGCGGCGAACGCAGCGCCGTCGAAAGGGTGGTGGTCTCGCGAGCCAGCGTCTGAAGCTGTTCGCCCAGGCTGCCGTACGCTTTTTCGCGCGCTCTCTCCAGTTCGCGAACCTGGGTCTCCAGTCGGCCGAGCGAATCGCTGAGGGGACGGATAACGCCCTCAATCGCGGTTTGCTTCTGCGCCAGGTCGCCGGTCATCTGGGCGCGAGTGGTGTCCAATGTCGCGCGCGCAGTCTCGAGAAACGCGCTCTGATTGGATCGCAGAGCGGCATCGGCTAACGATTGAAAAGTCTCCTGCAGCTTCGCCGCCGTTTCCGTGGCGAAGGATCTGGCCGCTTCGAGCCGCGCCAGCCGCGCGCGCATCCACAAACCAATCAGAATGCCGCCGGCGAACAGGCCGGCCAGGAATGAAATCCAGGGGTTCACGTCAACCAATATAGATCATTTTAAGGCGAAAATGTTTGATAAAAACCAGTGGGCGCTAGCGTTTCAGCTTGACCCGGTGCGCGCGCCACTCCTGAAAATCTTCCGTGGTCGCCTTCACCATCGCCGCCGACGCCTCATGCAGCCAGTGGCGGGGACGCTTCCTCAGGTCCTCCAGGATCGCGTGCGCCGCGCGCGGTGTGCCGAGATGCACATTCCCGGTTTCAATTCCCATGGCGCGGACCAGCTTGGATTCGTCGCGCTCTTTCGGCATGTGAATCAGCTCCACGCGCGAGCAATCCGGCGCCAGCCGGCGCACGATCCAGCGACCTTTTAGCCGGACGAATGGATCAATTGCGCGCACGGAGCGGTCCAGAATCTCCTGATAGCGAATGCGCTCCGATGTTTTCCCCTGCGAAGCCCAAACGAAGGCCGACGGCGCCAGAGCTTTGGCTTCGCGCGCAACTCTGCCACCACGATAGGTTGCGAGCGCGACATAGCGTTCGCGCCCCAGACTGCCGAGGCCGGCGATGCGATGCGCGATGCGGTATTCCAGGCCCGGCTCGGGCAGCATGCGTTCCATTGCCCGCCGGGCGCTTTTCGGAACCCGGCCCCTCCAAGTACGCAGCGCATCCAGCTTCGCCCAGTATTGGACCGGATCGCGCAAAATACCCGAGACCATGGCGCGCAGCCAGGGATGCTCTTCCGCCAGAACGATGGGCTGGCCGCCGCTCCGAAGCGCTTTCCGGTAGCCTTCCAGAATCGCATCGCAGGCGTCGCCGGGCGCCAGTTGAAGACGTCCCTCCTGAATCGCTATGTGCACGCTGGCTGCCAGGCGGACCAGATCCACGCAATACTGCGCCTCGAACGCTTCGTCGAAATCGTTGATGCCCCAGATCAGGCGGCCTTCTACGTCGCGCCACGTCCCAAAATTTTCGATGTGCAGATCGCCGACGGCCAATACCTTGGGCGCCAGTTTCTCGGCGGGAAACCTTTCTGACCAAAGCTGCAGCCACCGGTAAAATGTGGCGCGCAGGAAGGGAAACACGTTCGCCGCCATTTCGGTGTGCTTGCGCTCCAGGTCGGCGGGAAGCAAAGTGATCCGATTTCCCAGCCAGGCCTCATAACTTTGGGTTGCCTTCTCGATGTTCATCATTCATCTCGTGGCCGCACGCGGAGGTAACTTGCCGGGCAGCATACCTTCTCGCGCAGTATTCACGATATCGCGGCAATAACGCATCGGGTGGCGCCAGTTATAACGCGCTCCCAAAGCGATCGAATAGCAGGCGCTCATGGCAGACGCCCGCGGCCGCTCTACCGCCATCGACTGCCCGGTCAGCCGATAGTGGCAGTAGCCATACAGCCAATTAAACGGCACATAGCCGTAGCATTTCTGAAGCAGTTCAATGGTGGCCAGCATGGCGGGTCCCATCTGATAAACGGTCTTGCTGCCTTCGTGAATCCGGGAATTCGCCAGGAACCCGTCGATTTTCTTCATCGGATAACGCCTCGCGACGCGAATCCACAAATCATAATCCAAGGCGCAATGCCGCTCCGGATCGAGCATTCCGCTCGAAGCGAACACCTCCCGCCGCAGGAACGCCGCAGGCTGGCAGATGAAGCAGCGCCGCGCTAGTTTGTCGGCCTCGAACGCCTCCACCGGATACGCCGAGATGCGCTCGCCATGCTCGTCGATAAACCAGGCGTCGCCATAAATCACGCCGGCCTCGGGATTTTCGCGAAACGCCTCGACGGCCGCGCGGACCGCTCCGGGAAGCAGCGTGTCGTCGGCATTCACGAAGGTGAAGATCGATCCTCGCGTTCGCTCGAAGCCTTTGTTGATGGCATCGGTTTGGCCGCGATCGGGCACGGACACATAACGCAGCCGTCCTTCGTAACGCTTCAGAATCTCGAGCGTGCCGTCGGTGGAGCCGCCATCCATCACCAGGTACTCGATGTTGGGATAATCTTGCTCGAGCACGCTGAGAATGGTTTCCTCGATATAACGCCCCATGTTGAACGACGGCGTGACGATGGAGACCAGTGGCTGCTCGGTCATGGCCGGAAAGCGTTGATCGACTTCGCGGCCAAACCGGCGCACAGCCACAGCGCCAACGAAATGATCCCGATCGATTTGGCCCGCTTCGACGAAAGCGCAGCGGCGCTCGAAGTGGCCCGGCGATGTGCCGTGAAATAAAACAGGATGGCGAGGGCGACAAACGCCAGCTTGATCCAGAAAGCCCAATTGCAGTAGAGCGTGATCGCTTCGCCCGTCAACAAAATCGGCCCGGTGACCAGCATCACCGCCAGGCCGGTTCGGGTGAATGGCTCCAGTTCGCCCGCGACTCGCGATACCGGCTGGCGGCGCATCCCCACGCCCAACAGACCGAGATCCACCACCAGGATGGTGCCCACCAACATGGCTAAGCCCAGCAAGTGCAGGATCGAAACCATCGGAAACAGCACCGGATTGGTGCGCAACGCCTCACCGATCGGCGTGTGATCGAGCCATTGGAAAAGGGAAAAAATCGGCATGCCTCCGATCGACTATTTGTAGACCTCGTAGGCGATCGCCCGTCCGGCGCCCACCACCCCGATCCAAAACGTCAGTGATAAAACCCCCGCCAGCCGCGCTCTGCCAGGGGTCGGCGCCTCCAATGCCCAGGCGGATGCGCCGCGATAGACGGTCTTATGAAACACCAAGGCGTTCAAGCCGGCGAGCAGGATGAGCGCGATCTTGATGCGGAACGCGATGCTCCCGAAGACCGTGGTGGCTTCGGCACAGAACAGCAGCGCGCCGCTCGTGAACATCAAGGCGAAACCAGTCCAGGTCAAAGGCAGAACCTGTTGCAAGACGTCGGAAACCGGCTCGCGGCGGAGGCCGAAGCCGAGCAGCCGCAGGTCGACCAGCGAAATCGTGCCGACCGTCAAGATGATGCCTAGCGTGTGAATCGCAACGATGCCGTTGAAGAGCAGAGACGACTGGCGAATCGCCATGCCGACCGGCATTCTTTCGAGCCAGCGACACACTGCCAGGAGTTCCGCGCTTATGCCCATCCCGTACTATTCTAAATGGTCGAGTATGAGGCCCATCAAGCGACAATGGAAGTGGCCGTCTAATTCCGGTCTGATCAACTGGAGCGAAAGCGGGAGCCTTGACCTATTGGCGGCCCGTTTCCGATCAAGGAATGGCTACTAGGAGCGTTGACGTTGCGCAGGATTTCGTTCTCCGATGGGTTGGCGATTGCGGCCATTGTGCTCACAGTCGTGCTGGTCGTGTTGGATAAAGCTGGCAAATTGACGGGCACCATGCTTTTTATCCTGCTCGCTATCGCTGCCTTAATGACGCTACCTCTTGCTTTAGGCAATAGTTGGGTTGCTAGTGCGTCCGGGATCATTCAGTTTTTTCGTGCCGCATTCATGTTGTCCATTGTCAGTGCAGGATATTTTGGGCTTGCAGCTTGGATTTCGCCAGGAAACAACGAATCCGCACGCACCACAATTGCGCCCGCTCCCCCAGCGCCAGTAACCCCGAGCGTCGAGGAGCCAACTATTTTGGTTCAGTATTCCCAACGACCGTTGCCGATAGCAATTCCGCAAAACTCTTCGTTATTGGTGCTTCAATTAACGCCATACGTGCAGGATCAAACGATGGAGATAAAGAACAACGGTTCAGAGACGATGTGGTGGCCGAGACAACCACCGAACAAGCGCAGCAGTCACGCGTACGACAGCGAAGCGCAAACTTGGGTGGCCTATGCCTGCGAGTTATCAAGTCACACAGACAAAGCCTTCCTCGACGTGAGAATGGTATTCGATTTAATGTTTATCGCTGTGGAGCCAGTTAAAGCAACAGCCGTTCGAAAACCTGACGGCACCGTGTCTCTATCAGTAGATATGGACACGACACGGACGGATGATCCGATGTCCTTCGCTTTTGTAGATCACAATAACCGAGTGATTGCTGGAACAAGCGGCGAGTTGCTAAGAACGCATAGGCATGAAGTCACCGATCCCGGTAATCGAAAAAGATCATCCGGTTACGCTTTATCTCGTTTCACAAAC
Source organism: Bryobacterales bacterium (assembly GCA_963732175.1). Lineage (GTDB taxonomy): Bacteria > Acidobacteriota > Terriglobia > Bryobacterales > Bryobacteraceae > Palsa-89. The sequence continues at coordinate 205,435 of CAVSYF010000020.1, read as the reverse complement.
AAATTTATTTACGCAGTTCTCGCTTCCCAGCACGGCCACTCTCATTGTGGATGGATTCAATACTCAGCGTCGGGCTGCACTGATCAGGCCAGCAATGAATCCGATAGATAGGATACCGAAATGGGGCCTGATGCCAAGCACGCTAAATTGGCCTGCCGTTCGCGATTCATCCCTAGAGTTCAACAAGTTTGTAGCGCAAAAGCATGCACCGCCGCCAGGGCGCAAGTCTAGATAATACGGCTATAACTTCCACTTGACAAATCAACTCTCGATCGTTCTAAGCCCCGCAATCCGCTGATTCCATTGATGGAATATTTATTCCAGAAAACGCGGCAACGCGGCGCGTGACATGACGGTGCCGACGCCGATTGACACCGCCACCCAAATGTGTAATTATTCATTTGAGTGAATAAACATTCAATGCGCGACCTGTCCAACCTCGGATCCGCACTCAAGCCGGTCAAACGAATGCCGGCTCCCAAGACGTTGCCTAAAATCGGGGCATCGGACTTCACGCGCGACCTCGATCTCTCTCAGGATGAATTGCTTGCCCTGCTCGAGCCTTACCCAACAGGTGAAGTCCACTCCCACCCGGTTTGCGAAGGCCCTGGCTGGCCGATACATCAGCCTGCTGTTCGAAAAGCCCTCGCTGCGCACGCGCATGACGTTCGAACTGGCGATCAAGCAGCTCGGCGGGGATGCGGTCCTGAATACCGGGCCCGATCGGCGACCGCGAGCCGTTGAAGGATGTCGCCCGCAACCTGGATCGCTGGACGCACGCGATCGTCGCGCGCGTGTTCTCGCAAAAAACCATCGACGATCTGGCGCACTGGTCGAGCGTGCCGGTGATCAACGCGCTCAGCGACCGTTTTCATCCCTGCCAGGCGCTGGCCGACGTATTCACGATGCAGGAAAAATTCGGCGACCTGCGCGGCTTGAAGCTGGCGTTCGTGGGCGACGGCAACAACGTCGCGAATTCGCTGATGCTTTGCTGCGCTGCGCCTGGGAATGAATTTCGCGCTGGCGACGCCGCCCGGCTACGAGCCGGACAACGATATCGTCTCGCAGGCCGAAGCGCTCGCGGCGGTTTCCGGCGCCGAACTGATGATCACCAACGATCCCGTATCAGGCCGTCGAGGGCGCGCAAGGCGTCTACACCGACGTCTGGGCCAGCATGGGACAGGAGCACGAAAAGGCGCAGCGCCTGGCCGACTTCGCGCCCTACCAGATCAATGGTGCGCTGTTCTGAAAAGCGAGCCGCGATGCGCTGTTCCTGCACTGCCTGCCGGCGCGGCGCGGCGAAGAAGTCGCCGACGAAGTGATCGAGTCGCCCGCATCGGCCGTATTCGATCAGGCCGAGAACCGGCTGCACGTCCAAAAAGCTTTGCTGCTGATGTTGATCGGCTAGAGCTCGCTGACTTCTCGGCCGGAACTCACGGCTGATTCCCGAATCAGAATTATGAAACCCAAGAAAGTGGCCCTCGCCTACTCGGGCGGGCTGGATACATCCATCATCATTCCGTGGCTCAAGGAGAACTACGGCTGCGAAGTGGTCGCGGTGTGCGGCGACATCGGGCAGGGCGAAGACGAGCTGAAGGGCCTGGAGGAGAAGGCGCGCAAGACCGGCGCGTCGGAATTCCACGTGGCCGACATGCGCGAGGAGTTCGTCACCGAATACCTGTGGCGGTTGGTGCGCGCGGGCGGAACCTACGAGCACAAGTATCTGCTGGGGACTTCGATCGCGCGGCCGCTGCTCGCCAAGAAGCAGGTGGAAGTCGCGCTGGCCACCGGATGCGACGGCTTGGCGCACGGCTGCACGGGCAAGGGAAACGACCAGGTCCGGTTTGAGCTGACCTACAAGGCGCTGGCGCCGCAATTGAAAGTGATCGCGCCGTGGCGCGAGTGGAACATCGTGTCGCGCGAGGACGCCATCGATTACGCCGCCAAGCACAACGTGCCGATCTCGCAGACCACCACCAAGATCTACAGCCGCGATCGCAACATCTGGCACATCTCGCACGAAGGCGGCGCGCTGGAAGATCCGGCCAACGCGGCGCCGGATGAGATCTGGATGCTGACCCGCAGTCCCAAGGACGCGCCCGACCAGCCCGCGGAAGTGACCATCGGCTTCGAACGAGGCCGCCCGGTATCGGTGAATGGCAAGCGCGGCTCTGGCAGTCACGCTGCTCGAAGACGCTGAACAAGATCGGCGGCGAGCACGGGATCGGCCGCATCGATCTGGTCGAGAACCGGTTCGTCGGGATGAAATCGCGAGGCTGCTATGAAACGCCCGGCGGCACGCTGATCTTCTATGCGCATCAGGAGCTGGAAGCGCTAACGCTCGATCGGAACACGCTGCACTACAAACAGAAGCTCGCGCTCGATTACGCCGAGATGGTTTATAACGGGCTGTGGTTCACGCCGCTGCGCGAAGCTCTGGACGCGTTCTTTGAAGCCACCAGCCAGACCACCACCGGCGAAATCACGCTGCGGCTTTACAAGGGCAACGTCGAGCCGGTGAGCCGCAAATCGCCGTACTCGCTGTACTCGCTCAACATCGCCAGCTTCACCATGGGCGCCGAGTACGATCAGAAGGACGCGCAGGGCTTCATCAACCTGATCGGGCTGCCGATCCGCGTGCGCGCGCAAGCCGCCAAAAAGTGAAATGAAACTGTGGGGCGGGCGATTCGAGGAGGGGCCGTCGGCGCTCTTTGAACGCTTCTCGGGATCGCTGCACTTTGACCGCCGGTTACTAGACGCCGACTGCCGCGGGCTCAGCCGCTTTCGCTCGCGCGTTGGAGCGCGTGGGCATTCTCACGGCCGAGGAAAGCGCGACGTCTAGCTCGCCGCGCTTTGACGGCGATCCGCGACGAGGCGCAGCAACGCACGGCTTTTTCGACGGCGCTACCGACGAAGACGTCCACACGCTGGTGATCCGCAAGCTCAAAGAGCGCGTCGGCGAGCTGGCGGACAAGATCCACACCGGCCGCAGCCGCAATGAGCAGGTGTCGCTGGATGTGCGCCTGTGGCTGCGCGAGGAGATCGACGCGCATTCTGGGCTTGCTGCTGCGCGTGATGAGCGCGTTGATCGGCATGGCGCGCAAGTATCCGCACGCGTTTGTGCCCGGGCTATACGCACACGCGCCGCGCGCAAGCCGTCCTGTGGACGCATTACCTGCTGGCTTATTTCGAGATGTTCGCTCGGGATCATGAGCGCTTCGCCGAAACCCGAAAGCGCGTGAATGTCATGCCGCTCGGATCGGGCGCGCTGGCCGGCAGCGGGTTTCCGTTCGATCGCGAGGCCATCGCGCGCGAGCTCGGTTTTGAAGCCATCACACGCAACAGCATGGATGTTTCGGCCGATCGCGATTTCGCGCTCGATTTCCTGTACGCGGCTTCGGTCACGATGCTGCACTTGAGCCGCCTGGCCGAAGATTGGATCCTGTATTCGAGTGAAGAGTTCGGCTGGCTGGAGTTGGGCGATGCGGTCACCAGCGGATCCAGCCTAATGCCGCAAAAGAAAAACCCAGACTCGCTGGAGCTCATCCGAGGCAAGAGCGGCCGCGTGTTCGGCGACCTCACTTCGCTGTTCGTGACCATGAAAGGTCTTCCGATGACCTATAACCGCGACATGCAGGAAGACAAGGAGCCGCTGTTCGACGCGGCCGATCAGTTGAGCGGTTCGCTCGAAATGATGGAAGCGGTGATCGAATCGACACGCCTCCAGCCGGACGCACCGGCAAGCGCCGCCGAAGAAAGCTGGGTGGTCGCAACCGATTTGGCCGAAGCTTTGGCTCGCAGCGGCGTCCCGTTCCACCGCGCTCATCAATTAGTTGGAAAACTTGTGCTTGAAAGCATCCGGCAATCGAAGAAGCCGATGGATTGGACGGCGGAGCAATTGGCCGCGTTCGCGCCGGAGTTCACGCCCGATATGGCCCGGCTGCTGGTTCCCACCGAAGGCATGAAGACGCGCGAAGTTCGCGGCGGCACTGGACCTGGAACAGTTGCGCAGGCGCTTGAAGAAGCCGCAAGCGCGCGTCCAGCAATGGCAGCAGCGATGAACAAGACCTTTCGCCAGGGCCAGATCCTGAAGTTGATTCATACGAAGCCCATCCTGACGCAAGAGGACCTCGCGCGCGAACTGAAGGACGCCTGCGGAATTCAGACCACTCAAGTCACGCTGTCGCGCGACATCCGGGATTTGGGTCTGCTCAAGACTCCGGACGGCTACCGGCAGGTGACCGCCGCGCCGGCCGGGCCGGAACTGGCCACTATCGCCGGTGAATTTTTGCAAGACATTCGGGTGGCGCAAAACCTGATCGTGCTGCGCACGTCGCCGGGAAACGCGAGCCCGCTCGCGGTCGCCCTGGATAAAGAACAATGGCCGGAGATCGTCGGAACGTTAGCGGGCGACGACACCATTTTGGTGATCGCGCCGGATGCAGCCATGGCGGAGCATGTGCGCGAGAAGCTGCTCGGCTACGTTCAGCCCGAGTAGCAGAGCTACTTGGCCGTAAAAAGAAACCAGACCGCGAAGCCGAGCGCCGGGGGCAAAAGCAGCTCGAACCAATATTGCGCCACAGCGCCGCATCGAGCAGCGAAGTTCCGCAGCGCTCTCGGTTTGCGGTTGAGCCGCGGCGCCGAATTGCGATCGCAGGTTGGACGGCATTCCTCGAATCGCGCGGATGATTTCTTCCTTGCCCTTGCTGTCGGCGATCAGAATAGTGGCCGAATTGATGCCGTTGGTGGACTGTTCGAGCTTCTTGCGCAGCGGCGGAGGAACCTCGGCCACCGAATGATACACCTCAGTCTTCTCTCCCACGCTGATGAAGATGGTCGAACTTTTCAAGGTCACACGCGACATATTGAGGCTCGCTTCTCCGTTTACGGCGTTACGGTCTCGGCTAACTTAAGAGCGCTTGCCAGAGGACGGCTCATCCCCCGCGTGTTGCAATGTAACTTGAATGAAACCCAAAGCCGCTTTGGAAAGCGCCTTGTCCTTCCTGTAAATCAATCCGATCTTGCGGATGATGGGTTCCGGACCAAGCGACACGGTTGCTAGCTTACCACTGGAGACTTCCTCACGGCAATGGGATACCGCGAGAAAAGAGCAGCCCAATCCAGCCATCACGAAACGTTTGATCATTTCGGTGGAGTCCAGTTCCATGGAGATGTGAATGTCGTTTTCCACGGGTTCCAGCCATGCATTGAGACGCGCGCGCGTGGTTCCCGATTTCGGCATCAGCAGCTGCTGATCCAGCAGATCGCGCGCAGTGACGGAGCGCCGGCCGGCTAAGGGATGCTTGGCGGGCAGCAGCAGGGCGATCTCGTCAGAATGGATTTTTGCTACTTGCAGCTTTTTTTCTTGAACGGGCAGCTGGGTGATGCCGAAGTCGGCCAGGTTCTCCAGGACCGCCTCCACTACGCGCGCGCCGTAAGAACGGTCCACCGATAGCTGAACGTTAGGAAACTGCTTCTTGTACTCGGAAAAAACTCGGGGCAGCACGTAAATACAGGTCGCCTCATTGGCCGCGATCACCAGTTCGCCGCGGGGGGCGTGCTCCAGTTCGTTAATGGCGTCCTGGGACCGGCGCCGCAGGTCTAGAATCTGCTCGGCATACTCGGCGAAGATGCGGCCGGCGGTGGTGAGGGCGATCTTGGTTCCGAGGCGTTCAAAAAGGGTCGCGTTGAGTTCCTGTTCCAGCTGGCGGACCTGCGCACTGATAGCGGGCTGGGTGCGATAGCACGTTTGCGCCGCCTTAGAGAAGCTTTTCAGGCGGACAATTTCGAGAAACGTATGCAGTTGGTCTAGATCCATTGCGGCTACCCGGCCGAAGATTTCGCTCAGTCGGAGGTTTTCTTAAATTGTAACAGGGGCGGGCACAAGGTTATCCTCTGCAGCTTTCGCGGGAACGGGGTCTTCGGCCTCTTCCGTGCATGGGTAAATGGAGAAAGCTTGGAGGTAGGTGACATGAAAGTTGCAACTGTGAACAACGCGGTGAAATCCGGCCAGCGAACCGTTCAAGATTGGAAGGCATCCGGCGAAGCCTTTTCCGAGGCCTTAGGCGACGGACGCGCGGCCGTGGAACGGTTCGTGGATCAAACTCGGGATCAGGTCGAGGATATGGTTTACCAGGCCAGCCGCAGGGTCAAGCGAAACCCGATGGCGGCGATCGCGGTAGCCTTCGGCGCTGGCGCGGTCCTAGGCGCGCTGATGTTTTCGCGCAACGGGCGAAGGTAACGCCGGGGCTACTGCGGCGGTAGAGTACCGGAAACAAAGAACGTGGTCCACTGGGGCGCGCTGTTGCGGCCGCTCGACACCGGACGCATGACGCGAAACGCCACCGCGTCGCCGACCTTCAAAGTGGACTGAATCTTCACCACGTCGTCGACGCTCGCCACCGGCTGCCGGTTGATGGAAAGAATCACATCCTTTTCAAATAGTCCGATGTCTTCGGCGAACGAATCCGCATCAACGCTTCGGACCACCAGGCCGCCTTTGGCGTCCAAGCCCATGGCCTTGCGTTCTGTATCCGTCAGCGCGTGCAGCTTGATTCCGAATTTGTATTGCGCGGGCTCGGCGGGACTGGCAGTATCCGGGGTTTCCTGCCGCAGTTCGGCATACTCGGGACGATCCTTGAACACTTCGGCGCGATCCGAGATGGTGACTTTGAAATCCATGTGCTTTCCGTCGCGATCCACCGTGACGTTGACCGGCGTTCCGACCGCTGTTTCCGCAACCCGCGATACCAGATCGTCGCCGCCCTTCACCGGCTTGCCGTCCATCGCGACAATAATGTCTTCCGATTTCAGCCCGGCCTTGTCGGCCGGACCGTTCTTCTGCACTCTGCTGATTAACACACCGCCGCTGGTACCGAGGGCCTTGAACAGCTCGGGCTTGTCGTCGGCCTTGGACCACTCGATTCCGATCGAGCCGCGCGTAACTTTGCCGGTCTTGATGATATCGTTGTAAACCCGGGCGACCATGTTGATCGGCAGCGCGAATCCAATTCCCTGATAGCCGCCGCTCTGGGTCGCGATCATGGTGTTGACGCCGATTACCTCGCCGCGAATGTTGAGCAGCGGACCGCCGCTGTTGCCGGGATTGATGGCGGCATCGGTCTGGATGAAACGCTGCAACTGCAAAGTGCCGATGTCGCGGCCCAGCGCGCTGACGATGCCGGCGGTTACGGAAGCTTCCAGGCCGAAGGGAGAACCGATCGCAACCGCCCAATCGCCCACCTGCACGGCGTCGGAGTTGCCGATCGTAACCGGTGTTAAAGAACCTTTCGGATCGATCTTGATCACCGCCAAGTCCGTCTCGGGATCGATGCCAATTACGCGGGCGCGATATTCCGTGGTGTCGTCGGTGTGCAGCTTCACTTTGATGTGGTCCACTTTGGCGACCACATGATGGTTGGTGATGATGTAGCCGTTCTTGTCCACGATGAAGCCGGTGCCGGATTGCTCCTGGCGAAAGGCGCGCTGCGGAAGTTCCTGTCCCGCCGCCGTTCCCGCCGAAGGGACCGTTGCGGAAGAAGCGCCGGAACAGGTCCGAGCCTTCGTCGCCTTCGCCCTTTTCGCCGTCGCCGCCCTGTCCGCCTTCATGCGGGTTGTCGGAGGCTTTGGGCGTAAAGTCCGCCGTGATGTAAACCACCGAGGGCTCCAGCCGCTTGGCGAGCTTGGAAAATTCATTGCCGAGTTGCACGGCATTCGGCACCACCAGCGGGGTCGCATCGGGAGCGGCCACCTGGCCCCGAGCCGCATGCACGCCGGTATTGACCAGGGTGCCGATCACGATTCCAATGGCAAGCGTGACGAGCACGAGGCTGAGGGACAGCATTTTCTGCTGCCGTATCCAGTTAAAGCAACCCATGTTGGTGTTTCGCCTCCCTAGCGTGGCTACTTCCCACTATATCTGAATCGTCTGAAGACATTCTAGTGCTTAGATGGCCGAGGGCCGACCCGCGAAAGGCTTTAGCTCCACCAGCAATATACCAGCCAGAATCATAGCGGCTCCGGCCAAGCCTCGGCCAGAGAGCACCTCGCCCGCCACGACATAGGACGTCGCCCAGGCAAAAACCGGTTCCAGGGAGGAGATTAAAGCCGTCCGGGTCGGGCTAATCCAGCGCTGCGCCCAGGTTTGCACCCAGAAAGCCAAGGCGGTAGCCAGAACGCTGGTGACGGCCAGCGCGACCCAGAGCGAGGTGGTCCAAGTGATGTGAACCGGTTCGGCCCACCAGAACGTCGCCGCGCCCAGCAGCATGCCCGTCGCGATCTGCGTGACGCTCAGCACCCCGGTGTTGCGGGACAGCGCAAATTTTCCGAGAACAATGATGTGGAACGAATAGGCGACGGCGCAGGCGGCCACCAGCAGGTCGCCGCGGCCGATATCCAGCAGTCCTTTGTTGGCGCTCATCAGGATTAAGCCGGCAAATGCCAGCGCGATTCCCAGCAACTCGGGAAGCTTGGAGGGCTTCTGATAGAGGATCCGGCTGAGCAGCGGGACCAGGGGAACATAGAGACCCGTGATGAAGCCGGCGTTGGAGGCGGAGGTTTGCTTCAGGCCGAAGGTTTGCAGCACGTATCCGGCGAACAGACACAGTCCGGCCAAGGCGCCGCCGCGAACGCTGGGCCACAGATCGGGAGCACGGAATTCCTTGCGGAAAATGAGCGCCAGCAAAGATGTCGCGATGGCAAAGCGAAGAGTCAGAAACAGCAGTGTCGACACATTGTCGAGCGCCTGCTTGACCAGTACAAAGGTTGATCCCCAGACCAGCGTGATCGCAAAAAGGCTGAGATCCACCGCCCAGCCGGGTGGTGTCCGGGAATCCCGGCCGGTCATCCTCCGAGTTGCCCTAACTCAAATTCCTGGACTAAGACCGCCAGCGTGAGCAGAATGCGCTTCAGGCCCAGCTCCCGGCCTTCGGGATGGAACCATTCCTGCGCGGTATGCGCGCCTCCGCCTTGTCCGCCGGCCCCGATGGAAATGGCGGGAAGGCCCATCGACAAGGGAATATTGGCGTCGGTAGAGGCGCAATCCAGATGCGAGCGGATTCCGAAGTGGGCGTCCACGGCGCGGATGCATTGCAGGATGGGCGCATCTTCAGGCAGGCGTCCGCCCGGCCGCGCGCCGATTTCCTTGATCTTGGCGGTCACTTTGCCGCCGGTGGCCCGGTCGTTCTCGATTTCGAGCGCCCGCTCCACCACCTGCGTCAGCAGAGCTGCGATCTCGTCGATCCTGGCGGTGTTTTCGGATCGGATGTCCACCTTGGCGCGGGCTTGGCTGGGGATGGAGTTGATGCTGGTGCCGCCCTCGATAATCCCGAAGTTGTAAGAGGAGCGCGGGCTGCCGTTGCCGGCAAAGCGGTGTTCGGTGAAGTTCGAAATCGCGCGCGAAAGCGCGTGTACGGGATTGGTGATGCCGTAATCGCTCCAGCTATGCCCGCCCGGACCGCTTACCGTGATGTCGAAACGGCGGCTGGCCAGCGCCTGCGAGGTGACGTGGTCGGTATTGGGCCCATCGAGGATGACGAAGGCCCGGATGCGGCCGCCGGTGGTGGATTGACGGCAGAGATATCGCATGCCGCTCAAGTTCCCTTCGCCCTCTTCGCCCACGTTAGCGATAAACACGACGCTGCGAAAAAGCTCCGTCAGATCCGGGTGCGACTTGATCAGTCGGGCGAGAGCGAGCAGCGCGGAAAGGCCCGCGCCATTGTCGGAGACGCCTGGGCCGTAGATGCGGCCGTCCGGGCCCACGTGGATTTCTTCGCTCTTGCGGGGCGCCAGCACCGTATCGAGGTGCGCGGTGAGGGCGATCAGCGGGCCTTCCCGGTTTTCGACCGGGTGCGCGACTACGTTGCCGGTTCGATCCAGCCGGGCAATACAGCCCAGCGCTTGAAACTGCGCCGACAGCCATTCGGCCCGGTTGGCTTCGAAAAAAGTGGGCGACGGAATCCGGCAAAGCTGCAGGTGCTGTTCGTTAATCCACTGTTTTTCGCGTACAAACCATTGCAAAGCGTCGCGCAGGAGGGGCGAATTGGCCGAGCCGGTCACCAGACGAGCCATCGTAACGGGCTCGGCGGCGGCTGGCGCGGGCTTGGTCGGGATCGCCAAATGCTAGTGTAGCAGGGGTTTGGACGCCGATGGCTAATTCTCGGCGCTTTCCAGAGCCTCGCCCATCAGGAACAGGACGTTCTCCTCGAACGGGCGGGCGATCATCTGCAGCCCGATGGGCAGGCCTTCCGGGGACTGGCCGCAAGGCATGGAGAGGGCAGGGAACCCGAGGACGTTCATGCCCCGGCTGAAACGGGTGATGGCGACGCGGGCATCCATCACAACGCCGTCGAGCGAGATTTCGCGCTGGCCGATTTTCGGAGCGACCACCGGAGCCGTTGGAGTGACCAGGCAGTCGATGCTGCGGAAAAGCACGCGAAACTCCTGGAGCAAGGCCTTTCGGAGCCGCTGGGCGTTGACGTAATCGGTCGCCGGAATGAGCCGGCCCTGGTCGAGCAGCGCCAGGACGTCGCGGCCGAAATCTCCGCGCCGGTCGAAAAAAGGCTCGTACAGCGCGGAGGCTTCCGCGAGCAAAATCACGCGGCCGGCTGCGTTGAGCGCGTCAATATCGGGCACGCGAACCGGAGTCACTCGCGCGCCCAGCTGCTCAGCTTGTCGAACGGCTCGCTGCACCGCATCGCGCACCTCGGGAGCGATTTGAGTGAAATAGAAATTCTCAGGCACGCCGATGCGGATCTCAGTCAAGCTGGCCGGGGCCGGACGGCGCAGCGTCGGTCTCGCAAGGACGTCCAACGTCACACGCGCGTCCGCGACCGTTCGGGTAAGCGGCCCGGCGTGATCCAGGCTGAATCCGAGGGGTTGGATGCCGGCCAGATCCACGAGACCATACGTTGGTTTCAGACCAACCACGCCACAAAATGAAGCCGGGATACGGATCGATCCTCCCGTATCGGTGCCGGTCGCCATCAACGCCATGCCGGACGCAACCGCGACTCCCGAGCCACCGCTTGAACCCCCCGGCGTTCGTTCCGGATCGTGCGGGTTGCGAATGGTCCCGAAGTGCGGATTGTCGGAGGTGACGCCATAAGCCAGCTCGTGCAAGCCGGTCTTTCCCAGCATCACCGCACCGGCGTCGGCAAGCTTTGCGGCCACTACCGCGTCGTGATCGGGAACGTAGTCGGCAAATAGCTTCGATCCGGAGGTGGTGCGGACGCCCTTGGTTCGGACCAGGTCCTTGTGCGCGATGGGAATGCCGTGGAGCGGGCCGCGGGTCGTGCCTCGGGCGAGCTCGCGATCCAGCTCGGCTGCGCGGGCGCGGGCGCTTTCCTCGGTGACTGTAAGGAAAGCGTTCAGCTTGGGATTGAGCCGGGCGATTTCGGCCAGGCACTGATCGGTCAGTTCCAGACAGGAGACTTGGCGCGCGCGGATTGCGGCGGCGGCTTCGAGAATGGTCACTGGCCGGCCTCGGCTCTAGGGTCGTAGGTCAGCGCCGGTTCGGCTTCCGGCGGCAGGCTGAGGGTCCGGCGGCGCAAGTCGGCCAGAAGCGAATCTACAATCGGCTCTATGCGTTCCAGTTGATCTTTAGGAATCTCGGGTCGCAAGTACTATCTCCCTTAGGCGTGAGTTTAGCGAAACGCCCTACAAGTTTGTAATGAAGCCGCCGATTAGGAGAAGGGAGATATGGCGCAAGTATCGGAACGCCGGAGAAAGCCACGTCAAAAAGCACTCCGGGGCACAGAATGCCTTTGGGTTACGCTCCACAATGTGCCGGGTTCTTCGGGCGAAGTCCGCGCGAAGGTGATCGACGTCAGCGATGGCGGCATCGGAGTGGAGACTGCTTGTGCCTTGCAGGAGAACTCCTTCGTCATCGTGCAGGGGCTGCCCGGCAGCACCGGTCCGAACGGGAAAATTCGAGCACGGGTAGTACGCTGCGCTACTGGCTCGGCGACGGTTTTCAGGCGGGCCTCACCTATGAGGAAGCTCGCGGCCGGGAGCATCAAAATGCGGACGACATCCCGGATTATTATGAAGTGCTGCAGATCAGCCCGAACGCCGACCCGGACATGATCCACCGCGTATATCGACTGCTCGCGCAGCGCTATCATCCCGACAACACCGACACCGGGGACGAAGGATCTTTTCGAAAAATCACGGATGCCTATGAGGTCCTGAGCAACCTGGAAAAGCGGGCCGCTTATGACGTAAACCTGCACACCTATCGTCAGATGCGCTGGCGAATTTTCGACCAGAGACAGGCGCTCAACAGCAAGCTGGCCGAGAAATCGAAAAGACGCGGAGTCCTGGATTTGTTGTACAACGCCCGCCGGCAGCAGCCCGCCGCGCCGACCATGACGCTGCACGAGCTGGAAGACCTGCTCGGCTGTCCGCGCGAACATCTAGAATTCAGCCTGTGGTATTTGAAGGAAAACAATCTCATCGCTCGCGCCGATAATGGCCGCGTCATGATTACCGCCAAAGGCGTGGATTGGGCCGAAGCCGAAGAAGCCGCCGAGGTCCGAACCGATCGTTTGTTGCCGGCGGCCAGCGATCGCTCCACCAGTTCAGCAACGCAATAAGCCCGCATCCTCGCACAGTTTTGCGGCCGAGCGGTCACGGTACAATGACAGTAATGCTTGCCGCGCCGGTGGCCGCTTCCAAGCTGACTGAACTGGAGGCGTCGCTCAATACCGTCATTCGGGGAAAGCCGGACGTGGTGCGTCTGTCGCTGGTGTGCCTGCTGGCTCGCGGGCATCTGTTGATCGAGGACGTGCCGGGAGTGGGCAAGACAACGCTGGCGCATGCGCTGGCGCGCTCGGTGCACTGCGGTTTTCATCGGCTCCAGTTCACCAGCGACATGCTTCCGAGCGACGTGCTCGGCGTGACGATTTACAACGCCCACACCGAGGAGTTCGAGTTCAAGCCGGGGCCGATTTTCACCAATTTCCTTCTGGCCGACGAGATCAATCGGGCGACGCCCAAGACCCAATCGGCGCTGCTCGAAGCCATGAACGAAATGCAAGTCACCGTGGAGGGCCGCTCGCATAGCCTGGCGCGGCCGTTCATGGTGGTGGCGACTCAAAATCCGGTGGAGCATCACGGAACTTATCCGCTTCCGGAAAGCCAGCTGGACCGTTTCCTGATGCGGATTCGCATCGGTTACCCGGATCGCGAGGCGGAACGTCAAATCTTGCGCAGCCCGGAGAGCGTCCAATCCGAGAACGTGCCGACGGTATTGTCGAGCGAGGAGTTGCTGCAACTGGAAGAGAAGGTGAGCCGGGTCGCGGTAGATGACAGCCTGGCGGATTACATGCTGGCGATTGTCGAAAGGACCCGGAGCCACGAATCGCTGGCGCTGGGCGTGAGTCCCCGAGGCGCGCAAGGCTTATATCGAGCCGCGCAGGCGCTGGCTTCATTGGAAGGGCGCGAGTATGCCATTCCCGACGACATCAAGCGGCTGGTGATCCCGGTGTTCGCCCACCGTATCGCGATCAACGCGCGGGCGTCGCTCTCGCAGCGCAGCACCGAACTCAGCGAACGTATTTTGCAAGAGATTCTGACGCTGGTCGAGGTCCCGCTCTAGCGTTGTGAACTGCTGTGCGGCGTGTTCTCACTTTTTGCCCGATCGCATTCGCGTTCAGCCTGAGCCTCGCGGGTCAGGACGCCGCGCCGCCTACCTTCTCGCATGACATCGCGCCGCTCCTTTTGCAGCACTGCGCGTCCTGTCATCATCCGGGGGGCGCCGGGCCATTCTCCCTGATGAATTACGCCGATGCGCGACAGCACGCGCGCCAAATCGTGGAGGCAACGCGCACCCGCAGTATGCCGCCCTATCTTCCGCAGGCGGGCTTCGGCGACTTCCTCGAGGATCAACATCTAACTGACGCCGAGATCGATCTGCTCGCGCGGTGGGCAAACGCGGGACGCCGGAAGGACCGCGGTCCGAGCTTGCTTCCCCGCCGCAGTTTCCCGACGGTTGGGCGCTCGGCCAGCCGGATCTCATCGTCGAGGCTCCCGCGGCCATCACTGTTCCCGCCACCGGCCCGGATGTTTTCTGGAACTTCATTCTCACTCCAGATCTGAAGACGTCGCGTTACGTGCGCGCTATCGAAATCCGTACCGGAAGCACTGCTATGGTGCATCACGCGAACCTGATCGTCGACCCCGCACGCTCGGCACGCCGGCGGGAGGCTTCGCCAGGAACCGGATTTCCGGGCATGGATCTGACGGTGGAGCGACGCGCGCTGGACTTCGACAGTCATTTTCTGTTCTGGAAACCGGGCGCCGCGCCTTACTCCGAACCGAAAGGTTTCAGTTGGCGGCTCGATCCCGGCACGGATCTGGTGCTCAATACCCATATAAAACCGCATGGCGAAGCAGTCTCCGTGCGCCCCGCGCTGGGTCTTTATTTCACCGATGAGCCGCCCACGCGCTTCCCGATGTTGATCGAGTTGGACGGCGACGATCAGCTCGACATTCCGGCCGGCGCGCGCGACTTCCCGGTGCGCGATGACTTCGAGCTTCCCGTAGACGCTGACGTGCTGGCGGTTTATCCGCACGCGCATTATTTGGGCAAGCTGCTGGAGGGTTTCGCAACGCTGCCCGACGGCACGCGCAAGTGGCTCATCCGCATTCCTTCCTGGAATCAGGATGTGCAGGCGGTCTATCACGAACGCGCGCCGGTCTTTTTACCAAAAGGGTCGGTCGTTTCGATGCGCTATCACTTCGACAATTCGAGCGCCAATCCGCATAATCCGAGTCATCCTCCGAAGCGGGTCCGCGGCGGGAATCAGGCCACCGACGAAATGGCTCATCTATGGCTGCAATTGCTTCCACGCGGCAATGGCGATGCGCGGCCGTTGGTGGAAGAGGCTCTCATGCGTCACCGCATCGAGAGGAATGCGTCGGATTTTCTATCGTACTTGCGGCTGGGTGGTCTGCTCATGGCGCGCATGAACGCGGCCGAGGCACTGCCGGTTCTAGGCACTGCGGTGCGCATCCAGCCGGATCACGCGGAGGCGCACAATCTGTTCGGGGCCGCTCTGGCCTCAGTCGGGCGCTCGGCGGATTCGATGGCGCAATTCGAGCTGGCGCTCAAAATCGAACCCGGCTATTCCAATGCGCGCCTCAATCTGGCGAACGCGCAGGCAAAGTCGGGACGGCTGGCCGAAGCTTCCGACAATTTCCGCCAATTGTTGAAGGTTTTTCCGGACGACCCCTTAACCAAGAAACTGCTTGCGCGGACGCTCTCGCGTCAAGCTTCCCGGTTGATCGACGAAGGCAAGTTTGCCGAGGCGCTCCCTACGCTCAATGAAGCCCTGGAACTGGACCCGACACTAGAAGAGACGCGTCAGAACAAAGAACTCGTGAGGCAGCGGTTAGGCATCAAGCAATAGCTACGCAACAGCGGCGGAGCGCGATTCCAGCGCTTCGATGAATTTTTCCGAATGGGAGACCCAACCGAACAGCGTCTGGATGATCAACAGCGACGCATCGTGATTGGTTCTCGCAAAGCCAGCGCCGACCGGTTCGGCGGTGCAATCTTCCAGAAGCACGCACGAGTAGTTTCGGAACATCGCATCGCGGATGGTGGACTCCACGCAGACGCTGGTCGTGCATCCGGTAAAGATCAGGTAGTGAGCGTTCAGACGTTTAAGAATTGCGTCCAACTCGGTTTCGAAAAACGCGCTGAAGCGGTGCTTGTACATGACGATGTCGCCCGGCTCGGGCGCCAGTTCGTCGACAATATTTGTATTCCACGTATCGCGGATCAGTATCCGGCTCTGGCTGCCGTCGGGCGCTGGCACACTCTGCCCCGCGTACATCCGCACGTGCTTGGTGCGATTGGGAGCGTCCGCGGGTCCCGCGTCCGAAAGATCCGGACGAAAGCCCATCTTCACGTAGATGATGGGGATTTGCGTCCTGCGCGCGAGCGCGATCACTCGTGCCGTCGGCTGAATGGCCTGCCGGATCCCCGAGATATCGATACCGGCGCGATCGAACATGCCGCCGCGCGATCCGAAATCATTTTGCATATCGATCACAAGCAGCGCTGTGCGCTCCGCGTCTAAGTCCAGCGGCTCCGGCCTAGCCGCAATCCGCGCCCGCCGGCTGTCGGAAATTTCCATGGTCGCCTCCCGGATACGGTGATTGTACACCCGGTTCCAGTACACTGACTACTTACCGATGAAAACCGCAATAGTTGGCCTGCCGATGGTGGGCAAAACATCATTGTTCACGATCTTGACCGGCGTGCATGAAGCGACCCGCGTAGGCCTGATGGAGGCGCGCGTCGGGATGACCAAAGTTCCGGACGCCCGATTGGACGCCTTGGCGAAGATCTTCGAGCCTCCCAAGATCACGCACGCGACGGTTGAATATCTCGATTTTCCCGCGATTTCCAAGGAAGCGTTGCGCGATCCGAGTTACCTGGCCAGCATGCGCGTGGTAGACGCACTCGCTCACGTCTTGCGCTTGTTTCAAAGCGACACCGTACCGCACGAGAAAGGCTCGGTGGATCCGGTGCGCGATCTGGAAGACGTGGAAATAGAGTTGATCCTGAGCGACCTGGTGGTAGTGGAGAAGCGGCTGGAGCGCCTCGACAAAGATCGGAAGAAGATCAAGAGCGCGGATCTGGACCGGGAGTTCGCGCTTCTGGAGCGCTGCAAAAAAACGCTGGAAGATAACTCCGCATTGCGCACGCTGGAACTTTCGGCCGACGAAGAGAAGCTCATCCGAGGATTTCAATTCCTGTCGCAGAAGCCCATGCTGTTCGTGCTGAACATCGGCGAAGAAGACGCCACGCGGCTGCACGAGATCGAGGAAGAATATCGCAAAGGGCCGCTGGCGGGGCGCAAGAACACGGCGGTGACGGCGATCTGCGGAAAGATCGAAGCCGAGCTGGCGGAGCTTTCGCCCGACGAAGCGCGCGAATATTTGGCGAGCTACGGGCTGAAGGAATCGGGACTGGAGCGGCTGATCTCGGCTACCTATGCGCTGCTCGGATTAATGTCTTTCCTCACCGCCGGAGAAACCGAAGTCCGCGCCTGGACCATCCCCATGCACAGCACCGGCCGTGAAGGCCGCCGGAGCGATTCACAGCGATTTCGAGAAGAAGTTCATTCGAGCGGAAGTGGTGAACTGGCAGGCGCTGATCGATCACGGCGGATATCCGGGCGTGCGCGAGAAAGGCTTGCTGCGGCTGGAAGGAAAAGAATACATCGTCAAGGATGGCGATGTTCTGGTGATTCGGCATGGTTGACAGCCGCTAGCTTTCGCTGCGCATAGTGCGGCCGCTGCGACCAGCAGAGCGCGAAGCCAGCCGCTAGCAGACAGCCCCAGGCGAACCAATCGCCGTGTTCGGTGTAGAACGTCGTGCCTTGCGGTGTAGGCGAAATTCATGCGCGCGACGTCTTCCTGATACATGGGCAAGCGTTGACGCACGCTTCCCAGCGGATCGATGACCGCGGTAATTCCGTCGTTGGTGGATCGCACCAGCCAGCGCCGGTTCTCCACCGCGCGCATGCGAGCGATTTCCAGGTGTTGTTCGCGTGCGGCGCTGTGACCGAAATAGCCGTCGTTGGAGAGATTGAGCAGCAGGGTCGCTCCGCGCTTGACGAACTGGCGGACTTCATGCCGGAAACACCGATTCGTAGCAGATGAACGCGCCGATGCGGTGGTCGTCTATCGGAAAAACGACGATGCGATTGCCGGGAGCAAAGTCGCCGGCCTCCTGCGTGATGCGATTCACGAAGCCAAAGAATTGCGGAATATATTCGCCAAAGGGAACCAGGTTGATCTTGTCGTAGCGGTCCACCAGCGTGCCGTCGGGCCGCAACAAAACCGCCGAGTTCAACGGCGCGCCTTCGGGCGTTTCGGCAACGGTTCCGAACAGGAAATAGGCATGCGAAAAGCGCGCGAGATTGGTAGCCTCCTCGTGAAACTGAGCATCGCGGTAGTAGTAGAGCGGGCCGGGAACTTCCGGCCAGATGATCAGCTCCGGGTGCGAGCGGAGCGCCGCTTCCAGCGACACTGTGATCAGGTGGTCGCGAGCTTCGCGGGCCGCCTCGAAGCGTCCATTCCTTGTCTTCGGGCATGTTGGGCTGGACCATGACGGCGGTTTCGGTGCGGAGTCGCGGGGGCGGGAAGGCCGGGCAGCAGCAATAGCGCGGGCACGACCGCGAGCCAATATAAGTGGCGGCGGCTGGCGCGAAGAATAATCAGAGTCACGATGACCGACGTTGCAGCGAAGATGAACGACAGACCGTAGACGCCGATCCAGGGCGCCAGGCGCAAGGGGAGCGGCATGCCGATGCCGGCATTGCCCAGGGCCAGCCAAGCGAATCCGAACGTGCCGTGCGTTCGTTCGATGCCGGTCCAAAGCGCGGCAATCGCGGGAACGGCGAACGAGGTGCCGATCAGCACGCCCGCCAACAAGCTGAAGACGGCGAGGTGCGCGGCCTTGGCGACACAAAACAACGCGAAGGTGCCCCACCCGCCCCAGCGGCCCATCCCGCCGTGCACTTCGAGCACGAATTGAATCCAGTAGCAGACGCCGAGCCAGTAGACGATGCCGGCGAATTCTCCCATCAGAAATCGCCATAGCGGCCGCGGCTCGCGGGCGAGGGCAATCAGCAGCGGCGTCAAAGCGACGGGCGCCAGCCAGGGAAGGCCAAACGTGGGAAAGATCAGATTTGGAAAAGTGAGAAAAAGCAGCACTGCACTCAGCAGCGCCAAAGTGAAATTAATCAGGGAGTCGGGAAGCTTCTTCATTGACATGGTCCGCCATGTACGAGCTGCGAACCAAAGGACCGCTGAACACCATTTTGAATCCTAGCGAGAGTCCGTATTCGCGGTATGCGTCGAACTGGGCGGGCTCGACATACTCCGCAACCGGCAGGTTGCGCCGCGTCGGCTGCAAGTATTGACCGATGGTGGCGACGTCCACGTTGACGGCGCGGAGGTCGCGCAGCAACTGCTCGGCCTCGGCCGGCTCCTCTCCAAGCCCCACCATGAATCCGGATTTGGTCAGCAACTTCGGAGCGTAGGTTTTGGCGAAGCGGAGCACTTCGAGCGACTGGGCATAATTGGCTTGGGGCCGGACCCGGCGGTACAGGCGCGCGATAGTCTCCATGTTGTGATTGAAGACGTCGGGCGCGGCGTCGAGCACGCGCGCGACTGCGTCGAGGTCGCCGCAAAAATCGGGTGTCAGCACTTCAATGCGGCTATGCGGAAGCGCTTGGCGAACCTGGCGAACCGTGTCGGCGAAGTGATGTGAGCCGCCGTCGGCGAGATCATCGCGATTCACGGACGTGATGACGACGTAGCGCAACTGAAGACTGGCCGCCATGCGCGCGACGTTAGCGGGCTCGTTCGGATCGAGCGTAAACTCGTGTTTTTGCGGCGAACCTTTTGGCACCGAGCAGAAGCCGCAGCCGCGCGTGCACAGATTGCCGAGAATCATGAAAGTCGCGGCGCCACGGCTGAAACATTCGTGCAGATTCGGGCAGCGGGCCGATTCGCAGACCGTATGGAGATTCAAGCGGCGGAGCTGCCGCTTGAGATCGGTGACCGCCGGAAAATTGGTCGTGCCTTTCCGAAGCCAAGGCGGAAGACGCGGGGAAGCGACGCGGTGCGGTTCCAGTTGGACCAAAGAATCGAGCGCCAATTAATATTTTCGCATGAGCGGATTCTTGAACCCGGCAGCTTCCAGACTGGTGCGCGTTTGCGCCTGGGCGGGCGCATCTTTCAGCGGGCCAACCAGAACGCGAAAGACGCCGTCCTTCGGAGCGGGCGCCACCATGGCGTGGAACCCCTTCTTCGTGAGAGCCTCTGCGATGATTTCCGCATCGGGCCGAGCCGTGGCGACAACTTGCCAATACTGGCCGGGGCCCGGTTCTCCTGCCGCTGCCGCGCGCTCGGCCGCTGGTTCAGGCTTGGGTTGCTTCGCAGCGGGGGCCGGGCCGCGATTTCGCCGGCGCGGTGGCGGGCTGTTCCGGATGCGTGGAGCGGAGGCGTCTCCTCAGCGGGAGCTACCGTGGTTTCCTGAGTGGCAGGCGGGGAACTCGGGGTGGGGCTGGTTTTCTGGGCGGATTCAGCAGCGCTAGAACCTGTATTGCGGGCGGTCTCGGTGGCGGTTCCGGGCGCCGAGTTCCGACCCACGATGTAACCCATCGAGAAGAACACCGCCAGCAGAATGACGACAATCAAAAACACGCTGATTAATTGCCGGTTCCCCAGTACTAATTCAAATTCGCCTTCTTCGTTTTTCGCCAAACTTCAGCCTTCCTATTTGTTGCCGGCCGGAGGGATCGCGGGTCGGCTCCACAATGAGAATATATCGATCGGCAACGGGAACACAACCGTTGTGCTCTTATCGGAGCCGATTTCAACCAGCGTTTGGAGATAGCGGAGTTGAATCGCGATCGGCTCCTTCTGAATGAGCTCGGCGGCCTGGCTGAGCTTTTCGGCGGCCATAAACTCGGCATCCGCGAGAATGATTTTGGCGCGGCGTTCGCGCTCGGCTTCCGCCTGCCGGCCAATGGCGCGAATCATCTGCTCGGGCAGATCGACTTGCTTTACCTCCACGACGGTGACTTTCACGCCCCAGGGGCCGGTGTGCGCGTCCAGCACGGACTGAAGGCGGATGTTCAGTTTTTCCCGCTGGCTGAGCAGTTCGTCCAGTTCGACCTCGCCCAGAGAACTGCGCAGCGTGGTCTGCGCCACCTGCGAAGTGGCGTACAGGAAATTGGTCACTTCGATGACGGCCTTAATCGGATCGACGACGCGAAAATAAACGACCGCGTTCACTTTGACGGTGACGTTGTCCCGGGTTACGACGTCTTGCGAAGGGACCTCCATGGCGTCGATGCGGAGCGAGACGCGCACGATGCGGTCAATGGGGGCGAAGACCAGAATCACTCCTGGGCCCTTGGGCTGCGGCAGCACGCGGCCCAGCCGGAAGATTACGCCGCGCTCGTATTCGGCCAGGATTTTTATGGAGGACAGCAAATAGATCACGATGATCAGGACGGGCAGCAGGACGGTTAGGTCAGGCATTCGGCCTCCAAAGTCATTTCACTATACCTCGGACAAGTACCTGGGGGTTGGCGCGTCGGGCGGTTCCGAACGGCGACTGGGGACTTGGCTTCGTTTTAATTTTTCCGCCCACACTAGAATTCTTGCGGTCAACGTGTTACCTTGTAAGGTCAGTTCCATAGCGTAGCGTTTTCGCTTTAATGAAGGATTACATCGCGTTAACTAAACCGCGAGTCACTTGGCTCATCCTGATGAGCACCGGGGTTGGATATTTCTTCGGCGCCCGGGGGACGTGGCACTTCTTCACGGTACTGCATACCATTATCGGGACCGGGTTGATCGCTTCGGGCACAGCCGCTCTGAACCAGTGGTACGAACGCGAGGCAGACGGCAAGATGAAGCGGACTCAGAACCGGCCGCTGCCGGCCGGAAGATTGGCGCCGGCCAGAGCGCTCGGGTTTGCGATCGTGATTTCGGTGGTCGGCTTTGTGGAGTTGTGGCTGGGAGCAAACGCGCTAACCGCTCTGCTGGGGCTATTCACGCTGGCCAGTTATTTATTCATTTACACGCCGCTGAAGCAGCACTCGCGCCATTCGACCACCATCGGCGCTATTCCCGGCGCCATGCCACCGTTGATCGGCTATGCGGCGGCGAGCGGAACGCTAACGTGGGAAGCGTGGACTTTGTTTGCCATTCTGCTCTTTTGGCAGTTTCCGCACTTTTACGCCATTGCCTGGATGTATCGCGAAGATTATGCGCGCGCGGGGATCCGCATGCTACCGGTGGTGGAACCGGACGGCTCTTCGACAGCGCGTCAAATCCTGCTGTACTCGCTCGCTTTGATCCCCATCAGTTTGCTGCCGAAGTTCCTCTCGATGACCGGGAACATCTATCTGATCGGGGCCATCGCGGGGGGAATTTTTTTCGTCTATGCAAGCCTGCGCGTGAACTTGAAGCGGACGCGCCAATGTGCGCGGGGTGTTTTGCTGACGTCGGTCATTTATTTACCATTGTTGTACAGCTTGATGCTGATTGATCGACCCACATGAAGTATGCGGCTTTTAGTTTCCTGACCATCCTGTTGGCGTGTTGTGCGGCGCACCGCGCAGTCGCTGGACGATTTTGGCGTGGTGCCCGAGTTCACGCTCACGGCGCAGGACGGGCAGCCGTTCCATAGCAGCGCACTGGCCGGCAAGATCTGGGTGGCGGATTTTATTTACACCACTTGTCCAGGACCCTGCCCGCGGATGACTTCGCAGATGCACGACGTTCAGGATGCGATCGCCAAGATACCGGATGTGAAGCTGGTGTCGTTCACGGTGGACCCCGCCACGGACACGCCGCCGGTGCTGGCCCAATATGCGAAAGTGCACGGTGCTTCGGCCGCGCATTGGTATTTTCTCACCGGGCCGGTGGATACGCTGCAGAAACTGGATCGCGATGCGTTCAAGCTGGGCAACGTCGATGCAGACGCTGCAGCACAGCACGCGCTTTGTGCTGGTGGACCGGCAGGGCCACATTCGCGGCTATTACGAGACTTCGGAAGCGTCTGCGATTCCCAAAGTCATTGCGGACGTGTACGAACTCGCGCGGCAACGGTCTTGATTGACGTCCACAGTCTGCCGGCCGTGAATGCGGTTTTGAACGGCACTGCGGCTATTCTGCTTGCCGTCGGATACGTCCTGATCCGAAGGAAACAAGTGCAGGCGCACAAGCGCGTGATGCTGACCGCGTTCGGGGTTTCGGTTGCGTTCCTGATCTGCTATTTGATCGAACACTACGAAGTCGGAATGGTTTATTACCAGAAGACCGGACTGATTCGCGCGGTGTACCTTACGCATTCTGACCACGCATACGACGCTAGCTGCGACTGTGCCGGTTCTGGCGATCATCACGCTGCGGCGAGGGTTGCGCAGCGATTTCAAGCGGCATCGCAAGATCGCCCAATGGACGCTGCCGATCTGGATGTACGTGAGCGTCACCGGAGTGGTCGTATATTTGATGCTGTACCAGTTCTAACGCTGCTCCGGCTTGTATCCTAAGATCGTGGATTCCACTAATAAGAAGCTGACCGCTCACACCAGCGCGGCTGGTTGAGCGTCGAAGCTGAGTCCAAAGGTTTTGGACCGGGTGCTCGCCCAGATCCCACGCTGGGCGGACGAGAACGTGCTGGTTGGGTTTGAGACTGCCGACGATGCCGGCGTCTACAAGCTGACGCCGGAGTGTGCCCTGGTGCAGACGGTCGATTTTTTCACGCCCATCGTGGACGATCCGTATACCTTCGGCGCGATCGCGGCCGCCAATGCGCTGAGCGACGTGTACGCCATGGGCGGCAAGCCGATGTCGGCGCTTTCGATCCTGGCGTGGCCCGCCAAGGGCGACCTGGACGATCTGGCTCAAATCGTGAAGGGCGGCGCGGAGAAGATTCACGAGGCCGGTGCGGCGCTGCTGGGCGGGCACAGCATCACGGACAACGAAGTCAAGTTTGGTTACGCGGTGACGGGGACGATCCATCCGGACAGGATCAAGACCAATGCCGGGGCGCGGCCCGGCGACGCGCTGGTGCTCACGAAACGGATTGGAACCGGGGTGATCTCGACGGCGCTGAAGCGGGGCACTGCCAAGGAATCGGATGTCCAGGCGGCCATCGAATCGATGCTGACGCTGAACCGCGCGGCATGCGAAGCGATGCTCAGCTTCGAAGTGCACGGGTGCACGGATGTGACCGGGTTCGGACTGATCGGGCATGCCTATGAGATGGCGATGGCCAGCCGGGTGACGATCGAGATCGACTCGCGCGCTGTTCAGTTTCTGCCGGGCGCCGTGGACTATGCGCGGCAAGGGGCGATTTCCGGCGGGTTGAAGAACAACCGGGAGTTTGCGCGGAGCGTGCGTGGAAGGCGAATCGGAAGTGGACGAGTTGCTTTACGATCCGCAGACTTCGGGAGGGTTGCTGATCGCGTTATCGGAGGAAGATGCGGCAGGGATGGAACGGAAACTGGCCGGAGCTTATCGGGTGGGGAGAGTGCTGGAGCGGCAGAAGAAGCCGCTCCGCATAGTTTAGAACTTAGTTCTGCTGGTCGGTCGTGATGCCCTGATTCTGCTGGGCGGCAGCGGCTTTGGCGGCTTTGGCCTTCTTGGTGTCGAGCGCCTTCTGCACCCAGCCGTCGGCGGTGGCGATGTCTTTCTGATACTGGTCGGGGTTGTCGTCCAGATCGGCCCGCTCACGAATCAGAAGGTTCATGTACGCCATCGCGTCGTCATAGTCCTTATCGATGTCCAGGGCTTTCTGCAGATTCTTGATGCCGTCCTCGATGGTGGCGCTATATTTCTCCTGCAGATCCGCCTTGACCTTCTTGTCCTTGATCGGCCCGGCTTCTTCGGGCTTCATGCCTAAGTCGGCGCGCGCCTTCATCCAAGGCGCGTACCACTTCACCCAATCGATTACGCCCAGGCTGTAGAAGCCTTCCTTGTTTTGCGGATCGGCGGCGATCAGTTTCAGATACCAGTCCTTGGACTCTTCCAGCTTCTTGAGCTTGGCATCCAGGTCAGGCATACCTTGCGCCTGCTGATAGTTCAGCGAGGCGAGCGAGGCCAGAGCCGTCTTGTCGCTGGGATCCTTTTCGAGGACCCTGTTGAATTCTTCCTGGGCTTCTTTGGCGAATGCCATGTTCTCGGGCGATTCGGCCCCGGGGATGTACTGGCTCATGTAGGCGGTCGCCAGATAGAGGCGGCCATTGGTGTTGGTCGGATCGAGAGCGACAGCGGTCTTGAAATACTCGACCGCATCGGCGTATTTGGCTCCCCGATAAGCCTGAACGCCATGATTGAGAGCATCGCGAGACTTCAGTTTGTCGCAGCCCGTCCCGAATACAATCAGCAACCCGATCCCTAGGATTAATATTGTGCTCTTCATAGTCGTCAAAGCTGCGCGAACATGTCGAACGCGCAGCGCCGGAACCTCCGCTTAATTTCCTGTCTCCACTTTGGGCGTCATCAGCCCGATCTTATCCATCTGCGCGCCCTTGGCGATATCGATGGCCTTCGCCACGACTTGGTATTCCAGATCCGGATCGCCCTTCACGAAGACCACACGCTCGGCGCGAGTCTTGAAAATCGCTTCCAGACGCGGACCGAGCTTTTGCTCGTCGGTGTCTTCGTTGTTGATGTGCATCTTCTTGTCTTTGTCAATCACGATCACCACGGTCCGGTCCTGATCGGGCGGCGGGGTGTTCTTCTTGTCGGGCGGTTGGGGGGCCAACGCGTCCAAGCCGTGAGGCGTCAGGGGCGTGATCACCATGAAGATGATCAGCAGCACCAGCAGCACGTCGATCAGCGGCGTCATGTTGATATCGGATTTCGGTCCTCCACCGGGACCGCCCACTGCCATTGACATATTAGATACCTCGTTTCCTGTTACTTAAATCCTATTTTTGCCCCGGCTTTTTGTCCGACGGAATCGCTTCGGTGATGAGTCCGATCTGATCCACTCCCGCCGCGCGAAGATTGTCCACCACGTCTTCGACGGTTTTGTATTGCGCACGCGCATCGGCTTTGATGTACACGGTCTTGTCCATCTTGTTGGTGAGCAAGTCGCGCACTTTCTCGGGCAACTGATCCGCGGTCGTCTGGAGGTTACCTGGGCTCAGGTAAACGGCTCCGTTTCGGGTGATGGCAATCAGCACCGCGTCCTCTTTGTCAGCCGCCTGCATGGTGATGGCGTTCTTGGTCCGGACCATGTCGACGCCTGACCCTTGGTCAACATGGGCGTGATGACCATGAAAATGATCAGCAGCACCAGCATCACGTCCACCATCGGGGTCACGTTGATGTCGGCTACCGGAGGCGGGGCTTTTTGCTTTTTCATTTTTAACTCCTACGGGTTATGGGCGCCAGTTACTGGAACGGGCGCCCTCTACCCGAATTCAACTCGCGTAGTTACCTTAATACTACTTGGCCGCTCCAGCTTTTTGGGTCCGCTTGAGGAAATAGTCGATCAGTTCCGAACTGGAGTTACCCATCTCGACGTCGAACGCTTCGATGCGGTTGGTGAAGTAGTTGAACATCCAGACGGCCGGGATAGCCACGAACAGACCGACGGCGGTGGTGACGAGCGCTTCGGAAATACCGCCCGCGACCGCGCCGAGACCGGTCGACTTTGACTGCGATATACCCTTGAACGCGTTGATGATGCCGACCACCGTTCCGAACAGTCCGACGAAGGGAGACGTGGAGCCGATGGTAGCCAGGCTGCTGACGCCGCGCTTCAGTTCGGCATGCACGATGGCTTCGGCGCGTTCCAGAGCGCGACGGGAAGCTTCGATCTCTTCGCCGGGGATTTCGGAGCTGAGCTGATGAGCGCGGAATTCCTGCAATCCCGCGACCACAACCTTAGCCAGATGGCTCTTGTTGTAACGGTCGGCAATCTTGATGGCCTCGTCCAGTTTGCCTTCCCGCAACGCACCGGCGACCGCGGGGGCGAATTGCCGCGATTGCTTGCGAGCGCCGTTGTAAGCGATCAAACGGTCAATCATGACGCCGATGGACCAGGCCGACATCAGGAACAGCACGATAACCACGGCTCTGGCCATCCAGCCCATGTTATCCCACATGCTTCGTACGTCGAAACTGAGGGCGCCGCCTTCCTGCAAGAGCATGAACGCCCACACTTGCAATTGTAAAAACATCTTTTTCTTTCTCCTGCGAGTTGAATTTAAACTTCTATTGACTCAACGTAAAATTCACATCGATGGTCGTGACAACTTCGACCGGCTCGCCATTGAGGAGCGTGGGCTTGTATTGCCACTGTGCAACGGCCTGACGGGCCGCCTCTACGAAGAGGGGGTGGCCGCTCACCAGTTGCAGATTCTGAATGGAGCCGTCCTTACCGATCACCGCGGTGAACTTCACCGTGCCCTGAATGCGCGCCTGCTTGGCGAGCGGGGGATACTGCGGGGTGACCTTGCGGGTCAGGTTGGCTTGCTGCACGTTTCCGCCGACGCGGATGCGCTGCGGCGTAGTGGGCTTGGGCGCTTCTTTAATCGGAGGAGGCGGAGGCGCGGCGCTAGGAGCCGCACCGAGAATGTTCCACCGAACGCGCCCAGGCCACCGGACCAACTCCGCCAACCACACCCACACGCCGGCGCTCGGCGGAGGCACGGATGTGTCTTCTTTGATGTTGGCGATGTTCTTGGGAACTTCTTTCGGCGCCATCAACCGGCCGGCGTCGAACTGCCGCGGGGAACCTTTACTACCTTGGACCACGGAGCAGGAGGCGGCGGCGGAGGCGGAGGCGGCGGCGGTGGCGGCGGCGCAACCAGGAAACTGGTCAGCTGCGCGCGCGGCAGCGTGTCGGTATAAATCAGCGGAATCAGAATCAGGACCAGGACCGCCATAATCTGGCCGATGAACGATAGCATCACCGTCCAGGTCTTGTGGGTCTTTGCAGTGCCTTCCACGAAAGTCTGATCAAACATACGCCATATCTCACCTCGTCCCCAAAAATCCCACGCCACCCAATCAGGCGCAGACAATCATCATACATACTCTTGACCCTTATTTCACTTTGGCTGTACCACGGCGGGGGCCCGTGCCGGAGCCTTCGGTGAACCGGCCGCTTCCTTTTCCTTGCGAGCCAACGCCGGAACCAGCCGCGGCCGAACGCTTACGCCCCTCCAAGAGATTATGCCAGAAGATCAGGATCGGACTTGCAATAAAAACCGACGAATAAGTACCAACGATAATGCCGAAAACCAGCGCGAAAGCGAAACCGTTCAGGACCTGCCCGCCGAACAAGAACAGCGCCAGGGCGGTGAGCAGCGTGAGGCCGGAGGTCAGCACCGTTCGGCTCAGGGTCTGGTTGACGCTGCTGTTGATCAGCGGCTCCAAGGCTTCGCGCCGCATGAATTTTCAAGTTTTCGCGAATGCGGTCGAAGGTGACGATGGTATCGTTCATCGAATAGCCGACCAGCGTCAGCAGCGCGGCGACCACCGTCAAAGAAATCTCTTTATTGAACAGCGAAAACAGGCCGATGCGTGATGATGGTGTCGTGGAAAACCGCGATGACCGCCGCGGCGCCATAGATCCATTCAAACCGGAACGCGATGTAGACCAGCATTCCGCCCAGCGCGTACAGAACCGCCAGGATCGCCTTGCGCTGGAGTTCGGCGCCGATCTTGGGCCCCACCACCTCGGTTCCGACCACGGCGACCTTGTCGGTATAAGTCTGCTGCTTCAATACGTTCAGGATCTGCGGCGTCACGCCGGGTACGGAAGCCAGTTCGTCCAGGCTATGAATCAACCCGGAGTGCTGCGTGCGGTACGCCATGATGTTGGCAACCAGGGCGTTGAGCTGCTGGTCCGACATCGGGACGCTGGCAGCCTGGAGCGCATCGCGCAGGCGGTCGGCCAGCGCCGCCGCGCCGCCGGAATTGATGTTGTACTTTCCGTTGGCGGGTTCTCCGAAGGTTGCCGTCAGACTGTCCACGATGGTCTGCCGGGCGGCTTCTGCAGCGCGTTGTCCTCGCGGACGTCGATGCCGATGATGTCATCCGGCTTTCCGGCGACCTCCTGGACTTCTACGCCCGGCAGCTTTGAGGAAAGCGCCGCCCGAACCTTATCCACCGGAGGGCGCTGCGCAAAGGTCACCGTGACCAGCGCGCCGCCTCGGAAATCGATGCCGTACCGCGGACCGCCCTTGATCGCTAAACTCACCAGACCAGCCACCGTGAGAATGAGAGAAAGGATGATGAACGGCCATTTCTTGCCCAGGAAGTCGAAATTGGTGTTCTTGAATAATTCCATGCAACCCGTCGCAGTGCCGGCATCTAATCAGCTTAGACACCGGCTGGCGGGAATCGGTTCCCGCCAACTCTTCGAAACTCAAATACTCAACGCCAAAACCTGCCGTTTCCCGGACAGCTCAAAATCGAAAATCGTCTTGGACACAAATACGGCCGTGAACAAATTCGCCACCAGGCCGATCACCAGGGTTACGGCGAAGCCCTTCACGGGGCCAGTGCCGAAAATGAACAGAAACGCACAAGATACCACGGTAGTGACGTGCGTGTCGATAATCGTAAGCAAGGCCTTGCTGAAGCCCGCGTCGACGGCCGCGACCACGGCCTTGCCGGCCCGCAGCTCCTCGCGAATGCGCTCGAATATCAGAACGTTGCTATCCACCGCCATGCCGATGGTCAAAATTACTCCGGCGATGCCCGGCAGCGTGAGGGTCGCGTCGAAATAGCTGAGCGCGGCGACCAGAATTACCGCATTCAGGATTAATGCCAGGGTCGCGTTGATGCCCGAGCGCCGATAGTAGAACAGCATGAAGATTACCACCGCCGCCATGCCCGCGATGCCGGCCCGGAAGCCTTCCCGGATCGAATCGGCTCCGAGCGAAGGGCCTACGGTGCGCTCCTCTTCGTACTTAACACTGGCGGGCAGCGATCCCGCGCGCAGGTTCAAGGCCAGGTCCGCGGCTTCTTCCTGATTGGCTGCGCCGGTGATGCGGCCGGTATCGCTGATGCGGCTCTGAATGGTAGGCGCGCTGATGACCTGCCCATCCACTACGATGGCGGCGCGATTGCCGATGTTGGCCTCGGTATAGGCCGCGAACTGCTTGGCGGCGTCCTGGGTGAGAACGAAATTCGTTTCCCAGCGGTTCAGCTCGCCCTGGGCGGCGCTCGCGTCGCGGATGTCGGTACCGCGCACGATCGCGCTGCGCGAAACCAGATACCAGCTTTGTTGGCCGCCGCGCGGAACGGTAGGAACCAGCTTGGTATTCAGCGGCAAAACCCCGCCGTGCTTGGCCAGCGCCTCTTCGCGGGAGGCGAACGGCCCGTCCTTCACTTCGTCCCATTCGAGCACGGCCTGCGTCTGAAGAAGCTGCTTCACGTGAGCGGGATCGTCGACGCCCGGCAGCTGCACCAGCAGCTCAGCTTCGGCGTCGCTTCGCCCGGTCGGCTGAACGGACGACTCGGTCAACCCCAGCGCGTTAATTTTGCGCTCGATGGTCGCGGTGGTCTGCGTCATCGTGTCTTCTTTGAGTTTGAGCGCTTCGGTCTGCTTCATGGTCAGCCGGTAATCGGTGGAGTTCACCGCCGTCAGATTCCACTCCGGGAACTGATCGCTGACCGTGGTGCGCAAGGCGCTGCTCTTATTGATCGGCACGCCTTTGATGTCGATCTCGATCTTGTCGGCATCCTCTAACGTTTGCGGATCGTTGCGCGTGATCTCGCCGGTGTAATCGATGTTGTCCTTTTTAAGCTCGTCCTTCATGCGATCGATCACATTGTCGGCGAAAGCTTTGAAGGCGTCCTGAAGCTGGACTTGCATCACCAGCTGGGTGCCACCGCTCAGGTCCAGTCCGAGATGGATGTTCTTCTTCCAGTTGGCCACCAGCTCGTCTTTGGATTTTGGAATGCCGATGACGCCGTAGATGCACACCAGCACAACCGCGATAATAATGGCCGCTTTGACTTTGACGTTCCGATTCATATCCACCTTCCCGCCGGCGCCGGGATAACCATCTCAGCGCGTGCCGTTCGTGAGAGCTACGTCTTCTTTTCCTCCGGCACCAATCCGGCAACCGAGCTGCGCGCCACCTGCAACTTCACGTTATCCGGCTTCACTCGTAGTATCAGAGTATCATCACTGTTGATCCTTACAATGGTCCCCACGATACCCCCGGTTGTGAGTACTACTTGGCCATTTTCAAGGGCTTGCAACATCTGTTTTTGCTGGCGTTTTTGGCGCTGCATAGGCATGAAAACCAGCAGGTAGAAAATCGCGACCAGCGCTAATGGGAGTAGTAGACCCATCATCGGATTCGATGCGGGCTGCTGCTGCTGCAAAAGACCAAAAAGTACCATTCTCACCGACGACCGTTCCGACTCCAAGCACCGCTACGACTACTCATCAACTGTTGAGAGGGATAACGATTACGACTGGGACGAACGCCAATCTTATTCTAGCGCTCGGTTGCGGACACTGTGCAAATAGGTCCGAAACGTCCCTTGCACTATAGCCTGCCTGATTTGCCGCATGATGTCAAGGTAGTAGCGCAAATTATGTAAAGTAGCCAAGGAGGAGAATAGAATCTCTCCGGCTTGATAGAGGTGACGGAGATAAGCTCGCGAGAAGGTCGCGCACGTGTAGCAGGGGCAGTTCGGATCGACGGGCGCGGGATCATCCCGGTAGCGGGCCTGCTTGATGACCACCGGGCCTTGGGAAGTAAACAGATAGCCGTTGCGCGCATTGCGGGAAGGGAGCACGCAATCCATCATGTCCACGCCGCGCGCTACGTATTCCGGCAACTCTTCGGGCATGCCGACGCCCATGACGTAGCGCGGACGGTCGCGCGGTAGAGATTCCACCGTTGCTTCCGTCATCTCTAAGCTCAGTGCGCGGGGTTCTCCGACCGACAGCCCCCCGACAGCGTATCCAGGGGCGTTTAACGTTAGAAGCTCGCAGGCGCACTGGCGGCGCAGATCGGCAAACATGGATCCCTGGACGATGGGGAACAACGCCGCTTCAGATGCGCTCTCTTCGAGACGCTGCTGATAGTGTCGATAGCCCGAATGCGCCCAGGCCACGGTCCGGCGCATGGCTTGCTGCGCGGCTTCATGGCTGGCCGGATACTCGATGCATTCATCCAGCGGCATCATGATATCGCTGCCCAAGGCGAGTTGCACGTCGACGGTGGATTGGGGCGTGAACAGGTGCGCGTCACCGTCCAAGTGCGAACGGAACAGCACGCCCTCGTCGGTAATCTTGCGAAGGTCGCTCAGGCTGAAGACCTGGAACCCGCCCGAGTCGGTCAGGATCGCGCGCGGCCAGGACATGAAACGGTGCAGACCGCCCAACTGGCGGATCAACTCGTGGCCGGGCCGCAGGAACAGGTGATAGGTATTCGCCAGAATGATTTTAGCGTCGAGCTCGCCGGCCAGGTCGCGCTGCATCACTCCCTTCACGGTGGCTTGCGTTCCCACGGGCATGAAGACCGGCGTCTCGATGGTTCCGTGAGCGGTGTGGATCAGTCCGGCGCGCGCGCCCGTGTCGGGACACTCGGCCTGAAGTTCAAAACGCACTATTTCACTCTAACCGGCGGGCGTTCGCCGGCGCGTTCGCCGTGATTTGAAGATGTGAGAGCCGGGCTCCCTGCGCTACGATGAAGACTTACCCCTTAAAATGGCCTTGCGTTTCTACAACACCCTGACTCAACAAGTGGAGCCGTTTGCTCCGCTGCACGACAATGTCGTGCGGATGTACACCTGCGGCCCGACCGTATACAATTACGTCCACATCGGCAACCTGCGAACCTTCACTTTCCAGGACATTTTGCGGCGCTGGTTGCAGTACCGCGGCTATCAAACTCGATCATGTCATGAACATCACCGACGTGGACGACAAGATCATCCGCAACGCCACCGCCGAGCACAAGCCCATCGACGAATACACCGAGAAGTACACGCAGGCGTTTCTCGAGGACACCGCCGCGCTACGTCTGGAACGGCCCGAGCGCATGGTGAAGGCGACCAAGCACATTCCTGAAATGGTGCAAGCCATCGAGCAACTGGGCGCTCGCGGATACACCTATCAGAGCGACGGCTCGATCTACTACCGCATTTCGAAATTTCCCGGCTACGGCAAGCTGTCGCACAACGACTTCACCGGCATTCGAGCGGGCGCGCGGGTGGACGTCGATGAATACGACAAGGCCAACGCGCGCGACTTCGTGCTCTGGAAGGCGCCCAAGGATGGCGAACCGTTTTGGGAGAGCGAGATCGGACCCGGGCGGCCCGGCTGGCACATCGAATGTTCGGTGATGGCGATGAAGTATCTCGGTGAAACGCTGGACATCCACGCCGGCGGCGTCGACCTGATTTTCCCGCACCATGAGAACGAAATCGCGCAATCCGAGGCGCTCACTTCCAAGCCTTTCGCGCGCTTCTGGATGCATTCGGAATTTTTGAATATCGAAGCGCAGAAGATGTCGAAATCGGCGGGCAATTTCTTTACGCTGCGCGATTTGCTGGCGATGGGGCATGAGCCCGAAGTTGTGCGCTACCTGCTGGCGTCGGTGCCATACCGCAAGAAGCTGAATTTCACGATGGATGGCCTGAAGGCCGCCGCGACCGCGATCGAGCGGCTGCGAAATTTCAAGCTGCGGCTGGACACGGAAAAATTTCCAGCCGGTTCCGACGAAAAAATTGCAAAACGAACCCAAGCGGCGCTGGACCAATTCGAAGCCAGCCTGGACGACGATCTGAACACGGCGGAGGCCCTCGCGGCAATCTTCGAATTCGTGCGGGACGCCAACACCGCCATGGATTCAGGCGAGTTTCATGATGCCAACGTTGCTCCCGCGCTGGATCTGTTGAGCCGCTTCGACCGGATATTCGCGGTGCTGGAGCCTACCCGCCGCGAGTCCGGCATTTCCGACGCCGAAGTAGAGGCAAAGATCGCCGAGCGCGCGCAGGCCAAAAAGGATCGCAACTTCGCCCGGTCCGATCAGATCCGGCAGGAATTGCTCGACGCCGGCGTGATTCTTGAAGACACTAAGGAAGGCATGCGCTGGAAAAGGAGGTGACGCCATGAAAATTGAGACCAAGGCCGTGCATGCAGGAGACCGGAAGCGAAACACCGGGCGAGCCGCCGGGTTCATTCCGTCCACGACGCCCATCTACAACGCTTCCACTTATATCTACGAAAGCACTGCCGAGCTCGATCAAATCATGGGCCGCGAGCAGCCCGGGTATTCATACGCGCGCTACGAAAACCCGACCAATGTTGCTCTCGAGGAAGTGGTCACGGCGCTGGAATGCGGCCATGGCGCGCTGGCATGTTCATCGGGCATGGCGGCCCTGCACATCGCCTTGCTGGCCGCGCTGACGGACCGGCGAAAATCCGTCCTGGCCGCGAACGCGATGTACGGCGCGACCACCACGCTGCTCACGAAGGTGCTCGAACCGCTGGGCGTGGAAATTAACTTCGTCGACGTCTGCGATTTGGACCAGGTTCGCCAGAGGATACTCGAAGCCAAGCCTGGCTGTGTCCTGATGGAGACCATCTCGAATCCGCTGCTGCGCGTGGGCGACCTGGATCGCATCGCCGAACTTGCTCGTGACGCGGGCGCTGCTTTGGTCGTCGACAACACCTTCGCGACGCCGATGCTGATCCGGCCGCTCGAGCACGGCGCGCACCTTTCCGTTCACAGCGTGACGAAGTTCTTGGCCGGACATGGCGACGTGCTGGGCGGCATCATTGTCGGCGACCACGAGCACATCGAACTGGTTCGCGCGCTGAGCCGCACGATCGGGCCGGTGCTGGGTCCTTTCGAGAGCTATCTCACGATGCGCGGCATCAAGACCTTCGCGCTGCGGATGGAGCGGCAATGTTCGAATGCCTGCCGGATCGCGACCTGGCTTGGCTCGCACCCTCGCGTCTCGCGCGTTCATTACCTGGCCGATCCCCAGCATCCCGATGCGGCCGTGATTCGCCGCCTTTTGCCCGAAGGCCTGTACGGCGCCGTCGTGGCTTTCGAGCTGAAGGACGCCGGAAAGCAGGATGTCTTCCGCTTCATGGATCGTCTGAACCTTGTTGTGCGCGGCACATCGCTCGGCGACGTCCACAGCTTGATGCTCTATCCCGCTATCGCCTCGCATCGCGAGCTTGCGCCCAAGCAGCGCGAGCGCATGGGAATTACCGATGGCCTGGTGCGGCTGTGCGCCGGGATCGAGGCGGTGGAGGACATCATCGCCGATCTGGAGCAAGCGCTGGCGTAAATCAGCTTGAGCAGTTAAAGCTACTGGGGGTTGCCGTTCGGGCTAGAAAGCTTCCGCACGGTGATGTCAACTCCGCCACACTTAATTACCTGGAAGTCGACTGACGCGGGGAGCTTATAAGTGACCTCCAGATGAGACGGTGTTAGCCAATTCATCTTAAGATCAATCGAGGCTCTATTCTGAGACAACGTCAGGATTTCGATTGTAGACGTTGACCCCTGCGCCTTGAGAGAGACCTTGGTTTGCACTCCCGCTGTTCCGGGGCCGCCATACTGATCTGTACGAGCGACTGCGATCCATTGTCCGTCCGGTGACCGAGATTCTGAGGACCAGATTGTCGCAACGTCTCGACAGCCTAGAAACAGACGCACAAACTGAGATGGCTAAGGTAGCAAAAAAGATCGCCCTGCGTTGATGACTATGATCCCTGGGAACAACTAACAATTCACTTCCCGCTGGACTGGATCTGCACCAGAGGATTCGAACCCTGCTGGCTCGGAGCGGTGCTCGCGATGGTCTGCCGGTCGCGCCAGAAATCGAAATACGAAATCTGCCGCACGCAGGAAATAGTGCAGAACGGAGCGCAGCTCTTCTCGGTCAGGTACTCGCGCCGGATATCTTCGCGCGTATATTCGGCCAACGGCTTGGCTGGAAATCCGCGCTGCTGCGAGCAGTAGTGCACCAGCCCGTTTTCGCAAATGTACAGATAGCGGGCGCCCGCGCGGCAGCGCCAGTTGCTGGGACGCCCGTGCGCGATCGCGTTCTGATAATAATTAATCTGCGAGAAGTTCTTCTTCTCGAACTTCTTCATCTCGGCGAACACGCCCCGCTCGCGCTCGCCGATGGGCCGTAGTTGCCCGTCGCCATCGTGAATAATCCCGACCGTCGACGTAAAACTCAGCTCCAGAGCGCGCTTACCCACCACCAGCGCATCTTCCGGATTGTGGATGCCGCCGCCGAGCACCGAGTTTATGTTCACGTGAAACAAGGCGTGCTCGGATAGGATCTGCAGTTTCTTATCCAGCACCTTCAGGCTCTTCTTCGATACGTCGTCCGGCATGACGTTGTCGATGCTGATCTGCATGTGATCCAGCCCGGCATCGTTCAACCGATTCACGCGTTCCGCCGTGAGCATATATCCGTTGGTGATCAGCGCGGCCATGATTCCGTGCCCGCGAACATGCGAAATCAGCCGATCCAGGTCCGGATGCAGCAACGGCTCGCCGCCGCTGAAAGTGATGACCGTGGTTCCGAGCGCAGCCAACTTATCCAGCCGCTCGGTCATCACCTCGAACGGCACGGGCTTGGAGAAGTCATCATACTCGTTGCAGTAGGTACAGGCTAAGTTGCAGCGGCGGATGGGAATGACGTGCGCCATCACAGGGTGTTCGGTCGACCGCAGACCCTTGTAGATCATGCGCCATTCCCGCGCGCGGCGCGCCAGCGCTCGAACATCTCTCCGGAATTTAAAGCCCCGCGATACCATAGGCGAGTTATTCTCTATTGAATCATACTCATCCAAGAAAGGCATCCATCTGGAATCGAACGGACGCTCTGGAAATCTCAACGGCGCTTTCCGCCCCGTGGAGTGGAACCGCCGATTCCGTCCGTACCAGGCGATTTTTGTAACCGAAAAGCGCTAGACTGACACCTAACATTAGCAGCATGCTATGCTGATGCTGTTCGTTGGTTCGATGCGTGACCCGACGCATAGTTTCGCCCCGGCTCACTCTCTCAATTCGGGGCGATGATAGATGAAGGAGCCCGGCACTCGCCGCTGGATCGGATGTTTGAGTTTCTCTTTAAATACCCGCCTACAGTATTTAGTAAAGGAACCTTTGTCCTGCTGGGGGATTGGCCGCGCTGGACGCTGATCGCCTCGCTCATCATTGCCGCGGGCATCCTGGGCTGGGTGATCTGGAGCCGCCGCAGCCGGATTGCTCCCACCATTCGCGGACCCCGCACCGCGGTCGTCTGGATCCTTCAGAGCGCGCTGGTCTGTCTGCTCCTCTTCCTGCTTTGGCAACCGGCCTTAAGCATCGCCACGCTTCGGCCGCAGCAAAACATCGTCTCGGTTGTCATTGACGATAGCAAGAGCATGTCGACTCAAGAAGATGGCTCCTCCCGGAAGGACCAGGTTGTCAAAACGCTCAATGGTGGACTGCTCAAGAGCTTACAGTCTAAATTTCAAGTACGGCTTTATCGCCTGGGCGACCATCTGGAACGCATCGACAACCTGGACAAATTGACCGCCAGCGAGCCCGCTACCCACATCGGCGAGAACCTGAAGGAAGCCGTGGCCGACGCCCAGACGCTGCCCATCGGCGCGGTGGTGCTTCTCTCCGATGGAGCCGACAACACCGGAGGAATTGATTTAGAAACCATCTCGGAAATCAAGCGCCAGCGGATCCCGATTCATACCATTGGATTCGGCCGCGAACGGATGCAGCATGATGTCGAAGTGACGGACGTTCAGCTGCCCACCCGATCGCTCGCCAAGTCGCGCCTGGAGGCCGCTGTCACCTTTCATCAATGGGGGCTGCGGGGCGAAAAAGCTCGCCTGACCGTTCGCGAAAGCGGAAAAATTCTCGCTTCTCATGACGTCGTTCTTAAAGGAGATGGCATCGCTCAAACCGAAGCCGTGTTGTTTAATGCCGGGGATGCCGGCGTGAAGAACTTAGACTTCACCATCGACGCGCTGCCCGAAGAAGAGAACAAAAACAACAATACGGTGACGCGAGTTCTGAACGTGGACGACTCCAAGCCGCGCATACTTTACATGGAAGGCGAGCCACGCTGGGATTTCAAATTTATCCGGCGCGCGGTGGAGGATGACAAAAATATCGAGCTGGTCACCATTGTGCGGACCACTCAGAACAAGATCTATCGCCAGGGAATCGCCAATCCCGACGAGTTAAAGGATGGCTTCCCGACCAAAGTGGAAGACCTCTTCGGATTCCAAGGGTTGATCATCGGCAGCGTAGAGGCGAATTATTTCACCACCACGCAACAGGACCTGATCCAGCAGTTCGTGGATCGCCGCGGCGGAGGTTTGCTATTCCTGGGCGGCCGGGCTGCGCTCGCGGACGGAGGCTACGAACAGCCGCCTTTCGTGGACCTGCTGCCGGTTCATCTTCCGGATCACAAAAACACTTTCCATCGCGATCCGGCCACCGCGGAATTGACCTCAGCCGGACGCGATAGTCTGGTCACCCGTATCGAAGAGAACCCCGAAGCCAATGTCGAGCGCTGGAAGAAGCTGCCGTACCTGATGGACTTCCAGGAGGCCGGCACGCCCAAGCCAGGCGCGCTGGTGCTGGCCGAAATGAACGTGGCCGGCCGCAAATTGCCCTTGCTGATCACCGAAAAATACGGGCGCGGACGAACCGCCGTCTTCGCCACGGGCGGCGACTGGCGCTGGCAAATGTTGCAGCCGGTGGAGGACATGAGCCACGAAATGTTCTGGCGTCAGATGATGCGCTGGCTGGTGAGCGACACGCCCACGCGCGTGGTCACCTCGGTCGCGCGGCCGGCGCTGTTCGATGACGGCCACGTTCAACTGCGCGCCGAAGTCCGCGACACCACCTATTTGCCGACCAGCGACGCGCAAGTGGAGGCGCGCATCGTGGGCCCGGACGGCTCGGCGCAGACGGTCGAGCTTCATCCGGACCCGCTCGAACAGGGCGTCTATTCGGCCGACTGGGACGCCGGCCACGCCGGTTCGTACGTTACCGAAATCACGGCTCGCCGGGGACAGCAGGAGCTCGGGCGGGGCGTAGTCACGTTCCGCCGGGAAGACGGGGTGGCGGAGAATTTCCATCTGGAGCAGAATCGTGATTTGCTCGAAAAGCTGTCGGCGCAAACAGGCGGCCGCTATTACCGGCCCAACGAAGTTTCAAAGCTGGGCGAGGAAATCTCCTACTCCGACGCCGGCATCACCGTGCGCGAAACCCGGGACCTGTGGGATATGCCGATCGTTTTCTTTTTCGCCCTGCTGCTATGTTGCACGGAATGGCTGCTCAGGCGAAAGTGGGGTGTAGTATGAAATTGCTCGCCGTTCTTCTCGCCGCAACCGGTCTTCAGGCCGCGACATTCTATGTCACCGTTGCCGGACTCGGCGGCGAACCCGACTACGAGCAACGCTTCGCGGCCCAGGCTCAGGAAATCGACAAGCTGGTTCGCGCCGGTGGTCCGGACGCCAAGGTGACCACGCTGTATGGGCCGCAAGCCACCAAAGTCAATCTGCAAAACGCGCTGGCGCAAGTGGCTCGAGACGCCAAGCCCGCTGACGCCTTTGTGCTGATGCTGATCGGCCACGGCGGCTTCGACGGCTACGAGTATAAGATCAACCTGCCTGGTCCCGACATTTCGGGCGTCGAACTGGCGACCTTGCTCGACCATATCCCCTGCACGCGTCAACTGGTTGTCAACATGACCAGCGCCAGCGGCGGCTCGCGCGCGGCACTGGAGCGGCCTAACCGCGTCGTGATCACCGCTACCAAGAGCGGCAACGAGAAAAACGCCACGGTCTTCGCTCGCTATTGGGTGGAGGCGCTGCGCGACCCCGCGGCCGACACCGACAAGAACGAAACCGTCTCGGCGCTGGAAGCCTTCACCTACGCCGATCAAAAGACCGCACAGTTTTACGATACGCAGAAGCGGCTCGCCACTGAGCATCCCACGCTAGAGGATACCGGCCAAGGCGACGGCACCCGCAAGCCCTCGCCCGACAACGGCGAAGGACTGCAGGCCTCCCGTTTCACGATCCTGCGCATCGGCGCCGCTCAGATCGCCGCAGCGACGCCGGAAAAGAAAGCGCTCATCGAGAAACGCGAGGATCTGGAGCAGCAGATCGACAAGCTGAAATACGAGAAAGCCGCGATCCCTGAAGATCAGTATAAAAAGCAGCTCACAGCTTTGCTGCTCGAGTTGGCCAAGACCCAAGCGGAGATCGACAAATGAAGCTTGGTCGGGGCCTGATCGTTTGCAGCCTGCTTGCCCTGCCGCTGGCATCGCAAACGGTGAGCGACTGTCATGGTCTCCAGCACCATGGCAAGCTGCCCGAGGCCGAGAACTGTTTCCTCCGCTTGGCCGGCAGCACCAATCCTTACTTCCGCGCTGAAGGCTTTTGGGGACTGGAACGCTACCAGGAAGCCAACGACGCCTTCCGCGACGCCGTCAAACAATTCCCGAAAAACGCCGAGTATCGCGTCCGCTGGGGCCGGCTCTTCCTGGAACGATTCAATAAGGACGAAGCGCAAGGTCTCTTCGGCGAAGCGCTGGATATCGATAAGGACAACGCCGAGGCGCAGCTCGGGTTAGCGCTGATCGCGGCCCAAAATTTCAACCCGCGGGCGGCCGAGCTCGCCAAACATGCCGCAGAGCAAGATCCCAAGCTGCTGGAAGCTCGCGAGCTGCTGGCTAACTTGGCGCTCGAAGAGGACGACAAGAAAGCCGCCGCCGAAGAAGCCGATCGCGCCCTCAAGATATCGGACGAAGCGCTGGACGCGATGGCGATCCACGCCACTATCGACTGGCTCAGCGACAAAGCCGAAACGCCTCAGATCCAGAATCCCTGGATGGACCGGATTCTCAAAATCAATCCCGTCTACGGCGAAGCGTACTCCACCGCCGGACATTTCTTTGATATCAATCGCCGCTACCCGGAAAGCATCATGTTCTACCGCAAGGCGCTCGATCTGAACCCGCGCCTGTGGGAAGCGCGCGCGCAGCTAGGAGTCCAGTTGATGCGCCTTGGCCAGGTGCAGGAAGCTCGTCAGCAGCTCGAGCAGTGCTATAACGGCAACTACAAAAGTTACGAGGTTGTCAATTCTCTTCGATTGCTCGACAAGTACAGCAACTTTGTCACGTACAAAACCGACAACACCATCGTGCTGGTGGACAAGAAAGAGGCGGACTTACTGCATCCTTATGTCGAGTCGGAATTGAAGCGCGCCATTGCCACCTACGAAAAGAAGTACCAGATGAAGCTCAACGCTCCTGTGCAGGTGGAGGTTTATCCCGAACATGAGGACTTCGCTGTTCGCACCCAAGGCATGCCCGGCTTGCCTGCGCTAGGCGTGACGTTCGGTCATGTGGTCGGCTTGGACAGCCCCTCCGGCCGCCCCCCGGGAAGCTTTCATTGGGCCAGCACGATGTGGCATGAGCTCAGTCACGTGTTCGTCCTGCAGGCCACCGACAGCCGCGTGCCGCGTTGGTTCACGGAAGGCTTGGCGGTCTATGAAGAGAGCGCGATTTCGCCGGATTGGGGCGACCGCCTCGATCCCCAGGATATCGAGGCCATCAAAGACAAGAAGCTCGTTCCCGTC
This sequence comes from Bryobacterales bacterium, assembly GCA_963732175.1. Classification (GTDB taxonomy): domain Bacteria; phylum Acidobacteriota; class Terriglobia; order Bryobacterales; family Bryobacteraceae; genus Palsa-89. The sequence continues at coordinate 164,267 of CAVSYF010000020.1, read as the reverse complement.
GCCCAACTGGACCACACCTTCATCCGGCCCAGCTATCCGTCGCAAGTGGCCGTGTCCTATTTTCAGGGCAGCATGATCTGCAGCTACATTGTCGAAAAGTGGGGCTACTCGAAAATCCTGGAGATGATCCACTCATTCGCCGAATTGGAAACCACTCCCGAGGTCATCCAGAAGGATCTCGGCATCTCGCCCGAAGAGTTCGACAAGCAGTTTTTTGCCTGGCTGGACGCGCGCACCAAAATCACCATCGACCATTTCGACGAATGGCGAACCCAAATCAAGGAAATCTCTGAAGACCTGCGCGCCAAAAAATACGACGACGTGATCCAGAAGGGCAACGCCATTCGCGACTGGTATACCGACTATGTCGAAGCCGGCAACGTCTACGAATTCCTCGCCGACGCCTATGAGGCCAAGGGCGACAAAGCCGCCGAGCGCAAGCAACTGGAAAAATACAACGAGGTGGGCGGCCGCAGTTCGGCGCTGGTCGAACGGCTGGCGACGCTCGAGGAGGAAGCCGGCGAGCCTAAGAAAGCCGCCGCTGCCCTGGATCGTCTAAACTACATTTATCCTGAAGATCAGGATTTACACAAACGATTGGGTGACTTATGGCTTGCACAAGACAACCTGCAGGGCGCGATCCGGGAATATCGGGCCTTGCTCGCATTGAAGCCGCTGGATCAGGCTACGGCGCACTATCAGCTCGCCGCCGCCTACCAGAAAGCCGACCGTGTGAACGACGCTCGCGACGAAGTTTTGCTGTCCCTGGAGGCCGCGCCTGGCTTTAAGCCGGCCCAGAAGCTACTTTTGGAAATCTCAAACAAATAAACATGTCCACTACAGGTCTGAGCACAGCGATTGCCGATTCGGCGGAATTGAAGGAGCGCATTGGCCGCTTCCAGGAGGCCCATCGCGGCATTGTCCGCGAAGTGCGGAAGGTCATCGTCGGCCAGGAAGAGGTCATCGAACAGGTGCTGATCTCGCTCTTTGTGGGCGGCCATTGCCTGATCACCGGCTTGCCTGGCACCGCCAAGACCTTGCTGGTCCGAACGCTCGCCCAAACCCTGGGCCTCGTCTTCAAGCGCATCCAGTTCACGCCGGATCTGATGCCCTCCGACATCACCGGAACCGACATCATTGAAGAAGATCCCACCACCGGCCGTCGCACCTGGACCTTCGTTCCCGGCCCGATCTTCTCCAACGTGCTGCTGGCCGACGAAATCAACCGCACGCCTCCCAAGACGCAATCGGCGCTGCTGGAGGCCATGCAGGAGCTGTCCTGCACCGTGCGCGGCCACATGTACCAAATCAAAGCGCCATTCTTTGTTCTGGCGACGCAGAACCCCATCGAGCTCGAAGGCACCTATCCGCTGCCCGAAGCCCAGCTCGACCGCTTCTTGTTCAACACCGTTCTCGATTACCTCTCGGCCGACGATGAAGTGAAGGTTGTCGATTTGACCACCACCACGCACAAGGCCCAGGCCGATACCGTCACCAACGCTGACGAGATTCTCGACTTCCAACAACTGGTGCGCATGGTCCCGATCGCCGACACCGTGGCCCGCTACGCCGTGGAGTTGGTTCGCGCCACCCGCCCCAACGACGCCAGCGCTCCCGATTTCGTCAAGAACTACGTGAATTTTGGCGCCAGCGTGCGCGCCGCGCAGTTCGTTGTGCTGGCGGCCAAAGCCCGCGCCCTGATGCGCAACCGCTACCACGTCGCCTATGAAGATATCCGCGAACTCGCCAGTCCCATCCTGCGCCATCGCATCCTGCTCAATTTCCATGCCGAATCCGAGCGCCTGGACTCCGACGCCATCCTCAAGCGGCTGCTGGAATGGAAACCGGAACCGAAGTGAAACGCCGTAGTCGCGCTTTCGGTCCAATCCAATAAGCACGATCCGAGATTTGGGATGCATCCCTCCACGCCAACCCGTTTCATCGACCCAGCGCTGCTGGCAGGCCTGTCCCATCTCGATCTGGTCGCCAAGACCGTGGTGGACGGATTCGTCGCCGGCCTGCATCGCTCCCCCGACTTCGGCTTCAGCCAGGAATTCGCCGAGTACCGCTCCTACACACCTGGCGACGACCTGCGCCACGTGGATTGGAACGTTTTCGCGCGCACCGAGCGCATGTATCTGAAGCGCTATCGCGGCGAGACCAACTGCCAGCTCACGCTGATGCTCGACTCCAGCGCATCCATGGGCTACAGCTCGCACGGCATCACCAAGCTCGATTACGGCCGTTTTCTCGCAGTTTCGCTCGCCTACATGGCCAACCAGCAGCGCGATGCGGCCGGCGTCATTGTTTTTGACGACGACGTGCGCAGCTACGTCCGCCCCTCTACGCGCCAGGGTCAATTCATGCGCGTGGCCCATGCCATCGAGCACGCTCAGCTCGGCACGCGCACCGATTTCGCCAAGCCGTTCATCCATTTTCAGAATTTCCTGCGGCGGCGCGGCATCGTGGTCGTCATTTCCGATTTTTACGAAGATCCCGACACGATCATCAAAACCGTCGCCCCGCTCCGCTTCCGCGGCAACGAACTGGTTCTATTTCACGTCCTCGATCCGCAGGAGATCCGTCCCAAGCTGAAGGAGCCGGTCCTGCTGGTCGACGTGGAAACCGACGACGCCCTGGAAGTCTCGCCCGAATACGCCAAAGAAGAATACACCACCAAAATCGACGCGCACATCGACGCGCTCAACAAGAAGGCCAGCGCCGCCAACATCGACTATTGCTTGCTCCGCACCGATCGCCCGCTCGACGACGCCATGCGCGAATACTTCCTGATCCGCAAGGGGAGGATGTAAGTGGGCTTCTTTTCGCCCTGGTTTCTGGCGGGCGCCGCGGCCATCGGCCTGCCGCTCTGGATTCATCTGCTTCGCCAGTACCGCAGCACGCCGCACCCCTTCAGCTCCCTGATGTTTTTCGAGCGGCGCACACAAAGCTCCATCAAACATCGCCGGCTGCGATATCTTCTGCTGCTCTCGCTACGCGTCCTGCTCCTGATCTTGATCGCGTTGGCCTTCGCGAATCCTTTTGTCACCCGAACCTCCGCTGCCGCCGATCAACGCCGGATGCTCATAGTCGCGGTGGACGACTCCTTCAGCATGCGCTACGGCGACCATCTCGCGCAGGCCAAGCAGCAAGCCTTGCAGGCCGCTTCGAATCTCCGTCCCGGCGAGCGCGGCCAGGTCCTGGCCGTCGGATCGCACGTGCATTTCATGACTCAGCCGGTCGAGGACTCCAATCAGCTCAAGGCCGCCATTCAATCCATCCAGCCGTCCGATGAACGCAGCTCCTACGGCGAGCTGGCGCGCGCTCTGCGGACCATCTCACAATCCTCGGGCATGCCGCTCCAAGTGGAATTTTTCAGCGACTTGCAAAAATCGTCGCTGCCCCCAGCCTTCGCCGACCTTCGTCTCGCCAGCGACACCAATCTCGTTTTCCATTCCGTCGCCGACAGCAAAGAGCCGAACTGGATGGTGGAGAGCGTCACCGCTCCCGCCAAGATCTACGACCCCAAAAAAGTTCGCGTCCAGGCTGTGATCGCGGGCGTCGGAACGCCGGCCGCCAAACGCACCGTTTCTCTCGTGCTGGACGGCAAAGTCCTGGACATGAAGTCCGTCGACGTCCCGGCTTCCGGGCGCGCTTCGGTCGAGTTTCTCTCGCTCGATTCCCCGCACGGGTTCCATAAGGCGGAGATCCGCATTGAACCCCACGATTCGCTCGCCGAAGACGACCGTTTCGCATTCGCCGTCGAGCGCGCCGATCCGCATCCCGTTCTTTTCTTACACAGTGCCGGCCAGGAGCGCGACCAGTTGTATTACCGTTCCGCTCTCGAATCCGTACCCGAAGCCGGCTTCGTGCTCGAGCCCCTCGCCATCGAACAGGCCGCCAACCAGTCGCTTTCGAAGTACGCCTTCGTCGTCCTCTCTGATGTCGGCACGTTGCCCGCCGGCCTAGAAGGCAGCCTGCGCGGCTATGTCAACGGCGGCGGCTCTTTGCTGGTCGCCCTCGGACCCTCGTCTGCCGCGCTCGGCCACGTTCCCGTTTCCGGCGAAACCATCCAAGGATCCAGTTATTCCTCGCTCGATCAGGACCGCTTCCAAACCGTCGCCTCCGCCGACGCCGAGCATCCCGCGCTGCGCCGCGCCAACAAGCTCGAGGGCGTGCAGTTCTATCAAGTGATGCGCGTCGACCCGGGCCAGTCCCGCGTGGTCGCCCGCCTCACCAACCAAGCCCCGCTGCTGCTCGAAAAGCAAGTCGGCGAGGGCCGCGTCCTGGTCTTTACCTCGCGCTTCGACAACATCTCGAACGACCTGCCTCTGCACGCCTCCTTCGTGCCTTTCATCGAGGAAACCGCCCGCTACCTCGGCGGCCAGCAGGACCAATCCACCAACGTCGCGGTCGATTCTTATATCGAACTGCGCTCGGCCAAGGAGCATGGAGCCGCCGTCGAAGTCATCGATCCCGATGGCAAGCACCCGCTCTCGCTCAAGGAAGCCACCACCGCGCCCTCCTTTCAGGTTGACCGCGAAGGTTTCTATGAAATCCATCGAACCAACGGGCGTCAAGAAATGGTGGCCGTCCACGCCGACCGTCAGGAATCGGATTTAACCCCCGTGCCGCCCGAAACGCTGGAACTTTGGCGTAATACCGGCCGCGGCGCCGAAGTGAGTAACGCAACTGCCGGAACTCCCGGTACCCCCGCAAGACCTTGGAGTTTATGGCGTTATGCTTTGCTATTGGTGCTTATAATCGCGATAATTGAATCGTTACTTGCTAGTAGGTATCTATCGGTAGAGAAGGAGGCGGCATGAACGCCCTGGACCAACTGAATACTTATCTTCAGCGATTAGAAAGCCGCCTCCGGCTGCTCACACTTTCTAAAGGCGCTTCGGTTGCTACCGTCTCCGCGCTTTTGGTAACCGTCTTCCTGGTCTGGATCATCAACCGCTATGCGTTCTCCCCGGCCAGCCTGCTGTGGGCCCGCATTCTTCTGTTTCTTTCCATCGCCACCGCCATCGCCTTCGGACTCGTCATTCCCTTGCTCGGATTGAACCGCCGCAAAACCGCGCGCCAGGCTGAAGCCAAGTTTCCCGATTTCCAGGAACGCCTTCTTACTCTGACCGAAAAATCGAACACGCCCGAACCGTTCCTGGAACTACTCGCCGACGACGCCATGCAGGTTGCCAGGAACAGCCAACCCGAGCGGCTCGCTCCGAGTGGCCCTATCCTTGGATTCGTCACCTCAGCCGGCCTGGCCGTCGCCGTGCTGCTCTGGTTGATCCTCGCTGGCCCCGGATATCTGGGTTACGGAACGTCCTTGCTCTGGGCCGGCGCCCCCAAGAGCGGCGTGCATGCCCTGTACGACATCTCGGTAACGCCCGGTGATCGGACCGTCCGCCGTAAAGCCGATCAACTCGTCACCGCCCAACTCCTCGGATTCGAAGCCCCCAAAGTTCGCCTCTACGCGCAGTACAAAGGCGCGTCCAAATGGGAGCAAGTGGATATGCAGCCCACACCCGGCGCGTCCACGTACGAATTTCTGTTCAGCGCCCTCGCCGACAACGTCGAGTACCACGTCGAAGCGGGCGCGGTTCGATCCAAGCACTTCAATCTGCGCGTCGTCGATCTCCCCGGCGTCAAGAATATTCGCGTCACGTATCACTATCCGTCCTGGACCGGGATGAAGGACGCTGTCGAAGATCCCGGCGGTGATCTGCGCGCCGTCGAAGGCACCGAAGCCGAAGTCGCGATCCAAACCGACCGCCCCTTGAACAAAGGCGTGTTGATGCTCGGTGACGACCAGCAGGTTCCGCTCGAATCGAAGGAAGGGAACTGGCTCACCGCTCACGTCAAGATCGACAAGGACGGCCTGTATCACGTCGCCGCTCTCGATCAGGGCGAGAATGTCCGCCTGACCGAAGACTACTTTATCGAAGCCCGCAAGGCGAATGCGCCCGAAGTCAAGATCAACCGGCCCGGTCGCGACGAAAAGGTGAACCCCATTGAAGAAGTCACCGTCGGCCGTTACCGCCAGCGACGATTTCGGCTTGAACGAAGTCAGCCTGCATTATTCCGTGAATGGCCAGCCTGAGAAGGTTGTTTCGATGCTTCCGCAGAAGGGCGCCAAAACAGCCGACGGCAAGTATGTTATTGCGCTCGAAGACTACAAGCTTTCTCCCGGCGACCTGGTTAGCGTCTATGCCACTGCGCGCAACGGACTCAGCACCAGTAAAACCGATATCTACTTCATCCAAGCCGAGCCTTTCGAGCGCAATTATTCGCAGGCGCAGCAGATGGGCGGCGGCGGTGGAATGGGCGGCGGCGGTGGCGACCAGCAGGAAATTTCGCAGCGCGAAAAGGACATCATCGCGGCCACCTGGAACGAGTTCAAGAATGGCGCCAAGGTTCCCGCCGTCGCCGCTGAGGACGCTAAGTTCCTGGCCGAGCAGCAGGACAAACTCGCCGCGCAAGCCAAGTCTCTGGCCGATCGCATGAAGGCTCGCGAACTCACTGCCAACAGCGAGTTTCAGAATTACGCCAAGGACATGGATGAATCCGCCAAGGCCATGACCGACGCCGCGCAGAAGATTCGCGCGCAAAAGTGGAACGATTCGATTCCCTCCGAGCAAAAGGCGCTCCAAAATGCTCTGCGCGCCGAGGCTACGTTCCGCGATATTCAAGTCGCGTTCGGCAATCAGGGTGGCGGAGGAGGAGGCGGCGGCAGCATGGGCCGCGACCTCGAGAACCTCGCCGATCTCGAGCTGGACCGCGAAAAGAATCAGTACGAAACCGGACAGCAGTCCTCCAGCGATAGCCATCAAAAGGATATCGATCAGGCGCTCCAGAAATTGCAAGAGCTGGCCCGGCGCCAGCAGGAGTTGGCTTCCAACAAGGATCAACAACAGCCCTTCCGCCAGCGTTGGGAGCAGGAGATCCTGCGCCGTGAGGCTGAAGAACTCAAGCGGCAAATGGAGCAGTTGCAACGCGGCCAACAAGGGCAGCAGGGACAACAAGGACAACAAGGGCAACAGGGCCAGCAAGGGCAACAAGGACAGCAAGGTCAACAGGGCCAGCAGTCCGCCTCCGGCCAGTCCGGCCGCGGTGGTCAGGGTGGACAATCGGGTTCTTACGGAAATGCACAATTACAAGAAGCCATCGATCGTCTGAAGAAGGCCACCGACGATATGCGCAACGCGGAGAATCCGCAGAGCGGCAATCCCGAGGCGAACGCCGGTCAGCGCCGCGCGGCGGACCGTTTGCAGGAAGCGCGCGACATCCTGAACGGGATGCAGCAGCAGAATGCCTCCCAGTCACTCGACAGCCTCTCGCGGCAAGCCAACCAATTGGCCCAGCAGCAGGCCGATTTTCAGAACCGTTTGCGCCAGGCCCTCGGCGGCAATCCAAATCCGAACAACGGCGGAGTTCAGCCTGGACAATCGCAGCAACAGCTCAATCGGCTCTCGGAAGAGAAGAACCAGATGGCCGATCAGTTGAAGGACCTCGAGAAGCAAATGGCCGACGCCGCTCGCAGTATGGCGGGCGCGCAGAATCCAGCCGGCAGCAAAGTACGGGACGCGCTCGCGCAAGCACAGCAGAACGAGCTCGAGATGCACATGCGCCAGAACTCGCAATGGATACGGCAAGGCTACGGGTCTGCGGCCTGGGTGCGAGAGAACGGCATTACGGCCGGGGTCAACAACCTTCGCGATCAACTCCAGCAGGCGCAAGCCGCCGGACAACAGCAAGGGCAGCAGGCCAAGGGGCCAGGCGGCAAAGACGATCTGGAGAAGGCGCTGGCTCAAGTGGAAGCCATGCGCAATCGCATGCAGCAACTCCAGCAAGGCCAGCAACGTCCTTCGCGCGACTCGAACCCATTGCGTCGCGGCGACCAGAATGGCAACCAACCCGGCCAAGGCCAGCAAGCCAGACAGCAGGGTCAGCAAGGGCAATCCGGCCAGGGTCAACAGTCCGGTCAAGGACAGCAGGGACAGTCCGGCCAAGGTCAGCAAGCCGGCCAGGGCCAGCAAGGTGGACAAGGCCAACAGGGTGGCCAGCCCGGTCAAGGCGGTACCTTTGGACCACGCAACGGCGAGTTCCAGGGACGCCTCGGCGAAGGACCCGTCGGCGGCGCCGGTCCGGTCGGCCCTAACGGCGGTGGCTTTGGAACCAATGACACCCGCGGTTTCGCAGTCGGTCCCGATCGAGTATTTAACGAATCGCTGCGCGACCTCAATCAGCTCCGCGAGTTCATCCGGCAGAACCCCGATTTCAATGGCGACTATCAGGATCTGGTGCGCGCCTTGAGTCAGCCCTACGCGGGCGGCAGCGACTCCGAATTATCGCAGCGGATCAGCCACGAAGTGCTTCCCGAAGTGGAGCGCCTGGAGCTGCAGTTGCGCCGCAAGCTGGACGAGAAGAACGGCGACGAGGTTCGCAGCGCGGGTACTGAAACCGTGCCGCCCGGGTACTCGGATGCCGTCGCCGAGTACTTCCGCAAATTGAGCAAGAGCAAGTAGCGCGTTAGAACAGCGTGTAGATGAACGGCGCGATCGCTGAACTCTGCGCCAGCAGCAGTAATGCGCCGAAGACCAGCGTCATCACCACAATCGGCAGCAGCCAGAACTTTTTTCGAGTTCGCAGAAAAGCCCAGAGTTCGCGCGCGAAGCCCATAACCTGGATGTATTTTAGCGCAGCCGATCTTTGATCCAGCTCATGATTTGCGCGCTGATCAACGCGTTGGCTTTTCCGTTCGGATGCGGGTCTTCGCGCGTCACCCAAAGGCTGCTTTCTGGTCCATGCCCGCGCAAGCCTTCCATCAGGTCGATCACGGGCACGCGCTCAGCCTCCAGCACGTCTTTGATCTTCTGCTGCTCCCGCGCAAAAGGATAGCCGTCGTTGATGCGATGCAGCTCCGGCAGGATCGCAACCGCGAGCTTCGCGCCGTCCGCTTTCGTCAAATAATCCAATTTCGCCAGGGCGTGTTTCGCCGCTTGAAAACCGGGCCGGTCGTCGTTGTACAAACCCGCATAATACGCATCCCAGCGCGGCCGCAACCCGGCGAATTGCAGCAGCGTATCCCAGCGCGAAACAGTGAACGCCACCAGATAGGAGCTGCCCAGCAGCCACGGATGCCGCTCCGAAGGCACCGGCTCGGGATCGTTAATAAAGTACTCCAGGATCACCAGATCGGGATGAAACGCGCGATCGTAATTCTCGTAGTGCGCGACCTCCTGCACCGTATCGTAGTTTCCGACTCCGGCATTGAGAACCTCAAAACGTTGATACGGGGGCAAGGAACTGGCGTTCAGTTTCCGCTCCAGTATCTCTGCGACGGTCTCGTTCAAAGGTACGCCCCAACCGAAGCAAGTGGAATCGCCCAGCATCACGATCCGGTACGTTCTCGCCGGCTTCGCCTCGGCGTATTCGTGATCGCGCAGCCCATGCGAATTGATCGCAACCGGAACGCCCATCAGAAACGCGGAGCGGTTCGGCCGATGCACGAAGCTCAGCTCCGGGTTCGCGACCGGCTGCTTCAACTCAACCGCGTACTTCCACATCTCCATCGAGAAATCCAGGCTGCGCGCGAAGATCATCCGCAACGCGATCTCGAGCGCCAGCGAGAACACCAGCACTGTCCCGAGCAGCAAGATCGCATTCAGAGCGACGAATCGGAGCGTTGACGGGCGGCTCCCGGTCACTGCCTGGCTACCCGGGTCTCGATCTCGGGCCGGATTTCACTGTAGATCTTTTCCGCCACCACCATGTTCGCTTCATCGTACAAATGCGCGAGGTCCCAGAAGTATTTTTCGGAGGGCTCCAAGAAATGCGTGAGGTTCAAAAAGCGTGCGCGTGGATAAGCGCCGCGCAATTGCTCGATTTCCCGGCCGGCTTCGTCGTATAGAAGATCGAAGGCCCGGATCCATTCGAGAGCCGTCGCCCGATTCAGGTGGAAGGACTGCATCATCCGCGGCAAGGCGAAGTTCGGATCCAGTCCGGCCGAGGCCGGCGTGAGCACGCAGACGGCCTGAAAATGATACGCCTCGGACAACTCCACTAGTTTTCGCCAATTCGACAGGTACGCCGAAATTTGATTCACCACGAAACTTTGATCCGAAATTACACGCTCGGCCGGTACTCGATTGGTCCCGGCAAACGGGTCGTCGGCCGTGGGCACAAGCTCCTGCTGGTCCGGCTGGAAACGCGCCCGCGCCATCCGAAATAGATAGCTGCGCTCCAACGCGATGCGCCACAGCGGCGTCCGGTGCTCCTCGCGATACAGATCCCAAGCCTCTTCCATAGTCTGAAAATTATACGGATAGTTCGGGCGAGATTCGTAAGTCAGCGGCAGGCCGATGTCGTTGCCGCCGTCGTACAGAATGACGATGTCGGGATGATAGTCCACCACGGTAACCAGGAGCTCGACGATGGATTGCCGCGATACGCAGGATTGAATGCCAGCGTTGATCACCTCGATGTCGCGCCCCGGATAGCGCCGTTGGAGCAGGCTCTTGAGCGACCCCGGCAGCGTTACCTCAAACGTGCTGGCGAGCTCCACCAGCGACCCGCCCAGCACCGCGATGCGCAACTGGCCCGGCGGTTTTTCCTTCGGCAGCTGGTACCCGGGCGAGGGCACGCGAAACCCGTCGGCGTTGGTATAAACAAAAACCCGGCTTTTGTTGTGGGACATCTCGTACGTTTCCTGCGTCACGTAGGTGTAGCTCTCGTTCGGCCGGAACATCACGTACGGATAAAGCACGTTGTAGAAAGGCAGCGGCAGCCGCGGCGCGCTGCGATGGGCCAGATAGATCTCAGCGCCGATCGCCCCGATCAATACCGATGCTGCCACGACGCCGCAGTAGACCAGAACATTTCTACGCCGGTTGGAGGGACTCGGGTTCAAGTCCCCAGTTTACACTGGCTACTTGCGCGCTTGATCGGCAAGCGTGATCTGATGCCCCAGAGCCTGTGAAATGATTTCCAGACCTGTGGTCACTGTGATTCCGCCGGTGGAGATCGAGACGTTCGGAGTAACCAGCGCAGTCAGGTGAGTAGGACTCAGCACGGTGATCTGCTTCACCAGTACATCGCTAGTGCCGAAGCCCACCCGGGTCGGTCCCTGGATAAAGTTGGTGTTCAGGCCCTCGACGTCCACCGTGACATCCGCGCCCGGCGCGAGCGAACTCGGCATGACCGTGAGCGCAGGCGCGCTCATCGGATCGTAGGTGAAGGTCGGCGGGACCGGAGCGAGAAACAGCGAACTCTGGCCGTCGGAGTTGAGAGCCACCACAGTCGCCGTGTAACTTCCCGGTGCTTCCGGAGGCGCAACCAGCAGAGAGCCGTCGCTTTCGGTGGCCTCGATCATACCGGCCAGGCCGTCGAACAGGACCCGCGTATCGCTCTCGAATTGAGTCCCCGCAATCGCCACCGCTCGATTGCCATTAGCGTCATACGTGGGCGTGACGGAACTGACGCCGGGCGGGGGATTGGAGACCACAGTAAATCCGCCCGGTAGCACGTACAGGTCGTTCGGCGTGTAAAAAAGCAGATGCTGCAGGTGCGTCGGCCCCGGGCCAGTGGCGAAGTCCGGCAGCACGTCCACCGCGATATAGGGCGTTGGCGGCGGGTAGGGCCGCAGGTCGTTCACTTGGTCGGCGCTTCCTAATATACCAATGCTCAATCCCGGTGTTACTACATTGTTGGTCTGCAACAAACCCATTCCGCTGGCGGCTACGGGCGCCGACATCCCGACCGGCAACGGAGGGGAAGCCACGGGCACATTGGTCGAGGAGAACCCGTACGTTCGCACCGAGGAAACCGCAACCGAACTAAGCGGGTTCACGCTGAAATTGATCCCGGAATTGACCGCGCCGGCGGAAACCTCAATGGGCAGCGCCTGGGTTTGATCCCGCGTTCCAGGATAAAACTGCATTCCGAACGCCGTATAGTTGGGCGCGATCTGATTGCCGTGGAAATCCAGGGGGTAAACGATATTATCCGGGGATCCCTCGCCCTGCATGGCCGGGGGCAGAGGATGCACGTAAACAAAGTACTCTCCGGGAGGAATGCCGTTGATCTGATACGTCCCGTCCGGATTGGTCAGCGTGGTGATGGCGGGATTGCTCGGCGAAATCACAACTACCGATGCCAGGTTCACTCCCACTCCCTGCATGCTGACCTGGCCGCTGACGCTGCCGACCTGCGCGGCATAATTCGCGGCCGGGTAGAGCATCGAGATCGCGGCAATGTCATCGGCGCCGAGCGGCGTGGCTTTGGTGGAGGCGCTGGTCACCAGCGTCGACATCACGCTTGAAGCCAGGGTGTGCTGCAGTCCCAGGGTGTGGCCGAACTCGTGCACCAGCGTAACAAACAGCTCCTCGCTGTAACTGGCAATCGCGCCGTAGTCGGCGATCTGCGTAAAATCGGCGGGCAGGTACATGGTGGAGCGCACGATCGGCACAAAGGCGTTTCCACTGGAGTCATACGAAAGACTTCCGCTTTGAGTCGGACCGCTCAACGCCAGCAATCCCGGTGGAATATCGTCGGAGAATTCCACATCAATGCCGGGAGCCGTTGCCGGTGTGCCTACGGCGTAAAGGCCGCCATATCCGAGCCGGATCTGTGACGTGCCGACGCCGTTCCATATCTCGGCCGCCGCCCGAATCTCGCTGACCAGGGCCTGATAGGTATCGCCCTGGATGAGAGCCGGGCTCTGATTTGAAACAAAGTAGCGAACCGTGTTATTTGGCAGCGCGGTAAGATCAAACTTCTTAGGTATCGGATTATAGGGAGCGGAGGGGCTGAAGAACTGCGTGTAGTAGTAGGCGCCGGGAGCCGTGCCCGCCAAAAGCAGAGCGCCGGCAGTAAGCGCGACGGCTCGCGTGAACCATCGGCTGCTCCTCATAGCCTGCTCCGATTTCGCAGCACCGATTGAATCTGGGTTCGCAGCACGCTCAACAGCATTTGAATATCGGACTGCGTAACCGGCTGGCCGAATGAGTTCAGCATCCTTTCGGTGGCCGCCGCGCGCACCACCGTGGGCTGGCCGGAAGAATTCATTACCACCGCGAACAGGCCTTGCGACAGCCCGATCACCTGTGTCAGGCCGGATTTGCTGGTCCACAGGAACAACACGTAATCCTGGCCATTCACCAAGCTCGGCGACCCGGAAAACATTTGGGTGACTCCGTTGCTCGATCCGCCCGGAACCGCCACGTCCACCTGGGTTACCGCAGGTCCCTTCAGAACCTCAGAGACTTGAACACTATAATGCGTGTAGATCATCGAGCCGCGGAAAGCGGCCGAGGTGACCTGCGCTGTCCCATGGACAATCATGGTAGACCTTTGGATCATGTCGTCCAAGGTGAGCTGCTGCAGGGTGGATCCGTCGACCGGCGCCAGGCAGACCGCCACGCATGCTAAGCCTAACAGCTTTTGCATAAGTCTACCCCAGCTGAAGCAACTGGCCAGCCAACGTTTTGTTGTTGAAAACAAAGGGCCTCGACATGCATGCCCGGGCTCCTCGTGTATACCTTCGACACAAGGGATGGCCTTGAATAGGCCAAGTTGGCGCGCGCCTATTTCGCGCCGCGAACCACCAGCAAAGGTATTTTCAATTTGTGACGTACAGCATTAATTGTAGTGCCAAAGACGATGTCTTTCAATCCCTTATGTCCATGCGCCCCCATCACGACCAGATCCGGCTTCAGCTCTTGCGCGTAAAGGACGATCGCCTTGCGCGGAGTCACGGCATGCCGCACCACCGCTTCCACTGCCACGTGCTGATGCTCCAGTTCTTGTACGATATTGCTCAGATACTGCTGACCAGCAAGTACTTCTGCGGTCGATGAAAGGGATCCGTAGATCTGGCTGGTCACGCCTTCCTCGATGTGCAAAAGGTAAAGTTTTGCATTATATTGCTTGGCCAAAGCGGCGGCGTGGGCGATGGCTTCCCGATCTCGGCTGGTATGATCCAGAGGAACCAAGATCTTTTGATACAGCGGGCTAGGAAGATTGATTGCAACCGCTGCTGGAAGTTCGATGGGAGCGCGTCCACCGAATTGCCGGGCCCAAGCCGGCAGTACCGGATGAAGTATCATCCACAACAGCAAGATTCCCAGGCCGATTAGGATCGGCGCGATCCCCAGTTCGAGCCAGATCCGCCAGTGCCCGGCGCCACTGAGCCAATCATCCAGCGCAAGCATGATCAAGCGGACGTTCAGCGCCAGGATCAAGGCTGCGGCCGCCCACGCCAGCACTTGCAGCCAGGCTCGGCTCGCAAAGCGGCCCATGCGTTTCCGGCTGTTGGTGAAATGAATCAGCGGAATCACGGCGAAGGGAAGCTGCATGCTGAGAATCACCTGGCTCAGGATCAGCAACTGATAGGTTCCACGCGCTCCCGCCACGTAGATGGTGAGCGCTGCCGGAATAATCGCCGCCATGCGCGTCACCAGCCGGCGCAGCCAGGGCTGCATCCGGAAGCTGAGGAATCCTTCCATAACTATCTGACCGGCCAGGGTTCCGGTCAGCGTAGAGGACTGGCCCGAGCAGAGCAGCGCCACGGCAAACAGCACGCTCGCCGCGGTGGTCCCGAGTAGCGGCGTAAGCAGCAGCTGCGCCTGTTGAATCTCCGTCACGATGATCCCGTGCTTGTAGAAAACCGCGGCCGACAGCACCAGAATCGCGATGTTCACGAACATCGCGCCGTTGAGCGCGACGGTGGAATCGATCAGGTTGAAATGGCAGGCTTGGCGCTTGTCGGTATGATGCTCCCCGATTTCCCGCGTCTGCACCAGCGCGGAATGCAGGTAGAGATTGTGGGGCATCACGGTCGCGCCCAGGATGCCGATCGCGATATACAGGTTGCTATTGGTGATGTGCGGAACTAAGCCCCGCGCTAATTCCGAAACCGCGGGCGCGGCCCACCAGATCTCGATGGTGAAACAGACCGCGATCACCGTGATGAGCGCCAGAACGAAGGCTTCGATGGTGCGAATTCCGATTCTTGTGAACCACAGCAGCAGGAGCGTGTCCAGCGCCGTCAACAGCACGCCCAACAGCAACGGAATGTGGAACAGCAGATTGAGCGCGATGGCCGCGCCCAGAACCTCGGCCAGATCGCAGGCCGCGATGGCGATCTCGCACAGGAACCACAGCGCGTACGAAACCGGGCGAGGATAGGTTTCGCGGCAGGCTTGCGCCAGGTCCCGCTGCGTGACGATTCCGAGCCGCGCGCTGAGCGTCTGCAGCAGGATCGCCATCAGGTTCGACAGCACCAGCACCCATAGCAGCTGATAGCCGAACCGCGCGCCGCCTTCCAGGTCGGTAGCCCAATTGCCTGGATCCATGTAGCCGACGCTTACCAGGTAGGCTGGCCCGGCGAACGCAAACATGCGGCGCCAGAACGACGGTTGCGTCGTCGGAACGCTCGCATGCACCTCGGGCAGAGAGCTATTGACTGTGGTTGCAATTTCCAACTTAACTACAGTTTATGTGGTTTCGCGGGAATCGGCAAGACGGTAGTTTCCAATCACTCTGGTGGTTTTCGGCCAGAGCGGGCCAGCCTGCTCCTCGTTCTTAAACCTTATAAATCATCAGACTGGGTGCTGGCTATGCGATTGCCTTTAGAAAACGCGGAACAGAGCCGCCATGAAAAGCATTCTTCTACCTCTCCTCGCTGCTGCGGCCTCTTGTGCATTTTGTCCGCTTCAAGCCGACGACCCCGACGGCCAGTATGAGCCGGGCCGCGCGGTTGCGCGCATCAGTGTCATGAATGGAGACGTTTCGGTCCGCCGTGGCGATTCCGGCGATGTTGTAGCTGCTGCCGTGAATGCGCCGCTGATGGCGGACGATCGCCTGCTGACGAGCACTTCCGGACGCGCCGAAGTTGAACTCGACCACTCCAACATGGTTCGCGTGGCGCCGAGCTCCGAGGTTCGCTTCGCCGCGCTCGACCGGGCGAGTTTTCAACTCCAGATTGCCGCGGGAACGGTGACGTTCCGCGTTTTGCATCCCAGCCAGGCGCAGGTTGAGTTAGATACGCCGAGCGTCGCGGTTCGTCCACTGAGGCAGGGCATTTACCGCATCAGCGTGCACGACGACGGCTCGTCGGAAATCACCGTTCGTTCCGGCGAAGCGGAGATCGACAGCCAGCGCGGCGGCGAACGTCTGGAGGCCGGCCAGACCATGAACGCTCGCGGACCTTCCTCCGATCCTGAATTTCAGATCGTGCAGGCCATTCCCCCCGACGCCTGGGATCGTTTTAACGATGATCGCGATCATTACCTGGAGCGCTCGCAGAGCTATCAGCATGTCAGCCCGGACGTCTATGGCGCGGAAGATCTGGATCAATACGGCCAGTGGACCAACGATCCGAATTACGGACAAGTATGGGTGCCGCAGGTCCAGCCCGGTTGGGCGCCATATCAATCCGGCCGTTGGGTTTGGGAAGACTACTATGGATGGACCTGGATCAGCAACGATCCCTGGGGCTGGGCGCCGTATCACTATGGGCGCTGGTTCTATGGTTCGGTAGGCTGGGCTTGGTATCCAGGGCCGATCTATGGACCGCACTATTGGGCGCCGGCGTACGTGGGCTTCTTCGGTTGGGGCGGCGGCGTGGGGCTTGGCGTAGGATTCGGATTCGGCGGTATTGGTTGGGTGGCGCTCGCGCCGTTCGAAATCTTCCATCCCTGGTGGGGGCCTGGACTTTATGGCGGCTTCCGGAGTGGCTTCTACGGGAATCACACGACCATCATCAACAACGTGAATGTGGTGAATTCTTTCCGCAATGCCGGGGTGGCGGGCGCGGCGATGGGCGTGAATGCCGCGGATTTCGGGCGGCGCGGGCAGTTCACGGCGCTAAATCGAAGCCAGATGCAGCAGGCCGGTGTCGTCCACGGAGTGCTGCCGGTGTCACCGGACCGGTCGAGCCTGCGCATGTCGGATCGCGCCGTAAGCGGGAACTTTCCGCAGTCGCGCGCGCAGAATTTCGCCAGCCGTTTGCAGGCGCCGCGCGTGAATCATGTATCGTTCGATCAACAGCAGCGCGGGATGCAGCAGATGTCGCGAGCGAACTTCAGTGAAGGCGGTCGCGCCGGTGCAGGGAACTTCGGTGCTGGCGGAGGTTTCCGCGGCAACGTGGGCGGCGCTGGCGGAGCTTCGGAAAGCCACGGCTGGAGCCGGTTCGGAGAGCCGATTCACGGGACCAGCCCGAGCACCGGAGCAGCCGCGCAAGGCGCGAGATCGTTCGACGGATCGCAGCGCGCCGAAGGTTCGCGGCCGGAAGGAGCGGCCTCGCAATATAACTATTCCCGGCAGGGATCCGGAAACGGCGCTGCCAATGGCGGCGGCCAAGCGGTGCGAATTAGTCCACCGATCGTCCAGCAGCGCGCGCCCAGCAATCAGGCGCCACGCGGAAATGCATCGCCGCAGAGCTCCGGCGCAGGCGCGCCGCGCAGCGCTCCCAGCTACGGTCGCGGCGGTGGTGGAGCGCCCGAGGCGGAAGCCGCGGAGGCGGCGGACACGGTGGCGGGCATCGCTAATCGGCCCCGCAAAACGATTTTTTGATTTCTTCCCTCGGCCCGAAGGAGCTCCTCCCAGCGAATTCGGGCCTTCTTTTTATTCGGAGAGTGGGGAGGTCCAGAGCAAGTCAATGCTAAACTCACGTCATATGGGCATTCGCTACAAAGTTGACATAATATCTGTTATCGGAAGTGCCTGACCAGTGGCCGCCCGAGCTTCCGCTGTCTTTACCCGCCAGGAACTCGTCGCCGCTCGCGCCGAATGGAAGGACGCCGGCAAGGTTGTCGTCTTCACCAACGGCTGCTATGACGTTCTCCATCCCGGCCACATCCGGCTGCTCGAAAAAGCCCGATCGCTCGGCGACATCCTGATCCTGGCCTTGAACACCGACGCCAGCGTCCAGCGGCTCAAGGGTCCGAACCGGCCGCTGATTTCCGAGACCGAACGGGCTGAGCTGGCCTCCGCGCTCGCCGCCGTCGACGCAGTGACTTTCTTCGACGAAGACACCCCGCGCGAGCTGATCGCCGCCGTGCTGCCCGACATCCTGATCAAGGGCGCCGACTGGGCGCACTTCATCGCCGGGCGCGAGGAGGTGGAAGCCGCGGGCGGCCAGGTGCTGGCGCTGCCGCTCGAGCCCGGTTACTCGACCACCAACATCGTCGAGGACGTTCTCGCGCGAACCGCACGCTAAGATAGGAATTGAAATGGTCGGCCTCGCCTGGCCGGCTCCCCTCAGCTCGACTTGTGACGCATCCCGCTATTCGCGACCTCTTTCAATCGCTCAGCCGCGACCCCGCGTTTCAGGACGTGGTCGGCCGGTTTACTCGCGATCCGAACGCCCGCCTTTCGCTCTCGGGCCTCACCACCGCGGCCAAAGCTCTGTACTTGGTTCTGCTCTGGCAGGCCACCGAGCGGAATCTCCTGATCCTGGTGGACGGTAATAAGGAAGCCGACGCGCTGGGCGAGCTGGTGGAAACATTCTTCGATGTTCTTGTGACCTCCGATCTCCCGCGTCCGCAATCGATTCCGGCCATCGACGTACTTCCTTCGCAGCGCCTCTCTCCGCACAACGAGATCGCCGAGCAGCGCGCGGTCGGCCTGTGGCGTCTGGCTTCGGGCAAAGCTACCATTACCATTACACCGGTGGCTTCGGCTCTGCTCCGCACGGAGGCGCCCGAATTCTACCGGCAGCTCGCTCTCACGCTGCGAGTGGGCGAGGAGATTCCTCTCGAAGACCTGCTGGCGCATTTGGAAAGCATCGGCTACGAGAAGCGCGAGCCGGTCGAGATGGTCGGCGAATACTCGCTGCGCGGCGGCATCCTCGACATCTTCCCGGCCGAGGCGTCCAAGCCCATCCGCATCGAGCTGTTCGGCGACCTGATCGAGTCCATCCGCCGCTTTGACGTCGAAACCCAGCGCTCCGTGATGAAGGTCGCCGAGACCACGCTGCTGCCGCTGGTCGAATATCCGAAGTCCCGCGAGCTGCTGCACGAGATCGCGGAGCAAATGGACGTCCCGAGTCCGGGCGATCCCTTTCCGGGCTGGGAATTCACGGTGCCGCTGGTGCGCCCGCGCAAACATTCGCTCTTCTCTTTGTTGCAGCGGCCGCTGATCGTTTTGGACGAGCCGGAACAGATCGCCGGCGCAGCCGAGCGCCTGTGGAAGCGCCTGGAAGACACCGACCGGCCGTTTCCCTGCCCGCCGGAAGCGAATTTTTTCACCTGGCGGGAGCTGCGCGCCGCGCTCGAGTCGCAAGCTGAACTGGCGGTACGAGAGCTAGACGTTATTACGGCGGCTCCAGACCCGGATCATCCGCCCACGTCCATTCATTCGCGCCCGTCGCTTGGCTTTTCACGGCAACATCCAGGCCGCGATCGCGGAAGCGCGCAACCTGGTGGAGCAGGGCTACCGCGTGGTTTTTTTCGCGCATTCGAGCGGCGAGCTGGAGCGCCTGGCCGACATTTTCCAGGAATACGCGGTTCCCTTCCAGCTTGGCCTCGATCCGTCCGATGCGACGCGCCCCTATCTGGCCGAGCGATCCTATGTCGCGGGTTCCACCGCCAGCACTCTGCTGGTCAAAGGCCGGGTGCGCCGCGGCGTCGTCTTTCCCGAGGAGCGCATCGCTGTTTTTGGCTCCGAAGATCTCTTCGATACCTCCGACCTGGTCGCCCAGCCCGCGCCCAGCAAATCGCAACTGGCCGCGTTCACCGCCGACCTGGCGGACCTGAAGCCCGGCGATTACGTGGTCCACCAGATGCACGGCATCGGGCGATTTCTCGGCACGCGCGAGATCGCGCAGGGCGACAACAAGGGCGACTTCATGCTGCTCGAATACGCCGGCGAGGCGAAGCTCTACGTTCCGCTCACGCGCATGGACCTGATCCAGAAATATCGAGGCGCGGGCGAAGGCGCGACGCCGACGCTGGACCGTCTGGGCGGCGCAACCTGGGAGCGCACCAAATCGCGCGTGAAGGCCAAAATGCGCGACATGGCCGACGAGCTGTTGAAGCTCTACGCGCAGCGCCGGATGGCCGAGGGATTCCGCTTCTCGCACGACAGCAACTGGCAGCGCGAGTTCGAAGATGCCTTCGAATTTTCGGAGACCAAGGATCAGCTCGCGGCCATCAAGCAGATCAAGAAAGACATGGAGACCGGCCAGCCCATGGATCGGCTGCTGTGCGGCGATGTCGGCTACGGCAAGACCGAAGTCGCCATGCGCGCGGCGTTCAAAGCGCTGGGCGACGGCAAGCAGGTGGCCGTGCTCGCTCCCACCACGGTGCTCGCGTTCCAGCACTTCGAAACCTTCAAGCGCCGCTTCGTGAGCTTTCCGGTGCGCGTCGAGATGCTCAGCCGGTTTCGCGACAAGAAGGAGATCGCCGCGGTGCTGGCGGACCTCGCCGCAGGAAAAGTCGACATCGTGATCGGCACGCATCGCCTGCTTTCGAAAGACGTTGAGTTCCGCGACCTCGGCCTGCTGGTGGTCGACGAAGAGCAGCGCTTCGGCGTCCGCCACAAGGAGCGCATCAAGCAGCTCAAGCACAACGTGGATGTGCTCACCATGTCCGCGACCCCGATCCCGCGCACGCTGCACATGTCGCTGCTCGGGTTGCGCGATATGTCGGTGATCGAGACGCCGCCCAAGGACCGCCTGGCGATCCATACGGTGGTCGCGCACTTCGATCCGGATCTGATCAAGACCGCCATCGAACAGGAGCTGAGCCGCGGCGGCCAGGTCTATTTCATCCACAATCGCGTGGACAGCATCTTCATGCGCGCCGCCTCCATCCAGGAGATGCTGCCGAACTGCCGCATTGGAGTGGGTCACGGCCAGATGGGCGAAGCGGAGCTGGAGAGCGCGCTGCTCGGCTTCATGCGGCACGACTACGACGTGTTCGTCTGCACCACCATCGCCGAGAACGGCCTGGACATTCCGCTCGCCAACACCATGATCATCGAGAACGCCGAGCGCCACGGGCTATCGGAGCTGTACCAGCTGCGCGGGCGCGTGGGCCGCTCGAACCGTCGCGCGTATGCATATCTGCTGGTTCCGGCCGACACGGAGTTGAGCGAAGTCGCGCGCAAGCGCCTGGCGGCGCTCAAGGAGTTCAGCGACCTGGGCGCGGGCTTCAAAATCGCGGCGCTCGATCTGGAACTGCGCGGCGCCGGCAACATTCTGGGCGGCGAGCAGCACGGCCACATCGGCGCGGTCGGCTTCGATATGTACGTCCGGCTGCTCGAAGAAACGGTGCACGAGCTCAAAGGCGAGGAGGTGCCGATCGAAGTTCACTCCACGCTCAACCTCGGCCTCGACATCCGCATTCCCTCCGAATATATCGGCGACGAGCACCAGCGCCTGCGCGCCTACAAGCGCATCGCCGATGCGACCACGCCCGAGCAAGCGGCGGAACTTCTGGCCGAGATCGAAGACCGCTACGGTCCCGCGCCAGACGCCGTCCGCACCTTGCTGAAGTTTTCCGCATTGAAGAGCGCGGCCCAAAAGCTGGGCATCGAAACCATCGACCGCCGCCAGGGCGCGCTCAACGTCAAGTTCCACAAGGAAGCGCGCATCGCTCCCGAGCGGCTGATGAACGTGGTCACGCACACCGAAGGCGCGCAATTCACGCCCGCGGGCGTCCTGCGTCTGCCGCTCGATGGCGCGTCCACGCCCAGCGCCGTGCTCGATCTGCTCGAAAGCCATCTGGGACAATTGCAGACAGTACCGTGACGCGCTCGTCTACTTCTGTACAATCGCACCTCTCCGCCCGCTGGCTGGCCATCACGGTTTTCGTTTTCTCCTCGGTGCTCAATTATCTCGATCGCCAGGTGCTCGCCACCATGGCCGAGATTTGGCGCGCGCGCCCCGATTTTCCGTTCACCTATTCCGATTACGGCCTGCTGCTGGCCGTCTTCTCCATCGCGTACGCGGTGAGCGCGCTGTTCGTCGGCTGGTTCATCGATCGCGTAGGCCTGAATCGCGGCATCACGATCGCGGTCGCGGTCTGGGCGGTCGCCAGCTTCGGCACGGCAACATCGCACAGCGTGCATCAGCTCCTGATTTGGCGCGCATTGTTGGGAGTGGCAGAGGCCAGCGGCGTCACCGCCATCGCGAAAGCGGTCGGCATGTATCTGCTGCCCAAGGAACGCGCCGTCGGACAAGCCGTGTCGCAACTCGGATTAAGCCTCGGCGCAGGCCTCGCGCCCGGTTTCGCGGTCTTCTTCTCCTATCGCTACGAATGGCGCTGGACCTTCTTCATCGCCGGCATCCTGAGCCTGGTTTGGATTCCGGTTTGGCTCTTCACCGCCAGGCTGATCCCTCCTGCTGTCGAACCCGAAATAGCAGCACCGATAAACTCCTTTGGCTTACTGCGCGATCGCAAGCTCTGGGCGCTCATGATTGCCAACGCCATGGGCATGTCGGGCTACAGCCTGTGGACCAACTGGTCGCCGACGTATCTAGTCCGCGTGCACCATCTCACTCCGCCCGAAGCCGCGCGCTATGTTTGGATCGTGCCCATCTGCGGCTACTTTGGCGCACTGCTCGGCGGCGGCATTTCCTGGGCGCTGATCCGCGCGGGCCGACACTCCGGTCGCGGCTCGCAAGCGCGCATGCCTGATTTCGGCTGGCTTCGTTTTAGTAACGATCGCGATTCCACTTCTGCCCACCGCTGCGCTCGCCACCGCCGGAATGTCGCTTAGCTATTTCTGGATTTGCTCGTGGAGCACCAACCACTACACCTTGCCCATCGATCTTTACGGAGCCGGGCGCGCCGCGTTCACCGTGGCGGCTTTGGTGTTCGCCTACGGCGCGATGCAATCGATTGTTTCTCAACCGATTGCCGCTGTTATCGAACGCTATGGGTTCGGGCCCGTTTGCTTGTTGTTCGGCCTAATGCCATTAGCCAGCTATGCGGTTGTTCACCTTGTTATCCGTGAACCGGCCGGTACCGCATCACGAAAAAAAAGTTCCGCCTCGCAAGCGGCGTCAGTGCAGTGACATGCTGGAACAAAGCAGAGTACTACATGATCTAGTACTCTTTTCCTAAGGCTAACGGAGTGGTAACCTTTAAGGCGATTGGCTGATCTAATTTAACGCAGCGGCACGAACCGGCGAAGTTGCTTGGTCTGCTCCTGGCAAAAACGAGGAGGAGAAACGGCATGAAAGTTCATTGCCCCTATCGATGCGATTACTGCCAGAACTTAAAAGGTGAAGCCAACCACTGGTGGCTGCGTGCGTTGAACGCGGATCAATTTGTTCTCCTGCCTTGGGACCACATTCTCGCTGATGCCGATGGTTACGAGCATATCTGCTCGGGTTCCTGCGCGACCAAAGCCCTTTCCAAATGGATGACTCAGGTAGGGGTGCAGCCGGTGCGCGCGATGGCGGCGGCGTTCTCCACGGCGCGTACGCAATAGCCTCAATAAAAACGTTCCAGCCATTCTGCCACGATCGCCGGCTTCTCCGATCCTTCCAGTTCCACCGTCACCAGCCAGATGACCTCGTTATCGCCGACTGTCTTCACAGCCAGCCGAGCTCGAATGCGCGATCCCGCGGGCACCGGCGATACGAAACGAACCCGATTGAATCCGTAGTTGATGAGCATTTTGAAATTGCCGCGAATCTCTACTGCTTGATGCATCAATTGGCTGAGTAGCGACAAAGTGAGAAATCCGTGCGCCACCGTCGTCCCGAAGCGCGACTCGCGTTTGGCCCGTTCCGCGTCGACGTGAATCCACTGATGATCGTTGGTCACATCGGCGAACCGATCGATCATCTCCTGCGTGACGGTGAGCCAGTCGCTCACACCGGCTTCCTGGCCTTCGAGCGATCGCAGCTCTTCCAGGCCTTCGATGATGCGCGTCATTCCAGCGTGCTCAGTTCTTTGTTCGCCGCATCGACAGTCCAGCCATGCCACGGCGGCTGATGTTCCGTAATTTGTTTAAAGCACAGGGTAGCCTCGCGGAACCGCTTATCGGCGCGCAAATAGCGCCCATAGTACAGCCATGCGGCCGGCTGATCGGGATGCGCCTTGAGAACAGCCGTCGCGACCGACTCCGTTGCGGAAAAATGAAGCTCAGAAAGAAGGCGCAGCAAGGTGACATCGTCGGCGGATTCGATCTCCGGGAACTTCTCCAGAGCCTCGCGCATGATGGCCGCGCTCTCTTCGCGCTGGCCAAAATAAAGCGCCGTGAGCGCGCGGTTCTCCAGTTCATCGCGAGGGGATGCCGGCAATCCAACTGCATCCACTAGGAACGCCAGTGCGATGGCCGAGCGCAGGATGTTGCCGTCTTCTAAATGCGCCGCTTCGGTCATCGCCTTGGAACTGGCGCGCGCGTCCAGCGTCAACTTTCGCGATGGCACGTTCACCGTTAAGTGCGAGGAGTCCTCGGTTTGAGCAAATTCCCAAACGATTTGCTCATCGGAATAAGTTTGCTGGAACTCGGCCAGCAGGCTTAGGGTCCGATGGCCTCCAGACTCCAGAGCATCCTGCCATTCTCCACGACGGCAGTCGCAAATTGTTATATGGAGCTGCTCTTGAATTGCCGCCACGTCGCGATCGAAACTGCTCGAACCGGCTCTGAGCGGCCAGCGGGACCAGCGCGAAAAGTGCGGCCACCAGAGTTCTCAACGCTTATACCCGATCTTCCTCAGGAATCCATGCCGCCACTCCACGTCCGGCGCGGTCTCCACGCCTTTAGGCGATGCGCCGTCGATCACGCCCAGCACTCCCCTGCCCTGCTCTGTCTGGGCGACAATCACCTCCACCGGATTCGCCGTCGCGCAAAAAATATTGCACACTTCCGGCGTTTCCAAAATCCGATTCTTGATGTTGATCGGAAACCCGCCGCGCAGCGCCACCACAAACAGATGGCCCGCGCCGACCGCGCTGGCATTGCGCGTTGCGATGGCTTTCAGGTCGTCGTCATTACCGTCCACGCGCGTCAGGCAGGCCCCCGACGCTTCATTGAACGCGATGCCGAACTTCATCTGCGGGACGGTGTTGATGATCGCCTCATAGATGTCTTCCACCGTCTTTATAAAGTGGCTATGGCCAACGATGATGTTGCCGTCAGAAGGAATTTCCAGCCGAACCGCGTGCAGGTCCATGCTTTTCATTAAGCCACAGATAGGCTCCCAGTTCGCGAGCCCCAGTCGATGCCCGGCGGAGTTGCGGGAGTGAATTGCGGAAGCGAGATTAGCTATTGGACGAGCGGCGGCCGCTTCTTTACGCGCGGTAGGCTGCCCGGCGACGTCCCCACAGCCCTAGCGCCAGCAGCGCCAGTCCGGCCGGTATCGAACTGGAAGGCTCGGGAACCGCGGACGTTGCGGTTGTGATTAATACGTTGTCCAGCAGTGCGCCCATCTGACCGGCGGTGTTACTGGTAAAAGTGAGCAGAGAGCTCCCCGGTCCCACGGTCACGAAAGCATTGACGACGACACCGTCCGTGTCATCGCCGCTCCCGAGAGTGAAGGTGTTGCTGTAGTTTCCGAACGTGACGGTCGTAGAAGTAGTGTTGCCTCGCTGTGAGCCTATCAGGTCGAAGCTCAGATCGTACGTGCCCGGGCCAATGGCGGTGTTGGCTTGAAGTACGCCCTGCGGATTCCCGCCGCTCCCATCCAAGTCAACGCAATTTCCGGATTCGGGCGATACGCATAGATAGCCAAAACCGTCGCCCGCACCTACGATGTCAACGTTGGTGCCATCGATGGCCGAAAAAGCGCCCACCGAGGTCGCGCTGAGAACCGCCGTCAGCTCGTCAAAATTCTCATTGAGAATCGTGGCCCCCTGAGCCGGCCAGGACAACCCGCAGACTGCCGCAACTGCCAGGGGAAGAGCGATTCGTCTCACGTCCTACACCTCCATAAAATGGCCCGAACACCGACTAGTCCGTCATGGTTCGGCTATGACTAATATACTGTTCGGAGGGCCGGTTTCTATCAGGTTTTCTGGCTTTTTGCCGCCAATTCGGTACCAGCGGTACTGTAAGGGTATGTTATGATGTCCTTTTAAGCGGGCCTCGAACCTACTCATCCTGCAACGCTTATAGTGGAACCCTCGGACGCATCTATCGCCGGTCTCATTGACCATACCTCGCTCCGGCCCGAGGCCACGCGCGAGGAGATTCTTAAGGTTTGCCGCGAAGCGCGCCAGTACAAATTCGCTAGCGTATGTACTAACTGCTATTGGACGCCCCTGGTCGCCGGCGAACTGCGCGGCTCCCCGGTGAAGGTCTGCGCGGTGGTCGGCTTTCCCCTCGGCGCGAGTTCCACCAAAGCCAAAGTCGCCGAAACCCAGGCGGCGCTGGACGACGGCGCGCATGAGATCGACATGGTGCAAAACATCGGCGCGCTGCGCAGCGGCGACTACGACTCAGTGCAGGCCGACATCGCCGCGGTGGTCGAGGTCGCACATCGCGGCGGTGCGATCGTGAAGGTGATTCTTGAAACCGCGCTGCTCGATGACGACCAAAAAATCACCGCCTGCCAGCTCGCCCAGAACGCTGCAGCGGACTTTGTGAAAACCTCCACTGGATTTGGCCCGTCCGGCGCGACCGTGCACGATGTCGAGTTGCTGCGTAAGACCGTCGGGCCGCAAATGGGCGTGAAAGCTTCGGGCGGGATCCGCACGCTCGAGGACGTGAACCGCATGCTCGCCGCCGGGGCCACCCGCATTGGCGCCAGCGCCAGCGTCCGCATCGTCGAAGAGATCACGGGAGCACTGCACGCTTCGCCGCTGCATTCTTAGCTATGGCTACCCCGGGTAGCAAAGCTGCGCCGCGCTTCCAGGAGCGTTCCGAGCTGCTGGACTTCCTGCTGGAGGTCTCCACGCTCACCTCCGAAACGCTCGATCTGGATCGCATTCTGGCCAATGTGGCCGCCATCGTGAAGGAGGTCGTGGTTTACGATCTTTTCGCCATCCTCCTTTATAGCGAGCGTCACAAAGGACTGAGCGTTCGCTATGGCATCGGGCATCGCGACGAGGTGGTTCGAAATCTGCTCATCCCGCTGGGCGAGGGCATTACCGGATTGGCCGCCTCCACGCGCCAGCCTGTGATGGTGGGCGATGTTCAAAGCGACACGCGCTACCTGGCGGCGCTCGACGCCGTTCGCTCGGAATTGGCCGTGCCCATGATCGCGCGGGGCAAGCTGGTGGGCGTCCTCGATCTGCAATCCACGCGATTGAACGCCTATCGCGAGCAGGATCGGGCGCTATTGCAATTGATCGCTTCCCGCGTGGCTGTTTCCATCGACAATGCGCGGCTGTACCGGCGTGTCGAACGCCAGAACCGCACGCTCCGGACGCTGGCGTATCTTTCGCAGGAGTTCAGCTCCATTTTGGCCTTGGAGGTCCTGCTCGGTAAGATCGCTCAAATCACCCATGCGTTGGTCGCGTTCGATGCCTTTAGCGTTTTGCTGGTGGACACGGAAAAGCAAGTGCTGCGGCGCCTGTTTAGCCAGCGCTACGACCAGCGCGTGGATCTGGACAATATTCCGCTCGGCAAAGGCATCACCGGCGCGGCCGTCCAGTCGCGCGAGATCGTGCGGGTAGTGGATACGCTCGCCGACGCGCGCTACATCGCCTCCCATCCCGACATTCATTCCGAAATCGCCGTGCCGCTGGTGGTTCAGGATCACGTGGTGGGCGTGATGGATTTAGAGAGCGAGCGCTTGGGATTTTTCACCGAGGATCATTCCCGGCTGCTGGCGCTGCTGGCCCCGCAGATCGCGAGCTCGGTGGAGAACGCCCGGCTTTATGGGGAGCTCGCCCAGCGCGAGCAGCGTCTGAACCAGGACCTGAAGGCGGCGCGCAACGTGCAGTCGGTCATGCTGCTGCGCGAGGCCCCGGAAATTGAGGGATTGGGTATCGCGATCCGTTCTCGCGCGGCCCGCGAGATCACCGGCGATGTCTACGACATCTTTGAATACGGCCCGGACCATTCGGTCTTCACGTTCGGCGATGTGAGCGGCAAAGGCGCGGCTGCGGCCCTGTACGGCGCCATGGTCACGGGACTGTTGCGATCGCTGGCCCACCGCCGGCGCAGTCCGGCCGAACTTCTGAAGCTCTTGAACAACGTACTCCGCGAACGCATTGTCGAAGCGCAGTATGTCGCCCTGATGGTGCTGGTCTGGGAGAATCCTCTGCACCGCTTCGTCATGGCCAACGCCGGCGCAGCCCCGCCCATCATCTGCCGCCGCGGCGAGCTCATCCGGCCCCGGGCCGAGGGCGTTCCCGCGGGATTGTTGAACGACCGCGATTATGAAGAAGTCACGCTCGAAGCCGAACCGGGCGACCTGATTGTCATGTACTCCGACGGCATCACCGATCAGCCGAATACGCTAGGCGAAGATTACGGGCGCGGCCATCTCTCGCGCGCGCTGCGACGGCTGTGCGGTCATGACCCGGAGACCGTCGCGAGCGAAATTCTGGCCGATTTAGACGAGTACTCAGCCGGCGTTCCAATGGCGGACGATCAAACTTTGGTGGTTTTGAAAGTTCATTGATGCAATACCGCGATCAGACGCTCTACGTCGAAGATGTCGCCCTGGCCGATGTCGCCCATCGCGAGGGCACGCCCTGCTACGTCTATTCTCGCGCCGACATTCTCGACCGATTCCGGGCTTACGATCAAGCGTTCGGAGCGGTGCCTCACAAGATCTGCTATGCGGTGAAGGCCAACAGCAATCTGGCGATTCTGAAATTGCTGGCCGAAGCAGGCGCGGGGTTCGACATCGTTTCCGGCGGCGAGCTGTTTCGCGTTCTGGAAGCCGGTGCGGATCCAGCCTCGGTGATTTTTTCAGGCGTCGGAAAAACGGCCGACGAGTTGGACTACGCCCTCCGCAATCATATCCGCAGCTTCAATTGCGAATCCGAGCCGGAACTGGCGCTCATCGATTCGCTGGCTGCTCGCCATGCGTTTCTGGCGCGAGTCGCGATTCGCGTGAACCCGGATGTGGATGCCGCCACGCATCCCTACATTTCGACCGGCCTGCGGAAGCATAAATTCGGCATCGATATTCACGGAGCGGAAGCGGTCTATGAGCGCGCGCGAGGGCTTTCGCATCTGGAGTTGGAGGGAGTGAGCTGCCACATCGGATCGCAGATCGTCGACATCGAGCCGATGATCGAAGTCTTCGATAAGATGATCGCGCTGGTCGAGCGGCTGCGCTCGCGCGGTTTCCCCATCCGCACTCTCGACCTGGGCGGTGGCCTGGGCGTCGCCTACAAACCCGGCGATAAGGCGCTGAGCATTTGCGAATTCGTCCAGGCGATCTGCCGGCGAGTAGCCGGGCACGATTTAGAAATTCTCATCGAGCCGGGAAGGTCGATCGTGGCGGAAGCGGGCCTGCTGCTGACGCGCGTGCTGTATCGCAAAACCAATGGCGACCGGCAGTTCGTGATTGTGGATGCCGCGATGAACGACCTGATCCGTCCGGCGCTCTATCACGCGCATCATGAGATCGTCCCGCTGCGGCTCAATGAAGCCGGCACCATCACGGCGGATGTGGTCGGTCCGGTGTGCGAGAGCGGCGACTTTCTGGCTCGCGGCCGCGAGATGGCGAACGTCCTGCCGGGCGATCTGCTGGCGGTATGCACCGCCGGCGCGTACGGATTCGTGGCGGCTTCCAACTACAATGCACGCCCGCGCCCGCCCGAAATTTTGATCGAAGGCGACCGCTATCGCGTGGTGCGCAAGCGCGAAACCTACCAGGACTTGATTCGCGGCGAGTAGCTTAGACTGGGCGACCCGTGCGCGCGGCCCGATTGCCCTGTTCTTGCGGCAGCGTGAAGTAAAACGTCGATCCCTGGCCGGGCTCTGACTCCACCCACATATTCCCGCCGTTGGCTTCCACGATCTTCTGGCAGAGCGTGAGTCCGATGCCGTGACCCGGCACGTCCCGGCCGTGCAAGCGGCGGAACAGTTGAAAGATTCGCTCCTTATACTCGTCCTGAATTCCGATGCCGTTGTCGCGAACCGCGAAGACCCAGACTCCGTGCTGCTGCGCGGCGGAAATGTGGATCTCGGGAGCGGCATCCGGCCGGCGGTATTTGATGGAGTTGCCGATCAGATTTTGCAGTACGTGCTCGATGCGCGCGTCGGCCAGGATGGTCGGCAGCGAATCGTAGACGACGCGGGCGCCCGAGGCGCGAATCACGGTATCCAGATTCAGGACTACTTGGCTGACCAGCGCCTCCATGTCGAACATTCGCACGTCGACGCCGCTGTTGGTGGCTTGGGAATAGCGCAACAGATCCTCGATGAACGAACGCATCCGCTGCGCTCCGCCCATCACGAAACCGAAGGAATCGGCCTCGCCCTGATCCAAACGGCCGTCCATGCGGCGCTCGAGCAGCTGCGCATGCGAGGTGATGGTGCGCAAGGGCTCGTTCAACTCGTGAACTACCGTGTAGGCGAACCGTTCCAGATCCTCATTGGACCTCCGCAAGCGCTCCTCGGCCCGCCGCATGCGCAGGAAAGCCCGCACGGTCGCGATCAGCACCGGCGGATCCACCGGTTCCACCAGGTAGCTGTCGGCTCCGTTGTCCAATCCGTGCACCTGATGCTGGCTTTCGGTGTAGGTGGCGGAGATGTGCACGATGGTGGTTCCGACGGTCTTCGGATTTTCCCGGATGCGCCGGCACACCTCGATTCCATTCATGTCGGGGAGGTTCACGTCCAGCAAGACCAACGCGGGTTTCCGCTCGGAGACGAGTTCCAGCGTCTGATTTCCGCTGGCGGCCTCGATCACGTCGAAGCCCGCCTGCTGCAGCACCCTGGTTCGGGCGTAGCGGCCGGGAGCGTAGTCGTCCGCGTTCAGAATGGGTTGTGATTGCATAGTCATTTCTTAGTTCCTACGGATGCATTGCGGCGAACGAAGCTCGGCCCGAAATCGTCTCGAGTGCCCGTTCGAAGGTAACACGGTCGAGGTCTTTCTTATTCAGAATCGCGGCGGTTTTTCCCGATAATTCGGTTTGTTCGGCTTCCGTTAAAATCCGAGAAGTGCAAATAATCACGGGAATGTTTTGGGTCGCCGGCGCCTGTTTCAGCCGGTCCAAAACCTCAAATCCGGTCATGCCCGGCATATTCAGATCCAGGATAATTCCGGCGGGCTTTTCTTCGAGCGCCTGCCGAATGCCGTCGGCGCCATTGACGGCCTCGCTTACCAGCAGCGCGGAGTCTCGCAGGTGCTGACGAATCAGGTACCGGTCCCGTTCCTCATCGTCAATGATCAGGAGGCGGCCCGGGGAGGGCGGTTCAGTAATAGCGCGCAGCCGCGAAAGCAACGTCGAGCGCTCAATGGGCTTCACCAAATAGCCGGCCGCACCCAGGTGGTAGGCTTTCCCCTGATCTTCCACCGAGCTGACCACCAGGATGGGAATGTGCCGCAGGGAAGCGTCTTGCTGGACGCGCGCCATGAAGGCCCAGCTATCTTCCGAGCGCAGGATGAGATCCAGAACGATAGCGACGGGCCGGGTCCGTTCCAGGATCTGCTCGCCTTCCCGGATAGTCGAGGCGGCCACGATGCGGAATCCTGATCCTCTTAGAAAGCTCTGGTAAGCCAGCATCATTTCGGGGCTGTCCTCGATCACCAGCACAGGCAGGCCGGCGGATTCGGGAGCGCCGTAGATCGCGGCCGGGAAATCCTGCTCGGCCGCTTCGGCATATCGCAGTGGAACCCGAACGGTGAACGTGGAGCCGCTGTGCAGCCGGCTTTCGACGGCTACCTCGCCGCCCAGCAGATGAGCCAGTTTCTTCGAGAGCGGCAGGCCCAACCCGGTTCCTTTCACGCGGCGTTGAATGGGATTATCCACCTGCACGAAATCCTGAAAAATCAGATCCAGGTTCTCGGGAGCGATACCGATTCCGGTGTCGGAGACGGAGAAGGTTACGTCCGAGCCGGCGGTCTTCGCCGATACGCGCACCTCTCCTCTTTCGGTAAACTTCAGGGCGTTGGAAATAAAATTCCTGAGGATCTGCGAGATCTTGCCTTCATCGGAATAAATGGCGGGCAGGTCATCGGCCGGTTCGAAAACCAGCTCCACCGATTGATTCAGAAGCAAGGGACGCAGCATTCCGCGGAGCGCGGCGAAGAGGTTCGCGGCGCTGAATTCGCCGGGCTTCACTTCGATCTTCCCCGCCTCCACCTTAGCGAGATCGAGCAGATCGTTGACGAGTTCGAGCAGATCCTGGGCCGCTTTCCGGACGTAACCGGCCTGGACTTCCTGCTCGGCGGAGAGCCCCCCGTTCCTTCGATCCAGCAGCAGACCGCTCAGCGCCAGGATGGAGTTCAGCGGCGAACGGAACTCGTGACTCATGTTGGACAGGAACTTGGACTTGACTTCGTCGGCGCGCCGCAGGTGGTCGGCTTTTTCGTCCAATTCGGCATACAGGGCCACCACGCCGCGATTGGTATCCTCCAACTCGCGGTTCAGCCGGACGAGCTCGGCCTGGCGCGCGCGAATCTCCTCCAGCGCCGTGAGCAGCTCCTGATTTTGATGCTGCAACTCCTGCATCGCGTTCTGCGGAGTCTCGCGCAAAAGCTGGTCGGCGATGCGCGCCACGTCGGACTGTTTGACCAGCGCCGCGCGCTTCGGCAGGAGTTTCTTGAGCACGACGGTGGTGCCGGAGCCGGGGATGGATTCGATTTGAAACTGATCCATCAGGCGGCGCGCTCCCGTAATGCCGAGGCCCATGCCGGTTTCCGATTCGTAGTTGCCGTCCAGGATGACTTGCAGGTTCGGAATGCCGGGGCCGGAATCGGTGACCTTGATGAGCAGCAGCTGAGGCGCCGTACGGCCTTCGATGCGATACTCGACTCGTCCGCCTCCGGCGTAGTTGAAGGCGTTGCGGGCGATCTCGGAAACGGCGGTCGAAATGCGCGTTTGATCCTGCGCGTCGAAACCCAAATGACGAGCGATCTGGCGCGCGCGCTGGCGGGCGGCGACGGTATCGTGTTCGGAAGCGATCGCGACTGTCAGGATGGAAAAGCTCATCTACGCCGCCTTGATAATTACTACGGTCGCGTCGTCGCGTCCCCGCGCAAAATCCCTGTATAACACACCGGCGTTCAACGCGGCGTCGCGCAAGGCGAGCCCGGGATAAGGCTCCAGACTGGCGCGCGAGCTCAGCCCATCGGAGTGGAGCTGCAACACGCCGTCGGAGGGCCAGGGATAATAAAACTCCTGAATCCGTTCGGTCTGCTGGCCGACTGTGCCGTTCACCGAGACGGCGTTCTGACAAAGCGCGGATCCCGAGTAAATCCGGCCGGAGATATTGCCGGCGCCGGCAAACGTGATCTTGCCGTGGGCTTCATCGATTTGCGCAATGGCCATGGCCGCGCCGCGCGTGCTGCGGAGGGCCTGATGGCAGCGTTCGAGCAGCGGCTTGGGCCGAAGGTCCGGGTTTTGCCTGAGGATGCGCACGGCCTCGGTGGACGCCAGGTGAGCCTCCATGCCGTGACCTAATCCGTCGGCCACCAGCAGCGTCAATTGATCGCCATGCTGCTCCACAGCCCAAGCGTCGCCCGACACTTCCTGGCCGGGCTTGGGCAGATTGACGGCGCTGACTTGCAGCCGATGCTGATCACGTGCCGGATGGCCGTTGGCAGCGCCGCCCCAGCGCGCCAGGACCGCCGTGCCTTTTCCGGGAACCGAATAAAAATCCGCCCTTTTTGACAGACGAATGATCGCGCCCAAGCCGTGTCCCGCCGTGCCCTGGGTGCTGTAGCCGTCCTGCAGGCATTCGGAGAGGTTGCGAATCCCCGGCCCTTGATCGAGCACCAGGGCTTCGAGCAGCGGCGTCCCGGGGCCGCCGGCGGCAGCCGCATGCAGGATCAGCTCACCGCGGCCGGCGTGCTTTAAAACATTTGTGCAGGCTTCCGTTACCACCACCAGCGCTTGTTCCGCCACCGTCTCATCCAGGCCTATAGAAGCGGCCATTTTGCGGGCCACACGGCGCGCCTCCGCCGTTTTGCTGGCTTCGTCCACCAGAACCCGCTGCGATTCCCCCAAGAATAATTGCACCCGTACCGTCCCGATCCCCACTACTACTTCCACCTGAGAATAGAGACTCTGGTTCCGGAGCCGGGTTTCGAAGAAATCTCAAATTCGTCAGAAAGGCGTTTTGCGCCGCCTAATCCGAGGCCTAGGCCACCACCGCTGGTGAAGCCGTCGGTCAGCGCGAGATCTAGGTTCTCGATTCCGGGGCCCTGATCCTCGAAGATCACACGCAAGCCGGAGCGGCGGCCGTTTTCCACGATTTCAACCGACGCAGTGCCGCCGCCGCCGTAATCCAGCGTATTGCGGGCCAGCTCGCTCGAGGCGGTCACCATTTTGGTTTGGTCCACCAGACCAAAGCCCAGCGCAACGGCCTTCTTGCGGACGCATTGGCGCACCTCGACCACGTCTTCGGAATTACGAATGTGATGTCGCTCAGCGCTGAGGACGCGATGCACCATTTCGCCTCGATTCCGACATCACGCTGCGCAGGGAAGCCATCCCTTTCTCGACGTCCAGCGCGGTCCGGATGCCTTTCAAGGACAGGCCGAGCTCGACCAGCGTGATGGCCACCGAGGGCTGCATGCCGACCACCACCGTTTGGGCGTCCAGCAGGCGCGACATGGAGGCGATGCTGCCGAGCATCCGGCCGATGAAGGAGTCCACCATCTCCAGCGCGGATATGTCGATCAGGACGCCATGCGAATTGTGCTCGACGATTTGACTGGTCAGGTCGTCTTGCAGGGTGAGCGCCAGCCGGTCATGCATGTCCACCTGGATGGTCACCAGCAGGTACTCTCCCATCTTGAGAATCGGGATGCGTTCCAACGGCTAGCTCCCCGAGGACGGACTGTTCTTGGTGGCGGGGGTAAGCGATGAACCCGCTCGCCGCAAAGTCAGGGCGAATGCGTCGGCCAGCGTCGCTTTAGTGACCACTCCGCCAAGATCGACGCCCAGATGAATGATGGTCTGCGCGATTTGCGGGCGGATGCCGCTGATCATGCATTCGGCGCCCATGAGGCGCGCGGCGGCGACGGTCTTCAGCAGATGCTGGGCCACCAAGGTGTCCACCACCGGCACGCCGGTAATATCGATAATCGCGAAATCGGAGCGCGTCTTGACGATGGCGTCCAGCAGATTCTCCATGACGACCTGGGTGCGCGCGCTGTCCAGGGTTCCGATGAGCGGCAGCGCCAGAACACCATCCCACAACTGCACCACGGGCGTAGAGAGCTCGATCAGTTCCTGCTGCTGGCGCGAGATGACTTCTTCACGCGCTTTTTGAAATGCCTCGGCGGTGAAGAGGCCGAGAGAATCCAGTAATTCCGTGGCGCTCCAGATCTCGGCGGCCAGGGCGTCTACATCTTTTCCGCAATCTTCCCGGAGCGCTTCAAATAAGGGCTGCTTCAAAGAGAAGATGAAGGTCGCGGTTTCCGAGGGCGTGTAACCGCCTTTGGCGCGGGCAGCGGAGAAATCAGTGAGGAATTCGCGCACCGGCTCCCATGCGGGCGCGGAGGCGTCCATGGAGCTGGAAGCTGCGGTCCGCATGAGGCCCAGGAGTTCGCGGGACTGCTTTTCTGATTCCTGCCGTTCGCTCGCGGAAAACCGCCGCGTGGTTCTTTCCAGGTATCTGCTCCAAGCCGCCGCGATTTCCTGCTCGCGTTTGTGGAGCAGACTTGCAAGCCTGCTCCGGGGAGATGATGCCAATGCCGATGCCTCTGCCATGCTGGGGTCCTTTCGTGACCGTCCGGCGCTCTCGTAAACACACTCGGAGCGCGTCTTTGTTTATATTTTTTTTATACTCGCGAGTCCATTCTAACAGCAGCCACAACTGGTAAATATTCCAGGATGAAGGAGGAATAGCCTGGATACCAAGAAGTTAGGGCCGGGTGCTAGGCTGCGAGAGTTTTGCGCCGGAATATAATTTCTTCGGCCTTGAGATCGACCGATTCCACTTCCCATCCGGCCTCCAGCCAAGCCTGGGACTGGCGAGAACCGCCTTCATTCTTCCACCACGCCCGATACATGTGGGCGGATTCGGGAAGGTGATCTTCGATGATACGTTCGATCTCTTTAAAGGTCAGCAACAGCCGTTGCGGATTTTTGAGCCAATCCGTAAGCTTTTCGTAATTCTGCATCCCTGTTATATTTTGCCGAGCGCGAGCCGCACGGCACTTTCCCGCCTGCTAGCTCTAGGGCAATTCCCTTTCCAGTCGAAAGCAAAAGAACCAATTATTGTTACCAGCCGTTTCGGCGATGTTCAGAGGGAAAGTTTCACCCGCCACCTTGTAATAAGCGGCGTGGTATCGGTTGGGCAATGGGGTGCTAGGAGAAGTGCAGTATGAATTGTTCGGATGATGCTGTCTTGAGATTGCGTTCCGACTTTCTGGCGCAAGCCGTCCTGCAGATACGGCGCAACGCAGCCTCGGGGGATGAGGACGCGCTGGCTGCAGCCCATCAGCTCAGGCTCTATTTCGAATCGGTGAAGGGCGAATTTGCTCCCGAAACACAAACTTTGCTGACCGGGTTGATCCAAACTCTTCCTCGGTAATCTCAAAGACGCGCAGGCGGTTTGAGGCCGGCCGGCGGGCGCTAGAGCCTGGAGATTTCATCGACCAGAGAACTCAGGGCCTTGCGGAATTGTTCGGGGTTGTAGACGTCGTAGAGATGGGGTTGGAGGGGTTTCAAAGTACGCTCCAGAGAGTCCACCGGCTCGGTCAGCGCAAGCGGAGCGCGGCCCGGGGCCGACAGAGGCGTCCGGCGGCCGCGTCTGGATTCGTCGGGAAAGCGGTTGGCCAAAGCGGGCGGCGGAATCGAATGGTAGCGAATGTAGAAGACCTCGGCCTGGGGCTTGTCGCCGAGCTCGATGGGATGCAAATCCTGACCGTGGGCGAACTCCATGGGACCGCTGAGAACGATCAATATGGGGAACGGTTGCGCGGGCCCCTCGTTGCGCGCACTCGCGCCGATTCGCCTGCGGACTTCGGCCAAAAAGAACTGCGCGTTCTCGCGGCGGTTCTCGAGTGCGTGAATATCGATCACGTTGGAGCCGGTTTGTTTCAGCGCGGGCGAGAGCTTGGCCCAATCCAAGTCATGAACGGCGTCCTGGTGAAAGGTCACTCGCTGGGTGGTCAGGTCGAGCAAAGCCACGTTCAACGTCCCATTGGGAACCTCGGCGTGCGCGATGATTTTCAGCGCGGGGATCAAGCTCGCCAGGCTCAGATTATTGACCTGTTCCCGGGGGGAAGGCTGATCGCCGGCGGCTAGCGGGGACGCATTCACTAAGAGCTCGACGTGCACCGGCCGCTGGGTTTGAAGCGGCAGCCGCAGGCGTCCGCGGATATCGGGCAGGAACAGAGCATCGGGCGAATCCGCGGGTTTCAGAAGCTCCACCGCGGGCAGATCGCGCCCGGAGCCCGGCAGAGGATCGTTCTTGATCGGATTGACATGCAGCGGCAACCG
Source organism: Bryobacterales bacterium (assembly GCA_963732175.1). Taxonomy (GTDB): domain Bacteria; phylum Acidobacteriota; class Terriglobia; order Bryobacterales; family Bryobacteraceae; genus Palsa-89. The sequence goes on along the minus strand of CAVSYF010000020.1, from coordinate 126,774 downwards.
CATGGCGCTATGCTCCCCGGTAGCGGTGTCGAAAACGGCCAGCGCGACGCGATAATCGCCCGGAGTCACAAACGCCGGCTGCGTAAAGGTGATATTGCTCTTGCTGGTGTCGTCTTTGACAGCTTGCAGGTCCAGAGCTTGATGGGTCTGGTAGACGCGGTTCTCGCTGTCGGTGAACTGGACCAGCATCGCCAGATATCCCTTGCCGCGCCGCCGCACCAGCTCGTTGCCATCCAGCACGAGCTCCACCTTGGCCTCCAGCCGTTGATGATTGGAAAGCTCCACCGGAAGCAGTTTGGCGCTCCAGTGGATGTGCGCCTGATCGCCTTCTTCGACCCAGCGATCAAAAGGAATGGTCGCGAAAGCGGGATCGGTAGAGCCGCCGCTGGGCGCCCCCTGTGCCGCGGCGTTCACTACCAAATAGCACGCGGCCCAAACCAGGAAAGAGGCCGCAGCGACGCGCCGGAGAATTGCGTGCATAGCGTTTCGACGTGCGGCCTTGGGTGTACAGTTTCAGCTTTGCTAGCTAGCTTTTCTTGGTGAGTTCGTTGTAAACGACCTCGGAATAGCTCGGGAAATTGGGACCCCGTCCGCCGTTGGCAGGCGGCGCGGGCGGTGGATCGACGGCGGCCTTCACCTCGGCGAGAGATTTGCCTTGCGCGACCATTTCCTTGATCTTGGCCCGTTTCTCCTCGGCGCCGGTGAGACGCTTCTGAATGTCGTCCTTGGTCTGCACATTGCCGTGTCCCGGCACAAACTGATCCGCGTTCAAACCAACGATTCCCTTGGTAGTCGCGATCCAGCCTTCCGACGTGCCGTTCTTCTCGGCGTGGATGAGCGGATCGGGGAGCTGCGTGGCGATGATGTCGCCCGTGAACACGATCTTTTCGCCGGGCAGATAGACCACCAGATCGCCGCTGGTATGCGCCGGCGCCCAATGCCGCAACTCAATCTTCACGCCATCGATCTTGAGGTCCTCTTTGTTCTTGGCCACGGTCTGCGTGGGCAGATGATCGGCCGGAGGCGCGCCGCGGCCACCTTTAGCGAGCGCCGCTTCCTGTTCCTTCTTGTTGTTCTCGTGCGCGATGATCGTGATGCCGGCCGGGAACGATGCCAGACCGTTCACGTGATCGCCGTCGCTGTGGGTCAGGATGACGGTGGTGACCGGTTTGGGCGTGATCTTCGCGATATCCTCTATCAGCTCCTTGCCGCCCGCCGGAGTGGTCTTGGCATCCACCACGATGACGCCTTTGTCGCCGATAATGACGCCGCTGTTCCCGCCTCCGCCCTCGATCCAGTACACGTTCGGTTTCAATTGGTGGGTCATGAACGGAGCCGGCGCCTGGCCCTGCGCGTTGGCCAAGGTTGCCAGACCTAGCAGGCCTGCGGCCGTCGCGAGTCCGAGCGAAAAGCCTTTTCGATAATGCATGTTAGTGTTTTTCCTCCAAAGAGAGACTTTATCACGTGCGGATGTGCGCCGGGACGCGGCTAATCCGGCAAATCGATGACTAAATAAAGAACAACCCGGATTTGGCCGATCTTTAGAGCAGCCGCACGCTATGGAGCAGGAAGCCAAAGACCGGCTGATCGTCCTCATCCCGGTGTTCAACGACTGGCATGCGGTAGCCCTGTTGCTCGCGGCGCTGGATCACGCGCTCTCGGAACGGGAACTGCGCGTGGAGGTGCTGCTGGTCAATGATGGGTCTACCCAAATGCCGGAAGGCGGCCTGCTGGCGCAAGATTTCCAGCGCCTGCATTCGGTGGATATCCTGCACCTGCACCGCAACCTCGGGCACCAGCGCGCAATCGCCGTGGGCCTGGTGCACATCCACGAACACATGCCGTGCCGCGCGGTAGTGGTGATGGACGGCGATGGCGAAGATCGTCCCCGCGATGCCCTCCGGTTAGTGGAGGAGTTCGATCGCTACGGCGGCAGTCTCATCATTTTCGCCGAGCGCGCCAAGCGTCTCGAAAGAATTCAGTTCCGCTTCTGCTACCGGTGCTACTGCCTGTTCCACTGGCTGTTGACGGGTGTGCGGGTGAGAGTCGGCAACTTCAGTATTTTGCCCTGGAAAGCGGTCGCGCGTCTGGTGGTCGGGCCGGAGCTATGGAATCACTACGCGGCGGCGATTATTCGCGCACGGCTGCCGCATCGGACCGTTCCGCTGGATCGCGGGCGGCGTCTTACGGGCGAATCGCGCATGAATTTCGTGGCGCTGCTGGTGCACGGCTTGAGCGCCATTTCGGTTTTCAGCGATATCGTCAGCACGCGGCTGCTGGTGACTGCATCGGTGTTCATCACGATGCTGGGGGTGTTCCTGGCGGCCGTGCTGGGCGTGCGATGGACTACCCGGATAGCCGTCCCAAGCTGGGTGACGTACCTGGCCGTCATCCTATTCGTCATTCTGACGCAAGCGGTGCTGGCGTCGTTCTTCCTCGTCTTTACGATCATCAGCGGACGAGCCAACATGACTTTTCTCCCACGGCGCGACGCGCCGCAGTTTGTGGATCGTCAGGAGCGAGTGTTCCCGCGTGACGCCCTCTCAATACGCCGACTCCGAACTGCGACGCTCTGAGCCGGCCGCGAAGTTAATCCAACGCAGCGCCACCGTGTTGGTATTTGCAGCCGCCGCCCTGCTGCTGTGGTGGGTCTACGGCAACCGCCTGATACTCGCCACCAATGATGAAGGGATTTACTTGGATGCGGCCGAGCGCATCCTGCATGGCCAGCAACCGTATCGCGATTTTTTCGGATACATGAGTCCCGGCAGTTTCTGGATGCATGCGCTGGCGTTTCGCCTGTTCGGCACCACGCTGGCCGCGGCTCGTTCGCTAGTCATTGCTCTACGCGGCGATCGAGTGCGCGGTGGTGTATTGGCTGGTGGCTCGCTTTGCGTCGCCCCTGTGCGCAATCGCGACGACGCTCTTGTTCTTCGCTTTCGAGACCAGCGATCCCAGCCGAATGACCGCGCAGCATCGCTGGGACAGCGCCGCGTTTTCGCTCGTGGCGGTCGCGCTGTGCGTGCACGCGCAGGCCGGCAAACAACGGGTGTGGTTTGCTCTCTCCGGTGCGCTGATGGTGGTGGCTGCTATCGCGACGCCATCGATCGGCTTGCTCGGCCTGGTCACGCTGGCCTGGCTCGCATGGCAACCGGAACTTCGAGCGGGGGCGAGATGGTTTCTGGCCGGGATGCTGGCGGCGGGAGCAGTCTTCCTGCTGGTCCTGCAGCTCAACGGAATCCTGGGGCCGCTGGCTGGGCAGATCGGATGGCTTTCGAAAAATTATTCAACAGTTAACGGGATGCCCTACGGCTCCATCGTCGGTGGCTACCGCGCTTTGTTTGAAGGCGCCGGCGGTTGGGAGCTGCCCATTCGCGCGTGGCTGGTATTCTGCATGGCGCTTCCAGCCGTGCTCCCCATCATCGCTTTGGTAGGAGGCGCGGCGTTCCAGCTACGTCCAATGCAGCGCCACGGAGCCTTGCGTCGCGGGCTGCTCTACCTCATGCTCTGCATCGCCGCGTTAGTAATCTCCATCTACCCGCGCGCCGACGTCGAACACCTGAGCTTCATCGCTGCCCTGCCCTATGCCGTCGCGGGCATCCTAGCCTATTGGTACATTCCCGCTCGCGTTCGATTCTCGATGACGGTATGGATGGCGGTGTGGGCGGTCGCGTTCTTCGTCGTAGGGACGCGGGTCCCGAGCGGCCAGGAACTGCGCACTTCGGTAGGCAAGATACGAGCCAGCGCGGACGACGGCCGGCTGGTGAGCGACCTGCTCGGACGCGTGCATCCAGGCGATTCGCTGTTCGTCTATCCGTATAAGCCGCTGCTGTACTTTCTCACGCAGGCCGAAAATCCCACGCGCTATTCCTACGTCCAGCCGGGATTGATGACCAATCAGGATGCGGCGCTCACCCTCGACGATCTGGAGCGCAAGCCGCCTCAATGGGTGCTGTACCTGGAGCTCGATCCGGCCCAATTCGAACGCGTTTGGCCGGCCGCGGCTGGTCACGATTTGCACTTCCGCGATCTGGAAGCGTGGATCAAAGCGAACTATCGCGCCTCGAGCTGCCCTCCGATCACTGGCTACGTGCTGATGCAGCGGCAAAAATAAAAAGCCGCCCGGTTTTACCCGAGCGGCTTTCCCTCTTCCCTCTGGTTGACTTTCTAATCCCCGAATGAACCGACCGCGGCTTCGGCCGCCTCTTCGGGCTTTGGTTTGGCCGGAGCGACGGGCGCCAGTTGCACTAATTCCTGCCCGGGCTGTTCCTTTAAAACATGCTGGCGATACAGCTTCGCCATGCGCTCGTTTTCCTGCTGCTTGAGCTTTTCGTCGCGCGCGCGCTTTTTCTCCTCGCGCGCCGTCTTGGCGATGCCCAGCTTATCCAGGTCGGTCTGCTTGCCGTGCTGAACATCGTCCTCGCGCAGCACCATCGAGTGCGCCGTGCTCGCCAGCGCCACCTGCTTGCCGCCTGCGAAGATTTCATGCCGCCCATGCTCGTCATACCACTTGGTGAGACTCGCGGTCATGTGCATCTTCTCGATAATGTTCCGCCAGCCCACGCCGGTGTTGTAGGCGCAGAAGGAAATTTCGCCTTCCTGCGTGGCGTAGGGGATGATGCACTGCTCGGTGCGGCGGAAGTCGTAGTTGAAGAGATCCTGGAACCACATGCCGGCGACGAACAGGAAATTCCAGCGGTCGTTGCGGCGCTTGGTGATGTCCTCCATGGTCCGGTCGGCGGTCACTTTGCCGTAGCTCTTGCCGCTCATGCCGAAACACTTGTCGAACTTCGCCACCAGGTCGGTGAGCTTGAAATGCGTGGGGGAGGTGAAAGGATTGTAATTGCGCAGCAGCGAGAGCGTCACTCCGAGAACAGACAGCTTCTTGCTGCGTGCACCGTCGTTGATGCGCGCCACATCCTTGGCCAATCTATCGGCGTTCAAGAACGCGGTCACCGGAACCGCTTCTTTCGTGTCCTTGTCGCACATGATCGCCATGCCGACGCCGCAATTGGGATGACACCCGCAACTCAACTGGCCCCAAGCGGCTTCCGGTCCATGCACCAGATCGGCGAAATCGGAGAACGTGCTCATGAAAGAAATCGGGAACCAATCGCGAACCGGCTCGCCAAGGCCGGTCTGATCCTTCACATCGTGAGCCAGGTGCGAAAGCGTATAGCGCTGGGCTTTCCGGCGTTCGTCGGTGATGGCTTCATCGCGGCCCGTGAATGAAACCGGCTGGAAACTCAGGAACGGGATCTTCTTGGGATTGTCGAGAGCAAAGCGCACCACCGCGCCCACTTGCTCATTGTTGATGCCGTTGATGATCGTGATCACCGGCACGATGTCGACGCCGGCCTTCCATAGATTCTCGATGGCTCGCATCTTGACGTCGAACAGATTGCCGACCGCGCGATGTGAATTGGCCGCATTGCCAACACCGTCGAACTGCAGATAGGCATAGCGCAGACCCGCTTCGGCGGCCTGCTTGCAAAATTCCGGACTCTTGGCGAACTCAATCCCGTTGGTGGCCGACTGCACGCTGTTGTACCCGACGTGGCGCGCATATTGGATGGCATCCAGGAAGTACGGAGACAGCGTCGGCTCGCCGCCCGAGAATTGTACTGACATCTGGCGCCGCGGCTTGATCGAAATCGCGTTGTCCAGCAGCGTCTTGATGTCGCTCCAGGTCAGCTCATGCACGAATCCCACCTGGTTGGCATCCATGAAACAGGGATCGCACATCATGTTGCAGCGGTTGGTGAGATCGATGGTCAGCACCGAGCCGCGTCCGTGCAGTAATCGTGCTGGAGCCGTGGTTGTGCAGTTTCTCGTCGTTGTGCGCCCGGATGTCGCGCCCCGGGAAAACGTCTTCCAAGTGTTTGAAGAACGCCGGATCCATCGCCATCACGTCTTCGAAAAGGCCGTGTTTGGGGCACTCCTTCACCATCAGGATTTTGCCGTCACGCTCGATCACATGCGCTTTGATCTCGCCGATCTTTTCGTTGAGCAGGATCTCGTGCGGAAGTTTGCCGTCCACGATCTGCTGGCGAATCTCGGGGATACAGCGCGGACACAGCGAATCGGTCTCGCGCGGCCAGCCGAGCGGCGGCTTCTGCTTCTCGTAGCTCTTGAGCAGCGGCTTATCGGACCAGGTTGGCTTGAACGAGGGATTCTGGTTGATCTGGTTGAGTTTATCGTAAACAACCCAAGCAGCACTGGCGGCCACGGTGACGGCTTTCTCGACGTACTTGATGGGCTTGTGCATAGGGGGACCTTAAGTCTTACCGAGTATAATCCGGGTGGGTGAAAGACGCTACACGATTGAGTTAAAAGGCCCTTTTTCCCATCTCGACGGAAGATATGGCCGCTTGAACGGGGAGCCGGTAGAATCCCTGGTCCCCATTGAAAATGCTAGGCTTAGACCAGAATGGCTTCGTTTTACGCGTAACCTATGAGGACGGCTTCCCAGATTAAGAGCCTGGCGCGGGAGTGCGGCTTTGAGCTGGCCGGCATAGCCCGCGCCGAGCCGCTCGCCGATGACAATCGCCGCTATTTGGACTGGGTCGACCGCGGCATGGCCGGCATGATGAGCTACCTGACAGATCGCCGCGCCACGGTGCGAACCGACCCCAAGCTGTTGCTCCCAAGCGCCCGCACCATCATCTGCGTGGGCAAGCTTTACAACGGCCCGCAGCCGCGGTCGACGGAAGTCCGGGACGCCGAGCTAGCCTGGGTATCGCGCTACGCGTGGGGCGAAGATTATCACGATGTGGTTCGCCGTGGTTTGGAAAAGCTCGCCGGAAAGCTCGGTCACGGCCATGAGTACAAAATTTGCGTCGACACCGCGCCGCTGCTGGAACGATCGTACGCACGCGAGGCGGGATTGGGCTGGATCGGCAAAAACACGTGCCTCATTCACCAGGAGATGGGATCGTGGTTCTTCTTAGGCGAGATCCTGACGTCGCTCGAACTGGAGCCGGACTCGCCGCCGCCCGATCGATGCGGGACCTGCACGCGTTGCATCGACGCCTGCCCGACCCAGGCGATTGCGCCGGAAGGCTACCAGATCGACGCCCGCCGCTGCATTCCTTATTTCACGATCGAATTGCGCGGATCGGTGCCTGAGGAGATGCGCGCGGGCATCGGCCAGCACGTGTTTGGCTGCGACATCTGCCAGGACGTGTGCCCCTGGAACCGCCGCGCCCCCATCGCAGACGAGCCTTCCTTCGAGCCGGCACATTTCGCGCCGCCGCTCGAACGTCTGGCCGGGCTGAGCGAAGACGAGTTTCGCGAAATCTTCCGAACCAGCCCCATCCAGCGCGCCAAGTACACCGGCTTTTTGCGAAATGTCGCCATTGCGATGGGCAATAGCAAGCTTGCGAAGTTCCGCGAGCCTTTGGAAAAGCTGGCCGAGCTTCCGAGCGAACTGGTTCGAGAGCATGCGCTGTGGGCGCTGGCGCAGTTGGATGGTTCGCAAAGCACCCAGGCTGGCGTATCATAGGGGAAAACGAGGGGACCATGACAGAAGCCGAAGAACTAAAGGAACACGCCGAACACGCCAAGGATCCATTCGATAAACGGGTAGCCGCGACCATGGCGATGCTGGCGGCCGCTTTGGCAGTCGTTTCCGTGTTGGGCCACATCGCGACCACCGAGGAACTGCTCAACCAGCAGAAGGCGTCCGATCAGTGGGCCTACTATCAGGCTAAGAATATTCGCCGGTATCAATCGGAAGTAGCTCGCGACATGTTCGCGGCCATGAAGCTCGGCGACAAGAGCCAGGAATATCAAGGCAACGCGGACAAATATCGCAAAGACGATGAGGACATTCAGAAGGAAGCCGGGGGTCTCGAGAAAGAGAGTCACCTGCGCGGGATGCAGGCGCTGCGGCTGCACTTCGGCGAAGTGTTTCTGGAGATTTCCATCGTCTTCGCGTCGCTCGCGATCCTCACGAAGCGCAGCATCATATTTTGGGCGGCTATCGCGGGCGGCCTGGCGGGCGCAGGGATCGCAGCGACCACTTTATTGATTACCGCGTAGCTAGCGAACACCTTACGCGGGGCCACGACTACTAGTACCGGCCGCGTCGCGAACCGCACACGCTATTACTCCCGCAGCCTCATGGCGGGGCAGCGCGCGTTATAATGTTGGGTCGGCCGCCATGCTATTGGCGTCGACTTGCGGCTCGCCTGACGCCGTACAATAATTTTCAAATGGTCGAGAACATTCGGCCGGGCGTTTCCGCCCGGGATACTCGGGTTGTGCTGTTTGATTTCGATGGCACCCTTTCGCTCATCCGCTCCGGTTGGATGAACGTCATGGTTCCGATGATGGTGGAGATTCTCGCCGATTTGAATACCGGAGAGTCGGAAGAGGAACTGCGCGATGTAGTAGAAGACTTCGTGTGGCGTCTAACAGGCAAGGAGACCATCTATCAGATGATCGCGTTTGCCGACGCAGTGGAGGCGCGCGGCGGGAAACCGCTCGAACCTCTGGCATACAAGAAGATGTATCTGGAACTCCTCGGCCGGAAGATCGGGTCGCGCGTCGAGTCGCTGCGAAAGGGCGAAGCCGATCCGGAAGATTATTTGGTTCCAGGATCGCGCGCGCTGCTGGAGCGTCTGAAAGAACGGGGCTTTAGGATGTATTTAGCCAGCGGGACCGACGAAATCTACATGAAGGAAGAGGCCCGCCTGTTGGATGTCGCGAAGTATTTCGAAGGCGGCGTCTACGGGGCTTTGGACGATTACAAGAGTTTTTCGAAGGCTATCCTGATCCAGCGCATTTTGGCAACGGCCGAGTTTCGAGGCGACCAGTTTCTGGGTTTCGGCGACGGCTACGTCGAGATCGAAGAGGTCAAGAAAGTGGGTGGCGTTGCGGTGGGCGTCGCCAGCGAAGAGCCGGCCTGCACCCGTGTGGATGAATGGAAGCGCCAGCGCTTGATTGGCGTCGGCGCCGACTACATCGTTCCGAACTATCTTTGCCGGGAAGAATTGTTCTCGTGGTTATTTCCCGCTTATGCCGCCCGCACGACTACGGAATGACCGCCGCGCAAATCCTGGAAGCTTTTCCTCGGTACTCGGCTCTCGTCGTCGGAGACATTTGTCTCGACCGGCGCTGCGTTTACGATCCCGGAATGGCCGAACCCTCGCGTGAAACCGGAATACCGAGAATCGGAATTGTAGCGACCGAAGTCACGCCCGGCGCGGGCGGGTGCGTGGCCAGTAACCTGGCGGCCTTGGGCGTCGGACGCGCGGCCGTGTTGGGAGTGATCGGCAGCGACGGCTATGCTCATGAGCTGACGCAATCGCTCAACAAGCGCGGCGTTTCGACAGATCTGCTGGTTCGTGCCGCGCATGTTCCGACCTTCACCTACACCAAGCTGATCAACGGACGAACGGGAACCGAGGATCTGCCGCGGGTTGACTTCCTCCATACCCAGCCGCTGCCCGAAAGCGTCGAAAGTGAACTCCTGGGATATTTGGGCGAGTTTGCGCACACCTTCGACGTCATTTTCGTCTCCGACCAGGCCGACACCAAGCGAGGCGGCGTGGTGACCGCGGCGATTCGCGCGCTGCTCGAGAAGATCGCCGAATCCGATCCCGGCAAGATCATCTGGGTAGACTCGCGGATTCGCGTGGAGCGTTTCCGCAACATGATTCTCAAGCCGAATGAACGCGAGGCCGAGACGGCATCCATCGGTCTGTTCGGCGAGGTGGATTATCAGCGGCTGCGCGCCCACTCCAATTCCAAATTCATTTTTGTGACGAAAGGTGCGGAAGGGGTTGTGATCGCCTCCGACGGCACGCAAACAGTGGTTCCGGCGCGGCCGGTTGAGAAGCCGGTGGACGTGAGCGGCGCCGGCGACAGCTTTTCGGCAGGCGCGGCCATAGCCCTCGCGATTACGGGATCGCCGCGCGAGGCCGCGGAGTTCGGCAATCTGGTCGCATCCGTCACCATCACCAAGCACGGTACCGGCGTCGCTACTCCGGAAGAAGTGCTAGCCGCCGCGGGTGAATGAGAACGCTGGCGGTCGATATTGGCGGCACGAAATTCACGCTGGCAATCTTCGATGGTGATCGAATGGTGGAGCGTGAGTCGCGCGCAACCGACCGTTCGGGCGGCCCCAATTGGATGCTCAATCAAATCGCGGGCATCGTTTCGATCTGGAAGGAGCGCCACACCATCCAGCGATGCGGCATCGGCTTCGGCGGGCCGGTGGATTTCAGCGGCCAGCGCGTCGCGCTTTCAACGCACGTCGCCGGATGGAGCGAGTTCGACCTGCCGCGCCATCTGGAAAAGCTGATCGGCGTTCTTCCGGTGATGGATAATGACGCCAACGTCGGAGCTCTGGGCGAAGCAATCTACGGAGCCGGGCGCGGATATCGGCCGCTGTTCTACATGACGCTTTCCACCGGCATCGGGGGCGGAATCATTACGGAGGACGGCAGCGTTTATCGCGGCGCGGATAGTTACGCGGGAGAGATCGGCCACATCACCATTCGACCGGACGGCCCCGAATGTTTGTGCGGGTCTCACGGCTGCTTCGAGCGCATGTGCTGCGGGTTGTGGTTGGAGCGCGATTACGGCCGGACGGCAGAGGAACTGCTTCGGGACTCAGAATTCGTCAGACGTTACGTAATCGATCTGGCCTCGGGATTGAAAACCGCGATTATGCTGCTGAACCCGGCGCGGATTGTGATCGGGGGCGGGATCAGCAAGGCGGGCGATGCGCTCTTCGGTCCGCTGCGCGCAGAGCTGCGCCGCCAGATTACGGACTGGTCGCGCGCCCGAATCGACGTCGTTCCGGCTGCGCTCGGCGATGACAGCGTGCTTTATGGCGCACTGGCTTTGGCGGGGCTGGAGGGTCGATGAGCGCTTTGAACCTGCCCGCTTTTTATCCGGTATTGGATACCGGACTGCTCGCACGTCACGGACTGGATGCGATCCACGCAGCCGAAGCGATTCTCGAAGCCGGTGCGGGCATCCTGCAATTCCGGCATAAGGACTTTCTCTCGCGCGAGGCCTTTGCGACCGCGACGCGAATTGCTGCGCTGTGCCGGGATGCGAAGGCTCTATTTGTGATGAACGATCGCGCGGACTTCGCACTGCTACTCGGTGCCGCCTTGCATCTTGGCCAGGACGATCTGTCACCCGCGGATGCGCGACGCGTGCTCGCGGAGCCTTCGATCATCGGCCTTTCCACTCACAACGAAATCCAGCTTCGCGCGGTAGATCGCGAGCCGGTGGATTATCTTGCCATCGGCCCGATTTTTCAAACCGGGATCAAAACAGAATCCGGATCCGGTGGTGGGAGTTGACCGTCTGCGCGAATTACGCGCCGTTACTCCAAAGCCGCTGGTTGCGATCGGCGGGATCACTCGCGGCACGGCGCAGTCGGTGTTCGAAGCCGGCACCGACTCGGTGGCAATTATCGGCGACCTCTATCCGCGGCCGCTAACGAAATCGGCACTTCGCACGCGAGCCGAGGAATGGCTCGTGCATTTGTGCTCGGCGCGCGGATAATTCGCTCGAGGCGCGCTATTCTTTCTTCGCCGTAACGGTTTGGGGACCACCGCGCCCGCCTTCGATGGTCAGCTTCATTTCGCCGCCCGAAATGGTCCCGTTGTATTTCATCGTTACCGAGTTGCCTCCAAACTCGCGCGTCACCGAAAACATGATGGTCTCGCCATGAACCATGCCTTCCGAGATCTCGACGTCACCGCCGCGGCCCCCGGAAACCGTCCCGGTCAGCTTATCGCCGTCCTGTTTGAGCATGATCGAATTGGACTGAGTACCATTCCTGCCTTCCGTCTGATAGGTCCACTTGCCGGTGACATCCGCGGCCAGCGCCATAAAAGTCAATACACAGCCGAGCAAAGCTAAACGAAGCTTCATTGGTTTCTCCTTCTGTGAGATCCAGGTCTTGGAGGTAAAGACTGACGACGTTAGGACGAAGGTTACAGGGTAAACAAGATAAAGATCAGTGAGCGTGCTCGTGCGGATGCTGCGCCGGCATCAGGACCGAGCAAGGCGCGTCGGAAAGGGCGCACTTGGTGTGCTCAAACTGGATGGTCATGTGATGGACGTTGAATCCGCAAAGCAGTTCATTGATCCGATTGAGAATGGCGTTGCTCTCCGAAGGCGGCATGTCTTCGATCAGAACGTGACAGCTCAACGCATGCGCGCTCGAGCCCAGGCTCCAGATGTGCAGATCGTGTACGTCGATTACGCCCTCCAGCCGCCGCATCGCCTCGATAACCTGATTCAGGTCCATGCCGCGCGGTAGACCTTCCAGCAGCACATTCACCGATTCCTGAATGATGTCCCAGGCGGTCCAAACGATCATGGCGCCGATCAAGACCGACAAAATAGGATCGATCAACTCCATGCCCGTGTAATGAATCGCGATGGCCCCTGCGATGATCGCGATGGAGCTCACCGCGTCGCCCAGCATGTGCATGAAGGCGGCGCGTATGTTGAGGTCATGATCCTTCTCGCGATGCAGACCCCACATGATGCAGCCGTTGAGCACGAGCGCGACGGCAGCCACCCACAGCATGGTTTGTTCAGAAACGTGGCGCGGGTGCAGAAATCGCTGCCAGGCTTCGTAGAAAATGAGAATCGCGATTCCGCCCAGCGTTAGAGCATTGGCGAAGGCGGTGAGCACGCCGGCCCGGTGATATCCGTAGGTTTTGACCTGGTCGGCCGGCTTGGCCTGAAGGTAAAGTCCAATCGCCGCCAGAACGAGCGACAGAGCGTCGGTGAAATTATGCCCGGCGTCGGAGATCAGCGCCAAGCTTCCGGAGCGAATTCCGGCAAAGGCCTCCAAAATGACGAACAGCAAGGTCGCGAAGAACGACCATTTCAGGACCGCTCCCGTACCTGCGTGGTGGTGATGATGCACAACACTCCGTTACTTTCATTTTACCGTTTCCGTGCTGTTGCGAGCGCACTCGGGTAGTACAAGCGCGGGAAGGGTGCGTTGAGTCGTGATGGTAAGTGTCGGTGCCGACCTTCTGGCCATACCAGTGGGTCATCGGCTGATCGACCAGCTGCGAGTCGTAGTTGCTGATCTCGAGCCGCAAGCGTTCACCCTGGCGCACCAGGAACGACATGGGCAGTAGCTCGATACGGAGTTCGTAGATTTTTCCGGGCTCGACCGGATCGGCCTTTTGATGGCTGTGGAACGGCCGCATCTCCTGGGTCATCGCGGGATCCTCGGCGCGGTGCGATGCTTTCAGCCAACCCTGCGTGACCTTGCGCGCCCGCAGACCGTGCGGACCTGGCGACAAGATCTGGACCTTAGCCAGCACGTCGAAATCGTTTTGATCGGAGGAGGCATGCAGCACCAGGACGCCATGTCCGGTGAATTCGCGGTCGCGGTCGAACGGAGCTGTGGTGTAGGTATTGACGCGCGCGACGTGATCGGGGATGCCGTTCGCGTCGAACATCGAAACGCCCGCGTTCCACAGCGGATCGGGATAAGACCATGAGGTCGATTCTTGCGCTGCCGTCGGCTTGGTCTCAGCGAGCGATCCATCGTTCAGCGATTTCGACGACGCCGCTCTTCGAGCCCGACAGATAGAAGGCCGCGGGTTTCGCCTCGGCGGCGGCCAGGATTCAGCGGAGCGATATTGATCCTCGCCATTGACGAAAAACCGCACCTTCGGCCGCTGCATCACGCCGTTGGCGACGCCCTTGAGATGATGCTCATACCAGGGAAATATCTCGCGCTCGTGAAACGCCTCATCTTCAAAAAGCGCCTGAGCGCCCTGCCAGGTTTGCGGGTGCGTGATGAGCAGTTGCTTCGGGCCCGCGCACGCGATCGTAGCCCAGCACGTTGCCGCGCAGATGCAGCGTGGCCTTGCCCCAGACGCCGATGGAGAACACCGGAATGTCGACCTGTATCCAGTTCCCAAAACGGCGACCGGCGGCGCTGCCATTCATCGTCCAAAGGATGGCTGAGCATGTCGGGCAGAGCCAGGTGGCGATTGCCGCCTTGAATGCCGTGCCCTTCGGCCTGATGCTGCAGCATCACGGCTCCCATCAGCCAGGCGCCCAGGAATCCGGTTACGACGATGCCGCCTTGATACATCCAGTCGCGATACATGTCGCAGGCGCCGTCGTAGGCAACGATGGTGGTGAGGTGCGGCGGGCGCGTGCGCGCGGCGTTCCACTGGCTCCAGCAATAATAGGACTGGCCGATCATGCCGAGCTTCCCGGTGGACCAGCTCTGCACGGCGATCCACTCGATCACATCGTGGATCGCTTCGCCTTCCTCGCGCGCGACCGGGTCCCAGTTGCCTTCCGAGCGCCCGCTCCCCGGTACGTCCATCGCGACATAAGCGTAACCGTGATCGAGATAGAACTGCATCGGGCCGTATTCGATGAATGCGAAGACCCAATTGGCGGGCAGGCGGCGGAGCGACTTCTGATAGGGCGATGCCGCGAGCAAAACGGGGAAAGGTCCCTTCTGTCCTTCGGCAGATAGACGTCCGCGCGAACCGTTACTCCGCGCCTGGTCTTGACTTCGATCTCGAACGGCTCGACATTGACGTCCATGGATGTTTAGGATATCAGTGCGCGGCAGAGGCCTGTGAGATTTCCTTCGCCCCAAACCAGGTTAAGCGTACAAGGCACGGAAACAGGATCGCCATCCTTTGCGCCGGGTTGGAATTGCCAATAGCGCACCAGGTCGATGGCTTCGGCTCCCCAGGCCGCATCCGACATGTTTTGAACCTGAAGATTTACGGGCCTTCCGTGCTCATCGACGTCAAAGCTGAGGGTTACGGTTGCCTTTCGTCCCATGGCTTGCACCAAGCGCGCCTCCTCGGAGCCGTTCGGTCCGACAATTGAGCCAGCAGGATAAGGGGCGTTTAAGAAACACGGGGCGTCGAGACGCCCGCGGGAGTTTGGAATTTTACTCCAATCAAATGCCAGTAAGATTGTTTTGACGGTAAGAAGAAATCAACGTCGATGGTGGCGGGAAGTGAGACAGGCCGGCCGTCGAGGGTGCCTGGAGCGAATCGCCAGCGCTGGACTGCTTCGAGGGCCTTTTCGTCGAGGCCGAGGCCGAGCGACCGGATCAGATGCAAATCGCGGGCCGTGCCGTCGGTGGCGATCACCGCAACGATGAGAACAGTGCCCTCCAGTTCAGCCGCGCGCGCCTCCTCGGAATATTCGGGCGAGAACTTCTGGATGGCTTGTGGCCGAGTAACCGTGGAATCGAGTGACTGCAGGGGCGGCAAGCTCTCCACCGCAGCCGGCTGGGCAAAGGCCGGAACGGAAAACGAAGCGAGAAGCAAGAAAGCCCCGCGCATGATAGAAATATAGCACCGGGCGACAGTCTCCTCCATGACCAAAGATCCGTTTCTGGAAGCTGCAATCGAACAAGCCAAGAAGAGCCTCGCCGAAGGCGGCATTCCCATCGGCTCCGTATTGGTCCATGAAGGAAAAATCATCGGCCGCGGTCATAACTGCCGCGTACAAACGGGCAGCGCAATCGATCACGGTGAAATGAATTGTCTTCGAAATGCCGGACGATTATCGGCAAAAGTCTATCGGAACAGCACCATTTACTCGACGCTTTCGCCCTGTCCAATGTGCAGCGGCGCCATCGTGCTGTACAAAATCCCACACGTCATCGTAGGAGAAAACCGGACCTTCCTCGGAGCCGAGGATTATATGCGCCTGAACGGAATCCGAGTGGATGTCCTGCAGGATAGGGACTGCATTCGAATGATGGAAGAGTTCATACGCGACAATCCTGAATTGTGGAACGAAGATATCGGTCTGTAGCGCCAGTTAGTCGCCACGTTAATTACGTTATTGACAATAAAACGCGTTAGTGATAACGTTTTGAGCTAGTAAATTCATCATGGGAGGGGTTCTACGTGAGAACTTTCCTTGGGGTGGTGATTCTAAGTTCAGTCGGCTGCGCCAGCCTTTGGGCGCAGGCCACCGCACAAATCCACGGCACAGTTCAAGATTCGAGCGGCGCGGCGGTCGCGGGGGCGGAAGTAAAGGCTACCCAGACCGAGACCCAGATTTCGCGCACGGTCGCGAGCGAGGCGGACGGCAGCTTTGTGGTGACCAATCTTCCGCTCGGCCCTTATCAGCTGGAAGTGAGCAAAGCGGGTTTCTCGAAGGCCGTGCAATCGGGGATCGTTCTGCAAGTCAACAGCGACCCTGCCGTAAACATGCAGCTCAAGATCGGCGCGGTAACCGAGGCGGTGAACGTCGAAGCCAACGCCGAGTTGGTAGACACGCGCAATTCCGGCATTGGTTCGGTTGTCGAGACGCAACGTATTGTCGAACTTCCGCTCAATGGGCGCAACGTTACCGACCTCATTACACTTTCCGGCGCGGCGGTCCAGTTCGGAGTGAGCGACACCCGGTTGTTCAGCAACAGGCCGTATCTCTCGATCGGCGGGATGGCCGCGCTTCCAATCGGTGGAGGGGCGACGGATTGGATTTACGACGGCGCCAGCCATTACGATTTCATGACCGGCACTGCGCTGCCGATCGGTTTCCCGGATGCAGTGGAGGAGTTCAAAGTAGAGTCCAGCGGACTCGAGGCCGCCCACGGGAATTCGGCAGCGGTCGAGGTCGTTACCAGGTCGGGCGGCAACGCGTTCCATGGAGATCTGTTTGAGTTTCTGCGCAACGATGGGTTCGGCAGCGCCCGCGAGTATTTCTCCGCCGGGGCGAGCACTTATAAGCGGAATCAGTTTGGCGGAACGGCGGGCGGACCGATTAAAAAGAACAAGCTCTTTTTCTTTGGCGGCTTCCAGGGGACGACGCAACGGGCCAGCCCCGACAATACCATCGTTTTCGTTCCCACTCAGGCCATGTTGAACGGCGATTTCACCGCCTTCGATTCAGCCGCGTGCAACCGGCCAAATGCGTTGAAGGCGCCCTTTGTCAACAATCAGATTAGTCCTGCGCTATTGTCTCCGCCGGCCGTATATATTTCGCAGCATATCCTTTCGGGTCTGGCTCACGACGGCCTTACCCCGAACGCGTGCGGTCAGGTTACCTACAACACGCCGACTTACGAGAACGACTATCAATATGTCGCCAAGATCGATTATCAACTTAGCGACAAGCAGACGCTGTTCTTCCGCGATTTGTGGACCAAACAATACCAACCCAGCCTCAATACTCTCGATCCCAACCTCCTGCTCGCAAGCGGGACCGGCTTCAACACTCCCGCGTACTCCTATACGGTTGGCGATACGTACCTATTTACTTCGAACTTAGTAAACGCCTTCCGGGTGGCTTTCACGCGAATCAACGAGACTCGCCCTGCGGATGATTTCTTCAATTATTGCACCGCCGGCGTCGAAAACTTTTGGTGCGGCGAGAATACGGCGCAGTTTGGAATGCTCACGGTTGCGAATGGTTTCACGGACGGAATAAATTATTCCGACCCGCCGCCGAATGGAGGCGGCGCCTACTATCGAAGCGCCAATTACATCTTGAATGACGATATCAGTTGGGTTCGCGGGTCGCACCAAATGACCTTCGGCGGCGCCGCATGGCAGGGGCGAGTCACTTCCCGGAATGACTTTAACAACAACGGTCAATTCACTTTCACCGGTGCTCAGACCGGCCAGGGCCTCTCCGATTTTCTGGTTGGAGAAGCCTCCACTTTTCTCGATGGCCTCCCTGCCGTCGAGGAGATGAGGGAAACTTTTTTCAACATGTACATCACGGACACGTGGAAAGTCACCTCGCGGCTAACGTTGAACCTCGGTCTTCGCTGGGAGCCGTATCTGCCGATGGTGATTCCCGACGGCGTCATTTACAATTTCGATGTTTCGCGGTATGTCCAAAACATCAAGAGCAGCCAGTACGTGAACGCCCCTCCAGGATTTTACTATCCCGGTGATCCGGGCTTCCCGGGCAAATCGGGAATCAATAACCAGTGGGGCAAATTCGGGCCGCGTGTGGGATTCGCCTGGGACCCGACCGGTAGCGGCAAGACTTCAATTCGCGCTTCCTATGCCTTCGGTTACGCTTACGTTCCCGGGCTGACCCGGGAAGATCAGTCCGGGTCCAACCCATGGGGCGGACGGGAAACCATCACGAGCGTTACAAACTTCACCAACCCGTGGGGCAGCGAGGCGAACAATCCTTTCCCTTATGTCGTCAACTCGAACGTGAAGTTCACTCCTGGCGGAATTTACGAGACGACGGCCTATAACACGCCGCCGCCCAGTTTCTCGACTTGGAACTTCGCGATCCAGAGGCAGATCGGGATTCCTTGGCTCCTCTCGGCGACCTATCTGGGATCCCATGTGGAGCACCTTCTGATCAGCACCCCGATCAACTACGCCGAGATCCTACCGGGGCAGCCGATCGAGGCGAGTGGCTGCGCGGCCACCGCGCTGAACTGCAACGCGCTCGCCAATGAAACGGCGCGGCGGGTTTTAAACTTACTCAATCCGGCCGGTGCGGGACCGATCGCTCCCGGCGTGAACCAGACTTACTTCGGCCCCACCATGCAATGGAACGCGGGCGGCAATCAGCACTATGACGCCCTGCTGCTGTCTCTGCAGCGCCGGCTCAGCCAGCACGTTAGCATGGCCGCGAACTGGACGTGGTCGCATTGCATAGGCCAACTCCTCGGATACAACACGAAGGGCGACCAAACCATCACCAATCCCAACGTGATCAACGAGGTCGGGAATTGCGATACCGATCGCCGGAACATCGTCAATCTTACAGCCGTGGCCGAGATGCCGCGTTTTTCCAACACCGCGTTGCGCATGGTTGCTTCCGGCTGGCAGATGTCGTTCATCGACAGATACATTTCCGGCATTCCGCTGATGATCCAGGATGGGACGGACCAGGCGCTGACTAGCATTAACCACCAGCAGCCCAATCTGGTCAACCCCAGTGCTGTCTACAGTGGTCAGAGTTGCGGCGGCTGCTTCTACCTCAACAAGACGGCTTTTGGGCTGCAGCCGCTTGGGACCGAGGGGAATCTCGGCTGGAACAGCCTTGTAGGCCCAGGCTACTGGGAAGTAGATCTGTCAACGTCGAGAGATTTCCGGATTCGGGAAGGGCAAACGATCCAGCTTCGAGCCGACGCATTCAACCTGTCCAACAGCTTTGTACCCATCGCCGTACCGACGACCGGACTGGGTGGAAACGCAACGGCGCCTACTGGTACGGGGTTCGGCGCCGCACCAACTGGGCCGACGTTCGCACTGATCAGCAGCGCTCAATTCGGCCAGATCCTGGCCGCATATCCGACTCGCAAGATCCAGTTCGCTTTGAAGTATACTTTCTAGTCATGCGATGCATGACGATCGAAGTCCGGTGCGCCGGCGGGCTGCTGGCGCTGGCCCTCGGTGCGGGAGCTTGGCAAGCGGCGTCACGGGCGAACGCAGCCGGCGATTGGCCGATGTACAACCATGATTACGCTGCTACCGGCTTCTCCAAGCTAGCCGAGATAACGCCCAAGAATGTAGCCAATCTCAAGCAGGTTTGTTCCTATGCTCTGCCGGAGACGGCGACGTTTGAAAGCAGCCTGGTCGCGATAGACGGCACGTTTTATTTCACGACCGGCCAATACACTTACGCGGTCGACGCGTCGAATTGTAACTTACGCTGGCGCGTCCGGCATGAGATGCCGGGGCCGGAGCCGGTCGCCGCTGGTACCGTGCGCGGTGTTGCGATTGAGGGCAACCGACTTTTTCGCGGGTTCCGCGACGGCACCGTGACCGCCTACGACATCAAGAATGGCGAACAGCTCTGGTCCACCCGGCTCACCGAGCAGCCTGACCCCAGGCCGGCCACCATCGCGGCCGCGCCGATCGTCTGGAACGGCATGCTGTTCATCGGCACGTCGGGCGCCGAGCGAGCTTGCGGCTGCATCATGGCTGGGCTGGATGCCGCCACCGGCAAGGTGGTCTGGACGTTCGCTCTGGTTCCCACCGGCGATGCTCCCGGCGCCGAGACCTGGCCCAAAGATGTCCACGTCGGCGGCGGATCTACCTGGACCAGCTACACGCTGGACACCGAAGCCGGACTGGTTTATGTGCCGACCGGCAATCCGGGACCCGATTTCTCCGGAGAATATCGCCCCGGCGCCAACCTTTATACCGGCTCTATCGTGGCGCTGGACGCCAAGACGGGTAAGCTGCACTCCTGGTATCAACTGGTGCCGCATGACGTGCATGATTGGGATCAAGCCGCCGCTCCCGCGTTGATCACGACCAAAGCCGGAAGCAAGCGCGCCATGGCGGCGGGCAAGGACGGTTTCCTGCACGCGATCGATATCACGGCGGGTAAGGTTGCGTGGAAAACTCCCGTGACCACGATCGAGAATATCGAGGCTCCCATTGCTCCGGAGGGGACTCACTTCTGCCCTGGCACCGCCGGTGGAGTGGAATGGAACGGCCCCACTTACTCGCCCAACACTAACTTGGTGTATGTGAACGCGGTCGATTGGTGTAACACGCTCAAGTTAGATACTAAGTTGCCGGAATTTGCGGAGGGCAAGCAATTCCTGGGAACCGCGAATGCGTTCGGAGATCACGATCCGCGCAAGGCCGGCTGGATCACCGCTGTGGATGCCGATTCAGGCGAGGTCCGATGGAAGTATGAGGCCGCCGCGCCTATGGTGGCGGGAATCGCGGTGACGGCGAGCGGGCTGGTAATGACGGCTGACTTAGACGGCAATTTTCTGGTATTCGACGCGGCGAGCGGAAAAGTACTGCACAAGATTGCCACCAATCAATCGGCGGGAGGCGGAGTGATCACCTATCAAACCGGCGGGAAACAGCGTGTTGCCATGGCGGCCGGCATGCAGAACCGCATCATGGGCAGCCACGGCAAGCCGGTCGTGCTGGTTTTCGGCCTGTAATCTCACCGGATAGCCCCGAGCTCGCCACCGGCTAGTTACCCCCGCATGACGCAACCCGCTTATCCCGTAGCGCGAGCAGTTGCCGCCCGAATGCGGCTGCACTTCTTCCTGCGCCGTCGCACAGCCGAGCGCCAGCATGGCGCTCAGGGCCTGGCTTCGGAGCCTGACGAGGCTGTTATCGAGGCGGTCATCGATTCGGCCTTTTGGGCGAGCCTCAGACATCAGGAACGTTATCCTCCGAAGATCTCGCTGGCATTCCTTGCGCCCGAAGAAACCCCTCTACCGACCACTTTTGAGCAGTGGCTTCCACTCACTCCCGAGACTCTGATCCGCCTTGCCCCGGCAGTGGAGCGCCCCGGAGTTCATTTAGGTGTGGGGCGCGAGGATGGGCAGTTCCATGGCCGACCCGCGCGCTCCCGCCGTTATGCTTCGTGCGGGAGGTGCTGGATCCCGGCGTGCTGGTAATCAAGCGGCGCCGAATCCAGGACTCCGGCAAGTTCGTCAACGTCGCTCTTTTGGAAGGCGATCAGATCAAAATATTGGACCATAATACGTGGACCCTGCCCGATTCCCCGCCCCTGGTTGCTTCGCTGCTGGGCTTCGAAACACCAACAACTTCGGGGGACTCCATCAGCGTGCTCATACAACTGGCGGTGTCCATGCGTGCTCACGGGCGGGGCGGATCGCTGCTGGTTGTTCCGCAGGGCACTGAGGTTTGGCGCGAATCGATTATCGGCCCGACGCCCTACGCGCTGCTGCCGCCTTATGCGGAGGCTCGCCAATCTGATTCGGAAGGAGTCCGGGGAAAGACAGCAAAGCCGCTGGCAGGAAGCGCTGCGTCGGGCGGTCGACGTGGTGGCCGGCTTAACCGCCGTGGACGGAGCCATGGTGCTCACCGACCAATGCGAATTGCTCGCGTTTGGCGCCAAGATAGGCCGGCGCGAAGGTTGGGCGCGCGTCGAGCAGGTGGTCGACACCGAGCCTCGTCGAAGGAGCCGTGGATCGATTCGTCCATCCCGTGCAGTTGGGAGGCACCCGGCACCTGTCAGGGGCGCAGTTCGGACATGATCAGCGCGATTCGCTGGCTCTGGTTGCTTCTCAGGACGGCCGTTTTACCGTGTTCGCGTGGTCGGCTGGAAAAGAGGCGGTTCATGCTTATCGTGTGGAGGCGCTGCTGCTGTAGCCCGATACGCCCTTGCGTTTTTGTAGCGTCAAGTGGTCGCGCTGGGGGGTGACCCAATGGTCCGTAACGACGCCGTCGATTGATTCTTTCCACTGCAGTGCTCATCAGTGATATGCTCGATGACCTGCGAGGAGGGATCGATGCCTTCAGTGGTTCTCGTCACCGGCTCCAGCACCGGAATTGGCCGTTTGGTCGTCGAAACAGTAGCTCGCGCCGGCCATGTTGTCTACGCCACGATGCGCGACGTAAACACCCGGAATGCGAGCGCCTCAGACGCTCTTCAGCGCCTGGCGGAAAAGGATCATCTTGCACTGCGAACGATAGAGCTGGACGTCCGCGATACGGATTCTGTCCAACGTGCGGTGGATCAGGTGCAGCATGCAGCCGGTCGAATTGATGTAGTGGTCAACAACGCCGGCCTGATGTCGATTGGGCTCGCCGAAGGCTTTACCGAAGAACAGCTTCAGCACCAAATGGATGTGAACTTCATGGGGCCTTTCCGCGTTTGTCGCGCGGTACTTCCGGAGATGCGCCGGCAGCGTAACGGTTTGATCATCCATGTGACATCGATCGTGGGCCGTCTGCTATTTCCCGGCTGCGCCCTGTACTGCGCGAGCAAGTTCGCACATGAGGCTCTTGCGGAGGTGTTGCATTACGAGCTGACCGGAACCGGTGTGGAGAGTGTCATCGTAGAACCGGGGCCATATCCTTCCCATTTGCTGCCTAACAGTCCCGGGCCCGCGGACGCAAAGCGCAATGCGGAGTATGGGGAATTATCCGCGCTTCGCGACAACTTCGTTGCGCATTTCTCGCAGTTGTTCGCCTCCAAGGATGCACCCCGGACGCAGGACGTCGCCGATGCAATTCTGCGACTGATCGAACTGCCCGCGGGGTCGCGACCGATGCGCACTGTCTGCGGCTTGGACTTCGGCGCTAGGGGACTTAACGAACAGATCGCAGCAGTTCAGGCCGACGTCCTGCGCGCGCTCGGAATGGAGCGGATGATACCTGCGCCTGAATCTGATCACATCGGTAAGGCGTCTGCGTAGCTGCCCGCGGCGACTACTGGGCCAGAGGCGGGATCATATGCCCCTCGGTTATCGGTCCACAGGCTACTTGGCGCATCCCTTAAAACCTTGCGCGATCATCGGAATTCTATAAGCTCGACCTTCCTCTTAATTGAAGTGCCTGTACTCGCCCGCGTGCACTCCCACATAACCGATCGCTCGCCCGGCGCAAAGAATCGAGGTCCACAGACACAGGGAAAGGCCGGCGGCTAATTTGGCCCGCACGGGCGCCCCGGAAGGTCGGTCGAGTTCGGCCGGATGGTTATAAACAGATGCCCGAAAAACCAGCGCATGAACCAGCACCAGGATAAACAACGAGATCTTGATTCGAAAAAATATGTTGTAGTAATAATCCTCAGCCTTGGAACAGAACAGCAGGAATCCACAAGTGGCGGCGAGCAGGAAACCGATTCGTTTTGGTATCCGCAACTGGTCCACCACAGCCGCAATGGAGCTGCGGCGGAAAGCCCAGCCCAGCAGGCGCAGATCGGTTGCCACGATCATGGCGCCAAACAGAGAAATCGCGCAGAGATGCAGCGCGAGTATGGTGGGAAACGTATAGCTGGAACCGCGCAGATAAGCGAAGAACTCGAGATTCTGGACCCAAATAGCCAAAGAGAGAAGCATCGATTCAATGACCTTTGCTGAGATGACCTTCGAATTTCACTTATAAGGCGGTTGAAAGGACGCGATGAAAATCCCGCCGAAAACAACCGATAGCCAAAGCGCCAGCGAGGCCACCGCCACCCAACGCCCAGCGGCCGGCGAGGCGGCCGGCGCGACCACTTTCCGGTGGATCGTATAGTTAAAAACGATCGCCAGCACCAGGCACACCATCTTGGCATCAAATACCCAGTTCAAATAGTACATGTCCGGATCGGTGGAAAATATCAGGAGTCCTGAAAACACGGCGACGACGAGTCCGCCCAGCATCCACCATCCGGCGGTCCCGGCGATCTCGGCGGGCGTCTCATCCCGCAGACCAAGGCCCAGGAGACGGAAATCGACCAGAGCGGTCATCCCGATGGCCAGAGCGAAGCCGCCGATATGAAAGCATTCCAGTATGGGGAAAGCCAGTTCGCCGGAAATGGGATTCTGAATCAGCATGGGGAGGTGTCCGGGCAGAGAGCGCTGGCTGGCATCCTCAAGGGCGAGGCTGGCTCCGCTTTCCATTGGTGTGTATTCTAGCGGAATCGAAGGAGCCGGGCAATCTTAACGTACTAACCGGCGATTGACATCGAAAACGGTGCGGGCGTAAACTTTTCAACATGCGAAGCCATGTCACAAAATCCTTCTTGTTCGTTGCCGGTTTGCTTTTGGTCTCTGGGTCGCTTTGGGCGCATCACGGTCAGGGTCTCTCCTTCGACACCAACCATATGTGGACAACCTGGGGCACGATTGAGGAATTCGACTATATCAATCCGCATCCCGCGATAAAGTTCTCGCGGACCGACAAAAACGGCAATGTCGAGCATTGGGGCGCCGAGGTATCGAACAATCCATCCCGGCTTGCGCGCGTGGGCTGGACCAAGAGCCGCTGCCTGGCAGCCCTGCAGCCGGGAACCCGCGTGAAGCTCTACGTGGGCACCTCGCTGGCGGGCGGCCGCATCGGCATCGTGGAGTTGATGGAGAGCGAGAAGGGCGAACTGCTCTGCAGCGAGCGAGAGAGCGCCCATAAAGGCCATCGATCTGGACGGCGTTCCCGGACGGCTATCAGCCCACCGACGAAGACCGGAAACAAGAACGGCCCAACAACACCCAGTAAAGGAGCGACGTACATGACAAACAATAGCGGTTTGGCGCGATTCTCGCGGCACGCCGTAAGGGCGCTTGCTCTTACTGCCGTTCCCGCGTTTTTGCTGGTTCCAGAGCTCCGTGGCGCAGGAGGCGGCGCACCGTGGCGAGCAAGGTGGTCGGAGATGACGTGAACAAGACGTACCCAGTTTCGGATCACGATACGCGCCCGTACGATAAGCACGACTTCAACGGGATATGGGCACGCAACCCGTCCGCCCAATTCGGCCAACCCCCCTGCCCGGAATGCCGCGACAATTCCCGGCCTTCCTACGGCTACTTCGGCGATGTTCCGCCTATGACCCCGGAGGGAGAAAAGAGGTTTGAGGCGAACCATCCCACGAAAGGCTATGTTGCCGGGAGCCAAACAAGCCCTGGCGCATACGGATATCGACGTCGGTTACCGCCGGGCCGTTCAGTCGGCCTTGTCCAACGATCCCGAGGAGCGTTGCGAGCCGCTGGGATTGATGCGCCTGGTGACGTTTTCCGGCGGCAACCCGCCCATGCAGATCGTGCAGACCGGCGAGATCATCATCGAAAGGTTCGAATGGTTCTGGGATAACCGCGAAATCTGGACCGACGGAAGAAAACTTCCCAATGTGGAAGACTACCTGCCGCGCTTTAACGGGTACTCGGCCGGCCATTGGGAAGGCGATACGCTGGTGGTGACCACGGTGGGTTTTGACGACCGTCAATGGGTGGACGCGTACGGCTATCCGGTCAGCGAGAAAGCGGTGCTAGAAGAGCGCTACACGCGCCCGACCCGCAATCGGCTGCGGCTGGACATGACGCTCACCGATCCGGTGAACTACACCAGGCCCTGGCACTCCAGCACCAAAGTGTGGGGTCTGATCCCGAAAGAAGCCGCGTCGGTCGCCGGCTGGTCTGGAATTGTGGAAGACCGCTGCGTTCCCCAGGACAACAGCTACTTCCGCTCGTTCGAACCCGAGCCGCCCAGCGCAAAGAAAGACAAGTAAGGCGCGCCTGACGGGCGCGCGCTGACTATAACCGCCATCGGAGCCTGTTCCGCTCGGTCGTCTCTTCTCCATTCCCGGCAGAAAGCATTAATAAGTTGCGGGCTGCAAGTAGCGGGATGCCGAGAGGGTGTACAATGACCCGGTACGGAAAGGCAAAGCGAAAACGATGAGATCTCAAAGTATGTCTGTAGCGGCACAGTTGCGTGTCCTTCTGATCGTAGGGGTGTCTTTGGCGGCTGCTGCCCAAGCGGTTCCAGCAAGCTCAATTGGACGCTCCGGCTCAATGAGACGCGCGGACCCGTTCGAACGGCGGATACGTCCCCGTTGCCAGGCAAGACGGCTGTCAGCGAGGTCCTGGGCGGGCCAACCAACGGCTCCGATAACGCCTACCTCATTTATACGCGGATGCCGCCGGGCGCTCACGGACCGTCCCTGTTCACCCTGCCAGTGGAAGACGATTACATCGTGCTCTCCGGCAAGATGACCGTTCAGATCGGGACCGAAAAGTTCGTGGCCGGACCGTTCACCGGGGTAGTTATTCCGCCCAATATACCGCACGAAGTCTGGAACGCCGACGCCGAACCAGAGGCCCATTTTGAGGCGATCTCTTCGGCGAACCCCAGGCAGGACCTTTCCCGGAACCTGATGTCGATGCTGAAGCCCGCTCAGCCCATGAAGGTAGCGAACGCATCCCAATACATTCGCGAGATCAAGGTACCCGCGGCCTCGAACTTGAAGCCGGGATTGAATGGTCAGAAGTACACGGAGCGAGCGAAGGGCAGCCCGTTCCAGATGCGCCTCGACAGTACGTTACCAAGCTCCGGTGGTCCCAAGCCGCACGTTCACAGGTTCGAGCAGGTTTATTTCGAGGTCGAGGGTGAGACCACCGTCACGTACGGGCTGGATGACTATCCGCTCAAGAAAAACGACATCGTGATTGTCCAGCCAGGAGTAGTGCACACCAACAAAAACCAGACCAGCGCGATCGAGCGGCATATTGTGCTTCTGCTGCCCGAGCCGGATTCAGGGCCTTTCGATATCGAGTTTGAGAAGAAGGGCGCTGTGGGCGCCAACCCTTAGTCGGCCGCTAAGCGGCCAGTACAGGCGTCTCAATCAGAACCCGGATGGCCGCGCGGCAGAAGGCCGGCAGATCCTCGGGTTTGCGCGAAGTGACGAAGTTCTGGTCGACGATCACCTCGGCATCCTCGTAGTGTGCGCCGGCGTGGATCACGTCATCTTTGATCGCGAAGAAACAGGTGGCGCGCCGGCCCTTCAGGATCTCAGCCGAGCACAGCACCCACGGCCCATGGCAGATGGAGGCAACCAGCTTGTCCTGCTCATCCATCTCGCGGACGAACTCGAGCGCTTTCGGGTGGCGGCGGATATTGTCGGGAGCGTAGCCGCCTGGAATCACGACGCCATCGAAATCATCCGCGCGGACCGCGTCGTAGGAAAGCTGCGCCGCGGCCGGATAACCCAATTTGCTTTGGTAGACCTTGCCTGCTTCGGCTCCGATGAACACGCACTCGGCGCCGGCTTCCTGAAAACGAAAATACGGATACCAGACTTCCATCTCCTGGTACGCCGCATCGATAAATATGGCGATCTTTTTTCCTGGAAGTTCCATACGAATCAGTCTAGCAGCCGCTCACGGACCGCGTTGTACTCACAACCGAACAACGCGATCAGCGCCAGCAGGTACATCCACACCAGCAGCGCGATTACGGCCCCAATGCTTCCATACAACACGTTATAGTTGGCGATGTTGCGCACATACCAAGCGAAGGCGGACGTGGCGCCCAGCCACAGGGCCGTCGACAAGAAGGCTCCCGGCCAGACACACCGAAAACGAAGCGGCCGATTCGGCCCGATCCAGTACATCAACGCGGTGACGACTACGATTGCTCCAAGAGCCACCAGGTAGCGGAGCAGATCGAAAGCCAGGATGACGCCGGTACGAATATCGGCTTCCGGCGCCAGGCCCAGCCATCCCAGCATCCATCGTTCGGTGCGCGCGCCGAAAAGAAGCATCGCGGATGCGCCGACGCTCGGCAAAGCGGCAATGAAGACCAGCAGGATGGCGATGCCCCGCTGCCTGAGAAAGGAACGTCCCGACGGCAAGTGGTAGGCGGCTTGAAATCCCTCCATCAAGCTGATCATCGCGCCGGAAGCGGCCCAGGCCGACAGCACCGCGGCCGCCAGGACCAGCCAAATCGGCCGCTGACCCCGGGCGGCGAATTGATAGCGCACCAGGTCCTCCGTGCCGGGCGGCACCACTTCGAACAAAAGCCGCGAGAGCACGCGCGCCACGGAATCGGCATTCACCCGGACCAGAATGGCGGCAATGGACGCGAGCACCGGGAAGAAGGCCAGCAGCGCGGAGTAAGCTGCGCCCTTGGCGATACCGAAACAGTTGTCTTCATACGCGCCCATGCAAGCCTGGCGGAACAGCCCCCAAAAGCGGAGCAACGGTCCGGACCGTTCAATATAGAGGCTAGGCGAACTGGATGTCATCGCCACCTTCGATTCTAAGCCCACAGGCAAGCAAAAGGCGTTGGACTGCAATTGCTGCGCGGCGACTGTTCAATTCGACAGCGCCGTGCGGATCACACCGACGGAAAGGTCGTTGATTTGCGCGAAATCATTTTCGAAGCGCTGATAATCGGCGTAAGCCGCGAACAGGATGGCCGCCAGCCCTAGCGCGACCGCTCCGTAGCAGGCGTCCTGCGGCAGTTTCCGGCTGGCCATAGAAAACAACTGCCAGAGCGCCACGCCTGCGAACAAGCACAGCGGCGCGTAAGCTGCGGTTGCATAGCGCAAATTAAGCCAAAGCGGCATCAGCATGAAGATCGCTAGAAATCCGATGGTCATCCACGCGAGCAGCGCGGTCTCGGATCTCGCGCGGCGGTCCCGGACAATGACGATCCCGAGACCTAGGACAGCCAGCGTGAACGTCACGGGGCTCGAATGCTTCGAACGCCCACAACAAGAGGTAACCGGGCCCGATTGATTACCCAGCGCATACGGGTTCTGCGAATTCGCACGCGCGTCTTCGAGAAAAATCTGAAGCGGAACGGCGACGCCGCCAGTTGAGTACACCAGCAGCGCGACGGCTAGAAGTGCGCTGACGACCGCGGCCAAGACCATAAAACCGGCTCCGCTGAAGTCGCGATTTTTTACGACCAACGCCCAAAGCGCGACCAGCAGGCAGGGTCCGTACAGCAAGACGGAGGTCTCCTTCGCGAGCACGGCCACGGTGCCGATCAGGGCGAGAGGAACGTAGAAAAACCAGTTCCGCCGCCCGGAGAAAATTTCCATAGTAAGGTACAACGTCAAAATTCCCGCGAGCCCCGTTAACGCGTCTGACCAGCAGCGTCGCGCGATCACCAGTTCGGGCGGAAACACCGCCAGGAAAAAACCGCCAAAGACTGCGATCCAAGACCCGAAAAACCGCAATCCTATCCAGATGGCCGCAGCCAGCGAGAGGATGCTGGCGGCGCACGACAGGTACGCACCGGGGCGCTCGTCATAGATGCCGGTGAGCCGCATGATCGCCGCCACAGGCAACGTGAAAGCCAACCGAGTCGGCGGAGGATAAAAATGCAGCTCGGCATTCTGGATCTGGGCCCGTGCCAAGGCCCGATTGCCAACCAAACCGTTCTTCTAAAGTCCGAACGCGTGCAAGGCGTAAGCACGCTCATCCGGGCTGCGCGCGATGACGTTCCCCAGGTTCGCGATTCGCAGCGCCGCGCCGAGAAGAATCACGCCGATCAAAAGAATTTTTATGGCCCATGGAATTGCCAGCGGCGTGGTGGTGGTTGCCGCCAGGACGAAGAAATTGAGATCGCTCTTCGGCCGGACTGGACGGCTGGAAGCGCCGCGCTGGCCGGCCTTTGCGGCCGGCCCTTCTGCGCTCGATACTCTCCCGGGGCGGCACGATGGATCGCCTGGCAGGTCCATCGGCCGTTTCGAAGTCGTACTTTATTGAATGAGTTTACGCGCCCCGCTAGCGCTATTTGGTGGTCTCGTCGCTCTTGCCGGGTTGTAATCCACCTGGAACACCGTCCATGTCCACCGCGGTCATTTCGCCACGCTCGCCGACGATGTTTTCGCCCTGCTCGTTTTCAATCTTCATCACGATGCCGCTGAATCCGCCGACCCGGGCTGTGCCGACGTACAACTTGACTACGGTTCCGGGCTTCAGGGCTCCTTCGCTACGGCTTCTGGTCCAGCCGGCTCGCGCCAGCGCGGAGGGATTCGTCAGAAGTTCGGAAACCCAGTGCTCGACGTTGCCGTTTTTATCGGTGCGATCGAAGAACAGCGAGGGATGCGGATTCGCATAGCGGAATTCCACCACGGTCGCCTTGGTCGTCCACAGATGGCTCGTGTCGTAGGAGATGGCGCTGCCGTGGTGGGCCCACAGCGTAGCGCAGATCAACAGGGAAGCGGCGCCCAAGCCGAATACTTTCGCCAATTTTTCTAGCATGAACAAAAGCATAGTATGCAGAGTTTTTTAAGTCAAGGCGAGCGGCGAGCTTGGCGGAAACCCCGGCGCGCCCACGGACGCGGCAGTGCCCCCTGAGGGTTTTGACGCAGTGTTCACCACGTTTGACCTCGGCGGTCTCGGCGGCTCCAGGCCAACCGGCGGCGAGGGGATCGTGCGCGTCACCATGTTAGTCGTCGTGGTGGTCTGCGCGAACGCCGGAGTCAGGGCGGCCACGCCGAAAATCGTGAGAATTAAGCGTCGAATTGACAGGCTCCGGAGGACGGGCCGTGTTTAATTCCGGTTTCGATTCGGGCCTAAACCTTTACATTCTTAGCAGTAGTACTGGGTCCGCCGCGCCGCTTCTGAACACCAATGCGCAGTTGATAATGCTAAAGTTTCACGTCCGATGGAACCTGAGATGCAAACAGACCGTCGTTTAAGAAAAGCGCCTCGTATCGATATGCATAACGGAAACCGATAAGTAAAAGGCCATGAAGTCTTTAAAACAGCATCGCGGCTGGCAGCTTGCGGCGCTCATTGTCACAGCGTGTGTGGCAACCGTCCACGCGTACGCGCAAGCGAACCGGATTACGGCGCCCGTCGATAACACTAAGCGCTTTACCCTAGCGGGACACATCTCGCCCCGGGCCCGTGCCGAAGACGATCAAGGACGAGTGGCGCCCTCGCTGGTGCTCACGCACATTACGCTAGCGCTCGCGCCGTCCGCCCAACAGCAGGCGGACTTGACCAGCTTGCTGGCGGCGCAACAAAACCCCGCTTCGGCGGACTATCATCATTGGCTCACGCCGGAGCAGTACGCCGCGCGTTTCGGAGCGAGCGATGCCGACTTGGGCCAGATACAGTCTTGGTTGCAGGCGCAAGGTCTCACGGTTACCGGCGTCGCTCGCGGCCATAACTGGGTCTCGGTCGACGGAACCGCCGCGCGGGTAGAGCAGGCGTTTCAAACAGAAATTCACCAGTATGTTGTCAATGGCGAAACGCATTTCGCCAACGCGACCGAGCCTTCCCTGCCCGCGGCGTTTAGCGGTGTGATCCGCGGCATTCGCGGCCTGAACGATTTCCGCATGAAGCCTGCCATGCGAGCGCTGCGCGAGCTTCCCAACTACACGGCCAGCCGGGGCGTTCACTATATCGCTCCCAATGATTTTTCGCTCATCTACGACGTCAATCCGCTGTACGCCGCCGGCATTGACGGCACCGGCCAAAAGCTCGTGATCGCCGGACAGACCGAGATCAATCTCTCCGACATAAACACGTTTCGAAGCAGCTATGGTCTGGCGCCTAACGACCCGCAACTTGTGCTCGTTCCGAACAGCAAAAATCCAGGGATCAGCAGCACGGACTTGCCCGAGGCGGATCTGGATTTAGAGTTGTCGGGTGCGGTGGCCCGGAACGCGACCATCATTTTTGTTTATTCCAGCGATGTAATGGACTCCATCCAATACGCCATCGACCAGAACCTGGCGCCGGTGATCAGCAGCAGCTACGGTCTCTGTGAGCAGGAGACCGGCCGGGTGGACGCGTTGATGTTCCAATCCTGGGCGCAACAGGGGAACGCGCAGGGGATCACCTGGCTGGCGGCCTCGGGCGATGCCGGCGGGGCGGACTGCGACGATTCCACGAATCCCGGCCTGGCAGTGGATGTGCCCGCCGCGATTCCGGAAGTAACCGGCGTCGGAGGCACGGAATTCAACGAAGGCACAGGGACATATTGGAGCAACACCAATGGCAGCGGCCAATCGTCTGTGCTGTCCTATATTCCGGAAACAAGCTGGAACGATAGCACGCAAGATGGGGAGCCCTCAGCCAGCGGCGGCGGAGCCAGCACGTTCTTCGCGAAACCTTCCTGGCAAACCGGTCCCGGCGTTCCCAACGATAACGCGCGCAATGTGCCGGATGTCGCGCTCAGCTCTTCGGCCGATCATGACGGCTATCTGATCTATAGTGGAGGACAGCTCCAGGTCTTCGGCGGCACTTCGGTCGCCGCGCCTTCCTTCGCGGGCATTGTCACTCTGCTCAATCAGTACCTGGTTTCGAGCGGCGTTCAATCCTCGCCCGGCGTGGGGAACTTCAATGCCCAGCTGTATCCGCTTGCGCAGAGCGCATCCAGCGCGTTTCACGACATCACGACCGGCAATAATATCGTTACAGTAGCCTGTTCGTCACGTTCGCCCAATTGCAGCGAGACTCCGATAGGGTATAGCGCGGGCGTCGGCTACGATCAGGTCACCGGACTTGGGTCGGTGGACGTGGACATATTCATCGGTGCATACAGCGGCAAGACCGTGACTTCGGCGCGGCCGGTCACCAGCATGACACTGGTGGCGAGCCCCACCAGCATCACGGCGAATGGCACCGTCAATTTGACGGCGGCCGTAACCTCGTCCGATGGAACTACCCCGACCGGCACCGTAGCGTTCACGGAAGGCGCCCTTTCCCTGGGCTCGGCGGTGTTGTCCGGTTCAGCCGGAACCGCAACCGCTACGCTGGCCGTCTCAGGAGCCCAGTTGTCGCAAGGCTCGGCAATCATCACAGCCGAATACAACGGCGAGACGAATACAACCGCTACAGTGACCGTGACCGTCACAGCCGGCAGCTCTTCAACTACGCCAACCATCACGGCTCTGACGAATGGCGCGTCGTTCAAACCGGTTTATGCGCCCGGTATGGTATTGACGGTCTTCGGTTCCGAACTCGCGGGTTCCACTCAAACCGCGAGCACCGTGCCGCTGCCCGCCACCATGGCCAGTGTTGCCGCGACCGTGAACGGCGTTGCTGCGCCGCTCTATTACGTCTCTTCGGGACAGTTGAATATCCAGCTTCCGTATGAGACCACTCCCAACAGCACGGCGGTTTTGAACATCAACAATAACGGACAAACGGTCTCGCAATCGTTCAGCGTCGCCGCAGCCGCGCCCGGCATATTCATCGATCCAACCGGCGCGCCGGTTCCGAATGGGAGCGCCTCCCCCGGACAAGAGATCGTGCTGTACATCACCGGCGCTGGCGCGTTATCGCCCGCAGTCGCAACCGGAGCGGCGCCTGCGGCCGGCACACCGCTTGCCAATTTGCCCGCCCCCAAAAGCGTTTCTATGACAGTGGGAGGCGCGCCGGTGCTGCCTAATTTTGTCGGCGATACGCCCGGTCTGGTCGGAGTGGTTCAAATCAATTACACCGTGCCCGCCGGACTCGCCTCAGGCCCACAGTCGGTGGTGGTCACGGTAGACGGTGTCGCGAGCGCGCCCGCGACGTTGACGGTTACGAATTAAGCGCTCGCAACTTCGCAGGGTTGGCAATTATCCCTTCGAGGAAGCTCTAATGATGTACCACTTCATCGTTTCGTTCTCCGCGATATAATTCCTTGCTTAACATTAAGCAGGAGAACAGCAACAATTCCTAGGACGCAGATAGAAATCACAGGAACCAACTGGAAGAACGTTGCCGTCCGAAGTTCGATTTCTTAGTGATGTTTTATGGACGCATTGGCTCTCTCAAGGAAATTGGACAGTTTGGAGAAGTCCTGGTCCGGCTTGGACTCACTGCTGAATTTCTGGACGTTACTTGTGGTCGCAGGCGTGGTTATAGAAGTGTTTGTGCTGGTCATCGAATACAGACACGAGTGGAAGGATTTCCGACGAGGGACTATCCATACTCCTGACAAGCCCAGTCTCCTGTTATTCTTGCTTGGCATGGCCGGCGCTACCCTTGTGGCAATAGGAGTAGCTGGCGAATTTCGTATCCACGTAGAAGCTGGCAAAATCGAAACTGACATTCGAGACAACACGCGGCAACTCGTTTCGCTTGCTGACGCCGATGCTGCCAAAGCAAGTGAACGTGCATCCAAAAACGAAAAAGATGCAGCCGAAATTCGACTGAGAGCCGAACACTTGGCCGAGTTGTTAGCATGGAGAACCATCAGCAAAGAACAGGCCGTGCGCTTGACGAAGAATCTAGCTCCGTTTGCAGGCCAAAGAATCGATGTTTTCTGGTACGCTGACGACGCAGAAGCCGAACAGTTTTCCAACCAATTAATTGAAATATTTAAAGGAGCCAAGTGGGACGCTGGTTTCGGGAAAATTATTGTGTACGGCAAACTGCTGTACGGCGTGAAGGTCGATGTCGGAGCCGAGAACCAAGAGGTGATCGGCATCACGGTTGCGCGGCTGGCTCTTGATGCTAAGGGACGTGAAGCCGCCCGGATTCTAGCATCCGCCTTAAAACGCGAGGGGTTCGGTGATGGTGCTATCGGTACATTGTTCACAAGGCGAGCGGAGGGTGCACTTTCTATCGGCAGCGTTCCGATGTCAGAAGCGCCGATCCGCATTACCGTTGGCATCAAACCAAGACAGCAGGAAAGGGACACCAAGAAATAACGAACCAGCCTGTCACGCCATTTCATAGTCTGCCCCACATCCTTGTCGTGATCGGATAATTGCCCGGGGCTTGACTGTTCTCCTTTTCTTCGCCATACTGGACCTATGGCGCTCACCAAGCGGCAAAAAGAAGTTCTCGATTTTATCGCTGATTTCATCGAGGAAAAAGGCTACAGCCCCAGCTACGAAGAGCTGGCGCAAGGCCTCCAGTTGGCATCGCTGGCCACCGTGCACAAGCACATCCAGGGACTGGAGTCGCGCAACTACGTGCGGCGGTTGTTTAACCAAAGCCGTTCACTGGAGGTCTCTGCGAAATATCTCCAGGAGCGGCGCAAAGGACGAGCGGCAGCGCCCCGTGCGGATGAGATCCCGCTGGCGGGCCGAATCGCCGCCGGCGCACCGGTCGAGGCCATCGAGGGTCGCGAAACGCTGCAGTTCGCCGACTTCACCGGCAAAGGCGACACCTTCGCGCTCGAAGTTTCGGGCGAATCCATGATCGAAGATCACATCTTGAACGGCGACTACGTGCTGGTGGAACGAACCCAGCAAGCTCGGGACGGCGAGATCGTCGTCGCCCTGGTGAATGGCGCCGACGCGACCCTCAAGCGGATCTATCGCGAAGCCGACGGCCGCATCCGGTTGCAGCCCGCCAATTCATCCATGCAGCCGATTCTGGTCCCCGCCGAGGCGGTCCAGATTCAAGGGCGCGTGCTGGCGGTCCTGCGCAAGTACAAGTAAATGCGCCCCTGACGGTCGGCGATACCACCCAGCTAGGCGTTTTGTTTAGTTCGTTTTGAGAATTGTACTAGAACTGAACGGCGTTTACCATTGTTGTACTAATGCGTCTGCAATGGCTTCGTTTTTGCTTGCTTTGCTGCGTCCTGTGGTTGTCCCTGAGCACCGCCCATGCACAACAAACGCTCTATGCCGCGACCTCGATTGCTTGTTGCGAGACAGGCGCTGGAGGAAACCTCTACACCATCGACGCCACCACCGGAGCATACACATTAGTCGGCCCGCTTCTGGCCGGCGGGCTGCCAATCGGAATAACCGGACTCGCTTTCAATCCAGTCACAGGCGTTTTGTTCGGCGTAACGGATGACAACAGCGCGAATTATCCCGATTCCTTAGTCACGATCAATACCAGCACCGCCGCGGCTAAGTTGATCGGCCCCCTCGGCCTAACAGGTATAAGTGACATCAGTTTCAGCAGCACTGGGACGTTATATGGATGGGTCGCACAATCCCCGGCCAGCTATCTGGTCTCTATCAATCTCACGACCGGCGCAGCTACCCAGATTGGGCCTGGCGAAACTTTGTATACCGTCGCTGGAGGCTTGGCGTTTAGCCCGGCCGGAACTCTCTACCTGCTGGCGAATCTGACCCCTTATCCAGAAACAGGCGTTCTCGGCACGATCGACCCGACCACAGGCAGCGTGACCTTCTACGGAGCCGAGACCGACCAGGAAGATCGAATTTTCAATGCCGCCGCTTTCAATTCGGCCGGAACATTGTTCGCGTCCTCGTACGATTCAGACCTCGGCAATGCAATTTTCACGGTCGACCCGACCACCGGCGCAAACAACTATCTAACTTCCCTTCCCACTGTGGTGTTCGGCGAAATTGCCGACGCCCTGGCCTTCACCCCAGTGACCGTGTCCCCCACCTTTCTACTTCGCTATGTCTCCAACCTGAACATTGGAGACTCCAACATCAACGTCACGAACGACGGCCAGAACACGCTCGTGCCGGACCCGGTGGGTGACGGCAATCTATGCGTGGGCGTCTATGCGTTCGATCCGAATGAAGAACTGCAGTCCTGCTGCTCTTGCCTGGTGACGCCGGATGGCCTGGTTAGCCTTTCAGCCAAAGCGATCAACGCGGCCAGCCTCACGGGCGAGAATCCGACTTCTCTTGTTATAAAGCTGCTGGCCTGGTCCACCGCGGCAGGCGCGTCGTCCACCGCACCGCCCGGAACGCCGGCGCCGCCGAACTCAAGCGCTTGTAATGCCGGAAGTCCCGGGCCGGTCGTAAGCGGTTTGCACGCCTGGGGCACCACCCTGCATGCGCTCCCCGCGTCTGGCTACACCGTAAGTGAGACGCCGTTCTCGACTGCCCGGCTAAGCGCCGCCGAGTTGGCCCATCTCACGCAGGCCTGCGAATTCAACCAGATCAACGGCTCGGGCCAGTTCGGCCAATGCCCCGGCTGCGTCACGGGCGGGCAATAGCAAAGGCTCGCCTAACGCGAAACATCCTCCCGGCGATATGCTGGTCCATTCCGCGCCCGTTGCGCTAGACTAAAAACTGGAATGGCGAGTCCACTCACCGCGGTCAAACGCTTCGTTTTGTGGGATTATCCCCGCGCCGGCTGGCAGTACGACGTGATGGTCGGCCTAATCCTGGCGTTCATCTTTTTCACGCCGCGGGAGTGGTTTCGCGATCAGCCCCGGCCCAGCAGTATCGTCATGCTTCCGTCGGAAAACGGCGCCAACGTGTTTTGGATGGATGCCGAACAGTTGTCCAACATTCCGGAATCGGCGCGCCCGACGCAAGCCAGTCTCTTACTCAGAGCGCGCACCGGCAAGAAGTACAACATAACTCGTTTGGAACCGATCGTCGACTCGGAAAAAGAAATCAAGGGGTATATGGCGTTCACCACGCCGTAGCCAGAAGCGCCCAAACTTAAAACCCTCGTTTCGATGAAAATGCTATCCGGCACCTCGTTTGTGTACCTACTCGCGACGATGCTCGCCGCTTCGCTGGTGGCCTCGCCCGACACCCTACAAGATGTGTTGCAGCGCATGGATCGCGCCGGCGCCGATTTCAAAGCGATGACCGCCCAAGTTACCTATGTCACACATACCGACGTGATCGACGAGAACACCACCGAAACCGCTACGCTGGTGATGAAAAAGATACAACCGGGGGAAGTACAGGGCCGCGTGGACTTTATCACTCCCGACGTCAAGACCGTGACATTTCAAAATAGGCGGGTCCAAATTTATTATCCTAAGATCAAAACGCTACAGATCTACGACTTAGATAAGCATGGCGAACAGTTGGACAAATTTCTGATGCTGGGCTTCGGCACCACCGGCACAGAACTTGCAAAAGATTACACCGTGACGGTCCTCGGAACAGAGACGTTGAAGGACGGCCAAGACATTCCGGCCATTCACCTTCAGTTAGTTCCCAAAACCGGCGAGGCGCGGCAATACGTCTCGAAGGTCGAAATGTGGATCCCGGAACAAGGCGAGCCTTACCCGATCCGCGAAAAGATTTCGCAGCCGTCCGGCGATTACCGTCTGGTCGCTTACAGTGATTTGAAAATTAATCCGCCTCACTTGAAGGCGGATGCGTTGCAACCCAAATTTCCCAAAGACGTCAAAGTAGAGCATCCCGGAAAATGACGGCCGCAGAACCCAAGCGCGTGGACGCGACTCTGAAACCCAATAACCGCAATACCGGCAGCCGGCTCATGTTTTTGGACTGGACGCGCGGCCTGGCGGTCGTGATCATGCTGCAAGGTCACGTGTTCCATTCGTTTAATCGAACGGATCTGCGCGGCGGCGGACCATTCACGCTATCGCAGTTCATGGGCGGCATCGGCCCGGCGATCTTCCTGGTCCTGACCGGAATCACACTAGCGTTCTTAATGGACGGGCGCGAGCGGCAAGGCCTGGGCGCGCTTGGCCGTTGGAAAGCGTCGCTGCGGCGGGCGGGCTATCTGTTCATGCTGGCGTTCCTTTTCCGCCTCCAGCTTTGGCTCTTCGCGCTGCCGCAGAGTTGGACCAATCTGTTCAAGGTCGACATCCTCAACTGCATGGGCTTCGCCATTGCGCTGATGTCCGTGATGGCGATCTTCACTACCGTCGAGCGCGTGAAATTATGCGCCGTCTTGGGCGCAGTCATCGCGGCCGCTTCGCCGCTGGTTTCCTCCATCGATTGGAGCTGGCTGCCGCCGCAAGTCTCCGCCTATTTCGTTCCCAGCTATCAATACTTCGCCTTCTTCCCCTGGGCGGCTTTCGTCGCTTTCGGAATCAGCGCCGGCAGCGCGCTGCGCCTGGCGAAACCCGAGCACATGAATCGTCTCATGCAATGGGGAACGCTGCTGGGCTTTGCTCTGATCCTGGGTGGCCAGTACTTTTCGAACGTGCCGTATTCGATTTATCCGAGATCCGAATTTTGGCTGAATAGCCCCGGTCTGATTGTGATCAAACTGGGCGTCGTGCTGCTGTTCCTCGCCTTCGCGTTCCTCTGGACCGAGTACGCGGTTGGAACCGCCTGGAGCTGGCTGCGGCAGTTTGGAACTTCCTCGCTGCTGGTCTACTGGGTACACATCGAGTTGGTTTACGGACGATGGTTCGGCGTCGCGAAAGAAAACTTGAGCAACGTCGCCTGTGTCATCTGTACCATCGTTCTGGTTGTTGCGATGCTCGGTGTGTCGGTGGCCTGGAAGAAGCGCGCCGCGTTCCTGGCGTCCGTTCGCATACCACAGGTCTGGAGTCCCAGCCCGCGCCGGGTCTCGGGCGATTAAAGAAACCGCGATACTCCTGAGCTCAGCGTGCATCTAACCTAGCGAGGAGGGGGTGTTTTGAAACAAGCCAACGTAGTAAGTCTCCTGTTTTTAGCGGTTTTCCTGGCTGCCTCCGTAAAAGATGCGCCTGCCAAGGACGCCAAGGACGCCGGATTTTCCGGAAAATGGGCTCTCGATAAACATAGCCCGAGGCCCGGCGATGCGCCCAATAATCTGGATACCCGGATTAAGCAGGACAGCTCGGGGGTGACCATCGAGTCCACATTCAAGGAGCCGGATAATGGCGTGGTTCCGTTGCTATACGTCGGCCTGATGACGTCGAAGATACGCTTGAACACCGATGGCCAGGAGCAGGAGACGCTGGTCGGCCCATTCACCTTAAGAACGAAAACGACCATGAATGGAAACCAACTGCTGACGGACTGGACCGCTCAAGCCAAGGACGACCAGGTGCAGGGCCATTGGACGCACACGTTGTCCGATGACGGCAAGCACTTGACGCTCGAGATCAAGGAAGACGTGCCTCAGGGGCAGCACGCGCAAGCCACGCTTTACTTCGTCCGGAAATAACGAATGCGGGGCCGACCCGAGCGCACAGGCCGCTTGTGCCGTTGTGCGCGCTCCAAAAAAGGCTACTATCTGATAGATGAAACTGTCAGGGAAAGTGGCGCTCGTTACCGGCGGCGGCACCGGAATGGGCCGCGCGATTTCCGAACTCTTCGCGCGAGAAGGCGCTAAAGTCGCGGTCAATTATAGCCGCTCACGCAAAGACGCCGAAGATACCGTCTCCAGCATTTGCGCGGCGGGGGGCACCGCGATCGCGATCGGCGCCGACGTTTCCAGCGACTCCGAAGTGCGCGCCATGGTCGACCGCATCGGCCAAGCCTTCGGCCGCCTGGATGTTCTGGTGAACAACGCCGGATGGAGCACGCGCGTTCCCCACGACAAAATGGACGACCTCACCGACGAGATCTGGGAGCGCACCTTCGACACCAACGTGCGCGGAATATTCTACTGCGTGCGCGCTGCCGCGCCTCTGCTGCGCCGGCAAGAAGGAGCATCGATTCTGAACATCGGCTCGACGGCCGGCTTCACCGGCATGGGAAGCTCGATGGCCTACGCAGCTTCGAAAGCCGCCGTCGCCACCCTGACCAAATCGCTCGCGCGAGCTCTCGCGCCTGATATTCGCGTGAACGTGATCGCGCCGGGACTGGTGCGCACGCGCTTCGCCAGTTGGCCCGCCGCTACCTTCGATGCCGGCGAAAGCGCCACTCCGCTCAAGCGCCTCCCGGGCGTGGATGAGATCGCGAATCTGGCCCTTTTCCTGACATGCGACGCGACTTCCACCACCGGAGAAACCGTTGTCATTGATGGTGGCCTGACGCACCTGGGCGCGGTTCAACTCCACGCGAGCAAGTAATTCCGTGCGCTAGCATGGGATCGATGAGGAAATCCAGCCTGCCGTTGCTGGCGCTGTTGCTCGCATTCCAGGCCACGCCTGCGGGAAAATTCGCGCTCACCGTCGACAACATCATGCGCGGGCCCGGCCTCTTCGGATGGGAGCCCAGCCAGGTTCGGTGGTCGGGCGACGGCGAGAAGCTCTACTTCCAATGGAAGCAGGCCAGCGATCCTTTGTTGCAGGATCCGGATACATACGTGGCTAACCGCGATGGATCCGGCCTACGCAAATTATCCGAAGCGGAAGCGAAAACCGCGCCGCCCGCATCCGGCGACACTACCCGCGACAAGGAGCAGACCGTTTACGTCCGCGAAGGCGACATCTTCCTTTACGACGCCGCCACCGGCCAAACCAAACAACTCACCAAGACTTCCGAAGCGGAAACGAATCCGCACTTCACGCACGATGGCAAGCACGTCGCTTTTATGCGCGCCAACAACCTTTATAGGATGGCGCTCGACACGGGCGCGGTCGATCAGATGACCGATATCCGCATTCCCGGCGGCACGCCGGCTCCCGAGGAAGAAAAAAAGGAGACCGCCAGCCAGGAGTATCTAAAGAAGGAAGAAAAGAGTCTGCTCGACGTGGTTCGCGAGCGCGACGCCCATCGCGAGGAAGAGGAAGCCAAGCGCAAACGCGAGAATCCGCGAAAGCCTTTCAATCTTCCAGCCGGCCAGAGCATCGCCGCGCTGGAGCTGACGCCGGATGAAAAGTACGTGATCGCGGGCGTAAAGGAGCCGGCCACCGGAGCCAAAAAGACTATCGTTCCAAACTACGTGACGGCGTCGGGATACACCGAAGACATCGTCGGACGGGATAACGTGGGCGACGTTCAGAGCCACACCCGCTTGGGTCTCCTGAGCGTCGAAACCGGCGAGATGAAGTGGGTGGATGCCGAGCAAAAGGATGCCGAGCAGAAAGATCGACAAATTGAATTCGGGGCACCGGTGTGGTCGGACGACGGCACCAAAGCCGCTCTGCTGCGCTAGCGCCGCGGACAACAAAGACCGCTGGATTCTGGCGCTCGATCAGGCGACCGGAAAGACTCGCGTGCTGGCGCACGATCACGACGACGCCTGGATCGACGGCCCGGGCGCCGACACTTTGGGCTGGATGAAGGACGACCGCGAGGTCTATTTCCAATCCGAGCGCACCGGATATTCCCATTTGTATACGGTCTCCTTCGACCGGGCGGCGAGCCGCAAGGCGCTGACTTCGGGCAAGTGGGAAGTCGAGAGCGCGATGCTGTCGAAAGACAAGAGCCGGTTTTTTCTGGCCACCAACGAGGGCGATCCCGGCGAACAGCAGGTTTATGAAATGAGCGCCGACGGCGGCGCGCTCACGCGGCTTACCACGCTCCCCGGCGGTCATTCGTTCCTCGCGTTCTCCCGACGAACGCTGGATCGCCGACATTTACTCCTACACCAACAAGCCGCCCGAGCTCTACGTGCAGGAAACACGCGCGGGCGCGGCCGCGAAGAAGCTGACCATCATCGCCCGCGCCGGATTTTTGGCAATATCCGTGGCAGGACGCGCCCATCGTCACGTTCACGGCGCGC
Source organism: Bryobacterales bacterium (assembly GCA_963732175.1). Taxonomy (GTDB): domain Bacteria; phylum Acidobacteriota; class Terriglobia; order Bryobacterales; family Bryobacteraceae; genus Palsa-89. Next base: position 84,434 of record CAVSYF010000020.1, on the reverse strand, counting down.
GACGGCGCGATGGTGCCCGCGCGGCTCTTCAAGCCGCGAATTTCCGCCGCGGCGGTCCGGGCGTGGTCTTCGTGCACGGCGCGGGCTATTTGCAGAACGTCGACCGCTGGTGGTCGTATTACTACCGCGAGTACATGTTCCATCACCTGCTGATGGAGCGCGGCTTCACCGTGATCGACGTGGATTACCGCGGCTCGGCCGGATATGGGCGCGACTGGCGCACCGCGATCTACGAGCACATGGGCGGCAAGGACCTGGACGACATCGTGGATGCGGCGCGATACCTGGTGTCGGCGCAGGGCGTGGACCCGAAGAAGATCGGCCTTTATGGCGGCAGCTACGGCGGGTTCATTACTCTGATGGCGATGTTCACCCAGCCCGACGTGTTCGCGGCCGGCGCGGCGTTGCGGCCGGTGACCGATTGGGCGCACTACAATCACGGCTACACCGTCCGACATTCTGAACCTGCCGCAGAACGATCCGGACGCCTACCGCCGGTCTTCGCCGATTTACTTTGCGCAAGGTCTCAAGGGCGCGCTGCTGATCTGCCACGGCATGGCGGACACCAACGTGGAATTTCAAGACACCGTGCGGCTGGTCGAGCGGCTGATCGAGCTGCGCAAAGAGAACTGGGAGCTGGCGCCCTATCCGGTGGAGAACCATGGCTTCGTCGAGCCGGCCAGTTGGGCCGACGAGTATAAGCGGATTCTGAATCTGTTCGAAAAACATCTGAAGCCGCAAGGCTGAACTACGGCCGTTTGGGCGGGATGGGATCGTCGACGATTTCATAATCGCGCGGGACTTGGAACAGACTCGGATCGGGTTCGACGCGGCTGAGTTTTTCGATTCTGGTGGTGCTGTCGCCCGAGCGCGGATCAGATGTTCTGGAAAGCAGCACGATCTCAAGTTCGGGCGAATACCAAGTCTCGTCAGTTCTGACAATCGGTTGGTCGTTACCTACAGAGCCCGGCGCATAAGTGAGCGTATATCGACGGCCCTCCGCCATCACTCCGCTGATGATTTGAGTGCCGAGAGACTCGTCTTTATGTTCCGGCAGCCTGGGACCGCGCGCGTAGTCTATCTCAGGCGCCTGCTGTACCTTCGTGCCAGTGTTGAAAGCCTGTGTCCTCGGCTTCAAAGGTGACGGTTGTGGGGTTCTGTGAGCCACGTGGTGGGCCGAATCGAGACGGTATAGATAACCAGCGATCGGATCGGAAATATCAATTCTCCATGAATTCTCAGTACGGGTTCGTGCTTGTGAATCGCGGTAGATCTTCGTGACTACCGGCTGTCCCTTGATCTGCGTGCCGTCGGGCCGCTTTCCAGTGAGTTCGTAGATTTGTTCGCCCGAATAGGGCGCGCCGGCAAGCGGTGCATCGATAGAAACCTGCGCAAAGACGACGGAACAACAGGCTGCGGCTAGCAACAATTTCCGCATCAGGTTACTCCGGAATCAGATTAGCATGGGCGAAACTCACACTTTCCGAATCGCCGCCGATACGTTCAATCAGCAAGGAGCATCTCTATGATCCAAAGCGTAAACAGTGCTTCGTCGGTAAGCCAAACCTGTGTTCAGCAACAACAGAAGTCGGCTGCGCAGAAACCCAAAGCGGTCGAAAAACCCGAAAAGGAGGATTCGGTCGAGCTCAGCCCGCAGGCGCAGCAAGCGGCTAAAGCTCAACAAAAGGCCTAGGGAAGCTAAGGCTTGAGCGTTCCTTTTTGTCGAGCGATCGGGAGTAGCGTGGGATAAAACTGCACGAAGGTGTTGTCGACGGCGCCATGCTCGGCGTGGCAGGAGTAGCAGTCGGCCGTGCGTGGAATCAGCCTGCCGCTGCTCCCTTTGCCCAGCGCAAAGAACGCCCAGCCGTTGGCGGGGAATCTGGTGGTGTCCTTCACCTCTACTGCAACGTGGTCGAGATCCGCTTGATACTGGCCGTCCTTATTGATCGATCCTTTCGACTCCGAAGAGCGGACTTCAAGCACGAGCACAGTTTTGTCGGGCCACTTCCCGGTCTGGACGAACGACCGATAAGCCGCCGGATTCACGAAGACGTTGGTGAAGCTGGGGCTGGGATCGCCGTTCGCGGCCGTGGAGGGTTGGTAGGTCATGCCCAGGCCCGAGCTCAAGAACACCCACTCGCGATAGTTCGCAGGCAGAACCAAGTCGCCCGAAGGCGTGAACTGTGGCGTCTGTTGCGCCATGAGGGTCGCCGCCGCGGTGAAGAAAATTGTAGCGAGCCGCTTCATGAATTCTCCCCGCCTAGCTCCGAGCGAATCTGCGCCGCGATCCGATTGGCGAAGGCCTCCACGCGTTCCAGATCCGGCCCCTCGACCATGACGCGCGCGAGCGGCTCGGTGCCGGAGAAGCGCACCAACACCCGGCCAGTGTCGCCGAAGGAAGCTTCCGCGGCCCGGATCTCCGCGCTGACTCCGGCCAGTTCCTCGAGCGGCCGCCGCTCTCGCACGCGCACGTTGACCAGGCGCTGCGGGTAGATTTCGAGCTCGCGCGTGAGCTCGTCCAAACCGGCGCCGGCTGCGCGCATGACCTCGAAGACGCGCAACGCCGTCAGCATTCCGTCGCCGGTGGTGGCGTATTCGTGAAAAATGATGTGGCCCGATTGTTCGCCGCCCAGTACCGCGCCGCGCCGAATCATTTCCTCCAGGACATATTTATCGCCGACCGGCGTCCGAACCATCTCGATTCCGTGCGAGTGCAGCGCGCGTTCGAGACCCAGGTTCGACATCACCGTGGCCACGACGGCCGGGCGGCCATCCCGTTCCGTCAAGCGGCCCTGTTGCTTCAGGTATCGGGCCGTGAGCAAAAGCACCGCATCGCCGTCAATGATCCTGCCGGAGCTCGACACGAACAGCGCGCGGTCCGCGTCGCCATCAAACGCCACTCCAACGTCGGCCGAATTTTCGAGCACCGCCGAGCGCAGCGGCTCCAGGTGCAGCGAGCCGCAATTCAGATTGATGTTGCGCCCGTCCGGTGTGCAATTAATCGTGGACACGCGGGCGCCCAAGCGCTCCAGCAACTCGCCTGCGAGCGACGATGCCGATCCGTTGGCGCAATCAGCCACGATCCGCATCCCGTCCAGCCCTTGCGGCATCGTGCTGGCCAGATAGTCTATGTAGCTGCGGTCCAAAAGATTGTTCACGGGAAGCTCAGCCGGCGCCGATTTCACACCCTTCTCCAGCAGCGAGAAAATTTTCGTCTCCAGCGATTCTTCCTGCTCGTCGGGCAATTTGTAGCCCGAATGCCCGATTAATTTGATTCCGTTGTCTTGATACGGATTATGCGAGGCGGAAATCATGACGCCCCCGGCGAACGGTCCGGTCCTGGCAAGATACGCAATCCCGGGAGTGGTGGTTACTCCCGCGAAGTCCGCAGCCACGCCGTGTTCGGCCAGCCCGCCGGCGACTTCCGCTGCCAGCCAAGGACCGGATTCGCGAGTGTCCATGCCGATGACCACTCGCGGTGGCTGACCGCTCCTGAGCACATAATCGGCGAGCGAAGCTCCGACCGCGTGGACCGTCTGCGAGTCTAAAGGATACTCTCCGGCGATGCCGCGAATCCCGTCAGTGCCGAACAGTTTGCGAGCCATTATTATTCCTGACTGCAGGCATCTTTTCGAGCGTCACCGTCAGCTTGACGGCGCCTGTAGATTCCAGCCGAACCTGGGGAGCGCCCACGTTGACGCGAGTGTGAAACTCTTTCTGACCCACCACACCGGTAAGATCGACCGGATCGGTTACAACATGAGAGAGGCCGGCGACGCGCTGCTCGGGACCGCGAATCCGAACCGTAGCCGGGTCCATGGCCGCACTGCTGACCTGATAGCCATCGGGCACTTCGACGAATACCGGCTGAACGGGAACCGTGCGGACCGATAGCTGATCGAAACGCAAAGTGACCTGGGAAGGAACGGCGCGGTAAAAATCCACTCCAAAAGGAAGGCCCATATTTGCGTTGCCGATGGTATAGGTGCGCTCGCCAGGATGCGCGTCGGCAAGATCCAAAACTACGGCAGCGTCGGCGAGGTTGTCTCGCGAGAGCCGGCCGGATGGCCCGCGAACCTCCAGGCGGATGCGGTCCGGCAGGTTGCCGCCGATGTCCAGGTCGTCGGGGATGTTTTGGAATTCGACCGGCACGGAAAGGGACGTGGCCAATTCCGGCTCGCGCGCGGCAAAGATCCAAAGTACGAAGGCAATCAGCACCGCCAACAGCTTCCAGCCGAAGTTCCGGGTGATCAGGTTCACGGCCGCTCCACGCTGGACCCATGCACGGTGGCCGAGGGCTGAGACACCGCAGCCGAAGGACGCATGTCTTCCCGTTCCAGGCGCTCCGCGAGCACCTGCTCAATCCTTTCGATCGGCACATTCAACTCGATCTCTCCGAAAGCCGCCACCGAGATGCGGCCGGTCTCCTCGGAGACCACCACGGCGATGCAGTCGGATTCTTCGGTGATCCCGAGCGCCGCCCGATGGCGTGTCCCGAGTTCGGTGGCGAGCAGCGGATTGGTGGTCAACGGAAGGAAACAGGCTGCGGCCGCGACGCGATCGCCCTGAATGATCACGGCGCCATCATGCAGCGCTCCGCCGGGCTGGAAGATAGAACACAGCAAGTCGCGCGATACCGCCGCGTCCAGATTGACGCCGCTCTCGACAAATGTGCGCAGCCCGATTTTCCTTTCCAATACGATGAGCGCTCCGGTTTTCTCCTGAGCCAGCTTATTCACGGCAAAGAGCACTTCTTGCGTGAGCTCGCGACGTTCCAGCTGGCTGATTCCTAAGAAGGGCCGGCGTCCCAGCCTGGCCAGCATACGGCGCAGTTCCGACTGAAACATCACAATCAGGGCAATGGGAGTGTAGGGCGCCAGCGTCGCGAGCAGGGTGCGCAGCAGTTCCAAGCGCGCATAGATCGCGACCACATAGGTCAGTCCCAGGATGCAAATTCCGACTAAGACGTAGACCGCGCGGCGTCCGCGGATGATGAGGATAAATTGATAGATCAGGATCGCGACAATGAGGATGTCAATCGCGGAAGTGATGGTGAGCTTCGGCAACAGCGAGAACGGAGCTGAAAAGAAACGCACCATGCATTTTTTTTAATTGTACCAGGGGGGATTCAGGAAAAACGGAACTCTGCTAAGGAGTTACACGAATAGCTAAGACTTCGACCACACACCGTGCGCGCCCGAGCGCTCTAGCTGGGCCGGTTGGAATTCGCGGCGGCCTTCGATCCCAATTTCTCTTGCGCCTCTTCGACGGTAGGATACGTTACCAGAATTTCGCCCACGCCCGATACGTGGAAAAGAGTGCGAAGGCGCTCGGACATGCCAACTAAAGCGTACTGGCGCTGATGTCTTTGCGCCGAGGTATGCACGCCCATAATGGCGCCGAGCGAGGCGGAATCCATATACGGCACGTTGGTCAAATCGATGATCAAGACGGGATCAGTTGCGCTGCGAATGATGGACTGAAAGTCGAACAGCCCTTGCAAGGTGAACGGTCCAGAAAGGCTAAGAATTCGGACTCCCGGGCGCGCACCCGACGTCGACTCAATCTTCAGTTCGTCCATGCAGAAAAGTGTACTACGAGTCTTCATTACAATTGTGTGAAAAGAGGCGCGGGACTAAATTAGACGGCGCTTCGTTACGCTATCGTAATGGAGATGCCGACGCCGGCCAAGACCCCTCGGGCTGAACTCTCGATTCGTACTCCCCGAGGAGACCAACAGGTGGTGAAGCTCGAACAGGACCGTTACGAGCTGGGACGCGCCGACTCGAATAGCCTTTGTTTTAGTGACGTGCTGGGGTTGTCGCGCCAGCATCTGGTGTTTGAGCGCCAGGGAATCAACTGGATTGTACGCGATGTCGGCAGCACCAACGGCACGTTCGTCAATGGAGCGCGCATCACGTCGGCGCAGGTGCTGCGGCCCAGGGACCGGGTGAACGTGGGCGAACTGAGCATCGTTTTTAACGAAGCCGATGCTCCTCGTCTGGCGCCACAAACCGTAACCTTCATTGAGGAGCGCGTTGCCCCGGCCCAGACCACCGCCGAGGCCACACTGGACAAGGTGCTTTCCGCCGGGCAAACCATCCCAGGCGGAGAACATATGAAGGCGCTCATCCATGCGGGGCGGGAGCTAGCCGGCCACACGCCGCTCGATAAGCTGTTCGAGCTGATCATGAATCTCTCGATTGAGGCGGTAGGAGCCTCGCGCGGCGTACTCATGACGGTGGAGGGTTCCGACCTTCAGGTGCGAGCTTCGAAAGGCGCCGGTTTCCGGATCAGTTCGCGCGTGCGGGACCTGGTGATCAATGAGAAGCGTTCGCTGTTGGTGCTGGACGCGATGTCCGATGAAGCGCTGGCCGGCCGCGCCAGCATCGTGCAGCAGCAAATCCGCAGCATGCTGGCTGTGCCGCTGCAAACCGAAGACCGCGTCATCGGGCTGATTTACCTCGACGCCCCCGGGCTCGTCCACGAGTTCACCAAGGACGACTTGAACGTGCTCACAGTGCTGGCAAACATCGCGGCCATTCGCATCGAGCACGCACGGCTGGCCGAGATCGAGCGCGCCGAGCAGTTGCGCGCCAAGGAACTGGAGCATGCGGCGCTGATCCAACGTTCGATATTGCCTAGCAATTTTCCGCCTTTTCCGCACCGCCGCGATTTCGAGCTGCATGCCGCCATGGTCACAGCCCTGGAGGTGGGCGGCGACCTGTTCGACTTCTTCCTGCTCGACGACGAGCGCCTCGGCTTTGTGATCGGGGACGTAAGCGGGAAGGGCGTTCCGGCGGCGCTCTTCATGTCGGTTGCGAGGACGCTTGCTGCGGGCGACCGCCCAGCACCAGGCTTCCCCGGGAGAATGCTTTACTTACGTGAATGCGTCGCTGGCCGAGCAAAACATCGCGTCCATGTTCGTAACCATGTTCTACGGCGTGCTCAACACCCGCACCGGCGAGCTGGAGTTCGCTAACGGCGGACACAACCCGCCTTATATTTTTTCGGCGGACGGCAAACTTCGATCACTCTCGGACAGGAGCGGACCGTTGCTGGGGGTAATCGAAGGCTTGCAGTACAAAACCTTCACCGACCGGATCGCGCCGGGGGAAGGAATATTGCTGTACACCGATGGGGTCACCGAAGCGATCGACCGGAACAAGGAGTTTTTCGGCGAGCGACTGCTGGAGCGCTATCTGGCGGAGCACGCCTCCGAGCCGGCTGAGCAAGTGGTTGCGAAGCTGCACGCTGGTCTGCAGGATTTCTCCAAGGGCGCACCGCAGGCGGATGACATCACCGTTCTAGTTCTACGGTATTTAGGAACATCCCGCTAAGTATAGACCCAGGCGGCAAAGTACCCTCCACGCGGTAGAAGTAAGGTGCAGCAGGGCATTGGCCACGCGCTGAAATGCCTTAGTACCTATCTTCGTATTTCCGTTGCGCCGATTACGCTCCCGAGGGGATCCTTGAGGCCTACTTCTGTCTTCGCGTGCGAGTCACAGCCGGTCGTTGTGGAAGGCCTCGCCAAAGTGTTGGCCGGCAGCGAGGAGCTGGAGTTTGCCGGCTCGGTGCCAAGAATCACCGATGCCTTTGACGCGCTGAGCCGCGTTCGACCCGACATCGCGCTGCTCGATCTGAGCAGCGGGCTCGCGCCGGTGCTGCGTCTGGTGGGCAACCTCAAGACCATCGCGATTCCCTGTCACACCGTGCTGTGGGTCGTGGATCTGCCGGAGATGGATGCGTTCCGCGCTTTGCAGATGGGCGTGCATGGCATTCTGAAAAAGACTTTGCCGGTCACCAAGCTGATCGAGTGCCTGCGCGAGGTGGCCGCGGGAAAGATCTGGATGGAAGGCGCGCCGCAGGCAGCCGAGTTCCTGCATCGCAACGAAGTCTCCCGGCTGACGCCGCGGGAGCGCCAGATCGTCAACCTGATTTGCCGCGGGATGAAGAACAAGCAAATCGCTGAGAATCTGCGCATTACGCCAGGAACCGTAAAGGTGCACTTGATGCACATCTTTGAGAAAACGGGCTTGAAGGATCGTCTGGCGCTCGCCGTCCACGCGCGCGAGTTGGTGGGTCCGGAATGGCAGCCGAAGGAAGCCTATCGAGCCGGGGTTACGGATCTCTAGAGCCGCCGGCGAACAATTTCTAAAGCCTGCTGCGCAGTAGGTCGATGAGCCGTATGGCGGGCCTCACGATTGCGGCGCCGCGGCGAATCCATTGGCCACTTCCACTCATTCCGCACTCACCGGCTGTTCCACCGGACACGGCGATATACGAAACGGCGAAGATCGCCGGGCGCTCGAAGCGAGCCTGGCCGCTGGCGCTCACGCCGTCGTTCGCCGACTTTTATTTCGTGGCGCTGCTGGTGTGGCTGTTCGTCTGCGGACCGAACGGCTGGAAAGCTTTATTGATGGACGGCGACACGGGCTGGCACATTCGCACCGGAGAATACATCCTCAGCCAGCACGCGGTGCCGCACTACGATCTATTTTCCTTTTCGCGGCCGGGGACTCCCTGGTTCGCGTGGGAATGGCTCAGCGACGTGCTCTACGCGTCGCTTTTTCACATGGCCGGCCTCAAGGCGGTGGTGCTGTTTGCGGGCGTCCTGGTGGCCGCTTACGCAACCGTTATTCTGCGCTATTCCATCTGGCGCGGCTGCCGGCGCGCTGATCGCGGCCTTCATCACGTTGCTGGTGGTGGGCGGTTCTTCCATGCACTTTCTGGCGCGTCCGCATTTGTTGACGCTGTTCCTGTTGCCGGTCGGCATTTGGATGGTGGAGGCAGACCGCAGAAAGCCCTCGCGGAAGATTTGGATGCTGATCCCGCTTAGTATCTTGTGGACCAACTTGCATGGCGGCTTCTTCATCTTCCTGGCTTGTCTCGGGCTGCTGGTGGCCGGGACCGTGGTCGAGGAGCGGTTGCAAGGCGCCGGCTGGACGCGCTCTTCGAGATACTCCGTGCTGTTCGTTGGTTGCGCGGCGGCGTCGGTGGTCAATCCGTACGGCATTGGACTGCACGTTCACGTATTCGAGTATTTGCGCGCCGACTGGATTCGAGACTTGGTCCAGGAATTTCAATCCCCCACGTTCCGCACCGAAGGCCAGCTCCAATTTGAAGCGCTGCTGCTGGCGGGATTAGTGGTGGTGGGATTTTTATTGAAGCAGAAGCGCGTGACGGAGGCGCTCTGGCTTCTCTTCCTGGCTCACTCCGCGTTCATCAGCGTGCGGCATGCACCGATTTACGCCGCCGTGGCGGGCCCGCTGATCGCCGTGCAATTGACCGGCTGGTGGAGAGCCTGGACCGACGGCCTGAAGAAATCGTCGCTATTCCATATTCTGCGGCGGGTGGAAGAAGATCTGGGGCCGACCTTTCGCCGCAATAGCATTTGGCCGGCCGCGCTGGTGCTGGCGCTGGCAACTGTGCACGCGCCCATCCAGTGGCCGCGCGATTTTCCGAGCGAAGGCTTCCCCACCGCCATGGTCCATCGCAATGCCGGACTCCTGCAAGCGGGGCGGCTGCTGACCACCGATCAATGGGGGGACTACATCATCTACTCGTTTTACCCGCGGCAAAAGGTGTTCATCGACGGGCGCAGCGACTTTTACGGCGAAACACTCGGCAACCAGTATCTCCACCTACTCCTGGGGGCTAATGATTGGCAGTCCATTGTGCGCGAGCACGGTTTCGAGCTGGCGCTGCTGCCGGCCAATTGGCCGCTCGCGTCGCTGTTGAAGCTCGATCCGGATTGGCAAGTAATAGAAGGCGATAACCGGTCCATTCTGTTCCGGCATCAGAGTCGGCAGGCGGTTGAGAAATAGGTAAATCCGCACCCACCCGGGCATCGCCCGTACTACAGAAAAGCGGACGCGGAGGCTAATGAAAACCTCCCATTTTGTCGAAGCTATAGAGCAGGAGAGGGAGCGCCATGAGAAGCAACCATAATGCGGAGGATCAAACTCAACCTGGCGCCGCGCGCAAACTGGGGATGACGGAAATGCCGGTGGAGTGGATGAAGGCCGGCAGTTGGCGCTTACCTTCGGGGAAAGCATTGGCCGAGTTTGCGTTGCAAGCCGGATTCCTGGCGCCGCTGTTGTTCCAGGCAGAGCGGCTCGGCAACGCCCGCGCGGAGTGCGGAAACACGGGAGCTCTCAAGGCCGCTCGGATGCGTTCGGCGAGCAAGCCGTTTGGCGGAGGGAATAGTCAGTGACGGCACAGGCCTGGATAGCCGGTATGGTGGGCGTCGCGGCCATTGCCGACGACCTTACTCGCCGCAAAATATCCAACTGGATTCCCAGCTGCGCTTTCGCAAGCGGCTTGATCCTGCAAGTAAGCCAAAGCGGGTGGCACGGAGCGGTCTCGGCGCTGTTAGGCACGGTGTGCGGGGCGGGGGTCTTTCTCATTTTCTATTTGTTGGGCGGCATGGGCGGAGGAGATGTGAAGCTCATGGCAGGTTTCGGGGCCATCCTGGGCGTTCCTCGTCTTTTGGAAGCTTCGCTTTGGACGGCTGGCTGCGGGGGCCTGATGGCGGTACTGGTCATAGCCGCAAGTTCCTTGAAAGCGTTCTGGACCAGAAAGCGGTCGGCAGTATCCGCCGCGAATCCGGATTCTGATGCCCCGAGCCCCAGGCCAGCTGAATCCATTCCCTACGCTCCCGCGATCGCGGCGGGCGTGTGGCTGAGTCTGGTGCCAAAGACATGACCGGAGATATTTGCGCTTCGCTGAAGCAGGGCGGGAGACAGAGATATGGATCGTAGATTTCTGACGGTGTTGGGCGTGAGTTTGCTCTTCGCGCTCGTAATTTCGAGCGTTTTTTATCAGATGACGGCGCGGGCCGGGAGTAAGAAACCGTCCGAGTCAACCGATCAGCGCGACGTGGTCGTGGCGGCCCGGCCGTTATCGGTGGGAAGCATGGTAAAGCCGGCGGACATCCGTCTCGCTAAGGTGCCGCTCAGCGCCTTCCCCAAGGGCGCATTCTCGAAGCCCGAAGAAGTGGTCGATCGGCCCGTGGTCAGTAACATTCTGATCGACGAGCCCATCTTGGAGGGCCGCTTGGCGGCGCGCGGCAGCGGGCTGGGTCTAGCGCCGATCATTCCGGTCGGGATGCGGGCGGTCACGGTACGAGTGAACGACGTCACCGGCATTGCGGGCTTTGTGCTGCCCGGCATGCGCGTGGATGTGCTGGTAACCGGCCGTCCCCCCAACGCGGATGGAACCGTGACGGTAACACCGCTGCAAGACATGCTGGTGCTTTCGGCTGGTACGGCGGTTCAGTCGGATCAAAGAGGCAATACGATTCCGGCTGCCACGGTCACGCTGCTCGCTACCCCCGAGCAGGCCGAAACGCTCACGCTGGCCAACAACGAAGGCCGCATTCAACTGGTTCTCAGAAATGGCAGCGACCAGACCATCGAAAAAACCGAGGGACGCGAGGTGAGCGAGCTGTATGGCGCGCGTGGCGTACGCAAGAAGCCGCCGGCCGCCGCCTCTGAAACTCCAGAACCGCCCCGGCCGCGGTCCCGCCCCGTGGAGGCCGTGGTGGCAGCGGCGCCGCCTCCGCCACCGCCGCCGCCGGACCAGATCATTGTGATTCGGGGAACTCAAAAAAGTGTCGAGGTGGTCGGAGTCAGCCACCCAGGAGACGGGAGTAAGTAGAGATGCGTGGGACAACAAGAGTGCAGTTAACATCCGTGCTATTAGGCATAGCAGCCGCCACTTCGGTGTTCGCCCAAGGCGGGCCGGAAGAAATCCGGCTGACCGTGGGTAAGAGTATCGTCATCGATTACCCCACCGACATTGCGCGAATTTCCACCAGTAATCCGGACATTGTGGATACTTCGCCGGTAACCGCGCGCGAAGTATTGCTGCACGGCAAGGCCTTCGGAACCGTGACGCTGGTGGTATGGAGCAAGAGCGGACAGCGCAACTTCTACAACATCACCGTTGAGCAAAATCTGGAACCGCTCCGCAAACTGCTGAAGGAAACCTTCCCCAAGGAAGAGATCCAGGTCCAATCCTCGCGCGATTCGCTGGCCTTGACCGGGCATGTCTCCAACAAGGAGACGGCCGATCGGGCCACCGCGCTCGCGGCGCCGTTCGCCAAAACGATCGTGAATAATCTCCAACTGGCCAATCCGGGCGTGGAGAAACAGATCCTGCTGCGAGTCAGGTTCGCCGAGCTGGATCGCTCGGCCGCCAGCAATTTCGGAGTAAACCTGCTGTCGACCGGCGCAACCAATACGATCGGGAGCCTCACCACCGGACAGTTCAGTCCTCCCGGCGTCAGCACCGTGCAAGGAGGCGCGGGAACGGCCGGGACAGCCTTTAACATTACCAGCGCTCTCAATATCTTCGCCTTCCGGCCGGATTTGAATTTGGGCGCGCTCATCGAGGCCCTGCAGCAACAGAATCTGCTTCAGATACTGGCCGAGCCGAACTTGGTCACCACCAACGGCAAGGAAGCCAGTTTTCTGGTTGGCGGCGAGTTTCCGATTCCGGTTCTGCAAGGGGGAGCCAACTCGGGAGCGGTCACAATTCAGTTCCGCGAGTTTGGGATCAGGCTTACATTTAACCCGGTAGTGACCCCTAACAACACCCTCCGGCTTTACGTGAAACCAGAGGTTTCGTCCCTGGACTACACCAATGCGGTCTCCTTCAACGGCTTCACGATTCCCGCGCTGGCAACCAAGAAGATAGAGACCAATGTGGAGCTGAGCGAGGGACAGAGCTTTGTGATCGCCGGCCTGATCGATAACCAGGTGACCGAGACCATTTCAAAAGTTCCCGGCCTGTCCAATTTGCCCGTTTTGGGAAACATATTCAAGAGCCGGTCGTTGAATCGCAGCAATACGGAGTTGGTCGTCACGGTAACGCCAGAAGTCACTATGCCGCTTCAGCCGAACGAAGCCAAGCCCGGACCTGTGATGCCGCGCGACTTCCTCATCACACCGGCCAACCCGCAGAATCCCTATCAAACCACCAAGAACAAGTCCGGAGGGTCCAAATAGGGGTTGCCCATCTGGGATTGCGTATGAGGATGATGCGATGACAGCTCGGGCACGGATTTTGACGGCCGTATCCATTATTTCCAACCCCGAGCTGGCGAACCAGTTCTCGTCCGCCATCGCCGCCACGGGCGTTTTTCAAATTCTCTCGCAGTTCCATTCTTATCCTTCCCAGCAGGCTTTAGAGATTCGGCTGCGCCAGACCAAGCCGGACGTCATTCTTCTCGATGTTGCCACGGATCTGGATACCGCCTGCGAATTGATCCGCTCAGTGTCCTCGCTGAACCTTCAGACCCATGTCGTCGGCTTGCATGTCCGTAATGATTCCGAAGCGGTGCTTCGTTCCCTACGCATGGGAGCCAGCGAATTTCTGTATGCGCCTTTCGATGTGCGCGTCCAAAACGAAGCCGCCCTGCGCCTGCGCCGGCTGCTCGAGCCCAGCCCCCAGGAGCGTTTGGAGCCCGGCACGATCGTCGCTTTTGCCAGCGCCAAACCTGGCGCGGGAGCTTCCACGCTGGCCGCCCAAACCGCCTTCGCACTGGCCCGGGCCACTTCCAAGCGGATCTTGCTCGCAGACTTCGATCTCATGGGCGGCATGATCGGTTTCTATTTGAAATTGACCAATACCAAATCACTGCTGGATGCGCTGCAGTCCGCCGAAAAGCTCAATGAAGGGGCCTGGCCTTCGCTAGTGGCTATGGCCGACGGCTTGGACATCCTTCCGGCTCCAGAAACGCCTTATGCGGGATCGGTAGACGCGGCGCGCTTGCACGCTGTACTGGAACATGCGCGCATGAACTACGACTGGATCATCCTCGATCTGCCGCTGGTCTTTCAGCGCTTGAGCCTGATGACCATCTCGGAATCAGACCGCGCATTTCTGGTCACCACCTCGGAACTGCCAAGCCTGCATTTGGCGCGCAAGGCCGTCACTTTGCTCGAGCAGCTGGGATTCCCGAAAGAACGGTTTCAGATCATGATCAACCGCATCAACCGGCGCGACGAGATCGCCGGTTCTGACATTGAACGGCTGTTCAACTGTGGGGTGGACGCGCGCATTCCCAATGATTATTTCTCGCTGCATCGCGCCGTCACCCTCGGCCAGCCCGTAGAGGGCCATTGCGAACTCGGCCGCGCGATCGAAGGCCTAGCGCGAAGGCTCTCGGGAAGTACGGCCAATGAGCGGAAAAGGGTAGCGGGGCCGGATCTGAACGCGGTCCCCTCCATGGTCTAAAGATTGCATATGTTTCCTAACCTTGAAACCAAATCGGCGCCCCAAGTTAGCTGGGAGCAACGTTTATTAAAGAACGGCGGGAAATCCAAGGGTGCACTGAAACCCGAATATCAGGAGCTGAAATTCACTCTGCACCGCAAATTGGTCGACAAGATCAATCTGGAGGCACTGGCTGCGATCGACAACCAGCGCGTGCGTAGCGAGGTGCGCCAGGCCCTGATCTCGCTGATCGATTCGGAGCCGACTCTGCTCAGTTCGCTTGAAAAACAGCAGATCTGCGACGAAGTCTTAGATGAAGTATTCGGTTTAGGTCCGCTGGAGCCGCTCCTGCAGGATCCCAGCATCTCCGACATCCTGGTGAATACCCATAAGCAGGTCTACATCGAGCGCAAAGGTCTCCTGGAACTAACCACGGTAACCTTTCGCGACAGCCAACACTTACTGCGCATCATTGACAAAATCGTATCGCAGGTGGGCCGGCGTGTGGACGAGTCTACGCCCATGGTGGACGCGCGTTTAAGCGACGGATCCCGCGTTAACGCCATCATTCCGCCGCTGGCCGTGGATGGCCCGCTGCTGTCGATTCGCCGTTTCAGCACCGACAAGCTCATGCCTCCGGACCTGGTGGACCGGCGGGCCATGACGCCGGGAATGATGGAGCTGCTCGAAGCGGCCGTCAAGGCGAAAATGAATATCATCATCGCCGGCGGCACGGGCTCCGGAAAGACCACCTTGCTGAATGCTCTGTCGGTCTTCATCTCGCCCAAAGAGCGGATTGTCACTATTGAAGACGCCGCCGAACTGCAGTTGAAGCAGCCGCATGTGGCGCGTCTCGAGACGCGGCCCCCCAATCTGGAAGGCAACGGGGCCGTCCGTCAGCGCGAGCTGCTGGTGAATAGCCTGCGTATGCGGCCCGATCGAATCGTGGTCGGTGAAGTTCGCGGCGAGGAAGCTTTGGACATGTTGCAGGCCATGAATACCGGCCACGACGGCTCGCTCACCACCATCCACGCCAACAGTCCGCGCGACGCAATTTCGCGCATGGAAGTCATGGTGTCGCTCGCTAACGCCAACATGCAGCTGGTGTCGATCCGCCAGCAGATCGCCAGCGCGGTGCACCTGCTGGTGCAGGCTTCCCGTCTCAGTGACGGATCGCGGCGCGTAACCAACTTGACGGAAGTGACCGGGATGGAAGGCGAGGTCGTGACCCTTCAGGATATTTTCGTTTTCGAGAAGCGCGGGCTAAACCCCGACGGCCGCGTCGTGGGCCGCTTCGCCGCCACCGGGATCCGGCCCAAATTCTACGAGAAGCTGCTGGCGGCAGGGATCCGCTTGCGCGCGGATCTATTTGACGAGGTAGCGGAGGTCTGAGCTATGTTCTTGCTGCTTGCGATCGGAATCTGGGCCTGCGCGCTGGTCATCTGGTGGCTGTGCTCGAGCGCGTTTCGCCACTCCGACATCGACCGTCTGAAAACACGCCTGCTGGGGACCACCAAGAACAAGAAAAACAAGGCTAGCGGCCCCGGAGCCGCGCTGATTCAGGCGGACGAGAAGAACGCCTTGCTGGCCACAAAATTCTTCCAGCGCTTCCAACTTCAGACCAAACTCCAGGAGCTGCTCGAGCAGGCCGGCATGAAATGGACGACACACCGGCTGGTGAATACCTGCCTGACCGCGGTGGTGGCCGGATGGGCCCTGTCGTGGCTTCTGCTGCCCGGCCAGTTCCGACGATTCTCCTACTTGGCAGGCCTGCTGGCGGGCATCTTACCGCTGCTTTTTGTCATACACAAACGCAACGCGCGCATGCGCCGGTTTGAAGAGCTTTTTCCTGATAGTTTGGAGTTCGTCGCACGCTCCATGCGCGCCGGGCACGCGTTTTCGGTTTCCCTGGAGATGATTCACCGTGAATTCCAAGAGCCGCTGGCCGGCGAATTCCGGCGCACGTTTGAAGAGCATAACCTGGGTCTCCCGCTGGATGTGGCTCTCCAAAAGCTCTCCAAGCGCATACCCTCCCTGGATGTGCACTTCTTTGTATCGGCCGTCTTGCTGCAGAAGCGGACCGGCGGAAATTTGGCCGAGATTCTCGACAAATTGGCGTATGTCATTCGGGAGCGCTTCAAGCTGCGGGGACGCATCCGCGCTATCAGCGCGCACGGCCGAATGACGGGAACGGCGCTGACCTTAATTCCCGTCGGCGTCGCGATGGTCATGTTCTATGTCAATCCCGACTACGTCCGTTTTTTCTTTCTGGACGATCTCGGCAATATGCTGCTGGGCGGCGCTGTGGTCCTGCAGCTGATCGGCTACGGGATCATCAAGAAGATTGTGAAGATTGAGGTCTAATCATGACCGTGGTTCTGTTTAGCTTACTTCTTTTTATCGTATTCGCGGCCGGGTTTTCCTATGCCGGGGTACGGCTTTACGTCAAGCCCAAGGAGGCCATCGAGCGGGTGGCGGGAACCGGTACGGGCATGCATGAAGGGGAGGCCCTGCATCCCAGCCTGGTATTCCACGACATCGTGAAGCGGCTGGGCAACCTGGTTCCGGCCTCCCCGAAAGACGTTACGGTGATGCAGCGCAGGCTGATCCGAGCCGGGTACAGAAATCCCAACGCGCTCAAGATTCTGTACGGGGCCAAGGCTTGCTTCGCGATCCTAGTTCCGGTTCTAGCCGGAGCACCTATTTTCAATTCCTCGCTCCAGCAAAGTAATAAGTTGGGAGCTTTATTGGCGGCCGTTGCCATTGGCTTCTTCGGGCCGAACGAGTACGTCCGCATGGCCGCCAAACGCCGTCAAAAGCAGATTCATCGCGCCTTGGCCAACGCTCTGGATCTGATGGTGGTGTGCGTGGAGTCAGGCTTGGGGCTCGACCAGGCCATCTTGCAGGTCGCCAAGGAACTGGAACACGCGCATCCTGAAATCAGCGAGGAACTCGCCATTGTCAATTTGGAATTAAAGGCGGGCAAGCGGCGCGCGGAGGCCCTGCGGAATCTTGCCGACCGCACGGCGGTGGAGGATCTCAAAAAGCTGGTGGCCGTGCTGATTCAGGCGGACCGCTTCGGCACCGGGGTTGCGCAAAGCCTGCGTGCGCACTCCGACTACATGCGTGTCCAGGCGCGCCAGATCGCCGAAGAAAAGGCCGCCAAGCTTGGGGTCAAGCTGGTATTTCCGATCTTTTTTTGTATTTTGCCTTCTTTGTTCGTGGTGACGGTAGGGCCGATCGTGGTCAAGATTATGCGGGAATTGCTCCCGATGATGCAAAACATATAACGGGAATTATTTCGCGAGAAAGGAGAAGACGATGGATAGCTCGATGATTCGGATCGTTTGTGCGGTGCTCGCAGTCCTATTTTTAGGGCTGATCGTTTTGCGACGCAAGAAGAGTGCCGAATAGCACCTTCTGCGCACTGCGGCGGTAGCGCGCCACGCGGGAGATCCCCGGCGCGCGCTCGACGGGCATGGAAATCTTAGGAAGATCGAGGCGCGGCGTCCTGGCTTGCCGCGCCCGATCACAGGCTGAGAACGAGAAGGTGAGAAAACTGTTTTCTGGGAGTCAACTGTCATGCTGAGTAAGTCTTATTGGAAGATCTTTGTGGGAGCTTCGCTGGCCGCGGCGGCCTGGGGCGGAACGTTCGGTCAAGTCGTATCCATCGGCGGGCAAGCCTCCGACCTGGCGCTGGACCAAACCCGCGGAGTTCTCTATATCGCGAATTTCACGGCCAATCGCGTGGAGGTGATGTCGCTGGCCAACAATACGGTCCAAACCTCGATCAATGTGGCCGCCCAGCCGAGCGCGCTGGCGCTCTCGCCCGATGACCATTATCTGGTGGTGGCGCAGTACGGAAATGCGGCGCCCCCAGCGTCCTCGGGCAATGCCATCTCGGTAATCGATCTTACGAGCAACGGGATTCAGACCTTCTCGCTCGGCAGCGCACCGCTCGGCGTGGCGTTCGGCATCGACGGTTTAGCATTGGTGGTCACGTCTACGGACTTTTTGTTGCTGGACCCGGCGTCGGGCACTACGGTTGAGTTGCAGACCATCGCGGGCCTCAGCGCCAATACCCTTCCTCAACCGCCCGCCACCTTTCCGCCCAGCATCGTGGCGGCTTCGGTAGCCGCTTCCGGCGACGGCACGGTCATTTACGGCGTGGGCGGCACGTTGTTGTTCCGCTACGACGTGAACTCTCGAACCCTCAGCGCGGGGTTTTACACGGCCAGCCCTCCGCTCGGGCCGCGGACCCTGAGCGTCAGCCAGGACGGCTCGTATTTCACGGCCGGATGGACTTTAAAAGATCAGTACTTCTATGACATCTCGGAGTTTACTAATCCGTCCGGTGTCTTGAACATCGGCACCACGGCTATCGACTCGGCGAACAACATCGTTTACGCCCAGATGCCGCCCGCCAGCAGCGCGACCAATACCTCGCCGGTGCTTCAGATCACGGCTCCGATAATCTCACCGTGGAGAACCAACTGAGCCTGCCCGAAAATTTCGCCGGCAGGAGTCATTTTAACCAGCGATGGAAAGACCTTGTATGGCGTGTCCGACAGTGGCGTGATGGTTCTTCCGGTGGGCTCGCTCTCGCAGTCCCACCAGATTACGGCGACCCAGGCGGACCTGGTATTTCGCGGCAATTTCTGCAACCGCTCGGTTGCCACGCAAACTCTGACCATCGTCGATCCGGGCGGAGGAAACACGGCCTTCTCCATCGCGAGCAATACCGCAGGCCTGAGTGTCAGCCCCAGCACCGGGGTGACGCCGGCGACCGTGACGGTACAGGTAGATCCGAACGTATTTGCCAACCAGCAGGGCACCGTAACGGCGCAACTGCAGCTTCAATCCGGCCAGGCCGTGAACGTTATTCCCCCGGTGCGCGTGCTCATTAATTCCCAGCAGCCCGCTCAGCGCGGCACCTTTGTCGATATTCCTGGCACCCTGGTGGATATCCTTCCCGACCCCACGCAGAATCAATTTTATGTTCTGCGGCAAGACCAGAATGAAGTGTTGGTTTTTAACGGGACGAATAACACCCAAATCGCCACGCTGCGGACCAAGAATGTACCCAAGGGCATGGCGATCACTTATGATCAACAATACCTTTTGGTGGGGCACGATAGCTCCCAATACATCAGCGTTTTCGATCTGCAGACTTTACAAGAGCTTGCGCCCATCCGAGTGTTTAACGGGGATTACGTTCAGTCTCTGGCCGCTTCCTCCAATGCCATTCTGGCGATGACCCGCAACGCTTCCGGTGGCAGCCCAACCATCCATCAAGTCAATCTCGCCGCTGGAAGTACGACTCGCCTGCCGAGTCTGGGGGTATTTCAAAATCAAGTCAATTTGAACTCCGTGATGGTGGCTTCAGCCAACGGTTCTTCCATCTTTATGGCAGGCTCGGATGGCAGCACCTGGCTCTATGACGCCAACAGCAATACCTTTACGGTATCGCGGAAGGACTTCTCGGCTCTGTCGGGCGCGTACGCGGCATCCAATTTCAACCAGTACGTAGTGGGAAACAACCTGCTCGATTCCTCGCTGGTCCCGGTCGCGCAACTAGAAACCGAAAGCGGTTCGCCCTCCGGATTCTCATTCGTTAATCAAACTGGCTACCGCACGACAGCGCCCGCTCCCACCGGCGGAGGTCAAAGCACGGCCCCCGGCGATTATCGAGCAGGTCAACGCGGCCACGCCCAATAGCGTAGCCCTCGCCACGCAAATGGTCGAGGCGCCTCTGCTCGGCAGCACGGGAGCGGCGTTCACCCGTACGCTCGCGCCGCTTTATAACCAGACTGCGATCATTAACCTGACCGTCTCCGGATTTACGGTTCTGCCTTGGAGCTACGCAACTTCGGTCACGCCGCCTCAAATCAACAGCGTAGTCAGCGCGGCGGACTTCAGCGCCGCCCTTGCACCGGGAGGTCTGATCTCGGTGTTCGGCAATCAACTTAGCCCCGTGAACCTCGCCACATCGGAAATACCTTTGCCGACCGCGCTGGCCAACAGCTGCCTCAGCGTGAACGGGCAACCGATTCCGGTGCTCTTCGTGTCGCCCAGTCAAATCAACGCCCAAATGCCGTTTCAGGCATACGGCAATGTGACGCTGATTTTGCGGACCCCGGGAGGCACCAGCAATAACTACAATCTCGTGGTCCTGCCCAACGCTCCCAGCGTATTCCTATCCGGCGTGGCCGGCCCCGAAACAAATATTCCAACTGTGGTGCGGAATGATGACGGGCAGCTGGTCACTGATTCGCATCCCATTCACCGGCAATCAGGCACTGCTCTGCTGATCTATTTAACCGGTCTAGGCGAGACCAACCCGGCCGTGGCCACCGGCATGCCCGCGCCCATGAGTCCTTTAGCGACGGCGCTCACGCAACCGACCGTCACCTTGGGCGGCGTCCAACTGCCGCTGCTGTATTTCGGCTTGGCACCCGGCCTGGTAGGTGTAAATCAAATCAATGTGGAAGTACCCAGTAACGTACCGGACGGTCTCTCCGTGCCGCTGGTTATCAATCAGGGCACCGGTTCCACTGAAATCTCCGAACGGGTCGTAGATTAAATCAGGACACAACACATGAGACATTTTCTGAGCATTACGTTTTTTGCCCTTACCGCGCTCGCGTCGGCAGCCTTCGCCCAGAAATGGGAGGTCGGCGCAGCCGGAGGAGGCAGTTTTTTCACTTCGGAAACCGTTACAAATCCAGCCGGGAATGCGCAGGCCGGATTCAGCCCCGGTTTCGTCGCCAGTGCGTGGCTCGCCAACAATGTCAACAACGTTCTCGGCGGCGAACTTCGTTACGATTTTGAGACGGCTGATCTAAAGCTCTCCTCGGATGGCACCAATGTCGGCTTTGGCGGCCGCACCAATGCCATTCATTACGATTTTCTGATTCACTTCGCTCCCAGCGAGTCTCACGTGCGGCCTTTCATCGAAGGCGGCGCCGGCGTAAAGATGTTCTCCGGGACCGGCACCGAGCAAATCTATCAACCGCTCTCCAATATCGCGCTGCTCACCAAGACCAATCAAATTGAACCGGTTATCTCGGTGGGCGGCGGCTTGAAATTCAGCCTCACTCAATCGACCTGGTTGCGGCTGGAGGCGCACGATTTTCTCACTCCTTTCCCGAACAGCGTCATCGCCCCGGCCCTGGGATCTAAGGTCGGCGGTCTGCTTTCGGACTTCGTGCTCTCGGCTGGCTTGAGCGTCGCCTTTTAGATTGCGTTTATCGTGGAGGAGATGCGGGGTGTCGGACACGCGTTCAGCCTGTTCCTCCTCTGCGTGCCCTCGGTGGCAGCCCGGCCCCCATCCACCTCCCGCTCCGTAAGAAGCCAGGTTTGCCGGGCATGCCTCTAACGCCCAACACCTGTCCTGGTCCATTGAGCAGCAGTTCATCTTGCTTCCTGTGGGCCATTGTGAATTATGAATTTCACTGCCAACACTTACTCGGTTACCAGTACGCTGGTGGCAGCTTTCGCCCTGTTCGTAATTTACGTCCGGCTCAAGAACTGGCTGCAGAGCAGTATACCGGTCCTCTTCTATATCATCGCCATCGCCTATATGCGGTCGATTGAGGGAAACGTGCCGTTCTGGCTGCTCGCCACAGGCTGCGGTTTAACGCTCCTATTGCGATTCGAGTTCATGAACGAGCGCTTCACCGGATTCATAAAGCTGCTCGAAATCGGAGTGCTCGGGGCGATCATCTATCTCACGGTACGAATGGTTATGGCGTAATCTATTTTTCTACCGGCAGCCCGGCCGCTTGATAAGCCCGCCAGCCTCCATCGAGCGAGATGACGTTGCTATATCCCATCTTCTGGAGCGCGTCGCCGGCGAGTGCCGACCGGTAGCCGCCGCCGCAATACAAAACCAAAGTCGCGTCCTTCTGCGGCACTTCGGATTCGATGTCGCGCTCGATGATTCCCTTCCCCAGGTGAATCGATCCCGCGGCGTGACCCGCGCTCCACTCGCTGTCCTCGCGAGTATCAATGAGAATGTGCGGCTGTCGCGCGGCCAGCATGCGCTGGTATTCGCCGATGTCGATCTGGCGAATGCGCGATTTCGCGTCGTCCACCAGCGCCAAAAAACCGGGATTGTGATGCTTTGGTGCATTCATCTCAATTCATCCTTTCGATGCGAGCACCGACACGCGCCAGTTTTTCCTCGATCCGCTCGTAGCCCCGGTCGATATGGTAGACGCGATCGATGATCGTCTCTCCCCGAGCCACCAGACCGGCCAGAACCAGGGACGCACTGGCACGCAGGTCGGAAGCGATCACTTGGGCGCCGGTCAACTCGCCCACGCCGGCCACAATCGCCTGGCGGCCTTCCACCCGGATATTGGCCCCCATGCGCGCCAACTCTTGAGTGTGCATGAACCGGTTTTCGAAGATCGTTTCGGTGATGAAGGAAATCCCCTGTGCGCGAGCCATGAGCGCCATGTACTGCGCCTGCAGATCCGTGGCGAATCCGGGATACTCTTCGGTGGTAACGTCGGCAGCCTTCAGTTTGGACGACGAGCGGACGCGCAGGACATCGGGCCGTACCGTGGAAACTTCGACGCCGGCCTGCCGCATCTTGACCACCAGGGCGTCCAAGTGCTCCGGCACACAGCCCGAGACCAGCAAATCGCCGCCGGACGCGGCGCCGGCGATAAGGAACGTTCCGGCCTCAATGCGGTCGGCAATAATGGTGTGCTCGGCGCCGTGCAGCTTTTTCACGCCCTCGACACGAATCGTGGGGGTGCCCGCCCCTTCGATGCGACGCGCCCATTTTTTTTAGCAGCGCCGCCAGATCCTGCACCTCGGGCTCGCGGGCGGCGTTTTGAATGATCGTTTCCCCCTCGGCTAAGACCGCCGCCATCAGGACATCTTCGGTGCCGGTGACGGTGATGCGGTCGAAGTGCACCAGCTTTCCCTTGAGCCCGCGCGGCGCTCGAGCTTCCACGTAACCATGCGCCTGGCAAATTTCGGCGCCCAATTCCGCCAGCGCGGAGACGTGCAGGTTGATCGGGCGGGCTCCGATCGCGCATCCGCCGGGCATGGAGACGCGCGCGCGCCCGGTCCGCGCCACCAGCGGGCCGAGCACCAGACTAGAAGCACGCATGGTCTTTACCAGTTCGTAGGGAGCCTCCGGCTGATCCACCTTGGCGGCGCGGATGCGGACGCAGGTTCCTTCCACCTCCACCTCGGCACCGACATGCTGCACCAATTCCTGCATGGTTCGGATATCGCGAACGATTGGAATCCGGTGCAAGATGACTGGCTCTTCGGTGAGCAGACAAGCGGCTAGCGCCGGCAGCGCCGAGTTCTTCGCGCCGCTGACCGCGATTTCGCCTTCCAGAGGCCGCTCACCCTGAATCCGGAATTTGTCCATGCTAGATCCTTAAAGCGTCCGATATCCGTCCGCCGGCTGCAGCCAGTTTGGCCTCAGCGGACGCGCGGTCCACTGCCAGCCGCGCCATCACAATAGCAGCCGGTACGCTGCCCCCCGCGGCCTTCAATAATTCCCCGGCCCTCTCATAACTGACCGACGCGGATGCAATGATGATGCGCCTGGCTCGATCTTCCAGCTTGCTGTTGGTGGGCTGCACGTTCACCATCAAGTTGTCGTAGACGTAGCCGAGACGGATCATCACGGCAGTACTGATCATGTTCAATACTAGCTTGGTGGCAGTACCCGCCTTCATCCGGGTGGATCCCGCGATTACTTCCGGTCCCGTCAGCGGCGTGATCGCAATATCAACCAGACGCGAAAGCTCAGAATCGGGAGTACAACTGAGGCCGACGGTGAGCGCACCCAAAGCACGTGCGGCCGCCACGGCTCCCAGGACGTAAGGTGTTCTTCCGCTGGCGGCAATAGCAACCAGCATGTCGCGGGATGTAAAGTGACGTGCATGTAGATCTCGACTGCCGGATTCCGGATCATCTTCCGACGTTTCGGTAGCCCTCACCAGGGCTTGGTCGCCTCCGGCCATAATGGCTTGCACCAGGTCGGCCGGCACATGAAAGGTGGGAGCACACTCGGCGGCATCCAGCACACCCAGGCGGCCGCTGGTTCCCGCTCCGATGTAGAACAGCTTTCCGCCCTTCCGGATCCCGTCGACAATCCGGTCCACCGCTTGAGCGATTTTGGGAATCTCGGCGGCTACCGCGAGAGCCACCTGCTGGTCTTGCTGGTTGATGATTTCGAGTATCTCGATGGCAGGGCGGGCGTCGATTCCCTGAGAGGCAGGGTTAATTTGCTCTGTCAGAAGACCCCGGAGGTTCATGAAGAGATCTTAATCAATGGGGCAGTGGAAAAGAAAAGGCGCCGAAAGGGATTTCCACCTTCCGACGCCCTATAACCTTCAAAATCGTGGGGTACTTAGACGCTAAAGGAACTACCACAGCCGCAGGTGTTCTTCACGTTCGGATTATTGAACTTAAACCCTGCCCCCTCTAGCGTTTCGACGTAATCGACCTCGGCCCCATCCAGATACAGCATGCTGGCCTGATCGATGAATATCTTCAAGCCGTTGAACTGGTATGTTTTATCAAGTAGATTCGGCGTGTTTTCAAACGCCATAGAATAGCTGAATCCGGAGCACCCGCCGCCCACCACCGCGATCCGGAGTCCCGCCGGCTGGGGTTCTTGCGTGCCCAGGATCTCTTTTACCTTACTGACCGCCGTTTCCGTTAATTGAACCATTCCAATCTGGCCTCCCTGTCAATTTAATTATCCCCTGAAGCGTCCTACTTCGCAAGGGTTCGCTTCCCGACCTTAGGCAACTTCTAGCGGTTGGATGCTAAACTCGGCGATAGGATGCAAATCGCCGCCGACAGGACTCGATTTGGCCGCCAACTCTTTGGAACCGTAGGAGGTTGGCGTGCGTCTCGGAGAGTATATGAGCGGTCTTGCTGGCGCACTGCCGTTTCCGGCATCGAGCACTCGCTTACGGATCAAGAGCAGAGTGGACCACCGCGGATCTGAAGAAGCCGCCCTGGTGCGCCGCGTCCAGGCCAGGGACGAACTGGCGTTCCGGGAAGTGGTGGAGCGGTATCAAGCCAAGGTTTTTTCGATCATCTATGGCATTCTGCGCAATCGCAACGATGCCGAAGACATCGCGCAGCAGGTTTTCTCGAAGATCTACTTCTCCATCCAAAGTTTCGACTTTCGCAGCTCCTTGTTGACCTGGATCTACAAGATCACGGTGAACGAGTGCTATGACTATCTGCGGAAGAAGCGGGTTCGGAAACTGGTCTATGAAAGCGATTTTTCCGAAGAAGATGTCCAGCGCATGCAGAACACCGATACCGCGAGCGATCAGGCGCCGGGAGTGGACACCCAGCTCGCTCAGAAGGATTTAGTGCTGAAGCTTCTGGCCAGGCTTTCTACCGAAGACCGCAGTCTGCTGCTGCTGAAAGAAGTAGAGGGGCATTCGGTAGAGGAATTGGCGCAGATGACCGGCATGAACGAAAACACGATCAAGGTAAAGCTGTTCCGCGCTCGCCAAAAACTGGTGAAAGCGGCGCAGAGGTTGACACGGGGAACGCGGCAAACTAAGCCGTGATGTGATACAACTGTTCAAAGTTCACGAAACGGACGATATGATCCGTAAGGGTTTTAGAGCTCGATCTTTTGAGGGAAGAAGTTATGCACCAATCAATCAAGGGCAGCCTTGAGGATTATCTCAACGGTTGCAGGGAACGGATTCCGCAAGAGTTTCATGTCCATCTCAGAGCGTGTGAGAGCTGTGCCCGTGAACTGAAGGCGCTCGAGATGCAGTCGCAGATGTTGCGCGCGCTGCGGCCCGCTGAAGAGATTGATCCCCCAGCCGGCTTCTATGCTCGCGTGCTGGAGCGGATCGATGACCAACGACGCTCTTCGATTTGGTCGGCATTCCTGGATCCGCATTTCGGCAGGCGTTTGGCGGTAGCGTCGGCAGCCTTGATCCTGCTTCTGGCGACCTATCTGGTCACCACCGAACCGGGCGGGCTGGAGCTTGCGCCGCAATCCGCGGTAGTAATGACCAACGGCCCGGCTCCACCGACGCTGCCATTGAGGACGCGGCCATCCAGCAGGATACCGCCGCTCAGCAGCAACAGCGCGATGCGGTTCTGGTCGATCTGGCCAGCTACCACGAGTAGCGTCTATGTTCGCTGCCAACAGTACCTCCTGGCAAAACCCGCGCATCCTGACCACGCTGGTGTTGGTCTTTCTTTGCGGCGCTCTGGCCGGCGCCATTACGATGCGCTCCGGCTTGCATGACAAGCTGCATCGCAGCGCTGCAACGTACTGGAAAGAAGATCAAGGCGAATTCTCTTACGACCGGTTAAAGCGGGAGCTGAATCTCACGTCCGATCAAGCCGCGCGCCTGAAAACGATCCTGGATGATTTCGCAAAGTATCATCAGGACCTGGAGGCGCAGATCGAGGATGTGCGGGCCACCGGGCGAAACCGGATCGTGCAAATTCTCACTCCCGAGCAGCGGCAGAAGTTCGAGCAGCTCTCCAATCAGCTGGCGGCGCGATAGCCGGCCAGTGCGGCGGCAACCGGTCCCGTACCGTGTTCCGAGAGTAGCCAGTGGCTACTGCCCGCTGCTACACTTTGTCCGTGCCCGCGACAGCAGCTAAGCAGGCCTACTCGCGTGATGAAGTGCTTCGTCTTCTGGGCGTCTCCAAGCGCCAGCTTCGCAGTTGGGAGGACCAAAACCTGGTTTCTTCCGGCGGCTCCTTCACCTTTTCCGACATTCTGGTCTTGCGCATGCTCATCGGCCTCCGCAAGAGCAAGGTCTCGGCCGCGCAGATCCGCCTGGCGACGGAAGCCATCAAGCGAAAACTAGGAGAGCTGCACAGCCCTCTCTCTGAGGTCAGAATTTATTCGCAAGGCAAGAAGATTGAGGTCCAGTTCGCGGGCAAGCGCATGGAGCCGATCTCGGGGCAATTGCTGCTGGACTTCGATGAAGCCGAGATCAAGAAGCTGCTGTCCTTTCCCGGCCAAGGCGAGCCGTCTTCAAAGCCCACGCCGCAAGCCCGGCGGGAGGCCGAACACTGGTTCGAGCGTGGCTTGGAACTGGAGCAGACCGGCGCGCCTATGGCGGACATTATCGATGCGTACCGCAAGGCCTGCGACATGGACCCAGGCTCGGCGGGCGCCCTCGTAAATCTCGGCACGGTGCATTTCAATGCGCGGGACTGGCAGCAGGCGGAACGGAATTATCGCAAAGCCATCGAGGTGGACCCCAATTACGCGCTGGCGCACTTCAATCTCGGCAATCTCTACGATGAACGCGGCGAGCGGGGCGAAGCTTTAAATCATTACCTGGCCGCACTCAAGATTCATCCCAACTACTCCGACGCGCACTATAATGTGGCGCTGCTCTATCAATCCATCGGCCAGCCGCTCAAAGCGGTGCGGCATTGGAAGCTGTATTTGAAGCTCGATCCGAATAGTTCCTGGGCGGCGATCGCGCGGCGGGAGCTGGCTAAGCTGAAGGCATCGACGATTGTGAGTGGGCCGAAAGAGGGCGAGTAGGTCGATCGGCTCGTTGCGCGATTGTTCGCCTTGCCTGCTTGCGGTACACTAAGGTAATTACTCCACCGCCGGGGAGGCGCGCTGTGTTGTTGCGAGAAAACTCCCACGCGCTGCCAACAGTACCGCGATGATCGCGACGAACCCCCCCAAATCTCAGTCTAAGTGCAAGGAGTTTCGCGAGCAGCTCCACAACCGCGTGCTGGTGGCCGATGGCGCCATGGGCACGGTCTTATATTCCAAGGGCATCTTCATCAATCGGTGTTTCGACGAGCTGAACCTGTCGATGCCGGATCTGGTGAAAGAGACGCATCGGGAATATGTCAAAGCCGGCGCGGACATCGTGGAAACCAATACGTTCGGAGCGAACCGAGCGCGGCTGTCGGCGTTCGGCCTGGCTGAAAAGCTCAGCGCCATTAACCGTGCCGGGGTCGCGCTGGCGCGTGAGGCCGCCGGAGACACGGCGTTCGTGGCGGGGGCGATCGGGCCTCTCGGCATACGAATCGAGCCGCTGGGTCCCACGTCCTTCGCCGAAGCACGCCAGTTTTTCCGGGAGCAGGCTGAGGCCTTGGTCGAAGCGGGCGTGGATCTGCTCATCCTCGAAACATTTTCAAATTTGGATGAGATCCGCGAGGCGATCTTCGCCGCGCGCGAGGCGGCGGGCGAGGACATGGTGATCATCGCGCAAGTCACCATCGACGACGCGGGCAACATGCTGGATGGCGCGACACCGGAAACCTACACTGAGAAATTGAACCAATGGCCGGCCGACGTCATCGGGCTGAACTGCTCGGTGGGACCGAAGGCCACGCTCGAAACCATCGAGAAGATGATGCGGCATTCCCAGAAGCCGATGAGCGCGATGCCCAACGCCGGGCTGCCCACCATGGTGGAAGGCCGCAATATTTATCTGTGCTCGCCCGAATATATGGCGCAGTACGCACGCCGCATGCTGTGGGCGGGCCTTAGAATCGTGGGCGGGTGCTGCGGCACGACGCCCGAGCACATCAAGCTGCTGCGCGGCGAAGTGCGGTCCTTGCAGCCGCAGCACGTCGGCTCCAGCGTGACGGTTGAGGAGCCGGTGGAGAAAGAGCGGGCGCTCCCCAAAATTCCCCCCGCGCAAAAGAGCAAACTAGGGGCGAAACTGGCGGATGGAAAATTCGTCGCGTTCGTGGAGATCCTGCCGCCGCGCGGCGTGGATGCGTCCAAGGAGATCGAAGGCGCGAAGTTATGCGCGGCGCACGGGATCGACTGCATCAATGTTCCGGACGGCCCTCGGGCGAGCGCCCGCCTGAGCGCCCAAGTCACCTGCCAGCTCATTCAGCAGCAGGCCGGCATCGAAGCGGTTTTGCACTTCTGCTGCCGCGACCGGAATATTCTCGGCATCCAATCGGAGCTGCTGGGCGCGCACACGGTCGGGGTTCGCAATCTGATTTGCATCACCGGCGACCCGCCGCGCATGGGCAACTATCCGGATGCCACCGCGGTGTTCGACGTGGATGCGATCGGCCTGACGCACATTGTCAACAACCTGAATCAGGGGCTCGATGTGGGCGGCAACCCCATCGGCTCTCAAACGGCGCTGCTGCTCGGCGTGGGAGCAAATCCGGGAGCTTTGAATTTAGACGAGGAGATCCGGCGCACGGAATGGAAGGCTCAGGCTGGCGCGGAATATATCGTGACGCAGCCGGTATTCGATCTGCAGTTGCTGGAACAATTCTTGAAAAAAACGGAGCGGCTGCGGCTGCCGGTTATCTGCGGCATCTGGCCGCTCACCAGCTATCGCAATGCGGAATTCATGGTGCATGAGTTACGTGTTCCTGTTCCCGAGACTTTTTTGGACCGCATGCGCCGCGCCGACAGTGCGGAAAAGGCCCGGCAGGAGGGCGTGGCGATCGCGCGCGAAATGGTGGAGCGGGTACGGCGGCTGGTCAGCGGAGTTCAGCTCAGCGCCCCGTTCGGGCATTATGGGATGGCCGTCCAAGTCGCGGAAGCGATCGGCTCACGAGAGTAAAATTTGGCCACTGATCTGATTCAAATCGACGCGGAACAGCCGCTCCCGGAAGCGATCGAGCGCGCCGCGGCCCACATCCGGCGCGGCGACGTGATCGCGATTCCCACCGAGGCTCTGTACGTCCTGGTAGCAGATCCGCTGAATCTCAACGCGGTGGGGCGCGTCTTCGCGGCCAAGGGGCGCGAAACGCACCGGTCGCTGCCCTTGCTGGTCAATGGCCCGTTCATGGCCGAGGATCTCGCCAAGGAGTTGTCGTCGCGCTTCCATCTGTTGGCGCGGCATTTCTGGCCGGGACCTCTGACCATCATCGTTCCGGCTTCGGCCAAGGTGCCGCTGAAGGTGACCGGTAACACCGGCCGGCTGGCGATGCGGCAATCGCGGTCGCGCGTGGCGCAGGCGTTGCTGGATTGGCTGGATCAACCTCTGATCGCAACCAGCGCGAATATTTCCGGTCAACCCACCGGGCGCAGCGGTATCGAAGTGTTCGGAGTGATGGACGGCCGGGTGGATCTGGTCCTGGATGCCGGTCCGTGCCCTGGCCTCGGTTCCACCACCGTCGACATCACCGAACCTTATTGGAAGATCATTCGCGAGGGAGCGGTTTCCGAGAAGGAGATCGCCGAGTGCCTGAAGGGGCAATAGCGCAAATTGCGCGAGATTTCCTTCGTGCGAGCGCAACTAGTACGGCATGGGATCGCGCATTCTCGGCCTGTTTTCGAGGATTTTTCAGAGACACGAGCCAAGCGTCACCGGGCAGCCTTCGCCACCGGCCTACAATCTGGAATCTTCCCTCCGCCCTCCAGCCAGATCCTGCTGCGATCAGGATACGTGCATTCGCAAAGATCTGGCGACCTTAGTCGATCCTGACTCGCCCATTGAGGATCGTGTGTACGTCGCGGCTTCGGCCGTCGCGCGCACGTGCGGAAAACTCACGGTGGACGAACTGAGTGTCTGCGCCTCCCGGTTGTTCGATTCGCCGCCTGAGTGTGACCTGACCAAGGCATTCGTCATTGCATATCAGACCGAACGCGATGCATTAGCGGGGCGCCACGACATTGAGAAGCGGCGGGCGGCTGGTCAGCTCTAGCGGCTTATTGGCGGATATATTCGACGTCGGAACGCAGCAGCGTGCTGACGCGCGGTCCGGGCAGGATGATGCCGGCCAGGTTCAGCGGATCGGCGTTCGAGATATTCGGGCGATCAGCGGTATCGGAGTGGGAGCGGCGGACGGACCGCAGCAGGTCGAGCGCTTCCGGACGGGCGAACTGCTCGCCGCTGAAACCGGAAACGAAACGGCCACCGCGGATCTCGCCCTGCGCCTCTTTCCGGCGCAGGACGGCCAGCAATTCGCGCCAGGGCGGCGCCAGAGTTTCGCGCGCCAGCAGATCGCGGAAAATGACGCCCCAGCGCAGCAGGAGCTGATCGGCGAACGCGGCCGCGCGAGCCTCGCCCGTAGTGACACTGCCCGAATGATGAACCAGCGCCCAGCGTCCGGCGGCATGTCGCGGACGAGCGAGCCTTCCCCGCCCTTCCCCGCGCCGGCGCTTCGGATCGACCAGCGATCGAAGATTCTCGAATCCATCGGCAGTGACCAGGCCGGCCGCGACGAGTTCCCATAAGCCGTCTTCCACCTCGCTCGCCAGGCGGCCGGTGCCACGCACCAAATCCGCGAAAAACGATGCACCGCGCTGGGTCAATTGCGTCAAGACATCCTGCGCAGGATGAGAGAACGCCGCGGTTTTGGGCAACGAATCCGGGGCCGCGAGCCAGTCGGCGCTCTCGCGCAGGAAAATCGCGAGTGGAGCGACGCGCGTCGGGCGAACGCGGCGCGGTTCCGGCTCTTCGAACGCCGGATGAGGCGACAGGCGCGCCCACATCACTTCTCCGGCCAGACACAATTGATCGAGAAGGTCGGGCTCATAGTGAGCGATCCGCCGCGCCAGGACTTCGGGCTCCCACGCGGCCGCCGAGATTTCATAACCCTGAAGCTGCTTGATGATTTGGAGCGTGCCATCGACGCCGTGCAGTTGGCTGCCGGGCAGCACGTGCTGCCAGCGGAACAGGAACTGCTCGAATTGCGCCGCAGTGACCGGCTCAATTTCCCGGCGCAGCGTGCCCAGCGTCAGCCGATGGATGCGCGCCAGCACGCGGCGATTGCACCATTCGAGTTCACCGGCGGCCAGCTCCGGCGAGAAACGGCCTCGCATGACCTGACCTTCCGATTCGAGCTTCAACAGCGCCGATTCGATCTCATCGCGCGGAGCAGCCAGCGTCCGGGCGAGCGATGCGGCGGTCACCGGGCCGAGCGATTCCATCCAGCCGCGCACCGCCGGAAGTACGTCGGCCGCCACACCCAGCCGCTCCGTCGCGGCCCAAAAACTTTTTCCGGCGCGCTCGACGACGCGGGCACGGCCGGCTTCAGCGAGTTCACTAAATAATGACTGCCATTCTTCCACCGGCGGCAAGACGATCAAGGTGAGCAGCGCGTCGTGCAGCTCGTCGGCGTTGCGAACATCCGGCCAGGACTCAGAGGCAACCGTCGCGATGGCCGCTGGATCAAGCAGGCCGGCTCCATCGGCGAGATCCGTGCGCAGTGTGCGGCGCAACTGAACGGCGCGTGCCCGCCGCTCCTCGAGCGGTGCGTCGTCCAAATAAGCATACGGATTCGCGTTCAGGATCTCGTGCGAAAACGGCGAAGGCTCGGTGCTCTCCGTCGCGACCGTGCGGATGGTGCCGTGCTCAATGCCTTCCAGAATATGCCGGAGTCCCTCCAGATCCATGGCTTCATGCAGGCAGTTGTCGATGGTCTCATTCACCAGAGGATGATCCGGGATTCGGATTTCGCCGGTCAGGTTCTCCGCGCAGGCGACCTGATCGGGAAACACCGACGCGAGCAAATCTTCGGCGCGCATGCGCTGGATCGGCGGCGGGACCTTCCTGCCTCCACGGAAGCGCGGGATCGCCAATGCACGAGAAGCGTTCCAGCGCCAGCGAGCCGTGAACATGGGCGCGTCGAGCAAAGCTTGTGTCAGCACGTGCTCGACGGTCTGAGGTTTTACAAACGCGAACACCAATTCGAGCGGGAAGGCGTGCTGCTCGGTCAGCGAAATGTTGATGCCGTTGTCGGTGGCCGCGGCTTGCAGCTCGAAATTGAACGAACGGCAGAAGCGCTTCCGCAGCGCCAATCCCCAAGCCCGATTAATGCGCGAGCCAAAGGGCGCGTGAATGACCAGCTGCATGCCTCCGGATTCGTCGAAAAAGCGCTCAGCCACGATGGTGTGCTGTGTAGGCAGCGCATGCAGCGAAGCCAGGCCCGCTTGGACATAGGCGATGGCCTGCTTCGCGCCACCATCATCGAGGCCGCACTCTTGTTCCAGGAAGGCAGCGGCGTTGGCAGGATCGCGCGCGATCTCTTCCCGGATTTTGGCCACGCTCTCCGAGAGCTCGATCGTGCGGCCGGGCGCCTCGCCCAGCCAGAAAGGTACCGATGGCGCAGCGCCGTGGGCATCCTCCACTCGAACGCGCCCCGGTTCGACCCGCCGGATGCGCCAGGAGCTGGTGCCCAAAAGGAAGACGTCGCCGGCCAGGCTCTCCACTGCGAAATCTTCGTCCAAGGTTCCGACGATCTTGCCGTCGGGCTCGGCCACCACCGCGTAGGTACTGGTTTCCGGAATTGCGCCACCCGAAGTGATGGCGGCCAGACGCGCGCCACGCCGGCCGCGCACTCGTCCATTCACCTGATCGCGATGCAGATACGCCCCGCTGCGCCCGCGCTGCGTCGATGATTCCATCCGAGAGCATCGCGATCACCGCGTCGAACTGGCTGCGTTCCAAATCGCGGTAGGAGTGGGTGCTGCGCACCAGTTGGAACAGCTCATCCTCGCCGCAATCGCGAGCGGCGGATTCCGCGACGATCTGCTGCGCCAGGATATCGAGCGGACCCGTGGGAATCTCCAGAGCGATCTAAATCACCCGAACGGATGGCCCGCACTAGCGCGGCGCACTCGATCAGCTCATCGCGCGTGGTCGCGAAGAAGCGGCCTTTCGGCCTGGCTCCAATCCAGTGTCCGGAGCGTCCCACGCGCTGCAGGGCGACGGCGATGGAGCGAGGCGATCCGATCTGGCAGACCAGGTCGATGGAGCCGATGTCGATGCCCAACTCGAGCGAAGCCGTAGCCACGACCGCGCGCAATTCGCCGCTCTTGAGACGGGCTTCGGCATTGAGCCGAAGCGCTCGCGACAGGCTGCCGTGATGCGGCAGCACGACGTTTTCGCCCAGGCGTTCGCTGAGGGCATGCGCGACCCGTTCGGCCAGCCGGCGAGTATTCACGAAGATGAGCGTGGTGCGATGAGCCAGGATGAGCTGCGCGACGCGGTCGTAAATTTCGGCCCACATCTCGGTGCTCGCCACAGGCCCGAGTTCGTCTCGCGGCACCTCTACCGCGAGATCCATGGCGCGGCGATGCCCAATGTTGATGACGCGCACATTCGCGCTAAGAAAACGCGCGACCTCCTCGATGGGCTTCACCGTAGCCGATAATCCGATGCGCTGGGGCTTGCCACGCTCCCCGGTCAAGGCATCCAGGCGAGCCAGCGATAGCGCCAGATGCGAGCCGCGCTTGTCATCGGCGACGGCGTGGATTTCATCGATGATCACCGTCCGCGTCGTCCGCAGCATCGCACGCGATTTCTCGGCGGTCAGCAGGATATAAAGCGACTCGGGAGTCGTGACCAGGATGTGCGGCGGATGCTTGCCCATCTGCTGGCGCTCGGACGCAGGCGTGTCGCCGGTACGGACGGCCGTGCGAATCGGCTGCAGCGCGATGCCTCGGCGCGTCGCGATCTGGGAAATCTCAGCCAGCGGCACCTCCAGATTCTTATGGATGTCGTTGCTGAGCGCCTTGAGCGGAGAGACATAGACGACCTCGGTCGCATCCGCCAGTTCGCCTGTTCGAGCCGCGGTCACCAACCGGCTGAGGCAACTCAGGAACGCGGCGAGTGTTTTCCCCGATCCAGTAGGCGCCGAAATGAGGACGTCCCGCCCGGCGTGGATCTCGGGCCAACCGAAGATCTGCGGCTCGGTAGCGCCCGAGAAGCGGCTAGTGAACCACTCGATGACGAGAGGGTCAAAGGCAGCCAGCGCGCTGGATTCAGGCAGGGCGGAAATCACCTACTACTATTAAATCGCAAGGGTCAAGCGGAGGCGCAACGCCGTCTTGCTGTCGCGCTAGTAGGTGCGTTCCAGCGCCAGAACTCCGAAAGCCTGGAGCTTTCGCTCGGCCTTCTCGACCGCCTGGTGATCAGCAAACGGGCCGATCAGGATGCGGCGAGGATCTTTGTCCGAACCGCTGTCGATGAGCGCGCTCAGGCCTTTGGTGCGCAATCGCTTGACGAACAGCGCATCCTGCCTCGCACCCAAGCCTGCGACTTCCAGAAAAAACTGCGGAACCGGGGGGGCTGGAGCGACGACCGGTTGCGCGACCTTCGGCGTCTGTTCCGTGGATGCGGGTCCAGGCGAGGTGGTCGCCGTCGCTGCGGCGGAGGCGCCGGTAGACATATTGAAAGGAGCAGGCTGTTCGGCGGCGAGAATGCGCCCCCCGACGTACCAGCCGGCTAATGACAGGCCCAGCGCCATGGCGCTCCCGAACCCAAAGAAAACACGACTTCTCAGCCGGGCGGCTGGATCGGAGGCCGGTTGCGCCGCCTGGCCTTCATCGAACGCGGGACCGGTTTCGGTCGCACATTCCACGCTGGACATACAGTTCCTCCTGTACTCGGTCCTAGGTCAGACATCTTAGTAATCGGCGTCCCGCTGGAAATGCAGTAGGGTTATTCGGATTAGCGTGGGAAGTCGGAGTCGGTCTTCAATACTATAACCTGGCTAGTACCAATAGAACTCAAGTATCTAAATTTTCATAAGTTTAGGTGTTATGCTTCAGCCATGGCGCTAGCATCCGTGACGCTGGCTTACGAAGGGACGAACTACACTTTCGACGAGGATGACCAAACTGTCCTGAAGGGCAGATTGGCTTGTGATTGTGAGAAATCCAGGCTGATCCACGACATCTGCGATGCCGGTTTTCCGGTCCTCAAGTGCGGCGCACAGATTGTTGTGGTTTCGGTGGACGAAGCGGGGGATAAGAAACCTGCCCGTCGCGCAAACAGTCCGCTGCGCTCTCGCCGGGCGGCTACCGCCGATTAATCTCGCGTCGTCAAAACAGTTTTTTGAAGACCCGCCCGATGCCGCGGGTAACTTTTCCAGTTCCTTTCACGGCTCCAACGGCGACATCCTTGCCGCCCGAAACCGCCCCTTTTCCGATCGAGGCGCCAGCGTCGATAGGATGCAGCGTGACCAAATCACCGGCCCCTTTGGCAGTGCCCTTCGCGATGTTGCCGGCGCCCTTGGCGGCTCCAACTCCGGCAGTGCCCGCACCCGCCCCGATCTCTCTCGCGGCTCCCGGCTGATGTTTGTCTTTTTGGTGCTTATACTCTTGCTGTTGATCGTTGGCCTGGTTCTGCTCCGAGCTGGATTGAGCCCATGCCGCCAGAACCAGAGCCAAGCCCAGCGATAGAGTTCGGCTGGAAGTCCACATATGTGTCTCCTAGAGAATGAGACGATCGACCCCGGCGGACGATTCTTCGCCCTGCCGTGGAAACACCCTACCGCCCGATCACGTCACACTCAGGGGCCTAAGTGATGCGTTTCCTTGCTGATTCGATTTTTCTGTTCCTCTTCATCGGGCTGCTCGTCCTATGGTTGATTTTGTGGGCGGCTCTGCATATCGCTGGAGGAGTTATTCACCTTCTACTGATCCTGGCGATCATCTCGCTCATCGTGCATTTGTTCCGCGGAAAGCGAGTGGCCTAGCCCGGCCTTTTATTCGTCCTCATAATCCCGATCTTCTACCCGGGCAAACCGGCCCCTCACATACATGCGGCAAAAATTCGTGTGCCTTAAGTTTCCAAATTCGTCGACGTAGTCCACCCAACCGAGCACATAAAGATCCTTGATGGATGTGGCTTCGTCGGAAGTCGTTCGTCGAACGAAGATTCCGAAGGTGATCTCGCCCGGCTTCAGATGCATATTGGGAATCACTGGATCGTTGGGCGTTACACCGGCGAGTGGCGAGACCATCGGGAGGGGCTCGGAATGCGGAATCAGAAACAGCGTGACCGCGCTGAACAAAACGGTTGCCCGGCTGCCCCCAACGTTCTTCACCAGGAAGCGGCACTCGATGGTGCTGTCGGGCGGAAAAACATGGAACGGTTCCCCTGAGGCGAAGGGTCGCGGCCGCACTTCCACGCTGCGAATGATTAGTTTGGGAGGCTGGCTCAGGATCAGCGATTGACGAGCAAGTTCGAGGGCCTGCCGATCTAAAGTCAGGTTCTCGCGAATGAGGCTCGAAACCCTCCGGCTCTCTGCGAATATTTTGTAGAGGTAGAATGCGGCGGCGATCAAAATGATGCACAGCAGAGAGACGGCCAGGATCAAGATCACGACTGGATCGCCTAAGTTTGGGTTGATCGCCAGAGTGGCGGCGCTCAGCGGAGCGGCCCGCAGCGTAGGGAACGATCTCTGCGCGAACCATGCGATCACGCAACCGGTCAAGGCCGGCGCGCGGCGGCTCAGGCAGATGGATTCTCCCGGACGTGCGCGGCGCCGCCATGGACACATTGTGAAAGTTGGCTGAAACGTCACGCGAAGCGATCTCGCTGGCAGCGCAGCTACGCGGCGCTTAAATCCGCCACCATTCAGGCGAATGTCCTCGGTCGCGAGTGCGGATGCAACAGAAATCCGTGACTCGATTCGGACTTGATCCCACACCGGCAGGAGACGAGCCGACGCATCGCGTCTCACCTACCTGCCACCCCTCAGATCCGCCTGTCAAGTTCAGGCGGGCCCGAACGGAGGTAGCAGCAGAGTACTACGAGATAGCGGAATGCGTCAACGCAGCGAGTACTGTGAGTACTCCATCAGGCAGCGCTGGTTTTTTTCTGGAACTTCAACAGTCTCCGCGCATTGCCTTCGTAGATGCGGCTCTTATCCTCGCGCGTGAGGTCCAGCGCTTCGATACAGCGGATGGTCTCGCGTATGTAAAGCCCCGGCGACGGTTCGAAGGGAACGTCGGTCGCGAAAACAACGTGATCCACTCCAAAAAATTCCAGGCCGCATTTGGTTCCGGCGAGAGCGCCGAAAAGGGCCGTGTCGGCGTAGAACATGCGGAAATAATCGATCGGCCGTTTCTTCATCGAATCGAGCAGCGCGGCATAATCGGCGTCCGAGGTGCGGGAGCCGAGTTGATCCCAACCGTAGCCGACTCGTCCTTCGAAGTACGGAATCATGGCGCCCATGTGATGGGTGATGATCTTCAAGTTCGGAAAACGTTCCATCATCCCGGAGAACACCAGCCGCGCCATGGCAACGCTGGTTTCATAAGGCCAGCCCAGCGCCCACCAGATCTCGTACTTCGACTTTTCTTCCGTCAGATAGTCGGAGAAATTAGCCCCCCGAGCCGGGTGCAGCCAGATCGCGCAATCGCGCCGCGCCGCGTCCTCGAACAAAGGCAGGAATTCGGCGGAATCCAGCGGCTTCCCGTTCACGTTGCTGAAGATTTGAACGCCTTGCGCGCCCAGCTCGCCGACGGCCCGATGCATCTCCTTCAATGACTCGTCGACATTGTTCATTGGCAGCGAGGCCACGAAGCCGATGAAGCGATCCGGATGCTTGGCGACTAACTCGGCGAATCCGTCGTTGGCGATCTTCGCCATCAGTGGCGACTTATCGGGACCGGCCATCGACTCCAGGGTCGGCGCCGGAAGCGAGAGCAACTGGCAATAATCGTCGAACTCATCCATCACGCGGAAGCGCGCGGTGAGGTCGGCAATGGTCGGCACATTCTGAACGCGCTTGCCGAGATCTTTACCGCCCGATCCCTTCAGGATGAACTCTTCGTGAAATCGCTTCGGGAAGAAATGATTGAACAGATCGATTTTCATGCAAGCGGCCATTATAGCGCCCGCTCGCGAGTTGCATTAAGGGTTGTCGGGAGCGGGAGAGGGAGCGGTATCGTCGGAAGAAGATTTCTTTCCTCGCAGGATGTGCCAGAACTTGCTCAGGCCCTTCTTCACCCCGTTCGGGCCCGGTTTGTGAATTGCGTCGGCGCCGTTGGTTATCTGAGGCTGCTCCTCTGCGATAAATTCGGCCGGGAGCTTCTCCGGGGTTGGAGCGAGGGT
This sequence comes from Bryobacterales bacterium, assembly GCA_963732175.1. Lineage (GTDB taxonomy): Bacteria > Acidobacteriota > Terriglobia > Bryobacterales > Bryobacteraceae > Palsa-89. The sequence continues at coordinate 45,429 of CAVSYF010000020.1, read as the reverse complement.
CGGCGGCTCGGGGGCTTTCGATAAAGTCTGAGGCGGCTGGAGGACCGGGCTTGGTGAAGCCACAGCGGGCTGCAGTGGAGGCTCGAAGGTCCGAATGTCGACTGCGACTGGCTTCTCGGGAGCCGACCGTTTGGCCACGATGCGGCGGCGCGAATTATCCTCAGGAGCTGGCTTCGGAGCGGGCTTCGCTACGATCGCCTCCGCTGGCCGACTTGCCTGGGCTGGAATCGGCGGGGCTGGAACTATCGGCACTATTGCGCGGCTTGGAAGCTGCGGCTCGGCTTCGACCGCGCGCTGCGGAGCGGCTATTGCCGGCGGCGGCTGAGTTACGGACTTATGCGCGCGATGCGTGCGAGCGAAATCGGCCACGCCGACAGTTGCAACGGCAAATATCGCGCTGGCCGCGACCACCCAGGAATGGCGCAACCCGCGAGGTCTGGATAGCCTGGTTCCGGTGTCCTTGATGTGCAGCAGCGTCTGCCGGAATTCCTGGGCCGATTGAAAGCGTTCCGCGGGGTCCTTGGCAAGCGCCCGTAAGATCGCATCATTCAGTTCCGGAGCCAGGCTGGGATCCACCTCGATCGGCGCGGCCGGTTGCCTCTCAACGTGCGCCACCATAATCGAAAACGCGCTCGTTCCTTCAAACGGTTTCTTGGTCGTAACCAATTCGTACAGCACCGCGCCCAGCGAATAAATGTCGCTTTGTTCGCTGGCGAGAGCCGCTCCGCGAACCTGCTCGGGAGACATGTAATAGAGCGAGCCGATAGGAGCTCCCGGCTGCGAGAAGCGCGCATCGGTGGCGCTTTTGGACAGGCCGAAGTCGGTTAATTTCAGGACGCCCTTGGGGCTCACCATCATGTTGGAAGGCGAAACATCGCGGTGGATGACGCCGTGAGCATGCGCATAGCCGAGCGCCGCGAGCGCTTGGCAGCCATAATCGATGGCGGTCGCCAGCGGCACGCGGCCGGTCTCGAGCAGCCGCTGCAGCGAGCAGCCCTCGATCAATTCCATCACTAGCACCAGGTCTTCTCCCGCCCAGAAAGCGTGATGAACCGCGGCGATGTTGGGATGGTCCAGCCGGGCCTGAACCTGAATCTCGCGGAGCGAACGGGTGGCTTGGCCGGGCGCATCCGGACGGCCCCCTCGCAGCACCTTCATGGCTTCCAAGCGGCGAGTCAGCGTGTGCTCGACCTTGAAGACCTGGCCCATGCCTCCGCGCCCGATCTCTTCCAGGATTCGATAAGCATCGACCGTGTCGCCGATGGAAAAGCTCATGTGTCCGGTCGCGCTCCTCTGCGGCTAAAGGCGCCTGAAGACCAAGAAAAATGCCCACACGGCGATCAGGAAAGTGAACAGCCCGGCGGCCACCAGTCCCCAGGAATTCCAGCGCGAGGCAGGCATGTGGCGGACGTAATCGTCCTCCATACTTTCGTGACCGTTCACCTCGGCCGCGACTCCGAACGGGCCGGACGGTATGGGCGCGGGCGCTGCTGCGGGCTTCTCGGCAGTCTGAGGCACTCCCCGCAGGATGTCCAATTGCTCTCGAAACTCCTCCGCGCTTTGAAAACGCGCCGCGGGATCTTTCGCCATGGCCTTCAAGATGACGTAGTCCAGCTCGGCCGGAAGCTGGGGGTTCACGGCGCTCGGAGTCGGCGGCGTCTCATTCACGTGCGCCAGCATCACCTCAAACTGGCTCTCCTGCTGGAACGGTCTCCGTCCGGTCACCGCCTCATACAGGACCACGCCCAGCGAATAGAGGTCGCTGCGTTTGTCAATTTCGCCCACCCCTTTCACCTGCTCGGGCGAGATGTAGTTCAACGATCCCATGACGGTTCCCGGTTGAGTCAGCTGCGGGTCCGTAGACGCCTTGGCTAAGGCGAAGCCGGTCAGCTTCACGCGCTGGTCCGAGGTCAGAAGAATGTTCGACGGCGTGATGTCCCGGTGCACTACGCCCAAGACATGCGCGTGCCCCAGCCCGCTCAGCACTTCGCTGAAAAAACTAAGCGCTTCTTCTAACGGCAAAGGCCCTAGCTCCAGCCGCTGCGCTAGTGTCGTACCTTCCACCAGCTCGGTCGTCATCACCAGCTGGCCATTGAGCTGCGTGGCGTGATAGAACGACAGGATGTTGGGGTGATGCATCAATGCGTGCAGCTTGGCCTCACGCAAAAACCGCGTCACTTTCTCCTGGTCCTCTTGAAACGTCCGGGGCATAACGCGAAGCGCTTCAAAGCGTTGCAGCAGAACGTTGCGAACCTTGTAGATCGTGCCGGTCTTCGAGCTTTCGATTAAATCGACTACTTCGTAGTCACCGATCATTTGGCCGGTGCTAATGGACATGCTTCACCGTCCGGAGGACTGATACCACACCTTCATGCTAAGGGCAGCGCCAAGGCGCGGTCCATCAGTCTACGGTCCTAATTACGGTAGGGTTTACCACTGCCATCTCGGTAAGGAAATCACCTTAGGTCACCGCCGGTTGTGATCTTCGGCTGAGAGCGCAACAATGGTGCGGTATGCTTCGAACCACTCCACCCTTTCGAGCCGACCACGTCGGCAGCCTGCTTCGTCCGCCGCAGTTGAAAGACGCGCGGGCCAAACGCGAGCGCGGCGAAATTAGCGCCGCAGAATTGAAGACGATCGAGGACCGTTGCATTCTGGATGCGATCGCCAAACAAGAATCGGTTGGTCTGCGCGGGATTACCGACGGAGAGTTCCGGCGCGAGTTCTGGCATCTGGACTTCCTGGCAGGTCTGGACGGCGTCGAATCCTTCCTGTCCGAGCACGGGATCAAGTTCAAGGAGGCGGAGACCAAGCCGAAGGGCGTTCGCGTAACGGGAAAAGTCGGTTTCTCCACTCATCCCATGCTGGAGCATTTCCGGTTTGTGAAAGATCACACCAAGGCCACGCCGAAGATGACCATCCCTTCGCCCAGCGTGATCCACTTTCGCGGCGGCCGCAAAGTGATCCCCGAGTCGATCTACCCCACCTTGGACGAGTTCTTCCGCGATCTGGGCATCGCCTATCGAAAAGCGGTGCGCGCGTTTGCCGACGCCGGCTGCCGCTACCTGCAACTGGACGAAGTCAATCTGGCCTACCTGTGCGATCCGGAGCAGCGGCAAATGCTGCGAGATCGCGGGGACGATCCGGATAAGCTGCTGCCCGCCTACGCCGACATGATTAACACCGCGATCTCCGACCGCCCTTCCGACATGACCATCACGATGCATTTGTGCCGCGGCAATTTCCGCTCCACCTGGATCGCGCAGGGCGGCTATGAGCCGGTGGCCGAGGTGCTCTTCAATAAAATCAACGTCAACGGGTACTTCATGGAATACGATAGCGACCGCGCCGGCGGTTTTGAGCCGCTCCGCTTTGTACCGAAGGGAAAAACCGTGGTGCTCGGCCTGGTGACCTCGAAAACGGGCCAGCTGGAATCTAAAGACGAGTTGAAACGGCGCATCGAGGACGCGTCCAGATACTTGAACATCGATCAGCTCTGCCTCAGCCCACAGTGCGGCTTCGCCAGCACGGAAGAGGGCAATGCGTTGTCGGAGAGCGATCAGTGGGCCAAGCTCAGGCTAGTTGTAGAGACCGCTGGCGACGTCTGGGGCGAAGCCAAAGCTCAGCATCAGTCGCACTAGCCAGAGGCGCAGTAGCCGGATGTAATATAGGAACGAGGTGCCTGTATGCTCACACTTCGGCGCGCGCTGCTTGGCGGGTTGGTACTAACAGGGCTTCTTACTGGGCTTGCGATCACGGCTCACGCTCAGCACTGGTATGGCCGGTATACCAGTCCGCCGGCGAATGCTTCGGTGACCATCGACGGCAAGCAGATTAGCGTCGCCTATTACGCACCCTCCATGCATGGCCGCAAGGTGATGGGCGGTCTGGTGCCTTTCGGCGAGGTCTGGTGCACCGGAGCAAACTGGGCCACCACGCTCACCACCGACGCGAACCTGGAGATCGGCGGATTGAAGCTGGCCAAGGGAAGCTACAGCATTTGGACCATTCCCGATGAGAAGGAATGGACGCTCATTATCAACCGGCAGACCGGCCAGTTCCATCTCGACTACGAGCAGGATCGCGACCTCGGCCGCACCAAGATGAACATTCGCAGTCTCTCGGCCCCGGTGGAGACGTTCAAGATCCAGCTATCCGCCGCGGGAGCTAACAAGGGAACGCTCGCCTTGCTATGGGAAAATACCGAGGCCTCCATTCCGTTTACGATTGCGCGCTGACCTTCTAATAGCACTAATAACGCTTGTGATTATTCCGGAACTCGCGTAGCTGGTTCAAGTCGTTGTTTAATCGATCGCGATTTTGCGGCGACAGCTGGTTCACACCCACGACTTGCCACAACGCATCAATTACGTCCTTGGATTGACGCTGGCGATAATAGCCCTCATCCCATTCCCTTTCGAGTATCCGGAGTGCGGCTTGCGCATGGTCGAACCGGTCCAAGTCGCCAGCATCAGCATGGGAGGGCATCTCCTGCTGAGCGTGGTCAAGATCCACTTGCACCTGACGAAATAAATTGGCCGCGGTCTGATCGGCGATCCGGTTGTAATCCTCATCTTGTCGAGGACCACCTTGCGCATTTACACCGAAAATCAGCAAGCTTGCGCACACGAAGCTCTGGATCAGGACTTGCCGCATCATTTTGTCTCCTCACTCTGTTGGATGTTCCGGCGTAAGAGGAGCGTTCAACCGCGCGGCTCGGTTACCTGAGAGTTACTAAATGCGGGCGCGATCCGCGGTCTGTGGGAAAATTGAAAGCATGCTGACGCGCAGGGCGCTATTCGGAGGCTTGGGCGCCATGGGCTTGGGTGCTATGGTTGCGTGCACCCGGCGAAAGGCCAAAGGCTTCTCCGGATACGCGTTCATCGCCAATGAGGAAGGCGGCGCAATCGCAGCCGTGGATCTGGAGGTGTTCGCAGTAGCGCGGCATATCCGCGTGGATGGCGCTCCCACCGCCGTTGTGGCGCAGCCGGGAAACGGCCGCGTGTATGCGTTGACTCCCGCCAACGGCTCGGTGCACGAGATCCGCACCGATAATCTCACGTTTTTCCGCAAGCTGCAGGTGGCCGATTCCGCAGTCGGTATGCGGCTCTCGCCCGACGGCCGCACCTTATACGTGCTGTGCCGCGAACCCAAGCGCCTGGCAGCTTTGACGCTGCACCCGATGCGCGTGGATTGGAGCCTCCCGCTTCCGGCCGAGCCGGTGGATCTGGATGTCTCGCCTGATGGAACCACGTTGGCCATCAGCTATGGTGCGACCCACTCGATCACGTTTGTCGATCTCGCCGAACGAAAGCGATTCCCGGAAGTCCCGGCGACTGGGGAGATCGGCGTCCTGCGCTTTCAATCCGACTCCAAGCAGTTGATGGCCGCCAATGTCAGCGAGCGCTTGCTTTCGGTCTATCACGTGCCTTCCCGCCGCCTGATCGTTCACTTGCCGCTCGCCGTCCGGCCGGATCACATGTGTTTCAATGCCGACGGCGGTCAACTGTTCGTCACCGGCGAAGGGATGGACGCCGTGGTAGTGGTGTACCCGTACTACACGCCGCAGATCGGCGAAACGGTTCTGGCTGGCCGCCATCCCGCTGCGATGGCCGCGTCGCAAGATTATTTGTTCGTCGCGAATCCAACTACTGGAGACGTCTCGATTCTCGACATCGAAACCAGAAGGGTGGTGGCCGTAACGCCGGTGGGAACCGAGCCGTCGCACATCTCCATCACTCCGGACGATCAGTACGCTTTGGTGTTGAACCGGGTCTCCGGCGACATGGCCGTGATCCGGATTCCGAACGTGACGCGGGCGGTGAGCGAGCAGCGCCGCTGGAAAAAGGGGCCATTGTTCATGCTGATTCCGGTAGGGTCGAAGCCGGTGAGCGCGGCCATCGTTAGTATTTAGGGTGTCGGGATTTAGCTCGCTCCCGCAGCCCAGGCCGCGTGGATAATGGCGAGACCAGCCGTCGCCGCTGTTTCCGCTCGAAGAATGTTGTGGCCCAGCGAGACCGCGGTCCAACCAGCGCCCGCTATCGCGACCCGTTCCCGATCCGTCCAGCCTCCTTCGGGTCCGGCCAGCAGCGCCACCCGATCCTCGGCATGGCGCTCGATCGGCAAAGCGGCGAGAATCGGAGGCGCCTCGGCTTCCTCGAGCACAAACCGACAACTTGCTTCTGTACCCAGCGCAGCGGCGAGTGCGACGGGCGGTTCGAGCTCCGGCATTCGCGCGCGCCGGGCCTGTTCGCTCGCCTCCCGCAGGATTCGTTCCCAGCGCGGCAGCCGCTTGACGGCCGCCTGCTCCAGACCTTTTTCGCTTCTTTCGCTGACCACCGGAATGATCTGCTCCACTCCCACTTCGGTGGCTTTCTCGATCGCCCATTCAAACCGTTCAAACTTCGTGAGCGAAGCCAGCAAGACGGAATGAACCACGGCGGCGGGCACATTCAACGGCTCGACGATCGCAAAACAAACCAGGTCCTTGCGCGAGCTTTCCACCTCGGCCAGATAGACCTGGCGGTTGTCGGAGATTTCGAATCTTTCTCCTGGTTCCACTCGCAACACGCGCGCCAGATGCTGCGCCTGTTCGCCGCCGATCTGGGCGTGCCCGTGCTCGACCGAATCGACAAAAAACCGGCGGCGCGCCATCTAGATCAATGTAACCGGATTAGCAAGGGCTTGAGCGCGGCGGTGATTTGATACCCTCCCTGTAGAGTCCTGGCAGGCAGGATCAGGAATCTCTAAGGAGCCGTGGGTGCGACGATTTCGAAGACCAGACCGCTTATACCTGGCGAGCGCGTTAGTGATTCTGCTCTTCATCACCACTCTCACCTTCCAGGATTGGGCCACTTTCGGGGCGGCCTCCCAGGCGGTGGAACAAACCCGCCAGCTGCAAGAGCACACCGAGAACCTGCTGTCCACCATGAAGGACGCCGAAACCGGTCAGCGCGGCTTTTTACTAACCGGCGATGACCAGTATCTCGCGCCCTACAATGTAGCCGTCACCGCCGCGCCCAAGGAGCTAAGTCAATTGCGCGCTCTTAGCACCAGCCGTCCAACGGTGCGCCCCAGAATCGACGCCTTGGAGGGCGTGGTTCGAGAAGAGTTCCAGGAGCTGAACGACACTATCATGCTGCGGCGCAGTCAAGGCCTCCAGGCTGCGCTCGATGTTGTCCGTACCAACCGCGGCCGGAACACCATGGACGACATTCGGCGGCTGAGCGACGAAATCGAAAATGAGGTCTATGGCAACCTTACCGCCCAATCGAATTTCTGGCAGCAGGAGGGTCAAAGAACGCAATTAACCATGGCTTTGGGAGCCGGCATCCTGTTCTGCTTTCTCCTGCTGGCCACCTTCGATATCGGCAAAGCCACCGCCGAGCGCGACCGCTTAATCGTTGAACTTCAGCTCGCCAACACCCGCACCGGCGCGAGCCGGGACTTGCTCCAGACCACGCTGTCCAGCATCGGAGACGCCGTGATTGCGACCGATTCTCAGTCCAAAATCACGTTCATGAACCCGATCGCGGAAACGCTCACCGGCTGGAAACAGGCCGACGCCGCCGGGAAACCCTTGGATCGCGCATTCAAGATATTAAACGAACATACCGGGGAAACGGTGGATAATCCCGCGGCCAAGGTAGTCGATCAGGGCATCATTGTTAGTCCCACCGAACCCAGCGTGTTGGTTTCCGAAGATGGAACCGAGCGCCCCGTCGATAACAGCTGCGCTCCGATCCGCAATGCCCAGGGAGAAACCATCGGCGCTGTGCTGGTTTTTCGAGATGTCAGCGAGCGCCGGGCCGCCGAAAGCGCGCTCAAGGAGAGCGAAGAGCGGCTGCGTCTGGCCTTGGACGCCGGCGAGATCGGCTTCTGGGATTGGGATGTCAGTCGCGACCGCCTCACCTGGTCAGACCGCATGTATGCTCTGCATGGCATCGCCCCTGGGTCCTTCGGCGGAAAACTCGAAGATTTTAATTTGCTCCTGCATCCTGGCGACCGCAAGCTGGTGCAAGGATCGATCCGCCAATCGCTCGAGCAGCACCTTCCCCATCGTTTGGAATTTCGCATCCATCATCCCAACGGAGAGCTGCGCTGGCTAGCAACCAGCGCGCGCGCGCATTATGGCGACGACGGCAAGCCGATTCGCATGTTGGGCGCCGTGACCGACATCACCGAACGCAAGCATTCCGAGCAGCAGCTCCAGATGTTAAACGAGGCTCTGCGGCGAACCAATCAAGACCTGCAGCAGTTCTCTTACGCCGCCTCGCATGATCTCAAGGAGCCGTTGCGGACGGTTTCGAACTATCTGCAACTGCTGCTGCTTCGGCATCGCGGACAAGCGCTCGAGGCGGAAGCCGTGGAGTTAGTTCAAGTGGCAATCGCCGGCTCGAAACGCATGCACGCGCTGGTGGAAGCTTTGCTCGAATACTCGCGCGCGGGCGAGGTGGGCGCATCCACCATCCAACCCGTCGCCCTGGAGCAGGCGGCGAAGGACGCTGTGACGAATCTGCAGGGCGCAATCAGCGAGGCGGACGCGAGTGTTTCCGTGGAGCCGCTCCCGGTGGTGATGGCCAACCACCTGCATCTCACGCAAGTGTTTCAGAACCTGATCGGCAATGCGTTGAAGTATCGATCGGAACAATCTCCGCGCGTTTCAATCAGCGCAACCGACGACGGCCGCGAGTGGACCGTGATGACCGAAGATAACGGCATCGGCATTCCCAGCCAGTACCAGTCCACCGTGTTCGGCATTTTCAAGCGAGTGCACGGGGAAGAATATCCCGGCGCTGGAATCGGCTTGGCAACCTGCAAAAAAATTATCGAGCGCTACGGCGGGCGCATCTGGGTGGAGTCCGAGTTGGGCCGCGGCTCCAAGTTCTGTTTCGCTCTGCCAAAATCTCCCACTGTCGATCTGGCGGTCCTCGGATGATTGCCTTCCTGCGCGGCAAGCTGCTAGAGAAACATCCCAACCAGATCATCCTCGAAACGGGAGGCGTGGGCTACGACGTTGTGATCCCCATCTCGACCTTTTCCGTTCTCCCGGACGCCGGCGCGGAAGTTCAGCTGCGGATTTATACTCACGTTCGGGAAGATATTATCGCGCTGTTCGGCTTTCTCACCCCCCAGGAAAAAACGATCTTCGAGAAACTGATCTCGGTGAGCGGCATCGGTCCCAAGCTCGCAATTACGGTGCTTTCAGGACTCGCGACACCCGATCTGATCTCGGCCATCCGCAGCGGCCAAGTCGACCAACTGGTGCGCATCCCGGGCGTCGGCAAAAAGACCGCCGAGAGAATCGTCCTAGAGTTGAAGGACAAGCTGGAGGGCGTGGCAGCAGGTCCAGCGGCGGCCGTGGCGCAACCGCCTGCGGCCAGGCTCGGCGCTTTGGAACAAGATGTGCTTTCGGCGTTGTTGAACCTCGGCTGTAAAAGCGCTGCCGCGGAAGCCGCCGTGCGGCAGGCCAAACTCGCGGGTGCGCCCGAGGAATTCGAGCCGCTATTTCGAAAAGCGCTCGAATTGGTTCGATAGCTCGGCTTCTTTACCCTTGCTACTCTAGAACCACATGCGTGAGAAGGGTATCGTTTCGCCTTCGGCCTTAGAAGGCGAGCGCCAGTTCGAGACCGCGCTTCGTCCCACCCGGCTCGAAGAATTCACCGGCCAGCCGAAGCTGAAGGAAAATCTCGCTATCGCAATCGAAGCCGCCAAACGCCGCGGAGAAGCCATGGACCACGTGCTGCTGTATGGGCCGCCCGGATTGGGCAAGACCACGCTCGCCACCATCATTGCGGCCGAACTGGGCGTCGGTTTCGAGCAAACCTCCGGGCCGATTCTCCAGAAGAAACTCGATCTCACCGGCATTCTCACCAACGTCCGTGAGCGCCAGGTCTTCTTCGTCGACGAGATCCATCGCTTGCTCCCCGACGTCGAAGAGATCTTCTACTCCGCGCTCGAGGATTTTCGCATGGATATTCTGATCGGCACGGGCCCGGGCGCCCGCACTCACTCCATGACTATTCCGCACTTCACCGCCATCGGCGCCACCACGCGTCAGGGACTGGTGAGCGCGCCTCTACGCGGCCGTTTCGGGCTGGTGTTGCGGCTGAATCATTACGGCGTGCCCGAATTGACGGCCATCGTGCTGCGTTCGGCGCATTTGCTCGGCGTCACGGTGGATCGTGATGCCGCCGAGGAGATTGCTCGCCGCAGCCGCGGCACTCCGCGCATTACGAACCGGCTGCTCCGCCGCGTCCGCGATTATGCTCAGGTCCGCGCTGAGGGGCATATCGATGCGCGCACCGCCACCGCGGCGCTCGATCTGCTTGAAGTCGACCGTTTCGGCCTCGACGAAATCGACCAGAAGATTATGCTCACGCTGCTTGAAAAATATCGCGGCGGCCCGGTTGGGGTAAACACCATCGCAGCCTCCATCGACGAAGAGGCCGACACCATCGAAGAGGTGTACGAGCCATACCTGATGCAGTTGGGCTTCATCGACCGCACGCCGCGCGGCCGCGTCGGCACCGATCGGGCCTTCGATTATTTCCAAATTCCCCGCAAAATGCGGGGCGCCTCGCAGAGCCAACTTTTTTGAGCACGGTGTATTTATCGCTGGGATCGAACCTCGGCGATCGCGAGGCCAATCTTCACCGCGCGCTGGAACAGCTCGAAAGCGAACACGTTCGCGTCCTGCGCCGATCCTTGATTTACGAAACAGAACCGCAAGGCCTGCGCGACCAGCCCTGGTTCCTCAACCTCGTCGTGGAAGCGGAAACCAGCCTTCCGCCGGCCGAACTGCTCGCGCGGATTCACGAGATCGAGGAACAACTCGGCCGCAAACGGGACGTGCCGAAGGGCCCTCGCACCATCGATATCGACATCCTGTTTTACGACAACGCCGCCATCGAGACAGCCGAACTTCAGATCCCGCATCCGCGCCTGGCCGAGCGCCGTTTCGTGCTCGAACCTCTCGCCGAGCTTGCGCCGCAGCTACAGCACCCCATCACCGGCCGAACTGTGGTCGAAATGCTTTCGGCCCTCGCGGGCCAACAGGTAAGGCTTTGGAATTGATCACTCGCGGCAAATTCCGCGCTTGCTCGCTCGAACGAATCGGACCAAGTGCCGCGTGTGCTCGGAGTTCAGCTCCGCCTCGATACGCGCGAGCGCGTCCTCCAGTTTCAGCCCGGATTGATACAGGATCTTGTACGCCGCCTTCAACGCTGCAATGTCCTGCCGGCTGAACCCGGCCCGTCTCAGGCCCACCAGGTTCAACCCGGTAGGCGCCATTTTGTATCCCATATACAGGAAAAACGGCGGCACATCCAGATTGACCCGCGACATTCCGCCGATCATAGCGAGCCGCCCGATCTTCGAATATTGGTGGACTCCGACATTCCCGGAAATGAAGGCTTGATCCTCCACCTCGACGTAACCGGCCACCAGGGCGCAGCTGCAGAACACGCAATTGTTCCCGATTTTGGCGTTGTGCGCGATGTGGCCCGAGGTCATGATGTAATTGCCATCGCCGATCTCCGTGACGCTCTCTGGCTCGGTGCCGCGCGAGATGGTGTAATGCTCGCGAATGGTGTTGCCGTTCCCGATTCGCAAATAGCTGCGCGCGCCGGTGAAGTTCTTATCGAGCGGATCGGTTCCGAGCACGGTTCCGGCGGAAATCTGATTACGTTCGCCGAGCGTCGTCCAGCGCTTCAAGTACACATACGGCTCCAGCCGGCTGAAGGCCCCGATGGACACATCCTGTTCGACGATCGCGTACTCGCCAATCGCCACCTGCGGCCCGATCTGCGCATCGGGATGCACGCGCGCGGTCGGAGCCACCGTGGCGGAAGGATCAATCGGCATAAGTTTGTATGATACAGGGGTGGCGTTGCAAGTTGCCAAAATCGCGAAACATCTAGATGCCCAGTGGGAAGGAAATGGCGATCTCGAGATCGCCGAAGTGGCTCCGCTTGAGTTGGCTGGACCACGAGAGATCGCATTCGTCGGCAGCCGGAAGGCGGCAACAGCGGCCCCTGAATCTGAAGCGGGCTGTCTCCTGGTGACTCAAGATTTCCCCTCCGGCCGCACTTTGATCCGCGTCCCCGATCCCCGCAGCGCTCTTGCTGTAGTGATCGGACTGCTCTATCCGGCTCCTCGCATTACCCCCGGCATTCATCCCAGCGCAGTAATTGCCGCGGACGCCGAGATCGCAAAATCAGCGTCGATCGGCCCGCACGTGACCGTCGGAGCGGGTGCGCGCATCGGCGAATCGTGCAGTATCGGCCCTGGCTGCGCCATCGGGGCCGGCGTTCGCCTTGGATCACACTGCGTGCTACACGCCAACGTCACCATCTACGACCACGTCACGGTCGGCAATCGCGCGATCCTCCATTCCGGCTGCGTGCTAGGCGCGGACGGCTTCGGTTTCGTCCGAAGCGGCGATCATTATGAAAAATTCCCTCAGATCGGCCGCGTCCAGATCGGCGACGACGTGGAGATTGGAGCTAATTCCTGCATCGATCGCGCAGCGCTCGGCGTGACCCACATCGGCGACGGCGTGAAAATGGACAATCTGGTGCACATCGGCCATAACTGCCGGATCGGCCGGCATGTCGTCATTGCCGCGCAAACCGGACTCTCCGGCGGCGTCGTGGTGGAAGATTACGCCGTGATCGGCGGGCAGGTCGGTATCGGCGATAAGGCGCGCATCGAATCCGGCGCTGTCCTTGGATCCGGATGCGGAATTCTAACCTCCAAAATTATTCGCAAGGGGCAAGTGGTCTGGGGCACGCCCGCGCGCCCGCTTAAAGAGCATCTCGATCAACTCGCGAATCTCGCGCGCTTGCCCGAACTGCGCAAGCAGGTTGCGCAACTTCAGGATCGCGTTCGAGAATTAGCTTCGGAAGAAAAGACCGAGAACGGTTAATCCGACCCCCGGCCTAGTTGGTCGCCGACCCGCACGGCTTTCGCATTGGCGACGCCGCGGATATTCAGCGCGACACTGGCTTGATCCACCAATTGCTGAATGCGCCTCATGTACTGGCGTTCCCGTGATTGTTCCGCGGGTAAGGTCATCTCCAGGTAATAGGCGATCGCTTCAATCGAGCTCAAGGGCTGGCACAGTTCATGCACCAACTCTCGCACTGCCTCCTCGGCGGAAAGCGGCGCGATTTGAGGTTCTAGTTCTAAGTATTGTGAGGTTTCAACGAGGATTGCAGGAGCAGCTAGCGGCCATGATCTCGGAATTCCCTTCCGTATGCTCGATGATCTATCAACGGAAAAGCGAGCATCGTGTCGAACCGGGCAGAATCAAAATTAACGCCAATCTGCTCCGCGCGTCAAGGGAATCTCGCAAAAACTTTGAACAAAATTTTCATCGTAAACTGGCCCACGCTCGGATCTTAATACGGCGCGACATTTCGTGTAGGTGTCTACGGAAGCTGACTGTCAGGGCGTTTTTAGTCGGCCTCGACCATAAGCTATAATAAGTCCGCTAAGAATCAATCTCCCTTGAGAGGAGGCCACATGAACGGCTCAACGAAATGGACTTCTTACACGCTGAGTTTGGCGCGCTTTGTACTTGGCTTTTTATTCGTCCAGCATGGACTCGAGAAGCTATGGGGCTTCGCCGGCGGACGCATCGATCACAACTTCGGCTCCATCCACGGATTCGCGGGGCTGCTTGAGTTCCCCGGCGGCTTGCTGCTGATGCTCGGGCTTTTTACACGGCCAACCGCATTCATCCTGTCCGGCGAAATGGCCGTGGCATATTTCCGCTCTTGGGCGCCGCGAGGATTCTGGCCCATCACGAACGGAGGCGAGTTCTCCACCATCCTGGCTTTCGCGTTCCTGTGGCTGGTTGCCGCCGGACCCGGTCCGTGGAGTTTGGATTATTTGATCCAGAAGGCCTTCAAGCGTGAACGCGTTGACTTACCCATGGGCAGCGCTCCCGCCAGGACTTGATTCGGAAGACCACCATGAAAGAAACCATTGCTTCCTGGGAACCCTACCTTCGCTCCATCCTTCGCATTATTCTGGCGTTCACATTTTCTCTGCACGGTTACCGGCTCGCGCTCGGCTTTTTTGCAGTTGCAAGGGGTGGCCGGCGGAACGCGCCCCCCATGGCCCTCGATACTTTGCCGCACCTGATCGGGTATCTCGGAATTATCGGAGGCGTGCTGCTCGCCCTGGGCCTTTTCACACGCGTGACGTCCGCGATCCTGTGTCTGTTACTCGCGGCGGCCTATCTCTCCTCCTCCGCCCTTCGAGCGCCCTGGCCGATTCGCAACGGCGGTGAAGAAGCGCTCGCTTACTTTTTTTTGTTCCTTTACTTCGCGGCCGCCGGCGCCGGCGCGTGGAGCCTGGATGCGATGATGCAGAGGAAACGCCCCACCGGCGCGGATTTTCGTCCGGCCCGCGCAACCAGTTAGTAAGTCAATAAGTCAAAATGAGTGAACCGTATTATCGCGAAAATGAATGGTGGGTAAGTCCCTATAACTTTATCCCCGAAGTCCGCTCTCAGTTCAATCTTCCCCCACGCGTCACGATTCACGACGCCACTCTTCGAGATGGCGAGCAGACCCCGGGCGTCGTGTTCAGCATCGCCGACAAGGTCGCGATCGCCGAGAAGCTCGCCGAGGTGGGCGTCGAGCGGATTGAAGCCGGGATGCCGGCCGTCTCCGATCAGGACTTTCGCGCCGTAAAGGAAATCTGTCAACTGGGGCTGAAGTCGCAGATCTATGTCCTCGCGCGTGCGATGAACGTGGACATCGACAAAGCGGTGGAATGCGGCTGCCACGGCGTCGTGATCGAGATTCCCATCGGGTATCCGAAGCTGAAATACCAATTCCAGTGGACTTGGGAAGATGTCTTGCGAAAGAGCGTCGGCGTTATCCAATACGCGCGGGCTAGCGGCCTGCACGTCGTCTACTTCCCTTACGACACCACGCGCGCGCGGGAAGAGGATCTCAGGAATCTCTTCAGCCGTCTCATGCAGGACGCTCCGCCCGATTCCATCGGCGTGGTCGACACCATGGGCTGCGCGCTTCCCGAAGCGATTAAATATTTGGTGCGCTTGGTGAAATCGCTGGCCAATCTTCCGGTGGAAGTGCATACTCACAACGATTTCGGAATGGCCGTCGCGACGGAACTCGCGGGCGTGGAAGCGGGCGCCGAGTGCGTGCACAGTTGCGCCAACGGACTCGGCGAGCGAACCGGAAACGCGGCGCTCGAGGAGTTGATGGTCGCGCTGCACGTGCTCTATGGCTACGATACCGGATATGACTTAGGCCGCTTGCCGGAGCTCGGCGAGTTAGTCCGTACTCTGAGCAAACAGAATTTTGCCATCAATAAGCCGATCCTCGGCGAGCGAAACTTCACGCGTGAATCCGGCATCGGAGTCGACTTAGTGATTAAAGAGCCGCTGGCCATGTTCGGAACTCATCCCGCGCTCACTGGACGCCGGGGTGACGTGGTGCTTGGAAAGAAGAGCGGAAAAGCGTCCATCACATATCATCTCGAGCAGATGGGTATCCAGGACGCCCAAGAGGATGCGGTCGCCGAAATGCTGCGCCGCGTCAAAGAAAAGGGCATTGAGAAGCGAGGTCTGGTCACCCCGGACGAATTCAGAGAGATTGTCGACAGCGTGCTCGTCGCCAAACGATAGACCTCGTTTCAACCTCTCGCGCCACACGCCCCAGCTAAGTCGCTGAGTGGTGGTGTGGATGGGCACTGGAAATTTTTCGATCGCCCTTATGCAAAAACTAATGGCCGCCAATCGAGGCGAAATCGCGATCCGCATCATGCGTGCGGCGACCGAGCTTGGACTGCGAACCGTCGGCATCTACTCCAAAGAAGACCGTCTCAGCCTGCATCGTTTTAAAGCCGACGAGACCTATCTGGTTGGCGAGGACAAAGGCCCGGTGGAAGCCTATCTGGATGTTGATGGGATCGTCGCTGTCGCGGTAGAGAAAGGCGTCGACGCAATTCACCCGGGCTACGGTTTTCTGGCGGAAAATCCGGCTCTGCCACGAGCCTGCGCGAAGGCCGGTATCACATTCGTCGGCCCCACCCCCGTGCTGCTCGAACTGCTCGGCGATAAGACCGCCGCGCGGCGTTTGGCGGAAAAAGCGGGCGTGCCGGTCATCCCAGGTACCGAGCAGGCGCTCACCCAACGGAGCCAGGTTCGCAAGCGTGCGGCCGAGATCGGATACCCTCTCATCATCAAAGCCGCGTTTGGCGGCGGCGGGCGCGGTATGCGCGTGGTGGAGTCGCCGGATGATCTGGAGAGCCGCTTTGACGAAGCCACCCGCGAGGCTGCTGCTGCGTTCGGAAACGGCGCCGTGTTTCTGGAACGCTTCATCCGCAGGCCGCGGCATATCGAGGTCCAAATCCTGGGCGATCTGCACGGCAACATCGTGCACCTCTACGAGCGCGATTGCTCGGTGCAGCGCCGGCATCAAAAGGTGGTCGAGGTCGCGCCCGCGATCGATCTCGATCCGACAATTCGGCAGTCCATCTGCGATGCGGCGGTGCGGCTTGCTCGCGCGGCCGGATATAACAACGCCGGAACGGTCGAGTTCCTGGTCGACAGCCAAACCAGCGAATGGTACTTCATCGAGGTGAATCCACGCATCCAGGTAGAACACACCGTCACCGAAATGGTGACCGGCATTGATCTGGTGCGTGCTCAGATTTTGGTCGCGCAGGGTCACGCGCTGCACGGGCCGGAGATCAATCTGCCGCTCCAGGACAAAATGCCGCTCTACGGTTTCGCGCTGCAATGCCGCGTGACCACCGAAGATCCGCAGAATAATTTTGTCCCGGACTACGGCAAGATCAACACCTATCGGTCGCCGGCCGGTTTCGGACTTCGGCTGGATGGCGCTTCGGCATACGGCGGCGCGGTCATCAGCCCCTACTACGATTCGCTCCTGGTGAAGGTCACCGCGTGGGGCCGCGAATTCCGGCAAGCTTGCCAGCGTATGGATCGCGGCTTGCGCGAGTTTCGCGTCCGCGGCGTAAAGACGAATATTCCGTTCCTCGAGAACGTCGTCAATCATCCCGTCTTTCAATCCGGCCGCGTCACTACTCGCTTCATTGAAGAGACACCGGGATTGTTTGCATTTGCCGAGCGGCGCGACCGCGCGACCAAGCTCCTGACCTATCTCGGCGATGTGATCGTGAACGGCAATCCGGAGGTGAAAGGCAAACAAGTCCCGGGGGAGTTTCGTCGCGCGCAAATCCCGTCTCACGATGCTCATCCAGCCGCTCCAGGAACGCGCCAGTTGCTGGAGAAACTAGGACCGGTGAAATTCGCCGAGTGGACGCGAGCGCAAAAGAGGCTGCTTCTCACCGACACGACCTTTCGCGATGCGCATCAATCGCTCATGGCCACGCGCGTCCGGACCTACGACCTGGCGGCGATTTCTCGCTTCGTCGCGCATCGGCTCGGTGGCCTGTTCAGCCTGGAGATGTGGGGCGGCGCGACCTTCGATGTTGCCATGCGCTTCCTGCTGGAGGATCCGTGGGTACGGCTGCGCCGCCTGCGCGAATTGATCCCGAATATCTGCTTCCAGATGCTGCTGCGCGCGTCGAATGCGGTCGGCTACGCGGCTTATCCCGACAACGCGGTGCGCGAGTTTATCCGCGAATCCGCCGCGCAGGGCATCGACATTTTTCGGATTTTCGATTCTCTGAATTGGCTACCCAACATGAAGGTCGCCATGGAAGCCGTGCAGAAGACCGGCAAGATCTGTGAAGCGGCGATCTGCTACACCGGCGATATCCTCGATCCGCAGCGCGACAAGTATCCGCTCAGCTATTACGTCGAACGCGCGAAAGAGCTCGAACGAATGGGCGCGCATTTCATCGCCATCAAGGATATGGCTGGGCTGTGTAAACCTTACGCAGCCGAAAAGCTGACCAAAGCTCTGCGTGAAGAAGTCGGCTTGCCGATCCACTTTCACACGCACGACACCAGCGGCCTCAACGCCGCCTCAATCCTTAAAGCTTCGGAGGCAGGCGCCGACGTCGCCGATGCGGCCGCAGCTTCGATGAGTGGGACTACCAGCCAGCCGAATCTGAATTCTGTGGTGGCGGCGCTCGCCCACACGCGGCGCGGCACCGGGTTGGACCTCGACGCATTCAACAGCTACTCCGATTACTGGGAAGCTGTGCGCGCCTACTACAAGCCGTTCGACAACGCGCCGCTCACCGGAACCGCCGAGGTGTACGTCCACGAAATGCCTGGCGGGCAGTACACCAATCTGAAGGAACAGGCCGAATCCATGGGTCTGGGCGAACGCTGGCCGGAGATTGCCCGCGCCTACGCCGACGTCAACAGCGCATTCGGCGACATCGTGAAAGTGACACCATCGAGCAAAGTGGTCGGCGACATGGCGCTTTTTTTGGTCTCGCATGGGATCAGCATGCAGGAGTTCGAAGCGCGCGCCGAAGAGCAGCAATTGAACATCCCGAACTCCGTCGTCGAGATGTTTTCCGGCGCCCTTGGCCACCCCGATGGAGGTTGGCCGAAGCACCTGCAGCGCGTTATTTTGCGCGGCGCGAAGCCGATTCGCGGCCGGCCTGGCGCGCACTTGAAACCGGTGGATTTCGCCGCAACGGCAGAAACGCTGGAGAAGAAAATCGGACGCCGGCCCGCGCACGACGAAGTGCTGAGCTATGTCATGTACCCGGAGGTTTTCCTCAAGCTGGCTCGCGCGCAGCAGACCGACGGCGGTCTTGAAGTGCTTCCGACACCCCAGTTCTTCTATGGCATGAAGACCGGGGAAGAAATTACCGTGGAGATCGAATCCGGCAAAACGCTGATCATCAAATTCTTGAGTGTGAGCGCGCCGCACCCGGATGGAAATCGAACCGTCTTTTTCGAGTTGAACGGCCAACCGCGCGAGGTGACCGTGCGCGACAAATCGCAGGCTCGCGTGGGACCTTCCACGGAGTTTGCCGATCCCGCGAAGCCCGGACAGATCGGCGCGCCGACGCCGGGAATCGTGACGACCGTGGCCGTGGATCTCGGCCAGAGCGTGCAAAAAGGCGACCGCTTGCTGGTGCTCGAAGCCATGAAGATGCAGAGCACGGTCTACGCGCCGCTCTCGGGCAAAGTGGTCAAGCGGCTGGTGCACCCCAGCCAAACAGTCGAAGCCAAGGAACTGCTGCTCGTCATTGAATAGTCAGCGCAGCCAGATCGACCATACCGTATCCACGGTCGCATGCGTGATCGAGGAAGCCAGCAGCCTTCGACGAGCCAGCCAGGCACGGCCATAAAAGATTCCGGCGATGGCGGCCAAAATCACATAGCGCCAGTTGAAGAACTGGGCCCGCTTGTTGAAATGCGCCAAGCCGAACAACAGAGCGGTAGCCCACAGCGCGCGGCGCGTCCCGATACGGCGCTCCAGCATGTTCAGCAGTAATCCACGAAAGAACAACTCTTCCGGCATGGCGACAAAGAAAATCGTGAACAGCCAGCCTGCTCCGAATTGCAGCGGATTCCCGAGTGTCGAGTGCAGATGCAGAAAGTTCATAGCGAAGCCCAGCGCGAGCGCAATCGGGGTGAAGAAGAGAAATTCGCGGAGCCCGATTCGCAAATCGCTGGAGCGTGGCGCGAAATCGAAACCGATTCCGCCGATCGGCCGAACCACCAGATACGCATATAGGCCAGCGTCCACTAACAAGAGCTTTGGCATTCCCGTGAGACCGGCGACCGGCCACGCATTATCGAAAAAATGAAATTCGACCGCGGTTCCGAGAATCGCGAGTGCCAGCCAGTCTTGCCAGCCCGGCGTGAGCGAGCGCGCCTGCATGAGGATCAGCGTCGCTGCCAGCACGACGCCCAGTAATCCGCAGCACATGCTCCAACGGAACTCGCCTCTCGGCAGCGTAAAAACGAGGTACGGGAAGATCAACAGCGCCGGTGCGAACAACTTCGCTGCCGAGTTAGTCAGCCGAGGCTGAAGCCATCGATCCAAGCCAAAGCCGAACGCCCAATACGGTCCGAGCAGCAGCGCAAAGCTGAGCAGAGCGGATGCAAAGTGCCCCCCCAGTTTCGCCGCAACGCCGAAGTATTCGGCGACCCCGAAGAACGCCGCCAGTAACGCGAAAAACCCGAGCCACGCCGCTTTACCAGCCGGCAGCGGCGATGCACTCATTCGAGCAGCCCCAATTTTCGGCCCAGCCGAACCCAGAAAGTGCAATTCAACTGGTCGAGTTCGCCTCGTGCGCGTCGAACCGCCGAGGAAAGTTCCGCGCGCTCACTTATCATCTCGCGAGTGGACTCTAGGCTCAACGCCAACGGGCCCTTCCGCGCGCCAATCGGCAGCGACCAGGGTTCGGGGTAGAGGATGCCGAACGGTTCAAAGCTCTCGCCGCGAACGTGAACCTCCTCGAAACCCGCACCAGCCAGCATGCGCATCAGATCCATTTCTGAGAACTCTCTCATTTCAAGAGTTGCGCCACCGCCGAAGTGGAAAATCAGGTTATCAAATACCTGCAACGCACCAGTCCGGGTACGATTCACCAGAACGCTGCTCTGGCCAAGGCGCGTGACGGCGTAGTCGTACAGCTCCGGGAAACGCTCCAGCGTGTGATCTTCGAGCGAATAAGGGACGGTCAGGACGAAGACGCCGTTCGGTTTGAGCAGACGGCAGACATTTGCGAAGGCCGCTTCGACAGGCGGACGGACATGTTCAAAGACCTCACTGGAGATAATGAAGTCGTATTGGCCGAGCTCACCGTCGGGCGGGCTGGTTATGTCGAACTGGGGCGCACGGTCAAAGAATGTGTTCCGATAATCGAACTTTTCGGCCAACAGCGGCGCATACTGACTTGTATCGCTGGTTCCGATTCCGCGGATGCTTTTGAGGCGCGGGAAATCAGGCAAAATCAGATTGGTTCCGAACAGCTCCAGCGCAAGCGCCCTCAGGAAACCGCGCACTCGAACGCTGGACCCACAGGAGGAGCAACTGCGATTTTCACGTCCTAGCTCCGCTGCGGTGCGCCGGTTGGACTTCCCGCAAAGATTGCACGTGAACTCGATGACCCGGCCCGGCTCCGCCGCTACAGCGAGTTTCCCGGCAGTATTGGGGCTGAGTTGCGGTGTTGACATCTTCGAACTTATTCTACAGGTCGCGTGGATCGAATCGCGGACCGAGACCAAACATACGGCCCAAGCGTAGCCATTTGGAGCGAGACGCCAGCCGTATCTGCGCGGCTAGCTGATCAGCGCGCTGCCTTTCCCGGTCGCCTTTCAGCCATTGTTCGGCCAATTGATGCGCGGCGGCTTTCGTCATCACAAACGGATCTTTTCGCGCGATCAAGGGTTGCGAAACGTCGCGATCGAACAGGATGCCGATCTGCGGGATATTGTCGGTCAAGAACTCGCAATCGCGAAAGCCGGCCTCCGATAGCCCCCGCTGCAATGCCGGAATGCCGAACTCGCGCATCTCGAGCGTCGCGCCCGCGCCGCCGTGAAACACCAGGTCCTCGCGAATTTCGAGCGCTCCGTCGCGCCGCCGATTGATCAGCACCATGGATTGCCCCAAGGGCACCACTCGGTACTCGTGCAGCTCCGGAAAATGCTCGCGGATGTCGCCTTGAGCGCCGCAGTAGATGGTCAGGCCCAGGAATCCGTGCGGATTCAAGAGCAGGCACATCTCATCGAGCGCGCGATGGATGGGAGGCGTGATGTGCTCGATCACATCGGCGGACAGGATGAAATCGTAAGTGCCGTAGAGCGAGGGATGCGGCTCCGTAAAATCGAAGCGCGGCTCCCGGTCGTAATAAGTATTGGTGTAGTCGAATTTTTCCTGCAGCAGGCGCGCGTAGCATTCCTGGTCGCTCATGCCGAGCCCGCGTATGGCTTTCAGCTTCGGAAAATCGGCCAGCACGATGCTGCGGCCGAATAGCTCCATCGAGAGCAGATGAATGAGGGCTCGGATGCGCACGTTGGATCCGCAGGCGCAGCTGGCAGGCTCGGTGGCGAAGTTCTCAACGGCGCAATCGGCTCCGCAGAGATTACAAGTGAATTCGACCATACAGCCTCGATTTTTCCACAGGTCCGCGGCTGGTGCTGGAGCGCAGGAGTCGTGGCTGGTTTAACCTTGAATATGGACCTATGAAAAAACGCAAACTAGGAAATTCGAATATAGAAGTCCGGCCGTTGATGTTTGGCGGCAATGTTTTCGGCTGGACGCTGGACGAAACCTCCTCGTTCAAGATTCTGGACGCCTTTGTGGACGCTGGCTTCGATTTTATCGATACCGCGGACGTGTACTCGCGTTTCGTGCCGGGAAATCAGGGCGGCGAATCGGAGACTATTCTTGGCAAGTGGTTCAAGCAAAGAGGGAATCGGTCCAAGATCATCCTGGCAACAAAAGTTGGCATGGAGATGGGACCGGACAAAAAGGGACTCGCGCGGAACTACATCCTGCAGGCAGCGGAAGACTCTCTGCGCCGATTGCAGACCGACTACATCGACCTGTACCAATCGCATCGGGACGACGAAGCGACTCCGGTGGAAGAGACGCTGGAAGCGTTCTCGAAGCTGGTTTCCCAAGGGAAGGTGCGGGTGATTGGCGCGTCGAATTACAGCGCTGAGCGGCTGGAGAAGTCGCTGGAGGCGAGCAAAAAGCACGGATATCCACGCTATGAGAGCTTGCAGCCGCTCTATAACCTGTGCGATCGCGCCGAGTATGAGGAGAAGCTCGAACCGGTTTGCGTGAAGCACCACCTCGGCGTGATTCCGTACTTCTCGCTGGCGGCGGGGTTCCTGACTGGCAAATACCGTTCCGAAGCCGATGTAAAAGGCGCGCGGGCGCGGATCGTCGGCAAGTATGTCAATGAGCGCGGGATGCGGATTCTGAAGGCGCTCGATGAGGTCGCCAAGGAGAGGAACGCTGAAGCCGGCCACGATCGCCCTGGCGTGGCTGATGGCGCGGCCGAGCGTGACGGCGCCGATCGCCAGCGCGACTCAGCTGGAACAGTTGCAGGACCTGGTCAAGGCCGTAGATCTGGGACTGGATCAGGCCGCGATCGGGAGGTTAAACGCCGCCAGCGCGTACAAAAACGAAGCCAAAAGTCTCAACGCCTGAGCGGGGCAGTGCGTCAGGAGTTATTGATGGCGACCCGGCCAATGAAGCTGATGTTGTGTTTTCTTGGGGTTACGCTTGCCGCGAGCGCGGGCGAATACGCTGTGTTGTCGAACGGGTTTCGGCTCCACGCCGACAGCCATGTGATCGATGGCGCGACGGTTAAGCTGCAGACGGCCCAGGGCGTAATCGAGCTTCCCGCCGATCAGGTGGCGAAATTCGAGCCTGAGGATTACACGCCGCCGGCCGCGACCGCGCCCGAGCAAACGAAGCCAGCCGCCGAAACTGCGCCGACGTTGACCCCGCAGGAACTGACCACGCTCGCCGCGCTTAAAGCGGGGCTACCGCCGGCCATCCTGCATAGCGTCGCGAAGGCGGAATCCAACTACAAGCTGGATGCGGTCTCGCCCAAGGGCGCCATCGGGCTGATGCAGCTCATGCCCGGCACGGCAGCCGACTTGAGCGCCGATCCTTACGACCCCGCGCAGAATGCGGAAGCCGGCGCGAAGTATCTGCGCGATCTGCTGGTTAAGTATGAGGACGATCCGCATCAGGTGTCGAAGGCCATCGCGGCCTATAACGCCGGGCCGGCGGCGGTGGACAAGTATCACGGGATTCCGCCCTACCGGGAAACCATCGAGTACGTGAATCGCGTCCTGAAGCAATACGAGAAAGAGCAAAAGCAGGCGAGCAAGGGCGCGGGCGAATAAGCCCGGCTCAGCCCTTAAACTTTGGGAACAGGCGGAGAGCGTTTTCCCGCCCGATCGCGTCCAGCTCGGCCGGGCTGAGTTTGAAGCTCATCAAGCGCTGCAGATTTTCGGCGATGGCGTTCTCGCGGCCGTAAGGATGGTCGGTTCCAAACATGATCTGGGTTTGAAGCATTCCGAGCTCCCGGAGGTCGTCCATGGTGTCGATGGTGTTGCCGGCGGTATCGACGTAGACTTTTTGCAGCTCGTGCAGGACACCTTGCGGCGCCCAGGGTGGATTGCCACGGCCTCCCCGACCGCCTCCAGCTTCACCACCTCCGGCTCCGATATGGTGAGCGATCCATGGCAGCGTCTTATCGCCGTGCGCGTGAATCAAGCGCATGTCCGGGCAGCGCGCCAGCGTGCCACCCGTCAGCAGACTGTTGAGCGCGCGCAGATCGTCGACGATGAACTCCTTGTCATTGGCGCCCTCGCGCAGATTCATGCAACAGCTCGCCACGGTGCGATGCATGAAGACGATCGCCTTGCGGCGGTTCAGCTCGTTGAACACGGGCGCGAACTGCTGCATCCCGGGCGGCAGGCTGCTATAGCTGGTCATGATTCCGATGCCGTCGGCCTTCAGAGTATCGAACGCATACTCGATCTCCTTGAGGCTCCCGTCGACGTCGGCCAGCGGGATGGCTGCGAAGAATCCGAAGCGCCCCGGATGGTCGCTGCACAGTTTGGCGGCGTACTCGTTGACCTCGCGCGAAAGCCGCCGGCCCTCTTCCACCTCGCCGAACCAGGTCCCGGGCGTGGATAGAGAGACGATGGAGGTCGCGACGCCGCTCGCGTCCATGCGCTCGATGGAGAGCTGCGGAGTCCACTCGAAAATCTGCGTGATGCCGGGCCCGACCTTCAACTGGTCGCGCCGATGCTCGTGGATATAGAACGGCGGCATGATGTGATGATGCACATCGATGATCCGGCGCGGCGCGGTGGTCCCGGTGGTTTGCGCATAGGACCGGCTGCGTTCAGTGAGAGCGACGCCTCCGAGGGCGGTTATCCCAGTGAGAAACGATCTCCTCGATAAGTGCGATGGATCGCTCATAGCAACAGCCGGCGAACCTTATGACTTCAACCGGGGGAACAAGCGCTCCGCGTTGCCGCGCGCCTGCGCCCGAAGCACGTCAGGGGAAAGTTTGCCGGGCAAGTTGTCGAAGGTGCTCTCCATCGGTTCGGCGGGATAATCGGTGCCGAACAAGAGCTGCGAAGGCTCGACGAAGGACATCAACGCGGCCATGGGCATCGGGTAGGTGGCGTGGGCGCACTCGTAATACAGCTTCTTCAACTCGTAAAACGTTCCGTTCGGGATTTTGGCGTTCCGGCCCTCATGGTTGTCCGGCCGCTTGTTGCCAAAATTCGCGGTGGCCGCGCCCGGGACACGGTCCTTGATTCGTCCGGCCAAGGTGGGAACGGCCGCGCCGGAATGGTTCACGATGACTTTCATATCCGGACACGACGACAGAACACCGTTAAAGAGCAGACTGGTGATGGCTCGGGTGGTATCGAAGTCGTACTCAACCACGGCGTCGCCCACGCCCGACACCAGTTGCCGGCAGCACGGGTTGACGAAGGGGTGAATAAAGACCACCGCCTTGCGGCGATTGAATTCCTGGAAGATCGGCAATAGGGCGGGATCGCCGGGCCATTTTTCGCCGTTGTTGCTGGTGATGCCGAACCCGTCGGCCTTCAGGGTGTCCAGCGCGTAGTCGATTTCTTTTACGCTTCCTTCGACGTCGCGGAACGGAATGACCGCGAGCAGCCCGAAGCGGCCGGGATGGTCGCTGACCACCTTCGCGCCGAATTCATTGACCTTTCTCGCGAGGGCGCGTCCCTTTTCAGTGCCATCGAAAAGCCCGCCGTCGCCGGGGTGAGACAACATCGCCGTCGCGATGCCAAATTCGTCCATCTGTTCGAGCGACTTTTCGGGCGACCAATGCGCATTCGGGCCGCCGGTCAGCTCGGGCGTTTCGAAATGATGGTGTACATCGATGCGGCGCAGTTTGGAGTCGCTGCCTTGCTTCGAGGTCTGGGCATTCAAGAATGCCGGCAGAGCCGCACCTGCTCCGGCGGCGGCAAACGCCTTCAGAAGATCCCGGCGGGAAGCGGGGCGATGGCTCATTCGATTGTTCTCCTGTCGCGTGAATCGGTCGGAGAACCAGTATCTTGAAAGGCGCCGCGGAAGTCAAGCGCCGTTGTTTTGCTTGAACAATTCTTTAGCGAGCAGCATGGCGGACATGGCGGTGGGCCATCCGGAATAGAACGCGAGATGCGTAATCAGCTCCGACCAGCTCGTCCTGGCGTACGCCATTCTCGAGGGCGCGCGGCAGATGGAAGCGCAGCTGCTCGGTGCGATTGAGCGCGACCAGTGCGGCGACGGTGATGAGACTGCGGTCGCGCTTAGAGAGGCCAGGCCGCTCCCAGACGTCGCCGAAAAGAACTTCGTCGGTAAGGTCGGCCAGCTTCGGCGCGATGTCGCCGATCATTTGGCGCGCGATCGATTTGTGCGGCTCGGATGCCATTATTCCTCCTGATGTGTGTTTCTAGCATGCCAGTACGGCATAACGATAGGATAAAGGAAAGCGCGGCGGGCCCTTAGCTCAGCGGTTAGAGCAGCGGACTCATAATCCGTTGGTCGAAGGTTCAAATCCTTCAGGGCCCACTATCTCGGAAGCCGTTGGCGAGGTGGAGCTTGAGGAGGATGTGCTCGTCATCAAGCGCATTCACGTCCGACTGAAACTCAAGGCCGAAGAAGCTCATCGGGAGACAGCCAACCGCGTACATGGATTCTTCGCCGACAAGTGCCCGATCTACCGAAGCCTGAGAGCGGCCATCGCGATCGCCACAGAGCTAATTCTCGACCCGCTCTAGGGCGTTGCCTCCGCTGTCTTCTGATCGCAACCACGAGGCTTGTAACCTTGGCACTCCAGGACCGGCAGTCTCGGATATTTCGGGAACCGAGGATCAGTATCCGACACGTCGCAGCGATAGAACGTCGAGCCGCGGTCGGAGCGAATGACTTTGGAATGCACGCAATCGTGGCAGAGACCAATGGGGATGGCCATCGCGTTTAGCGCAGCATTTCCGCGGCCGATGGCGCTGCCTCTCGCGGCACCATATCCGTCCTTCTACTTCGCCAGGAACGAAGTTTCTTGCCCAAGACACGGTTCCACCACATGAGAGCACCGGTGCAGGCAAGGACGGCGGGTGCGAGCCCCAAGATCGTCCAAAGCGCCTCAGTGACGCCGTTGAACCGCCCAAAATGGAGGCGCGTGATCCAGAGGCGAACCCCCCTGCCTAGAAAAGAATCAAGAACCCCAGGGAAGCAAAGGCAGATGCCCGAGACTCCCCAGATCAGCACCAACAAGAAGCACCAAAAGCCGACTGCGCTGTGCAGATCCCAATTCACGCGGGCGAATCTCGCTCTTCGGCTGATCTTCATACTGCGTCGCCAATTCTTGCTTCCCGGCCACCAAATGACGGCGCCAGTCAAGGACATCAACGTAAGCAGAAACGAACCCACACCGTTCCATGTCCTTCCGCTCAATCCAAGTAACAGGTTGTCATGCAAATTTGTAAGCCACGAAAAAACACGATCAATCCTGGACCGAGGATCGCCGAGGTCTGCGCCGCTGTAGGGATTAAACAGTCTTTCAATTCGCTCTCGTCGACGCTGTAATATGGCAACATCCGGCTGGTCCGGCTTCTCCGGTTCAGTTACGCTCAGAAGATCGTAGCCTGGGTAGGCTTGGCGCACGCGTCGTTGCAATTCTTCTGTTTGCATACGCGGACCGCTTGAGTCCGTGACAACTATTGTGCGATAGTGGCCCCGCCTGTGAATATCCCGGCTGTATACGATCGCGCTGCCAGAGATGCTAATTACGACGACATAGACACCAAGGCCGATTCCCATCCACAAGTGGATTTGGAATAAAACCTTGCGAATCCAGACACTCTGGGGGCGTTGCAGCCATCCTTGCCAAAGTGTCATGACACGAGCCGGACACTCCGATGATACTGCGTACCACCCTGCCGGGCCACCAGCAGAGCGCCTACGGGATTCAAGACGATTCTCATCTTCCTTTACTCGGAATCGCTTCCCGCCCGGCCTGGATTGCGCCTGCCACTTCCGCAAGGGACGGGGGAGTTGGAGCATCCTTGTACTGTTCCAGCCGTTGGTAGATCTCCCGCGCGGCGATTGGAAATCCGTCAGCCACACCCGCGACCCTGAACGTATTGGCCATCTCTTCCATTTCGCCGACGAAGCGCCAGGCCTTGCGAGCGTTACGGCTTAGGGCTGCTTCGGATCGGGCCGGAAGCTCGGGAATCGACCGCTGCCATTCTGCCAGCAGGTCCGCCTCGATGCCCTCTGAGATGGCGAGAGTTCGGACTGCAATAAGAAGTGCGGCGCTCCCCTTGGTCCAGGCGGCGTATGCCATCTTGAGTGCCGAGGCGGCGCCTACAGGGCCGTCCATGGCTATAGCCTCAAGCGAACTGGCCTGAAACAGCGCCGCAACACGCGCGGCCTCGCGACCTGACAGATATAAGCGGGCCATACCGCGTTTGGCGGGTGGCGGTCCAATAATTCCGCCATCCACGAACCTACCTCCCGCACCCTCGATTGCAGCGGCGATGATGCGCGCCGTAGCAGGCGACACCGCGTTCGCATCGATGTAGACTCCAGCGTAACGCCCTGCCGACGACTGATCGGGCAACGTCAATGGCTGCATCGGGCGGGCAGATTGAAAGGATGAAATCGCCCTGCGCAACCAGTGCAGCGAGGGCACCCAGGTCTTCGAGTTCAGCCGCAATGGCCCGGTTCCGGCTTGCGGCGCTCCGGCCCTCCGACGCCCAGACGACACGCGCGCCTGCCGCCCGTGCTGCTGCTCCTACCGCGCTTCCCATCTCACCCGGATGGAGCAACCCGATCGTCGTCTGGGTCATCCGCCAGTCCTCCCTTTGAATTCTAGTTTCGCGCGGATAAATCTGTTCGCCGCGCATGAGGGAGGTGTGCCCGTTCTCGGTCATCCGTTCATTTTTCTGCATACGAGTGTCGGCCTACACCCCTACGATGCGGGCCCCTTCCTTTCAGGAAAGCAAACCCCGCAATTTAGTATCTGCCCACCGTTAGAACCCGGTGGGCCCCACGGCTCCGTACCACTTGCTCACTTTGGAAGGATCGCGCTTGTCCATATAGAAGAAATGCGTCATGGTGGGCTTCACCGGCTTCTTGCTTGGGTCATCGAAATTCATTGTGACCACGCCGCGGAAGACCTTGATGGATCCGCCATCCCAGTATTCAACAACATCGTGGTGAGCAGTGAAGCCGGTATCGATGAACTTGCGCAGGTTCTCTCGAATCACTTCGCGACCATCCCATTCCGCCACCCCAAGGCGACACTGGGCGTCCTCGGCGAAGCAGTCGAATCCCTTGCCGAATGTTTTGTCATCGATCTCCTTCCAAAACGCTAAGAGCCATTCGGGAGGTGGAGTTTTCGTAAAAGTCATTGAATCCATGGACTTATCCTTTCTTGAGCGCCATGTCTTCGGCCGCTCTCAACTGCTTTGATGTGTGCCTGTTTATTTTGACTCGCACGACAACGGACCAAGAACCCATCCTTCCTGCCGATCACTTAGATCGGTCGAAAATCGAGCCGTGGTTGCGCCGGTATTTGGTATGGGAGAAGATTTATAGCATCCGAATGGAGGAGGCCAAAGTGAAAGTGAAAGCTGGATGCTGTGCCTTGCTTTTTTGCGCGACCTTGTCTGCACAGTGGCTGAATCAACACACGCCCGGAATCCCCCGCACCAAGGACGGAAAACCGGATTTATCTGCGCCCGCACCGCGCACAGCCGATGGCAAGCCCGATCTTTCCGGAGTCTGGGGCGAGCCCGCCACTCGCGCGGAACTCTTACGCGGTCTCCCCGATGGTGTGAATCTATTGGGAGAAGACTCGACGTCCCGATACTTCATCAACATCCTCGCGGATTTCAAGCCACCAGAGGTTCCTATTTTGCCCTCAGCGCTCGCGGTCTTCCGGGAACGCGCCGCAACGGCAGGGAAGGATTTTTCCCTGACGCGCTGCCTCCCGTCGGGCCTCCCAGTGGCGGAATTCGCTCCCGAACCTCGCAAGATTATCCAAATGCCCGGATTGATTGTGGTGCTCTACGAAGCGGATATGAGTTTCCGTCAAATTTACATGGATGGAAGAAAGCTTCCCGTCGATCCACAACCGACCTGGCTGGGGTACTCGGTCGCGAGATGGGAAGACGATACCTTGGTGGTGGATGTTAACGGTTTCAATGACAAGAGCTGGCTGGACGCCGCAGGCCATCCCCACAGCGGCGAGATGCATCTGACGGAGCGCTTTCGCCGGATTGACTTCGGCCACATGAAAGTTGAAATCACGGTCGACGATCCCAGGAATTACACCAAGCCTTTCACCGTCAAATCCAATCAAATCCTGCGTGCCGACACCGATCTGCTTGAGTTTGTCTGCTTAGAAAACGAAAAGGACGCGAATCATTATTCGGGTCACTGAGCTGACGCGCCGGCAGGATGAATCCTTCGCTTCTTCCCCACGCCCTGACTGCCAACGCCTTTTTGCCAGCCTTAGGCGGACTTAAACCGCGGAAACATCTTTTCCGCGTTGGTGCGCTCCAGTTGCTGCAAGCTCGGCCTGCGAAAATGGCGAGTTCGGCAATTCGCGAACGGTCGTCTCGATCGGCTCCGGCGTAAAATCCGTGCCGAACAAGATTTGCGACATCGGCACGAACTCTTTCAGCGCAAGCAAGTTTTGACGCCACGTGCCATGCGCTACTTCGTAATAGAACTTGCGCAGTTCGGCCCATACACCGTTGGGCACCCATTTGGCGGCGCTCTTGGGGAAGCGGTCCTGGATGCGCCCCGCCATCACCGGGAGCACTCCTCCTGCGTGGAAAATGATGAACTTGATGTCCGGGAACTTCGTCAGCGTTCCATTCACCAGCAGGCTTTGCGCACAGCGCGTCTCATCGAAATCCAGTTCGCCGGTGGAAATTCCGGGCGGAAAATTGTGATTGCAACAGTTAGGTACGGCCGCGTGAATCAACACGGGCGCCTTACGCCGATTCAGTTCCGCCATGATCGGCTCAAACATCGGATCGCCGGGCCAGCGGTCGCCGGTGCTCGAATAAATGCCGATGCCGTCGCATTTGAGCGTGTCGTAGGCGTATTCGATCTCCTGCAGGGTATGGTCCACGTTCGCGAACGGCAATCCCGCGAGCAGACCCAGCCGCTTGGGATTCTTCTGCATGCATTTGGCGCCGAATTCGTTGCAGGTACGGATCAGGTCCCGTCCTTTTTCGGTGCCGTCATAGAACTGCTCGCGCTGCATGGTCAGTGAAAGCAGCGCGGCGGCGATGTTGAACTTGTCCATCGCTGCGAGCGACATTTCGGGCGTCCAATTCTTGTTGCCCACGGCGCCGGGAATCGGAGGAACAAAATGATGGTGGACGTCGATCGCACCGCCCCGCGCCGTCAGCGGAGCCACCGGGCGCTTATCCGTAGGCCCGCCGTTTTCATCGCGCGAACCTTGAGCCGACAGCGAACCGGGAGCCCACAGCAATCCGGCCGCGGCGGCTGTTCCTGCCGCGCCCATCAGCATCTCGCGGCGCGAAAAGTCACGTGAAGTTGATTTCATTTGCCGGCCTCCCCGAACCAAACGTGTATTGTATGCCGTTCGTTATCCAGTGTCGAGGCAATGGACCGCTCCGATCCGAAACACGAGCAGGCTTCGCGAGGCGCCACGCTGCGTCGCTGCGTTTATAGGCGAAGCAACTTCACCAAATTTCCGCCTAAAATCGCTTCCTTCTGCGCATCTGGAATCTCCGCTTCGAGGATTGCGTCTACGGTGTCCGGCCAAACGAATGGCATGTCCGTCCCGTACACCACTTGGCTCGGCCCCATCTCAGCCACCAGGTGCCGTACGCCCTCCGGGGAAAAAACCATCGCGTCCGCCAGGATCTGGTCGTGCAGATATTCGCGCGGGTGCTTCTTGTTGACGCATTTCGCATTCTGGCGCACGTCGCAAGCGACATCGGTGCGCCCCAGGTAGGAAGGCATGTAGCCGCCGCCGTGTGCCGCGCAAATCTTCAGGCCGGGAAAGCGATCCAGCGTTCCATCGAAAATCAGATGCGAGAGAAACAGTGTCGTCTCCAGCGGATTGCCGATGACGTTGCCCAGATCGCCCGCGCCTTCCAGCGCGCCCGGTTTGGCGATGTTCTCGGCATTGCTCGGATGCATGAACACGAGCACCCCAAGCTCCTGCACTTTGGCCCAGAATGGATCGTACTTCGGGTTCGACAGCGGCTCGCCGTTGACGTGGCCGCCGATCGCCGCTCCGCGCATGCCCATGCGCCTTACCGCGTGCTCGAGCTGCTCGGCCGCCAAATCCGGAAACTGGATCGCCGGCGAAGTCAGCGCCACGAAACGGTCCACGTGCGCCTCGCACCATTTGATAAGGCCGTTGTTGTTTGTCTCGACGACCTTGGCGGCTAGATCGCGGTCCGTCTGATAAAACCAAAAAGTATTTACATCGACCGCCTGCACGTCGATACCGCGCTTGTCCATCTCCTGGATTCGGCCCGGGCCAAGTGGCTGGCCGCCTCCGCGCGCGGCCCGCGCAAACGGCCCGTCTTTCACCAACTCCGCGACCTCCGGGAAGATGGCGTGCGCGTGAATGTCGACTACCTTGACACGCCTCCCTCCCACGCGCACCTCCCGCCGTGTCACCGGCCCTCGCGACCTGGCCGCTTGTGGAGCTGCATCCACGAGAGCGCCCCCTTGAACCAAGGCTCCCGCCAGGCCCAAACCTTTGATGAATTCCCTTCGATTTCGCATGTCCTCCTCCAATGATCGTGCGCTACTGGTTCTCTGGGACTGTTGGTAATTGTATACCCGGGGCAGTTGATCGGAACGGAATAATCCGCGGCTTCGCCTGGCTGACTCACCTGCCCGCTACCAGCCGAAAAAAGTCAGGCAGCTCATGGAGAAGAAAACCCTTCCGGTCGGCTTTCTGGGCAAGTCCTTCAGTCCCTCAGTCCAATTCGTCACCGCCGGCAGCGGTGGACCGATCCTCATCCGTGGCGTAATATGATGAATGCCAGGGAATACTGAGGCCAACATGACACAAAACCGAATTGCTGGGAGGAATGAGATGCGTTATCCATTTGGAAAGATCGCCATAGGCTTCGCTCTTGCGCTCGCCTTCGTGGGATCGGCTGCGTATGCGCAAGCGCCAGACGCACCGAAGGGATCAGTCGTAGTCGCGTCGCCCACCTACACCTCCATTGCTATGGAAATCACAATCAACCGTCCGGCGGCGGAGGTGTGGAAGCGTGTCGGCAAGTACTGCGACGTCAGCGAATGGCTTCAGACTCCTCCGTGCAGGATCACGTCGGGTAAGGACGGCGAGTTTGGAGCTGTCCGCTCCGGCGGCGGCGGCGAAGTGCTGGTGGGGCGAACGGAGCTCTCTTATACCTATACGCAAACTCCGAAGGAGGGCAGGCCGTACAACCTCTATCACGGTACGATCGAAGCGCGGCCAGTGACGCCGACCACCTCCAAGATCGTCTACACTTTGTTCTTCGATAACTCGATGCTGCCAGACGACGAGGCGCGCGAGAAGGACAAGGAAGCACGGCGCGCGAGATTCACGCAGGCGCTGCGGAACATGAAGACGCTCGCGGAGGGCGGCACGGTGCCGCCACCCCCGCCGGCCAAATGACCGCGTTCGGGAAACCACCCGACGCATCGACCACTGCGATATCCCGGTGAATCACGCCGCGGACCCGTCGACGATCCTTCCGTGCGAGCCCTTTCACTAGACCATTTCTGGTGATGACTCCGACAACGCGCGCCGATCCAGGTCCGCCTTCGAGGTAGCCTTCCCAAGCGCAATGGCGAAGACTATCGCCAATATGTTTTTAGCGAAAGGAAATGTTTTTCGAATAAGTGCCAGGACAGGAGCCCCAGTCCCAAACAACCTAACGGGCCGAGAACTAAGAACGGCAGCAACCGAAAGAGCGGCGGACATTGCACCAGCCGGAGTAACGGAGCAAGCCCCAGGAGAGTCCATAGGGCGCCATGCAGGGGCACGTGAAAGATATAGATGGAATAGCTCACTTTGCCATATGTCTGCAGCAGACGCCCCTCGCAGATCCGGTGTATTAATCCGCTTGTGTTTGCCAGCATCAGCACCGCGCCAAACAATAGCGCACTGATCGTATAGCCTACGGACTGCATGATGGGATCACTAACGTCAAGGCGGAAGCCACGGAAGACGAAAACGCCGATTATGAACGCGGCGCCAAGTACAGCGACTGCCCGAAGCCAGGATCGCCGGATTGTGATCCCTTCCCGCTGCGCCAGGGCGAGCCAGGCGCCAATGGCAAGCGCGTCAATCCGGCAGGGCATCAGGACATAGGTAGCGGGAAATCCGACTCCTGTAAGCAAAAGCAAATTCTCGCGGCTGCCGCGATTCCCACGCAAGCGATGCAGGCATTCATTGCGGCCTTGCGCGACAACATATAGATCAGCAATGGCCAAAGAAGGTAAAACTGCTCTTCAATAGCCAATGACCAGAAATGAGAGCAACTGTTCACGGGCAGGCCGGCTGCTATTGCCACGTTTGTCAAATAAGTCCAATGCCACCACGGTGCATCCAGAGGCCGATGCCGGGCAAGCGGATAAAGTACGCCGAAAACAAAGAGGAACGCATAATATGGCGGAAAAATGCGCAATGCACGCCGCCAGTAGAAGTTTCGAAAATATCCGGGCGTGCCCTTTGAATTGCTCAAAATACCAGTTATCAAAAAACCCGAGAGCACGAAGAACAGGTCTACGCCGAGCCAACCGGTTCGAAATACGTTATAAATGGCCGATTCAGGACGACTGGCGTTGGTGAGGCCTTCGGCGAAATGAAATTCGACAACAGCAAGAATCGCAAGTCCCCTCAGTCCGTCAAGCGCCGGCACCCTCTTGAGAACGAGTTCCTTTGAATCGAGCGGACGTGTCGCTGTTGCCGCGCTTGCCACGATAAGACCTAATGTTAATCCGCCCGGTTGGCAGAAGGTACTGGTATTGCTGCCCTAAAGTACTAGTACCTGTGGTAAGCCTTCGCTTCCAGGGATCACAGCTCGCCCTCGGCGAAGCTATTTACCTCCCAAGTGCCGGACGTCCTTCTCGTTCTCCAGGCAAATGTAATCCAGCAGCTCCGTATCGGGTGCAATGATCTGGGTGACCTTGATGGACCACGGCTTGGTGTAGGCCTTCGGATCGTCGATCGTTAACTCGATCTCCAGCGTCCCGTAGTTCACACGCCGGAATCTTTCCGTGACGCGGGCGGCATCGGTGAGAGGACTGCCCCCGGTGTCCAGCCACAACCCGTCGCGAAAACCGGTGGTCTGGACAACCAAAGTTTCCTCTTCCCATTTTCCGGAAGAGTAGCCGTTCCAGGACGGGTCCGGATCGAGCGGCAGCGGCCGTCCGTCGGTGAAGATCTGCCGGTAGCCGGCGTTCTGCTCGTTGAGGATCACGAGTAAGCCCGGAAGCTGGACCATCTTCCGGAACAGGGGAAATACTTCCAGCCGCACAATCCCGGGCGGAAGACAACGGCTCATCGGATCATTGGGACGGTTGGCCGCCCTGGTCTTCTTCACCAGCTCGGCCGCCCAGGGCTGATAGGGCAGACCATCCTTGAGCGACTGGCCGATGTTAGTGAACTCGGGCGGTATAGCGACCTCAGTAGCGCAGTACACATTCGGCTGACCATACAAGGTGCCATATGCGTTGTTGCCAACCGGGCAAGACAATCCCCAGATTCCCGAGAGATCCGGCTTGCCGTCGGGAGTCCGTGGCGCAGGCGCGGTTAGGTTGGGCTTGCCATCCGGCAACCGGGGAATTCCCGGAGTCGGGTAATTCAGCCATTGCGCCGAAAGAGGCGAGGAGATCAGGCAGGCGATGATCCCAGCGGCGGAGGGGCCGAGACGATCCGAGCTAAGAGGCGCATTCGTCTACGCTCCGAGTTTCGACGGCCAAATCCACGATGTCAGTGGACACCACGTCGAACTCACCCGGCTTGGCATCGTCCGCCTTACGAGCCGGGCCGTATTCATTGGGCCGGTGGATGAATCCGGTCCGCAACCCGAAACTGCGCGCGGACCTCAAATCACCGGAGTGCGCCGCACACATCATCACTTCTTCCGGCTTCAGCTCCAAAAGACTGACCGCAGTGAGGTAAGCTTCCCGATCGGGCTTGTAATGTTTGGCCAACTCGGCCGAAAGGATGAGATCCCATGGAATACCGGCGTTCTTGCCCATGTCGGCTAGCAACGCGACGTTGCCGTTCGAAAGCGGCGCAATGGTGTACTTCTTCCTGAGGCGCGTGAGACCAGCGACGGAATCGGGCCACGGCTTCAAGCGGTGCCAGACGCGGTTCCAGTGATCCTTTTCCGCTTCTGACAGCCCTTCGATGTGAAACTCCTGGAGGAGGTTTTCCAGCAGCGCGCGATGCAGATGGTCGAGATTGGTCCAGGGCATTTCGCCTCTGCGCACCTTCTCCATGGAAGGAGCGTAACCGGCCCTCCATCGATCGGCGAAGTGACCCCAATCGATCGTGATGCCTTTACTTTTTCCCCAAGCCTGGCCTTCTTCGATGATCGATCCGCGCCAATCGACCACGGTGCCAAAGGTGTCAAAGACCAGCGCCTTCACCGAAGCCACGGCGCGTGCCGAATCATCGGCGCCCCAGGCAATCGCCGCAGCACCTATGCTCGCGCTTTTCAAAACTTGTCTCCTGGTCATATCGAATGTCCCGGCCACCTACTATATCGAAGACCGTCGCCGAATGTGCCCATCCTGACGCACGAAGCTCAGCCGACGTAAAATGAGCTTCATGTCCTCATCCGATCTGACCCCCCTTTGGGAGGAACACACCAGACACGAATTCGTGACGCGCGACCCGGAGGCTACTCTGGCGACCATGACCGATTACGCTTATGTCAACCACGTGCCCGTCCTAACCGGCGGAATCGGAAAACCCGCTTTACGCGAGGTCTATTCGCAGCGGTTTATCCCGAGTATGCCGCCGGACACGACACTCACGCCAGTCTCTCGTACGATTGGAGAAAACCAACTGGTGGATGAGATCATCTTTTCCTTCACGCACACCCAGGAGATGCCTTGGATGTTGCCCGGCGTCGCTCCGACAAATCGACGCGTAGAGATCGCGCTGGTTGCGATCGTTCAATTCCGCGGCGGCAAGTTGGCACACGAGCATATCT
This sequence comes from Bryobacterales bacterium, assembly GCA_963732175.1. Taxonomy (GTDB): domain Bacteria; phylum Acidobacteriota; class Terriglobia; order Bryobacterales; family Bryobacteraceae; genus Palsa-89. The sequence goes on along the minus strand of CAVSYF010000020.1, from coordinate 8,252 downwards.
ATTGGGATCAGGCGTCGGTGCTCAAACAGATCGGTCTTCTCACTGACCCCGCATTACCCGTGTTTGGCGCTGAGACCGCCCGGAAAGTAATCGATCCGTCGTTCGAGCCGAAAGCCGCTGGATAATACCGGCGCGCCCGGCGCTGAGCAGTATGATCATCAGTTTATTTCAGAGGGCGGTAAGCTGGTTAGCCGGCTTGGCCGAGGCCGCCGTAGTGATTGCGGTAGTATTGCTCATCGGGCTGGTTGTCGGCATGACTGGCTTTTGGATATTGAGCCATTTTGCCAGCAAGCTGGCAGGTCCTACTGCTGAATTAGATTCTTACGAAGATCCGCCGGAGGAAATTGAGGGTGCTCGCCCAAGCGATAAATGAAAGCCACCTTTTTCGTGTTGTAATACGCTATCGTGATGGAGCGCGAATGAGTGCACTATGAAAATCTGGGGATTATTCCTGGCTGCGACTCTCGCCCTGATCTTCACGGGGCGGAGCCAAGCTCAAGCGCCGGGCCAGCTTCCGACACCGGGGTTCCATCATCTGCACCTCAACTCGACAGACCCGGACCGAGCGATCGACTTCTACACGAAGCAATTTCCGAGCACGTCCAAGTCAACCTGGGGCGGCTTTCCCGCGCTGAAGACTGGCAAGGTTTTCGTGCTATTCACCAAAGTCAGCACGCCCGCTCCGACTGAACCGCAGACGGCCATCTGGCACTTCGGCTGGCACGTCGTCGACGTACGCAAGAATCTCGCCAGGTATCGGCAGAATAAAGTTCCCTTGCTGCCGCTCTACACGTCGCCCGAGGGCGGGCAGGTCTGGGTCAGCAGCGACACCTGGCCGGGCGCGGAAGGAACGCTGGGGCGAACCAGGGCGCAGATTGCCGAGGCCAAAGCGAAGGGCATCCGCCCGGCCGGCGGCGCAGGTTTCGCGTATATGCAAGGTCCCGACGGCGCGATCGTGGAGTACCAGGGCAATATGCCCGCGGAGCGATTCAACCACGTCCACATGTACCAGGAAGATCCGCTCTGTGCGGTGCTCTGGTACCAAAAGCATCTCAATGCCCGGCCGAACGGCCGCGGCCCGCTGCCCACTGAGTCCAACTGCAAAGTAGAACGTAGCGAGAAGGGCTGGCCGGCACGGGAAATAGAAGGCACCAGCAGGCAGCCGACCGGCGGGGTCACATTCGACGATGTGTCCGTGCAATGGTACGCAAGGCAAGGCGACGCTCCGCTGGTGAGCACGCGAGGCCACCTGGCGGATCATTTTGCTCTCAGCGTCGCCAACCTGGATGCCTGGGTCGCGAAGCTGGGAAGCGAGGGCGTGAGGTTCCTAGGGCAGCAGACCCAACTTGGCGACGGCCGGGTACGGATCGAGGGTTTGGGCCGGCCATACAAGCTCGGCGACACACGCGCGATCATGATCGAGGGTCCGAGCCGCGAAGCGATCGAGCTGGTGGAAGTCAAATAAGCAGCCGCGGATCGATGGTGCGGGTATGGACGGCGCGGATTATCGCAACAAATTCGCGTTATTTCGCTTTGGCAGCCGGCTGTTTTCGGCGCTTTGCCCAATAAGCTTTCATGCGCGCCGATTGCGCTTTCCGGGATTCGGCAGACATTCCCCGGCGTCCGTTCGGTGTTACCGGCGTGCTTGCCGCAGCATACTGCCGAGGGCGGCCGCGCTTCCGGGCTGAACCCTGGAGCGCGTGGATGGCTTGGTTGAGTTTGTCGCGTTCGGCAATTAGTAAGGAGAGTATTTGATCAGTGGGCATGGACACCAGGATCTTATCACGCTGCCCACACGGGTCACAATAGAGGCCTCAGGCCTTCGGCAGGTCGGCTGTCTTTGCTAAAATCGCGACGATGATGAAAGCCGGGATCGCGGTATGCGCTTTGGTCGCCACAGTCGCGCTAGCGCAGGAACCCGCGCGAGGCGGCGCAGGCCGAGGCGGTGGCGGCGGACGCGGAAATCCCCTTTCGACCAAACAGCCCGATCTGCCGGCCAACCTGTTTACCGCCGGCTCAACCGTCGCGCGTACAACGCTTCGTCATGAATGGGCGGACATCCCGATGGGCCGGATAAAGCTGCACACCTGGATCGAATATCCCGCGGGCGACGAGAAGGCGCCGATCGTAATCGTCATGCAATATGACGCCGGCTTGGACGACTTACAGCGCGCTCTCGCCGATCAACTGGCGCTCGAGGGATTCATCGCCGTCGCGCCGGATCTGTTGTCGGGGCAAGGACCCAAAGGCGGCAACTACGATTCGTTCCGGTTTCCGGACGATGCGATCCAGGCCAGCGCCAAAATGTCGCCCGACGAAATCATTCGCCGGTATAAGACGGCTTATGACTACGCGATGAAATTGCCCCGGGCGAACGGAAAAAGCGCGAGCCTGGGCTGCGGCGTGGGCGGTACTTACAGCTTTCGATTTGCGGCCGAAGAGCCGGGATTGAATGCCGCGGTGCTGTTCTACGGCTTGCCCCCGGACCAGGCGGTGATGGCGAGGATTAAAGCGCCGGTGCTCGGGTTGTATGGCGAGGACGATCCCAATGTGGTGGGCACCATTGATCCCACGGCGGCGGCGATGAAGAAACTCGGAAAATCATACGAGTCGCATCTCTATCCGCATGCCACGCATTTTTTCATGACGTACGCGGTGGAGGGTGAAAATGGCGCGGCGATCGCGCAGGCATGGCCGAGAGCCATGGCATTTCTTAAGGAAAACACCAAGTGAGGCAAACGATGAAGATTTTTTTCGGGGTGCTGATCCTGGCGGTTGGCTGCGCGTTTGCGGCCAGTGTATCGATGGTTTCGCCGGCGAACCTGCCCTCGGGTCTGCCGTCGGAGAAAACCGCGAAGACGATTTTAAACTTCACGCCGCGCCATCGCGAATGGGTCAGCGTGCCGCTGAATGGGGCCAACGTTTTGGCATTCGTCGTCTATCCGGAGCGTTCCGACAAAGCACCCGTAGTTCTGGTCACGGCTCGCGATCAGGGCGCGAGCGATTGGATCCGCGCGGTGGGCGATCAGGTTGCGGCGGCGGGATTCATCGCCGTGGTCCCGGACGTCCTAACGGGGCTAGGACCCAAATCGGGCGATACCGATTCGTTTAGAAATCCGGCGGAAGTTGCGGCGGCATTAGCACGATTGGGCCGTGAGCAAATCGCACGCCGGATGCTAGCAGCCAAGAAGTACGGGCTCGCACTGCCGGCAGCGAACAGCCAAAGCGCGAGCTTGGAACTGGACACTCAGCAATCAACAATTGAGGCTGCAATTGATTTGCCGAGCGGCGAAAAAGACCGCGCGACTTTCCCGTTGAACGAGCAAGGCTGGTCGCAAGCCCTTCAACACCTGACGATGCAAACTAGCGACAAGCCGGTGTTCGCGCCGAACAACGATGAACACGCCGCCCACTATGCGATGCTGGCGAAGGCCCAGGAATCGGATGCAGGCGGACCCAATCGCGATCGGGACGCTCTGCTGTCTTCCGCTTCGAATCTGCCGGCCAATTACTACACGGCAAAATCCACGGTTGCCCGTTCGAAGTTGAAAAAGGGATGGGTGGATATTCCCGTCGGCGACGTGAAGCTGCACACCTGGATCGAGTATCCGGAGGGCAAAGGCAAAGCCGGCGTGGTGATAGTCATGCAACACGGTACCGGCATGGACACCTGGGTTCGCGCGGTAGCCGATCGGCTGGCGCACGATGGATTCATTGCCGTGGCGCCGGATATATGGTCCGGTACCGGGGCCAATGGCGGCGGGATCGATTCGTTTCAATTTGTGGACGATGCGATCAAGGCCGGCGTCAAGGTCGGGCCGGACGAGACCATGCGCCGCTTCAAGGCCGCCCGGGATTATGCGCTCAAGCTGCCGCGCGCCAACGGCAAGACCGCGAGCCTGGGATTCTGCGCGGGAGGCGGAAACAGCTTCCGGTTCGCGGGAGAAGTGCCCGAACTGAACGCAGCCGTTGTTTTTTATGGCACGCCCCCGGATGCAGCGACCATGGCGCAGATCCAGGCCCCGGTGCTGGGCTTCTACGGCGAGAACGATGCGCGCGTGACCAGCACCGTACAGCCGACCATCGCCGCCATGGAGAGGCTCGGGAAGGTTTACGAGCCGCACATTTATCCCAAGGCGACTCACTCTTTCGTGATGTTCCAGGATGCCGGCGCGAACACGGCGGCGATCACAGACGCATGGCCGAGGGCCATCGCATTTCTAAAGAAGCACATCAGTTGAGTTCGCCCGTCACGATAACCGATCTGCGAGCTTTTATCGCTCGCGTGCTGCGTTCGGTTGGGATATCTGAGTCCGACGCGGAGCGCGTAGCGGCGCTGATGGCCGAAGCCGATGCTCGCGGCGCCGATGGCCACGGCGTATTTCGTCTGCCTCAGTACGTAAAGCGGATTCAGAGCGGCGGCATCAACACCAGGCCGAACATCCACGTGATCCGCGAACAGACCGCGACGGCGCTGGTGGACGGCGACAACGCCATGGGGCATTTGGTGATGAGCCGGGCGGCCGAGATCGCGATTGAGAAAGCTCGGGTGAGCGGCGTCGCCTGGGTGGGGGCGCGCAACAGCAATCACGCCGGCCCCGCGATGCTCTACGCGCGCATCCCGCTGTCGCATGACATGATCGGGATCTACATCGCGGTTGGGAGTGCCAACCATTTGCCTCCTTGGGGCGGGACAGCCATGCTTCTGAGCACCAATCCCATCGCGATCGCCGTGCCGGGTTACCGCGAACCAGCCATCGTGCTGGATATGGCGACAACCAATGCCGCCTACGGGAAGGTGAAGATCAAAGCGCAGCGCAATGAGCCGATGCCCGAAGGCTGGATGATGGACCGTCAAGGCCAGCCGCTGACCGATCCGAAGCGGGCTAATGAGGGATTCCTGCTGCCCATCGGCGGTCCCAAAGGCTACGGCTTGGCTCTCATGTTTGGATTATTGGCGGGCACGTTGAACGGCGCGGCATTCGGCAAGGACGTGGTGGATTTCAATGCCGACTCGAAGTCTCTCACGAATACCGGACATGCGATCATCGCGGTGAATATCGCGGCGTTTGCGGACGTGCAGGCGTTCAAGGAAAAGGTCGACGAGATTTGGTATGAGATGAAGTCTTCACCGAAGCTGCCCGGCGTCGATGAGATCCGGCTTCCGGGCGAGCGATCAACTAAGATCTACGATGAGCGCATGGCCCGCGGCGTACCGATCAGCCGGGAGTTGCGCTCGAGCCTGGATGAGTTAGCCGATCGGTTAGGCGTCGAACGCTGTAGAATCGAGGCATGACCGCAAGCATCATCAAGGCTCAGGAGGCGCCCGGGTTTCAGCGAGGCGATGGCGTCATCACGACGCTGCTGGTAGGCATCGAGCGCGCGCCCGATACGGTGTTTACCTCCGGGCTTACTTCTTTTCCGCCCGGCCGCAGAGCGCCGATGCACAGCCATAATTGCGGGGAACAAGTAACTTTGCTCGAGGGCGACGGTGAAGTGGAAGTGGACGGCAAAACGACCCGGCTTAGTAAGTACGACACCACTTACATACCCGCGGGCAGGCCTCACCGTTTCAACAACGTCGGGGAGTCGCCGCTGATCATTCTTTGGATTTACGGCGCTCGTGAGGTCACTCGAACCTTCACCGAAACCGGAACGACGGTGAATCATCTCTCGCCTGGCGATACAGTGAATCCGGGGAAGAAATAGACGGGCCTTAGGCCCTCAGTTTCAGTACCACAACCGCTGTAGATTCAGGACTGCCGCATCAGAGCGAACTATTCATTCGGGTGTAAGTTTGAACTGGAGATCCAACTATGAGTCGACATGATTTGCGGCGTCAAAATCGGCAAGACTGCGCTCAACCTGTCGGAATCATGTGGCGCGATCTGACTGGCGAGGAGAAATTCATGAATGCTCCGATCCGGGACATTTCCGAATCGGGCGTAGGGTTGCAGATTCCCGAACCAGTAGCAGTGCGCTCTTTTGTCACGCTGAGCGCGAAAAAATTGGGAATAAATGGACGGGCTTCGGTCCGGCACTGTTCCCGGCAGGGCGTCAATTACTACATTGGCGTGGAGTTTACGGGTGGATTGAAGTGGCACCCGGCGGAAGAAGAAGCGGCCGTCGAAAAGTAGGGCGGTCCCAAACCGTTGGTGCGGAACGTTCTATAATTAGACCGTGAAACGCTGGCTGCTAGTCCTCAGCCTCGCGGGCAGTGTTAGCCCCGCGCTTTTCGCACACGACGTCATCACCACTCGCATTACCTGGAATCGCGAGATCATCCGCCTGATCCACGACCGTTGCGCGTCTTGTCATCACCCGGATGGCCCGGCGTTCTCCCTGATGACTTATTCGGAAGGCCGTCCCTGGGCGGTGGCGATCAAGGAAGAGATACTGGCTCGCCGTATGCCTCCTTGGGGCGCCGTCAAAGGTTTCGGAGAATTCCGCAACGACCAGGCGCTCACGCCCGAGCAACTGGAGCTGGTCGTCAGCTGGGTGGACGGCGGAGTTCCGGAAGGCGAGGACAAGGATCTGCCAGCGCCGCCGAAGTTTTCTTCCGACTCCCCGGTGAGCCACCAACATGGGGAGATCCCCGTCAGCGGCGACACCACGCTGAAGCGCGCGTTCCTGCTGGATGGTCTGATTCCGACGATGGTGCCGGATGACGCGTCGTTCCAGATCATCGCTCAACTGCCGGACGGCAGCCTGGAGCCGCTGCTGTGGTTGAGTCATTACAAGACCAAATACGGACACGCATTCCTGCTGCGAACGCCGCTGCAATTGCCTGCAGGCACCGTAATTCGGGGGGTTCCTAAGGATTCCACCGTCACTTTGTTGCCGGCTGCGCCGGCGCCGGCTACTACAGCTCTTTCACAGGAACATCAAAGTGGACCGTATTCACAACGCCCTTCCGCTGGAACTGCACCCACACCCGGTACACCCGCGCCCGCGGGAATTCTAAAGTAAACTGCATGTTCGGCCCGCCGTCCGCGATAAACGGATGCGTGTGGATTAAATCGATCAGATCGTCGCTGGCGGCCAGCATGTGGGCCCAGGCGCCAATGTATTTTTCGATCCCGTCGGCGGGCTTCAGCTTGAAATACATGAGCGTCTTTTGGGCCGCGACCGGCTCCGGCGGATCGGTGGTCATTTCCACCTGCAGGTTCTCGGCGTCTTTGGTTGCGTAGTCTTTCGTGAGCGTAACCGGCGCCGGAGGCGTACCGGCAACCAGCACGCTCTCTGCGAGCAGTTGCGGCGTGGCGCCATCGGGATAAAAGTCGCCCAACACCCGGTACAAGCCCGGCTGCGGGAATGCATAGTTGTACGTGAAATCGCCGTCGGGCTGGAACACCGGATGATCGTGCACGAAGTACTTCAGGTCCTGGCTGACCACGAACATGTGGAAGAGCTTTTCGTGAACGATTTGAAAATTCTTCACCGGACGATCCTTCCAGGGATCGTGGATGCTGAACCGCAGCTCGGCTGGCTGGCCCGGTTTGAGCGCGGGCGGGGTGACGGTGAGGTCCATGTGGAACTCGGCGGGCTCGGGGACTCCGGCGGCCAGCTTCATCCCGCAGCGGGAACAGACGCCAGGCGTGCTGGAGCGGACGTCGGGGTCCATAGGGCAAACGTAGACGGTGTCCTGCGCCGAAAGCGCAGCAACAAACAACAGGGTAAGCAGACCGATGGCTACGCGCATGTATTTATGATCCCACCGGCGGGGGTGCGCAGCAAGGGGATCAATGCCGCGCGGCAAGGCTCCGGCGGGCCGCTAGAACTTTACCCGGACGCCGAACTGCAACTGGCGCGGGTTGGTCGCGTTGCTAGAGATCTGTCCGAATTGCTGCGAATTCACATTTAGGTCGTTACCCAGAGCGGCGACAGGATCGGCGTCGCTGGTAAACAGCGCGAAGGTCGGGTGATTGAACACATTCAAGGCCTCCATGCGCAGCTCCATCGAAATGCGTTCGTTGATCTTGGTTTCCTTGAAAAGCGCGGCGTCCATATTGAACACCGAAGGCCCGTTGAACTGACGCCGTTGGAGCTCGCCGATCGTACCCGCCGGCGGATTATAGAAGACCTCGCCGGGAAAAGGCGTCCCGGTGCTGGGCACGGCGCCGCGGCCATCCGGGCCAATCGCCGACGCCGGAACAAAGAACGGTCCGTTTCCGGTCATCCGGAACTGCAGCACTTGATCGAGCTGGCTTTTGTCGAGCAGCGTGTCCACAGTGTTCGCGCCTGAAAAACCC
>CAVSYF010000019.1:0-104445 GCA_963732175.1 Bryobacterales bacterium | reverse complement strand
GAAATCGGCGTGCTGCGCCTTCACCTGTTCGCGATAATTCGCATCCATCAGCGTCACGCGATGCTGGAAGGAAGCCTGCAGTTCGGCGATACTACGCAAGAACTGAATTTCGGTGGCCGCCAGCCGCTGTTCCCAGCCGGTGCGCCACTCGATCCAATGCGGTCCCTAGGTCCTTGATCTTTCTGAAATTCGTTGGATGCGATCAGGCGGTTGCAGCCGTTCAAAGTTTCGATGGTCGCCTGCACGCATTCGATCACGGCGCGATTAAATTCGATCTGCTCGCGAACGTGCCAGTCCAGCGCGCGCGCGACCAGCCGCTTGATACTCTGCACGATGGAGTTGATCAGGCCGGGCGCACGCGGGTTTACCGTGCCGATGCTGGCTACTTTGGCTTCCGCGGCATCGCGCGCGTGCAGCAGCGGCATCAGATCCGGCAAGCGGAACGTCGCCGAGAACCGCGCCTTCTGGATGGCGCGCGCGCACTCGTTCGCGGATCTCCGCAATGACGGCGGTTAGCTCTTCACCTTTTTGATCCACGCTTCCGCTTGCTCCTCTTCCTGCTCCAGTCCGCCGTGATCTTGCTGTAGACGCCGCCGCGAGGCGTGAACTCGCCGATCAGCGTCGCCGAAACGGGCTTGCCGGCTTTCACCACATCGCCAAAAATCGATTGACCACGTTCTCCTGGAAGATGCCCAGGTTGCGATACGCGAGCATGTACATCTTCAGCGATTTCAGCTCCAGGCACCTTTTGTCGGGCACGTAGCGCAAGGTGATCTTGCCGTGATCCGGCAAGCCGGTTCGCGGACAAACCGAAGTGAACTCCGGCATCGCGATCTCGATCTCGTAGTCGGGATACTGATTCGGCCAGGTCTCGATTTCGGGCAACGGCGCGTTGATCCCGGCCGCGGCGTGTTCGTCCGTGTATAATCGCTTCATCGCGCGGATTCCAAGGTTCGGGCCAGCAGATCCAGGAACAGGCCGACATCGGTGACCACGCCGATCGCTTGACCGGTACCACGATCGCTCACTTTGGTGGCGACGGCCGGATTGATATCGACGCACACGATTTTTACCCAACTCGGCAGCATGTTGCCGACGGCGATGGAGTGCAGCATGGAGCCGAGGCACAGCACCAGTCCCGCGCCTTGCAGTTGCTCGGCGTAGGCATCCTGGGCCTTGTTCATATCGGTGATGGTGTCGGGCAGCGGGCCATCGTCGCGGAGACTGCCGGCCAGCACGAACGGAACCTTGTTGCGCACGCACTCGTACATGATGCCGCTTGCAATCAGCCGCACTCGACCGCGCCCCGGATGCTGCCGCAATGATAAATGGCGTTGATGGCGCGCATATGATTGCGATGCCCGTGCTCTTCCTGGCGGCCGTCGCATTGCCGCATACCCAGCGAGGTTCCGAGCAGCGCTGCCTCAATATCGTGCACGCCCAGCGCGTTTCCGCACAACAGCGCGCTGACGTAGCCTCCGCGAATCAAGCGGGACAGCGGCGCCCGCCGCCGGTGTGCACCACCACCGGTCCGGCCACGACCACGATCTTTTGTCCCGCTGAACGGACTTGTTCGATCAGAGCGGCGGTCTGGCGGACGGCGGTCTCCACCTGCCGCTCGGACGAGATGCCGTTGCTCATGAACGCAAATGCCAGACGGTCGCGTTCCTTCGATTCGGGAATCACGCGGATGCCGCGCATCCCGATCACCACCTGGTCGCCGGCTCTGATGTCGCGCAAGCGGCGGCAGAAGGCTTGCTCTCCTTGCACCACGATCAGCGCGTCCATGCGCTGATTCTGCACTTCCACCCACTGCCCGTTTTGGCGGATGAAGGTTCGATGGTTGGTGGTGGAGTAAAAATCCTCGGGCGCGCAACAGTCGCGATCCACCGCGCGAAGTTCGGCGTCGCCGGAGTCGACCAGGGAGCAGCCCAGCCCGAGCAGTTGCGAGAGGATCTGCTGCATGGAGTCGGGATCGGCCGCTTCCATCTTGAGACGCAAGTAGGACGGTTCGCTATTGGTGCGGCCGATGCGGAACTGCTCGACCTCGAAGCGGCCGTGGAACTCCACCACCGTGTCGAAGATCTGCTCCATGATGTGGGAGTCGATCAGGTGGCCTTGCGCTTCCACCCGTTCTTGCAGGGGAAGCGCGCTGGTATGCGCGTTCATGATGTCTTAGATACAGGATAACCGCTGTGAGCGTCACGGCCGCTGGCACAGTGATGCCGGCGTCGAGAAATCAGAAACTGCACAAGTGAATCTTTGGCGAGGGAGCTTCGACACCCCATGAGTCTTCTAGCCGCGCATTGACTGCGGCAGGTAAGTCTGAGGTCGTAAGGCGAAGGTCCCAAAGCTAAGAATCGCTCTGATCTTCTTTCAAGGGAACCCAAACCCACGCCTCCACGTACGCTCCCTTGTCATCCCCTCGGGCCACGCGCGCATTGCCATCCACCTCGATTTGGCCTTCTTCGTGATAGAGTTCTTTCGCGCGGCTGCGAAACCAGTCGTTGCTTTTCATGAGTTGTCTCCCTTTACTGTGGCTCAGCCGTCGGACAAGCAAGGATCGGCGCCCCAAGTTGGACAAGCTGTTCTACCGGTCCCGTAATAAGTCGCCACGTCCCCTTATAAGCCGTGCCCCTGCGGCTGATGATTGAAGCCTCGCTCCCACCGGCTATTCAGGAATAACTTAACAGAAAACGCATGCTACATTGCTAAGTCAAATTGTTCATCTAGCACAACCTTGGATAGTCTAACAGCCCGTGTCTAAAATCACTTCCTCCCAGGAATGTTTCAGCATAAAATCAGTCATGGCGATGGGGACGAGGAAAGGCCGGGAGCGGCAAGAAGAGATCTGGTACAGCTGGAGGTGGCGGAGGCGCCTGGACATCCGTTCTACCGCAAGCTAGAGGCGAAGCTGAAAGAGGCAGGCTTCGACCGGTTCTGCGAAGAGGAGTGCAAACGGTACTACGCTGACGGCGTGGGCAGGCCATCGCTGGTTCCCGGCGTGTACTTCCGGCTGATGCTGATCGGTTTCTTTGAAGGCATCGATAGTGAACGAGGCATTGCCTGGCGCGTGGCCGATTCGCTCAGCTTGCGGCAGTTTCTTGGCTACGGAATCGACGAGAATACGCCGGATCATGTGACCATTTCCCGCACGCGGCGATTGCTCGAAGCCAGCACTCACAAGCTGATCTTCGACTGGGTTCTGGAGCAGTTAGCGCCAGCGGGGCTGGTCAAGGGCAAGACGATGGGCGTGGATTCGACGACGCTGGAAGCCAATGCGGCCATGAAGTCGATTGTGCGGCGCGACACCGGCGACAACTACATGGACTTTTTGAAAAAGGTGGCGGAAGCCGAAGGCATTGAGGCTCCGGATGCGGCGGCGTTATTGCGCTTGGACCGGAAACGCAAGAAGAAGACCAGTAACGAAGATTGGAAGAGCCGTGCCGATCCGGAAGCCGAGATTACCAAGCTCAAGGACGGCCGCACTGCACTGGCATATAAGGTGGAACAGGCGGTGGACATGGAGACGGGAGCCATCGTTGCCGTGACGACGCACGGAGGTGCGGCTGCCGATAGTGCAACGGTAGCGGAAACACTGTGCGAGGCGGGCGAAGCGGTGGCGGAGTTGATCGATGTCAAAAACGCAGAGGGCCAATATCCGGTGGCAGGCGAGGGCATTGCGGAAGTAGTCGCGGACAAGGGTTATCACAGCAACCAGACGATGATCGGGATCAAGGAACTCGGCTTGAGAACGTACGTCGCCGAACCGGATCGTGGCCCTCGCAACTGGGATGGCAAGGCGGAGGAGCGGGACGCTGTGTACGCCAATCGAAGACGGATCAACGGCGCGCGGGGCAAGCGGCTACAGTCTCAGCGCGGCGAGAAGATCGAGAGAAACTTCGCGCATCAGTTCGACACCGGCGGCATGGATCGGTTGTATTTACGAGGCCGGGAGAATATCCATAAGAGACTGCTGATACAAGCCGCAGCGTGCAATCTGGCATTGCTGCTGAGGTCTTTACACGGAGCCGGTAAGCCGAGAGCGGCCCACGACCTCAAGCCGGCAACCAATCTTGCGTTTCTGCGGCTCACGATTGCCGTATTCGGGATGGGCTGCGTTGATCTGGCTAGTCCACTAATACCGTGCACGAACTCCTGCGATCGCGCGTTCTATGGTGAGAGAACCCGCTGTTCCTCAAAAGAGCCGATTTAGGCACAGGCTGCTAAAGCCGTCAATCAGAGCAATAGGATTCTTGCCTTCTTCGCTGGCCTCATTGATGGCCGCTCTTGAGAAATGACTAGTGGTGATGACCGCACCCTTGGCGAACGGCTGCAGGCTTCCACGCAGTTCGGCGACCTCCTTCCGGCCTACAGAGTGCAACCAGCGCTTCGCCTGAACCTGGACTAACGAGTTTTCGAAGATCCAAATCCTGCTGCCGACTCTGGCATTCACATCCACGCCACCATCGGCGCTAAATCTTGTGACGCATACGTCCGAGAAGCCGCAATGTTGAAGCAGATCCTTAATAAAGAACTCAAATTTCTTCGGCTCCATGGATAACAACTTCCCACGGACGTGCTCTATCCTCGCGAGGTTTTCAGTCTGCTGACGTGCGCTCTCGTCGATGATCTCGTCATCTTCGGGGTTGTTGCCGACTCGACACCTAGATTTGATAAGTATTTGGCTCGAAATCGCCGACTCGCTAGCAAGCGGCAGGACTTGCGGCTCAGGATGAATCTTGAATTCGAAAAGCCAGACCTTGCGAACCTTCCCATTTGCGTCAAGCTGCGTATCCGGATAGTGACGAAGGTATTCGAGCAGGCCTAGGTACTTCCAGCGTTTCGGCCCGACGGACGCATCTCTCCTGCTTGCAATTAGGACAAATCCATATATTGGGAAATTGAATTTGGCCTGCTCAACCAACCTGTTATTTATGCCGGCGAGCGTTTGTTGTCCAACTTTTCCCGCTGCAGTGTAGGTTAAGATGTCGGCCTCTAGCCGGTCGTGGTAGGGATTCTCGCGAGCGCCATGTAAACCCTGCACGGAAGTCATGATGACAGCTCTCAGTACTACTTTGTCCTGCAGCGAAAGGCGGATGCCCCCAGCATTTGACACATTCAGAGATCTAAAGATTTCCTCATTTGAATAAAGCTGACCGATGGCCCACTCGTCGATCATCGCGCCCGGCCGTATTGTATAGATACTTGCATCGGGAAAGTAGCGTCGAATTCCTTGAGTTCTCCTCAATTTCCTTCAGCCGCATTGAGCAAGTCGACGCCAGAAACCTATATGCACAAAAATGATTTTACCTCGCGCGGGGAACACCATATCAGGTTTGCCTGGGAGGTTGGCAACGTGGAGCCGATAGCGGTAACCCATTCCGTGAACCAAGCGACGGACGACCATTTCCGGTTTCGTGTTCGCGCCCCTCACCAGGGCCATCCGCGCGCTGCGCTCCTGCCTTGTTAACGTATCCATTTCATCCGCGCCGCCACCCTCATTTCTCGGCCGACCATGCTAGAAAAAGACCGTCCGGCGCGACGTCTTCCCAATAGGAGATCGGCCGGCTGGAGACGTGGCGGCAATGCCGGGCCAGCATCTTTTCCAGCTGCTTGCGGCCGAACCATTGCTCCCATTCCGGAGTTTTCAACCTGCCCCACTGCTCGATGTTCTTATCGATGATCACGATGCGGCCGCCCGGTTTCACCACGCGGCACATCTCGGCAACCGCGCTTTCGATATCCACGGCGTGTTCGAGCGACTCGGTGGCATAGGCGCAGTCGAACGACTCGCTCGCAAACGGGAGGTCGGTCATCGATCCCGCGCATCGTGCGAGCTTGGGAGACGCATAACCAAGCATGCTCTCGGACAGATCGAAGGCAAAAATGGCGGCTTGCGGATTGCGCTCCAGAAAGACTTGCGCGAAGCGGCCCTTGCCGCATCCGACATCCAGCACTCGCTTGCCGTTCAGGTCGCCGAAATATTCAAGGATGAGCTGGACGTGGTAAATGCGCGGATCGATGGTGGAAGGAAAATGCTCCTCGTCACCGGCGGCTTCGTTAAAATGGCTGGCGATCGCTTGGATAGGCGGCCGTTGTGGCTTGCGGAAGATTCGGTTCCAAAGCGCGGCCATCAAGCTCGCGTGAGGAAGATCGGCAAGCCGATTTTGTTAGCGTAATTGGGTCGATAGCGTTCGGTATTGTACATGGTCGCGATGTCCACGTGCCGCGGTCCCAAGGCAGGATCGGGGATCTGCGCCATGGTGTAGCAGCCGTTGACCAGCGCGGCCATCAGTCCGGTCTGGCCGCTCAGCACGCAGTCGATCGCCATGGTACCGAAGGTGGAAGCGATCAGCTTGTCCACGAAATCGGGCGCGCCGCTACGCAGGTCGTAGGTGAGATCGCTCACGATGGTTTCCTCGTGAGTGCGCTTCTTAATCTCATCGCTCAAGGCCTCCGCCACATTCTCCTTCTTGCGATGTCCGAACGCGTCGGGATCCCCATATTCACGGACTTGATAGCCTTCCCATTCGGCTCCTTCGGAGAGAATGACCAAACAATAATTGCTGGGATTGTTCTTCTTGTCATTGATCAGCAGATCGATCAATTTATCGAGATTGACCTTGAACTCGGGGATGCAGCAGCGGATGGAGGCGACGAAGGCGGTGTAAAGAGACGTGAATCCGGCATCGCGGCCGAAGACCCGGAAGATGCCGATGCGCTCGTGCGATCCCACGGTGGTGCGCTGGCGGCTAATGGCATCCGTCGCGCGAGTGATTGCAGTCGAGAAGCCGATGCAGTACTCGGTGTTGCGCACGTCGTTGTCCATCGTTTTCGGGACAGCGATCACCTTTACGCCGAAACTGTGAAGCTTGGCGGCATAGCTGAGCGTATCGTCGCCGCCGATGGCGATGAGCGAAGTCAGTCCCAGGGCGTCGATGCTCTTCAACACCTGAGGACTCAAGTCGTAGACCGTTGAAGTTTTCCCGCCCTTGGTGATCTGTTTCGTGGGAAAATCCTTTTCCTTGAGGAACTCCGGCAGGCTCGCCATCTTGGATGGATTGGTGCGGCTGCTGTGCAGCACCGTGCCGCCGTAGCGATCGATGGTGCGCGTATTCTGGCGCGTCAGCGGCAAGACATATTTGGCTTTACTTTCTGGATCGTCAACATTGAGATGGGTTAGGCCCTCCCAGCCGCGTCGAATTCCGACAACTTCACAGCAGTTTTCGGTCGCGCGGTAGGTCACCTCTTTAATTACCGAGTTCAGGCCCGGAACATCGCCGCCCCCGGTGAGAATACCGATGCGTTGGTTGGACACTAGAAACTATGCTAACAGGGACCGTGAAAAGAAAAAGGCTCCCAGCAAGAGAGCGCCAAGAGCCTCGATGCAGGTGAGGAGATCGTCAAAGCGGGTTACCTGCCATGCCCGCCATGCGCTGCGTGGCCACCGCCATGGCCACCGCGGAATCCGCCGCCTCCGTGGAATCCATGTCCATAAGACCCGTGCCCGCCAAAATGTCCGTAATAGCCGGGACCCCAACCCCCGTAAAAACCGCCGTACGGATAGCCATATCCATAGCCGTACGGATAAGCGTATGGCGAATAATAGGGGCCGTATGGGTAAGAGTAAGCGTATGGGTAACCCGGATAAACTGGGCCGCCCAGGTATACACCGAATCGGACGGCTGCATTCGCCGGCTTCGGGCCCATGAAAGCCAGTGCACCCGCCAATGCAATTGCCGGAATGCCCATCTTCTTGAATAATTGCTTCATGTTTGTGGCCTCCTAATTATTCGATGAGAGTGGTGGCCGAGGGATACGTTACGTAAACGTGACCAGGCTTAAAGGACGTCGGCAAAGCCCCGCTTCAGGTGGCGGAAAAAGAGGCCTCCCAGCACGAATGCTGTCACGGCGTAGGTGGTTACTATTGCGAAGTCGTGAAGGCTTGGGGCGCGATAGGAAAGCAACCGGTCCCGATAGGCGCGCACCAGGAAGGCGAGCGGGTTCAGCCGCAGCACGAACCGCACGGCCTGGGGATAACGCTGTTCGTCGATCATGATGGGGGTGACCCAAAACCAGAAGGTCAACAGGACCGAAAGCACCTGGGCCGTATCTCTCAAGTAGACTTGCAAGCTGGCCACGATCCAGCCCACGCCAACCGCGAACAATCCGATCAGAAACATGTAGAGCGGAAGCGAGAGCATCCACAAACTGAAATGTTGGACCGTGAACCCGACCACGGCGATCACCAGCACCAACGCCAACAGATGGCTGATGAGCGAGGAAAGGAAAATAGAGACCGGCACAATTTCAGCGGGAAACACGGTCTTGGTGATGAGGTTGGCATGCTCGAGCAACGACGATGCCGAACGAGTTACCGTCTCCTGAAAAAGCAGCCAAGGGAGAAAACCGCAGAACAGGAACAGGGAGTAATTCTGGGTTACTTCGGTGGCGGGCAGCGTGGTGTGCAAGCACACCTGGAACACGAAGGTCCAACTGGCGAGCAAGACCAGCGGATGGATCAAACCCCACAGCCATCCGGCGGCTGATCCGATGAAGCGCTGCTCAAAATCGCGGCGCACCAGTTGAAACAATAACGTACGCCGATCAATCAAATTGAGCGCAAATGGCGGCCAGGAATCGACATTCCACCTCAGAGTACTATAAAGCGTAACCGTGAAAGCCTGCATTCTTCGAGCACCGGCGCGAATCGAAACCAATCCGCTGGAGTATACCGACGTGCCGAAGCCGCAGCCCAGCGGAACGCAGGTGCTGGTTCGGGTGAGCGCTTGCGGGGTATGCCGGACGGATCTGCACGTGATCGAGGGCGAGCTGCCGCCGCGCAAGTCGCCCATTACGCCCGGGCATCAGATCGTGGGGATCATTGAGGCGGCCGGCGAAGGCGCCAAGCGCATCCGATTGGGGCACGAGTCGGCATCGCGTGGCTGCATTCGACCGACGGCACGTGCGAGTACTGCCGCGCGGGGAAAGAAAATCTCTGTAACTCGCCGAGCTTCACCGGCTACACGGTGGACGGCGGCTATGCGGAATATGCGCTGGCCGAAGACAATTTCGTTTATCCGATTCCCGACGGCTTCGATGACCTGCAAGCTGCGCCACTGCTGTGCGCGGGCATCATCGGATTCCGGTCGCTGCGGCTCTCGGGAATCGGGCGAGGCGGCCGGCTGGGCTTGTACGGTTTTGGCGCCGCTGCTCACGTGGCCATTCAGGTGGCGCGGTATTGGGGCGCCGAAGTGTATGCGGCGACGCGCGACGAGCGGCATCAGAAGCTCGCACTGGAATTGGGCGCGGTATGGGCCGGTGGCACGATCGCCGAACCGCCGCAGAAACTCGATAGCGCGATTATTTTCGCTCCCGCAGGCGAGATCGTACCGCGGCGCTGAAGGCATTGAAAAAAGGCGGAACGCTGGCGCTGGGCGGGATCCACATGAGCGCCATTCCGCCGCTCGATTACGACCTGCTTTATGGGGAGCGAGTGGTTCGCAGCGTCGCCAACAACACGCGCCAGGACGGACATGACTTTTTGCGCATCGCGGCTGAGATTCCGATTCATACCGAGATCGAGATCTTTCCGTTGCGTGAGGCGAATCGGGCCTTGAATGCGCTTAAGAATGACGCGATTCGCGGCGCGGCCGTGCTGCAGGTGAGAGAGTAGTTTCGGCCCGGACGGGCTTATTTGTCGGCCAGGATTTTCGAGCGGCCGGCTTCGAAAGCCAGATTGAAGTGCTCACCCAGATACACGCGCCGCACTTCCGGATCGGCGCCCAGTGCCTCCGGCGTTCCGGAACGGAAGATTTTGCCGTTATTGATGATGTAAGCGCGATCGGTAACGGCCAGCGTCTCGCGCACGTTGTGGTCCGTCACCAGGATGCCGATGCCGGAGCTCTTCAGATCGAAAATGATGCGCTGCAGCTCCAGCACCTGGATCGGGTCGATGCCGGAGAACGGCTCATCCAGCAGCAGAAAACTGGGATTGATCACCAGCGAGCGGGCGATCTCCACCCGCCGCCGCTCGCCGCCCGAGAGCATATAGCCCTTGCTGCGGCGCACCTTTTCGAGGCCCAACTGCTCGATCAGCCGGTCCATGCGCTCGCGGCGCTCGCGCCGGCTCATGCGCAGCGTCTCCAGAATCGCCATCAGGTTTTCTTCCACCGTCAGCTTGCGAAAGACCGAGGCCTCCTGCGGCAGATAGCTGATGCCGCGCCGGGCGCGCTGGTACATCGGCATGTTGGTGATGTCTTCGGAACCCTCGCCATTCTCACCAGCATGCGGCCGGAATCCGGGCTGATCAGCCCGACGATCATGTAGAACGACGTGGTCTTGCCGGCGCCGTTGGGACCCAGCAGTCCCACCACTTCGCCCTGCTTGACCCACAGGGACACATTGTCGACAACTTTGCGTCCACGGTAGCTTTTTGAGATCTCGGCGGTCTGCAGGGTACGCATTCAGGGAAAAGTCTATTTGATCTTTTTGTGAATTACGCTCTTGGCGGGCTTGGCTTCCACTCCGTTAACCAGCAGCCTATCATCCTTGGAGAACCAGGTCAACTTTTCGCCCACAGTGGCTCCGCGCAGGCTGTCCACGAACTGCGGCTGGCCTCCTTCCAGGATAACTTTGTCCGCATCGACGTAATACTCGGCATGTTCCGAGGTTCCATGGCGCGTGCGCATCGGAGCGGTTTGAAGAATCTCCACTTTGCCCTCGGCAAAGGCGTGATCGAGCGAGGAGTCGTTGGAGTCGTTACGCAGGTACGCGGTCACCTCACTGGCTTTCACATGCATGTTGGGCCGCGAGAGTTCCACGCCGCCTTTATAGTGGGCAATACGCTCGCGATCGTTGTACTCCAGCTCAGGCGCCTGCACGATTGTAAACACGCGCGCCACAGGATCAGTTGCGGTCTTTTTGGTCTCGCTGTTTTTTCCGGCGAGCTTCCCGCAACCTCCTTCCCCGCGCCATCTTTCCCCGATCCGTCTTTCGCTGAATCTGAGGCTTTGTCCAGCAATTGGCTGACAACCTTTCCTTGGGCTTTCAACTCGTTCTTGCCGCGATCGATCTCCACCACCTCGGCCTGCAGCCGGTTGGCGCCCTGCCAAAGCAAGGCGTTGCCGTCGTAGCGAATCTGCGAGTTGTGGCCGCTGGAGCGCATTTTCTTGGCGCGCGCATGCAGTGGTTCATCTTCGGAAAGCATTCCGCCGCCATTGGCGTTCGAGTCCTTTTTCTTGTCGGGCAACCGGGTCGAACTCACGTTACCCTCCGCGGTGAAATCTCCCGATTTTTGATCCAGCGTGATCTTGTCAGCGTCGGCCGAGCCGGTGGAATCCCAGACGCGCGCGGTACCGTTGAGCAACATGACGTTATTCGGTTGATCTAAGGAGGCCCGATCCGCCTTGGCGCGGCGCTCACCGTCCTCATACCGAAAATTGCCCCATTGCTCGAGCTTGTCAATCTGAGTGGAGTTGGGTTGAAAAGTCGCCGACATGTCCTTGCTCCAGGTGAGTCGGGCGCAGGCGTTTCCTTGGCATCCTTCGGTTTGGGCTTTTCGGTGCGGGTCGCAACATTGTACGACCGGAAGGACTGAATCTGATTCTTCTCGCGGTATCCGATCGAAACCCGATCCCCGGTCACCCAGCGGTGCGGTTCCTCGGGGCGATTGGGGATGAATTCGATACTGGCGGCCGACGGCGTATCGATGCACTCGATCTCTTGCCCTCCGGTGCGCATGCGGATGTTGATGGTGTCGCTCTTTAAAATTCGCGTATCGGCTAGCTGCGTTCCGGGCGTCGGCACCGGCTTCGATTCGGCCGTGCTATGCCCTTCCGCCAGAGCGGTGTTCAGCAAGCTGGCGTTATCGTTGGTCTCGAAAAATAACGTGACTTTATCCGACTTGACGGTGGTCACTGCCGTATCCGCGGTGGCAATCAAGTGCGCTTGGTCGACCCCGGTGATCTTGGTGATCTGGTTATTGTCGTTGAAATCGACGGCCAGCTGATTCGCGCCATATTCTAGATTGCGCCCCGGCCGCTGATCGGTTCCATTTGCTTGGGTGGTTTCGACCAGTTTTATGGTCCCTTCATTGAGCGTGACGGTGGCGGGACCGCCGTTGAGCGTCATGGCATCGCGCGTCAGCTTGGACCAAGGCGACAGGTAAACCTTGGCTTCCTTTTCGTTATAGTGAACCTCGCCGGTCTCGATCTTCATCGGAACCGTCTTAGGATTGCTGCCGCGCCAGATTAGCTGCACCTGGCTGTGCATGATGAGTTCGCGGGTATTGGGATCGTATTCCGCCCCCACCGCCTGGCCGTCGCCTCGATCGAAATGAAAGGTTGCTAAACGGTCCGTGGAAGCCTTTCCAGTTTTGCTTTCCACGCGCACGCCCGAGGACTTGATGGTCATCAAGCGGCCGGAGGGCGGCTCATCCTTGTCGGACGGTACAGCCAAGGTGATCTCTACGTCGCCATCGGAATACAAGATTCCTTGCGCCATGTCGAATTCCGCCTTGGCGCTCTTTACGCGGTCGAATTGGCTGCCGTCTTTGTTGTAAATATCCAGCTCCAGGCCGGAAAGCTCCTGTTTGCCATCCAACTCCTGGAAGTCCTCGGCATGCACCGTGACCACGGTTTGCTGGTTGGAGGTATGGGTGTAGGTCCAGCCGTGATAGGTCGCCGCAGTGCCGCGCGCCAGCTTCTTCGGTTTTACCGGGGCGCTTTCAGCCTGCAGTTTGAGCCGCGCGTAGTAAGTGGCCCCCAAGCCACTCAAAATGACCAGAATCAATAGAAGGAACAAGGGCCGCGCGTGCCGCATTAACATCAGGATATCCAGAAGGTTGGGGGGGTGTCCACGCGGATATTGGTCGCGATGACCGGATTCCGCACTCGTATCCCCCTATGGCCTAGTACGTGCTCTCCAGTCAGGGCTATGTCGAACCAATCCGAACCCACGAATCCCTGTTCAGAACTGGTCAGCGTTCTTTATGAGGACCGGTCCAGGAGCACGCGGTCGACGACCGCGAATCTGGAGCAGATCTCCCCCAACTACGTCGTTTTGCTTTCGGATACGCGGCTTCCCCCGGGCCGGCCGGTCGCGGTTGAGGCGCAGGGCCATGATTTATATGGCACGGTCGAATCCGTTGAAGTGGATGAGACATTGGGGTGCTTCACGAAAGTCAAATTGGACGCGAGCAGCCGGTGGCATGGGCGAATGTTCGTGCCAGAACATTTTCTGGCGCTGTGTGCATTCACCCAGGAGACCCGCTTCGACGGACCGGTCGCAAGCTCCTCTAAGGCCTTCACCTTAAACGAGTCTTGAGGTTCCTGAGAAAAAGCTGCTGGCAAGTTTTGCCCGGGCTGGTTCGATTGCCGGCTACGGCTTGCCATCAATCGCCGACAGAACCGCCTTCCGTGTTTTCTCCAGTGCAGTCCGCACCTGTTCGGCGGGCAATTCATGGATGATGGGCGAGAGCAGCTTCACCATCACGAACGGAATGTCCCGGGTAAGCGTGATGGATTGACAAGTCACGTAGGCGCCGCCGTCGTGTTCCTCGAAAAACCAATAGCCGGTCATGCGCCACAGCAGTCCACGATCGTCGCCTACCGGCAATTCGTGCTCATTCGGTTTTCCCGGATCGCTCACTTCCGCGATTCGCTTGCTATAAGAACGGCTGTAGGCGCGCGTGGAATCGAGCGAAACGAACCGAATATCATGTTCGGTATTGAGCACGTCCGACAGGAAGAACTTGGCCTTCACCATCCGCATGTACACCTGGAAATCATTCCCGGTGCGCGATTCGATTCTGGCATCGGCAATATCCGGCTTGTAGATTTCCCGATGATGGTCGTAATCTTGAACCGTAGAAAGAACCGCCTTGAGATTTGCACCGGGGATGAACACGATGCCCATCCAGTCTTGAATGAGGCCGTTCTTGATGGCGGTAATTCCGTTCCCTTGTGAGGGCTGTACGATCACCGAGCCATGCTGAAGCTGCATTTTCAGCTCCGGCGAGTCCTCGGGCCAAATGAAATGCACGCCGTGGAAACGAGGCTCCAGGCGCGCTTCGGTAGTGTTGATGTAGGCCTCGAAGGCGCTAATTGTCTCGGGTTTGAGCTCGGCGGAAACTGAAATTCCGGCCTGCACGCATAAAACACCGACGATCAGAAACGTTCGCTTCAGAACTACTCATTGTCGCAGACCGTACTTTGCGGCGTCGAGCTGAAGTGGATCGGAACGTTATGCCGCCAAATCGGTGTGCTCGATCTGGAAGAGCTCGGGGAAGGCGACTACGGGGGAAGCCTTCTTCCGGTTGTGGCAGACCTCGCATGTGGGCAGAATAACGCCCGGGCGTTGAGTTCGAAGGAGACCCCGCAAAGTGGAATCGATCGCAGCCAAGGCAGCCTCCTTGTGAGGGCCTTCTGGCCACTCCTGGACGAGATGTAACCGGTGATGTTCCATTGCGATCCATTCAAAGATCATTTTGAATCTCCTAATTATCTCTTCGACCGTATGCCATCCGGCATGAATTCGAGCACGCCGCTAGCCAAATACAGCCGCGAGTGATCTGCCGGCAAAAGCCCTGGCGCTACTTGGACTTGGGGGCGCGAGACTGAACTAAAGCACGCCGCAGCGCTCGCAACTGTTGTCTTCGGCTGATCTTCTGCTTGCGCTGGCGCCCGAAACGCGATTTGTCTCCGTTGTTGGCTGACATAATGTCTCAACAGTAGCAAGTTTTGTCCAACCGTTGACGAGGTTCCGGCCGGCCGAACGACCGCCGCTGAGGTGCATTTCAGCCACGCCCTTCAAAAGCGCGTGCGAAACTGGAAATAAATCCAGGCATGACCAAGACTTCACTCGACAAGGGAAAAATAAAAATTCTGCTGCTCGAGGGCGTTCATCCGAGCGCCGTAGAGGCCTTCCGGCGCGAAGGCTACACCAACCTCGAATGTCATCCGAAATCGATTCCAGTGGACCAGCTCCTGGCATCGATTCGCGACGCTTATTTCATTGGGATCCGCTCGGCCACGTACCTGACCGACGAAATTTTCGCACACGCTCCGCGCTTGATCGGCGTGGGCTGCTTCTGTATCGGGACCAATCAAGTGGACCTGGAGGCCGCCCAGCAGCGCGGCATTCCCGTATTCAACGCTCCGTTCTCCAATACCCGCAGCGTCGCCGAACTGGTGCTGGCCGAAACGATTCTGCTGTTGCGCGGCATACCGCATCGCAACGCCATGGCGCACCAAGGGAAATGGGTCAAATCGGCGGCCGGATCGTATGAGGTGCGCGGCAAGTGCCTGGGGATTGTCGGCTACGGCCATATCGGAACGCAGATCGGACTCCTGGCTGAAGGCCTCGGCATGCAGGTGTTTTACTACGACATTGAAACCAAGCTGGCGCTGGGCAACGCGCGCGGAATGGCGTCGTTGGATGCGCTGCTCGAGATGGCCGACGTAGTGACGCTGCACGTGCCGGAAACGCCTCAGACCAATCGCATGATCGGGGCGCGGGAATTGGGCCGCATGAAGCCCGGCGCCAGCATCATCAATGCCTCGCGCGGAACCGTGGTGGACATTGACGCGCTGCTGGAAGCGCTCAATTCCAAACACCTGAGCGGAGCGGCCATGGACGTATTCCCGGTCGAGCCGAAAGGCGCCGGCGAGGAGTTTGTCTCGCCCCTGCGCGGCTTAGATAATGTTCTGTTGACGCCGCACGTCGGCGGAAGCACCGAGGAGGCGCAGCAGAATATCGGAACCGAGGTGGCCGAAAAGCTCATCAAGTACAGCGACAACGGCTCCACGGTGACGGCGGTGAATTTCCCGGAAGTGTCGCTGCCCGAGCATCCCGGCAAGCATCGTCTGCTGCACACGCACCACAACCAACCGGGCGTGCTCTCGGCTATCAACGCGATTTTTTCCGAGCAGACCATCAACATCGCGGGCCAGTATTTGCAGACCAATCCTCAGATCGGGTACGTCGTCATCGATATCGAGACTGATCAGCCTGAGGTCTCTTTGGAGATCAAGCGCAGGCTCGACGATGTTCCGGGTACCATCCGCACGCGGATTCTCTACTGAACGCGCGAAACGGGCGTCAACCAGCTATCCTCAGAGTTGGCCGCTATCCTGATCTTTGCGATTACCTACCTGGTTCTCGCCATCGGCCGATTGCCCGGGTTTCGCATCGATCGCACCGGCGCCGCGATCATCGGCGCGAGCTTCATGGTCGGCGTCAACGCGCTCTCTCTCGACGAGGCGTACCGGGCCATTAACTTCGACACTCTCATCCTGCTGTTCGGGATGATGATCGTGGTCGCGAACTTGCGGCTCTCCGGCTTCTTCAGCCTGGTGGCGGAACGCGCGGTTGAAAACGCTCGCAGTTCCGTCTTACTGCTGGTTCTGATTGTCGCGGTGGCCGGATTCTTCTCTGCGTTTTTTGTCAACGACACGATGTGCCTGGTGCTGACGCCATTGGTTTTGGAGATCGCGCATTCTCTGGGACGCAACCCGGTGCCCTATCTGTTGAGCGTCGCGATGGCGGCGAACATCGGAAGCGCTGCCACTATTACCGGGAATCCGCAGAACATGATGATCGGAAGCTTTTCGGGACTCCCGTATCGCGAGTTTCTCGCCGTTCTGGCGCCCCCTTCCCTGGCTGGCCTGGTGTTGGTAGCCGTGGTGATCTTTGTCGCGTATCGCCGCGAGTTTCGACCGGGCGAACAGGTGCAGGTCGCTCGTCAGCCCGTGAACCTGGACTCGAAACTGATGTGGAAAGCCATCGTCGTTTCAGTGGCGATGCTGGTAATGTTTTTCGCCGGCTGGCAAGTCCCGAAAGTCGCGATCGTGGCTGGCGCCGTGCTACTGATTACGCGCCGCGTGAATCCGGAGGAGATCTATCGCAACATCGACTGGGGCCTGCTGGTGATGTTTGCAGGCCTGTTCGTCGTGCTTGCCGGACTCGAGAAGACCTCTTTAGAAGCCAATCTGGTCCGGCTCACGGGATCACTGCACCTGAGCAATGTCTTCGTGTTGAGTGGGGTCGCGGCGTTCTTGTCGAACTTGGTCAGCAACGTGCCTGCCGTTCTGTTATTCAAGCCATTCGTGGCGCACCTGGCGGACCCGCAGCGTGCCTGGATGACGCTGGCGATGGCTTCGACGTTCGCCGGCAACCTGACCGTGCTGGGGTCAGTTGCCAACCTGATCGTCATCCAGCAGGCCCGCCCCAAGGTGAGGATCGGTTTCTGGGAATATTTTCGCGTGGGGGCTCCGCTGTCGATTCTGACGATATTGCTCGGCGCCGGTTGGATCGCATGGCGCGTAAAGTGACCCGGCGCATCGTTCGATTCGCGCTCTTCCTGGCGCCGGCGGCGATCTTGTTCGCGCAAACCTCCGAGAACGTGCTGGCGGTAATCAATGAAGCCTCCCCGCTGTCCCGCAGTATCGGCGATTATTACGTGGCGCGGAGACATATTCCAGCAGCGAACATTTGCCGCATCACAGCCAGCGTGCAAGAAGAGATTTCGCGCGAGGAATACGATCAGCGGATCGCCGCTCCTGTTGCTCAGTGTCTTCGCGCACGCCATCTGGAAGACAAAATCCTCTACATCGTCACGACCGCGGGTGTCCCGCTAAAGATTGAGGGTCACGGCGGTATCGGCGGAGACGCGGCTGCGGTGGATTCCGAACTTACGTTGCTGTATTCGGATATGCGCGGGGGTCCGCATAGCCTGCCTGCCGGTATCGCGAATCCATTTTTCGGAAAAACGCGGTTCCCGTTTCGTCATCCGGACTTTCCCATTTATCTGGTGACCAGACTGGCGGGCTACGACCTGGACGACGTGAAAGGCATTATCGACCGCGCCCTGATCGCGCGAAATCGCGGCAAGTTCGTAATCGACGTGCAGAGGGGAGGCGACCCCGCAGGCGACCGCTGGTTGCGCGAGGCCGCTCAAGCCATCCCCAAGGATCGCGTGGTGCTGGACGATTCACCGGGCGTGCTTTACAACCAGACCGATGTTATCGGCTACGCATCCTGGGGATCGAACGACGCCAACCGGAAACAACGGCACCTCGGGTTTCGCTGGCTACCCGGCGCCATCATGACGGAATTCGTGTCCACCAACGCGCGGACGTTCCTGCGCCCTCCCGATAAATGGACGCTCGGCCAGTCGTTCGGCGGATCAGTGCAAAGCCTGGCGGCCGACTACATTCATGATGGTGTCACCGGCGCCTCCGGGCATGTGTACGAACCTTTTTTGCAGTTCACGCCGCGGCCGAATATCCTGCTGCCCGCATACTACAGCGGCCGAAATCTGGCGGAAAGCTACTATCTGGCGATTCCCCTGTTGAGCTGGATGAACGTGGTGATCGGCGATCCGCTGTGCACGCTGGGACGGCCGTGAGATGGGCCGGCGACTCGGGCAACATTTCCTGGCAAGCAAAGCGATACTGGAACGCATCGCCGCGACTGCCTGCCCGGAAACAGCCGAGCTCGTCGTCGAGATTGGACCTGGAAAGGGCGCACTGACGTCTCATCTGCTGGCGCGGGCTGAGCGCGTCATCGCCATCGAGATCGATCCAGTTTTGGTCCAGTACCTTCGAGCCAAATTTCGCGACGAACCCAAGCTCACGATTATCGATGCTGACATCTTGAAAACCGACCTCGCGCAATGGGGACGCATCACGGTGACCGGCAACCTCCCGTACTACATCGCGTCGCCAATCTTGACTAAGGCTTTGTCGCTGGGTCCCCAACTCGCGCGCGCCGTTTTTCTAGTGCAGAAGGAAGTTGCTCAGCGGCTAGTCGCGCATCCCAGCACGCGCGATTATGGCTTCCTGAGCGTGCACACGCAGCTTCTGAGCGCCGCGGAGTTGGTCTTCACGGTGCCTGCGTCGGCATTTCGTCCGCCGCCCAAAGTGGACTCAGCCGTCGTGAGCCTGGAGCCGCGCGCTATTCCGGCAGCGCTCGACTGCAAGCGCTTTCTGGAATTTGTGGTGTGGTGCTTCCGGCAAAAGCGCAAGAAGATCCGGAACAATCTGATGGGCATCTACGAGCGCGAAGTCTTGGATGCGATTCCCGCCACCGCGAAACGCGCCGAGCAGCTCTCGATCCCCGAGCTAATCGACTTGTTCGAGCGGCTGGTAGCCGGGCGCACACCTCCGCTATCCTGAGATTTCATGCTGCGCGTTCGTTTTGCTCCCTCGCCCACCGGCTACCTGCACATCGGCAGCGCGAGGACTTTCATTTTCAACTGGCTGTACGCCCGGCGCAACCACGGGACGATGGTCCTGCGCATCGACGATACCGACGTGGATCGCAACACCCAGGCTTCGCTCGATTCCATTTTTGATGGCTTAAAATGGCTCGAACTGGGCTGGGATGAAGAGTATCGCCAGTCGGATCGGCTCGAACTGCATCGCCAGATGGCCTGGAAGATTTTCGAAAAGGGCCTGGCCTATCGCGATTTCACGCCTGCTTCCGCGGGCGCCGAAGAGAAATCGTTTGAAGGCGGGCCGTGGCTGTTCAATCCGGAAATGCACTTGGTTTCGCGCGAGGAAGGCGACCGCCGCGCTAACTCAGGCGAGCCTTTTGTTCTGCGTTTCCGCGTGCCGCGCGAGACCTCGCATGCCGTCGAGTTCCGCGATGCAGTTTATGGCGAGCAATCCAAGCTGCCGGCCGACATCGAAGACTTTGCATTGCTGCGCAGCAACGGGCTCCCGACGTATCACATGGCGTCTTGCGCCGACGACATCGACCTGCGCATCAGCCAGATCATTCGCGGCCAGGATCATCTGACCAACACGTTCAAGCACGTTCTGATTTTCGATGCGCTCGGCGCGGCGCGGCCCGAATTTGCGCATCTTCCGCTGCTGCTCGCTCCGGATGGTTCGAAGCTTTCCAAGCGTAAACATGGGCCGGTGGTGAGCGTGACAACATACAAGGACGCCGGATTTCTACCGCAGGCGTTCATCAATTTTCTCGCGCTTTTAGGGTGGTCCCCGAAGGACAACCGCGAAAAGATGAGCCGCGAGGAGCTCGTCGAAGCGTTCTCGTTCGAAGGCATCAACCACAGCAATGCGATCGTGAATTTCACGGACGAAGATCCATTCGATTCCAAGGCCGTCTGGCTCAACGCCGAATATATTCGGACGCTGCCCCTCGATGAATTGGCCAAGCAACTCAAGACCTTCCTCGCCGGTGTAGACGCTTCGAAGATCCAACAGATCGCTCCGCTGGTACGAGAACGCATCAAGCTATTGAGCGACGTCCGCTCTGTCGCCGACTTCTTTTTCGTCGATAAGCTCGCGCCCTACGATCCGGCTGAACTCATCCCGCAGAAGGGCGACCGGGATCTCGCACTCAAAGTGTTACAGACCGCGCAGCAAACGCTGGGAAAGACCGAATTCAACCATGACGCGCTCGATGCTGCGCTTCGTGGTGCAGCCGATACTCTGCACATCAAGGCCGGCCAAATGTTTCAGCCCATCCGCGTAGCTGTGTGCGGCAGGAAGACGGCTCCGCCTTTGTTTGAGACCCTCGAAGTGATGGGGCAGCAAGAAACCCTCACTCGAATCAGTCAAGCGATCGCGCTGCTCAACCAAGGAGATCATGAACCCGTTAACCAATGAGGCTGATACTGGGGCGGTTGCTTCAACCGAACCGGCGCCCTCCAACTTTATCCGCGAGATCATCCTGGATGATCTCAAGACCAGCAAATACGGTGGCCGCGTGCAAACGCGTTTTCCGCCGGAGCCGAATGGCTATCTGCACATCGGCCACGCCAAGTCGATCAACATAAATTTCGGTTTCGCCAACGAGTTCGGCGGCAAATGCAATCTGCGGTTCGACGATACCAATCCTTCCAAGGAAGAGGTCGAGTATGTGGAATCAATCATCGAAGATGCCCGCTGGCTGGGCGGCGATTGGGGCGACCGCCTGTTCTACGCGTCCGATTATTTTGGCCAGCTCTACGATTGGGCTGTTCAACTGATCAAAGCCGGCAAGGCGTTTGTCTGCGATCTAACCGCCGATCAGGTACGCGAGCAGCGCGGCACGCTCACTGAGCCTGGAAGAGAGAGCCCGTATCGTAACCGGTCCGTCGAGGAAAACCTGGATCTGTTCCAGCGCATGAAGGCGGGCGAATTTCCGGACGGCGCCCGAACGCTGCGCGCGAAAATCGACATGGCTTCACCCAACCTCAACCTGCGCGATCCCATCATGTACCGCATCCTGCACGCCGAACATCACCGTACCGGCAATAAGTGGTGCATCTATCCGATGTATGATTTCGCGCACGGACAGTCGGACTCGATCGAAAAAATCACGCACTCCATCTGCACGCTCGAGTTTGAAGACCATCGCCCGCTGTACGACTGGTATGTCGAACAACTCGGCATCTATCATCCGCAACAGATTGAGTTCGACCGGCTCAATCTCACTTACACGCTCTTAAGCAAGCGTAAGCTGCTACAGCTAGTCCAGCAGAAATACGTGAACGGCTGGGATGATCCGCGCATGCCGACCATATCGGGGCTGCGGCGTCGCGGCTACACGCCCGAAGCGATTCGCAATTTTTGCCGGCGGGTCGGGGTTTCGAAGACCAACGGAACAACGGAACTGGCGCTGCTTGAATATTTCCTGCGCGAGGACCTGAATAAACGCGTCGCTCGCGTGATGGCCGTGCTGCGGCCCTTGCGCGTCGTGATCGACAACTATCCCGAAGGCCAAGTGGAGCAGATGGAAGCGGTCAATAATCCGGAAGACGCGACCATGGGGACGCGCGCGGTTCCGTTCTCGCGCGTACTCTACATCGAGCAGGACGACTTTCGCGAAGACCCGCCCAAGCAGTATTTCCGCCTGTCGCCGGGCCGGGAAGTCCGGCTGCGCTACGGCTACTTCATTACGTGCACAGGAGTCATCAAGGACGAGAAGGGCCAGGTCATCGAGATTCATTGCAGCTACGATCCTGCCACGCACGGCGGCAACGCCCCCGACGGGCGCAAGGTAAAATCGACCATCCACTGGGTATCGGCGAATCATGCGATCGACGCCGAGGTTCGGCTCTACGATAATCTCTTCACCAAGGAAGATCCGAATCAGGTCGAAGAAGGTCAGGACTTCACCGCGAATCTGAATCCGCACTCGCTGGAGGTCGTGAGCGGGGCGAAGCTCGAACCAAGTCTGCGTGGGGCTCAGGCCGGCGGCCGCTACCAGTTCGAGCGTCTGGGTTACTTCGCCGTCGATCTGGATTCCACCGCGGACAAGCTGGTGTTCAACCGGACCGTCGCGCTCCGCGACACCTGGGCTAAGATCGAGAAAAAATCGAAATGATCATCCTCGGATTGGGCGGTATCTTGAAGGACCCGGCCTGCGCCGTGTTGAAGGATGGTGAGGCTCGTGGCGGCGGTCGAAGAGGAAAAAGTGGCGCGGCAGGTTCACGCGGGTGCGCTGCCGGAGGCGGCCATCGCGGCCTCGTTCGACATCGCGAAGATTTCCGCGTCCGAGGTCAACTGCGTTGCGCTGGCTCGACCTTTCGCGCAGGACATTCACCTAACGTTGCGCTCCCATTTTCCGAACGCGCAGGTCGTGATGGTGGAACATCACGCGGCGCACGCCGCTTCGGCGTATTATCCGTCGCCGTTCGAAGACGCGACCGTTTTGACGCTGGATCGCGATGGAGATTTCCGGTCAGCCGCGCGCTGGCGCGCTTCCCGCAATCAGCTCCAGCTCGAAAAGGACGTCTA
The DNA here is from genome assembly GCA_963732175.1 of Bryobacterales bacterium. Taxonomy (GTDB): domain Bacteria; phylum Acidobacteriota; class Terriglobia; order Bryobacterales; family Bryobacteraceae; genus Palsa-89. The sequence goes on along the minus strand of CAVSYF010000019.1, from coordinate 81,691 downwards.
TTATCCTGACTCGCTGGGGGATTTGTACGGCCGTGTCACGGAGCTTCTGGGCTTCAATGCCGGGGTCGACGAGCACAAGGTGCAGTGGCTTTCCACGGCGGATCCGGGCAGCGAGTACGCGCCGGTGTTTGAGGAGGTCCTCGGAGGCAGCGCCTGGCCTTGTCTCAACCGCTCCTACTTTGATTCCGATCGTCTGAGCCAAGGTGGGTTCAGCGAAAAATTTTACGCGAGGTTGGGTCTCGATGATGGCGCCGAAATCCCGCCGGCCAAAAAGGCGGCAATTGCGGCTGGGCTGCAGCGCGCCGTCGAGAGAATCGTGCTGCGCATGGCCGGACCGGGCGAGAGGTTATGCCTGGCCGGCGGACTCGCGCTCAATTCGCTGCTGGTCAGTTCACTCGAAAAATCGAAGCAAGTGTTCGTCCAGCCGGCCGCCGGAAATGCCGGCACAGCGCTCGGCGCGGCGTTCTGGGCTTGGAACAGCGTCTTCGGACAGGCCAAACGCGCTTCGCTCAACGATCTTTGTCTGGGGCCGAGTTACGACGCTGAACAGATCAAGCAGGTGCTCGAGAACTGCAAGCTGCGATTCCGTTATCTGGTGACGACTGACGAGCTGTGCGACCGCGCGGTCGGCGAGCTGAATGGCGAAAAGATCATCGCCTGGATGCAGGGCCGCATGGAGTTTGGCCCTCGCGCGCTCGGCAATCGCAGTATCCTGGCGTCGCCCTTGAATCCCTACTCCACCGAGAATCTGAATATTTACATCAAGCATCGCGAGCCGTTCCGAAAATTTGCGGCGTCCGTGCCGGCCGAGCTCGCCGGCGAGTACTTTGAAGCCGGACCCAACGCCCGTTACATCGCGACCGTGGGACGCGTGCGCCCCGAGCGCCGCAAGACTTTTGAAGCGGCCGTGATGGGCGAGGACGCGGTGCGCGTTCACACCGTCCATCAGGAAGACAATCCTCTTTTTCACAAGCTGCTGCACGCCGCCGGAAAGGCCACCGGACTCCCGGTGTTGTACAACACCAGCTTCAACTTATTCGGCGACCCGCTGGTCTGCACTCCGCGCGACGCAGTCCGCAGCTTTTATTCTTCCGGTATCGACGCGCTGTTTGTCGGAAATTTCCTGGTGGAAAAGTAGCTCGGCGGCGCGTCATTTCGCCGCGAGTGGCTCGATAATTTTCGAAAGAAGATCCGGCTTCGACGCGTCCCTGGTCAGGTGCGGATATTTTTCGCCGCCTTGGTATTCGATGCGATGAACACTGTAATATTCCCCGTTCTTAACCAGCAGCTCGATCGTCTTCGATCCCGACACGGTGCTTTGTACGGCCTCTCGCAAGACGGTCGAACTGAACTGGCGATTGTTTACGGCAATGATCCTGGTCGCAGGTGCGATGCCGGCTTTTTCAGCCAAACCCGCGTACGCGACGTCGCTGATGGTGCCGTCGTCTTTTATCTCGACGCCCAGCGAATACATGAAGTTCACCGATTTCCTGTATTCCTCGACCGCCTTCTCGATCGCCGACGGCGTTTTGTCGTAGGTCAACTTCCATCCGGCGTTTTCGATTCCACCCAGCGGCGCGTGCGCAGCCGTGGACGTAAGCCGGTCGCGCAGAAATTTCGCCCAATCGTAGCTTTGAACCGAATTTAATCCCGTGACCACATCGTCAAACGTGTACGGCTTCAGAGCGGGCGCTCCACCCGGCCCGCCATGAAAAGCCCGGCAGAAATCGTTCAACGACTTTTTCCCCTTGCTGAGTTGGCGGATGAGAACGTCCGCTTCCAGCCAGATCAGCGTGCCTTCGTCGTAATAATCCACGCTGCGCCGGTATTCCGAATAATCGTCCCGAGCGAAATACAGCAGTTGGGCGGCCACCGCCGTGTCTTCCAGCGGACGCCACGTCCGTCCCGATTCTCGATCCAGCGCAGCAGCCTGCAACGCCAGTGCTTCCCGGAACTCTTCGGGCGTGCGTAACCCGCTCCGCGGGGTCAAAATCTCTCCCAGGTATTGCGTGAGCCCTTCGTAAACCCAAAGCAAATCGCCTTTCATCGGTTGGCTGTAATCGGGTATTACGAGACCCGCCGGCCTCCGATATTTCCCGTTCCAGGAATGCGTGAATTCATGCGGAAGCAAATCGGCGGTCACCTTCCGCGATCCATCGTCGATGAGCGCGCGCTCGCCCAGCCTGTCATCGCTCGATTCATGATGCTCCAAGCCGAAGCGCGCGATGTGATCGCTGAGCGTCAGAAGAAAATGATAGTCGCGATAGTGACGCGAACCGAACAGCGCACCCGTCTCCTTCACCAGGTTCCGATAATGCGTCACATCGTCGGGCGCGATTTCGAGCGCGCGGTCGCTATCGGCGGCGATATGCAGATAGTGCGCGATGCCGCCGTCCGAGCCGAGATCGACGGTGCGATAGTGCAGGCCCGCCGACACCGGCGAATCGATCAAAGTGTTTAGCGGCGCCGGTTGAAATTCGATCTCGTTACCGGACTCCCGTGCAATCGGCAAGGCCGTCCCGTAGCGCCACGAATCGGGAAGGCGCAGGTTGGCTTGATATTGCAATTGCTCCGGAGCAATGCCTTGCGGATACAACAGCAGCTGGTTCCAGTTCATCACCGCGAGCTCCGTCGTGGTGGACCCGCCTGAGGAAAAGCCTCCCGCTTCGGGCGCCGCGATGAAATCGAACGCGACCTCTAAGCTGGTCGCTCCCGCTGGAACCGTGAGGTGAAACGCATAAACGTTTACCGAATCGCGTTCCCACGGAATCGTCTGGCTTCCGGCCTCAATCTTCATGCCGACCAGATCCGTGATTGGACCGGTCGGAGAATGCTCGCCGGGAATCCACTGCGGATAAAGCAGCGTCATCGCGCCGGGCTGCACCGGCAGAGTCATGTGGACGTGATACAGCCGCCGGGTAACGTCGGTTGCATCCACTTGCAGCCGGATGGTCGGATCTTGTGCCGCCACTATCGGCGCAAGCAAAACAAGAAGAAGCAACGGGCGCATAAGCAATTATCCCATCCCAAAGAAGTGCAGGTGCGCGCACTGCGATTGTTCCGAAACCAACAAAAGTTCGCGGGCTATTACGCAACAATTGCGATTTTTATTCGCGCAGAATCTTGGAATTAACGCAAGAAAGTCTTGACGGAGCCGAACGATGCAGGTATGATTGCTAACGCCTGCCATAGCCCACCACACCCCGCGCGGTGAATCCGCGTGAGGCCCCCTAAAAAGTCGAGGAGATGTTCCATGCCCGAAACCAGCCACATGATCCCGATTGCCGCCAGCAAGCGGCTGTCTATGCCGGACGCTAAGTTGTTGGGGAAATCCAATCCTGGCCAGACCATAAGAGTTAGTATCTATGTCCGGCAAAATCCTACACCCAATTCAGATACCACTCGTGCTCTGGAGAATTTGAGCACGGAGCTGCCGGGCAAGCGGCGCTACTTGACCCAGGACGAATTTAACAACTCTTTCGGCGCGGACCCGGCCGACTTGAGCAAAGTTGCGAATTGGGCGGGCCAAAACAAGCTTAAAGTAATCGACTCCAATCCGGCCAAGCGGCGGGTTCTCGTCGAGGGCACGATCGCCGATATTCAGCGGGCCTTCGGCACTGAGCTGAACGAATACGAGCATCCCACCGAAGGGCGATTTCGCGGCCGGGAGGGTGAACTCCAAGTTCCTGCCGACCTGTACGGCATCATCGAGGGAGTATTTGGGCTGGATACACGCAAAGTAGGACATCCTCGCCATAGGCGAGGGCGCCTGGCGCCGTTGGCGTCAAAAGGCGCGAAAACGTCCCGTGATTTGAGCGCATTTCCAGGAAGTTTCTTCCCCACCCAAGTAGCCGGTTTATACAACTACCCCGATCAGTTCGACGGATCGGGCCAGAATGTGGCGATTTTTGCATTTAACGGTGCGCCCGATACCGACCCTCACGGTGGATACAGTTTGGCCGCGCTCCAAACCTACTTCGAGCAGGTGCTGGGTGGGAAAACGCCGAAAATCACGAATGTGGTTGTGCAGGGACCGGGCAATAATCCGGGGCCGGACACTCCCAGCTCCGATCAACAGGGCGACTCCACCGGCGAGGTGATGCTGGACATGTGCGTCATGGGCTCGGTCGCGCCTGGAGCAAGCATCTTCATGTACTTTACTGAGTTCACCAGCCAAGGATGGTTGGACGCGATCCATGAGGCGATCACCGATCAAAACAATATCTCCGTCATCTCCATCAGCTACGGCAATCCGGAAGATGACCCCGACGGCGCCTGGACTAAGATGGGCGTGCAGTTGGTGAATCAAGCTTTTGAGGCGGCCGCCGCGAAGGGAATTACGATCTGCTGCGCCTCGGGTGACGATGGATCGAGTGATCAAGTCCAGCGCGGAGCGCACGTAGATTTTCCTGCATCTAGCCCGTACGTACTTGGCGTCGGCGGCACGAAGTTAGTGGCCACCAACGGCAATCCTCCGGCGATCGCCTCGGAGACGGTCTGGAATGAAATGGTGCAGAGCGAGGGCGCAGGCGGTGGCGGAGTGAGCGGCGTGTTCGCCAAGCCCAGCTATCAGAACGGAGTGAACGTCCCGCCTTCGGTGAATCCGCCGCATCATATCGGGCGCGGGGTGCCGGATGTTGCCGCCGTCGCCGATCCGGAAACAGGCGTGGTGGTGATGCACATCGACGGCCAGAACCTGGAATCGATCGGGGGTACCAGCGCCGCGACGCCGCTTTGGGCAGCTCTCATTGCCCGGCTGAACCAAGGGCTCAAAGCGCGTTGCGGATTTCTCAACCCGGTGCTGTACACGCGATTCTCTAACAACGTTCTGCGCGACATCACCATCGGGAACAACGGAGCATATGCGGCTGGCCGCGGATGGGATGCGTGCACGGGACTCGGCAGCCCGCAAGGCGAGCGGTTATTCGCCGCGCTCAGCGGAAAGGCCGCCAGCGCCGCCGGCACAGGCGACTAGCTCGATGTCTCGAGGGCGGCGATTCCTACAACCATGAGCAGCCCGCTCAAGCAATCGCCGCCTTGACCGCTTCGATAATGTGGCGCGCCGAAATACCGAACTTGTCGAGCAGCTCTGCTTCTTTACCGCTATGCGCAATCTCTCGAACCGCCAGCTTGTGCACACGCACGTTTTCTTCAGCAAGAGCTGCAAGAACGGCATCGCCGATCCCGCCATGCTCATAATGATCTTCCACCGTGATCACGATCCGGCTCGCTGCCCGCGCGCTGGCAATCAGCTCTTCCCGATCAATCGGCCGGACGCTGAATAAGTCGATCACGCGCACCGCCACGCCCGACTTCAAAAGCTGATCGTAAGCCGAGAGCGCCTCGAACACCGTGACTCCCGCCGCCACGATGAGCGCCTTATCCTGCTCGCTCTTTCGCAGAACCTTGCACTTGCCAATCTCAAACGTCTCCTCTGGCCCGTACAGGATCGGCGTGTTCGGCCGCCCGGCGCGCAGATAGCCCGGACCGCCGCGATCCGCCAGCAGCCCGGTCGCCCTCCAGGCGCTGGTTGCGTCGGAAGGATATAGCACGGTGATGTCCGGCTCAGCGCACATCATCGCCAGATCCTCCAGCCCCATTTGAGACGGGCCGTCCTCGCCGATCGAGATACCCGCATGCGTTCCCGCGAACTTGATGTTGAGATTGCTGATCGCCGCCATCCGAATAAAATCGTAGGCTCGTGTAAGAAAGCAGGCGAACGTCGACACAAACGGCACGTGCCCGCGCGCCGCGAGTCCCATCGCCATCCCAGTCATGTTCTGTTCGGCAATGTAGCCTTCCAGGAAACGTTCCGGCGCGATTTTTTGAAATTCTTCCGTGTAGGTGGAGTTTTCCACGTCTCCATCGACGACCACGATGCGAGGATCCACAGACCCCAGTGCGGCCAACCCATCGCCGAACCCCCGGCGCGTTGAGACTTCCTTGCCACCCACCGCATACGGCGGCACGGCGGGCTGAACCGATCCGCCCTTTGCAACAACTGGCGCGGTGTTCACCCGTGCCGGAAGGTTCGGCTGCCATTCCGCGTCCGCTCGGCCGACCTGCTTGCTGAGTTCCGCTATGACTTTTTCCGCCATTTCAGGATCGAGCGCCTTGCCGTGCCACCCCTCCTTGCCTTCGATACTCCCCAGGCCTTTGCCCTTCACGGTTCGCGCCAGCACGACGGTCGGACGGCCGGTGGTCTGCTCCGCTTTTTCGTAAGCTGACAGCAATTCTTCGACACTGTGTCCATCTACCGTCAGCGCTTGCCAACCGAACGCCTCCCAGCGGGCTCGGTAAGTTTCCAGGTGATACTCGAGCATGGTGGGCTGGCTTTGCCCCAGGCGATTAATGTCGATCGTGGCGCACAGGTTGTCGAGTTGGTTGAAACGCGCCCATTGCGCCGCTTCCCAATTGGATCCCTCGGCCGACTCGCCATCGCCGAGCAGGACATAAACGCGCTGATCGGATCGCCTTAGTTTCTTCGCGCCGAAAGCCATGCCGGCGCCCACCGATAAGCCCTGCCCGAGCGAACCCGTCGCGACATCCACGAATGGCAGACGCGGAGTCGGATGCCCTTCCAGATCGGAATCAATCTTTCGAAGCGTCAGTAACTTTTCGCGCGGAAAAGCCCCGGCTTCGGCCCAAGCCGCATAGAGCAGTGGCGCCGCGTGGCCTTTCGAGAGCACGAAAATGTCATTCGCGTCCGACCGCGGATTTCGCGGATCGAAACGCATTACCGAGAAGAACAGCGCGGCGACGATATCGGCCGCCGAGGCGCAGCTGGTTGGATGGCCGCTGCCCGCCGCGGTAGTGGCTCGCACCGAATCGATCCGTAGGAGAGCCGCTTTCTCTCGCAGCAGACCTAGGTTAACGGCATGGCGTGTGGTTGTATCAGTAGGCATTTGGACAAAAGGTTGCAAACCTCTGGCCATTACTGGATTTTCAAGCCGACATCGCGCCGTTGAGCAGGCACTTTTTTCCGCGTGGAAGCAAAAACCTCCATGCCGTCGCACTCGAAGTCAGGTAGTAGACTGAAAGCAGAGATGCCTGCCGCTACTGAAGCCAGCCAGCGATCCGCGCTCCCTCTCACTCTGCTGAGCGAGGAAGAAAAAATGTTCCAGGCAACCGTCCGTCAGTTCGCTCGCGAACGTATCAGCCCTCACGTGCGCCAGATGGACGACGCCGCCGTGTTCCGCAAGGACCTGCTGCACGAGATGTTCGAACTCGGTCTGATGGGGATCGAGATTCCGGAAGGGCATGGGGGCCAGGGCGGGAACTTCTTCTTGGCCGTTCTGGCCGTCGAGGCGCTGGCAGCCGTGGACCCTTCCGCCGCCGTGATCGTCGACGTGCAGAATACCATCGCGAACAACGTCATCCTGCGCTGGGGAAATGACGAACAGAAGCGGCGCTATCTGCCCAGACTCGCGCGCGAAATGGTGGCTTCGTTCGCGCTGTCGGAAGCCGGATCGGGTTCCGATGCTTTCGCGCTGGCCACGCGCGCCACGCGCGAAGGCGAGCAGTACTCCATCACCGGGCGCAAGCTTTGGATCACCAACGCTGCTGAGGCCGGTCTGTATCTCGTCTTCGCCAACGCCAAGCCCGAGGCGGGTTATCGCGGCATCACTTGCTTCCTGGTGGAGCGCGACTTCGCCGGCTTTCAGGTCGGCAAGAAGGAAGACAAGCTGGGGATTCGGGCATCCTCCACCTGTGAGCTGATTTTGGACGACTGCCTCGTCCCCGCCGGCAACGTCCTCGGCGAAGTCGGCCAAGGTTACAAAATCGCGATTGAAACCCTGAACGAGGGCCGCATCGCCATCGGAGCGCAGATGGCTGGATTGGCGCAGGGCGCTCTCGACCACGCCATCGCTTATTCCAAACAACGCCGCCAGTTCGGCAAACCGATCGCCGACTTCCAGGGCGTCCAATTTGAACTTGCGCAGATGGCCACCGAGGTGGAGGCGGCGCGGTTGCTGGTCTACAATGCCGCCCGCCTGAAGGACGCCGGCTTGCCCTTCGTTACCGAGGCGGCAATGGCCAAATACTTCGCCTCGCAGGTGGCCGAAACCACCGCTTCCCGCGCAGTCGAAATCTTCGGCGGCGTCGGCTTCACTAAGGATTATCCGGTGGAGAAGCTCTATCGCGACGCCAAGATCGGCCGGATCTACGAAGGCACCAGCAATATCCAAAAGCTGACCATCGCCAAGCAGATCCTCTCCTGACTCTGATTCCAGGCTTGCGCGGCGGCGTTACACTGTTACAAGGAAACGCGATCAGTTCGGGTTTCGTCCACTCGGAGGCACGTATGCGTCTCATTCTCACTTTGGCTCTGCTAGCGGGTGCGGCTTTCGCCGCCAGCCTGCCGGATCCCAGCCCCACTGAAATCGACGACATTATCCAGAAGTTCGCCGCTAAGGAAGCGGCTTTCTCCCAGGCCCGCGGCAACTACACATACCGCCAAACTGCGCGCGTCATGTCGCTCGATGACGGCGGAAGCACGACGGGCAAATGGGAAGAGGTGACCGATATCGTCTTCACGCCTGAAGGCAAGCGTTCGGAGAGAGTGGTCCACGCGCCCCCCAGCACGCTGACCGCGTTCCAACTCGACCCCGGAGACATCCAGGATTTACGCGACGTGCAGCCCTTCGTTCTTACCACCGCCGAGCTGCCCAAATACTTCATTCGCTACCTGGGCCGGCAGCAGGTGGATGAGATCGGCACCTACGTATTCGCGGTCAAGCCCAAGAAGCTCGAACCGGGCCAGCGCTATTTCGAAGGCGAAGTCTGGGTGGACGACAAAGATTTGCAGATCGTCAAGAGCTACGGCCGCGGTGTTGGACAACAGAAGCGAGGCGCGGATAACCAGTATCCGAAGTTCGAAACCTACCGCGAGCAGGTGGACGGCAAATACTGGTTCCCCACCTACACCATCGCCAACGACACGCTGCAATTCAAGGAAGGCCCGCAGCGCATGAAGATGCAGGTTCGCTACGAAGACTATAAGATGTTCCGGACCGACACGCAGATCAAATACGACACCGATACGACGACTACGCCGCCCAGCAACGGAACCTCCGCTCCTCCGAAAAAGTAGCTAGCCGGCTTCGATCATCGCCGTTGCGTGCTGGCAGTCTGCGCCCCCACTGCGTCAAAATCGAGCTATGCAGCGTCTCTTGGCCTTCACCCTTTTCAGTTTGCTGCCTGCCCTGGCGCAAACACCCGATTGGTCCAAAGTCAATGAAGAAGCGATGCGCCATTTCCAGGCGCTGGTCCGGATCGATACTACCGATCCGCCGGGCAATGAAACGCGCGTGGTCGACTACGTGAAGAAGGTGCTCGAGGCCGAGGGCATTCCCGTGATCGTCGCCGCCAAAGATCCGGCGCGAGCGAACCTGATCGCACGGCTCAAAGGCAATGGATCGAAGCGGCCTCTGCTCATCATGGGCCACAGCGACACGGTTCAAGTGGACCCCTCCAAATGGACTTTCCCGCCGTTCAGCGCGACGCGCCAAGGCGGCTATGTCTACGGTCGCGGCACCATCGACGACAAAAGCGATCTTCTGGCCGCGTTGATGACCATGCTGTTGCTGAAGCGATCGCAGGCGCCGCTCGACCGCGACGTCATCTTCGTTTCGGAAGCGGGCGAGGAAGCGTCCACTGGTCCCGGCATCGAATATCTGGTCAACGAACATTGGAACGATATCGATGCCGAGTTCTGTCTGGCGGAGGCCGGCGGCGTCCGGCGCAGCGCGGGCCTGTTGCGCTACGCCCTGGTTGAGACCACCGAAAAGCAGCCCAAAGGCGCACGTCTGGTGGCCCGGGGGCCATCCGGTCATGGCTCGCGGCCGTTGCGCACCAACGCCATCGTGCACCTGGCCAGCGCGGTGGAGAAAATCGCGATGTGGGATCCGCCCATGCGGTTGAACGACACCACGCGCTACTACTTCGAAAAGCTAGCCACGATTAGCAGCCCCGAAGAGGCGGCGCGATACAAGGCTCTCTTGGACCCGGCGAAAGCCCCCGCGGTTCGCGAATACCTGGCCGAGCACGATCCCGGAACTTACTCCATGCTGCACACTTCCATCTCGCCCAACATTATTAAGGGTGGTTATCAGGTCAACGTCATTCCGTCCCAGGCCGAAGCCACCTTGGATATTCGAGCTTTGCCGGACGAGAACATTTCCGCGTTTTATGATTTGATGCGTGGCGTGATTAATGATCCGGCCATCGAGATTGTGCCCGAGACCCGCAATCAGCGTCCCGGGCGCCGCGCCGTCGCGCATGGATACCGACGCTTATCACGCTCTCGAAGCCGCCTATCGGAAAATATACAGCGTCGCGACTCTGCCGCTGATGCAAACGGGTGCAACCGACATGGCTTTTCTCCGTGCGAAAGGCGTTCAGTGTTACGGCGTCGGGGCCATGGTGGACCTGGAAGACGCGCCCAAGGGATTCGCTCAGCACAGCGACCAGGAACGGATTCTGGAAGAGGCGCTTTACAAACATGTGCAGTTTTTCTGGGAAGCCGTACGCTCCATCGCCGGTTCCAAAAATTAAATCCAAATCGCGCGTCGTCACTCGCGCATCTCCGGGATGGGAGGAAATTATGCAACCTCGAATCGACTTTACGCAGGTAGCCCCGGGCGCGCTTAAAGTCATGCTGGATTTGGGCAAGTATGTGGAGCATGGTGGACTTGAGACCTCACTGCTCCGGCTGGTGGAGTTGCGTGCCTCGCAAATCAATGGCTGCGCCTACTGCTTGGATATGCACAGTAAGGACGCGCGCGCCGAAGGCGAAACCGAGCAGCGGCTCTACACCCTCAGCGCCTGGCGCGAGACGCCATTCTTTTCAGACCGTGAGCGTGCTGCGCTGGAGTGGACCGAGGCTCTTACCGAGATCGGAAAAAACCACGTTCCAGACGAATTGTTCGAGCGGGTGCACAAGCATTTCAACGACGCCGAGCTCGTGAATCTGACGCTCGCGGTCGTGGCCATTAACGGTTGGAACCGTATAGCGATTCCTTTCCGCGCCGTGCCTGGAACTTATCAAAGACAGGTCCCGGCTACTGCCCGCTAACTGCGCTTGAGCCGTCTTCCTCAATTGCTACTGTAGAGTGGAGTGAAGTCGCGGCTTCGATTACCGGCATTTGCTCTGGCTTCGGCCATGTGGCTGTGCCGCGCTCAGGATCCAGCGGCTCTTTTGCGCGATCCAGCAGTGCAAGCCGCCCTGGATACCGCCAAGAGAATCGAGCCGCGAACCATCGAAGAGCAGATTCGCATCTGCGAAATCCCCGCTCCGCCTTTTCATGAGAACGGGCGCGGCGAAGATCTCCAACGGCTTTTCACGAATCTCGGCTTACAAAATGTGCAAATAGATCAGGCCGGCAACGTGATCGGCACCCGGCCAGGTGCTTCCGAACATCCTCACATAGTGATCAGTGCTCACCTTGACACCGTGTTTCCGGAAAAGACCAACGTAGACGTTAGCCGCGATGGCACCGTTCTGAAGGGGCCCGGGATCGGCGACGATTGCCGCGGTCTGGCGCTCCTGCTCGCCATCATTCAGTCCCTCGATGACGCCAAAGTGCAAACACCCGGCCCGATTACCTTCGTCGCCGATGTCGGCGAAGAGGGCTTAGGCGATCTGCGCGGAATGAAAAATTTGTTTTCCGCAAGCATGAAAGGTCAGATCGACAAGTTCGTGTCCATCGACGGCACCGGTTTCGGCATCGTCACCGTAGGCGTGGGAAGCACGCGCTATCGCGTCACCTTCAGCGCTCCCGGCGGCCACAGTTACGGCGCATTCGGGATGGCCAATCCGATTCACGCGCTCGGCCGCGCGATCAGCAAGATCGCCGATTTCGAAGTCCCCAGCGATCCGAAAACCACGTTCAACGTCGGGAGAATCGGAGGTGGAACCTCGGTTAACGCGATCGCATCCGAGACTTGGATGGAGGTTGACATGCGTTCCTCTGACATCGCATCGCTGAATACGTTGGATCGCAAGTTTCAAGGTGCGGTTCGCGCCGCGGTGGAAGAGGAGAACCGCCGCTGGCACAATCGCGGCAAGGTAAGCGCCTCTATCGAGTTGGTCGGCGCGCGGCCGGCCGGCCAAACGCCTGTGAACTCTCCCATCGTGCAAACGGCGCTCGGAGTTTCCCGAGCGCTCGGTCTCGAAGAGGATCTTCGGGAATCATCCACCGATGCGAACGTTCCGATGAATCTGAATATTCCCGCCATCACCATCGGCGGCGGCGGGCGAGGCGCGGGCAGCCATTCCCTGGAAGAGACTTTCGATACCAAAGACTCTTGGATAGGCACCCAGCGCGCGGTGCTGTTGGCGATTGCGCTAGCGCGGTAATGGATTGAATTCCTGAATACTCGGTCTTATAACTTCTCCATGTTGCGGTCACTCTCCGTCGCATCGTGGATCGCCGTCCTCGCCTCTAGCCACGCGGCCGGGGACAACGCCGCATCCGCTCCGATCGCAACCGATCGCCCTGCGGTGACCGATTCGAGCGTGGTCGTCCCGCCCGGCAGCTTCCAAGCCGAGAACGGATTTACCGATACCGTAAATCAAGGACAACGCACATTGGATGGTCCGGAGACCTGGCTCCGTTTCGGAGTCGCATCGAACGCCGAGCTGCGTCTGATTGTTCCGGACTACTTCAGCCCAACCGGGATGACTTCCGGATTTGGCGATCTTACCATCGGGATGAAAGAGCAATTGGGTCCCACGCCCGGCGGCTTCGATGTTTCTCTGGTCCTGTCGTTGAGTCTGCCGACCGGCGCTAATTCCATCTCGAGCCACGGCTACGACCCCTTCGTCCAGCTTCCTTGGTCGCGCGCGCTGTCATCGAACTGGACCGCCGCCGGCATGCTGTCGGTCTATTGGACGACCGAGCTGGGCCGACGCAACGTGACCGGCGAGACCACGTTCCTGCTGGACCGGCAGCTGACGAAACCATGGGATGCATTCGTCGAATATGCCGGCGACTTCCCAGAGCAGGGAGGCCCGCGGCATCTTTTGCACATCGGCACGGCCTACAAGCCGACGCCCCACCAGCAGTTGGATTTGCATGTCGGTGTTGGGCTGTCTTCGGCCGCGGTGGACCACTTCGTGGGGGTGGGCTATTCGTTCCGTTTCCAGGCGATCCAACGCAAGTAGTATGAGCATATAATAGGCGCGGAACATGCCCGTCGAAACCAAGGATCTGGAAGCCAGCCTGGCGAGCGTCCTCCGGGAATTAGAGCATCTGAAAGATGGCCTCCGCTTGCTCGGTCTCAAGCAATGCAGCGCCTGCGGCACGTACTTCCTGTGCCAGGACGGAAAGGCTCTTTTCGACGCCGGCGAACTTGCTTGCTACGCCTGCCTTACGCCGTGGTGGCGGCGATACTCGCCCGGACTTAGCATCGAGCAGCGGCAAGCCCTCGAGGGCAAGCTGCTTCGCTGGCTGGTCGCGCATCACGATGCCAAGGTGATCCGGCACGCCGAAAAACTGCCCCCATCCGACGCGATCGAACTCAAGGTCGTGGTGGCATGCGATCAATGTGACGGTACCGGAAAAAACGAAGGCGGACGGGAATGCCACAATTGCGAGGGCCGCGGAAGCGTTTGGGTCGTCACCCTCAGGCCGGAATTGCAGTAAACCAAAACGTTTTGAGTTACAGCGAAGGGCGATCCGTGCTGGTTCGCCGATGCGTTCGGCGGAAAACTAAACCGCAAAGCGCCAGCGGCAGAATTAACCCAAGGCAAGTCCAGCGCGCTTCCGGAATCGGGGTGAAATCCGCATCCAGGAAAAAGTTCTGGGATAAAGAGAAAGTACCGGGCTCTCCCACTGTAAACCCAGTTCCGACTACATTCGTCGTCTCCAAGAGGCTGTAGGTCCCCGCGTCCAAAGTGAGTTGACTATCAAAAGAGGAAGTATTTGGGAAAGTAAAAAGCGTGTTCCCATTGGAATCAACCAGCACGCTTGTAAAAGGCTCCGGGGCATCCTCGCCTCCCATTACGTTTACCACCGATTCCGAAGCGAGATTGAATGTCAGCGCAGTCGAGTTTTCGATATCCTTTATCAACGCCATGGCAAGCCCAGCGGTGGCGGACGTAGTGTCGGTGAAGCTCATGTCGATACTGTCAGCGCTCGCAGTGATCATCTGTTGCGCCTGCATGGTCAGCGAATCACTCATAAATGAAAGGCTCCCTGACGTGCTGAAGGCGCCCAGCGCAGCATTCGGTGCGCCGAAATTGAGCGTGGGGGAACTGCAGGGAGAAGGAGCGGGAAAGCAACTTTCGACCAGCAGGCTGCCCGTGCCGCTGGCGCTTCCCTCCACGCTTACTCCACTCACATCCATGCTGTCGGACAGGGCCGGGCTGACCGACAGAAATCCGAGTGCGATCAGAAGGGAGAAGGTTGATTGCAAAGACGCGTTGACCATCCGAAACTCCTTTCTTGTCCGGGAAACACTATACTGCTCGGTATCCCTGAGCGCAAGGCGGAAGAAATTTGCGATTTGAATTCCGCCACGCCGCTGGCGCCTCCGCTGCCATAAATTCGCGCCCGCCTCTGCAGCCGTGCATGCTATCTTAGAGGGTTCCCAAGTATGTCCTATAAACCACCTGTTACAGTCGCCTACGGCGATGCTGCCGCCGCTTATATTCTTTCGCAAGGACAATAATCCGGCATGCAGCCGCTGGTCGGCATCGTCATGGGCAGCAAGTCCGATTGGGAGACCATGCGCCATGCCGCCGATACTCTAACGCGCTTCGCAGTGCCGCACGAAGCCAAAATCGTTTCCGCGCATCGCACGCCGGCCTGGATGGTGGAATATGCATCCAGCGCCGAATTGCGCGGCCTGCAAGTCATCATCGCCGGGGCTGGCGGCGCGGCCCATTTGCCGGGTATGATCGCGGCCAATACTTTGCTGCCGGTGCTGGGCGTTCCCGTCGAGAGCCACGCGCTGAAAGGTATGGACTCGCTGCTTTCCATCGTCCAGATGCCCGGCGGAATTCCGGTGGGAACGCTGGCCATCGGGAAAGCCGGCGCTCAGAATGCGGCCTTATTGGCGATCGCGATCCTGGCGAATCACGACGCCGTTCTGCGTGAAAAGCTGCGCGCGTTTCGCGAGGAACAAGCCAGCCAGGTCCGCTCAGAAGAGCTCGCGTGATCAAACCCATACTTCCCGGGGCCACCATCGGTGTCCTCGGAAGCGGGCAGCTCGGCCGCATGTTCGCCCTGGCCGCGCGGCGGATGGGCTACCGCGTCCACACCTTCTCCCCCGACCAGGACACGCCCACCGGACAGATCGCCGATCTCGAAGTGACCGCCCCTTACGACGACCTCGACGCGGTCGCGGACTTCGCCCGCCGGGTGAGCGTCGTCACCTTTGAGTTTGAAAACGTTCCGGCCCCGACCGCCGAAGCCGCCGCCCGCAGTGCGCCCGTTCGGCCCGACGGATCCATCCTTCACACCACGCAACAGCGGATCCGCGAAAAGTCGTTCCTGAAGAATGCCGGCTTGCCGACCACGCCCTATCGCGAGGTGCGCTCGCTGGCGGACTTGGAGCAGGCCATCTGGGAGCTGGGCTGTCCTGCCGTGCTGAAGACCGCGGCCTTCGGTTATGATGGCAAGGGCCAGTTTCGCATCGATTCTCCCGATAAGACAACGGAAGCCTGGGACGCTATCGGACGCCAGGAGGCCGTGCTTGAAGCCTTCATCGATTTCGAGCGCGAAATTTCGGTGGTCGCCGCCCGCGGAGATAACGGCGAATTCGTGCACTACGGCGCGATCGAGAACCAGCACCGCCGCCATATCCTGGATGTTTCGATCGCGCCCGCGCTGGTGCCGGATCGTGTCGCCGGCGAGGCTGTGGAAATCTCGCGCTGCATCCTCGATCGGTTGGGTGTCGTCGGCGTGCTCTGCGTCGAGTTCTTTGTCACGCGCGACCACAAACTGCTAATTAACGAGCTCGCGCCGCGGCCGCACAACTCCGGCCACCTGACTGTGGACGCCTGCGTCACCAGCCAGTTCGAGCAACAATTGCGCGCCGTTTGCGGTCTTCCGCTTGGGGTCCACCAGCATGCACCGGCCCGCGGCCATGGCGAATCTGCTCGGCGACCTGTGGGCTAACGGCGAACCCAATTGGCCCGCCGCTTGCGCCTTCTCTGACGTTAAGCTGCACCTCTACGGAAAAATGGAGCCTCGGCCCGGAAGAAAGATGGGCCACTTGACCGCGTTGAATTCTAATCCGGAGGAGGCCTATCAAACCGTGCAGGATGCCCGGCGAGCATTGGCCGGCTGAGGCCCAGAGATGCGTCCAAACGCCTGGGCCGGCCGCTCCTATTAGACGCCGCAGTATTGGCAGCCTTCCTACGCCAAACGGTTACTTCCCATCCGATGCTTGCGCGACGCGAAAGCGTTATCGTGCTGTTCGTTAGAGACGATCTAAGCACTGATTGTTGACGTTGCGGTCCTACTAGTCCTAGTACTTTGCGAGGCATTCGGCCCATCAAATTTCGTTTATACTGGCCGTGCAGTTTTAGTACTGAATCGGGTTTAGCGGGTGATTGACACGCGGAGGACGGGGAACCCTGCCGAGTTGTGCGCGGACATCTGTCGTTCGCACGCGCGTGCCGTTTCTTGAGAATCATGGATCGAACTGAGACGGATCTTGCCGTAGAAGAGTCGAGATCGGAGCATAGCCGCGCCCGGATTCCCCGGCGGCCTCCCGGGGGGACTGCGCCTCTTTCGTTCGGCCAGGAACAGATCTGGTTCGAGGCGCAGGCGGATAGCAAGACCCGGCTTCATAACCAAACCGCGACCATCTACCGGCGCGGGCCCTTAGACGTAAGCGTGCTGGAACGTTCCCTGTTCGAAATGGTGCGCCGCCATGAGATCTGGCGTACTACTTTCACGCAAAGTGGCGAACAGCCCGTCCAAATCATCGATCCGATGCCGCGAACGGTTCCTTTGCGAGTCGTCGACCTGCGCTCCGTTCCAGCATCGGAGCGGGGATCGAAATGTCTGCTTTTGGCCGCAGAGGATGCCGCAGTCCCGTTCGATTTGGCAAGGGGGCCCTTGCTCCGCGCTTTGCTGATATCTTTTAGCGAGCAGGAGCACCGCCTGTCTTTGACCCTGCATCCAATCGTCTTCGATGCGGTGACCGCCCGCCAGGTGCTGCTCCCTGAGATCGAAGCGCTCTACGAAGCCTTTTCCAGGGGAGTGCCTTCACCTCTTCCCGAGCCCAGCGCCCAGTATGCCGACTTTGCGTATTGGCAACGCCATGCGGCCCAGGCTGAAAGGTGGTCCGGGCAGTTGGATTACTGGCGCAAACATTTGGACGGTGAGCTTCCGATAACCGCGTGGCCCAGCGATCGCCCTCGACCCGCGGTGGAATCGTATCGCGCGCAAAGTGAAGCCTTCGATCTGCCGGCGTCGTTGGTTGAACGAATCCAAGCGATCAGCGCGGATGCCGGCGCCACGGTCTACGCGACTTTGCTAACGGGGTTCGTCGCTTTGCTCCAGCGCTGCACCGGTCAAGAGGATGTGGTCCTGGGCGGCTTGAGCGATGGGCGCAAACATAACCAGATTGCGCGAACCGCCGGAAATTTTGAGAATCCGTTCGCGTTGCGTATCTCCGCCTCCGGCGACCCGACTTTCGCCGGGTTGCAGAAGCGAGTTCGAACGGTGATATCGGACGCGCTGCTCAATGACGTGGCGCCTTTTGCTCGCGTCGTGGCAGAACTTCAGCAGGCTTCCGATGCCGCTAATGGTCCTCTGTTCCACATCGGCTTCACGCAACAACCGGAGATGCGCCACGTTAGTCCGGCATGGGAACTGGTAGCCAACGAGATCCCCAACGGCGGCTCGAAGCTGGACTTAGCCGTGGTGGTGGATCAGACGGGCAGCGGCATTTCAGCGGCTATTAGCTACAACCCGGATTTGTTTGACGCCTCCACCATCCGGCGCTTGATCGCAAGCTGGCAAACTCTGCTGGAATCCGCTTGCGATAGTCCCGAGCAGCGAATCTCCGAGCTGCCTGTCTTGAGCGAGGCCGAGCGCCGGCGCATCCTGGTTGATTGGAACCAGACCGAAGTTGAATTTCCGCTGCAGCGCCTGCTGCACGAATGGTTTGAGGTCCAGGCGGCGAACGCTCCCGGCGCCCGGGCCCTCACCTTCGAAGGACGCCATCTCACCTATGGGGAACTGAATTGCCGCGCGAACCAGCTGGCCCATTATTTAAGACGAGCGGGCGTGGGGCCGGATGTGCTGGTGGGGCTGTTTCTGGAGCGGTCGCTGGAGATGTTGGTCGGCCTGCTCGGCATTCTGAAAGCCGGCGGCGCCTACGTTCCCATCGATCCCGAGTATCCGCCGGAGCGCGTCGCGTTCATGCTGGAAGATGCCGATCCGCCGGTCCTGCTGGTGCAGGGGCGCTTCAAAAGTTCGGTGCGGCAATATGCCGGTCACGTTCTTTGCCTTGACGACGAATGGGCGCGTGTGGCCGGCGAAGACACCTCCAATCCTGCTCCCGCGGCCTCCGCTGAGAGCCTGGCCTACATGATCTACACGTCGGGCTCCACCGGGATGCCGAAAGGAGCGCTGAACACGCACCGGGGCATATGCAACCGGTTGTTGTGGATGCAGCGTCAGTATCGTCTGACCACATCCGACGCGGTTTTGCAGAAGACTCCCTTTAGCTTCGACGTCTCGGTTTGGGAATTCTTTTGGCCCCTGATGACTGGCGCGCGGCTGATAATAGCCAAGCCCGAAGGGCACCGCGATCCGGCTTACCTGGCGGAACTGATCGTTGCCGAGCAGATCACCGTGTGCCACTTTGTGCCAGCGATGTTGGCCGCATTTCTGGCCGATAAGGACGCCGCGCGCTGCCGGTGTCTGCGCCACGTCATCTGCAGCGGAGAAGCTCTGCCCTTCAGTCTGCAGGAGCAGTTTTTCCGCCTTCTTCCCGGACAACTGCACAACTTGTATGGCCCCACCGAAGCCGCCGTCGACGTGACCTATTGGCGTTGCGAGCGCAACGGTAAAAGAAGCCTCGTTCCCATCGGGCGCCCCGTCGCAAATACGAGCATCTACATCCTGGATCGCGAGTTGCGCCCGCTGCCCGTCGGAATGCCGGGCGACCTGTACATCGGCGGAGTTCAAGTCGGGCGCGGTTACCATAAGCGGCCCGAACTGACTGCCGAGAGATTTATTCCTGATCCATTTAGTTCCGGCCCGGAGGCTCGGCTTTACAAGACGGGAGATGTCTGCCGCTGGCTCGAAGACGGCAACATCGAATACCTCGGCCGCTCGGACTTTCAAGTTAAGATTCGTGGTCATCGGATTGAGCTGGGCGAAATTGAAGCTGCGCTGCTGCATCATTCGGAAATTTTGAATGCGGCTGTGACCGCGAAAGACGAGGCCGCGAATGGGCAGTATCTGGTCGCTTTCGTCGTCGCCCGGGGACCCGGGCCGGCCGACGAGCAACTGCGGGAGTTTCTCCGGCAAAAGCTGCCTAATTACATGCTGCCTTCCCGATTCGTTTTTTTGGACCACCTTCCTTTGTTGCAGAATGGAAAGGTCAATCGCAAAGCTCTGATCCTGACCCGCGAGCCGGACCGGCAGCGGGAGCGAACCCATGTCGCGCCGGGCGATCACGTCGAGCAGCGGTTGGTAAATCTTTGGGAAGCGCTGCTGCGGGTGCATTCGGTCGGGATCCGGGATGATTTCTTCGACCTCGGGGGGCACTCACTCCTGGCCGCCACGCTGCTCGCCGAAATTGAACGTGAATTCGACCTGGAGCTTCCGATGTCGGCCATATTTCAAGCGCCCACCGTCGAAAGCCTGGCTCGCATAATTCGAAGCCGCTCCCAACTCGGTTTGCGGCTGGTTCAACAAGAGAATTGGATATCGAGATCGTCGCTGGTGACGATCCAATCGGCCGGGACCCAGCCGCCTTTGTTCTGCATTTCGGGCGTGGGCGGTGGCGTTTTTGTTTTTCGAACCTTGGTGCGGCATCTCGGCACCGGCCAGCCGATCTACGGCTTGCAACCTCCCAGACCCGACGGACAACGATCCGCGCTCCTTACGGTGCCTGATATCGCGCGCCATTACATCCGCGAAATACGCTCCGTGCAGTCCAGCGGCCCCTACTTTCTGGCCGGGTTCTCGTTTGGAGGAATGGTGGCCTTTGAGATGGCTTCTCAGCTTCGCTCCGAGGGGCAGCGAGTTAGCCTGCTGGCGATGTTCGATAGCGATCTAGGCGGTAGCGAGGATGAATCGCCAACTTCAGCGAATTTGCGGCGCCGGTGGAGCGTCTACTCGGATCACCTGAAACGGGTATTGTTTGGACCCCGTCGCCTGGCTCACGGGAAGGCCACCGTCCAGGCCTGGTGCGCCAAGCTCATTTATCGATTCTATGGCGCGGTTGGCCGGACCGTGCCGCCTTCCGTCGCCGCGCTCGGAACCATAGAGGATATTCAAACCTTCGCTAGCCGCAACTATAATCCTGGTC
Source organism: Bryobacterales bacterium (assembly GCA_963732175.1). GTDB lineage: Bacteria > Acidobacteriota > Terriglobia > Bryobacterales > Bryobacteraceae > Palsa-89. The sequence continues at coordinate 61,183 of CAVSYF010000019.1, read as the reverse complement.
CATACCCGGATCGCATAACTCTGTTTCGATGCCGGACCCGGTCAGCTTCCGAAAAACTTGGCCATGATCTGGGCTGGGGAAAGGTTGCGGCCGGCGGCATGGATGTCTACGATGTCCCCGGAGACCACCACAGCATGTGGGCGGAGCCGCATATTCGGGTCCTGGCGACGAAGCTGGAAGCTTGCCTCCAGGAGGCTCGCGACGTGAGCGGCGACGCAAATAACGCCGCCGGCGCTCGGCCTGTCGCGCGGTCGGCTTCCAACGGCGCTTGAGCCTGCAACGTCCGGCAGCAAGCGGCAACGTTGCTAGCGGACTCGACCTTGGCGCGTTTCCAAACCTCCGATTTGCAGATCGAACAAGCGCTTCAGATCCTTCAGCCCAGTTTGCGGACGAGGATGTGGGTCCGCGATCCACCAGCGTACCGCGGCGGAAAAAGTAAAAAAAATATGTCGCGCGATGAGCGCGGCTTTCTGACCCGATCGGACTTGGCCGCTTCGCTGAGCGCTCTTGACCAACTTTTCGATCCCGGCCATTAAACTCCGCCGGATTTCGTGGAACGCTTCGGCTTGTTTGCCGGAGGAATAAAAGACCAGTTCTCGTAAAAGGATTCGGGAAAGAACGGGATCCCGGGCGAAGTAATCGTAATGCGCCCGGAAAATGGCCATCAATTGATCCATTAAGGCCGGTCGCGATCGGGCCGCCTGGAACGCCTGGCGCGTCACTTCTTCCAGTTCCTCATTGACGATCAGAAAGACCAGGTCGCGTTTGTCCTCGGCATAGTTGAAGAGCGTGCCCAGTCGCGACATGCGCGCGCCGGGCGATCTCGCGGAGCGTGGCCTCGTCATAGCCTCGCTGGGAGAAGAGTTCGCGCGCGGCGGCACGGATGGCCTGCTTCGTCTGAGCCTTGTTGCGTTCGCGTCGCCCGGTCATCGGATTTTCCACTGGCGCTCTCGCTTTCATGGCTCTCTATACAATATAATGAACATGTTCACATTCCAGCGGAAGCGTGCCGCGGGACAGTGATGGCACATGGCTCAAGATAGGAAAGTTGCGCTGGTCACAGGCGCCTCCACCGGAATTGGCCGGGCGGCGGCGGTGGCGCTGGCCGAAGCCGGCTTTGACGTCGCGATCAACTATAGCCGCAACGATCAGGCGGCTCGCGAGACCCAAGATCTCGCTCAATCCAAGGGCGCCAGGACCTTGTTGGTTCGTTGTGACGTGGCCGACGACCCGGGCGTGCGCGCGATGCTCGCTTCGGTGGAAGCTCGATTCGGCCGCCTGGACGGATTGGTGAATAATGCCGGCACCACTACCAGTGTCGCTCCGAAAGACTTTGAAGGCATGACCGCCGAAGAGTGGGATCGCGTGTATGCGGTCAACGTCCGCGGCCTTTTTCAAGTCACGCGCGCCGCGATTCCGCTGCTCAAAAAGGCGCGGGGCAGCATCGTCAATACCGCCAGTATTGTGGGCTTGCGTCCCGGCCCGCAGCCGCTGCCCTATGCGTCCAGTAAGGCGGCGGTCATCAACCTGACGCGCTTGCTCGCTTTGAATCTCGCCCCCGAAATCCGGGTCAACGCCGTGGCTCCGGGCTGGATGGAGGGCGATTGGATGGAACGCATGCTGAAGGATCGTTATCAGGATCTGATGGCCCGCCGCGGAAAGCAGACCCCGCTGGGCCGTTGCGCCACGGCCGAAGATGTCGCCGAAGTGATCGTCAATCTGATTACCAGTAACCATTTCGTGAATGGCGAAGTCATCGTCATCGATGGGGGCTTCGCCGCCACCACCTGAGGAAGGAAAATCGTCTGGATGTTGCAAGGAGTTGTGCCATTTCCGCCGGAGTTCGCCCAGCGTTATCGCGAGCGCGGCTATTGGCAGGATAAATCGCTCGCCGAGGAGTTTCGGCCCGTGTTCGCAAGGAACAATGGGCGCGTGGCGATCATCGACCGGGACCGGTCCATCACCTATACCGAGCTGGATCAGTTATCCGATAATCTCGCCCTGAATCTGCTCCACGCCGGTTTGAAGCCGCTCGATCGGGTGGTGGTGCAGCTTCCCAATGTGGCTGAGTTCGTCATCCTTTATTTTGCGCTTCAGAAAATCGGCGCCATCCCGATCACCGCGCTCGCCGCGCATCGGCATAGCGAGATCCGGCAATTCGCGGAACTTTCCGGCGCGACGGCCTGCGTGTTTCCGGAGCGCCAGCGCGACTTCGATTACGCCGCCATGGTGAGCCGCATCCGCCAGGAGGTTCCGGCCGTGAAACTGGGGATCATCCTGGGCGCCGCGCGCGATGGATTCCTGTCGCTGACGGAAATGATTTCGACCCCGGCGCCGCTGCCGCTATCTGCGCTCGCCGCAATCAAGATCGATCCTGAGGATCCGGCGGTGTTCCAGCTCTCGGGTGGAACCACCGGGATTCCCAAGCTGATTCCGCGCTCCCACAACGACTACGCGTATAATTCCAAAATCGCCGCCGACGTTTGCGCGGTGACCGCCGGATTCGACGCTGCTGCTGGTCCTGCCCATCGCGCACAACCTGCCGCTGGCTTGCCCTGGGATTCAGGGCTTCTTCTTGAAAGGCGGCAAAGTGGTCATCGGCGCCAGCACCAAGCCCGAGGATATGTTCGCGCTGATCGAGAAGCATCGCGTCACGCACGTGAAAGTGGTTCCCGCGCTGCTCATTCGCCTGCTCAACGATCCGTCTCTTCCGCGCTACGATCTATCGTCGCTGCGGATTATTCAGAGCGGCGGGCAAAGTCTGCAGCCGGAGACGCGCCAGCGGACCAACCGGCTCATCCCCAGCGCGTTCGTGCAGGAGAATTTCGGCATGGCCGAGGGGCTCATCATGTTTGTCCGCATCGGCGATCCCGAGGCGGTTCGCCTGGTCACCGTCGGCCGGCCGGTGTCGCCCGATGATGAAGTGAAGCTGCTCGATGACGATTTGAACGAAGTGCCCGCGGGCGAAGTCGGCGAAATGTGCTGCCGCGGCCCGTACACGCTGCGCGGCTATTATGGCGTGCCCGATTATAACGCGCGGATGTTTACACCGGATGGCTTCTACCGCTCCGGCGACTTGATGCGCCAGCATCGCTTCGGGCAATTACATCGTGGAAGGTCGCAAGAAGGATCTCATCAATCGCGGCGGCGAGAAGATCAGCGCCGAAGAAGTAGAGAATTTAATTCTCTCGCATCCAGCCGTGAAGAACGTCGCCTGCGTTCCAGTTCCCGATCCCGACCTCGGCGAACGAATGTGCGCTTGCGTCGTTTTGCGCGAGGGCGGAAGCTTGACCCTGGACGATTTGAAAACGTTCCTGCTGGGCAAGGAAATCGCCAAATACAAGCTTCCCGAGCGGCTGGAGATCGTCGCCGATTTGCCGCTTTCCACTTTCGGCAAGGTGTCCAAGAAGGAGCTCACCGACATGGTGTCCCGGAAGATGGCTGCGGCGCAGGAGACCGGCGCGGGGTTATAAAGATGGTGCATGCGCGTCATTGATCTGCATTGCTATCCCAATACGCAGGAGTGGATCGCGTGCCAGCAGCCCTACGTGGACGCGCTGGCCCAGTATTGGAACCGGGCCTGGACAGCCAAGAGCGAGGAAGAGGTCGTCCGGGATTTCACCGACGCCGGCGTCGAAGCGGTGCTGGTGGCCCTGGACCTGGAAACGACGGTGCACACGCCGCCTTGCTCGAACGATTTTGTCTCGGGAATGCAGAAGCGCCATCCCGAGCGGATCATTCAGGCCTGGGCCGCGGTGGATCCGTTCAAGGGCGAAACGGCCATCTCGGAGGCGCAGCATGCGATCCGCGAGCTCGGCATGTTGGGCTTCCACTTTCATCCCATCATGGGGCACTTTGCCGTGAACGACCGGGCGTTGTACCCGCTGTTCGAAGCGATCAACGCATTGAAAGTTCCGGTCATGATCGATGTCGGCACTACCGGAATGGGCGCGGGGATGCCGGGTGGAATGGGCGCGAAGATCCGCCACGCGCACCCGTCGGCGATTGACGAGCTGGCGGCCGATTTTCCGGACTTGAAGATCATCGCAGCGCATCCCGGTTGGCCATGGGTCGAAGAGATGACGGCGGTGGCGCTGCACAAGGGGAATGTGTTCTGGGAATTGTCGGGTTGGGCGCCGAAGTATTTTCCCCCGCAGTTGAAGATCGACATTCGAAGCCGTCTGAAGGACAAGATCATGTTCGGAAGCGACTATCCGAGCATTCCGCATCAACGCCTGTTTCGAGAGTGGGACGAGCTCGGTTACTCGGACGACGTGAGAGAACGCGTGTTTCACGGCAACGCTGAGCGCGTGCTGGGTCTCTAAGGGGCTGCTCGCGGGCCGGCTCTAGTCGCCGCGCGAACTGGCGGTTCCCGCGTTGGCGGCGTAAGAGAATGCAGCGCTCGCAGCGGGCATGCGCAGCACCTCTTGTTCGTGCTCGGCGATCCTGGCCTGCAGGATGCGCTCCACCGAGCTGACAAAGGCGCTGAGGATGACCGGGTTCATCTCGGCGTCGAAATCGCGGAAGAAATTGATGTAGTGGGCGCTGGCGAGCGGAATGCGGATTTGCCACATGCGGCCGTTAGCGCGGGCCGGGAAATCCTCGAACACGCGGCCGTGAATGCTCATGCGGACGCCGCGAAATCCGAAATCGGCGCTGGAGACGCAGATCCGGCTCCAACACTCGCCGATGCCGCTGGCCTTCTCGAGCGCGGTTTCGAAGTCCTTGAGGCGCGCCTCGGCGTCGATGATACGGCGGAATCTGCCGCCCAGGAACATCTTGCCGGCCATCGCGAACTCGGCATATTCCAAGCGCCGGATGCCGACCCAGGCGGCGCCGCAGAAAAGAATCACAATCAGGCCGCTGAAGCTGTTATGCAAGGCGCTGACTAACAGCGATAAGGCCGCTACCAAACTGCAGACGCCATAGATGGTCAGCACCGCCCGCTTGGGGGTGAAGCCCAGGTCCAAAAGCTTGTGATGGATATGTCCGCGGTCGGCTTGAAAGATGGGGCGATTGCGGAGAAACCGGCGCAGGATGGAAACGGCCACGTCCAAAAGCGGGATCGAAAGCGCCAGCAAGGGTACGGTGAGCGCCACCAGCGTGACGGATTTCTCACTCCAGAACGCGCCGAAGCAGCCCAGCAGGAATCCCAACAGCAGGCTGCCGCTATCTCCTAGAAAGACCGAAGCGGAACTGAAGTTGTAACGCAGAAAGCCGAGCAGGCACCCCGCCAAAGGCATAGTGGCGAGCGCCAAAGGCAGATTGTTCTGGGTGAGCGCAGCCAGCAGCATGGTGACGCAAGAGACCAGGCCCACACCGGCCGCCAAACCGTCCATGCCGTCGATCAGATTGAAGGCGTTGGTGCAGCCGATCAGCCAAAGCACAGTGATGGCGAAGCCAAGCCAGGGCCATGCGGAGATTCCCGGGAACAGATGGATGTTGACGCGAATGCCGGTTCGTAGGCCAGGACGCTGGCGCCGCCGATTCCCAGGAGCTTTTGCCAGGCGTTGAGACCGATCAGGTCATCCAGGACGCCCGTAAGAAACACGACGGACCCCACCAGTGTCAGCGGGATGATATTCCTCAGCGCTTTATGCAGGACGTAGGTGTAGCTGAACGGGAGGGCCAGCGCAATGGCGAAAGTCGCTACATAGGCGGTGACAATCGCGATTCCGCCGACCCGGGGGATGGGCGAGGCGTGCTTTTTGCGCAGGCCGTCCGGATGATCTAAGAAACCTAACTTACCAACCGAATCCCGGACCAAGGGAGTAAGGAGCAGAGCTAACGCCAGCGATAAAGCACCAAGTGTAAGTATCAGAAACACAAATTCGATCCGTGTTCTTTAGGGCGCAACCAGGCTGCGGGTAACTCCCCCCTAAGTCTCGCCCGAGCCTTAGCTTACTCTATTTCACATTGGAATGGACCTTAAAACCAGGTGTAACTTAGTCTAGCTCGTACTAGTACCACTACAGCGGGATAGGTACTGGTACTACTTACAATTGCCGACCGAAACATAAGAAATCCCGAGGTGTTGTGATCGCCCGATCGCTTAGGATCGTTGCCAGATTTTCCGGCGCGCCATGAAGCAAACCGTAAGCAGACCGATCATCATCAGAGCTTGGCCGCGCGGCTCGGGGGTCATTGTGGGTGAGTCCGGATCGAAGAGCTGTTCCTGGAATCCACCGCAGAGGATACCGCTGGCACTGCCGCAGTTATACATCGCGGTGTCGCTAATGATGTCGAAATTCGCGAGCAGCGTATCGCGCTGGCTCACGGTTGTGCCGGAGTACCAAGTGGCGGCTTCGTTCAGGGCGTTGGCGATATCGGTTCCATCGGAGATGTTCGGCAGGCCGGTGGTGCCCAGTGGATCGAGGATGTCCCAGATGGCCTGCTGAATTCCGGCGTTGGACTCAGTGCTGGACGGGGTGTTGGGCAGTTGAAATTGCATCGTCAAATAGGCCGCCATTTGATAACGAGCCAGCGCAGCAGCGCCGTTGATGGTGGAATCGGTGCTCTGTAGTGCCGAGCGTGATCTGGGTCCAGGCGGTGACACCCCCAAATCGGGTATCGCTAAGGTTCGAGGTGGATTCGATTCCGGTGATGTAAGCGGTATTATCGCTGGGAACTCCGATGTTATTCGCGAAATCCACGCAGAAAGTCTGGACGTCGAAGGTTTCCTGGTTGGGTGATGTGCCGGTGGTTACTGTTCCCAGGAATCCGACCATGTCTTCGTCCAAGGTCAGATTACTGGAAGTAATGTCAAAGGTTGCGGTGTCCGCAACCGCATTAATAGTAAGAAATGAAAACGCTAAGAGTATGCCGCAGGTGCGCCTGAAATTCATGCTCTAACTCCTGGCTCAAGAGTAGAGTTCGCAAGCGTACCCCCCTATAAACTTTGGTCATGGGCAACCGTCGTTTAGGTACTATTACCAGGCCAGGGATAGTTTAGTGGCGCAAGCGGTCTTACACTCGATGAAAAGGCGAATCTAAGGCTGCGCGCCTTTGGCGAGCTGAGTGGGGAGGGTAAAAGGTATTTCCAGGACGACGTCGACATCGATGGGCATGCCGTCCCGGGTGGCGGGTTTGAATTCCCAGGCGGCCAGGTCCTGGAGAACGATTTGGTCGAGAACCGGGTTTATGCCCCTGAGCAGCGCCAGGGAGTCGAACTTGCCGTCCTTGTTGATGACGGCGGCAAACTGAACGCGCAGCTCCGAGCGAGTGCCCGGACAGCACAGGCTGAACCGATTCGAACTTGCGCAGGGGGACGGGGGCGCGCACAAAGGGGGTCTCACCGGGGCGCGACTGCCGCTCGGCGAACCACAGGATCCAGTCGCCCGAATAGGGCGTGATGTTTTCGATGGGGACCACCATGGTGTACACGTTGCGGCCTTGGAAGCGGGCATCGATCGCGTGGGGAATGGTACGCGAAGCCGGGCGCAAAGGAACCGATAAAGTGGACATCGGCACGCTGCGAACGCGATCGGCATAAAGGACGGTCTTCCGGCCCGCGTCGACATGCGGAGCGTCGACCTTGGTGCGGTCGTCGCGAATGGTCAGATGTGGAACCGTCAGGCCGTTGCCGGTGACGTCGCCGGTTGCGATATCGCCCACCAGCGGGGATTGAGAAAATTGGCCGGGACGCGACCCCTCCGGAACTGGGCCGGGCTTATCGGAGGGATTCAAACTGGCGATGGCTACATCCACCTTCGCGTTGCCCTGGTTGTTTTCCGTTCCCGGTGGAGCATTGGTGGGGGGCGGAGGAGCGCCTTTGGAAAACGCGGGGGTTCCCAGGCCATCGGGGAGCGCTGTTTTTCTGGGAGTGGATCCGGCGATGGATGCATCGGGCACGGGAAGATCAGAGGGCTGCACCGGGATGGGGAGACGGGCGTCTTTTGAGGCGACCGGAGGCGCCACGAAGTTCCGGTGGAGCTTGGGAAGCTCGATGGCTGCCACATTCAGCGGCGCATGATCGACATCACCCTTTATTTGTGGCGGCGTGAGGTTCGGCTGCGGAGCTTTCACGCCCTGCACGTTCGGCTGCGGCGCCTTGAACTGCGGGCGGGGCGGGGCCGGCGGCGCGGGTATAGCGGTGGCCGCCCGAGCGATCATGTTGGGGGTCGCCAAGTCCTGATGAATCTCCACTTTCGGGACCGGCTGCCAGATAATCTGCTTGGTCGACTCAGGCTTCGGAGAAGTGGCGATAATCGAGGTTTCGGCCCGATGGGCTCCCACCGGCTTGGGAAAGACGCCGATTCTCTGGGGCGCATCCACATCCGGGAGTTTTTTCGGGAAGTTGTACCACACCAGTTTGTGAGCGTCCGGTGCGATCAATTCCTCATAAGCGGACTTATTCGGGCCGATCGTACTGAAAGCTTGGAAGGAGGAACAGAGCGGCGATGACCGTCGCGTGCAGCGCCACCGAGCCGGCGAACGATCGGGGCCTTAGCAGATACTCGCGGTGTTCGGGCCGCAAGGCATGCCGGCGGGAGTTCCGGGGGTGAGGAACGGGCACGGGCTGCGCCGGTTTTTGCGATGGAAGGACCCCGCTTGCCGCATCATTCTGCTGAACTCTGATTTTCAGGGCCATTGGAGATGAATGCGCGGCAAAAAGGCTTCCTGCATGTCCCTTCTATCGGACGAATCGCGGCCGGCGATACTGACGAAATTTCGACCGGAACAAGAGCGTTGAAGAGAGAGAAAGCGGGCGGCCGACGACCCTCACGAGAAGCATAGCAGACTAGAAAACTACTAGCCATAGCCGCCCGGTACTGGGCTTCCTAAGTTTTCGCGAGAGAGGATCGAAACCGGATTGCGCATGGTTCCCCTCTAATATGTTAGATTTCCTGCTAACCTACGCAAGAGAGGCAACATGTCAATTTTCCCCAATCCCAGCCCGAATCCTCAACCGTCCGGCGGCTCGGCCGCGCCCCAGCCCGCGCCCGCTATGCCACCGCCGCAGTACGCCGCGGCTCCGCAGTATCCGCCGCCCCCGGCCTATTATCCGCCGCCCCCGGCTCCGAGTTCGGGTTGGAAAGTGCCGGTCCTGTTCATTGCAGTCCTAGCGCTGATCGGCGCGAATGTGTATCTCTACATGCAGCTCACCAACGTCAAAAGCGACTTGGTGAAAGCGAGCGACGCGGCTCAGGCGCGGCTGGACAAACTCGAGGAAGTGACCAATGTGACCACGCGGAGCAATCGCAGGACCGTGGACGAGCTTCGGGATCAATTGGAGCGGGCGCGGCGCCAGGCGAATCTTGCGGCCGGCGAAGCCAAGGACGAAGCCCTCAAGAAAGTAGAGGAAACGCGAGTTCAACTGGTAGCGGCGCAGCAACAGCAGGCGCAGCAACTAAAGACCGACATCTCGCAGGTGAAGGACGCCGCCGACTCGGCCAACACCAAGATCTCGCAGGTCGGCAGCGACGTGACTTCGGTGAAGGGCGATGTCGCCGCCACGCGCACCGAGTTGGAAAAGACGGTGGCGGATTTGAAGCGAGCCACGGGCGAGTTGGATGGGCATTCGGTGCTGATCGCCACCAACGGGAAGGAATTGCAAGCGCTGCGAACTCTGGGCGAGCGGAATTACGTCGAATTCAACATCCACAAGTCCAAGACGGCGCAGCGGGTGGGCGATATTTCGGTGCTGCTGAAGAGCACCGATCCGAAAAAGAATCGCTACACGATTATGCTTACCGCCGACGATAAAACGGTGGAGAAGAAAGATCGCGTGGTGAATGAGCCGCTGCAATTCATGACGTCGAAGGCCAAGCAGCCGTATGAGATCGTGGTCAACGACATCAAGAAGGACAATATCGCGGGGTATTTGTCGATCCCGAAGGTTCTCAATACCAGGAATTAGCTGCGCGCCATTGGTGGCGAGCGCTTAGAGCTTAGTGACGAATCCTTGCTCGCGGAAGTGTGCATCAAAGCAGAATGCCAGACGCACTCCATTTTCCCGCATGGTCGCGAAACTGACGCAATCAACAAAGCTCAACTTTTTGCGGCCCGCTGCGAGCGCGGCGTCCATTCCCGCGCGATGGCGCTGCTCGGAGATCCAATCGACCTGAAGCAGGGGCATTACGTCTTCCTGGAAAACGCGTACTGCCGCGATGCCGAGCCGGTGTTGTAGCAAAGCCGCGGTCTCCACCAGCACGTAATTGTTCGTCAGCAGGATATTGTCATCCTGAACTAATCTGGTCCAGGCCCTTTTGGCTTCCGCGTGATGAGCGTCATCCCGGTCGAACACCGCGTAGAAGGCAGAGGTGTCTACAAAGACCGTCATTCGCGGAACGCATCCGCTAAGTGGCGATCGTGATAGGCGCTAACATCCTTCCTTCCGGACGCGAACATTCCAGCCACGCGGGTGGCGCGCTCAATACGCTGCTGGCGCGTGGGTGTTTCCCCGGACGTCAAATATTGATCGATCGCCTGGCGGATTAGCTCGGCCTGGGACTTTCCGGTGCTTCGCGAGAGCCGTCGGAGAGCGTCCGACTGTTGGGTGGTGAACTGGGCTTGTCTCCGGATCATGCCATCATGATATCAAGAATGCCATCATGATGGCCTTAGCTCCTGGGCTGGGTCACTGGGTACAGCCACAGCAAATCTTCCATTTCGCGCTCTTTTATACGCTTTTATGCGCGATTATACTCACTTGCCGACCAGGCCCTGAATGGCCTCGAGCTCTCGGCCGGCTTCCGACAGCTTGCCCTCGGAGACCAACTCGCGATAGCGCTCCAGGTGTCCGCGTATTTCCATAATGCGCGGGTCGGGACCAGACGCCGCGGGCGCAGGAGTTGCGGACGTGGGAGCCGCGGTCGTGGCAGCAGTCGAGGGAGCTCCCGGAGCAGCCGGCGGATTCTCGCCCGCCAATTGCGCCAACGCTTCCTGATAGGTGTCCGCATAGACCAGATTGTTGCCCATCGCGAGCGCGATCTTTTTTAACTGCGGCATCTTGGCCTGGGAGGCCTGGATGTAAATCGGCTCGACGTACAGGAAGGTATGCTCGATGGGCAGCACCAGCATCTGGCCGCGCAGCACTTGCGAGCCTTGCTGATTCCACAGCGTTAGATCCTTGGAAATATTCTGATCCTGGTTGATGCGCGCTTCCACCTGCATCGGCCCCAGGATAATCTCTTGCTTGGACAGCAGCAGCACCACCTTCTCGCCCAGATGATCGCCATCGCAGCGCGCCATCATGAGGCCAATGAGATTGTCGCGGCCGCGCGGCGTGAAGGGGATCATCAACAAAAATTCGGGCTGCGTTTCGCCGGGCAGCGTGGCGACCACATAAGTCGGCGCGACGGGCGCGGGCCGCTGCCCCTGCTCGCTGGTGAAGGTTGCGGTGTCCCAGGCATCCGAGCGGTTGTAGAAGGTGTTCGGATCGCGCATGTGATACAGCCGGTAAATATCCGATTGGGCCGCGAAGATCGTCTCCGGATAGCGCACATGGTTGCGTAGATCCGCAGACATGGCCGACGCCGGCTCGAACAGATTGGGGAACAGGTTGCGGTAGGCCTGGAGCAACGGATCATCGGGATCGAAGACATAGAAGTGCACCGTGCCGTCGTAGGCATCCACCGTAGCTTTCACGGAATTGCGGATGTAGTTGACCGAGCCGATCCCTTCCAGATCGATACTTCTGGCGTAAGGATGCACGGCAGAGGTCATGTAGCCATCGATCATCCACACCAGGCGCCCGCCGGCAGTCAGCACGATGTAGGGATCGGAGTCCCAGGCCAGGAAATTCGCCAGGGTGCTCAAGCGCTCGCGTCACATTGCGGCGGATCATCATGCGGCTGTCGCTGGTGAGGTAGCCGGTGAGCAGGATGTTGACATCGCCATCGGCGACGGCCGCGGCGGTCCGCAGAAGATAGGACGAGATCGGAAAGCCGCCATTCCCGGCGTAATGCGTCTCGACGTTGCGGTCGCCGGCTGGATAATCAAACTCCGGCTGCGCGGTGTGGACGAACACCGGGTCCTGCACGTTTTCGCCGTAGTAGAGATCCGGTTGCGTGAGCTTTAATCCGGGCACGGTGATCTCGGGCGGCGCGTCTTTGATGATCAATTCCGGCAGGCCGTTGGGCGACACCTTATTGGCCTCCGCCATCACGATGCCGTAGCCGTGCGTGTAGATGAAGTGCGGGTTGATCCAGCGCGAGCGCGCTTCCCCGAGCTGGGTCAGATCGATCTCGCGCGGCGACAACATCACCTGGCGCAGTTGTCCGGCGATGGTGTAGCGGTCGACGTCGGTGTCGGAGTAGACATAGGGACGGTAGGGCTGGAGTTGCGTGATGGTATCGTGGAACGCGCGCCAGTCCCACAGGCGGACGTTGTCGAGCAGGGGCTGGTGCTGGGCGAAGTTGATGTGCTCTTCAGGGATGGCTGGAAACTCGAGTTCTCGGGTGCGCTGATCGATGCCGAAGGCCGATCGGGTAGCTGCGATATGACGTTCGATGAAGGGCCGCTCAATCGAGATCTCATTGGGCCGAACATAGACGGCGGCGACGATGGGAGGTACGGTGCTGCGAAGGATAAATGCGGCGACGATCACGATGAGACCGGTCTTCCACCTGCCGAGCAGAAAGAACGCGGCTGCAGCCACCGCGCCTGCGATCAGCACCCACTGCAACGGCAGCGCGACGTTCTGATCCACATAGTCGATACCCACCATGAAGCTGCCATGCTCGTTGAGCAGCATGGCGTAGCGGCCCAGGAAAAATCGCACCGCCAGCGCGAGCAGAAAAATCGCCGCCATACCGCGCAGGAATTTGCTTTTCAATGCGTCGCCCAGCCGCAAGTCCCTCAGGTCGATGCCCTGGATGGCGTTCCAGTCCCGCAGCGTGCCTTGCAGCTGCCAGCCGCGCGCCGCGAGCCAGTAGATGAGCCCCGCGATGACGATGATCCCCAGAACCAAGCCGAGCAGGTCGGAGTAGAACGGAATTTTGAACAGATAAAACGCCAGAGGATTGCCGAAGGCCGGGTCGCGCCATGCGGTGGCGGCGCCACCGAGGTCCTTGCCGCCGAAATAACGCACCACCGTCCAGGTGTCGAGCGTCGCGAAGGACAGCACCAGCGCGATCAGAAAAATTCCGAGCGTGGAGAGCTTGGCGTAAATCGGATGGCGGCCCAGCGAGGTTCCGGCATGCTTCAGCGCGAGCACGTGCGCGACGCCAAAGATCACGAAGCCGATCAGCGTGGCCGCGCCCACCGGAACGATGGTATAGGTGAGCATGCTGAACCAGGTGGTGAGCTGGCCCATCTCCTTCCACCACTGGTAATCGATGGCGAGCGAGCACAGCCAGCGCGCCGCCACGAACAGGACGATGGCCGCGATTACGAGGAACAGACACCCGCCGCGGCTTTGCGCGCCTTCGATCTGGGGATGACGGTAGGAGGGGTTCAAGCCACTAGTAACTTTACTTCATTGCGCGGCTGGACGTGCGGGTGCGGGCCGGGCCGCTATTGCATGCGCTCGACATCGCGAACGCCGGAGATGCGGCGCAGCGCTGCGACCACGCGCTCCAGCTGCTTCTTATCCCGGATCTCCATGGTCATGTCGATCACCGCGCCATCGCGGTTGCGTTTTTCATCCGGGGCCGCCTCCAGGCTGCGGATATTGCTCTGCTCGGCGGCCAGCACCGAAGTGAGCTGGTTGAGCATGCCCGGACGGTCGTCCGTGTAAACGACAACTCGCACGGGAAATGTTTCGGTGGCGGCGCGCGCCCATTCGACGTCGATCTTGCGCTCCACCTCGTACATCAGATTCTGCACATTGGAACAATTGGTGGAATGCACCGCGATGCCCTTGCCGCGCGTCACGTAGCCGACGATGCCCTCGCCGCGGATCGGATTGCAGCACTTGGCGCGATACACCAGCAGGTCGTCGACGCCTTTCACCTTGATGACCAGGTCGCCGGTGTCCGCTCCGCCCGGAGCCGCGGGAGTGGGCGCGGCAGCCGGTTTGGGCGCTTCGGCCGGAAGCAGCGGCTCCACTAGATCCGGCGCCAGCTTCTGCAACACCTGCCGCGCGGAGAACTTGCCGTATCCGAGCGCTGCGTGCAGATCCTCGATCTTGCTGTAGCCGTACTCGCCCGCCACGCGTTCCAGTTCGGCTTTGGTGATGCGTCCCAGCTGAACGTTCAAGCGACGCGCTTCGCGCTCCAGATACTTCTCGCCGATCTCGATCGCCTTGGCGCGCTCGGTGGTGTTGATGACGTGCTTGATCTTGTTGCGCGCCCGCGAGGTCTTGACCAGCGCGAGCCAATCCTTGCTGGGCAGATGGCCGGTCTGGGTCAGAATCTCCACGACGTCGCCGTTCTTCAGGTTGTAGCGCAGCGGAACGATGCGGCCGTTGACCTTCGCGCCCACGCAGGTGTTGCCGACGTCGCTATGGATCGCGTACGCGAAATCGATGGGCGTGGCGTCGCGCGGCAGCACCATTACCTTGCCGCGTGGGGTGAACGTGTACACCTCTTCCGGGTAGAGGTCCACTTTGAGCGTGGACATGAACTCGTCCGGATCGCGCATCTCCTGCTGCCACTCCACCAACTGCCGCAGCCAGATCATGCGCTGATCGTCGTCGGCCGGGCCCTTCTTGCCTTCCTTGTATTTCCAGTGCGCGGCGATGCCTTCCTCGGCCAGCCGATGCATCTCCTCGGTGCGGATCTGCACTTCGAACGAGCGGCCGCCGGCGCCGATCACCGAGGTGTGCAGGGACTGATACAGATTGGGCCGCGGAATCGCGATGAAGTCCTTGATGCGGCCGGGAATCGGATGCCACTCGTTGTGGATCACGCCCAGCGCCGCGTAGCAATTTTTCACCGAATCGGTGATGATGCGCAGCGCCAGCAGATCGTACACCTGATCGAGCGCGATCTTCTGCCGCTTCATCTTCTGATACACCGAGTAGGGGCGTTTGATGCGGCCCTCCACGCGAGCCGGGATGTTGTCGCGGCGCAGATTCACCTCGACATCGTGCTTCATGGTTTCGAGGTATTGCTCGTTCTGCTCGCGCTGCGACTCGATTTCGCGATTCAGCTCGGCCGACGCTTCGGGCTCCAGATACTGAAAAGACAGATCCTCCAGCTCGCCGCGAATCTTGCCCATTCCCAGGCGATGCGCGATGGGCGCATAGATATCGGCCGTCTCCTGCGCGATGCGCAACTGGCGCTCTCTGCGGCAGCGCCGCGAGCGTTCGCATGTTATGCAGCCGGTCCGCCAGCTTCACGATGATGACGCGGATATCGTTCACCATCGCGAGCAGCATCTTGCGGACGCTTTCGGCCTGCCGCTCCTCGCGCGAGTAGAGATGCAGCTTGCTCAGCTTGGTCACGCCGTCCACGCAGCGCGCGACTTCTTCGCCGAACTCCTTGCGGATCTGATCCAGGCTGAGGGTGGTGTCCTCCACCGTGTCGTGCAGCAGGCCGGTTTCCAGGCACACCAGGTCCATCTGCATGTCGGCCAGGATCAGCGTGACTTGGAGCGGATGAACCATGTAGGGCTCGCCGGACTCGCGCAGTTGGCCTTTGTGCGCGTCGGCCGCGATCCGATAGGCTTTTTCGAGCTGCGACAAATCGTCCTTCGGACGCAGCACCCGGACCTTCTGCTCGAGCTGGGCGTAGAGCTGCTCGACCAGTCCGGCGGCGGGAATAACTTCGGTGGACACCCTATCTTTAGGGTACTTGGTTCGCGCCGGATTCTCCAATCGGCGGTCTGAGCGGTATCGGCGAGTTGTCACAGTTAAGGAATGGCGATTTTACTAGTGTTCTGCCCGCCATTCGACAGTGAGCGAGCGTTATAGCCGGTAGGAGACCATTGGCTTCATAGGATTAGCTACAGGCACGTGAATTGCAACCTTCAACGGCGCGAGGGAGGACTAACAATATGAAGAAAATGGTGATCGCTCGGAGCACTTGGGATCGTTGCTGGCGAGCGGGCTTGTTTTTGCCGAAAGATAATGAAACCACCAAGACCGACACTCTCTCCTACTTTGAACGGATCGCCCTGGAAACGCAGTCGCCGAGATTCCATGCCAGAGGCATGGACAAGCACAAGAATTCCAAAGCCGAGGAACGGGTTGCTAAGGATACGCGCCAAGGGTATCGCACCGTGAGCACGCACGACACGGTTAACGCTTTCATTCCCTACGGGAAGTAGACGCGCCTCGCGGGATGGGCCAGCAGCCTGGAGTGCATGGTCTAAAATGAAGGTAGGTGCAAAAAGCATTTCCTTCGTTAATTGCCGCTGCGTTGCTGGCTTGGCCGCTGCTGGCGCAAACGAACGCAGCAGAAGACTGTTCCGGCCCATCCCCATACCGCCTCTAAAGCTAAATCGAAGGCGAGAGCGGCGAAAGCGGCGAATCATCTAGCGCAGCCAAGGCTTCGCCTACCGCAGCCAAGGCTTCGCCGGCCACCCTACGCAGCGAACATCTGTAAAGGGCGCCAGCGTCAAAACCAAAGCGAAGGCGAAAGCCAAAACGGTGCGCCGACCAGTGCGGTCCTATCAGCAAGCTCCGACGCCGGAACGGTATCAGGAGATTCAGCAGGCTTTGGCCAAGAAGGGCTATTTTCAAGGAGAAGCGAACGGTCAGTGGGGATCGGATTCGCTAGATGCTCTGAAACGCTTTCAGGCCGATCAGAACCTGATGCCGGATGGGAAAGTCAATTCGCTTTCTCTGATCGCGCTAGGCCTCGGACCGAAGCGCCTGACCGCTCAATCCAAACCGGCGGCTCCGACCGCACCCCCAGCACCCGCCCCGCAATGATCGTCGGCGTTCCAAAAGAAATCAAAGATCATGAGACGCGCGTCGGTCTGGTGCCGAGCGGGGCGACTGCCTTGCGCGAAGCCGGCCACCGCGTCCTGGTCGAGACCAAAGCGGGAACGGGAAGTTCGATCACCGACGCCGAATACTCCGATGCCGGCGCGGAAATTATCGGCAGCGCGGCCGAGGTTTGGCGCCAGGCCGACTTGATCGTCAAAGTCAAAGAGCCGCAGCCGTCCGAGTATGTATTTTTCCGGCCCGGTCTCATTTTGTTTACTTATCTCCATCTGGCGCCGCTTCCGGAGTTGACGCGCAAGCTGGTGGAATCGAAAGTGAACGCGGTGGCTTATGAGACCATTCGCGAGCCGGATGGTTCCCTTCCGCTGCTGACGCCCATGAGCGAGGTGGCGGGGCGGATGGCGGTCCAAGTGGGAGCGCAATATCTGGAAGCGCCCAATGGTGGGCGCGGGATCCTGTTGGGCGGCGTGCCGGGTGTTGCGCCGGCCAATGTCGTCATCATTGGCGGCGGCGTAGTCGGCCATCATGCCGCCAAGATGGCGGTCGGCTTGGGCGCTCACGTTACCATCATCGAGCGCAATCTCGAGCGCCTGCGCCAACTCGACGACATCTATAGCAGCCAGATCATTACGCTGGCGTCGAACAGTTTCACGGTGCGCGATTCGGTGCGGAATGCGGACCTGGTCATCGGGGCGGTGCTGATCCCCGGCGCGTCCGCGCCCAAACTGGTGCGGCGCGACATGGTAAAGGCGATGAAGCCCGGCGCGGTGATGGTGGATGTCGCCATCGACCAGGGCGGCTGCTTTGAAACGTCGCACGCCACTACGCACACCAATCCGGTGTACGTCGTTGAGGGAGTGCTGCACTACTCAGTCACGAATATGCCCGCGGCGGTGCCGCACACCTCCACGTTCGCGCTCACCAATGCGACTTTTCCGTATCTGGCCCAGTTATGCGCGAAAGGGCCTGGAGCGGGCCTGCGAGGAGAATCCGGCCCTCAGCCAGGGCGTTAATACTTATGGCGGCTACATCACTTATCCGGGCGTGGCCGAATCGCAGGGCGTCGTCTGGAAAGAGGCTCACGGCCGTGATGTAGAGGCGGACGGGCCTGAGACGGTGAAAACCTTTTCGGCCTTTTCCGTTTTTAACAAATTGCCCCGTTCCTGTTCCTTGATCACCAGCGTGGTGCGAACCGCGTCCGCGGGAACTTTCCAGAGCTGGACGATGTCGCGCTCTTCCTTGCGATTCAATACGAACGCCGCGGGATGCAGCACCGAGGTGGGCTTGTCCCAATGGCCGTTCTGCTCGGCTTGGCCGGTTACCTCCACGTTGATCGGAACAGTAACCCGGTTTTCCAGGTTAATCATTTTCAGTTTGATGAGCAGATCGTCCCCTTGTTTCTGGACGTCCAGCGAAGTCGCGAGCTTGGGCGACTGCGCACAACCTGTCAGCATCGCGGCCAGTGTCAACCATAGTCAAGATTCTCAATGCGGCTCCCTCATAACCATTATGAGTAATGGTATGGCCGCCAGTTGCGCGACCACTGCAAAAGCAACCGCGGCCATGAGAGAGTTCCCGTAAAGAAGACCGATGGCGCTGCTGCCGGCGAACCACAGCACGCCGTACACGCTGTTGAATATTCCATAGGCGGAGCCGCGCCGTTCGGCTGGAACCAGGTTGGCGATTTTGGCTCGGAGCGTGGATTGCTGCGCGCCCATTCCAGCGCCCCACAGTGCGATACCGGCCAGCGCGACGTAAAACGATCCGAAAAACGCGAACGGGCTGGAGGCCGCCGACAACAGCGTACCCAGAATCAAGACCGATGTCCCAACGCGATCGAAGAGCTTGCCAAACCCTAGCGCCGCGAGCGCCTCCACTCCCATGGCGGCCGCGTAGAAGACCGGGATTTCGGCCGGCGGCACGACCGAAGTTTTTTGGAAATGATAGGCGATCAGCGGGAAATCCACCCAGCCCGCCGCGAGCAGCCCCGCCGCCGCGACGTAGATCCAGAAGGAGCGAGGGAACGCGCCGCTCGCACTGGTGCCCGCGGGCTTGGCTGGTTCGAAATGACCGGGATTGGGATAAAACCGGACGGCGGAGAAAAGTGCCGCGAGCGACAGCCCGGCGGGGATGGCTCAACAATGCATAGGCGCGGGCATATTGGTGGGATTCATGGAAAACGAGCGCGACCATTAGCGGACCGATGAACGCGCCGGTTTGATCCATGAACTCGTGCAGGCCGAAGCCCCAGCCGCGTCCGACGATGTTGGAGGCCTGCGACAGCATCACGTCCCGCGCAGGAGTGCGGATGCCTTTGCCGGCGCGCTCCAGCACGATGAGGGCACTCGCGAGCAGCCAGTGATGCGCCAGCGCCATCAGGGGAACGGCCAGCAGATTGATGATGTAGCCGATGATCGTGAGCGGCCAATACGCGCGCGTGCGATCCACGGCCACTCCGCCCGCCAGCCGCAGCAAATAGCCCGCGAGTTCGCCGGCGCCGGAAGCGATGCCCACCACGGCAGCGCTCGCGCCCAGTGTTGCCAGGAATGGTCCATTGACGCTGCGCGCACCTTCGTAGGTGACGTCGGCGAACAGGCTGATGGTGCCGAGTGCGATGATGAACCGGACCGCGGATTGGCGAGAGACCGGCATTCGCGCTTTAAAGCAAACGCGGCGTTTTTCGACGCTGCGCTATCGAAGACAAACGCGTCTCCAGCCGTTCGGCGCGGCGGCGCAGAGCTTCGGTCGGATCCAGATCGAGCGCGCTGCGGGTCATTTCGAGCGCCATCGTGTAATTCCGCTCGCGATGCTCGTAGTATTTCGCCAGTTCCGTAAGCGCGGCTGCGCGCCAGGGATTGCGCGATTGAGCCAGATCGATGAACACCGGCAGCGCGGCGTCGTGCCGGCCGAGCTTCTTTTCGAGCGCTGCGATGTCCCACAAAGTGCGGAACAGCAGATCGTCGGCGACACCGCGGTCCACGGCTTGCCGGAACAGAGCCAGCGCGTTTTCGTATTCTCCCGCTTGCCGCCACCAGCGCGCTAAACCCACCATCTCGGCGCCGTGCGAAAACTGCGTTTGCTCGGGCGCATGAAACGCGCGCGGCACGATCGCAGTCAGGCAGGCCAGCGTCAGAATGTCCATTGCGTTGTGATGAAACACGGGGATCAACCGCAGCATTTCGCGCCGGCGCAGGTACTCGAAGTAAACGTACGGAATCAGCTCGCCCGGAAGATCGCCTTCGCGCTCAACGCCTAAAATCTGATTCTCGAGATCCATCAAACGGCAGCTGTCGAAGCGCAGATTCCAAAGCCGGCGCGCGCCGAACAACAGGTCCAAATGCTCCAGCGAACTGAACGGCGGCCGCTGGCGAGCCATGCGGAAACGCGTCTCCAGCAGCGGCTGATCGTAGGTGATTCCGTTGTAGGTGATCATCACCTCAAATTCGCGCAGGTGCTCGCTCAAGGCGCTGAGTAAGCTGGCTTCCTCGCCCAAGTCTTGGAGGAAAAATTGGCGCACGCGAAATCCTTGCGCGGTGATCCGGCCCACGCCGATCAGGAACGCGTAAGTTCCCGAGCCTCCCGCGAGGCCGGTGGTTTCGGTGTCGAGAAAACACCACTTAGCGGGAGCGATCGCGCGGATCTGGCCGTTCGATATCGGATCGAGCAGATCGTGCGGCAGGTCTTCCAGATCGGCGATCCCAACGCTGCCGTGCCGCCGGTGCCGCTCGTACAATTTTTCGGTTTCGAAGTGCCGGCCGTGGACGGTTTGAATTTCGGTGAAAGGAAGCTCATCGGATGGTGGAAGCTCGCGCAGGACGGCGGGCTTTCGAGGAGGCGCGGCATACTTCTTGTCGATCCGGGCGATTCTGCTCCGAAGATAGGCGAGCTGTTCCTCGAAATCGCTCATGCCGAGTGCGACTCGACGACTTGCGAAACTTCTTCCCATTCGGCCAGGAGCGCGTTCAGATCGGAGCGGCGTTTCTCCAGCAGGTCGGATACGCGAATGGTTTCGTCGGCGTTCACGAAATTAGAAAGTTCGGTTTCGTAGCCGGCGATCTCGGCCTCCACTCCCGCGATCTGTTCTTCGATCTCGCGCCGCCGGTCCTGCATCTGTTTCAGCTTGATCGGATTGAGGCGCTTGGCGGCGGAAGGCTGCGGGCCATTCGCGGCGGTCGGGCAGGTGATTTCCGTGGGATTGCAACTGCTGGCAGCGTGAGATCGAGCGTCTTGCCTTCCTTGCGCCACAGATAATCCTCGTAGTTGCCCGGGAACACCTGCACCTCGCCGCCACCGATCTCGAAGACGCGCGTGGCCAGCTTGTCGATGAAGTAGCGGTCGTGCGAAACGAAAACCACCGTGCCGCTGTATTCTTCCAGCGCTTCGAGCAGCACGTCCTTGGCGCGCAGGTCGAGGTGGTTGGTGGGCTCGTCGAGCAGCAGAAAATTCGAGGGCTGGAGCAGCATGCGCGCCAGCGCGTAGCGATTGCGCTCGCCGCCCGAGAGCACGCCGATGCGCTTGAAGACATCGTCTTCGGAGAACAAAAAGCAGCCCAGCAGGTTTCGCAGCTCGGTAGTGCTGGATCGCGGAGCCATGTTGGCGAGGTCGTCGAGCATGCGAACGTTGGGGTCCAGTTCCTTGTATTGATCCTGCGCAAAGTAATCCGGCTCGGCGTTGTGGCCCAGGTTGTATTCGCCGCTAGTGAGCGGCTCGCTGCCGGCCAGCAGCTTGATCAGCGTCGATTTTCCCGCGCCGTTGACGCCCACCAGCGCGATGCGGTCGCCGCGCTCGATGATGAAGTTTACGCCGCCGAAGACGAACTTGTCGCCGTAGCTCTTGGAGACGTTTTGAAATTCGGCCACGATGCGGCCGCTCGGCTTGGGCTGCGGAAACGAGAAGTGGATGGTCTTCTCTTCGGGCGGAACTTCGATGCGCTCGATCTTCTCCAGTTCCTTGATGCGGCTTTGCACCTGCTTGGCCTTGGTGGCCTGATAGCGGAAGCGGTTGATGAAGGCTTCCAGCTGTTCGATGCGCTCGCGCTGATTGCGGTAGGCGGCTTCCAGCTGGTCGGTGCGCTCCTGCTTTTGTTGCAGGTATTTTTCGTAGTTGCCGTGGTAGAAGTGGACGCCGCTGTTCCAGATCTCGACGATCTTTCGCGACGGTGACGTCCAGGAAATAGCGGTCGTGCGAGATCAGCACGAAGGCGTTCGGATAATCGGCGAGATATTGTTCGAGCCAGTTGCGGGCTTCGAGATCCAGGTGATTGGTGGGCTCGTCGAGCAGCAGCAGGTTGGGCTTTTCGAGCAGCAGCTTGGCGAGCGCGATGCGCATCTGCCAGCCGCCGGAAAACTCTTCGGTGCGGCGATGCCAATCCGCATGCGCGAAAGCCCAGGCCGGCCAAAACGGTGCCGACCTGCGCCTCGATGGCGTAGCCGTCGCGCGTGCGAAACTCACCTTCGAGCTGATGGAAGCGGTCGGCCACCTGCGCGTATTCGGCGCCGGCGGGATCGAGCTCCGACATCTGGCGCGCCAGCTCCTCCATCTCGCGTTCCATGTCGCTTAGCGATGAGAACACCGACATGCATTCGGCGAAAACGCTGCGGCCGGAGAGCGACAGGCCGTCCTGCGGCAGATAGCCGGCGCTGACGCCGCGGGTGATGCTGCGGCTGCCGTAGTCGAGCGTTTCGAGGCCGGCCAGGATCTTGAGCAGCGTGGTCTTGCCGGTGCCGTTGGCGCCCACGAGGCCGGCGCGGTCCTTGGGCGTGATCAGCCAGTTCAGATTTTCGAACAGCAGTTTGGGGCCGAAGCGTTTTCCGGCGCCGGAGAGTTGCAGCATGTATTTATTAAACCGCGCACAACGCCACGAGCAGGCTGTGCGCTCCTATCCTTATCCACCGCGCACCACGCCACCAGCGGGCTGTGCGCTCCTATCCTTATCCACCGCGCACCACGCCACCAGCGGGCTGTGCGCTCCTATCCTTATCCACCGCGCACCACGCCACCAGCGGGCTGTGCGCTCCTATCCTTATCCACCGCGCACCACGCCACCAGCGGGCTGTGCGCTCCTCCTTCTAGTTTCGCGTGTCTGGCTCCTAGTTTCCAGTGGCGCCGCAGCAATTAAAGATTTCCGGACTGAACCGATAAGCACTCCGTAGGACATCCACGGAGGAGTTGTAGAAAATGCGATTTATCGTTAAAGCGGAGCGTTTTTGCAGGATTGATGGTGGCCGGGCTGCTCAGCCCGATGGCCCGTGCAACCGAAGGAGGCGCTAGCGCTTATCCGGCGGGAGTTGAGACTGTCATGCCGGGGATGACGCCGCTACCGGGAGCGAGCTTTCTGGCGGAGTTCAACGATCTTTATCAGGCCAATGCGGTCGTGGACGGCAAGGGGCAGAGCGAAGTTCCAGGCTTCCACCTGCGCGTGGGAGCGTGGGCGGCGAAGTTCGTTCACAACTGGGGCGTGCACGTTTTGGGAGGCACGCTGGTGAGTTACGTTGCGGCGCCCTTGCTGTACGAGCATTTGGATGGTCCTTTCGGGATGTTCGATAAAACCGGTTTAGGCAACCCGATTGTCGAGCCGCTCGCGGTCGCCTATCAGCGCGGCGTGTGGAACTGGTGGTATGGATACGATGTCTTCCTGCCGGGGCCTTCCTATAGCAAGAACGACGTGCTCAATATCGGACAGCACAACTTCGCCGGCGCGCCCATCGGGGCGTTCACTTATCTTCCCAACCACTCCACCGAGATCAGCTCGAAGTTGCAGTACATCGTGAACCGAACCGACGGCGCGACCGAATACCGCTCGGGGAACGAGTTCATTTGGGAATACGACGCCATGCACAACGTCGCGAAGAAAGTAGCGATCGGCGTCAATGGCTACTATTACCAGCAGACCACCAACGATTTGCTAAACGGCGCGATGTATGGCGACGGCAATCGCGGGCGGGATGTCACGGTGGGTCCGGAGATCCGTTGTCATTTGGGCCACCTGGCTCTGATCGCCAAGTATCAGCGCGACATGCTGGTGGAGAACAAGACCGTCGGCAACTCTTTCTGGCTGCAGTTCGGCATTCCGCTCGGTCACGGACACGAGTAAGGCGGGAGCTCGGGAGGAACCTACCGATGCAGCGCCAATATGGGATTCGAGCCAAGCTGTTCACCAATTTCGCCGTGGTCCTGGCCGTGGCGATGATCAGCTCGATTTATTCGATCGCGACCGCTCGCCATCTCAGGAATGTGACGATTCAGGAGATGGTGAGCGGCGCGAAGCTGCTGGATCAAACGCGGCAGATCGCCACCGGCGCGGCGAATATGCGCAGCGCCATGCGCGGCGTCACCTTATTCTCGCTGCAGAATCATGCGGACCAGGTGAAGAAGTCGCGCGCCGGGTTTGAGACGTCGGCTACCGAGATACAGGGCGTTCTTCAGCAGATCGAGCGCTCCAACTTGAACTCCGACGAGCGCGCGGCGGTCGGCGAAATACGGTCGGGGGCGGAACAATGGCGAGCCAGCTTTGTTGAATTCGCGGATCTGTGCGCCGCCGGGCACGCTGACGTGGCTACGGAGAAAGCTTTAAAGACCATGACTCCCGGCCATCGACGCGATCCAGAAGCGGCTGGCCGAGCTGGGCAAGGCCAGTCAAGCTCGCCAGGATGGCGCCACGGGAGCCGCACTCGCCGCCATGCACCGCAGCGAACTGCTCACTTTAATGCTGGCGCTCGCGCTGCTGCTCGCCGCGGCGGGAGCCTTTGCGTTGGTGGCCGGTCTGGTGAAGACCTTGCGGGAGATCGGCCAAGCGGTCGGAACGGGCGCTCATGAGGTGGCCGGGGCGGCCGCGCAAATTTCCAACGCCAGCCAGTCGCTCGCGCAGGGATCGTCCCAGCAGGCCGCTTCGCTCGAAGAGACCTCGTCCGCCACTGAAGAGATCAGCTCCATGGCTCGCAAAAATACCGACAACGCCGGCGTGATGGTGCGGCTGGCGGAGCAATCCGGCGGCAAGTTTGAAGAGAGCAACCGGGCGCTGGGCGAGATGGTGGCCGCGACCACCGAGATCAGCGCGTCCAGCAATAAGATCTCGAAGATCATCAAAGTCATCGACGAGATTGCGTTCCAGACCAACATTCTGGCGCTGAATGCGGCGGTGGAGGCGGCGCGGGCGGGCGAAGCGGGCATGGGGTTCGCCGTGGTGGCCGACGAAGTACGCAACCTGGCGCAGCGCTCCGCGCAGGCCGCCAAGGACACGGCGCTGCTGATCGAGGAGTCCATCGAAAAATCACGCGGCGGCAAGTCCAAAGTCGATGAAGTAGCGGCGGCGCTCCAGGCCATCACCGCAGAGGCGGGCCAGGTGAAGACCATCGCCGAGGGGGTGAACCTGGGCAGCCAGGAACAGGCCAATGGTTTAGAACAGATCGCCAAAGCGATCCAGGAGATGGACCAGGTCACTCAGAAAACGGCGGCGGATGCCGAAGAGACTGCGGCCGCGGCCGAGCAGCTGAAAGCGCAATCGGATAGCATGGACGACATCGCCGGGCGGCTGGAGGCCCTGATCGACGTGGATGGAGCGGTAGGAAAAAATCGTGATGAATCAACTTGGTTTGCGCGGCAGGCTGGTAGCGTGGATTTCGCTGAGCGCTGGTACTCACATTTGCGGGCTCTGATCGTGGGAGTCACGCTGGATGATCTCGGGCGCTATGGAATCGCAGGCCAACGATGAGATGGCGCGTGTGGTGGACAAAACCGCCGGGGAGCTGGACAGCTGGCTCGCCAGCCGGGAGCGGGACGCGGTGAATCTGAGCGCGCTGGAAGTCTTTGCGGCGGCGTGCAGCAACGCGAGACGCGCCGAGGCGGGGCAGCTGCTCAACGCAATTCAGAAACGATCCCCGTTTTATGAGAACGTGTTCCTGGCAGACGCCGACGGGAAGCTGTTCGCCGACTCGATTGATGGCAAATCGATCGGCTTCGATTTGACTCGGTGGAAGGCTTTCGCGTCAACCTGGAGCACGGGCGTCAAAAAGAGACCTGGATCGGCGAAGTCATGAAATCGCCGGCCACCGGGCGGCCGGTATTGCTGATCACGGCTCCCATCATCGCCGAAGGCAAGATGATCGGGCTGCTGGGCACACCCATCGAATTATCTGAATTTTCCGACACCTTCTTGAAGGGTTATCGGATCGCGAAAACCGGATATCTGTTCATGTTCGACGCCTCCGGCACGATGTTGGCGCATCCGGATGGCAAGCTGATTCTGAATGAGAATGTCAAGAACATCGGATGTCGATCTGCTCGGCAAGCAGAGCGGCGCTGTGACTTATGTTTGCGGGCGGGGAAACGAAAGTCGAGCACTTCGAGCGGGCGCATGTCAAACCTTGGACGGTCGCGGCGGTGGTGCCGAGGCAAGAGCTTTTGACCGAGGCGCACCGGATCGAGATTTTTCTTGATCGCTGTTCGGCCTGGCCGCGTTGGCCGCCAGTTTTGGCGCGGTGTGGGGCGTTGCGGGAAACGCCTCGAACCGAATTACGCGGATCGCGGCTCAGTTGGCGGAAAGCACGGCGCAGTTTACCAGCGCCACCAACCAAATCGCGACCAGCAGCCAATCGCTCGCACAAGGAGCCTCCGAGCAGGCTGCTTCCGCCGAAGAGACCTCCGCATCGGCGCAACAAGTCTCTTCGGTCACCGAGCAAAACCAGAACCGCACCGGTACTCTGCGCAACGTCATGCAGCAAGCGGGCGCGAGCTTTCAGGTGATGAGCGTCTGCATGGAGGATCTGGTCCGCTGGATGAGCGATTTCCGGGACTCCGGACAAAAGGTCTCGAAGATCATCCAGGTCATCGACAGCATCGCATTTCAGACCAACATCCTGGCTTTGAATGCGGCGGTGGAAGCGGCACGGGCGGGCGAAGCAGGCATGGGATTCGCGGTGGTCGCCGACGAAGTCCGGACGCTGGCGCGCCGCAGCGCGGAGGCCGCAAAGGACACGGCCACGCTGATTCAAGATTCGCTGGAACGGACCGCCAACGGCCAGGGCACCGTGACGAAATGCGCCGATGCGATGGCCGAAAACGTCCGGCTGGCGGGCCAGGTGACCAAACTGATTGAGGAGTTGGCAGCCTCCGGGGTAGAACAGGTCCGGGGCATCGACCTAATAACAAAGTCCATTTCAAGCATGGAAAGCATCACGCAGAGCACGGCGGCGAGCGCGGAAGAGAGCGCCTCGGCGAGCGAAGAAATCGCCGCACAGGCCCAGACCCTGAGTTCCGCTGCGGGCGAACTACAGACCATCGTCGGCGGTTCGGCCGCGCGAAACAGCCGCAGCGCGAGGATGCGAGCGGCCTAGCCGCGCACGTCAATCCGGCTGCTGCGGAAAGAAATACGAATCGTTCCGGCGATCGGCCGGCCGAATGAAGTCGCGGGCCAAAATTCGGTAAACAGCAGGCTGTTTTCGATGCTATGCCGCAGCTGATCGCTGGCCGGCCCGGGCGCGCCGACGATCGAATAATTAATGATGCGGCCCTGATCATCCAGCTTCAGATCCACCACCGCGTCCTCATTGACAAACGCCACGGGAGCCATGAACTTGACGGTGGGCTGGGTGGTGAGCATGGTGGGTACATCATCCCAAGGGCTCATGTCCAGGGCGAACGCGGATTTAAACGTTGGGACCAAGGTGCTGAACAGAAACACCGCCGAGCAAAGTCCCCCGACGGCCGGCAGCGCCAGCGGTCTCATCAGATTGGCCAGCGACAGCTCGAAGCGATCGCGCCAGGAGCGCCAGCGGCCGGCACCGCTCGATCCCGCCACGCGCGCCTTGGATGCGGCTACTCGCAGCCGCACCACCAGATCAATGGGCGGCGTCCGCCGGGGCAGGGACCGCAATGTTTCGCGCAGATGCCGGTAGCGTTGCGATTCAGTTGCACACGTTCGGCACGCACTCAGATGCTGGTTGATTGCGCGCCGCTCTTCGATGGAGCCCGCCCCATCCAAGTAAGCCGATATTCCGCGTTGTACTGTCCAGCAATCCATATTATTCGACCAGCAACTGGCCAGGCCACTGCACGCCCGTCTCGGCCGCCAACGGCCCTTCCAATGTTTTGCGTAACGCCTCACGCCCCCGCAATATGCGAGATTTCACCGTGCCCAGCGAAATGTCCAGCACCGCGGCGATCTCTTCATAGCTCAAATCCTCGATGTCCCGTAAAACCACCGCCGCGCGGAATGTAGGATTCAACTTCTTCGAGCGCCGTCTCTACCAGGCTGCGGGTTTCATGATCGGCGGCCTGCTGGAACGGAGAACGGCCGGGGTCGGTCAAGTGATCCACGTAATTCGGCGCGGCGTTGGAGGAGTCTAACGTGATCTCCTGCCGCCGATGCCGGCTAAACCAACGGTGATGATTGTGGGCTTCGTTCACCGCAATCCTGTAAATCCAAGTCTTCAGGCTGCTGCTTCCGCGGAACGCCCGCACTTTGCGAAACACCTTCAAAAAGACTTCCTGCACCACGTCGGACGCCTCGGAAGGATTGTCCAACAAGCGGCACACTAAGTTATAAACGGGCTGATGATAACGTTCGATCAGAACCTCGTAAGCTTCTTCCGATCCCTAGCAAAGCGACGCGATCAGCGCCTCCTCCTCGGCGAGCGAGAAACAGCATCCGTCTAAATGCAAACCAACTGTCGTATCCGCCACGGTCGTCTACCCCAAATTGTAGCCCTAAAACTCCGGGCGCTGTTAACAGATTAGACCCCGGCTGCGGCGGAAAAGTTCCGGGGCGTTAAGTTCCAATGACTTCCCGGTAGTACTCTTCGTATTGGGGAATGATTTTGGAACTGGCAAACCGCTCGACTGCGGTCCGCCGGGCGGCTTCGGCCATTTTTTGGTAAAGCTCGGGATTGGTCAGCAGCTCGATCACCCGGCCCGCCTGGCGCGCAATGTCGCCCACCGGCTCCAGGAAGCCATCGACCGTGTCGGTGACCAGTTCCGGCAATCCGCCCACCCGCGTTGCCACGGGCGGCACGCCGCAGGCCATCGCTTCGAGCGATGCCAGGCCGAACGACTCCATTTCGCTCGGCATCAGAAGCACGTGCATTTCGGGGAACAGGCGCTCGACATGGTCCTGCTTGCCCATGAAGGTGACGTGCGCGTCGATACCCAGCTCGCGCGCCAACCGGTGAGCTTCCGGACGATCCGGGCCATCGCCGACCATGTACAAATGCGCGGGAGTTTGTTTTAGCACCTCGACCAGGATGCGCACGCAGTCGAGCACACGTTTCACCGGGCGGAAGTTAGAAATGTGCATCAGACGCTTTTCGCCATTGGAGCGGTCCGCTATAGGCCGATACATGTCGACATTGACGAAATTGTGGATCACGCGAATTTCTTTGCTGACGCCGAACACCTCGTAGGTGTGGCGGCGGACGTCGTGGCTGACGGCTGTAATCCCGTCCGACTTCTCAAGGGAGAACTGCGTGATGGGGAACAGCGACCGGTCCATGCCGACGATGGTGATGTCGGTTCCGTGCAGCGTGGTGATGAAGGGCAGCCGCCGCCGGGGCGCGAGCATCTGCTGAGCCAGCAACGCGGCAATGGAATGCGGGATGGCGTAGTGCACATGCAGCACGTCCAGATCGTAGACTTCGGCTACCTCCGCCATACGGGAAGCCAGCGCCATGCAATAAGGAGGATATTGGAACAGCGGATAGGTGGTAACTTCGACCTCGTGGTAGAAGATGCGCGGTGTTCCGGGATCCAGCCGGATCGGATTGGCGTAGGTGATGAAATGCACGTCGTGGCCGCGGTTGGCGAGTTCCAGGCCCAGCTCGGTGGCGACGATGCCGCTTCCGCCGTAGGTGGGATGACACGTGATCCCGATCTTCATGAAGGTTTAGATTCGCGGAGGAGGTCGTGGATTCAAATGGAGCTAGAGACCGGCGCCTGCCTCTCTGATTATCGCTGAATGGAGGTGCTGCGCTTTAGGTCGCGAGCCGGATCCGCAGCCCAGCGCCTTGGCCGGGTTTGGAGTCGAGCGTCATCTCGCCGCCCAAAGTGCGCACGCGGCGCTTGATGCTCACCGGGCCGAGCCGCAGCAGCTCCAACTCGTCCAAAGTATATCGGCCGCTGAAGGGAAATCCAGCGCCGTTGTCTTCCACCATGATCTCGAGTTCGTTATCATTTTTCGCGATGCTCACGGCGACGCGCGTGGCCGAGGAATGCTTTTGCACGTTGTAGAGCGCTTCGCGCACGATTTGCAGCAGCTCCAGCGAAACCTCGGGCTCGGCCGGCTCCAGAAATTCGGTGCTCATGAAGTTGGCCGAAATGCCGCTGTCCTTTTGAAACTGCTCGACCACGCGCCGCAGCGTGGCATTGAGACTGCCCTCGACATCCACCGGGCGCATGCTGCGAACGAACGCGCGCAGCTCGTTGACCTGCGACTTGCAGAGTTCCTGCAGCTGCAGGAGCTCCTCGGTGGCAGAATGTATATCGCGGGTGAGCAGCTTGCGGATGATCTCGAGCCGCATTTGAAAACTGATGAAGCTTTGCAGCGGGCCGTCGTGAAAATCGGCGGCGATGCGCTGGCGCTCGGCTTCGCGCGCTTTCTCGGCGTCATAACGGTACAGGACCGTCTGGCGGGAGGCGTTCGAAAGCCGTTCCTCCAGATATTCCCGCTGGATCGCGACCACACAGGCCAAGATTCCCGCCGAAATCAGGGCCGGGCGCAGCAGCTCGGCCGAATGCAGGGTGGGCGCCAGATAAAGCAGCAGCATGGCCGTCACGGCGATCACCACCGTCTTCCACCAATTGTGCAGCAGCACGACTACCAGTAAGACATAGGCGTAGAAGACGGACGCGATCCAATAGGCGTAAGCGGCACTGCCGATGGCAGAAAGAAAAAAGAAGCCGAAGTCAATGAGCAGTGCGACGGTGGGATAGCCGGCGTCTTCCAGGCTCCTCCAGAACAACACCACGCAGGCGTAGATCACGTACACGGCGAACAGAATCGCGGTATTGGTCCAGACAAAGCTGGAGTAAATGAGCTGCGTGGCCAGACAGCTCATCCCGAGCAGAATGCGGATAAGAGTCAGCAGACGGCGCCAGGAGTTCGGAAGCATTCGTTTACGAGCCGGTCCGCATTGTACTCGACCCCGAGCTAGGGCTCAAGGTACACACGCACGCTGTTGCTCTGCTGCCCTTGTGCTTCGAGAAGCAGCTCGGCGGGACCAGCGTTGA
This sequence comes from Bryobacterales bacterium, assembly GCA_963732175.1. Classification (GTDB taxonomy): domain Bacteria; phylum Acidobacteriota; class Terriglobia; order Bryobacterales; family Bryobacteraceae; genus Palsa-89. The sequence goes on along the minus strand of CAVSYF010000019.1, from coordinate 30,189 downwards.
CGAGGCGGGGAACTTGGACCTCGATGAGATAAAAACCGATGTAGCCGGGCGCGAGCGTGGCCTGGGTTACTTCCACCGGCGAGCCGTTCAAATAGGCTCGCACCGGCGCGACCACTCGCGGCGGATCGGATAACGGCGCGGCCAGTCCGGTGGGCCAATCCGGAGTAACTTGACCGAAGCCGGTAGCCAGTATCTGAATGCGGCTATTCTGGCGCGCGGGTTTGGTTGCATCCAGGAGAACCCCGCTCGCGGAGTCCATAACCAAAGGAGTTCCCTCGGGGTCAACCATGATGGCGGGAGAGACGGGCTGGAGCGGCAATCCGAATGAGGCCGGCCCGGCAGCTCCATTCACTGTTAAAGAAAATGTATCGCCTTTGGCCTCGAACGGAACCTGTACCTGCGACGCGGTGGCGGAGGCATCCAGAACCGGCACGGCCGTGTTGTCACTGTGCGCCGATTCCACACGCGTGCCGAGGACGCTCAGCAGCGCTCCCGGGGCGGCCGCCCTGGAGCTATAATCGGCGGCGCTCACCAATCGGGCCGCGAGCAGCCGATGCGGAGCGATAGCGGTGTAGACTCCGTAGCCATCCAGGCTGACATAAATCTGATTGGCCGGTGTGTCCAACTTCACGTCCGTTGCAGGAGCATCCGGCAGATTCTCGCCGAGCGGGATCCAGGAGGTTGAGGCGCCGGCCGCGACCAAATCAGTGATCGTATAGAAAAGGCCGGTGTCGGTGGCGACATAGATGGCGCCCGTAGCGCCGTCCGCTGCCACGCCATGTGCCGCCGCGGCATCCGGAAGATTAGCGGTGATATCGTCCCAGAAAACGCCGCCGTTCATGGTTCGAAGAACGTAGGGTGGTTTCGCCTGGTTCAGACCTGGAGCGGCGGGCTGTTTAAGCGCTGCTATCGCGATCCGCGGATCGCTGGGATCTACCCAGATGGCCTGCACGGATCCGGCGTCTCCCAAGCGGAAGAGCGATCCCCAGGATACTCCGGCATCGGAGGAAACTTGCAGCCGGCCGTCGGAATCGCCGGCGTAGATGTAATTTTTAGAGGTGGCGAATGCGGTGATGCTCCGGTTCATGAGCTGGGAGAGCGCGTTCTCGACGTTCTGCCGCATTTGCAAGTCGCTGCTATCCACCGGCCTCCAGGCCGTCTTTTCGCCCGGCGCCCACTCTACTTCTAAATTTCCGTTCACCGCCAGCCGCACTCCGCGCGTTCCATACGGCACGCCCAGCAAGTGGCTGGATGACAGATTCGGCAAAAGATCGTTCACGCCGGTCCAGGACAGGCCGCCGTCCACCGACCGCCAAACACCGTGGCGCGAGGCCACCACCACTTCATCCGGATCACGCGGAGAAACCGCGACATCGGCCAGCCCATCGCCCAGGATCGATGCGCCTTGGTAAGCGGTCAAATTCGTCCAGCTTCCGCCGCCGTCATCGGAACGGTAAGCGTCGCGGCCCACGCCGTAGAAGCGATTCGATCCTACTGCCTGGCCGCTGAGCCGTAAGCCAATCTCCGGAAGCTGGGCGACCGAGGGATTTTCCGGCGCCGGGGGTGTGAGCTTCCGATCCAGCACTGGCTGCCATTTCTCCAAGTCACCGGATTGGAAGGTTCGTCCCGAGGCCGTTTGGGCGTAGAGCGTGGAGCCATCCGGCGAGAACCAGACCCGACTCACAGCGCCCGTCGCCAGCGATGGCAAGGAGAGCTCCAGAGCCGAGTTGCCGATGTGCCGCCAGTCGATCCCTGACACTGGCGCCGTGGCTTGGGCCAATACCGGCCAACTCAACAAGGACAAGGAGCTTACTGCAGCGAGTGCGCGGATTGTAGCCCTGCGACACATGCAATGAGTCTATTGTATCCCGCTAATCTCTAATTTCCCCTGCAAAAATGACGCCATTCGTACCGTTTTGTACTAGATAGCAAAAGGGACGCCATCTTGCTGCGCAGTTTTGATGGTAGACTGTGTTCTTAAAGATTAAGGAGTTATTAGCCGACATAGTACTATAGTGTGGCATCGGCTAGATTAATCTATTCCTTTATGCTGCCGTGGCAAAAGAGCCTAGTAACAAGCTGGGCGACGCGAGTTGTATGCCTGGCCGTCGCGACGGCGATGGTGTGTTCGGCCCAACTGTTTCCCGCCGCGGGCGACTCGGCCGCTAAAGTTATCTCCCTAAAGGGCCAGGTCTCAGTGCTGCGCGACTCCGAACCGTGGGCGCTCAACCTGGGCGACTTAGTTCAAATCCAGCAAGTTATCGTAACTGGCCCGGACGGCTACGCCGATTTCCAAGTGTCCGACGGCAGTAATTTTGAGGTCTACCCTAACTCCAATGTCGTATTTCGAAAAAACCCTGGCAATCTGCGGGATCTCCTGGATCTGTTTGTAGGCAGGGTCAAGATACATATTCAAAAATGGGGCGGACAACCGAATCCCAATCGCGTTCTTACTCCGACGGCTGTTATTTCCGTTCGCGGGACTACCTTTGATGTAAGTGTGGACGACGATGACGAAACCACCACCGTGAGCGTGGAAGAAGGCACGGTGGACGTCCGGCACGCGCTAAAACCCGGCGGTGGAACCAAGACCCTGAATGCGGGCGAGTCCATTCATGTCTACCGCGATCAGCCGCTGGCTCAGAGCGGCGTCGACAAGGGAGAAGTGATTCGTCGCGTTTTGCACAGCTTGGGCGATGCCGTTTACACAGCGGTGACGAATCCGGCCGCCCATGGTCCGGGAAGCATCCCGGTGCCAGTGCCCACCAAGCTTCCTGGGCAAACCGCGCCACCACCCCCGCCCCCTGCGCCACCACCAGCTCCACCGCCGTCCGCGCCTCCTCCCGCCTAAGGGAAACTCCTGAGGTCACTCGGTTGATCTGTGCCACACTAGAGTGTGGGAAGGTGGCTGATGAAATTAGGGCTCTGCTTGTGGCTTGGTTTGGCTGCTTTCGGAATGGCGCAATCCACACCCCCTGCGAGTGTTCCCTCCGAGTGGGATATCCGGAAGCTGTTGCAAGGTCTGGATGTCCAGGCGCAGCATCTGAAACCCATCATCGAGCAGCTGCAACCGGATACGTGGATCTCCAAAGGCGCTCCCCACACCTATCAGGTGCAATGGAACGCGGCGCGCGCCGAGCTCAGCTATTTCCTATCTTCCGATGAGGCCCTGGCGCGTCAGCCCGACCGCCTCACGCTGGCTTTAGATACGTACTTCCGCATGCAGGCCATGGAGTTCACGCTCGGATCTTTAATGGAAGCTACGCGTAAATACCAAAGCCCGGCGCTCGCCGAACAGATGCAAACCGTGATATCCGAGAATGGTTCCAATCGCGATCAACTACGCCAATACATGCAGGACCTGGCCGCGCAGAAGGAACAGGAATTTAAAATAGCGGACAGCGAGGCGCAGAGCTGCCGGGCGGCGCTGGCGCAACGGCCTGCCACGTCGCGCAAAACATCCCACCCATGACCGTCGAACCGGCCGTTTTTACTTGCAGTATTTGCGGAGAGCCCTCCAGCGATATCTGCGCCTTTTGCACGAAAGACACCTGTGCGAATCATCGCTGCACCCGATGCAAGCGCTGTAGCGACTGCTGTGAGTGCGAGGTGCCTTTATCGGAAAACGAACCCGAGGTCGAGTCTCCGGCTGAGCCGGAACCTCCGGCCGCTATTCTTGAGCCGCCGGGGCCCGAGCCGGACATGGCCGCCTTCGCACCGCCCCCCGATCCTGAGCTTTGACACCTGTTCGGCCGCGCCGGAGCGTGCTGGTCCACGGACATCGCGGCTCCCGCGCGACGCATCCGGAGAACACGCTGCCCGCGTTCGTTTACGCGATCGAAGCCGGCGCGGATGCCATCGAGCTGGATGTGTTAGCGACGCGGGATGATGTCTTAGTGGTGGTGCACGATCCGCATATCAATCCAGTAATCTGCAGCGGCCCCCGTCCCGGCGCTGCCATCCGCGAGCTGACGCTGGCCGAGCTGCGCGAGTATGACTGCGGAAGCTTAAGGAATCCGAATTTCCCGAAGCAGCGAACCATCCCCGGCACTCGCATCCCAACTCTCGATGAGGTGCTGAGCCTGTCCGATCGCCGGGATTTTCAATTCGATATCGAAGTTAAAAGTTTTCCCGACCATCGGGAATTGACGCCGGAGCCGGCGATCTTCGCCAAGATGCTGCTCGACGAGATTCAGAAGCGTGGCCTCCAAAAGCGGGTGGTCGTGCAGTCTTTCGACTTTCGTGTCTTGCACGCCGTGAAGGAGATCGCGCCCGAGACCCGGCTTGCGGCGTTGTGGGAAAGCGGATCGCGCCCATTTGTCGAGATGGCCGCGGAGGCCGAGGCCGATATCGTTTCGCCGCAGTACAAGCTGATCACTGCTGAGCAAGTGAAAGCCGCTCATGCCGCGAACTTGCAGGTTGTTCCCTGGACGGCGAACTCGAGCGCAGATTGGCGTGCACTCATCGATGCCGAGGTCGACGGCATCATCACCGACGATCCCGCCGCGCTGCTCGCCTATTTGAACGAACAGGGTCTGCGTTAGCCTTACCCGCCGGCCTGCTTCTCGGCGATCGGCCCGATCACGGGAAGCACGATCTTCTCGTTGTTGTAGGTCTTGTACATCATGTACAGCCAAATGATCACGCCGCCGATCCAGAGCGCAAAATGGAGGGAAATTGAAATCATCGCCCCGAGAATCGGGAGCGCGCTCAGCGGCAGAGTAATGATCGTGATCACGATCCATAAAATGATCCAGCCCAGATGCAGAAAGATGGATTGGAACGCGTGAAATCGGACCACCCGATTCTGGTTATACGGCGCCAGGACGAGAAATAAGATGCCGGTGATCAAACCGGCCAGGTAGCAAAGAGCCCCGGCCATGTTATCGGTTAGTCCTGCGGCGGCCAAGCTTGGAGCTGGTCCCGAGACCGTACCGAGCGGTGTCGATCCCGACGCGGTTGCACCCGGAGCGAGCGCCGCGCCGCACTTTTCGCAAAATCGGCCCTCGGCCGGCGACCCACAGTTAGGGCAAAAGGCCATCTTTGTCCTCCGTTGCCACTCTATCCGAAGATCGGGTTTGTTGGCAAGAACTTTACCAGGCTTTACCCGGCTTTACAGATCCGGGCTAAACCTCAGGGATGGTGTCACGTCCAATCAGATAGGAGAACCAAACCATGCAATTCAGTCTTAAGTTAGCCGCATGGACGGCGGTGGCCGCTTTAGGCGCCGCTGGACTGTTTGCGGCCGAAACCACACCAAACCAACACGCGCGGGGCCAGCATAGACTCGATCGGTTTATGACCAACCTGAACTTGAGCGACGCGCAGCGCACTCAGGTCAAGTCGATTTTCCAGGAAGCGCGACAATCGGCCATGCCGATTCGCCAGCAGCTTCGGGAAACCCGCAAGTCGCTGCATGCCGCGATCAAGGCCGATAACGTGGCTCAGATCCAGCAGTTCGCCACCACCGAAGGCAGCGAGTTCGGCCAACTGGCGGCGATCCGGAGTACAGCGTCCGCAAAAGTCTATCAGAAGCTGACTCCCGATCAGAAGACCAAGCTGGAAGCGATGGCGCAAGCTCGCCACGAGCGGCATCAAAGACCCAGCCCGACAGCCACCAACTAACGTCCACCGAGGGCGTCAGCGAACCTGGCGCCCTTTCTAAAAACAAAATTCGTTATCCTTTGAGACGCTGCTAGTCTTCCTCGCCATCCTCATTTTTCTTTTGCTCGCGGGGATGCTCTATCAGGCGGCGGGAACTTTTCGCGATCAGCGCCGCTTTCCGCCACCAGGGAGATTGATCGACATCGGCGGCCGGCGTTGGCACCTGGTCGAAACCGGGCAGGGTAGTCCCGCGGTTATCCTGGAATCCGGCATCTCGGCGTCCTGCCTGAATTGGACCGAGATCCGCAACCGAGTTTCCGAATTCACGCGCTGCGCGAGCTACGATCGTGCCGGGCTGGGCTGGAGCGATCCGGGCATCACAGCGCGCACTACTTCGCGCTTAATCAAAGAGCTGCACGCGCTCCTTCACGCCGCTGCTGTTCCGGCGCCGTATGTGTTGGTCGGACATTCATTTGGCGGCATGCTGGTGCGCGCGTTCGCCGCGAAACATCCGGACGAAGTAGCCGGCCTGGTTCTGATAGACCCGCTCTGTCCCGAAGAATGGCTGCAGGTGTCCGAAGCTCAGTCCCGGATGTTGCGGCGGGGTGTCGCGCTATCCCGCCGTGGTGCAGTGCTCGCCCGTTTCGGGATCGTGCGCTTTGCGCTAAGGCTCTTGTCGGGAGGCTCGCGCCTCTTGCCGCAGTGGATTGCGAGGTTCAGCAGCGGCCAGGGAGAATCCACCATCTCGCGCATCGTCGGTGAAGTGCGCAAGATGCCAATGGAAACCTGGCCGATGATTCAGGCACATTGGTGCCAGCCGAAAAGCTTTTTAGGCATGGCGAGCTACCTGACCGCGCTCCCCGCGTGCTGTGCTGAGGCAGCGCCGATGCGCCCGCCCGCCGGCATCCCCATCACGATCCTATCGGCGGCGAATTCCACTCCGGCCGAACGGGCTGACCGCGACGCGATGGCGCGCGCCTCATCCCAAGGACGGCACATCGTCGCGGAGAAAAGCGGGCATTGGATCCATCTGGATGAGCCCGCCCTGGTGGTTCAAGCGATCTGGGACATGGCTGAACTGGCGCGCTCCGGATAGATGGTAGCCGCCCGCAGCTCTCCAAGATTTCTCAGAACGTTGCTGCTCTTGGCAATCTTGCCCTCGAGCACGCGCTCCACCGTACTGACGAAGGCGCTGAGAATCACCGGGTTCATCTCGGCGTCAAAATCCCGGAAGAAGTTAATATGATGCGAACCGGCCAGCGGAATCCGGATTTGCCAGAGCCGCCCTTCGGCAGGCGCCGGAAACTCCGCGAATACGCGGCCGTGAATGTTCATGCGCACGCCGCGAAAGCCGAAATCGGTGCTGGTGGCGCAGATTCTGCTCCAACACTCCTCAATGCTGCCGGCGTTTTCCAGCGCCGCTTCGAAGTCTTTGAGCCGCGTCTCCGCGTCAATGATACGGCGGAACCTGCCGCCTAGGAACATTTTTCCGGCCATAGCGAATTCTGTGTACTCCAATCTCCCGATCCCTACGCAAGCTGCCGCGCAGAAAAGAATCACGATCAAACCGCTGAAGCTGTTATGCAGCGCGCTCACCAGCAGCGAGAGAGCCGCGGCCAGGCTGCAGACGCCGTAGATGGTCAGCACGGCGCGCTTGGGGGTGAATCCCAGATCTAATAACTTGTGATGAATGTGCCCGCGGTCGGCCTGAAAGATGGGGCGATTCCGCAGAAACCGCCGCAGGATGGAAACGGTAACGTCCAGCAGCGGAATGGAGAACGCCAGCAAGGGCACGGTGAGCGCCACTAATGTGACCGATTTTTCACTCCAGAACGCGCCAAAGCAGCCCAGCAAAAAGCCGATCAGCAGGCTGCCGCTGTCTCCCAGAAAGACCGAAGCCGAGTTGAAGTTGTAGCGCAGAAAACCCAACAAACATCCCGCCAGCGGCATGGTGGCGAGCGCGAGCGGAAGATTGTTTTGCGTTAAAGCGGCCAGTAGTATGGTGACGGCTGAGACCAGGCCCACGCCCGCCGCCAGGCCGTCCATGCCGTCGATCAAGTTGAAGGCGTTGGTGCACCCGACCAGCCAGACCACGGTGATCACGAATCCTAGCGCGGGTCCCGCCGACCATCCGTTCCACAATCCAATGTTGACGCGGATGCCGGTGCAGTAGGCCAACGCGCTGGCGCCGCCGATCCCGATCAGTTTCTGCCAGGCGCTCAGTCCGATCAGGTCGTCCAGCACGCCGGTGAAAAACACAATCGAGCCCACCAGCGTAAGCGGAAGAATGTTGCCCAGCGATTCGTGCAAGACATGTGTATAGCTGAAGGGCAACGCGAGCGCGATGCCAAAAGTGGTCACATACGCGATGACAATGGCAATTCCACCCACCCGGGGAATTGGCGAGGCATGCCGCTTGCGCTGGCCATCCGGATGGTCCAGGAAGCCCAACCGTCCAATCGAATCGCGCACCAAGGGCGTAAGCAGCAGAGCTAACGCCAACGACACTACACCGAGCGTAAGTATTAGAAACACAATGTCACTCTAGAATTGAGACTCATGGAATGCTTAGTCTAATTTCCTTCTAATTCGACCTCAGATTACTCTACTTCCTGGGGGCCGGTGGAGCAGATTGGACTACAACTCGCGCGATTTTGTACTAGGACCTTACACCGCTTGAGTCTCCCCTCGACGCCTTGGTCCGCAGGATGAACCGGGAAACCTAGGCCGTCGATTAATGTACCGGTACGAGTAAACTAAATACAGGCCTGGGGGAAACGGAGATAATGGAAGCCTCATGAGAAGCTTACTCCTGCTGATTAGCGCGTTCCTCGGACTGGCGAGCGCTACAGCGATGGCCCAGCAGCGTAAGTCCGCGCCGCCAGTTCCCGACCAGACCAATCTGTTGAATTGCCTGAAGGGTCTTTCCGGCTGTGACGTATCGGCGCTGAATCCTCAAGAGCTGAAGCAAGCCGCGGAGGCTTCGAAAAAACGTAATTTCGATTCTTGTTTGAGCGGTTCGACGCTCTGCGACCCGACCCGTCTGAGTTCCCAGGAGGCCAAAGATGTGCAGACCTCCCGCTACCGCCGCAACTTGGATAAATGCATGAACGGATACGCCACCTGCGACCCCGTCCTGCTCGACTCTAAGGATGCCGGCTCAGTGCATGCCGCCGCGGCCAAGCGGAATTTTGACCGCTGTCTGGATGGGGCCGCGTCCTGTGATTTGACCATGTTGACCCCGCAGCAAGGTACGACCGTTCAGGCGGCCGCTGCGCGCCGCAATCTGGACCGGTGCCTGAATGGCTCGTCCAGCTGCGATCCCACGCATTTATCGGCCGCCGAAGCAGTTTCGGTGCGAGAGGGGTCCTTGCGGCGGAATCGAGACCGTTGCCTGGATCTTTCGGCAAACTGCGATCCCATCCTGCTGACGCCCGCCGAAGCCAAGCAGGTGCGCGCGGAGTTTCAACGACGCAATCTGGCCGCTTGCCAGAATGGGCTGGCTAACTGCGATCCGCTGAATTTGAACCCTTCCGATCTGAGCGGCGCTGAGACTGCGTTCCGCAAGCGGAACGTGGAGGCCTGTGAACGAGGCCTGGCGTCCTGCGATCCTTCCCTGCTCACCGGTCCGGACATGGCTACGGTGGCGTCCGCATTCCAGCAGCGGCGCAACCGGCTGAGCCGCATTCAGCAGGTGAGCGCGAGTTCAGGTAACAACCGCTGAACTCCGCCGAAGTTCTGGAACGGTTTGTGATAAAATTGATGCTTCCCCCCTTCCACGTCGAAGCAGGTAGATTATGGCGGCTCCCGCGTTCGACGAACAACAATTTACCTCCGACGCTCTGTCTAAGTACCAATTGAATGGCGCTTATGACGAGATGTTTTCCGCCGAGGGACGGCCGCGCCCGCACTACCGCGGCTTGCACGAATTGCTGTGCCGCTTGCCGGCCGAAGAGATGCGCCGGAAGAAGCAAACCGCGGATGTCTCGTTCCTGCATCAGGGCATCACTTTTACGGTATATGGCCGCGAAGAGGGGACCGAACGGATCTTTCCGCATGACCTGCTGCCGCGCATCATCACCAGTTCCGAGTGGGAGACCATCGAACGCGGCTTGACGCAGCGCATCACCGCGCTGAACCTGTTCCTCCAAGACATTTACAACGAAGGCCGCTGCCTGGCCGACAACATCGTGCCGCGCGAGATGGTATATAGCTGCAAGCATTTCCGGCGGCAGATGCGCGGCGTTGCCGTGCCCAAGAACACCTACGTCTCGGTGATGGGTACCGATCTGGTCCGCCTGCCGGACGGGCGCTTCGTGGTGTTGGAGGACAATCTGCGCGTCCCGAGCGGCGTGTCTTACATGCTTACCTCGCGCCAGGTAATGAAGCGCATCTTCCCCGAATTGTTCCGGAACGCCGGTGTTAAATCCATCGACCACTATCCGGAAGCGCTGCTTACTACGCTGCGCGCCCTGTCTCCGGAAGGCCGTAACGAGCCCAACATCGTGCTGCTGACGCCCGGCGTCTACAATTCCGCGTATTTCGAGCACACTTATTTGGCCCGCCAGATGGGCATCGAATTGGTGGAAGGCCGCGATCTGGTGGTGCACGACAACCTGGTGTACATGCGCACCACCGGCGGCTTGCGGCGCGTGGATGTGGTGTACCGGCGCGTGGACGACGACTTCATCGATCCCTTGGCTTTTCGCTCCGATTCCACCCTGGGAGTGCCGGGTCTCTTTAATGCCTACCGGGCCGGCAATGTTTCGCTCGCCAACGCATTGGGCACCGGCGTAGCGGACGACAAGGCCATATACGCGTACGTTCCGCGAATCATTCGGTACTTTCTGGGCGAAGACCCGATTCTCGAAAACGTGGAGACGTACGTCCTGACGGATGCCACCGAGCGCAAGCATGTGCTGGATCACTTGCACGAATACGTGGTGAAGGCGGTGGGCGAGTCGGGCGGTTACGGCATGCTGATCGGCCCGCACAGCACGGCCGAGCAAAGGGAAGAATTCCGCCGCCATATCGAAGCTGACCCGCGCAACTACATCGCCCAGCCGACCCTGCTACTATCTCGCGCGCCTTGCTTAATCGACGGCCGCGTGGAACCCCGTCACGTCGATCTGCGGCCGTACATATTGTGTGGCGACCACGTCACCATCGTGCCGGGAGGTCTGACGCGCGTGGCCTTACGAAGCGGTTCTCTAGTGGTGAATTCCTCGCAGGGCGGCGGCAGCAAGGATACCTGGGTCTTGCACTAGAACCAAAGCGGAAACCGGACGACGTATGCTTTCACGAGTCGCAGACAGCTTGTATTGGATGAGCCGCTATTTGGAGCGGGCGGAACACACCGCGCGCGTCATGGGCGTCCAGCTGAATCTGATGTTGGAGCAGGATCCCCGATCCGCGGACCGGCGCTGGAGCCGCCTGCTGGCCTGTCTGGGCCATCCCGATCCCGCAGTCTCCGCCACCGATCCGTTCACCCTGGCGCAGAATTATACGTCCCGGCAGATCACCAGCGGTATCACCGCGGCCCGCGAGAACGCGCGTCAGGTCCGCGAACAAATCAGTTCCGAAATGTGGGAGCAAGTGAACCGGCTCTTCCACGAGGTGAAGCGCATGGAGGCCGCCGGTCTTTCAGCGGCACAGCCGGTCGACTTTCTCAGCTTCATCGTCGAAAATTCGCATCAGTTCCAGGGCGTCACCGATTCCACCATGAATCATGGCGAGGGCTGGCAGTTCATTCAAGTCGGCCGTTTCATGGAGCGGACTTCCGCCACCGCGCGCCTGCTGGATCTCTATTTTCGCGAGTTTCCTTATCCGGAAAGCCAGCCCGTGGATTCGAGCGAGCACATGGAGTGGATCGGCCTGTTGCGCAGTTGCACCGCCTTCGAGGCCTACTGCAAGGTCTATACCGCCGATCTCCGGCCGGATCGCGTCGCTGAGTTTCTGCTGCTGAACAATGAGTTCCCGCACTCGGTGCGCTTCGCCTCCGACCGCATGCAGCAGTCGCTCGAAGCCATTCACCTCATCGCCTCCAGCAAGCGGACCGCGCAAGTGGCCAAGCTGGCTGGGCGGTTGCGCGCCGGGCTCATTTTTACGCCCTTAGAAGAGATCGTGGCCGGCTTGGCGGACTTTTGCGCCGGCATCCAGCAGCAGTGCGCGCGCATCCATGCCGCGCTCTACGAAGTCTACATCACCTATTCCATCGAGGCCGCCCTGCAACCCTAATGTATTACTCCATCCAGCATCTGACCAAGTTCCGCTACAGCGAGCCGGTAAGCGAAAGTCTGATGGAAGCGCGCATGCAGCCGCGCTCCGATGGCACGCAACGCTGCTTGAGCTTTCAACTGAAGATCCAGCCGCGGGCGCGCGTGCACTCGTATCGGGATTACCTCGGAAACACGGTGCATCATTTCGACGTTCCCGGACGTCACCGGCAGTTGACCATCTCCGCTCAGGCCCTGGTGGACCTGCAGGCCAATCCGCCGCTGCCGGATTCGTTAGGCGCCGGCGCTTGGACGGCGCTCGATGCCATGGTCGCCGAAGGCGATTTTATCGAGATGCTGATGCCCAGCCAGTTTGCCGTATCGAGCGAAGCCCTGGAGCAGTTCGCCCGCGAGTTGCGCATGCCCTCGCCGGAAGAAGCCAGAAAGCACGATCCGCTGGCGCTGTTGCTCAACCTGAATGCGGCGCTGCATTCGGCCATCACCTACGTTCCCAAAAGCACGCGCGTGGACTCGCCGATCGATGACGCCTTGAAGACCCGTCAGGGAGTCTGTCAGGATTTTGCGCATATCATGATCACCCTGACTCGTGGGCTCGGTATCCCGAGCCGTTACGTCAGCGGCTATTTGTTCCACCCCAAGGGCGACAAGTCGCGTTCTCCGGAGGGCGGCGCTACGCATGCCTGGGTGGAGGCGCTGTTGCCCGGCCTGGGTTGGATCGGGTTTGACCCGACCAACAATAGTCACGCCGATGACCGGCATATACGCACCGCCGTGGGACGCGATTATGCCGACGTCCCCCCGGCCAAGGGCGTGTTCAAGGGATCCGTCGAAAGCGAGCTGCTGGTTGCCGTCAGCGTCGCGCCTTCCGACGCGGCCCCGGCGCTGGAGCTCGATCCCGTACGCGCGGAGGACTGGTCGGCTGCCCAGCGGGAATCCCCGATGCGGACCTGGCCGCTCAGCAGCACAACAACAGCAGCAATAACGAAAGCGCGGGTACGGTTCGGTGAGCGCGGACTTCGCCGGATCAGTCTTGCTTCAGCAGCAGCCAAAGCGGCGGACCGGCTCGCAGGCTGAAATTCTGCATCCACTTGCGATGCGGGCCGTCCAGCACTCCGCCAGCAGGCGCCTGGGATTGCTCGGTATGATGCTGGGCAGGGCGTTTTCTGGCTAGTTCAAGACGCGCCCGCCGACCCTCCTGGCGCGTTCTCAGCCGGTTTGGATGTCTCATTGAAAATGGTTCCTCAGAATTCATAACATGCCTCGATGAAGACTTGATTAATGACCGATTTCAAACCTCGATCGGCCTGCATCGGTCAGGAGAACTTACCAGGTCTCTTCAGATTTGGATGTTACGGTGATCCGTCCAGCGCGGCGCGGCGCTTGGCTTTTGATTGGAAACTCTAGCAGAGATGTTACAGCAAAGCGGCCGTTTTGTCAGCGCAAAAGCGCAGGCTTGCTGATCGAAATATTTTATGAGACCGACAAGCGACCGAAGCGGTACTTCAGTCCTGCTTCTGATGCTCGGGAAAAACCGCGTATCCCGACGGCGGCGGATACAGGTTGTAAAGCAGGTTCAAGCGCTTGCGAATATAACGGCTGGGCAACTGCCGTGGACCCGTTTCCACGTCGATATCGCAGCAGATGCCGTGCAGGTAGAGCGTAAGCGTATCGGCAAAGGATTGGCGAGAGTAATCCCGAAACACTTTGGTCTCGCGGCGGACGTTGGTCTGCCGCCTTAAGAGCGCCTGCTTGAGATGCCAGCTTTCCTCGTCCACCTCGCCGTGCACCCCGCGATTCAACTCCTCGCGCAGCAGAGTTTCATAGCCGCTCTGCGCCTCTTCCGACCACAGGCCGGCCGCAAGCGTCGCCAGCACGTGATAGAACCGGTAATGATACTCGGAGACATCCTGCTCCTTCAGAGCAAACAGCAAGACCTCTTCGTGGTCCAGGCGTACCTGGCTCCCCCACGACAGCCGATTATCTGGCGGCTTCTCCGTACACACGAACTCATCCTTGCGGATCGTGCCCTTATCCTTCCCGTCGATTCGCTCCAGATACGGAACCAGCATGATGGACACTTTCGGCAGCAACGCCGAAATTGCCGGCGGTAGCGCCGCTACCGGCTCCTCCAGATATTCCTTGAGATCCTCCTCGCTGAGCGGCACGGACGCGCAAAAATAGGAAAACGTATTGCTGAGCGGGATCATCTCGCCGCGGAAGCGCTCCGCGAACTGGCCGACGCTGAGTTTAGAAAGGTCAGGTTGAGCGGACATCTGGTGGGGCTGTCGCCCTCATTCTATCACGCCGAGACCTTCGCGTTATCCTAGAAGAAGTGGGCTCCAGAGTTTTGATTTCGGCCGGCGAGGCCTCCGGCGACTTGTATGCCGCCGGTTTGGTGGAAGCGCTGAGGCGGCGTAATCCCGCGATCGAGTTCTTCGGCTGTGCGGGACCTCGGATGCAGCAGGCCGGCGTGCGCCCCGTGGTGGACGCCCGCAGCATCGCGGTGGTGGGTCTGGTGGAGGTGGTCACTCACATCCCGCGCATCTGGCGAGAGTTCCGAAAGCTGCTCGGCGCCGCCCGCCGGCAAGCGCCCGATCTGGCCATCCTTACTGACAGCCCGGATTTTCACTTGCGCCTGGCACGGCGTCTGAAGCAGAGCAAGATCCCGATTTTCTATTTGATCGCGCCGCAAGCCTGGGCTTGGCGCAAAGGCCGCCTGCCCCGCATGCGCAAGACCATCGACCGGCTGCTGTGCATCTTTCCGTTCGAGCAGGATTTCTTCATGCGGAACGGAATCGACACCACCTACATCGGACATCCGCTTACCCGTCTGGTGAAGCCGTCCGCCGGCCGGGATGTGTTACGCGAGCGTTTCGGAATCCCCGATGGAGCGCCGTTAATTGCCCTGTTGCCGGGAAGCCGGCGCGGCGAGGCCGCACGACACCTGCCGGCGTTGATCGAGACGGTCGCGTGCATTCGGAAAGCGAACCTGACGCCCGCCCCGCGATTTATCCTGGCGGTTCCCCCCGGCACAATTCCAGTAGACTCAAAATACCGGGAACGCATTTTCGAGTCATCCATCAAAGTACTTGAAGGTCAAACCTGGGATGTATTGGCCTGCGCGGACGTGGCGCTGGCGGCGAGCGGGACGGTCACCATTGAGGCCGCCGTGCTGGGAACGCCCATGGTCACGTTTTATCGAGTAAACAATTTGAGCTGGTGGATGGGCCGGCGTCTGGTCACCGTTCCGTTTTACTCCATGGTGAATCTGGTTGCGGGACGAAAGGTGGTGGAGGAACTCATTCAAGACGACTGTACCGGTGCGCGCTTGGCGCAGCACGCGCTGCATCTCCTCGAGGATGCCGACGCGCGGGAGAGCATGCGGCAGGATTTGTTCCAGGTTGCACGGAAGCTGTCCGCTCCCGAGGATCCGTTGGAATTCGCTGCTTCGCTGATTGAAGAGCATTTGCAAAAAGAGGAACTGGTTCATGTGTAGGAGGACGCTTCTCGCAGCACTGGCGCTGGTATCGCTCGCCGCGGCGCAGGACAAGGGGGTCCCGCGCGCTCGCATCGACGTGGACAACTACAGCATCGATGCGGAAATCAATCCCCACACGCAAGCCCTCACTGCCCGCGTCAAAGTGCGTTTCGTCGCGCTGGACAACGACATTTCGTCGGTAGCCTTCGAGTTGAACAACGCGCTCACCGTTTCCGGTGTGGTGGATGAAACCGGGCGTCAGGTCCCGGCTTCGCGAACGGGCCAGGATTACAGCGTTCGCGTCAGTCTCCCCGCTCCTTTGAGCAAGGGCAAGGCGGCCACTTTGACTTTCAGCTACGACGGCCGGCTGACCGGCCAGGAAGAGTCTCCGGTTTACGGCATCCGCTTCGCTTCCATTCAGAACGATTACGCTTATCTGCTGTACCCGGCGCGCTGGTTTCCCGTGAACGATTACACCGCCGATCGCTACACCGCCAATCTGCGAATCACAGTTCCCACCGGATTCAGCGTGATCGGGAGCGGATTCGCGAAATCCGAACGCGTCGGCGCCGACAAAATCGTCTACAGCTTCGCTACGGATAAGCCTTCCTTTCCGGGCAACATCGCGGTGGTTCAAGGCGATCCGGTGCGCGTGAATTCGGAAGGCGTGACCACTTCGGTTTATTTCCGGCAAAAACAGTCCATGGCGAGCGTGTACGGAGAAGAGACCGGGAAGCTGATGAGCTATCTCACCAGCGTGTACGGGCTGCCGCCGCAAGCCAATCTGACGCTGGTGGAAACCGAGGACGGCACTCCCAACGGCTACGCTGCGCCGGGTGTGATTTTCCTTTCTCCTAAAGGCATCGGGAATCAGGTTGCGGGCCGCCTGCTCGCCAACCAACTGGCGCGGCAATGGTGGGAAGAGCTGGTTTCACCCATCAATCGCGATCACATGTGGCTGGAGAACGGCAACGCGCGTTATGCCGAGCTGCTGTGGGAGGAGCACGATAAAGGCCCCGGCGCTTTTGAGCAGGACATTCACGATACCTACGTCGAGGCGCTTACGGTGGACAATCCGCCGCTCATCCAGGCGGGGCGCTTGGAAGACTACTCGCCCGAGTATTGGGCCTCCACGGCGGGCAAAGGCGCGGCCATTCTGAACATGCTCCGTAACGTCATGGGCAACGACGGATTCATGAAGTTGATGAACACCTTCACCGGGCAGCATGCCTGGCAGTCGGTGAGCACGGCCGATTTCCGCAAGGCCGCCGAGCAGATTTATGGCAACGATCTGACCATACTTCTTCGTGCAATGGGTCGAGTCCAATGGCGCTCCCGAATTCAAGCTGGAGTATACGGTTTTCCGCACCACCAAGGGCTTCCGGGTGATGGGCAAGATTTCGCAGGATCTGGACACCTTCCATATGCCGGTGGATTTGAAGATCGAAACCGAAGGCAATCCGGAGACCAAGCGCATCGACGTGGTCGGCACGTCGTCTGAGTTCACCGTGGATACCTTCGGCAAACCGAAATCGGTGACCATCGATCCGAACGGAAGCGTGCTGCGTCTGGAGCCCCTCCATGCGCGTGGCGGTCGCGATCAAGCGCGGCGAGCAGTTTGCCGAAATCGGCGAATTCGGCGACGCGCTGAAGGAGTATCAGAAGGCCATCGAAGTGAATCGCAGCAGTTCGCTGGCGCACTATCGCGTGGCGGAAGTTTTTTTCCTGCAGAACAACTATCAATCGGCTGCCAACGAATATCGCCAGGTGCTGGACGGCGACAACGATCCGAAATGGACCGAAGTGTGGGCGCACATCAAGCTGGGCAATATTTTCGATATTGCGGGCCAGCGCGACCGGGCGGTGAACGAGTACAACCAGGCGGTCCGGACGCGCGACGATACGCAAGGCGCGCAGGAAGAGGCGGCGAAATATCTGAAGCAACCCTACGAGCGAAAGCGGAGCAACGTTTAGCCGCCGCTGTTCCTTTAGCCGCCGGCCAGCTTGGGCGTCAGCATCCAGCGCAGTGCGCCGTGCGGCTCGGCCGCGAAATGGTCCATCTCCAAGCACGCCATCGCGCCCTTTTTGAAATCGATTGTGAGATTGGGCGAGGCCAGCAGGTAAGCGGTCAGGCGGCTGAACAGCGGCTCGTGTCCGGTCAGCAAAATATTCGCCTCGTCTTTGTGGACGCGGATCTCTTCCCAAACGGCGCTCGGCTCGGAGCCCGGCTCGAGCGCTTTCGTCCGCAGCAAGTCGCCCTTATAGTCGAGCACTTCAGCAGCAATCTCAGCGGTCTGCAGCGCGCGCCGATAAGGGCTGGTGAGGATCAGCGAGGGCGTCACGCCGGCTTTGGCGGCTGCCCGTAAAACGGTCCGAAGCTTTTTCTTGCCTTCCGCTGTCAGCGCGCGATCGCCGTCGGGGTGGCCCGCTTGGCCGTCTTCGGCAATCCCGTGGCGGAGAATATAGAGATCCATTCCTATTAGCCTGTTGGTCCTGTTAGCCTACTGATTTGAAGCCGTATTTCGAGCGCGCTCCGTTTTACCTGACGTGCGGCGCTCTTCTTTCCATTCTATTCTCGATTGCAGTCTCACAGATTTTGTTAGGCGCGGCGCTCGCTGCTTTGTTACTATCTCGTGAAAAATTGCGGCTCCCGCCGATCCAGCTGCCGCTGGCCCTATTCATCACCGGCACGATCATCTCGTGGTTTTTTTCCGGTGACATGCGAGACGGCCTGCCGCAAATCCGCAAATTTTTTGTGTTTTTTGTTCTGCTGGTCGTCTACAGCACTTTTCGAAAAGTCGCGGAGATTCGCGCCATCACGCTGCTCTGGGCCGCCGTGGCGACGCTCTCAGCCTTGTTCAGCTTGTGGCAGTTTTGGCAGAAATATCACGAATCGCAGGAACTGCACCGGAATTTCTATCAGTTCTACATCGCACAGCGCATCACCGGATTCATGAGCCACTGGATGACCTTTGGCGGCGAAGAGATGATCGTGTTGCTGATGCTGGCCGCTTATCTTTTCTTTTCGAATGAGCGGCGCTGGAAGCTGGCAGGATGGTTGTGCGCGGGCGTGCTCGTGTTATCGATGGTGCTTGGCTTCACGCGCAGCATTTTCCTTCTGGGATTTCCGATCGGGTTGTTGTACCTGTGCTGGTTCTGGCATAAGTGGCTGGTGGCAGCCGCGCCGGTAGTCGCGCTCCTGGCGTTTCTGGTTTCGCCGACCGCATTAAAGGAGCGCGTTCGGTCCACGATTCAGCCCAGCCGGTTGGACTCGAATAAGTTTCGTCTGGTGACCGCGCGCACCGGCCTCGAAATGATTCGGGCGCATCCGTGGCTGGGACTCGGACCCGAGCAGATCAAGTATCAGTTCGACCGGTGGGTGCCGGCCGACATCCCGCGCCCATTGCCCGACGGCTTTTACGGCCATCTGCACAACATCTATTTGCAATATGCGGCTGAGCGCGGAATTCCCACCATGCTGGCGATGATGTGGCTGATCGGCAAGGTGCTGTGGGATTTCGCGGGCGCCCTGCGCGCCAAGCTCGTCTCGACCGAGGCGCGCTTCGTCCTACATGGCGCAATCGCGGCGATTCTGGCGATTCTCGCGGAAGGATTTCTCGAGTTCAACCTGGGCGACAGCGAGGTGCTGACGTTGTTTCTGGCGGTGGTCGGTTTCGGCTACATCGCCCGGCAGGAAATGCTCGCGAAAAAACCGCTACGCTAGAGAAAGGCACATGAGCACCGCTGTTTCGGCACAGACGAGCAACGAGGCACAGGTAAAGACCGCATTCACCATCCTGCTGACCATTAGCTTCTGTCATTTCCTCAATGACATGGTGCAGTCACTCATTCCGGCAATTTACCCGATGCTCAAGGCTTCGTTCGGCCTGGATTTCGGACAGATCGGTCTCATTACTTTGACCTATCAATTGACAGCGTCCCTGCTCCAGCCGGTGGTGGGTTTGTACACGGACCGCCATCCGCAGCCCTATTCATTGGCGGTGGGAAGCGGGCTGACGCTGATCGGACTGGTGGCTTTGTCGGCGGCGGGGAGTTTTCCCACGCTCCTGATGTCGGCATCGATGGTGGGCATGGGATCCGCAGTATTTCATCCCGAGTCCTCGCGAGTTGCCCGAATGGCGTCGGGCGGACAGCATGGTTTGGCGCAATCGCTCTTTCAAGTGGGCGGCAACGCGGGATCGGCGGCGGGGCCGTTGCTGGCGGCATTCATCGTTCTGCGGCACGGGCAGTCCAGCATCGCCTGGTTCTCAGTTACCGCGCTGCTCGCGATGATGGTGCTGATCAAAGTAGGCTCCTGGTCGAAAGTGCACCGGCTGCCAACCGGAAAATCCCGCGCTGGCCACGGTCAGGATCAGACGCTGCCCGGCAAGAAGATCGCTCTCGCGCTGGCGGTGCTCATCGCGCTGATTTTTTCGAAGTTTTTCTACTTGGCCAGCCTCACCAGCTACTACACGTTTTACTTGATCAGCAAGTTTCACGTATCGGTGCAAAACGCGCAGATTCATCTGTTCATCTTTCTGGGCGCGGTGGCGGCGGGAACGATCATCGGCGGGCCCATCGGCGATCGCATCGGCCGCAAGCTGGTCATCTGGTGGTCCATTCTCGGAGTGTTGCCGTTCACGCTGGTTTTGCCCTACGCCAACCTGTTCTGGACCGGAATCCTGACCATTATAATCGGTCTGATTCTGGCATCCGCCTTCTCGGCGATCCTGGTTTATGCGCAGGAATTGATTCCCGGCAAGATCGGAATGATTTCCGGATTGTTCTTCGGATTTGCATTCGGGATGGGCGGAGTAGGAGCGGCTCTGCTGGGCCAGTTAGCGGATCACACCAGCATCAGCTACGTTTATCACATCTGCTCGTTTTTGCCGGCCATCGGGATTCTGACCGCGTTGCTCCCGAACTTGGAACCAGCGCATCGGCGAGCGAAACAAGCCTAACGAACAGGCGGAATCACTTTCAGGTCAGCCTCGGACTCGGCCTGGCTCTTGGTCGGCACCACCTTATCGGGATCGACGCGCACCATCATGTAGGTGATGTGATCGGGGATCTCGGTGAACCAATGCCCGGTGCCCGCGGGAATAATGATCACGTCGCCGGCCTTCAGATGCGTGACCATCGGTTGTGTGATGGAAGCGGCGTTATAGCCGGGACCGTTTTGCAGCCGGACCGTCCGCTCACCGGCCGGCCGCTTGGCGGGGTTCACCAGATCGGGGCCGGTCAGCAGCGTAGCTCCCCCGTCGATCACGTGATAAATCTCGCTGATCTGTTCGTGCTCGGCAACGGCGCCTTTGCGATTAGGATCGGGAAGCAGCTTGCCGCGCGTGACCATCCCGATGCCAACCTGGACTTTCCCGATATCCACCGAACGCACCTGCTGGTCGATGAGGTGATACTTAATGGCCTTCGCGGTGTAAGCATCCAGCTCGGACTTCGGAATATAGGTGGCCGAACAGTGGTGGCACGTGGGGGCGGGCTGATCGCCCTGCTGCGCAAGAAGGCTTAGCACTACAACGCTTGCTCCAACGATGAATTGCGCTGAGGTTCTTCGGCTTAGTTGCATGCCAGCTATTATTGCACCCGTCCCGACGTGAAGACACGGTTACTTTCGCATCGCGTGAAGCCAGACGCGGAATCGAATAAGCGGGAGGTAACGTATGAATCCGACAGAAGAAGATAGAAATATGGGCACAAGAGCGGCGAGCGTGATTGCCCTGCTGGCAGGCGTCTGGCTGATTTTGTCACCGTGGGTTTATCAAGCGTCTTCGGCGCCGGGCGCCTGGAATAGCTGGATTGTCGGCGCGATAATTGCGATTTTTGCAGCGTTCCGGCTCGGTTCCAAGGACGAAGGAACCGTCGCACTCAGTTGGCTTAATTGCCTGCTCGCTATTTGGACGTTCGCTTCGCCCTGGATTTACGGCTATACCGCAAATGAGGGCAGATTCATCAACAGCCTGTGCGTTGGTGTGATCGTGTTTATAGCTGCCCTTCGAAGCGCGACGAGCAGCAGACCGCATATGCAGCACCCGTTACCCAAAGGTGTCTAACGACCGCGGCTGTTAGAAGCCGCCACGCGGCCGGTAACCGGGGCGCGCGCGGATGCGATACTTCTTGCCGACGTCGGTGACGATCTCGACATTGATCTTGCGGAAACCGTCGTTGGGATTGGGTTGCGGATAGTAAGTAGCGGTGTAGCTATTTCCGAGGTCTTCGCGAATGGACTCGAAGGCCTCGATCTGTTTCTGCCAGGTCTTTGCAAAATAGGCTTTGCCGCCGGTGCCGGTGGAGATGCGTTTGAAGACGGCGTTGGACATGGGATCTCGCTCTGAGGTTGAGATCACATAGATCGGGATGCCTTCGTCTTCAGCGACCGAACGAACGTCATCGGGAGCAATCATGCTCGCATTATCGGGGCCGTTGGAAAACACAATGATAACTTTACGGCCGGGAATCTTCGCGGCATCGCGCAGCGTCAGAAGCAGCCCATTATAAAGAGCCGCGTCGTCGCCGGCGACCGCTTTGCGAAGACCGAAGATCGCTTCGCCGCGATCATGCGTCAAGGGCGCGGCGCGCGAAAGATTGCGGCTAAAGGTGTAGACCGCGACGGAGTCGGCGCGATCCAGGCCGCGCACAAAATCGGCGATCGCATCGGAGGCGTAAACGAACCCGCGATACATGTAATTGCTGGTGTCGAAGAGTACAAAGACATTGGTGCCGACAAACGAATCGGCGCGGACCTCGTCGGAAGGCTTGCCGTCCAACTCACCGCTCGGAACGATAGCGGAGGCCAGCGGGCGGGTTTTTCCATTGTCCAGCACCTGGACCGGCGGCTTGTTGCCTTCTCCGAACGTATTGATCTTTTGCGCTATGGTGTCTTCGGTGATGCGAAAGTCGGAGGGTTTCAGACCGTTGATGTAGTGTCCTTTGCTGTCGGTCACGGTGAAGCTCAGCACCACCATGTCCACCTTGACCCGGAAGGTGGGGCGATCCTGCGCTCGAACGCCCAGGAATGTTCCCAGTGCTAAAAGGCCGGCCCCGATGATGACTGCACGATTCCGTGTGGTCAAGATATTCCTCCGGTTATGGATTAGAAACTCGCTCCCACAGTTACGCTTTTGAGAGTTTTTTGACGAACGTCTTCACCCACCAATCTCAAGGAGCGAAGCAGCGCGGGCCAATCCTCGAGATGGGTGGCGAAGATGCGCTCGACGGTTTCGCGAGTCCAGGCGGGCACCAGGACGTTGAGCTGCGAGGGCGGCAGATGCAACTGATCAGCCAGCGCTCCGTAATAGAGCAGGTTCGACTCCCAGGTTTCAGCGAGAATTCTGCTCGAATATCCCATCAACGTGGGGAAGGTTCGAAGGCTGAGGAGCTCGGGGGAGTAGGAGTTGGACAGCGTCGGCTTGGGAGTGCCGAAGTCGCGTGAAATGACGTCGTAGTTCAACTGCTGCGGGGATTCGGAGGACTCGCGGCGCAGCTCGTCGGCTACGGGAAAATCGCCCGGCTTGGCGGAAGCCAGCGTATCCTTGGCGAGCAGGAAAAGTTCCGAGGGCATCACATTTTCGACGGCAGCATTGACGCGGCCCTCCTGCATGAGCGCTCCAATCTTTTCGATGCGGGCGGGCATAGCGTACTGACTCAGCACATCCAAAACGGCCTGGCGGCGATCGGGGTTCAGGGCGCCTTCCGCCAGAAGAGTTTCGGCGTAATCCATGTGGAGACCCACCCAGTGGAGCTGCGCCGGTGTAACGTTCCACCAGCGCGGTACGGTCGCCGAGAGGAGCATCTGCGGGACCAGATCGCCCCAGATGAGCGACTGCTCCTTGCTTGGAATCAGGAAATTCTCTTCGGCCTCGGCCAAAGCATAAGGCAGGTTGATAAGCGAACCGACCAGCTTGCCGCCCGCGCTGGAGGGCCAGCCGCTGCCCAACACCTCGGTCGCTTTCCAGGTATGATTCGCCGACACAAGTCCAATGAAGTCGTGGTTCCGTACGAAGAGCGGATTGGTGTAAAGGATCTGCGCTCCCGGGGGCGCGTAAAACATGTAGTTAAAGCCGACCAGCGTATCGCGAAGGAACGGCGCCAGGAGCGCTCGAACGTCGTCGAGCTTTTTGGGGTCCGCGGCGGCGCGGTCAATCATGGCGCGCAGGTTTAGCTTGCGCTCGGCCTCAATGTGCTTTTCGGACCAGTATCCGAAGCTGAGAGAGTTTCTTTCGGCGGTACTCAAGGTGCTGCGCGGAATCTGGACCTCGGCGATGCGCGCTGCCGCGCGATTCAGCACGGCTGGGGTCACCTTTTCGCCTTTGGCAAGACTCTCCAGATGGTCCTCAACCGCGAGCAGGTCGGTGAGCGAGACCAGGCGCTGCGCCTCGAAGATTCGAATCAAATCCTCGATCATTTGATTGTGCGCATCGGAACTATCGGAGTCCGACGTGCCGGCCAACAGATCGATCATGCGATCCTGCGGCTGGGCGTCCGCCGGGGTCTTGGTAGCCGCCAGGAGCGCCTTTATGCCTGCGCGGCCGCCCTCGAAGACGTCGCGCTCATTTTTGACCTTGCTGAACTGGCCTAAGACCGAAGCGAGCGCGCGATCGGCGTCGGCGGAGGGAATCGAGCCCTGCCGGGAGAAGATCTGCCAGAGTCCAACCAGGCCCTGCAGGGTTCCCACGGCATCGGCGCGCAGGCCCGGGTCCTTGATCTGATTGGTCGTGTCGGCGACATCCAGGAACTGAACGATCGTGGAGTTGGTGACTGCGCCGGCTTCCGCAAATATCGCGTATTGCGCCCCAAGGGCGTGGTATTGCCGCGCCAGACGGTCGGCGGTCTTCGCGTCCAGGGGCGTTTGACGATGACGGTCGACCTCATTCAACGCCATGAAGATTTTCAGCGGCTCGTTTTCGACCGACTTCCGGCAGAGCGCAAACAGCGCTTCAATGACGTCGTCGGGATCCTTCCAGCCGGCGGCCGCCTTGCTGAGCTTGACGTCATATTTGGCGCCGTTGACGGGGTGCTCGGCAAACAGGGCGCGCCAGACCTCCAGGCTTCCCGGGATGTGCGGCCGCCCGTCGGAATCGAGCCGGAGACGGGTGGTGAGGAGCAGCATATCGGTGTTGGCGCGAAATACCGGACGAGCCGGCCCGGGACTGGTGACCTTGCCTCGAATAGCCGCGTAGAATCGCTTCAAGCGTTCGGGCTCGGTGAGATAGGCCTGCACTGGTCCAGTGGCGGGGGTGGAAGTAATGCGGGCCAGGGAGTCGAAATAGCTGGCCAGCCAACCGTCCTCGCGAGCCACCAATCGCTCGAAGAAGGCGCCCGGCTTGTCGGGCGAGACACCCACCAGGTCGGCCCAGGCTTTCTCGGAGCGAGCGCCGCCTGGAACCACGGCCTTACCGTTACGAATTTGGAACATGCCGCCGTAGAAGTCCAGCACGTGCGCATAAGCGCGAATTTTCTGAAGGGTGGTGGTTTTACGGAGGCTCGTCGGCGACCATGGGATCCAGCTTGGAAAGGGCCAAGTACAAGCGGCACAACGAAGGGTCGCCGAGGAGCGCATCGATGAACGGAACATTTTCACGATCTTTTGCGACCAGCCAGTAGTCCGCGCCATAGAGCAGCGGAGCCTGCGTGGGCCTGAAATCGTAGACGAAGGGACGACTGGTGCGGAGGCTCTGCTCGAGCTCGGCCAACGGGAATCCGGAGTCGATGGTGAGGAACGCCCGGGTGGCGTTCACGGTTTCAAGGACCACTTCGCTGCCGCAACCGCCGCGCATCCGGTATCCGAGGATTCGGAGCAGTTCGGCGGTCTGCGACGATTCGCAGGCTTCGATCTTAAGAGATCCCTGGGCGTCGGCCAACTTTTCGAGTTCGCGGGCCTGCGAGAGATAGCGGATGACCAGCTTCAGATACTCGGTCTGCTCGAGCGCTTCGTTGGTACTGGTGGCCTGGTATCCGTTGTTAACAACATTACGGGCGAGTGCGGTCAGCAGCTCGTCGGGGCTTACGTCGGGAGAAAGCGCGGCCATGCGGGCAAAGGAGCGCAGAGGTCCGGGGATGGGGATGGTCTGTTTTGCGGCCGGCAAAGCGGTGGCGGGGGAAGGAAGGTTCAGATCGCGGCCGCCAGCGGCGCGAAATTGCTCGATGTGACGTTCGGCGGCGGCGCGATCGCCGGCAATCTCATCCAGGATGACAAGCCGCCGGGCTATTGAACGGCGCTGTTCGCCCTGAGTTACGCTGAGAGCTTTCTCGTAGACTTCTCGCGCGGCAGGATCCCGATGCCAGTCCAGAAACTGGGCATAATCCTGGAGCGCTTCCGCGGTACCCCTTTGGGCGGTTTGCTGGAGCAGGTCCCGCGCTCCGGCAGGGTCGCCTTTCCGCTCCATTTCCCAGGCGCGCAGGCTTAGATCATCAGCCCCCGCTGCAAGTCCCAGACCAAGAACCAAAACGACCACCATTGCGAAGGTTCTCATCGGAGCGTGCTCCTTCCCGCTGTTCCATCCCGCTGGCTAATTGCTAGCCAATCCCGCTGGCTAATTAATGTAGCATTGGCGCACGGAGCAGCGCTTGAAGGACCTTAGCTTTTCCGGCTTGAGTTTCAAGGCGCAGAACGGCGCGATAGGATGAGTATGTGAAACTCAGGTGGAATCCGGCTTCGTCTTTTACCTGGATGCGACGGGTCAGAGGAATTGGCGCTGGGCTGCTGGTTTTGGCCGGCTGGGCTGTGGCGGCGCAACTCCCAGGGGGAACGCAGATTCAGATTCGGCTTACGACTGCGCTCAACACGTCCACGGCGAAGGCGAATCAGCCGTTCGAAGCGGTCGTGATTGCTCCGGTGGTGGTTGGGGAGCGGCTGGTTTTGGGAGCGGGGACGAAGGTGGCGGGCCATATCAAAGAGGTGAAGGCGGCCAGCCAGCCGGACGATCAAGCGGTTTTGGACCTGGCGTTCGACTCGATCAGCGACGCGGCCGGCAAGAAGGCCAGCATCGCGGCCAAGGTCGCGGCGATAGACAACGCGCGCGAGTCGGTAGATGCGAACGGCCGGATCACCGGCATCATCGCGTCGAAGACCGGGTCGGCTCGTCTGGACCAGGGCATCAACAAGGTGACGGAGAAGTACCCGGGCTTTGGAGATCTGCTCAGCACCATCAAGGAGACGGTGTTGAAGGCGCCGGACGCCAACATCGATTATGAGCCCGGCGTCGAGATGACGATCCAGCTGACCAAGGCCGTGGAGTGGACCGGCAAGGCGAGCTGGCCGAGCGTGAAGTCCATTGAGCCAGCCGGTGAGTTGTCGCGGATTGTGAACAGCGAGCCGTTTCGGACCATGGCCGAAAAACCAGTCAAGCCGTCCGACATCACCGGTGTGATGCTGCTGGGAAGTCAGCAACAGGTGGAGGATGCGTTCAAGAAGGCCGGCTGGTCGGCGGCGGCGCAGCTCAATTCCAAATCGAAGCTCGAAACCTTTCGCGCCATGGCCGAAGATCGTGGTTATCAAGAGGCGCCGGTCTCGATCTTGCTGCTGGAAGGTCAGCCTCCCGATTTGACGTTTGAGAAGCTGACCGATACGTTTGCTGCCCGTCATCACCTTCGCATGTGGCGGCGTCCGGGTCGATTCAACGGCCAGGAAATCTGGGTTTGTTCGGCGACTCATGACACGGGCATCGATTTTTCCGAAGAGAATCGCACCTTTATTCACAAGATCGATTCCCACATCGATCTGGAGCGGGCCAAAGTGGTGAACGATCTTTTGTTCACGGGCCTGGTGCAGGGGCTTTCCCTGGTGGACCGGCCGGAGCTGCCGGGCAATCTGTTCAATGCCACCGGCGACAAGCTGGAAACAGACGGCAAGATGGCGGTTCTCAGTTTCTAGCAAGCCTGCACCACCTATAATTGGGGATTGACCGAAAAAACCAGGGAATACAAGTACTACGATCTGCTGTGCAGTATCTTCATCGTGGTGCTGGTGATTTCGAACCTGGTGGGGCAGAAGATCTGCGCGTTCGGTCCCTTCCGGGTGAGCGGGGCGCAACTCCTTTTTCCCATCACGTACATTTTCGGCGACGTATTTACGGAGGTCTACGGCTACGGCGGATCGCGGCGAGTGATCTGGATCGGATTCGCGGCGAACGCGCTGATGGCGGGCTTGGGCAACCTGATCGTAGCGCTGCCGGCCGCGCCCGAATGGCACAACCAGGATGCTTTCGCGACGGTGTTCCATCAGGTCCCTCGATTGGTGGTCGCGAGCTTGATCGCGTACTGGTGCGGCGAGTTCGCCAATTCATTTACGCTGGCCAAAATGAAGCTGTTTACCAAGGGCCGCTATCTGTGGACGCGCACGGTGGGGTCGACCGTCGCGGGCCAAGCTGTCGACACCGTGATTTTGGTGCTGATCGCCTTCAGCGGCGAGGTGACACCATCCGGGATGGTGCGGCTGATTATCTCCGCTTATCTGTTCAAGGTTGTGTATGAAGTCATGGCCACGCCCGCGACGTACTGGGTGGTCAACTTTCTCAAGCGAACCGAAGGAATCGACACGTTCGATTACAAGACGCGATTCACTCCGTTTGCGACCGAGATGTAACTACTTCTTTAGCGCATCGCAGATTTTGTTCAGGTCGGCGGATTTTTTTTCGATTAGTTCACTGGCCAGGTTCTTCAAACCCGTGATATTGGCTGGGCTGGCGTTATCCAGCCGGAAGTTTCGACCCTCCAGCGTAGTTTGGAAACGATAATAGCGCCGGCAATCGCCGGCCGAGGCGGGCTGGAGTTGACGAAGCTGATAGTCGACGGTTTTGCTGACGCCATCAAAGACGATGTCGAGCATCGGGACCGCCCACTTCGCCAGTCCCCAATTTTTTGCAGAGTCGTAGGGGAAACTATAGTTCAGTTCGCCGGTGCCTAGCGAGACGATGAGGTAGGCGGCGGCATCGGGATGCGTGGTTCTGGCCTCTACCAGCGCGCACGCGGCGGGATTGTTGGCGAAGACGCCGCCGTCAATCAGCGTGTAATGATCGGAGTTCGTGCCGGTGGGTATCTTCATAGGCTGAAAATAGGTGGGCGCGGCGGAGGTGGCCCGGGCCACGTCGCGAGCCGGAAAATCGTAATCGGGACGCACGCGAGCCATGGAGCTACGGAAGAAGAAGGGGAGGCTGCGCTCGATCTCATAGCTGACCGCGAGGACGGCGGTCGAGGCATCGCGCAGCCGGGAGTCGCCGAAATAGTCGAGCAAAACCTGCTCGATTCCCCTGGCCGGATACTTCTCATGAGCCAGATTGCCGCAGGCCGCCAGGCGGTGCCAAACCGATCGGGAGAAGATGCCCGGCCCGTGGCATGCATACATGTCGGCGAGCTGGTTGGCGGTGTACAGCGGAGCGCTGGGAGTTTTCGGAATGGTTAAGCCGAGCGCCAGGATGCCGCCGGTGGAAGTGCCCGCGACTAAGTCGAACAGCTCGGCGATGCGGCGCCCCGTGCGCTTTTCAATTTCGGCCAGCAGCAGGGCGGGGATGATGCCGCGGATGCCGCCACCGTCGATGGCGAGAATTCGTACGACGTCGTTCATGCGCGTTCACGGGAGGAATTGGTTCCCGGAATGCGCGCGGACTGCGGCGCGTGGCGCTGCGCCCCGCAGGAGTTTTCCGCAGCCCGTGGCATTCCTCCATCACCCAGGGCCAGAATAAGCGGCACGGGTGCAGTAGCGACGGATCACGCAAGCTAAGTTGCTGCGCGGAAATAGGAAAAAATCCGCAGCTGGCTGTGACCGGGATCACTGGCCGCTTGTTAGACTGGATGTTTGACTCAAGTGATGAAGCCTCGCGTCTCGGTAGTCAGTTACTTAAACACGGTCCCGCTGGTTTGGGGCATGCTGCACGGCGAGCAGAGCGATTTATTCGACCTCGAGCTGGCCGTTCCCGCTGAATGCGCGGATCGGCTGGCGGATGGGCGCGCGGATATCGGGATTGTGCCCGCGGTGGAGCTGAATCGCCAGAAGCTCGAGGTCATTCCGGGCACCGGCGTCGCTTGCCACGGCGCAGTACGGAGCATTTTGCTCATCTCGAAAATCCCGTTCGCGAAGATTCGGAAGCTGGCGACGGATGCCACATCACGGACCTCAGTGGCGCTCAGCCGCATCGTGCTGGCGCGGAAGTACGGGGTGGAACCGGAAGTGGAATCGCAGCCGCCACATCTCGGGAGGATGCTAGAGGGCGCTGATGCGGCGCTCATCATAGGAGACGCGGCGTTGGCGCTCGATCCCGCCGAACTTCCGTTTCGGGTGCTCGACTTGGGCGCGGAGTGGGTCGAAATGACCGGCCTTCCGATGGTGTTCGCGGTCTGGGCGGCGCGTGCGGGCGTGCCTCGGCAGGATCCGACGCCTTTCCTCGATTCGCTGCGCTTCGGCATCGACCACATGGAGGATATTGTTCGGGACCAGCATCCGAAGCTGGGATTTCCCGAAGCGCTTATCCGCGAGTATCTCACGCGCAATATCGTATTTGATCTGGGCGAGCGCGAATACACAGGTCTGAAGAAGTTTCTGCAATATGCTTCAGAGCTTCGGAATCCGGCGAGAGCAGGAGGGTTTCCGCATGATGACGCGCCAGGAGGCGATGGACCTCTATCGCAGTGACGATTTGGTCGGCATCGGCATGGCGGCCGACGCGGTTCGGCGCAAGCTGCATCCGGATGGCGTGGTCAGCTATATCATCGACCGCAATATCAACTACACGAATTTCTGCACCGAGTACTGCAGCTTCTGTGCGTTCTACCGGCCGATCGGTCACGCCGAGGGCTACGTGCATCCCAAGGAAGTGATCTTTGACAAGATCCAAGAGACTATCGACCTGGGGGGGACCGGCA
>CAVSYF010000018.1:0-83794 GCA_963732175.1 Bryobacterales bacterium | reverse complement strand
GAGCCCGCTGATCGCTGGTGGAGCATGGCAGGCCGTTGAGGATCGAAGTGGCTTCACCGGCTGGATAGCAACAATGCGCGCCGATGTATCGATGGAATCGCTGGAAGATTGGAGGGCGCCGGCCACAGCAGCTGGAATGCAAACCGGCGGGAGTTCGCTATTTAAGGACATGGCGGCGTGTCCCTTTCGCGCCTTCGCGAAGCATCGTTTGCATGCCAAGCCGCTTGAGGATCCGGTACCGGGGCTGAGTTATAGCGATCGGGGCAGGACGGTTCATAAGGCTCTTGAACTCATCTGGGGTGAACTCGGTACGCAGAGGCGATTGATGGAACTCGGCCCGGACGAATTGCGCGCATTGGTTTCGCGCCACGCCGGGACTGCTGTGCAAGCGCTGGGTATCGGCGCGGTGTTGGAACGGAAACGCATCCAGCGACTGGTGCTGGAATGGCTCGAGATCGAGAAAAGGCGCGATCCGTTTACGGTGCGGCACATAGAGCACAAGTGCAACGCCGAAGTGGCTGGACTGGAGGTTAAGACGCGCGCGGATCGAGTGGACGAGCTTGCCGATGGCCGCGAGATCATCCTCGACTACAAGACCGGTCAACTGAGCGCTCGAACGGCTGGCGCGGCGATCGCCCGGATGAGCCTCAGCTGCCGCTTTATTGCGGGACCAATCCACAAGCGATCGCGGGAGCGGCCTTCGCGGTGATTCGTACCGGCGAGTTGGCATTCCGCGGATTGACCGATGACGGCGTTTCTCTGCCTTCCATGAAAAAGATGACGGCCGACGAGTCCGGCTTTCGCAATGAGGCTGCGCGATGGCAGCATGTGCTGGCCAAGCTCGCAGAGGATTTCCAAGCGGGCCTCGCGGACGTAGATCCGAAAATCAATGCGTGCGACCACTGTGGCCTGACGGCTCTGTGCCGGATTCAGGAGTTCCAGCGTGATCGCCGATAATGCAGCGCGCGAGCGGGCGCTGGACACCTCGACGTCGTTCATCGTGCAGGCGCCGGCAGGTTCGGGCAAAACGGAGCTGCTGATTCAACGCTATCTCCGGCTGCTCGAGACGGTTGATTCTCCCGATGCCGTGGTGGCGATCACGTTCACCCGCAAAGCGGCTGCGGAGATGCGGTCGCGCGTGGTCGAAGCCCTGCGGTTCGCTGAAGCCGGTAGTGCGCCGCTGACTGATCATCAGCTGCTAACCTATGAAAGCGCGCGACGAGTACTCGCTCAAGACCGGAGCCGCGGCTGGAGCCTTCTAGGAAATCCGAACCAGCTACGGATCGAAACCATCGACGCTTTGTGCGCGTCGATCACGCGCCGCATGCCCTGGCTGTCGCGCTTCGGAAGCATGCCTGAAATTTCGGAGAATGCGGGCGAGCTGTATCGCGAGGCGGCCCGGAACACTCTGGCTCATGTCGAAGACGATGATCCGGCGTTATCCTATCTGCTGCTTCATTTGGATAACGATTTCGCGCGAGCCGAGCAGCTCATCCGGCAAATGCTCGAAACGCGCGATCAGTGGCTGCGGCATACCGGCGGGAATCCTGATTTCGAAGTGATACGGGCGACGCTCGAAGAATCGCTGGAAAAAAGGATTCTGGATCATCTGCGAGCTTTGCGCGATCGCTTTGAGTGCGAGGACCTAGGCGAAGTCACTTCCCTAGCCGAGTTCGAAGAGTTTCCCGGGGCGGACATCGACGATCTTACAGCGTGGCAGATGTTCGCCGATTTGCTTCTGACCAAGAACGGCGAATGGCGCAAGCGTCTTGGCAAAAATCTCGCAGGATTGAGCCGGGATTGTGCGTTGCGAGAACAGTTGAAGAGAGTTCGCGAGCTGCCCTCGCCGCGCTTTACCGAATCGCAATGGGAGGCCATGCAGGCCGCCGTTTCCGTACTGACCCTGGCCGTGGCCGAACTGCAGCTGGTGTTTCGCGAGCGCGGGCGTGTTGATTTTGCGGAGCTCGCCATTCGCGCTTCCGGGGCGCTGGGGCAAATCGATTCGCCCAGCGATCTCGCGCTGGCGCTGGGCCATCGGGTTCAACATATCCTGGTGGACGAGTTTCAGGACACTTCTTACACGCAGTTCGAGCTGCATCGAAAAGCTGATCGCAGGATGGGAGCCCGGCGACGGACGGACTCTGTTTCTGGTGGGCGATCCGATGCAATCGATCTATCGCTTCCGGCAGGCCGATGTCAGCCTGTTTCTGAAAGCGCAGCGCGAAGGAATTGGCGCGATGCAGCTGGAGCCGCTGACGCTGAGTCTTAATTTCCGGTCGCGGCCGGATGTCGTCGCTTGGGTAAATCGCATTTTCAGCAGTTTTTGCCTGCATGAAGACGACGTGGAATCCGGGGCCGTAGCCTACTCGCCAAGTGCTTCCGGGATCGCTGGAGGGGGCTGGCCAGATCGCCGTCCATGCATGCTTCGATGGCGAGGACGAGGCGAATCGCGTGTCGAAATGATGAGTGAGCCAATCCGGACGAACGCTCGCGATTCTGGTTCGGGCTCGCGCGCATCTCGCGAGATTGTCGGCGCGCTGCGAGCGCCAAAGTATCGCATTCCAGGCGGTTGAAATCGACCAGCTCGGAGAGCGGCCGGTGGTGGAGGATCTGATGGCGCTTACCTTCGCGCTGCTGCATGCCGGCCGATCGGGTTTCCTGGCTGGCCATTCTGCGCGCCCCCTGGTGCGGACTCACGCTTGCGCGATTTGGATGCGCTGGCCGGCGGCAGATCGCGACGCAACGATTTGGGATTTGCTGCATCGCAAGCGGACGGTTTGAGCGAGGATGGCGCGCGCGAGAGTGCAACGGATTCTTCCTATGCTCGATCGCGCGCTTGCCGAGCGCGGACGCCAGCCGTTGCGGAATTGGGTGGAAGACGCGTGGCTGCGCCTGGGCGGTCCGGCCTGCGTGGATGAAACCGCTCTCGAAGACGCGGCGGCCTATTTCGATTTGCTGGAAGGCGCTGGAGGAAGGCGCGGATCTCGCCGATTTCGCATGGTTTCGCGAGCAAGTGAACGAGTTGTTCGCGCAGCCCGAAGCCAGCCGCGGGCCATCGCTTGCAGCTCATGACCATTCATAAGGCCAAAGGCCTGGAGTTCGATACGGTGATTCTTCCTGGCTTCGGGTCCACAACGCCGGCCAAGACAAACAGCAATTGCTGCTGTGCGTGGAACAGCGTGGCGAGATGTTGCTGGCGCCGGTCTCAGAATCCGGCGGCGATGAGCGATCCCATTTACGAATTTCTGGAGCGCTGGAGCGGCGCAAGTCAGAGCAGGAGACCGCGCGATTGTTGTATGTGGCGGCGACGCGCGCGCGCTGCCAGCTTGCATTTGCTCGGATCGCTTCGAAGACCAAGATGATGGATCCTGGCTGAACCCGCAGTCGGGATCGTTTCTGAAACTGCTATGGCCGAGCTGTTTCAGAGAGCTTCGCAAACATCCGCGCCGCGGAGACATGTACGGGATAGCCGGCTCCCAGACGATTCGCGCGCGTTCCCGCCGATTGGCAAGTACCGATCCGCCCGCGCCCTCCGTCGCGGGAATGCCCGGTTGTCGGGAAACTCGAAGCTCCGCGCGTCGCATTCGAATGGGCCGATGATCGGTCCGCGGCACGCTGGCACGGCGCTGCACGCATGTTGCTTGCAGAGATTGCGCGGGAGGGCCTGGAGGCTTGGAACGAGCAACCGTGCGCTCACGGCGTCCTCTTTTCGGGCGGTGCTCGCGAATCTGGGAGTTCCGCCTGGCGAACTTGCCCGAAGCCGCCGAGCGCGTGGAAACGGGCCTTCTGCGAACGCTCGCCGATCCGCGGGGCGCTGGATTTTGGAGAGCGCATTCGGATGCAGCGATGCGAGTTGCCGATCGCTGGCGTCATCGGCGGCGTTCTGCGAAGACGTCATCGACCGAACGTTCATCGACGAAACGGCGTGCGCTGGATCATCGACTATAAAAGCAGCGAGCACCGGGCGGCCTGGAGAATTTTCTGGACAGCGAGAAGCGAAGTTACCGGGAACAACTGGAGCGCTACGCGCGCTTGATGTGCCAGCAGCGACGAGCGCATGATCCGGCTGGGGCTTTATTTTCCGTTATTCGGCGGATGGCGCGAATGGGGCGCGGCCGCCGTCTTGCGCAAGCAGGCAGCGCTATTCGAGCTGAGTCGAGTTTAGCCGCATCGTATGTTAAGATGCAATTGCCGACGTGTTTTCACACCTCGGGGACGTAGTTCAGCTGGTTAGAACGCCGGCCTGTCACGTCGGAGGTCGCGGGTTCGAGCCCCGTCGTCCCCGCCATCCTATTAGCCTCCAGAGCTGGCTCTACGCCAACAACGGGGGCAAACCCCGATCCCGAACTGATTTCTAAGAACATAACACCTTCACTCGGAGTCTGTAGTTTTGGAAGTTGCGGAAGCCGTAGGCCTGCCGATTGATGAGCTCCATTTTGTTGTGAAAGCCTTCGGTGATTCCGTTGTTGCGGGTGAAGCGCCACATGGCGACGATTTCCTCGGACCAGGCCGAGAGAGTCTGGCCGAGTTGTACCAGTTGTGCCAGGCCGGCCTGGCGCAGTTGGTAAACGGCCCGCAGGAAGCGCGGCACCAGTTGTCGCATTGTTTGCGGGTGCGGTGCTTTTTCAGCAGCAGGTAGCAGAGCCGCTGTTTAAAGCGATAGATAGTCTCCAGCACCGGATGCTCGGCCAAATAGGCAGCCAGGCGAAGCTGCTGATCGGGTTTGAGGTTATGGCGATGTCGGCGCATCAGGGAGAGCAGTCCGCGGTTCTTGGAAGCCACTGGATCGATGTCACGCCAGCAGGCCAGGAAATGCTGATTGATGAGGCGAATGACATGGAAGCGATCGGCCACGATGCGCGCGTTGGGGAAAGTGCAGGCGGACCAGGGAGCGGTAATTCGCGGCCAGATCCATGCACACCACTCGAACCTCGGCTTTGCCTGCCAAGCTCTGAAAATAGGACTCCAGGGAGAGCTCCGATCGTCCCAGCACGACATCGTACACCTTGTGATTTTTTAGATCGCAGAGAGTGGTGGCGAAGCCCTGCGCCGGGTGAAGAAGTGCTCGTCAATGCCGAGCACCCTGGGACATCGCCGGGGTGCCATTCTCCGAACTGGCGTTGGAGTCCACGCTGGAAGTAGCGTTCCACGGTGGCGGCTCCGATTTTTCCCGCCTTCCCAGGCAACTGCGGTTGATGCCGTCCAGGTGCTGCCGGAAGATCATCTTCTGAAAGGCTTCACTGGTGCGCTGGCAGGGAAGGATGCCGGGAAAGCGCTGACGGAAATAACGGCCGCAATCCTGGCAGTGCCATTTGCAAGCTTCTAGAGCAGTTCAGACACAGTGCCGCAGTCCCCAGTTCTCATGCCGCACGCGGCGCCTGTAGCGGCCCTTGTTGCGCAGCCGCTGGCCCCCGCAGTGTGGACACGCTTTTTAGTCCGATGTGCCGGGCTGATATCCGGATCCCACCACCGCCGATCTCCAACCCGGTAATCTCATAGTCGGGCAGTCCTAATACGATCTCTGATCTGATCAAAACACATTCCTCCAAGAATGTTTTATCAGTTCAGGGATTCAGCCTCTGCCCCCATTTCTGATGAAGAGCCGCGAGCATCATCTTTATGTGCGGTGGTCGTTGATGATATTGCGCACAATAAAGTGCGGCCGCTGCTTGACCTCTTCGAAAATCCGGCCCAGATACTCGGCGATGATGCTCAAGCTGAACAGTTGCACGGCGCCCAGAAAGAGCACTGCGATCAATAGGGTCAGGAACCCGCGTGGCGCATTAGGGACCGCGAAGTACAGGATCACGTAAACGACGATCGCCAATCCGGTAAGCATGGTGATGAAAAAGGCGAGGAGCGAAATCAGCTCGAGCGGCTGGTAGGAGAGCGAGAAGATAGCGCGCTTGGCCCAGCGGATATTATCGAGCCAGGAATTGGTGGATTCACCAGCAAACCGCTCCGCCCGTTTGTAGGGCACGCCGGTTTGGCGAAAACCGACCCAGCTGCGCAAACCCCGGAGGAAGCGGTCGCGTTCCGGCATCAGCAGAATGCAGTCGACCACGCGGCGGCTCAGATGGAGAAATCGCCAGCGTCCAGCGGAACGTCGACGTATGAGAGCCCGCGATAAATCCTGTAGAACAGCCTGCGCACAGCCTGCATCGAGGGGTTTTCGTCGCGAGTAGCGCGGACACCTACACGACTCGTAGCCGTTGTTGAACTCAGCGACTAGCGCGGGAATCACTTCCGGGGGATCCTGCAGATCGCCGTCCATAAGGATCACCGCGTCGCCGATGGATTGCCTCATACCGCTGGTGAAGGCCATCTGCGATCCGAAATTGCGGCTGTGGGAGATGACCGTGACGCGGGTATCGCGGGAAGCGATCTCGCGCAGCAGATCCTCGGCGTTATCCGGGCTATTGTCGTTGACGAAGATGATCTCGTAGCGGGGCGTAATGTTCGCGAGCGTTTCGGTGAGACGCCGGTACATTTCTGTTACGCTGCCCGCGTCGCGATAGCAGGCCACCACGACCGAAATCGTTTTCTCGGTCAGCATCGAGCCTTCTCCCGGAGCTTGGCGGCGATCTTGGTGGCGATGTGTTCGGCCGTAGACCGTTCCGCGCCCGCAAATAGTCCTGAGAGCCGCTCAGAGCGCGAAGCAATCCTCGGCGGCGAACGAGAAGCGCGGCGCTGGATGATGGTTTGCGACTGACCACTCCGCGACGGCCGAACCAAGCCCGCCAATGCGGCTGTGTTCTTCTACCGTAAACAAGGCGGCGGTCTCAAGGGAGCATTGGCGCAAACAAGCGTCGTCCAGTGGCTTGACGGTGTGCATACTGACGACGCGGCACGAAATTCCCATGCGCTCTAACTGCTCAGCGGCGGCCATCGCGACCGGCAGAATCCCGCCGGTAGAAATCAGCGTACAGTCACGGCCGTCGCGCACCGTAATCGCCTGGCCAATTCGAAACTCCGGCGGACTCTGATACACGACCGGGTCACCGGCACGTCCGAGACGCAAATACGCGGGGCCAGCCAACCGCTGCCGCTTGCACGGCGAGTTCGGTCTCGACCGGGTCTCCCGGACAGACCACCGTCATGTTAGGCAACACTCGCATTATCGCGATGTCCTCCAGCGCGTGATGGGTAGGGCCATTGTGGCCGTAGCTGTATCCGCCGCCCACGCCCACGATGGTAACCGGCAAATGCGGATAACACACATCGTTGCGAATTTGTTCCAGGCAGCGCAGCGTCGCGAACGGAGCTATGGAATACGCAAAAGGACGCAGGCCGCCCAGCGCGAGGCCCGCAGACGCCCCGATCAGATTTGCTTCGGCCACGCCCACGTTGATGAATCGCCCCGGGAACTCTGCCGCAAATGCATCAAAAATCTTGTAGCCCAGATCGCCGGTCAACAGGACCAGCCGCGGGTCGGCTCGCGCGGCAATTTGCAGAGGCTCGGACGAAAGCATTCCTCATGCGCCAATCTCGCGCAGAGCGCGGGCAAGATCGTCAGTACTCGGCGGCCGATAATGCCATTCGAGATTATCCTCCATGAAGGAGACGCCCTTGCCCTTTACCGTGTGGGCGATGATCATCGACGGACGGTCCGGCTCGAATGGCGCGCCCGTCGAGCGCGGGGACGATTTGATTGAAGTCGTGACCGTCGATCTCCCGGACGGCCCAACCGAAACTTCGCCATTTTTCCGGCAACGGATCGATCGCGGGCGCAGTGCGGCCCGTCGCCGACCAGCCATTGAAGTCCAGCACAGCAATTAAATTATCCAGATGTTGCGTGGAAGCGAGCAGCGCGGCTTCCCAAACGCTGCCTTCGTAACATTCACCGTCGCTCAGAATGACGTAAACGCGATAGCGCGCGCCTTGCAACTTCGCCGCGAGCGCCAAACCGGCACCGATCGCAAGACCATGGCCCAGAGAGCCAGTTGCGGCTTCAATCCCAGGAACGCAGCCAGGACCGGCGTGTTCGGCCAATCGTCCGCCGTCCCGGGCGTATTCCTCCAGCACAGTTTCCGGGAAGAAACCGCGTTCCGCGAGCACCGCATACTGGGCCGTGCAGCCGTGCCCCTTGCTCAGGATAAGGCGGTCGCGATCCCGATCATCGGGGGCGTTCGGATCCAGGCGAAGCACAGACCAGTACAACGCTACGAGCAGATCCGCACAAGAGAGCGCGGATCCGGCATGCGGTGCTTGAGCGGAGTGCGCCATACGCAGGATGTGCGAGCGAACGCGGCGAGCGCAGAGCGGAAGAGAAGATGCATCCAAAATCAAGGCATCACTATAGCAAAGTCGTTCAGCGCCGGATTTCTTGCCGCGGCCGCGTCAAGCTAAACAAGCCGAGATCAAACCGCGCGCTGCCCCTATCCAACGCAAGATCTGCCAGGATCTCTCCGACCACACTGGCGAATTTGAAACCGTGGCCAGAGAATCCCGCGGCAATGGAGACGTTGGGAAACTCCGGATGCAGATCGATAACGAAATGCTCGTCGGGGGTATTGGTGAAGAGGCAGGTCCTCAAGGCCATGGTTGGACCATCGGCGTCGGGAAAATATTTGCGAATTGCCCGGCGCAGCAGGTTTTCATCCCGGCGGTGTGACTCGCGATCCATGCGGTCAGGATCAACTTCCTCTTCGAAATGATGATACTTGCCGAACTTGAAACCCGGATATCCAAAGATAGGCAGGCCGTAATAATGATGCGTTCTTGGTCCCTCGACGGCGTCCATGTTGAAGATCGGAAATGCGCCCAGGCGAAAATACTCGGGTCGGCGCGGCTGCGTCCAGATTACTACCTGGCGCTCCGGTACGGCGAGGCGCGGCTTCCGAAGCAATGGAAGGACCTTGGCCGCCCACGCACCAGCTGTGATCACGAGACTGCGGGCCTGATGAACGCCGCGG
This sequence comes from Bryobacterales bacterium, assembly GCA_963732175.1. Classification (GTDB taxonomy): domain Bacteria; phylum Acidobacteriota; class Terriglobia; order Bryobacterales; family Bryobacteraceae; genus Palsa-89. The sequence continues at coordinate 74,879 of CAVSYF010000018.1, read as the reverse complement.
TCGGTCCGAACCAGCACGCGCCGGCGCGCAACCTCCCAAGAGCGGACTCGCTCACAGGCGTGAATCTCGGCGCCCATATCCTGAGCTGCCATGACATACGCGATGATGGCCCGCTCCGATAATACAAATCCGGCATCGGGTTGATACACCGCCACCATTCCTTTGCTGAAGTGGAATGCCGGAAACCTGCGACGCAATTCGGCGGGGTCGAGGATCTCGTGCGGTAAAGCGTGTTCCTGACAGGAGCGGAGACTGCCTTGAACAATAGAACCGCCCTCAGGGCCTCCGTCCACGCCACCGGTGATGAAGAGGAGCCGTTCGTTAGTCCGATGCTCGATCTCGCGCCACAGCTCATAGGCGCGGCGCAACAAAGGGACGTAGCGGGGATCTTCGGCATACGCAAGCCGGATGATGCGGTGAATGCCGTGCGAAGAGCCGAATTCGTGACCGATGTTGAACTGTTCCAAGCCCAAAACCTTACGCCCGCGCTTGGCTAGTTCGTACACGGTTGCGCTGCCCATTCCGCCAATGCCGAGGACGATGACGTCGTAGGTCATGGGCATTGTGCCACGATACCAAAATTGCCCGCGTTCCAACTTATGGGTAGGCGTCCCAACCGACGAAACATTCTGATGCAAGGATGCTTGATTGGACGCGGGAGTGGGGCCAAGCTGATCCAATAATAAAGCGGATAACGATTTCGGACGGGGAACACGCGCAGCACTTCAAAGCCGTTTTTCTTGAGCAGCGCGGACATGGTGCGCGGCTCGAAAAGATAGATATGCTCGACGTCCACGATCGGACTGGCCTCGCCCAGCAACCGATTGGTCCAAGCGCTGGTGTCGTGATGGATCCAAAACACGAATCCACCCGGACGAAGCGCGCGCCGGCAGGCCTGCAACACTTCATTGGGGTGCGCGAGATGGTCGAACACCTGAAAGCCGCAGATGATATCGAAGGAAGAGTCTGGCCAGAGACCCTCGCTGAAAAAAACCATTGCGAACGCAAGGACGCACGCGATCGGAGGCGTGCTCCACCGCGTCCCGACTCGGCTCTATTCCGAATACCTCGTGAAACCCGAGCTCCAGAGCGCGTTCCAGAAAAAAGCCCGTCCCACAGCCGATTTCGAGAAGCCGCCCGCGCTCAGGCAGGAGCGAAAGGCATTCGCGCAGATACGTTGCATAGGTTTCACCCGCATAAGCCGCTTCCTCTCCATAGGTCATGCGGCTCGCGAGATACAGGCGGCCCAGTTCATCGTCGGACAGCACCGGGTCCGATCTCATGGAACCGCACTTTCCGCATCGGACGATTTTGTAATGGACACGGTCCGGCACTCTGCGCGCGGAAAATTTTTCGTCCGTGAAGGAGCCGGGCGGTAGTTTCTCCGAATAGAGGAGTTGATCCCACTGATCGGATTCACACAGCGCGCACAGCGTGTGATGCATTGGATTCCGGTTTCCAGTATCCGCGCGAACGGCGCCACGCCACCGTCTTTTCGATTCCTTCCGCCAGACTGGTGGTGGCCGACCATTTCAACATGCGGCGGGTCTTGCTTGGATCGGCCAGCCATGTATCCGTATCCCAGGGGCGAGGCGCCATGCCGCCCCAGTTCACGTTCACCCGAGCGTTCGTCGCACTCACTGCCGCATTCACGACATCCCGAACGGTGGACTGCGTTCCCGTGCCGATGTTAAAAACCTCGCCGCGATGCAAGCTGAGTTGACCGATTTGCAGGCAGGCATCCACCACGTCGTCGATATAGATAAAATCGCGCGCGGTGTCGGGCGAGACCAGGTCGAGGTCAGATCCGGCGAGACAACGTTGAATGACTGCCGGGACTAAGCGCGACGGTTCCTCGTACGGTCCGTAAACCGAAAAAAGGCGCAGCGTGTTGATGGGCCGGTGCTCGGCGAAGGCCATTTGTTCGGATACCAGCGTCTGAGCGCATTTGGCGACCGCATAGTAGCTGCGAGGCGCCAGAGGATCGGTCTCGCGCATAGCAAATTCCTTGTAGCCGTACTCGGACGAGCTGCCGATGTTCACGAACAGCTTGTAGTCCACCGCCGCGCAGGCTTTAAGAAGATTCCAGGTGCCGAACACGCCGGTGAGAATGATCCGATCGGCGTCGGTCTGATTTGGATAGGCCCCGTGCGTGGCGAAATGATAAACCACGCTCGGCGCCACGGCCGTAACAACTTCGCGAAGCGCCTCGCCATCGGTGAGATCCACGGCGTGCCATTTTAAATTGTCCTGAAGTCCCTGAAGCCGCCAACGATCCGCTCCGGGCCGCGCCAGCACGTGTACTTCACACCCCAGATCGGCCAGCTTCCTTGCGACACAAGCTCCCACGAACCCCGTCACACCGGTGACTAGAAAACGCTCTTGGGTAAGGTTCATTCCCCGCTCGGCTTTTTCTCCGTCAGATCGGTCTTGAGCCGCTGGGCGATCTTATGAGCGACTCTGGTCAATTCTGAGGGAGTCGAGTCCTTGGGCGGTTCAAAAATCGACCAAAGCACGGCGCCGCTCTTGCGATCAACGATGAAAAAATTACCGCGGCCGCGCCCCAACGAAAGTACTCGCGCCGACCCGCTGATGTCCGAGTTGTTGGCGTCCTTTGCGTCCTTGGATTTCGACGAATCGGGCGGATACAGCTCCTTCAGCTTGCTCTCAAACGATTCGCCCAGCCGGTCGGTGATCAGGGCGTCGGCCTTTTTCGGATCGGTCACCACCTGAAAGACGCCCAGGGCCGTCATCTGATTGGCAAGATATTGATCCATGCCGTTCCCCATCCCCAGAATGTAAATCGTGTTTATCTGCTTGAGCTGTGGATTGACGGCCGCAGGCAAGCAAACGGCGAAACAAACCAGGGCACAAATGAACTTCATGAGAACATGGTACCAATGCCTCGCCCAGAGGCCGGCAGCCCCGAATGGACCGAGTCTCGATCGTGATCCCGAACTGGAATGGATCGGCGCTGCTGGCGAAATTGCTTGAGGATTTGCAGCGCCAGACCTACGCCATTGATCGGGTGATCGTGGTCGACAATGGCAGCACCGACGATTCTGCGGACGTGGCCAGGCGAGCCGTCGCGTCGCTGGTCGAGCCTCGGCACGAATACCGGTTTCGCCCATGCCGTGAATTGCGGCATTCGAAGCGCGGACGCCGAGTGGATTGCAGTGTTAAACAACGACGTATCGCTTGAGCCAAACTGGTTGGCTGAGCTGATGGCGAAACTCCAAACCAGCCAGTTTTGGTTCGCGGTCGGGAAGCTGCTGGACGCGCGCCACCGCGATCGGCTGGATGGAAGCTTCGATGCGGTCTGCCGGGGTTTGTGCGCCTGGAGATGCGGTCAGGGCCGCTTGGATTCGCCGGTTTGGAATCAGCCCAGAGAAATTCAGTTCGCGCCCTTTACCGCCGCAGTCTTTCGCGCGCAGTTATTCGAGCGAGTGGGCCTGCTGGACGAGGATTTCGAATCCTACCTGGAGGATGTTGATTTCGGAATTCGTTGCGCAACCGCGGGATTGACCGGAATTTATCTTCCGCAAGCCGTGGCCTATCATCAAGGCAGCGCAACCTTGGGCCCTTGGCATCCTGAAAAGGTCCGAAAAATCGCCCGCAACCAGTTACTGCTGGTAGCGAAACACTATCCGCCCAAATGGATCTTACGCTATTGCTGGCCGATTTTCGTTGCGCAACTACTATGGGGATTCGTAGCGCTGCGTCATGGGACGCTAACTGCCTACCTCGCGGGCAAGCAAGAGGGCCTATGGTCTCTTCGCAGGGCCAAGGGAAAATTCCAGTCCAACTTGCCCGCGATTCTGGCGCACAGCGAACAAGAAATTCGAGAACTTCAGCGCAAAACAGGCTTCGATCTTTACTGGAAAGTGTATTATGCTTTGACATGACTCGGACCGGCGTTGTAGTGGTGACTTACAACTCGGGCGACGTCATCGAGCGCTGTCTGGACTCCTGCCGCGATTTGCCCGTGGTCGTGGTCGATAACGCCTCCGCAGACGATACCTGCGTGCTCGTCGGGCGCAGACCCTCCGTAAAGCTTATCCGGAATTCGACGAACTGCGGCTTTGCGAGTGCTGTAAATCAAGGTGTCGCGGCCTTGGACTCCGAACTGATTCTTCTGCTCAACCCGGACGTCGAACTGAAGACCGGCATTAAGGCGTTGGAGCACGCTTGCGCCGAGAATGGAGTTGGACTTGCCGGTGGAAAGCTGGTTGACCAGGCCGGTCAGGCTCAGATCGGTTTCACGGTCCGGCGTTTTCCTACGGCATTAACGCTGATTTTCGAGATTTTAGGCATCAACCGTGTTTTCCCTCCGAATCCGCTAAACCGCCGCTACCGCTGTCTGGATATGGATCTCTCCCGGCCCAGCGAAATTGATCAGCCCCCGGGAGCGCTGCTCATGTTCCGGCGCGATGTGTGGCAGCGGCTGGCCGGTTTTGACACACAGTTCCAGCCGCTTTGGTTCGAAGATGTGGATTTTTGCCGGCGAGCGCGCAACTTAGGCCTGAGAATTCAGTATGTGCCGGCGGTTATTGGAAGCCATTCGGGTGGCCACAGTATTGCAAGGCTGGATTGGTCTCAGCGCGAAGTGTTTTGGTATGTTAGTCTGCTAAGGTACGCCTCGAAGCACTTTGCGCCTCACGAATATCGGGGAGTGGGCGCGGCTGTAGTGCTTGGTTCCCTGTTGCGCAGTGTCATCGGCATGGTACGATGGCGAAGTTTAAGGCCGATTCAGGTCTACGCGAAGGTTGCGAAATTCGCGGCAGCGAGTTTAGTGTCTGGCCATGTGGGCCGGCAAAAACGGCTCGCGAGTTATCGCAAGGTTGTAGAGTGAGGGCGTTGTAAAAAATTAAAGAATAGAGACATCTCCCACATACATGTCCTCGAACGCTCGGGTTTCCGTCACAATCGTCACTTACAATAGCGGCCGATTCATCAAGCGATGCCTGGAATCCGTCCTGGCGCAGCATTACGAGAATAAGGAAATTATCGTCATTGATAATGCTTCTTCGGACGGCACCATCGACATACTCGAGCAGTTCGAGGATCGCTGCCGGATCGTATATAACGACGAGAACATCGGGTTCGCGGCCGCCCAGAATCAGGCCATCCGCGCCGGCCGCGGCGATTGGGTGCTCACGCTCAATCCCGACGTATTGCTGCTTCCTAATTTCATTCAAGCTCTGGTCGACGCCGGTCAGTTTGATTCCCGGATCGGCAGCGTGTGCGGCAAACTGCTGACGATTCTTGCCAGCTTTGACTTACCCGAAAAGCCGCTGGTGGATTCGACCGGCATTTACTTTACGCCCACCCTGCGGCATTTGGATCGCGGCAGCCAGGAAGTAGACAACGGCCATTATCTGAAGCATGAATACGTCTTCGGCGCGACGGCGGCGGCCGCCCTTTATCGGCGCGCGATGATCGAAGACATCGCCATCGGCAATGAGTTTTTCGATCCCGATTTCTTTGTGTACCGCGAAGACGCCGACGTCGCCTGGCGCGCGCAGTTGTTAGGATGGCGCTGCATCTACACGCCGCATGCGCGCGGCTATCACGTTCGCAACGTTCTTCCCGGAAACCGGCGGGCGCTGCCTCCGGTGATCAACATGCACTCCGTCAAGAACCGCTTCCTCATGCGCATCAAGAATATGACCGGCGATCTCTACCGCCGCAACTGGCTCTCGATTACGATGCGCGATATGGTGGTGATTTGCTGCTGTCTGGTGCGGGAGCAAAGCTCGCTGAAGGCTTTCTGGTACGTCGGCAAGAGCTGGAAACAGGTGATGGCGAAGCGCCGCGAGATCATGCGACGGAAGCGCGTGGATGACGATTATATTGCGAGCTGGTTCCGCTACGTTCCGGTGAGCGCTCCGGCGAGCAAACCACCGTCCCGCGCTTTGGCTCGCTCCAAGGCGGCGAGAGGCTGAAATTTTTCGGCCGAACGAGAGACGCCCAAACATCCACATTGCGATTCTCGGCACCCGCGGTATTCCGGCCCGCTATGGCGGCTTTGAGACCTTCGCCGAGGAGCTATCCACTCGATTAGCGGCGCGAGGGCACCGCGTCACCGTGTACTGTCGCGAGCGCTATGCCGAACCCGTTTATCGCGGCGTCTCTCTGGTTTACCTGCCCACCTGGCGGCACAAGTATTTCGACACCATCACTCACACTTTCTTCTCCACTGTCCATCTGCTTTTTCACCGCTGCGATGCGGCGCTGTACTGCAATGCCGCCAATGCCATCTTCACCCTCTGGCCGCGGCTGCTCGGAATCCCGAACGCTTTGAACGTCGACGGCCTGGAGCGCAACCGGAAAAAATGGAATCGGCTCGCGAAGGCCTGGTACCGCTTTTCGGAATGGCTGGCCACCTTTTGCCCCAACGTGGTCGTGACGGATGCGGCGAGAATCGCTGAGTACTACCGCGACCGCTACGGGAAGGCGTCTGAATGCATCCCCTATGGCGCGGAAACCGAAAAAGTAGAGACCGTCGAAACGCTTGTGAAGTTAGGCCTTGAGCCTTATCGCTACCTTCTCTATGTCAGCCGCATGGAGCCGGAGAACAACGCGCTGCTGGTGCGCGAGGCGTTTGAAAAGCTCGATACTTCTCTGAAGCTGGTGCTGGTCGGCGACGCCCCTTATGCGCAGGAGTACATCCAGCGCGTCCGGAACACCGCTGATCCCCGCGTTCTTTTGCCCGGCGCGATTTACGGCCGGGGCTATCACGAGCTTCAGTCACACTGCTTCGCTTATATTCACGCCACCGAGGTCGGCGGCACGCACCCGGCCCTGATCGAAGCGATGGGCCGCGGCGCTCTGGTTCTGTTCCTGAATACTCCAGAAAATGCCGAGGTGGCCGCGGGCGCCGGCATCGCTTTTGAAGCCGCTAACTTGACGGAAAAATTGCGGTTGGCGCTCGCGATGCCTGAGCAGGAGCGCCTGGAGTGGGGCCGTCGTGCGCGCGAGCGTGTCCGCGAACGCTATAGCTGGGACGCGGTGACCGATCAGTATGAAACCCTGTTCGCGAAACTAACCAATCCGCGGAACCAGCCCGAGTCAAACCGATAATTGTAAATTAGAAGTAGGGACCCGGTGTTACACTGTGTCCAAAGCCTAAACCCATGAGAATCCTCGTCGTCGAGGACGAAAAGCGAATCCAGGATTTCCTTTCGCGCGGCCTGGAAAGCGCCGGTTACGCGGTCGATGTGGCCGGCAACGGGAACACCGCCGCTGAGCTGGTTCATAGCACCGAATACGATCTCATCATCCTGGATCTGATGCTTCCGGACACCGACGGTCTGACGGTGTTGCAGAAGATTCGCAATCGCAAGTCCAGCCCGCCGGTCTTGATTCTGAGCGCGCGTGACGCCGTCGACGATCGCGTGAAGGGCCTGGAACTGGGCGCCGACGACTATCTGACCAAGCCGTTCGCCTTTGTCGAGCTGCTGGCTCGCGTCCGGGCGCTGCTGCGCAGAGGCCAGCCCACGCCGGAACGTCTGCAAGTGGGCGACCTGGCACTGGATTGCATCCGCCGAAAAGTCACCCGCTCAAATGAAAACATCGAACTCGCCCCCAAGGAGTTCAGCATCCTGGAGTATCTGATGCGCAATCGCGGCCGCCCTTTGAGCCGCACCATGATCGTCGAGCACGTTTGGGATATGGATTACGACGGCCTCACCAACATCGTGGACGTCTACATTCGGCATCTGCGCAGCAAGATCGACGACAAATTTCCGGTCAAAATGATTCACACCGTGCGCGGGATCGGCTACATGCTGGAAGCGCCCGAGAAAGCCGCCGAGAAGGTCGAGCAACCGTCATGATCACGCTCGGCAAGGCCATCCGTTTCACCCGTGGTCTGCGATTTCGCCTGGCTTTCAGCTACGTATTTTTCTTCACCATCCTGCTGGTCCTTTTGGGAATCGTGTTCCGGCAAACGCTCAGCGCCACCTTTCAGGCGCAGATGGAGAGCGTGCTCGATTCCGACTGGGGCGCGGTCAAGGGCTACCTGCGGACTGGTCCTACCGGCCCCGACTGGTTTTACGATCGCGATGATCCCGACGAGTCGTTCACCGTGGAACGGCTGCGCCGCATCTACCTGCTGGCCGACACGCAGGGTCACGTTTTACAGCGCTCCGAGATCTACGACTCGCTGGGCCTCGACTCTCCGCAGGAAATCAAGTCCATCCTTGAGTCCGGCCACAACGACACCCGAATCAAGAGCGACGGCAAGGGCGGCCAATACCTGATTCGTTCCGGGCTCATGATCGATGAAAAGGGCAACCGGTATTATCTGGCCATTGGCCGGGCCATCGACCAGAACAATAAGGTCATTCAGGATTTCACTTGGAACTACTCCGCGCTGGTGCCCATCGTGATCGTTTTGAGCGGACTGCTGGGATGGTTCCTGGCGGGCAAAGCCTTGATCCCGGTTAACTCCGTCGCCGAAACGGCTCAACAAATCACGCATTCCAGCCTGGACATGCAGATTGCCACGCGCGGGGCTGGCGACGAGTTAGACCGATTGATCGAAGCGTTCAACCACATGATGACGCGGCTGAATCGCTCGTTCGATCAGATTCGGCGGTTCTCCACCGACGTATCGCACGAATTGCGCACACCCCTCACCGTGATTCGCGGCCAGCTCGAGGTGGCCCTCTTCACGGCGCGAACCGAGGAACAATACCGCGAGGCCATGGCCGACGCGCTGGAGGGCGTGGAACGGCTTTCCAATATCGTTCGCGCCTTGTTGATGCTTTCGCAAGCCGAATCCGGCCAGTTGGTTCTGCAAAAGAGCGCTTTGGATTTTGCCGAGCTGGCCGCTGATCTGGTCGATCAGCATCAGATTCCGGCCGAAGCGCAAGGCGTTCGCTTAACCGCCGAGCTTCCGTCGACCTGCATGATTCTTGCCGACCGGGTTCAGATTGAGCGCTTGGTTTCGAATCTGCTCGGAAACGCCATCAAGTATACGCCTGCCGGCGGCCAGGTGAATGTGCGCTTGACGTCCGAAGGCGACCACGTCCAGTTCATCGTTGAGGACACCGGCGTCGGCATCGCCCCGGATCATCTGCCGCATATCTTTGACCGCTTCTACCGCGTGCCCTCCGCCGATCCGGATAAGGGATTGGGCCTCGGTCTCAGCTTCGTATCCTGGATTGTCACCGCGCACGGCGGGACGATCGACGTCGAAAGCAAGCTGCAGCAAGGAACGCGCTTCACCGTCTCATTGCCCAAGGGACTGCAGTGGACGCTGGTTCCGCCGCAAGCTCCGGCGGTTCCCGCCGCCGAGCAGGTACACTGATAACGATATGCCGCAGCTCGAAATTCTAGCGCGCCAGAAGGAAGGGATCGCGGTGCTGGACCTGAACGGACGGCTCGCGGTCGGCGCAGCTTCCGCGTTACGCGAGAAGGTGAACGAGGAAATGGCCCAAGGCCGCAACCAGGTGATCCTCAACTTGAAAGAGGTTGATTTCATCGATAGCACGGGCTTGGGCACGATGGTGATCTGCTACACGACGCTGCAAAAGGCGGGAGGAAATTTGAAGCTGGTGTATCTGAATCGCCGGAACATCGAGCTTCTGCTGCTCACCAAGCTCTCCACCGTCTTTCAGATTTTCGGCGACGAACAGGACGCGGTGAACAGTTTTTTTCCCGATCGCGAGATCAAGCATTTCGACATCCTCAGCTTCGTCCAGCAGCATAAGGAGGGCGCTTAACCGCCGCCCATGTGGGGCCGCCGCCACAAAGTGATGGTTTCCGCGGGCGCGCAAGCTCCGCGGTTCGAATTGACAGACCTCGCCGGTGCGAAAGCTTCGCTCGATGAGATCTTGAGCAAGGGGCCGGCGCTCCTTGTTTTTTACAAAGTGAGCTGCCCGGTTTGCCAGCTCGCATCGCCCTATCTGGAGCGGCTGGCGGCAAGCTCGAAGATTCAAATCATCGGTATTTCGCAGGACGACAAGGGTTCCACCGAGGGATTTCCGCCAGCGCTTCGGTCTGACCTTCCGGACCCTGCTCGACCAATCCAAAGAAGATTATCCCGCCAGCAACGCCTATGGCATCAGTTCGGTCCCATCACTGTTTCTGGTGGAACAGGGCGGCAATGTTGCGACGGCCTTCAACGGGTTCTCGAAACGCGATTTGGAAAGCTTGGGCGAACGCGCCGGCATCCCGATCTTTCGGCCGGATGAGAATGTTCCCGAATGGAAGGCCGGTTGAGGGTCGAAAAATTAGGTCCGGTCCGGGACCTGCGATAATAAGGAACGACGATGCCTTCCAAGATCACCGCGCCATTCGAGTACGCCGCCGCCATCGCCAAGGGAATGAGCATCACCCTCGGCGAGATGATGAACCCCACCATCACGGAAGACTACCCCGATGCGCCTCCAAGATTCCAGGAGCGGTATCGTGGCGGGCATGTGCTGCAACGCGACGAGAATGGTTTGGAAAAATGTGTCGCCTGTTTCCTCTGCGCCGCGGCCTGCCCGGCGGATTGCATTTACATTGAAGCGGCTGAGAATACCGATACGCTGCGCATCAGCGGCGGCGAGCGCTACGCCAAGGTGTACAACATCGACTATACGCGCTGCATCTTCTGCGGCTACTGCGTGGAGGCCTGTCCCACCGATGCCATCACGCACGGCCACTCTTTTGAGAACGCCAGCTACAATACGTCCACGCTGATTATTCGAAAAGAACAGATGCTCGCGCCCATCCCCGAGGGCGCGCACTTCCCGCTGAAGGCCGAGCCGCAGGAAACCCCGGCCGGGCACTAATCACATCAATTGGCCAGCGCTGCGAGCAGATGCTTGCGGTCTGCTTCCGACATCCCTGAGTTCTTCCGAATATCGTCGCGGTTTTGCAGCCGTCGGCGATAGCGCCCAAAATACTCTGGAATGTCGCCGCCGTATTGGAAACTGTACATGATGTCGTCGAACACGGCCGTGTGGGAAAGCCCCAGCGCATGACCAGTTTCGTGCAGGCAGGTCAGGTAGACGATCGCGTCGCGCAAAAGCCGGTCGCCGTTCAGCGGAAGCGGGCGCAGGCAGGACGTAAACCTCCGCGCCGGGTTTGCCGTCGACCAGTACTCCGCGCGTCTCTCCGTAAAGCCCTTGCTCGGCGGACGCCCAGAACACGCGAATGCGCGCACGGTGCATCTCCTGGACTCGATGGAACTCCAGTGCTCCCCGCGCCGCATTTTGCCAGGCGCGAAATGCCCAATCCGCAAGTTGCGGATCATTTGCCTGACAGCCCGATTCGGTGTGTACAAGGTTCGACCCAGTACGAATATTTCTGTGGATTGCCGGCCTGCGCCAGAACCGCCAGCCCGAAGAACAGGGAAACGAAGGAACGAGTCAATGAATTAGTTACGTTCGGCCAACCGCTCCTCGGCCAGCATGCGCACCTGCGCCTCGAGTTGATCGACGCGGCGCTTGAGGTCGTCGATGAGTTGTCCCTCGGGATCGGGCAGATTTCCGTGTTCCAGGTTATCGCTGGAATCGCCGCGCATGCGCGTAACGCGCCCCGGAACGCCGACCACCGTCGAATGATCCGGAACCGGGCGAATCACCACCGAACCGGCGCCAATCTTGCTGTGGTGCCCAATCGTGATGTTCCCCAGGATTTTCGCGCCGGTGCCGATCACCACGTTGTTTCCAATGGTGGGGTGTCGTTTGCCTTTTTCTTTACCGGTCCCGCCCAGCGTCACGCCCTGATAGAGCAGTACGTCGTCGCCGATCTCGGTGGTCTCGCCGATCACCACGCCCATGCCATGGTCAATAAAGAACCGCCGGCCGATCTGCGCGCCCGGATGAATCTCGATTCCGGTTGCCGCGCGATTGATCTGCGAAACAATACGAGCCAGCAAACAAAGCCCGCCTCGTAAAGCCTATGCGCCAACCGATGCAACAGGATGGCGTGGAATCCGGGATAACAAAAGAAGATTTCAACCGCGCTCCTGGCGGCGGGATCGCCTCGAAAGACGGTGTCGATTTGTTCCCGGATAGCTCGAAACATGCTGCTTACATCTGATTATCTCACCCGGCGCGACGATGCAAATGCCTTTGAAGGGCCGATGGGCCTAGGACCGCCCTACTTTGATACTGGAACTATCTTGGTTCTCTCGGCGCCTACCCCAGCCGCGCCCGCACCTTCTCGCTCAGCGCCTTCCCATCCACCCGCTTGCCCGCCAGCTTGGCCTGCGCCGCCTTCATCACCACGCCCATCTGCTTGGCCGACGTCACGCCCGTCTCGGCCAACGCCGCCGCGATCGCCGCCTCAATCTCATCGTCCGACGGCGCGGCCGGCATGTACGACTCGATCAGCTTCAGCTCGGCCTCCTCTTTATCTGCCAGCTCCACGCGCCCGCCCTTGCGGAACATATCCGCGGACTCGCGCCGCTGCTTGATCAGCGTGTTGAGCACCTGCAACTCGGTGTTCTCATCCAGCGGCTTCATGGAATCGATCTCAAGTTTTTTGAGCGCCGCCTTGATCATCCGAACCGCGCTCAGCCGCGCTTCATCCCGGGCGCGCATCGCCGCCGTCATGTCATTTTGAATACGGTCGAGAAGAGCCATCGTGTTTGGTATCCTAAATTTTTAATCCTCTCATGTATATCAAGAAACTTCGCCTACTGACACCTGGCCCCACGCCGCTGCTTCCGAAAGCGCTGCACGCGATGATGGGATCGGACATTCACCACCGCACCGAGGACTTCCGCAAAATCTACACTACTGTTCTCGCGGATTTGAAAGAAGTGATGGGCACGTCGAACGACGTGCTGGCGCTTGTGTCTTCCGGCACGGGCGCGATGGAAGCTTCGGTGGCGAACCTGTTTTCTCCCGGCGATCGTGTGATCGCGTGCACCGCCGGAAAATTCGGCGAGCGCTGGGTCCAGATCGCCAAGGCCTTCGGCCTGGACGCCATCGTCATCGAAGAACCCTACGGAAAATCGGTCAGCGCGCAGCGCGTGGCCGACACGCTGAAAGCCAACCCCAACGTCCGCGGCGTCTTCGTGCAAGCTTCGGAAACCTCCACCGGCGCGTCGCATGATGTCCGCGCGATGGGCGAGGCCGTCAAAAAGACCGACGCTATTTTCATCGTCGACGCCATCACCGGTCTCGGCACCCAGCCGCTCGACATCGACAAATGGGGACTCGACGTCGTGATCGGCGGCTCGCAAAAGGCCTTCATGATTCCTCCAGGTCTGGCCTTCCTGTCGATCAGCCCCAAAGCCTGGGCCTTCGCTGAGACTTCCAAGCTCCCGCGCTACTACTTCGATCTCAGGAAAGAGAAGAAGAGCGCCGCGGGCGGCGAGTCCAGCTGGACTCCGGCTATTTCTCTTTATCTCGCGCTTGGCCGAAGCCTTAAAATACGTCAAATCCATCGGCATGGATAAGCTGATCGAGAACGCGCAGATGCTCGCAAAAGCGACGCGCGAGGCCGTCACTACGCCTCGGCCTGGAACTGTTTTCGCCGGATTCGCCCGCCGCTTCGGTCACCGCCGTGAAAGCGCCCAAGGGCATGGACTCCGGCGTGATCGTCAAGGAATACCGGAATCGCTTCGGCTCGATCATCGCCAACGGCCAGGGCACGATGAAGGGTCAGATTTTCCGCATCGCGCATCTTGGCTATTTCGACTTCGCGGATCTATTCGCCGTAATCGCCGAGCTTGAAATCATTCTCGCGGCGCAAGGCCTGCCCGTGAAGTTCGGTTCCGGCGTAGCCGCCGTCCAGAACGTGTATGCCGACGTCGCGCTCGCCAAGCAGACGGTTGGCGCCTAAAACCTATCACCCATGCAAATTCTGATTGCCGAATCACTGGCTCCTGGAGCAGTGAAGCTGCTCCAGCAACAGTCGGGTTGGGACGTGATTGTTTCGAATCCCAAGGAGTACGCTCAACATCTTTCCGGCGCGGACGCGTTGATCGTAAGGAGCGCCGTCACAGTCAACGGAAACGTGCTTTCAGCGGCGCCCAAGCTGCGCGTGATCGGGCGAGCGGGCGTGGGCGTCGACAACGTCGATCTTCCCGCTGCCACCGCGGCCGGAGTGCTCGTAATGAACACGCCTGGAGGCAATGCGGTGTCAGTGGCCGAACACACTTTGGCGCTGATGCTTTCTCTCGCTCGCTCCATTCCGGCCGCCAGCGCCTCAACGAAATCTGGCAAGTGGGAGAAGCGCAAATTCCTGGGAACTGAGCTGCGTGGAAAAACGCTCGGCATCGTGGGCTTAGGCAGTATCGGCCGCGAAGTAGTCAAAAGGGCTGTCGCATTCGAGATGCGCGTCGTCGCCAACGACCCGTACGTCAACTCGCAAACCGCCAAAGACGTCGGCGTCGATCTCGTTGACCTCCCTACCTTGTACGCTGTGAGCGACTATATTACTCTGCACACGGCGCTCACTCCGGATTCCAACCGGATGCTCTCGAGCGAGGCCTTCTCCAAGATGAAACGCGGCGTACGCATCATCAACTGTGCGCGCGGCGAGCTGATCGATCAGGAGGCGCTGCGCGAGGCGATGGCGTCCGGCAAAGTTGCTGGCGCGGCCCTCGATGTTTTTGAGAAGGAGCCGCCTTCGCCCGGCGATTCGCTCCTGGCGATGGAAACTCTGGTTGCAACGCCGCACATCGGTGGCTCTACCGAAGAGGCTCAGGAAACCGTCGGCGTGCGCATCGCTGAGCAGATTGTCGAGTATCTGCAGAATGGCGCCGCTCTGCATGCCGTGAATTTGCCCGCCCTGACGCCCGAACAATATAAGACCTTGGCGCCGTACAGCCAGCTTACGGAGCGGCTCGGCACGTTCGCCGCCCACATTTCCACGGGCAATCCCAAAACCGTTCGCCTCACTTATTTTGGCAAGATCGCCGAATACAACACGCACCTGTTGCGCAACGCTGGGCTCGCGGGCGTGCTGCAACGTTCCATGGCCGGTAAAGCCAATCCGATAAACGCCATGCAGATCGCCGGTGACCGCGGCCTCACCGTGGCCGAGCGTCATGACAAACGCGCCACCCACACCGACTCGGTGCGGCTGGAACTCGAAACCGACACCGGAGTGACATTAGTCGACGGTGCCGTGGTGCTGAATAGTCCGCGCCTTCTCCAGGTGAATGGAATCGCCTGCGAAGCGCCCCTTGGGGGAAATTTGACGTATTTGGAAAATGACGACGTGCCCGGCGTGATCGGCTACCTGGGCGGCGTTCTAGGCCGAAACGGGATCAACATCGCGACCTTTTCGCTCGGTCGGCGAAACGTCGGCGCCGAAGCGATGGCCGTCATCCAGACCGATCAGCCGGTACCCGATCAGGTTCTTTCGGAACTGCTCAAAAACCCGGCATTAAAATTAGCTCGCGCGGTGAAATTCGCGAGCTAGAAAACAGACGGGGAAAGCGATTCAGCATCGCCGTCCCCGTAAGCATCGACTTAAATGTCGTAATACATCGCGAACTCGTAGGGGTGCGGCCGTAACCGGATCGCATCCGCCTCGTTGCGGCGCTTGTAATCGATGAAGGTCTCGATCAGGTCCTCGCTGAATACGTCGCCCTTCAGCAGGAAGTCGTGATCGTCCTCCAGGCAGTTCAGCGCCTCTTCGAGCGACGCCGGCATGGACGGAACGTTCTTCATCTCCTCCGGCGACAGATCGTAGATGTCCTTGTCGAGCGGCTCGCCCGGCTCCAGCTTGTTCAGCACTCCATCCAGGCCCGCCATCAGCATGGCCCCGAACGCCAGGTACGGATTCGACGCCGGATCGGGCGGCCGGAACTCCACGCGCTTGGCCTTGGGAGATGCCGAATACATCGGAATCCGGCACGCCGCCGAACGATTTCTACGCGAGTACGCTAGATTCACCGGCGCTTCGTAGCCCGGCACCAGCCGCTTGTAGCTGTTGGTGGTGGGCGCGATGATCGCCGACAATGCGCGCGCATGCTTCAACAGCCCGCCGATATAGTTCAGCGCCATGGGACTTAGCCCCGCATAGCAGTCGCCCGCAAACAGCGGTTTGCCGCCGCTCCAGATGCTCTGATGTGTGTGCATCCCGCTGCCGTTGTCCTGGAACAAAGGCTTCGGCATAAACGTCACGGTCTTGCCGTGCAGGTTCGCCACGTTGCGGATGATGTACTTGTACAGCATCATGTTGTCGGCCGACTTCAGCAGCGTGTCGAACCTCTGGTCGATCTCGCATTGCCCGCCGGTGGCGACTTCATGATGGTGGCATTCAATATTAATGCCGCACTGGATCATGGTCTCCACCATCTTGCCCCGCATCAGCTGGTAGTGATCGGTGGGCGGAACCGGGAAATAGCCTTCCTTGTAGCGCGGCCGGTAGCCCAGATTGCCCGTGCCCCCATCCCGACCGCTGTTCCAGCGCCCTTCGTCGGCATCGACGTAGTAATAACCGGAGTGCTGATTCTGATCGAACCGCACGTTGTCGAAGATGAAAAACTCGGCTTCGGCTCCGAAATACGCCGTGTCGCCCACGCCCGAGTTCTTCAGATATAGCTCGGCCTTGCGCGCGATCCAGCGCGGATCGCGGTTGTAGTTCTGGCGCGTGATCGGATCGATGACGTCGCACACCATCACCAGCGTCGGAATCTCGTAGAACGGATCCATGAACGCGGTGGAGGCATCCGGGATCAGCAGCATGTCGCTTTCGTTGATGGCCGCCCAGCCGCGGATGCTCGAGCCGTCCATGCCGAAGCCTTCGGTGAAGGAATCCTCGGCGAGTTCGGTGATCGGATAAGAGACGTGATGCTGCAGGCCGGGTATGTCGGCAAATCGCAGATCCAGTTGCTTGGCTTTGTTCTTCTTCGAAAACTCCAAGACCTCTTTCGGGGTCATCGTGAAACCTCCTGGGATTTTAAGGGTTTTGACGAACCTTATACGGTAACGCACTCCAGCCTCGTCCGTCATCCCGTTCGCAACTCTGCAGCGGACGCTTCCAGGTGACCGTAAATGACTAGCCTGGTGGAAATCGGCCACCCGCACGCCGTCGCAACTCTTCCTTCACGAGCAACTTACGAAATGGCACGGTTTTTGCAATTTAGACAGTCGAGGAGGACAGAACATGAAAACGAAATTGCTTGCTCTTCTCTTACTGGCTGGCAGCGCGGCTTTCGCGGCACCGCGCTTCTTCTTCGGAATCGGCGTTGGGCCTGGTTTTGGCTATTACGCGGCTCCGCCTCCTCCGCCGCCGGCTTATGCCTACGCTCCGTCCGTGGCCGCGTATCCTGGCTACACCTGGATCGGTGGCTATTGGTATCCGGTCGGCGCGGGTTGGAATTGGCATGCCGGATATTGGGGCCGTCCGCCCTTTGTCGGCGCAGACTGGGTGGCACCGCGTTATTACGGCGGCCGTTACTACGCCGGACACTGGCGCCGTTAGCTTAACTCATCAGTTTCTTCCCTAGCGCGGCTCTCGTGGGCCGCGCTTCTTTTTTCGACCCGCAGTTGGCCGGACTCGCCCGAATAAGCGAGAATGAAACCGTGAAGTTCGTCCTCGCTATTTTCCTTGGCGTCTGCGCGACCTGCCCGACTACTCTCGCGCAAACCAGCAGCGAATCCATCGAGGTGATTCGCATCCGGCCCAACTTCTACATGCTCGCCGGCGCGGGCGGCAACATCGGCGTCCAAATTGGATCCGAGGGTGTCGTCCTCGTAAACGCAGGCGCGCCAGGAGCATCCGACCAGGTTCTCAACGCGATCCAAAAACTCACCGACCAAAAGATTCGCTACATCATCGACACCAGCGCGGACCCCGATTTCGTCGGCGGCAATGCGAAACTGGCCAAGGCCGGGCTATCCATTTTTCCCGCATCGAACCCAGGCCGCGAGGAGTTCGAGAGGCTCATGACCAATGGCGGCGCGGCTTCCATCCTGGCCCATGAGAAGGTTCTGTTGCGCATGAGCGCGCCCACCGGTAAAGTGGCGGCCTTTCCGAGCGAAGCCTGGCCGACTGAAAGTTTCGCCGAGAGGCGAAAGTATATTTATCTGAACCATGAGCCCATCGAGATTTTCCATCATCCTGCCGCGCATACCGACGGCGATAGCATCGTGTTCTTTCGCATTTCTGACGTGGTCGTCACCGGCGATATTTTGGATACTACTCGCTTTCCCGTAATCGACGTCGGAAAAGGCGGGAGCGTTCAAGGCGAAATCGATGCGTTAAATCACGTGATCGAGTTGGCTATTTCTCCGGTCCCTTTCATCTACGAGGAAGGCGGCACCTACGTGATCCCGGGCCACGGGCGCGTTTGCGACCAGCTGGATGTCGTCGAGTACCGCGACATGGTGGTGGTCATCCGCGACACCATCGCCGACATGCTGAAACGCGGGATGACGTTGGACCAAATCAAGGCCGCCGATCCGGCCAAACCTTATGAGCACCAGTACGGCTCGGCTTCGGGTCCCTGGACCACGAATGATTTTGTCGAAGCTGTGTACAAGAGTCTAGCGGGGAAACAGCAATGATGATCATTAGGCGGCACGCGCGGATAATGCTCGTCGCAGTCACGGGACTGCTCGCGATCGAGGCGCGCCTTCCTGCTCAAGGCCGTGGGCCCGGTGGCCCGCCTCCGAGTCCCAAAGCCGCTGCCCCGTTCGACATTACCGGCTACTGGGTTTCGGTCGTTACAGAAGATTGGCGCTATCGCATGGTGACGCCTTCTAAAGGCGACTACCTGAGTGTCCCCATAAATATGGAGTCGAAAAGAGTCGCCGATGCTTGGGACCCCGCCAAGGATGAGGCTAGCGGCGAGCAGTGCAAGTCCTATGGTGCCGCAGGCATCATGCGCCTTCCCGAACGTGTTCAATTCATGTGGACGGACGATAACACTTTGCGCGTGGATATAGACGCTGGAACACAAACCCGCGTCTTTCATTTCGGAGGCTGGACTTCGCTCGACCACGCCCGCACCTGGCAGGGTGATTCGCTCGCTCAATGGGAATTGCAGCGCGCGCCGCCGAACACCATGGGGCAGCCGCAACCGCCTGCTGGGCCCCCACAGTCGGGAAGCCTGAAGGTCGTGACGACGAATATGCGCGCCGGCTACCTGCGCAAAAACGGCGTGCCCTATAGCGAGAACGCTGTGATGACCGAATACTACGACGTGATCCGCGAACCCGACGGAAATCGGTGGCTGATCTTAACCAGCGTTGTACGCGACCCGATGTATCTTCAACGGCCGTTCATTATCAGTACGCATTTCAGGAAGGAGCCCGACGGCTCGAAGTGGGACCCCACGCCGTGCTCGGCCCGATGGTGATGAATATTATGTTTACCGCCACGCTCAAAACATCAACGCGGGTGCTTGCTCTCGCCGCTTTGGTTTTTCCCGCGTTTGCGCAGATTGACCTTTCCGGATCGTGGCTCGCCCTCAACCAGGAGGACGTAATGGGCCGCATGACCGGGCCTTATGCGGTCGACTACACCGGGCTGCCCCTGAACGAATGGGGCCTGGCGCGCGCATTGAGTTACTCGCAATCGCAGCTATCTATGCCCGAGCGCGAGTGCGCGTTCTACCCGCCCACCTATCTGGTGCTGGGACCGTTCAGCCTGAAGATCTGGAACCAAACCGAACCGCTCAACGGAAAAACCATCGCGTGGCACATCGGCGGCTGGGAAGATAAAGCGCCTCAGATAATCTGGATGGACGGGCGTCCGCATCCTTCCAAGTATGCGCCTCACGAAAAGGGCGGCTTCACGACCGGCGTGTGGCAAGGCGATGTGTTGATCACGATCACCACGCACATGAAAGCCGGTTATATTCGCCGCAACGGCGCGCCCACCAGCGATCAGGCGACCATGACCAATCACTTTCTGCGTCACGACGACCTGCTGACAGTAACGGGCTGGATTGAGGATCCAATTTATCTAACCGAGCCTTTTTATCTCAGCCGGACTTTTCAATTAGACCCCGACGCGCCCATGGATTCGATGGGTCCGCCGTGCGTGCAAGGCGATGAAGGAATCAAAGAGGGCGAGGTCCCGCATTATCTTCCAGGCAAGAATCCGTTCGTGGGCGAACTAACGCGCGACTATCACATCCCCGCGGAAGCCGTGATGGGCGGCGCCGAAACGATGTATCCCGAGTATCGGAAAAAGTTGAAAGACAAGTACGTCGCGCCGGAGAAGTGTGTGCGCAACTGCGGTGGCCCGGCCGGTGGTGGACGTGGAGCACCTCCGCCCGCCGCGCGTTAATCGGTGTCCTCGACCGGCGCGAACGACCCATTGACCCCCAACGTCATCAGCACGCCGGAATGGATCGCGAACCACGCGCCATGCAATTTGAGCGTCCCCGCCGCTACGTGCTCGGCAATCCATGGGTAGGTCATCAAGTTCGCCAGCGACACCTTGATTACCTCGTGCTCACAGTATTGCTGGCGGTCGTGGTTCGACGCGCAGAGATCGGCGCGCAGCCGGGCCTGCTCAGCAATGGACATCCAGTTCGACACAAAATCGCGTTCTCGCGTCGGAGCTGCGTCCAGAAGGGCCCGCACGCCTCCGCACATGCCATGACCAAGTACGATCACATGCGGCACCTCCAGCACGCGCACGCCGAATTCAAGCGCCGCACTGGTGCCGTGGTGCATTGGATCAGGCGCGTAAGGGGGCACCAGATTCGCGACGTTCCGCACGATCAGCATTTCGCCGGGAGCGGCGTCGAAGATCATGGCCGGATCCACCCGGCTGTCGATGCAGGCCACCACCATCGCTTTCGGATGCTGACCCGACTCAGCGAGAGCTTCCAACAGCTTCCGCCGCTCGGGCCAACCTTTCGCGCGAAAGCGCTTATAACCTGCAATCAACGTTTCCACGTCATTATGTTATCCCCTAGCGCAAAACCAGTTGTCCTCAACACCAAACACCACGAGTAAAATTAGTAATATGAAAAAGCTCCTCGGATTGGTTTGCCTCATGTCCACCGCCGCTTTTGGACAATCCAACATCTACGACTTCGCGATGAACTCCATCGAGGGGAAACCGATGCCTCTCGCCGACTTCAAGGGCAAGGTGTTGCTGCTGGTGAATGTGGCCAGCCGTTGCGGCTACACGCCGCAGTACGACGGTCTGGAAGCGTTGTACGAGAAGTACAAAGCGCGCGGCCTGGTGGTGCTCGGTTTTCCAGCCAATAATTTTGGTGGCCAGGAACCCGGAACCAACGCGGAAATCAAGGATTTTTGCGAGCGCACCTATCACGTCAAATTCCCGATGTACGCGAAGGTCTCCGTGAAAGGCGGCGACCAGACGCCGCTGTATCAATTCCTCACCAGCACGGCAGCCAATCCATCGACAGGCGGCGAAATCCAGTGGAACTTCACGAAATTCCTGGTGGACCGAAACGGCAAAGTGATTCTCCGTTTCGAATCGGCTGTCGAGCCGCAGTCGGCCGAAGTGATCGCGGCGATTGAAAAGGCTCTGAACTCGACCCGCTAGGCGCTTAAGGGATCAGATTCCTGGTCTCGATGTGGCACATGCTGTACTCCAGCGTTTGGCCCGGATCGGGCAGCGCCTGGTGCCACGTGTACGGCGGGATGATGACGAAATCCCCCGGTTTCACTTTGTAGTTGGTGGCTCCCGCGAGCGGGCCTCCGGAATGCTGGCCGTCGGGCGTTTCATGATCCATGGCGGGCTTGCCACCCATCGCCACCTGGCCTGTGCCGCTCATCATCATGTAGATTTGCGTCTTGTTCTCGTGCATCTCGGAACCGGCGTAGTGTTCCATTTCTCCGGTGTTGTCCTTGCGAGGCGGATCGAACCACTGCCGCCGCATGAGCGTGAATCGATATTCCGGATCCCATGCCAACTGCACAGCCCCGCCCTTGTCGCTTCCCGAATAGTCGCCATGCGCGTCCGCCGGCGGATATTTCTTCTTGAGCTCATCGAGGGAGTAATACATGCCCTTCCCGTGCATAGCCCTGGTGGCCGCCGGGCCGGGCGCCGCAAGGGTAACTTCCACCTTTTTTCCCTGCGCGGAGACGTGTGCGCGCGAGCTGAACATGTAGCCGGCGAAAAAGCAGGCAGCTCCAAATAGTCCTACAGCAATGTTTCGCTTCATAACAGACCTTCTTCCTCCTTGTCACGGCATGGAGCCGTGTCGAAATCTGCCGCCGCAGCTTTCTATTTTGCCGGCGGAGCTTGGTTCTTCAGCAACAGCGGATTGACGTAACCGGCTGGCAGCTTGCGGTCGGGATCGGGCCGGATGCTGAGATACGTCACCTGGTCGGTGACCTGACTCCAGGCATGCAGCATACCGGCTGGAATAATGATGATGTCGCCGGCACCAACCTTGCGGCTAACCGCGCCAGGACCGGCCGTGGCGTTGCCGCCCGGACCGTTCATGACGTTCACATTCGGGCTCGGCTTCTTATCGAGCAGCGGACCGCCAGTGGTGAGTACGCCTCCTCCCGACAAGATGATGTAAGTTTCGGCGGTGTAGTCGTGATACGGTCCGGTGATCGGATCGCCCGGCTTATCATGCGTGGGGCCGCGATGGATGATCCCGACGCCCATGTTGTATTCGCCCATGTCCACCACGCGAATTTGTTGATCGATCGCCGGGGGCGAATTTTTCAGCAATAGATCGATATCTGTTTTCAAAATATCGAATGCGACCACCGGCGGTGTAGGCTTGGCCTCGGGCGTCTGAGCCAACGCAACACCTGCTGTGGCGCATACCGCGAGAACATTCAGGATCATCTTTTTCATGGCTTTGCTCCTTCACTGGAATTGGCAACTTCTGATTTGACCATAATCGTCACGTCGGCGGTGGTCGCGAGCGCACCATCGCTGGCTGTTGCGCGCAGCACGTACGTTCCGGGCGATGCGAAGTGAGCCGCAGTGACTGCCTGCCCGTTCGTGACCGCGATCGGACCAGCCGAGTCAAACTTCACCTTCGCCGGCCCGCGATATTCGAACCACGTAACCGACAGCCCCGCCTTGGGACGCACCACCGTATTGGTTTGAACTCCTGGACGTAACACTGGCTCCGGCCGCGGCTTGGGAAGCCCGTCGTCAGTGACGAAAGCCGTCAGCGTGACGGACGACGTCAGGCTCGCCGAGTGAACGGGAGCAATCGTGACGGACGGCGGTTGGTTCGGATCATCTTCGCCGGGACTCAGGTTCCCATGAGTCATGATCAACCGTTCGAGAATTTCCTCTTCCAGCGTAAGCTGCGCGTAGGCTTTCTCGGTGCGGCCGTGAGCGGTGATCGTCCAGACCAGTTCCTGCTGCCCCCAATCCTTGGGCACCGTGACTCGAAAGACCCATGGCTGTCGCCTCGGCAAGAAGTACGTTGGCTGCCCGCGATCCGTCTCGCCCGGTTCGAGCTTATTGTCCGGCCCCGCGGGAATCGCGAGCTCTTCCTTCCAATTCCGGTTGAAATATCCGAAGACGAAAGTGAACGTCCCGTCCTTGTTTCTCAGCCAGCCCTCGTAGACGGGCACGACATCCTGGCCGGTGGAAAACTGCGTTTGCGGATTATAGGTGGGTAGCTGGGGCTGCGCCGATGCTACGCGGAGCGCGAAACATCCCGCCAACAACGAAAATGCAAATCGCGTTGCCTGGCCGAGCATTACTCGCTGGTCTGGTTTTTTCTGGCTTGGACGCGTTGCTCGAAGTCGGCTTGGTCCAGATAGTACAGGCTGACCCAAGCGAAGCTCATCTCATCGATCGTCCGCTGGCCGTATCCGACCCAGTTTTTCGGATTCGGGTTGTGCGGATTGTTGTCGGTGTTGTCATGCCAGGTCGTGATGTGAATGATCGTGCCGGCGGGCAGCAGAGGCGCGACATCTTCGGCGTAAGGATACGTGATGCTCCAGCCAAACTGGTAATCGCTCACGCAACTGAGCGTTTCGGTGCGCGCCGGGCCTGGCCGCGCCGAATCGGGCCGCACGTCCGGATAGATAGCCTCCATGCACTGCGCCTTGCCGCGAGTATGGAAGTGCGGCTGAAACGCCGAAATCAACGCCGGTTTCTGCAGACGGAAATAGCCATCGCTGCGCGATATTTGGCCGGCCGGAATATCCAGCTCCGTGACGTCGCCCATGTGTTGCGTGAACGTCACGTACTTCGGCACAACGCCTTTGGGATAAAACTTGAATCCGACCGAAATGCTCACCGGCGTTGCTTGTCCATAAGGATGCAAATGCAGATTCAGATGAATCTTCGATCCCGCCCGGATCAGCCGGCCTGAATTCTCCGGGAAAAGATCGGCGTTCTTGCCCACGGCATACTCATTCAGAAAGAGACCCACCGGGTCGTCTTCGGGATCCTCCACTAGGTTGGTGGTGGCGTGGTGAACCACGTTGAACCCCATGTCGGGCTTGGTCTCGACCGCGGAAATGTACTTGTCCTCCGTGAAGCCAGGATCCGATGTCGATGTCGTAATACTCGTCGCCGCCGTTGGCTTTCAGGACGTATGGCTTGGGCATTGAAACCACCATGTCCGGCTGCCCGATGTGCCACTTGTCGAGGTCGCCGAACTGGCGAGGTGCAGGCATGTCGGCGGCGATTGCCCTCGGGCGCGCCCTGATCTACCCAACTGGAAATGGTCGCGATCTCGGCGTCGGACAAAGAGGGATCGTCCTTGAACTTGGTGATGCCGACGTTGCGGTCAATGTGCCAGGGCGGCATCTGGCGGCGGACAACTTTTTCCTTAATGGAACGAGCCCAGGGACGAGCGTCTTTATAGGTCAGCAGCGACATCGGGGCAATCGATCCGGGACGATGACAGTTCTGGCAGGAGCGCTGCAAGATCGGCGCGACGTCCTTGCTAAATGTGACTTCCGCGCCGGATAACGCCGTTTGCGCGGCAAGCGCGGCTACCAAAGCTAGAAAGATCGAAGGGCCTGTCCGCATGGCGACCTCCTATAACCGGACGAGTTTCCCCGGATTTAAACGCACTCCGGTGGCATTCAGTATACACCCGGCGAATGCGTATCGAGAGCGCCCGCGCGGTGCTGAGCCGAAAGAACGAGAGCAGCCGAGAGCCCGCAGACAGCCGCGAATGAAAGCCACACAGCAGGCATCGCTGGGTTGCCCGTGACGTGAATCAGGTACGTACAAATCGCGGGTGTGAAGCCGCCGAAAACGCGGTCGCCAGACTATAGGCCAGCGCGAAGCCCAAAACACGCACTTCCGGCGGCATGATCTCGACTAACAAGACCGCCATGGCTCCGTTGTAACTGGCGTAGAGAGTCGCGAGCCAAAGTTCAACTACGAGCAGCCTGGTAAAAGACGGCGCGTGCACCAGCCAAGTCAAAGCGGGATAGGCGGTCACCAAAGCGAGCGCTGTGCAAGCGAAAAGTATGGGTGCGCGCCCAATTCGATCCGACAGCGCTCCCGACATCGGCAACACTGCCAGGCTGAGAGCGCCCACGCAGAGCGTCACAACCAGAACGTCGTTCTCGGACAGATGCAGTACCGTGCGTCCAAAGGTTGGGGTGTAGACTGTCGCCAGATAAAAACAGACCGTGGTCATCACGGACATCGACATGCCGAGCAAGATGAGACGCCAGTTGGCCGCCGCGGATCGCAAGATGGTTGAGATGCCTGGCCGCCGCCGTTTCAGGAATTCCTCGGTTTCTTCGAGCGATCTTCTCAAGACGTAAAGAAACGGGATCAGGAAACAGCCTGCCAGCAGAGGAATCCGCCAGCCCCAGCGCAGCATCTGATCGCGAGACAGCCAGGATGCCAGCGCAATCCCAAGCACCGCCGTGAACATAACCGCAACTTGTTGTGAAGCCGATTGCCAGCTGACGTAGAATCCCTTTCGGCCCGGCGTCGCGATTTCGGAGAGATACACCGAGACCCCGCCGAGTTCCACGCCGGCCGAGAAGCCTTGTGCAAGCCGGCCCAACAAGACGAGCAACGGCGCAGCCAGGCCCAGCGTTTCGTATCCCGGCAAGCATGCGATGGTCAAAGTTCCGAAGGCCATCAATGCGAGTGTCACCAGCAGTCCCGCGCGGCGTCCTCGATGGTCGATGTAGGCGCCCAGCACGATCGCTCCGATGGGCCGCATCAGGAAGCCCGCGCCGAACGTCGCGAGCGACAGCATCAGCGAGGCGTATTCGTTGCGGCCAGGAAAAAACGTCCGGCCGATCGCGAGGGCGTAATAGCCGAAAATTTGGAAATCGTACATCTCCAGGATATTTCCTGCGGCCACACGGAACGCGGGGCGAAGCGTCGCGCGGCGAGAATTCACGAGCGCCGTGATTCCGCGAGGGCGCCGGCCGGCATTCGCGCGCGTCGTTTGGTCAATACCTCCGAGATTGCGCGGCACTCCTCTACGAGCTCCTGGAACTGATCCGGATATAGCGATTGATAGCCGTCCGAGAGGGCGCGGTCGGGATTCGGATGCACTTCAACGATGAGTCCGGAAGCTCCTGCCGCAACCGCTGCAAGCGCCATGGGAAGAACCTTGTCGCGCTTGCCGGTCCCATGGCTGGGATCGACGATGATCGGCAAATGGCTCAAACTTTGAACCGCCGGCACGACGCTCAGATCCAGGGTGTTGCGCGTGTGATCGGCGAAAGTTCGCACGCCGCGCTCGCACAAGATGACCTGATAGTTGCCTTCCGAGAGAACGTATTCGGCCGCCATCAGGAATTCTTCGAGAGTTGACGACATGCCGCGCTTGAGCAAAATGGGCTTGCGCGCTCGCCCGGCGCGGCGCAGCAGAGAGAAGTTCTGCATGTTGCGCGCACCGATCTGGATGCAATCGGCATACTTCTCGACCAGATCGAAAGTTTCCACGTCGACCGCTTCGGTGACGATCCCGAGGCCAGTCTCCGCGCGCGCTTCGTCCAAATACCGTAATCCTTCTTCGCCCAGGCCTTGAAATGAATACGGAGACGTTCGGGGCTTATAGGCGCCGCCGCGCAGTAGTTGAGCGCCTGCGGACTTCACCGCTCTCGCAGCCGGTTAGAATCTGATCACGACTTTCCACCGCGCAGGGCCCTGCGCAAAAAGCCAGCTCGCTCCCGCCCACCGTCACGCCGGCCACTACGACCACGGTGTTGTCCGGCTTCACCTCGCCGGCTGACGAGCTTATAGGGTTTCGAGACTGGGATCGCTTCGGCGACGCCGGAGAGATCTTCGAACTCGGCTGCGGGCACTGGCCCGTGATTGCCTGTGATGCCGATGGCGGTTCGTTCCGCGCCCGGCATGACGTGCGCTCGAAAACCGAGGCTCTGAATTTTGGCGCAAACATTAGCGATATCTTCTTCCGTCGCCTATGCGCGCATCACCACTAACACGACGACCAGTTTAACGCGTCGCGACCGCGGCTCCTATCCGATCCGCTGGAATCGCGCCGCGGCGTTAACATACCAGTAGATGAACGATCGTCCGCCGGTTGTTCGCGCGCCGCGTGGGCGCGAGATGTCCTGCAAGGGCTGGCAGCAGGAAGCCGCGCTGCGGATGCTCATGAACAACCTCGATCCCGAGGTGGCCGAAAAGCCCGATGAGCTGATCGTCTACGGCGGAACCGGGCGCGCCGCGCGCGATTGGGCTTCGTTTCAC
Source organism: Bryobacterales bacterium (assembly GCA_963732175.1). Classification (GTDB taxonomy): domain Bacteria; phylum Acidobacteriota; class Terriglobia; order Bryobacterales; family Bryobacteraceae; genus Palsa-89. The sequence continues at coordinate 47,351 of CAVSYF010000018.1, read as the reverse complement.
GCCATCGTCCGATCGCTGCGGGATCTCGAAGACGACGAGACGCTGCTGGTGCAATCCGGAAAACCCGTCGGCATTTTCCGCACGCATCCCGATGCCCCGCGCGTTCTGATCGCGAATTCGAACCTGGTCGGACACTGGTCGAATTATGAGGAGTTCCACCGGCTGGAGCGGCTCGGCCTCATCATGTATGGCCAGATGACCGCCGGTTCCTGGATCTACATCGGCAGTCAGGGCATCGTGCAGGGCACCTTTGAAACATTCGCGGCGGCGGCCAGCAAACATTTCGGCGGTTCCTTGCGCGGCCGGCTGATCGTCTCCGGCGGCATGGGCGGGATGGGCGGCGCGCAACCGCTCGCGGCGACGTTGAATGAAGCTTGTTTCCTCGGCATCGACGTCGATCCGGCGCGCATTGAGAAGCGCTTGAAGACCGGCTATTGCGACCGCATAGCGTGGAATCTCGACGAGGCGCTGGCGATCGTGAATGAGGCTCGCCGCAAAGGGGAGGCGGTCTCGGTCGGCCTGGTTGGAAACTGCGCCGACGTTGTGCCGGAGATCGCGCGGCGCGGCATCGTGCCGGATCTTCTCACCGATCAGACCAGCGCGCATGATCCGCTCGAAGGCTATGTGCCGAATGGCATGCCGCTCGCCGATGCGCTGGCGTTGCGTTGTTCCAATCCCGACGAATATATTCGGCGATCTCGCGAAGCCATGGCCGAACATGTCCGAGCTATGCTCGCGTTGAAACGCATGGGCGCAGTCACGTTCGACTACGGCAACAACATCCGCGCGCAGGCGAAGCAGGCCGGTGTCGACGACGCGTTCGAGATCCCCGGCTTCGTGCCGGAGTTCATCCGCCCCTTGTTTTGCGAAGGCCGCGGACCGTTCCGCTGGGTCGCGCTTTCCGGATCACCAGACGATATTCACGCAACCGATCAACTGGCGCTGGAGCTGTTTCCCAAAAACCAGGTGCTGGAGCGGTGGATGCGACTCGCCAAAAACCGCATCCAGTTCCAGGGGCTGCCCGCGCGGATCTGCTGGTTGGGATACGGCGAGCGCGCCGAGTTCGGCCTCGCCATGAACGACTATGTCCGGCGCGGAAAAATCCAGGCGCCGATCGTCATTGGCCGCGATCATCTGGACGCTGGATCGGTGGCCTCTCCGTATCGCGAGACCGAAGGCATGCAGGATGGCTCGGACGCTATCGCCGATTGGCCGTTGCTCAATGCGCTGCTCAACACGGCCGCGGGCGCGTCCTGGGTTTCGATCCACAATGGCGGCGGCGTGGGAATCGGTTATTCGCAGCACGCTGGAATGGTGGTCGTCGCCGACGGAACAGACGATTGCGCGCGCCGTCTCGAGCGCGTGCTCACCACCGATCCGGGCCTCGGCGTCATTCGGCACGCTGACGCCGGTTATCCCGAAGCGGCGCGAGTAGCGCGCGAGCGTGGAATCAAAATGCCGATGGATCCGCTGCGGTGAGCCTGGCCGTCGTCGGCTGCTCGCAACTGGTGACACTCGCCGGCCCAGCGCGTCCGCGTGTTGTTTCCGAAATGCGCGACCTCGGAATCATCGAGGATGGCGCCATGCTGATCGAAGGCGGCGTCATCCAACGAGTCGGTTCGCGCCGCGACGTGGAAGCGCAAGCCACCGAGATCATCGACGCCGGTCATCGAGTGGTGATGCCTGGGTTCGTCGACGCGCACACGCATCCCGTGTTCGCAGGCAATCGCGCCGGCGAATTCGAACAGCGGATCGCGGGCGCCAGTTACGCGGAGATCGCGGCCTCGACAGGCGGTATTATGTCCACGGTTCGTCAGACGCGCGCCGCATCGGAAGACGGATTGCTCATTGCTGCACGCCGGCACGTTCGCTGGTTTCTCGAAAACGGAACCACCACCATCGAAGCCAAGTCGGGCTACGGTCTCACACTGGAAGACGAATGTAAACTGCTGCGGGTGATCGCGTGCATGCGCCCGCTGCGATGTGTTCCGACCTTCCTGGGAGCACACGCGATTCCTGAAGAGTTCCATGGGCGTCGCTCGGAATATGTGAATCTCGTCATCGAGGAAATGCTGCCGGTGATCGCGGCCAGAAAACTCGCCGAATACTGCGATGTCTTCTGCGAACCCGGTTATTTCAGCTTGGAAGAAAGCCGCCGCATCCTGATCGCAGCACGTTCGCACGGACTCGGCTTGCGCATTCACGCCGATCAGCTTTCACGATCCGGCGCAGCCGAACTAGCGGCCGACCTGCGAACGACGACGGCCGATCATCTGGAACACACCGGCGCACAAGGCATCGCGGCGTTGCAGGCAGCCGGAGTTCAGCCGGTCCTGCTCCCGGGATCGGTTTACTTCTTGGGATCGTCGCTTTATCCGAATGCGCGCGCCATGATCGAAAGCGGTCTGGCCGTCGTGCTCGCCACGGATTTTAATCCCGGCTCGTCACCCACCACATCGATGCCGACGATTCTCTCGCTGGTCTGCACGCAGATGAAAATGACGACCGGCCGAAACCATCATCGCCACTACCATCAATGCCGCCTACAGCATCGGGCGCGGGCAGGAAATCGGGTCCCTCGAAGCGGGCAAGCGAGCCGATTTCGTCATTCACGATTTTGCCGATTACCGCGAGATCCCCTACTTCTTCGGAGTCCGTTCGGCGCGATCGGTTTATATTGACGGTGTGGCGGTTTTATCCGGCGATACCGATATAGCGGAACCCGAAGCGCGCTAAGCGCGAACGATCCAGAGCGTTGCGGCCGTCCAATACGATTCGCGAGTGCATTCGGCCGGCTAATGCTTCCCAATCCAGCTCCCGATAATGTTGCCATTCGGTGACCAGCACCAACGCATCCGCATCGTCGGCCACTTCTTCTGCAGATGCACAACAGATCGCGCCCAAACTGCCGTATTCCTGCTGAAACTTTTCGAGCGCAACCGGATCGTGGACTTTCACCTTGCAGCCTCGATCAATCAGCTTGCGAGCAATATCGATCGCAGGCGCTTCGCGCAAGTCGTCTGTGTTCGGCTTGAACGCTAAGCCGAGCAGCCCGATCGTCCGGCCCTTGAGAATCTTCAGCTCGCCGAGTAATTTCTCGACCACGCGCTCACGCTGGCGCCGATTGATCTCCCGCGCCGCCTCCACGATCGGCATCGTCAAACTGTACTCCTTGGCTGTGGAGATCAGCGCAGAAGTATCCTTTCCAAAGCAAGAGCCGCCCCAGCCGATACCCGCCTGAAGGAAGCGCGTTCCGATGCGGGCATCCAGCCCGATACCCTTCGCCACTTGCATAATGTCCGCGCCGACCTTCTCGGCCAGCTGCGAAATCTCGTTGATGTAGGAGATCTTCAAAGCCAGAAATGCGTTGGCGGCGTACTTGATCAGTTCGGCCGAAGCCAGCTCGGTGGAGATCAATGGCACTGCGCCCATTCCCTCGGGGCGCGGCAAATAGGAAGGCGGCGTGAAGGTTTGATCCAGGATGGGGCGATATAGCGAGTACAGCACTTCCAAAGCTTGGGCATCGTCAGAGCCAATCACCACGCGGTCCGCATACAGACTGTCGTGCAGCGCGGTGCCTTCTCGCAGAAACTCCGGATTCGAGGCCACGCAAAAGTGCTCGTTGGCTTTCCGTCCGTGATGCCGCTCGTAGGATTCGCGCATCAGAGATCCCACCCAGTTTCCGCTTCCGATCGGCACCGTCGACTTATTCACGACGACCACGAACTCGCCTTCATAATGCTGTCCGATTCCGCGAGCCGCCTCGGAGAGGTAACGCAAATCCGGACTCCCGTCGGGCGATGGCGGAGTGCCGACGGCGATAAATATTACTTCCGCATCGTTTACGGCGCCGGCGTAGTTAGTGCAAAACTTGAGGTTGCCTTCAGCCTCTGCCATTAACTCAGCCAGGAACGGTTCATAAATGGGCGTCTTGCCCGCTCGCAGTAAGTCGATTTTGGTTTCATCGGAATCGATGCAGGTGACTTTGTGGCCCAGGTACGATAGACATACTCCGGTAGTCAGACCCACGTATCCAGTGCCGATGATCGATACGTTCATCCCCTAACTCTCTCTTCCATTACGATCCTGCCCCGACCTGCGACGCCACTACTTCGGCAATCGTCTCGACCGCCCGCCCGCAGTGCTCGCGCGTGACGTCATAATGTGTTACTGCGCGCATCTGACGTGAGTTAGCGCCATTCATAAGTACGCCTCGTTCTTTTAGCAACGCGCTAAGTTCGGCGGTGGAAAGTCCAGTCGCGGTGATGTCGAAAATCACAATGTTAGTCACGACGCGTTCGGGATCTAATCGAACGCCCGGCAGTTTGGCTAGTTCACAAGCGAGAAATCGCGCATTGGCATGATCTTCCCCTAGCCGCTGCGGCATCTCTTCGAGCGCGATCAGGCCTGCCGCGGCGAGCACTCCGGCTTGTCGCATCCCGCCTCCCAACCGCTTACGGTAAAGACGTCCACGCTCGATCTCATCGGCACGCCCCACCAGCATGGAACCGGCCGGCGCGCCGAGCGCCTTCGAAAGGCAGAACATCACGGAGTCGGCTCGCTCTGCAAGATCCCGGACCGGGCGATCCAGATAACAAGCGGCATTGAAAACTCGCGCGCCATCCAGATGAACCTTCAGGCCGCGGTCGTGCGCGTTATCGCAGATCTCGTTGAAGAGCTCGAGCGGGTAGACCGTGCCGCCGGCCATGTTGTGGGTGTTCTCGATCTCGATCAGCGCCGTGGGAGCGCAGTGCGGGCCGTTCGGCCGGATCGCCGCCGCGATCTGCTCCCATTCGAGGATTCCCGATTCCGCCTGGATCGGCCGCACCAGACAGCCCGAAAACCAGGCCGTCATCGAAAGTTCCCAATCCAGCAAATGGGCGCGGGATTCGCAGATGATCTCCTGCCCGTGCTCAGTGTGAATCTTTACCGCGATGGTATTTCCCATCGTTCCCGTGGGAACAAAAAGGCCCGCCTCTTTCCCCATCATTTCGGCCGCGCGCTGTTCCAGCCGGTTGATGGTAGGATCTTCGCGGTAGACGTCATCGCCGACTTCGGCTTCGGCCATCGCCCGGCGCATCGCCGCCGTCGGTCGTGTGACCGTGTCGCTGCGCAGATCGATCATGCGCCGATGAACTCCGCGATCACTTCGTTGGAAAACAAAACGCCTCGATCGGTGAGCCGCAGCCGTTTCCCATCCCGGCTCAGGAGGCCATCGTCCAGAAACCGTCGAATAGGTGCTTCAAACTGCGTCCAGTCCTCCGGCTCGAGCTCGATTCCCCGCGAAAGCCGCAAGCCAACCAGGAACCGTTCTTCGCGCGGATTTGACGGCTCGGAATTGAGGCGCGGGGTTTGGCGCGCGAGAAGACACCTCACGTACTCGCCCGGCAGTTCCACGTTTTGCGATCGCAGGGCGCCATCGAAAGAGTGCGCGTCGGCGCCGAAACCGAGGTACGGTTCGAGCCTCCAATACTTCAGATTGTGGACGGATTCGAAACCCGGACCAGCGAAATTCGAAATTTCATAACGCGCAATTCCGATCCGGCTGAGCTCTTCAACTGCGATCGCATACAACTCCGCGGTGAGATCTTCGCTCGGAACGTCCGGCGCGCCGTAGCGCTTTCCGTTGAGCAGAACTTCCTGTCCCAGGCGGCTGTCCTCATCGATCTCAAACATGTAGACCGAGACGTGCGGCGGCGCTAGTTTCTCGATCCAATCGAGCGATTCGCTCCATGAACGAAGTGTCTGGCCGGGAAGGCCGGCGATCAGGTCAATGTTGATATTTTCGATCCCAGAGTCGCGGAGCGTGCCGATTTCCCGAGCGACCACTTCCGCGCTATGCTTGCGGCCGGTGCGGCTCAGCTCGCTTTGTACGAACGACTGCACGCCCAGGCTCACGCGATTCAATCCCGCACGCCGCCACGCCGATGCTCGCTCCGAGGTGACATTTCCCGGAGCCACTTCGATGGTGGCCTCGCGCCAAGGCCGGCCTGGAATGCCCGCGAGCAACCGCACTAAATCGCCGGGATCAATCCGGCTGGGCGTCCCGCCGCCTAAGTAAACGGTATCGGGCGGCCACGGCCAATTCTGATTTGCGATCTCAGTCTCGAGCGCGGCTAGATAGTCGCGTTCCAACTCGCGAGAAAATACGCCGGACGAAAAATTACAGTAAGTACACTTTTGCGCGCAAAAAGGATACGAAATATAAACGCCCGGCATTACAACGTGACTTCTTCGCCTAACTGCTTAGTGATGGCGTCTTGGATCAGTTCGGTAAGAGTCTGGCCGGTACTCTGCAGAACGAACGCGCTTTCCACCGTATCCCAGTCCAGTTTGTAACTCTTCGATTGTGCTGAAACCCAGATTTGTTGAACCGGAGCATTCGGGCTAACCACAAACTTCGCGGGAGGATCGCTGAATTCGATAACCAGCGCTCCGCCGTCGAGGTCCACTTCAAACTCCGCTTCGTCGGATGCGGCGCCCAGACGTTTATAGAGCGCCTGAAGCGACTTATCCGCTCGCTTCTCGAACTCCTGATCGTCCATGATGTGAGCCTATCTTCTAATTCTATCGAATCGCACGCAAGGGCGGTTGCTTTGGTTGTCGCAGCAAAATGAGAATGTCCTATTTGGGCAAAGTAGAAATGTCCTATTGACAGGGTCCAGCCTGAGGGGTGGACGAAGGACAGCTACTAATGAACCAGGCCGAACGAGACCGGCTGGATGCCCTGAAGAGGGCCAAGAAGAAATTGATCACGCAACGACAAGCCGCTGAGGAGATCGGTGTCAACGAGCGGCACGTGCGACGGCTGTTGCGCAAGCTGCGGCAGAAAGGAGACCGGGCGGTGATTCATGAGCTACGCGGGAGAACGTCCAACCGAAAGCTGTCCGCCGACATGGAACAGCAGGCGATCACGATTTTGACGGATCCGGTGTACCGCGGATTCGGGCCTACATTGGCGGCAGAATACTTGCGCAAGCGGCACCGGCTTACGGTGAGCAAGGAGACGTTGCGACAGTGGATGGCCAAAGCCGGATTGTGGCGCGCCGGTCATCGCCGCATGGTGGAGGTGCACCAATGGCGGCCGCGTCGAAGCCGCTGTGGGGAGTTGGTGCAACGGGACACCAGCGACCACGACTGGCTGGAGGGCCGCGGGGAATCGATCTATCTGATAGCGATGATCGACGATGCCACCAGCCAGCTGTTCGCACGCTTTGTACGGCACGATTCCAGTGAGGAGAACCGGCGGCTGCTGGGGGCGTACCTCGAGCAGTTTGGCCGCCCGCTGGCGTTTTACACCGACAAAGCGGGGATGTTCCAGGTGGCGGTTAAGACCAAACGACAGCAGCAGCGTGAGGACCGCGACCGGCCCCAGATGCCGCCGACACAGATTGAACGGGCGCTGCGCGAGCTGAACGTTGTCTGGATTCCGGCGCACTCGCCGCAGGCCAAGGGACGCATTGAACGCCAATTTTTGACGGCGCAGGATCGCCTAGTGAAAGGACTGCGTGTGGCCGGGGCGTGCACCCTCGATCAGGCCAATGCGTATCTGGAGAACGAATATCTGGCTTGGTGGAATCAGACCCTGGTGGTGAAGCCGGCCGATACCGCCGATGCCCATCGCCCTCTCGGCAAAGAGCATGATCTGGCCGCGATTCTCAGCCACGTGGAACAGCGTCAGGTGACGAATGACTACACGGTGCGATACGAAGGCAAGCTCTACCAAATCGACCGCCGCGACATCCAGGTCGGAATGCGCAAAGGATGGGTGCGGGTCGAACAGCGCTTGGACGGCAGCGTCGCCGTGCAGTTTCAAGGTCGTTATGTGCGGGTGCGCCGCTGCGCGCTGCCACTGGTGTTATCCAAAACGCTCGCACCCCCGACACGCTCAACGGGCAAGATCCGGCGCAAAAGCGATTGGATGAAGAACTTTTCCATCCGCTCGAAGCCTTCTCGTTCTCGACCGACTGAGGTGCCCGATGCTCGCAGCTAAACGCCGGCACCGAAACCAAAACCAATCGGAGCGCTGGGCAAAACCGGCCCGGCGATCTTCGCGCTTTATTTATCCGAAGACCGCTGCTCGGGAGCTCCACCAAAGCAGATCTGTCCTCAAAAACCAAAACCCCCAGAACGGGCATCATCGGGCCCGGTTTGACTGGGGGTCTGGTGCCGTCTGCTTCGGAGCCAGCCCCGTCGCAGCGGTCTTCGGATCTGCCCCAGGGAGCGCGACTCCCCCGGAACATCGAATCCACTGTAAGCCCGCTCCTTCGGCTCCTAGCTCAAAACAGGACATTTCTACTTTGCTGGGAATAGGACATTTCTATTTTGCCTTGACAGGGCGGTTGCTTTGGTTATCCTGAAACCTTGGAGCGAATGAATCTCGGTAAGCGGCTGTACGAACGTTGGATCCTGGCCCAGGAAGAACGCCTCTGTTTCCGTTCGACCGATCGGGTGGTGCGCGCCTTTGAATGGGGCTTGGAGTGGACCCGGCATTGGCCGTGCGCCCGCGATTTTCCGAAGAACGGCGATGCTCCGGCGGATTACATGGCTAAGCTGAATCAGCTGGCCATGCGGGAGAGCGACGCGTTCTTTGGCTATGAGCGGCCAGTCGATTTTTCGCTCGCCGATAACGTGCTGCGGTTTCGCTCGCCGGTCGATACGCCTTATCCGGAGAACAACGTCGTCCACGGGCAGTGGTTCCCGGCGAAGGGCGACAGCCAGAAACGAGCGGTAGTCGTGCTGCCGCATTGGAATGCGCCGGCCAGTGCTCATAACATCCTGTGCCGCGGCCTAAGCAGGCTGGGCATCTCGGCGTTGCGCATCAGCCTGCCCTACCACGATTACCGTATGCCGCCGGAACTCCGGCGCGCAGACTACGCGGTCTCCTCCAATGTGTGCCGCACCATGGACGCGGCACGGCAAGCCGTCATCGATGTTCGCTGCTGTTTCGATTGGCTGGAGATGCAGGGGTACGATCGGCTGGGCATCGTCGGCACCAGTCTGGGGTCGGCCTATGCTTGCCTGGCCAGCGCGCACGATCCGCGCATCAAAGTGAACGTGTTCAATCATTGTTCCACCTATGTGGCGGACGTGGTTTGGACCGGGCTTTCAACCCAGCACGTGCGGAAAGGTCTTGAAGAGCACATCGACCTGGATCGTCTCCGCAAGGCCTGGATGGCGGTCAGCCCCGTGAGTTACATGGACAAATTTGCCGCCCAGAAGCACAAGGCCCTGTTCATCTACGCCGCTTACGACACCACTTTCTTGCCGCGGCTTTCAAAAGAGATTGTTGAAAAAGTTCGTGAACACGGAGTAGATCACAAAGTGGTCGTGCTTCCCTGCGGCCACTACACATTGGGAGAAACGCCTTTCAAGTTCATCGACGGCTATCACATTTGCGCATTCCTGAAAAGGCATCTGTGATCAACCGGCGCTGGGTGTAAGATTCTTGTCCTTCGCGTAGCAGATCGGATCGAGCTTGCACTCGGCGCATTTCGGCTTGCGCGCAAAGCACAATGCCCGGCCGTGATAAATCAGCTGCAACGGAAAGCTGAACCATTTCTCCTTCGGAATGATTTTCATCAGATCCTGCTCGATCTGGACCGGCTGGCTGTGCTTGGTCAGATCCAGCCGCTGCGACAGGCGTTGGACATGTGTATCCACCACGATGCCTTCGATGACGCCATGAGCGCCCCCTAAAACTACGTTGGCCGTTTTGCGAGCCGCTCCTGGAACCGTGAGCAGTTCTTGCATAGTCCTGGGAACTTTGCCGCCGAAGTCGGTCAGGATTTTTTGCGCCGCGCCGATCAATGCTTTCGACTTGCTGTTGAAAAATCCGGTGGAGCGGATGTCTTGCGCGAGCTCGGCCTGGTTGGCGTGGGCGAAGTCGGCCATGGTCGGATATTTCTGGAACAGTCCGGGCGTCACTTCATTGACGCGCTTGTCGGTGCACTGCGCCGATAGGATGGTTGCCACCAGCAGCTCCCAGGCGTTGCGATGCAGCAGGGGTACCTTAACATTCGGGTACATCTCTTCCAGGAGCTTCAGAATCTTCTGGACGCGGGCCGCGCGCTCGGCGGCTGTCTTAGGACGGGGCGCCAGCCGCGGCGGCGTGCCAGTGCGAGCGGTTGCGGTTTTGGTGCCCATCGCCGCTATGATCGCATGCGGGGCAAGCAGCGTCTACTGCGTTTACTGCTGGGCGGATACTTGAACGTCAGTTCGTATGGATTGCCAGTCGGGAACAGAGGAGGTGCGCAGGTCGGCGTCGAGATCGGTCCGAATCTCGCGGGACTGGTAGGCGCCCAAGCTCGGTACCTTCGAAAAAACAGTGAACAGCGGCGCGGAGCTCGACGAATCGTTCCCGGTCCGGAGGGCCAGCCGGATCCCTAATCCAGTGAGCTCTTTTGAGGAATGATTGATGACAATGTACTGCACCTGGGGGCGGTGATTGGCGCCGTTAATGACACGGACTCCGGCGACCTCGACGAAGCGCGACCAGGCAAGCGCGCTATCGCCTGCTCCGGAAGTCGTACGAGCCGAGTTGGACGCGGTTGTTGCGGCCGCTTTCGCATCCCGATCCGTTGAAAAGTACTGGAGCAGAGTCACCGCGCCGAGCAACAGCCCGGTAGCGATCAGGCAGCTGAGCATTAAAGTTGCCAAACGATTGCGCGTCTTGGCCGGACGCTGCCGCGCGGTTTGATTCTCGGTCAGATTCTTGAGCTGCGGTGGCAGACAGGGACCATCGAGAGTCGGGCTTTGTGGCCCGCCAGTGATAAAGGCCGCCTCGAGATCCTTCGGGCCGGCCGGAAGGATTACCGGCGCCGATGCCCGGATCCACTCCAGAAACGCAGGAGCGGGCGCGGTGACCACTTCCTCGGCTGCGCCCAGCAGCCTGGCGGCGGGTCTCTCGGCAAAGGATGCCAGTATTACGCCGATGCCGGCGCGTTCCGCTTCGATTTGCTGGGCGATTGAATCCAGCACGATTTGTGCCTGGAGCTCCGCTGCGCGCCGGATGTCCTCCGCGGTTTCGACCGGTTCAGGCCGGGGCGCAATCGCCTCCAGCACCAATCGGGCATCTTGATCGAGTGCCTCGGCCAGCGTGTTGCACTCCGGCAAGTCCGCGCTAGAGAGAAGGGGAGCGGGTTCAACCGGTGGAGTTTCGATCGGCGCAGCTTCCAACGGCGCAGCGTCCAACGGCACAGTTTCGATCGGCACAGTTTCGATCGGCACAGTTTCGATCGGCACAGTTTCGATCGGCGGAGACTCGATCGCCGGAGCTTCAATCGTAGCCGCAGCCTGTTCGGCGGACTCCACTAAGGGGCGAACCAGCGAGTCGATACGCTCGGATGAGTCCGGCACGTCCTCGGTTATCGCGGACGCTTCGACCTGGGGCGTGAGCACCTGCTCGGTTAGGACGGGAGCCGATATCGCGACGGACGAACGCCCGGCCTCGCTCACGAATTCCTGCTGCGGCCCTGCCAGAAGCGGGGTCGCGGGAATCACTTGGAATTCCTTCACCAGGGCCAGGATTCCTTCGCGAACCGCGGAGTCTTGCGGGCCTGGGCTCGGGCGCGAAACCGATCCATAAGCCGGAGCCTCGAGAGCCGCGGCTCCGGAACCGGCGCAGGTTGGACACTCCCGAATGGTCGGCGAGCATTCGCACCCGCATTCAGGACAGATCCAGTACAGCATATATGACCATTTTGAGGTCAAAGAGCTTTGCGATCTGTCGGGGACTTACCCTACCTTGCCCTAGGACACGCCCTAGCTTGTTAAATGACGGCACCTAAAGGATATTTATCCCCCAGGAATTATAAGCTGGCATTCAAATGCAGCGATTTGCCCAGGCGGCCTGGCGGTAGGCGGTATGAGGGAACTACTCGTGCAGACTGGTATCGAGGAAGGCGCGCAGCCGGTGGCTCCGGCTGGGGTGGCGCAGCTTGCGCAACGCCTTGGCTTCGATCTGGCGGATGCGCTCGCGCGTGACGGCGAAGTGCTGGCCGACTTCCTCGAGCGTGTGCTCGCTTCCGTCCTGCAGCCCAAAACGCATCTTGATGATCTTTTCTTCGCGCGGGCTTAAGGTCTTCAGCACTTCCGCGGTCTGCTCGCGCAGATTCAGATTGATCACCGCTTCGGAAGGCGAGACCACGCGCCGGTCGACAATGAAGTCGCCCAAGTGCGATTCTTCTTCTTCACCGACGGGCGTTTCGAGCGAGATCGGCTCCTGGGCAATTCGCAAAACCTTGCGAACTTTTCCCACCGGTAGCTCCATCTTGACCGATAGCTCTTCGGTGGTAGGCTCGCGGCCCAGTTGCTGCTGGAGTTGGCGCTGGGTGCGGACCAGCTTGTTGATGGTCTCGATCATGTGGACCGGGATGCGAATAGTGCGGGCCTGGTCGGCGATCGCGCGCGTGATGGCTTGCCGTACCCACCAGGTGGCGTAAGTGGAGAACTTATAGCCGCGCCGGTAATCGAACTTGTCGACCGCCTTCATCAGCCCGATGTTGCCTTCTTGAATCAGGTCCAGGAACTGCAACCCGCGATTGGTATAGCGTTTCGCGATAGAAACCACCAGGCGCAGGTTGGCCTCGATCAGTTGCTTCTTCGCGGAATCGGCTTCCTGCTCGCCGCGCTCGACGATCTGCAGCGTACGGCGCAGTTCGGTGGAGCTGGTGCCGCATTCTTCCTCTAATTGTTGAATGCGCTGGCTGCACTGCCGCAGCTCCTTGCGCAGATCGCGGGCCGGATGGCCGGGCGGAGCCGGTTCCTCCAGCTTGCGCTGCATCCTGGCGATTTCGCGCTCGAGCGGCTTCAACTCGTCCACAGCGCTGCGAAGCCGGTCGGCGAGGCTGCGGCGAATGGCCGTATTAAAGGCAACGTTGCGGATGATGCGCGATATCTGCACCATGTTGCGCGCCAAACCATAGCGCAGGCCACGGTGCTGCTTGGGCTTCATCTGCCGCGAGACCGCCTGCAGCTTTTGGCGGTGCTGCTGGCTTTTCTTGTAATACTTCTCAATTTCGCCGATTTTGTTGAGCAGGTCTTCGAGTTGAGCGCTAAAATCCTCGTCCGTGATTACGAATTCGGGCAGGACCAGGACATCCCGCACCGCAATCCCGCCGCGCCGCAGATCCTCGCCCAACTGGATGATCTCGTGGATCACCAAGGGCGACCGCGACAGCGCCTTGCGAACCGCCCACTGGCCGCGCTCATTGCGCTTGGCTAACTCGATTTCCCCTTCGCGGGTGAGCAGCGGAACCGTGCCCATCTCCCGCAGGTACATCCGAACCGGGTCGTTGGTCTTATCACCGACGTCCTGCGCGAGCTCCAGGTCGGCAAAGTCTTCGGTTTCGTCTTTCTTTTCGAAATCGAGCTTGGGTTCTTCCAGGATCTCGACGCCCGCGCTGTCCAGATCCGTGAGCAGGTCCTCGAATTCGCGGCCGGAGGGAAATTCCTCCGCGAGCAGCTCATTGACTTCGTCGTAAAGGACGAATCCCTTCTCTTTGCCCACTTCCATGAGATGTTTCAAGCGGCCGTACTTGTCATCCGTTGCCACTGGCACCCCGCTTACCAGCGATGTAAAGCCCCGGTCTCATCCAGTGTACAACATCGCTTCCCGCCACATCGCTTCTCTGTAGCTCCATTACTCACACATCTTTACCCACACGCGCCACCGATTCGTCTCTCACTCAACGACGTTGCCGACCGCACTTCGGCTTCGTTTCCGGTCTTGGTCCATTTGAGTGATCAGAGCGCTCAACCGCATGGCTTCCTGCATATTACCCGCCCGTTCGGCGGTCTTAATCTGTTCTCGCAAAGCGGCGAGCTCGGACTGCGGCTCGAAGGCCTTGAGTCTGCCCAGACAGTCCATTGCCACTTGGACCGCCTTTTCCTCCCCAACTTTGTCATCGGCAAAAATCACCGCCGACAGTAGGTCCCGATCGGCCTCCGCCAGGCGCCCCTCCAGGTCCGCAAAACGAACCGGCAGGGCTTCCTCATGCATTAAAAATAAGGCTTTAAAGATGTTTTTGGTCACGTACCGATCCAGCTCCGCGACGCCCCGCAAGGGTGGGATGGCCTGCACCCGGGCGTCCTCGCTCACCAGCAGCGCCTTGAGCAGCAGCCGCTCTGGCAACGGCGCCGTGGGTTTCGGAGCTGGACCTGCCTGCGGAGCCGTACCCTTACTAAAATGCTCGCGTACCAGCTTCTCTTCAACGCCCAGATAATGCGCCACGTCGTTGGCCACCGCGAACCGCTCCAGGCGATCGGTGATCCGCTGGATGGCCGGGGCGACGAACTTGAAGGCCTGCAGCCGGCCCTCCACCGTGTGCATGTCGAAGCGTCTGCGCGCGCGGTCGGCCAGCCAATGAAAGTACGCCGGAGCGCTCTCCAGCTTCGCGCGGTAAGCATCCGCCCCCGCCTCTTTCACGTACTCATCCGGATCGAGATCCTGCTCCAGCTCCAGTACCCGTACCTGCAGATTTTCGTCGAGCAGCATTTGGATGGACCGCTCGGCCGCGTTGGCGCCCGCGGCATCGGGATCGAAATTCACCACGATGCGTTCCGAGTGCCGCTTTATCGCGCGCACCTGGGTGTTCGTGAGCGCCGTGCCGCAACTCGCCACCACATTGCGAACCCCGGCCGAATAGACTCCGATCACGTCCATGTAGCCTTCCACCAGCACCGCGTAGTCGGATTTTCGCACCGCATCCTTGGCGCGATGCAGATTATACAGGACGGAGCTTTTTCGATACAGCGGCGTTTCGGGCGAGTTCAGATACTTCGGTTCGTCGCCCGAGCGCAGCGCGCGCCCTCCAAACCCGATCACTTTGCCCGACTCATTGTGGATCGGAAACATCAGCCGCCCGCGGAAGCGATCGAAGTATCCGCCGCCTTCCTGGCGCTTCATGACTAGCCCGGAGTGTTCCAAATGTTCGGGAGAAAAACGCGACTCGAACTGCCGTGTCAGTTGCTGGCCCCCGGGATCGGAAAGGCCGAGCCCAAACTCAGCGATGTGTTCCGCCGCGACACTGCGCCCCGCCAGATACTTGCGCGCTTCGACGCCCGCCGGTCCATTCAGATTGGCCTGAAACACCCCCGCGGCGATCTCGTGCATCTCCATCAGCGCCGACGCGCAGCTTCGATTCCGGGTCCGAGTACTCGCGCCTGGGCATCGGAATGCCGTTGCGCTCTGCCAGCAGCTTGAGCGCTTCAAAGAAGCTGATGCGCTCGATTTCCATCACGAACTTCAGAACGTCCCCGCCCGCCCCGCATCCGAAACATTTGTAAAACTGATGGCCGGCGTGCACCGAAAACGACGGTGTCTTTTCGGAATGAAACGGACACAGGCCGGTGTAGCGCCCGGTGCTTCCCATGCGTTTCAGGCGCACGTATTCGCCGATGGTCTTTATGATGTCGACTGAGGATTTGAGCTGCTCGACGAAATCCATGGACCTGCTAACTTCTAAAAAATTCTTACTGCGCTAACCCGGGGGAGGTTTCACCTATGGTGACACACTAGAGGGGGTGTTGGTTTCGTCTCCTCAAATTATTGAACCCGGCGAGTTGGACGAAAGCATCGCTGCGCTGCCGAATAGCGACGCCGTATTTCTCGTCCGCGCGGGCGACCGCTCGGCGTATCTGGCCAAAACTAGCATGCTCAAGCGTAGACTGCTGCGTATTTTGAAACCCGGCGGACCGGCGGCGCGTCGCTCGCTCAATTTGCGCGAAGTGGTCACGCGAGTTGAGTACTGGTTGACCGGATCGCGATTTGAATCGGCGCTGGTGCACTACGCGCTGGCTCGCCAGGAGCATCCCGACGATTATCTGCGGCTGATCAAGCTGCGCATGCCGGCCTATGTGAAGCTGGTGCTCGCCAACGATTATCCGCGCACGCAGTTGACCTCGCGCCTGACCGGAGGCCGCGCGCTTTACTACGGACCCTTTCGGACGCGCGCCTCGGCCGAGCTTTTCGAGAATCAGTTCCTGGATCTATTCCAGATCCGGCGCTGCCAGGAAAATCTGGAGCCGAGCCCGCAACATCCCGGTTGCATCTATGGCGAGATGAATATGTGTCTGCGGCCGTGCCAGCTGGCGGTGAGTCGGGAGGAATATGAGAGCGAGGTCGATCGCGTGGAGGAATTTCTGCATGGCGATGGAGCGGCGCTGGTGAACGTCACCGCGGCCGCGCGCGACCGATTGAGCCAGGAGATGAACTTCGAAGCCGCCGCCCGCGAGCACAAACGGCTGGAGCGGATCGAGGGCGTGCTCGCCTCGCGCGACGATCTGGTGTCGGATATCGACCGGCTATACGGCATTGCGGTTGCCCCCAGCGCCGCGCCCGATAGCGTGGTGTTGTGGTTCTTCTGCCAGGGCTGGTGGCAGGAACGCGTCGCGTTGGATCTTACGTCGCAGGTGTCGCTCGACGCGCGTCTGAAAGAATTGGTGGCCGGTTTGCAGCCCGTCGCCGCGCCGCTGTCCGAGAAGCAGGAGCATCTGGCACTGCTCGCGCGCTGGCATTATTCCAGCTGGAGCGACGGCGAATGGATCGGGTTCCACGGTTTGGATCAGGTGCCGTATCGGAAACTGGTGCGGGCGATTTCACGAGTGCGCCAGAAAGCGCAGGATTAGCGCTATCGCGAGTACCCACTGCGGCAAACAGAAAAACCATCACCGCGGTGAACCACTAGGGCGACCCGGATTGCCTTTGAATGGGAAAGGCCTCCGTCGGGCCAGTCGACGATGGTGACCGCCCAGTCCTCCGTCAGGAAACCGGGCGAAGAAAAGATCACGCGATAGCGTCTGCCGCGCGGGAGTTGCCGAATCGAAAATCGGCCGGCGTTATCGGTGAGGGTCTTTCTTAGAAACTTATGCGAGGAATCATCATAGACCTGGACCCAAGCGTCCTTAACTGGATCTCCCGTTAGGTCGGTAACCGTCCCGTGAATATCCCGCGCATGGAACGAACCACAATTTAATCCCGGAGGATCAGAATTGCGATAGACGGGACTTGTGGCTTCGTTTTGCGAAAAACCTGCCTGCGCAAACAGAAGGACAGCGGCCATCCTCAGCAATTGATTTTTCCCAGTCAAACGTCCCCACTATCTATTTCACCCGAGTTCCCCACAACTTGCCGCCCCGCTCCACCGCCGCCACTCACTTTCTAGCTTAATCTCGAAATGTGTTTGTGCGATACCCCGCCTGCCCCACTTGTCTCTCCGCGCTTCGCTCATCGCGTCACTGCCCATCGCAAAAACAAAAATTACCAAACGAACCCAAGGCCACCTGAAGAATCAACAACCAGACCGTCGCCAGCTCGCCGGCAGCTCCAGATGCTCCCAAGTATGATAAAGTAACGTTCTGCTCGGGAGCACGACACGCCGCAAGGAGGTCCGATGAAGAAAAGCACATTGTCCGCCGCAGCCCTTGGAATCTGTTTTCTCGTGACGCTGGCCGCGATTTCGACTGGCAGCCTGGAAGCCAAGAAAAGCAAGTCCGCCCAGGTCCCGGCTCAAGCCGTCGACGCCCAGGGCGCGCCCCTCTTCAAGGTGGACCCGTTCTGGCCCAAGCCCCTGCCCAATCGATGGAGCATGCAGCAGGTCACCGGCCTTTATGTAGAACAGAAAACCGGCCACATCTGGTTCTTGAATCGCGCCCAGGCAGCCGATGGCGATGAAATCGGCGGCGACGGCAATCCACCGCGCATCGACTGCTGCGTCCGGGGGCCTGAGGCCGTCGAACTCGATCAGGAGGGCAATGTGGTTCAGGCCTGGGGAGGCCCGGGATATCTGGGTGTCTGGCCCGTCGCTTTGCAGACCATCATCGCTGACCGCGACGGCAACATCTGGATCGGAGGCACCAATCCGCAAGACAGCATCCTGAAATTCTCGCGCGACGGCAGCAAGCTGCTTTGGGATTTCGGGCATCGGCCCCCCAAAGGCACGCAATACAAGGAGAACAACCAGGACACCGAGATTCTGGGATCGAAGGGGCGCTTCAACCTGGACCAGGACGCCCGCGAGCTTTACATCATCACCAACAAGCGCGTGTTGGTCTACGACATGGACACTGGTGCATATAAGCGCGGCTGGGGCGGGCATGGGATGCCGCTCAGCGAGATTACCAACGACCCGATTCCGCCCTACAAATGGACCGGCGCTCCGCCGCCCGAAGAGAAGAATTTCGTCCCCGACCTGCACTTCGTCGAGTTCGACAAAGACGGCCTGGTCTACATCGGCGAGCGCGGACAGGACCGCATTTCGATCTACACCAAGCAAGGCAAATGGGTGAAGGATTATTACGTGTCGCCCAACACGCCCTCGCGCGGTCCCGAGTGCGGCGGCCTTCCACCGAACACCAAGATGCCTCCCTGCGGGACTACTTACAAAATGGTTTTCTCGAAGGACCCGCAGCAGAAGTATATGTACGTCGCCGACGGAACGAACAATAAGATCTGGATCCTGGACCACGCTACCGGCAAGACGCTGGGATCGTTTGGCCAGAACGGCAAATACGCCGGCCAATTCCATTGGGTCAACGCCATCGGTATCGACGCGAAGGGAAACATCTATACCGGCGAAGTGGAACAGGCCAAGCGCATCCAGAAGTTCATGCCGGTCCCGGCCGGACGCGGCGGTGGTTCAGCAACCAGCACGCGGTAGCTTTTCAGCGGATGCTTATTCGCCCTGGCTCTTCGCCTTGGCTTTGATGAGCTCGGTGAGCGCCTGCACTTTCGAGACGACCGAGGCTACGCGCGCCGTCATCTCCAGGGAAGCGTAGCGGGCCGGCTTAGGTCGATCGCTGTCGGCCTCCCGGGCCAGCTTCTCCAGATGCGCCGCCGGAGCCGGGCGATTGAGAACGCCGAGAAAACCACTCATCCCCGCGCCCGCCAGGAGCTCGTCGACGTGAATGGGCTCGATCGGTTTTTTAGGCCGTCGCGGCCGCTTGGACCGGGACGAGGGCGACGTTTTGGTTGACGACGTTTTGGTGGACATCCAGCAATGCTTTCAATTGACCTGCCGCTGCGGTGTAATCCTGCATGGCCTTGGAGCGCGAGTCGTAGTCGGCCAGGAACATCCGCGCGCGCTCGGCTCTCGGTACCGTACCGTCCGTTCGAATCGCGGGCAGCAGCGGCACGCCGTATTTTTCCGACATCTCTCGAAGCGCCGTCAGTATGAAACTCGTCAGGCTGTATCGATGGTCGATCATGACTGGCAACATGGCTACCGCCCGCACCGCGATTTGGAAAATATCCGTGAGCATTTGCGTCGTCTCCAGGCACGCTACCGCGCCTTGCAGACTGAGCATATCCGGAGCGACCGGAATCAGGAGGTTTTTCGTATACAGCATCGCGCAGGTTTGCAGCAGGCTGATGGAAGGAGCGACATCGATCAAGCACCGCGTCGTACAAGAACTCCACTTGCCCGAACAAACGGATAAACGCGAGCTCGCCGCCGGTCATGGTCACCAGCGCCGCTTCCACGCGGGTGGTGTCGCGATTGCTGCACAGAACGTCGATGTTCGGACCGGCTCGTTCGATGCATTCTTCAAACGGCCGGTTGTGCACGACAAACTCGTAGAGATGCCGCTTGGGTTGGAGACCCAGGACGATTCCGACGGAAGCTTGCGGATCGGCGTCCACGATGAGCACCCGCATTCCAAGATCACCGAAGTAGCGGGCTAAGGTCGCTGTCGTGGTTGTTTTTGACACGCCACCGCGTTGGTTGGCGATCACGAGTCGTATCATGAGCTCCTCCCCTTCGCGTTGAGCAACCTGGCCTTCAACGTGTACTTAAGCTGGTCTCAGATTTTTCGGCTGCTCCTCTGCTGCATGTTGGGTCTGCTGTTCAGCAGTCATCAAGATGTAGTATGCAGGTTTTCGATGACAACTGTCAATAGTTTCGCGCGTTCTTACGGCCGTTTACGCCTTGTTCAGGGCGGCTTCGCGTCCGGCGACGCGTCCGAAGACGATCACGCGCGGCAGGCCATGCAGCGCAAATCCGCCGGCCGATTCACCGCAGGCGTACAGCCCCTGGATCACTTGGCCATGCAGATCGATCACCTGGCACTTGGTGTTGATCCTGAGACCCGCCAGGCAATCGTGCAGAATCGGCGTGGACCAGGCCGCGTGGAATGGCGGGGTCTGAATTTTGTATTTGAGACCTGGGACGGGCGAAGTCGGCGTCCTTGCCCGAGTCGACGAACGAGTTGTACCGGGCGACCGTTTCTTCGAGCGCGGCCGCGGGCATCTTCTGAAGCTGATATGGATTTTCGATCTTGCCGGCGAGTTCGCCGATCGTATCCGCCGAGAAGAACCACCCGCTGCTGGTCGACGTTGGGCGGACGGGGATCCCAGCCTTCGCGCTGGACCGCATCGGAATCGAAGATGGCCCAGATCGGCCCGCCACCGTTGGTCTTCTGGCCCTTGCCCATGTTTCCATTGGTGCCCAAACAAGCGTTCAAGAAATTGTAGGTGCGGTCGGTCTCGTTCCAGAATCTCTTGCCGATCTGGTTCACCATGATCAAGTCCTGAAAATCCTTCACCGAAAGGCCGGACGCGCCCGCGCGATCGAACATGGGACTTTTCGGGTTCCACTTCAAGTTCTGATATCCGTACTTGCATCCGATGTGGATGGTCTTGCTGATGGTGAGGCCGTGCTCGTTGGCGGTGTTGTTGGTGGCCCACAGAGCCGCGCCGAGGCCCATCGCGAGCAGTTCGCCCTCGGCGTTCTGCTTGGTCCAGGGCTCACCGGCGGTCTGGTACTCCTCGGTGAGCCGCGGGTCGAACATTCTGCGGAATTCGACGTTGGCGGTATGGCCGCCGGTGGCGATGATGACGCCGCGCCGCGCCTGAATATTCACGTCCTTGCCGTTGAAGCTCGCGGTGACGCCTTGCACTTTTCCCGAGGTCGGAGTTTCGCGGATGAGGCCGGTCAGCTTGTGCTGCAGCAGGATGGTGACGCCTTTGGCGCGCGCGCTCTTTTCGAGATGCCGCATAATGCCGGAGCCAGGGCTTCCGTTGATGGTCTCGTTCAAGTTATCGGAATACGGAATGGCGACGAAAAGCCGAGGAACCGTTCCTCCGTTGACCAGCGTTGGCATCTTGTCGTTGAAGAGCACGCCGTTTTCGAGCAGGAATTCAAAGGTGGCGGCGTTTTCGTCCGCCCACATGCGGATCAGTTCGCGGTCGCCGAAACGATATTCGGGGTTGTTGACGTTAGTATGATCGACGAAGACCTGGTCGGCCGAATCGGTGACGCCGTACTTTTTTTGCCAGCTGGTGCCGCCGCCGAGGGGAACGCGTCCGCCGCTCAAGATCGCATGCCCGCCGATGTCGCGATGGGCGTCGATGACGATCACAGATGCGCCTTGGTCGCGCGCCATGATGGCGGCTGGAAGGCCCGAAGCTCCGGCTCCCACGATCACGACGTCGGCGACCTGGTCATAGTGAACCGCGCCGCGCCTGGCTTGCGCGGAGGACTGTCCGGCTAAAGCGGTGGCACCGGCGCCAACGGCTGCGCCTCTTTTGAAGAAGTCTCTGCGGCTAACAGAATCCGGCTGTTTCTTCGGCATAATGCTTGGTCACCTTTCCTAGTCAGTTTACCTGCTGGCGAGCCACTGCGCGCAATCGGCATCCGGCCTCACTCGGCGGCCGCTTTTGCGAAGTTCTCGATCACGGCGATATTCGGAACCAGCTCGGAGGGCACGCCATGCCGCGCCTGAAGGTAAGCGGCGCTGTTGTAGGAGATCCAGACTTTTCCGGCGGCCTCCTCCCAAACCAGGATTTTCAAGGGCAGGTCGATGGCGATGCTGGGAGACGCGATCATCAACGGCGTACCGGCCTTGGGATTGCCGAAGATCAGGAGCTTGGTGGGCCGCATGTGCAGTCCAACTTTCTCGGCCTCCCCGCTGTGATCCACCAGCGCGAACAGCTTCACTCCCTTGGCTTCGAGAAACTGCTGGATCTTTTCCACCGTCTGCTCCACCGGATGTTGGCTGGAGATGCTTACGATTCCGTTGTCTGAACTTGAAATCATTGGGACCTCTGGATGTTTTGGGGCGTTGGCTGATTCGGCGGCTGTACCAAAACGACGTAGACGGCCATCGCGAGGCCGACCGCCGCCAGGATGCCGGCTACGCTCATCGCCAGCAGCGATGGACGATTGTAGCCCCGCGGCGCCGCTATTTAATTTCTGAACGAGGCGAAAGTGATTCCACGCGGACATCAGATTGACGATGACTCCTAGCGCGATCAGCGCCGTACCGAACCAAAACGAAGGGCCGTACGCGTTGACTTGCAGTGCGGAAGGACGAAACTGAAGCGCTTCGAGGAACAGGCCGAAGCGGGCTACCACGAAGCCGAATCCCATGAGGGCCAGGCCGGTTCGAATCCAGGCCAGGAAGGTTCTCTCAGCGGCAAGATAATCGCTGGGGCCGCTCGCGGGTTTCTCTGCCATGCTGGGCTATCCCAGATCTAGAATCGCATAACAGTGTTGGCTGAATTCAGCGGCTCGAAGGCGGCGGCGCGAGATGGCTCGCGATTTTGGTGGCCTCTTCGATGGCGCGCGCGAGCACCGAGCGGATCTTACCGTCCTCGAGCATTAAGAGTCCGCCGATGGTGCAGCCCGCCGGCGTTGTGACGTCGTCGCGTAAGGCCGCCGGATGGCGTCCGCTGTGCTGTACCATGCGGGCCGCGCCGAGCACGGTCTGGGCAACCAGGGTGAGGGCGAGTTGTCGCGGCAGTCCGACGCGCACGCCCGCGTCCGCGAGCGCTTCCATAATCAGATATAGGTAAGCGGGACCGCTGCCGCTGAGCGCCGTGATGGCGTCGAAATGAACTTCATCGGCCGGCATGCATTGTCCCACTGCTTCGAAGACGCGGCGGGCGCGCGCCAGATGATCGGCGGTGGCATGTTTGCCGGCGCAGACCACGCTCATCCCTTCGCGCACGATGCAAGGCGTATTGGGCATGGCGCGAACCCACGGATTCGCGGTTCCGAGCATCGACTCCAGTTGCGCCGTGGACGTGCCGGCCATGATGGAGATGAGCAGAGTCTCTTCGCCGAGGTTGGTTTCCCTGAGATGGCCGAGAACTTTACCGGCCTGGCTGGGTTTCACGCACACCAGGATCAGACCGGCTTCGCGGACGCGCGCTTCATAGGCGACCTCTACCGGAATGTCGAGTTCGGCCGCGACTTTGTCACAAGTCGCTTGCGTTTTCGCGCACGCCCAGACTTGTGATTTTGAAACCGCGCCGCTCTCGAGCAGGCCTTGGATCAAGGTGCGGCCCATGACGCCGGCCCCGATCACGCCCAGGGTTTGGCCTTTCGAGATTACCGGCGGTAGTTTGGAGTCGGTCGGTTTGGATGGGGTGGTCATTTTCTGAATCTAGTACACGCGCGCATGCGGCGGGGGTTCAGGCCTTGGCATCGATCAGGATGAACGCGATGCGGCAAGGCTCGACGCCGCGATTCACCCAGGCATGATTGGTGCCTTGCTGGATGACCACGTCGCCAGGTTTGAGGTGCACCTCGGAGTCGTCGAGCAGCATGTCGACTTCGCCGGAAAGAATGATCGCGTAGTCGAGCGTTCGCGTACGGTGCATACCAGGATGACGGGGATGATCGCGCGTGGGCCCTTCCGGCACGATTCCCATTTGCCGGGCGTGGCGGAGGCGCGTCTCGTAATCGGCCGTGATGTTGGCTTCGGGAGCCACCTCGACGATGCGAAAAATGGTGCCGTTGGCCGGCGGCGGGATGGCGGTGTATTGCGCGACTGCGTCATCGGTGCGGGAAATATCGGCGGGCGTCGATTCGCTCAGCCAAAGGAACGTTGCGGCCGCGCCGGTCTCCTTGCGCAAACGAACGTTTGACGCGGGTCCATCGAACAGCACGACTGCTTTGCCGCTCGCATCCTTGCCGGTGATCACGCGGCGAATCGGTTGAGGTCCGGCTGGAGCGCTCATCGGGCGGCTCAGTAGTACGTGCCTGACTCGATGCCCGTGCCTGCCACGAAATTTCCGGTGATGCGCTGCTCTTTCAAATCCAGCACCGAGACCGTGCCGTCGCCGTGATTGGCAATGAGCACCGTCCGATTGTCGGGAGCAAACGCGAAGCCCATGGGATTTTTTCCGGCCTTGACCAGATGCTGCTTGGCGTGCAGATCCGAGGCATCCAGCACGTTGATGGTGGAGTTCAACGCGCAGATCAGCACGTTCTTTCCATCCGGCGCGTAGCGGATCACGTAGGCGCCGCGCGCAGCCTCTTCGAGCGGGACCTTATCGACTACCGTATCGGTGGCGGTGTCGATCACCAGGACGACTGGGTCCTTCAAATCGAGCGCCAGCACGCGCTTGCCGTCGGGCGAGGCCGAGATTCCCTGCGTGCCGTTGGGCGCTGGAACTCGCGCGATCATTTTGCGCGCATTGAGGTCGATCACGCTGACGAAGGGCTTGTCGTTCTTGTTGGCGACGTAGGCCTTGCTGCCGTCGGGCAGCACCGTGAACCAATGGCCGGTGCCTTCAGTATCGATGGCGGCCTTGATTTCGCGCGCCTGGGGATCGATCACCAGCAGCTTACGGCTGAGGTCGCAGACCACGTAGAGCGTGCCCGCGGCGCTGATCTTGATGTCGTGCGGAGCCTGATAGGGCGCGATATCGATGGTTCCGGTGATCTGCCGCGAAGCGAGATCGATGATGTCGATGCTGTGGCCGGGATGCGGATTTCTTCCATAGACGCCGTCGCCGTAGATGGGAACGTAGGCGGTCTTGCGATCCGGCGAGATCGCGACATCGTGCGGATTCGCGTCGGCCTCCAGGCTGGATATTTCCTTGTGCGTGGCGGGATCGAAAAAGCGGATCTGGTGGCCGAGCTTGTCTATCAGGATCAGGCCGCTCGATCCGGTGATGTTGTTGAGGTCGGGCCCAATCGCGGGGGCGGCGCTCAGGAGAGCGACGAGTGCGGCCAGGGCAGCCAGGCGGGGAGTCGGAAGGAGTTTCATATCCATTTAGCATACCGGGCTGGCCAGGCCACGCAACATATCGGCAACTGGGCCGGCTTTGAAATTCGATATACTAGCGAGCCATGAGCAACGGTCTGTCGCGGCGCGAAGTTCTCGCGGGGCTCGCGGCGATGGGCGCGGGAGTGCTCACTCCGGGCGGCCGAGCTCTGGCCCAGACCGCTCCGGCATCCCGCCGCGTCATCGATGTGCACCACCACATCGTTCCGCCGAAATACATGGCGGCGCATAAAGAGGACCAGATCCGGGGCGGCGCCGGGCAACCCTACGTTCTAGCATGGACGCCGCAGGTCTCGCTCGATCAGATGGACGCCGCGGGAGTAGCGACGTCGATACTGTCGGTATCGACACCGGGCACGTGGTTCGGGAGCCTGGAAGACGGCCGGCGCATGTCCAGAATCGTGAATGAATACGCCTCCGGAATGGTGCGCGATTACCCCGGCCGCTTCGGATTATTCGCTGCCATTCCGCTGCCCGACACGGAAGGCAGTCTGAAAGAGATCGAGTACGCGTTCAACGTCCTGAAGGCCGATGGCGTAGGACTGATGACCAGTTATGACACCACGCCGCTCGGCGATAAGCAGTTCGCGCCGGTGTTCGAGGAACTGAACCGCCGGAAATGCACCATCTTTATTCATCGCACGGCGGCTACGTGCTGCCTGAATCTCCGGCAGCTCCCCGGGAACCAGGAGTTCATCGTAGACGATCTGCGCATGCTGAATAGTCTTCTGACGAGCGGAGCGTTGGCTCGTTATGCGGACATTCGCTGGATTCACGCGCATGGCGATAAAGTTCTGCCGTGGGTGGCCAAGCTGAATGGCGCGCCCTTGAACGGTCCGGGACGCGGCGGTTCTAATCCTGCCTGGGCGCCCGACGGGGTCCAGCACGAATTGAAGAAGGTCTATGTAGACTCGGCTGGGAACTCGAAATACACCATGGACGAGCTGCGGAAGTTAGGAATGCTCACCGATCGGGTGATGTTCGGAACCGACGTTCCTTGGGGCAACGTCGGAAACAGCCTAACGAGCCTGCGTACGCGCATGGGTTTGAGCCCCGCAGAAATCGCCTCGGTGGAGTATGAGACGGCGCTCAGATTGTTCCCCCGGCTGGCGACGAACCGAAGTGCGCTGTAGTTGGAAGCCGGACCGCTAACCAGCCTTGTGCGGTTTGACTTTGTACGGCCGCAGGGCCTTCACGTGCTTAGAAGGCTTGGGGTGGGACGCAGCGGCGTGCGGCTTGCGTTGGTTCGCGCTGGCCAGGGGCGTCAACACGCCTAAGCTCAAAATAGAAATCAAGCATCCAAAGATCAACCGTCGAATTATCACTGCGTTCTCTCCTGCAGTACTAATCGGACCCGAGGCCTAGAGTCTTTATATGTCTCTTGGTCTGCGCTTTTTCGACCGATAAGAGAGCGGGCCAATACTCGAGTGAGTGACCGAATACTTTCGATTCGATCTTCGACCGGTGTGAGCGAGGGTGTCGCCGAGCCAGGCGGGCGGGAACCGCAGGGCAACTCGCCGCCCGAGAATGCGCCGGAAACGGCAGGTCCCGACAAGACGCTGCTCCCCTTTGAGGACCGTAAGCGACATCTGTTATGGATCTGGATACCGGTCGTAATCGGTCTCGGTCTCCTCATCGCCGCCGGCTATGTGGGCGGCCGCGTCTGGACGTCGAAACCGGAGGACGGCGCCCGTCGCGCAGACGACGGCCACAGTTGCTCCGGCCGCGACCGAGAAGCCCAGCCCGGCCAGCGAAATCACGCCGGTCGCGCCCGCGGTCAGCCCGGCTGCGCCCACGGTTAGCAAGGTCACGCCCGCGGTAAGCAACGCCGCGCCGGCCGATTCAACGCATCCGGTTCCCGTGAGCACGCCAGCGGTGATCGACCCGCAGGACCTGGACGTGATCACTCCTCAGCCAGGGGAGCGGTATATCCAGATTTCCGCCCTTAATACAGAATCGGCACGCAGGTATGTGAATGAGCTGCGCCATGGTCCGCTCGAGCCGCACTTGGCCCCCGGGCCCAGCGGAGAATCTCCTGCGCGTCCTGATTGGCCCGTTCAAGGACACCTCTTCCTTATTGACCGCCCGGTCCGATCTTCTCGCGGCAGGAATCGACTGCTTCATCCGCGAATACTGAACCAGCGCGCTCCCGCTAAGCTTAGGATGTGCGAACCATCATTGAGCCGTTCCGCATCAAGAGCGTGGAGCCGTTCGTCCGCACCACGCCAGAACATCGCGAAAAGCTTTTAGAAGCCGCCGGCTATAACCTGTTTCAGCTACGCGCCTCCGACATTCTGATCGACCTGCTCACCGACTCCGGCACCAGCGCGATGTCCACCGAGCAGTGGGCCGCCATTATGCGCGGTGATGAGTCCTACGCCGGCAGCGCAAGCTTCTACCGGTTCGAGAAGGCCGTAAAGTCGCTGACCGGGTTTCGCTACATCATTCCTACCCATCAGGGCCGCGCCGCCGAACGAATCGTGTTCTCCATTTTGTGCAAACCGGGGCACATCGTTCCGAATAACACGCACTTCGACACCACGCGAGCCAACATCGAATTCAACGGCGCTCGCGCGTTGGATCTTCCGGTTCCAGCCGCCGCGGATACCCAGGCCCGCATTCCCTTCAAAGGCAACCTGGACGTAGAGGCGCTGGAACGGCTTTTCGAGAGCGAAGGCGCGGACCGGATTCCGCTGGTGATGATCACCGTCACCAATAATTCGGGAGGCGGCCAACCGGTTTCGATGGCGAACATCGAGGCGGTTCGCAAAGTGACCCAACGCTACGGCGTCCCGCTTTATTTGGATGCTTGCCGGTTCGCGGAAAACGCCTGGTTCATCAAGCGCGACGAGCCGGGCTACGCGAAAAGCACCCCTCGCGAAATCGCACAGAAAATGTTCGCGCTCGCCGACGGCTGCACGTTTTCCGCAAAGAAAGATGCTTTCGCCAATATCGGCGGATTTCTTTGCACCAATGACCAAAGGCTGGCCGAGCAGGAAACGAATCTGTTGATTTTGACGGAGGGATTTCCAACTTATGGCGGGCTGGCGGGACGGGATCTGGAGGCGATCGCGGTCGGATTAGAGGAGGTGCTGCAGCCGGATTATCTCGAATATCGCATCGCCTCGACCGCTTATCTCGGGCGGCATATCGCCGATCACGGAGTGCCGATTGTGGAACCCCCGGGCGGCCACGCCATCTACATCGATGCGGGGCGAATGCTGCCGCACATACCGCGATCGCAATTCCCGGGACAAGCTCTGGCGGTTGAGTTATACCGGCACGCGGGCGTGCGATCGGTTGAGATCGGCTCGGTCATGTTCGGCGAAAAGGCGCAGCATGAATTGCTGCGCCTCGCGATTCCACGCCGGGTTTACACGCAAAGCCACATCGACTATCTGGTGGAGGCGATCCTCGAAGTGAACGCTCGGCGAGAGCAGATTCGTGGTTTTGAGATCGCCTCCCAGCCTCAGTTCTTGCGTCACTTCACGGCGCGATTCCGACCAGTTTAGGCAGGTCGAGGCCACCATTAGCGGCGCCCGCCGCCTCCGCCACCGCCATGAAAGCCCCCGCCTCCGAACCCGCCGCCAAATCCGCCACCGAAGTGAGGCGCAGCTGCTACGGCGCCGCCTCGGGCGAATCCACCTCCCCGCGAACCCGCGACCGCCGAATCCACGTCCGCCGAATCCGTAACCGTAACCGAATCCGGGGTGCGCGTAGATGAATCCGGGCGAATAGTAGGGCCACCCAAACGCGCCATAGAGGAAACCATCACCCGGCAGAAAAGCGTACATATCCCAGTACGGGTTCCAATACCAACCCGCTTCCGGTCCCCACCAGCCCGGTCCGCCAGGCACAACCGTGGACGCGCTCTGCATCGCGGCTTCGGCGTCATACTCCGATCGTATTCGGCTCCAGGCGTAGAGCGGGTCTTGCTGTTCTACCGCTTTGGTATCGAACCCGTGCTTCTTAAAGGTCGCCAAAGCGACCATGTGACCCTTGCCCAGTTCGACCTTCCGGTCGCCCTGCTTGCACTATGGCTTTCCCGTCCAATACGCTAACCTGCCCACTATTAGCGTTGAAAACATACAGACCTGGCTTCACCAGCTGGGTGGACGATCCGCCCAGCATCACCTGAATGTTGCTCTCCAGTACATCGTTGGCTTCGACCATGGCCTCTCCACGCAGGACCTCTACCTGCGTGCCCGTCAAGTTCGGGGAGACCATCCGAACCGCACTGTTATCTCCAATGCGCAGGAAGTTTCCTGGCGTTAGCAGGAGTTCGGCTCGGCCCTGGCCGGTCTCCAGCACCTGATTGGGCCGCAACTGCACCGAGCCCACCGATCTGACAGTCACGGGCTGGCCATTGACGCTAGCTTGCCCTTCCACATAATTCAGCATTCCTGGAATCGCGCTGCCGGCTGCCGCCAAAGGCAGGGCGCACAGGCCGGTCAGTTGCGAGCATTGCCAGGAATGGCTTTAATTGCTTCAGCATAAGTTCTCTCTTTCACTCACCCATCTTTTGGATGTGGAGAATGGGCGTAAGTTGCCGAAAACAGTGCGGTGTCTTACGGTTCGAAGCGCTAAGGCAATTAAGGTCCCCACCTTAGGGCAACACTCCATATTGGCTGTTGGTCCCGGCGTCGTTTATCTGTATTGAGCCACAGGTGTATCGCTCGTGGCCGGGTCAGGAGACCAGATTGCAATGAAGCGGAACATGGTTCCTTTAGTTGGAATCGCATTCGTCGTGGCCATCATTTCGACGGGTGTATTTTACGGACTGTTCGCGGGCAGGCTCCGCAGCTCGACCGGGGACATGCCCGGCCATCCCATCATTGTCGCGGCCCGGGAGCTGGATCGCGGGACGGTGCTCCAAGCCGCCGATGTGCGCGTATCGCATGTAGGTGGCGCGCTGGGCGGCTCCTTCGGCAGGCAGGAGGAGGTGGTCGGAGCGACGCTGCTCGCCTCGGTGAAGGAGAACGAGCCGTTGCTGGAGGACCGTCTGGCGACGCGCGCCGGCTCAAGCAGCGGATCTGGAAGAACGGTACCGTCGGGGATGCGCGCCGTCTCCATTCGGATCGCGGAATCGGATGGGGTCGCGAACCTGCTGAATGCGGGGTCGAGGATAGATATCCAGGCGGTGTCGGATAAAGGCGGCCAGGCGGAGCTTCGAACCATTCTTGAAGATGTAGAAGTGCTGGCGGCCAGCGCGGCCGGGGATGCCAATGGCGGGAACCACAACGGGACACGGGTGGTGGCGGTGCTGGTACGCGCCGAAGATGCCGATCGGCTGGCATTAGCCGATTCGAGCGCGCGCATCCGCGTGACGCTCCGCAATCCGCTCGATCAGGACACGCTATCGCACCGGCCGTTGGCCCTGGCCGCGCTGTTTCGACCGGGCGCCACCGAGGTGGAATCGAAGAGCGCGGCGGAGACGCCAGCCCTCCAGCGTCCGGTGGAATTGCATGTGGAGGTGCTGGCGGCGAGCGCGGCGGCGATGAGCGAACTGAATTCCAAACTCAACTCTCCGGGCGCGGTCGATTCCATCCAGGTGGCCAGCTTCCGGCCGGACGCGGCGCCCAGTGAATTGCTGAAAGCGTTGAAGAACAAGCACGAGCTGGAAATCGTCTCTTCAAGAAGGCTAGCGGGCGCGGTGGGGAGCGCGCTCAACTATCGCGCTCGCGCGGCGTCTTACCAGCTGCACGTACGCTTCTCGCCCGAGCAGCGCGCCAACGGAAACGTGAATTTGCGAGTGACGCCGGAGCTCGCCATCCCGAGCGGCGCGGGAGTGGAGACCCGCCAGTACGATGCCGAGTTAGGCGAGAGCGCGGATTTCCTGGTCCAGGGTTTGGCGCGGGACCCGGACGCCCGAAAGGCGCTGGAGCGGCTCTTTCCGGGACAATCCTGGAGTAACCGCGAACTGGTGATCCTGGTGGAGTCGCGCGTTGGAGCGGCGGGATCGGTTGCGGCGCTCAGCCGGACCTCCGGAGTACGCTAGGTGCTCGCGTTTTCCTCGTTTCTGGTTTTTCTCACCACCTTCCTGGCGGCCGGGTTGGCTGTTCTGGTGGGCTCGTTCGCGCTGCAGCGCATGAACGCCGAAGCCCTGGCGGAGGATCTGTCCGAACGGCTGCTGGAGGGCGAGAGTCCGCGGCTGCTGAAGAACGAAGCGCTCAGCACCATTTCGCTGTGGGCGAACCTGCTGGAGCGATGGGATTTCACGCGCATCATGCACCACCATCTATTGCAGGCCGGGCTGACCTGGTCGGTGGGAAGATTCACGCTCATGATGCTGCTGTCGGGCGCGGTGGCTATAGGCGCCGCGATGCAGGTGGACTGGGTTCCGGGTTGGGCTCTGCTGCCGATTGGAGCGGCGGCCGCGGCGCTGCCGTATCTCTATATCCTGGGCCGGCGTAGAAGGCGCTTTCAGAAATTCGAAGAGAGCTTCCCGGACGTGCTGGATTCGCTCTCGCGCTCACTTCGCGCCGGACATCCTTTCGCGACCGCCATGGAGATCGTGGCCGAGGAGTCCGAGCCGCTGGTGGCTGCCGAGCTGCGCCAGACCGCGGTAGAAGGAAATCTGGGGACCTCCTGGCAGGAGGCTTTGAACAATCTGGCGGAGCGCGTGCCGCTGGCCGATGTCAGCATGTTCGCCGCGGCGGTGCAGGTGCAGAACCGGACCGGCGGAAAGCTGAACGAGGTGCTGGAACGGCTGGCCGAGGACATGCGCGACTCGCTCTCATTGAAGGGGGAAGTGCGGGCGCTGGCGGCGCACGGCAAGATGACTGGGGCGGTGCTCACCGTGCTGCCGCTGGTGATCGCCGCGGTGATGACGGTGGTGAGTCCCGCCTACATGATGGCCTTGCTGCACCATCCCAACGGCAAATATCTGATTAGCGCGGCGGCGGTGTGCCTGGTGCTGGGGCATTTCGTGATTCGCCGCGTGGTGGACATCCGGCTATGACGGAAATCTGGATGCTGGGCGGTTTCTTCGCGTTCGTGCTGACGGCCGTGCTGGCGGCTGGATATCTTTTCGAGCGCGGCAAACCAGCGGAGCGCGCCGAGCGGAGCCAGGTGCTGTCGGGCCAAGCGGGCGGGCCGGGCTCGCGAGCGGTGGTACTGGAATTGTTCCGCTCGATCGGGGAGAATTTCCCGGCCGCCAAGAATGAAAACAACCCGCGCCGTCAGAGCCTGATCTCGGCCGGCTACCGCTGGGAATCGGCGCTGCCGGTCTATTACGGGATTAAGTGCGGCACAGCGCTGGTTCGTGGCGGGCCTGTTCGGGATTGTGGCGCTCTTGTACGATGGCGATCCTGCGGCCACCCTGTTGCCTATGGGTTGCGGGCTGGGTCTGGGATTCCTCATCCCGGACCGGATTCTGGCTTCGCGCATTCGCGCGCGCGGCCAGCGCCTGCGGCATGGGATTCTGTCCGCGCTGGATCTGGTGGTGCTGGCTTTGGAAGCCGGACAATCGCTCGATCCGGCCATCGCCGACGCGAGCCGCGGGTTGAAGCGAACGCACCCGGAGTTGAGCGCGGAGCTGGCGCAGCTTTACCTGGAATTGCGGACCGGCAATAGCCGGGCGGATTCGTTCCGCAGCTTTGGGGCGCGCAACAAAGAGCCGGAACTGCGCAAGCTGGCCAATCTGCTGATCGACGGCGACCGTTTCGGCACCAGTCTGGGGCCCGCGCTGCGGTCGCATGCGCGCTACCTGCGCGCGCGTTTTCGCCAGCAAGCCCAGGAGCAGGCCCGCAAGGTGGGAGTAAAGCTCATCTTTCCGGTGTTCTTCCTGATCTTCCCTTCGGTGCTGCTGGTCACGCTCGGGCCGGCGTGCATCATGATGTATCAGCAGTTGAAGATGATGCTGCAGTAGCGCCCGCGGCTGACTGTACCACGCGCGGGCCGGCGTGCATCATGATGTATCAGCGTAGAAGATGATGCTGCAGTAGCGCCCGCGGTCGGCCATACCATCCCCGAGGCCCCTGGATTGTGACCGGCGGATTGTGACCGGCGCGGCTGTTGGCCAACGTTTCGATCCCAACCGCAGCAGCCACCCTAAAGAACTGGCCACCCTTCCGATAAGGAAAACCAGGAGGCGGTGGCCAGAGTGTTAGATGTTCTCATTGTGGACGATTCCGCTGCGATACGAAAAATTCTGCAGCGTGTGTTACGCCAGACCGAGTTGCCGATCGGCGAGGTATACGAGGCCGGGGACGGCGTCGAAGCGCTGGAAAAACTGCGCCTCCAGACCGTAGGTCTGATTCTCTCCGACATCAACATGCCCAACATGGATGGCCTGGAGTTTCTGACCAAGGTTCGCGCCGAGCCGGCCTGGCAAAAGCTTCCCATCGTGATGGTCTCGACCGAAGGCGCGCACGCCAAGGTGCTGGAGGCGGTCGAGCGGGGCGCTTCGGGCTATGTTCGGAAGCCCTTCACCGCCGAGCAGATCAAGGAGAAACTGGCGGGCTTGATCTAGGCCCTCCAGCCAATAGGAGAACTATGAGCGCAGAGAAGAATACGGTGGACCAGATCACCCAGGCCGAGCTGGCCGAAGCCATGCGAGCGGCCACCAACGACGTTTTTTCCACCATGCTGAATCTGGAGCTGACGCCGGGCGACGTGTTCATCGAGAAGGAGCGCTCGGTGCCGGCTTCGGGCGTGGTGTCCTTGATCGGCCTGGCGGGAACCTGGGTGGGATCGGGGAGTTTGTGGTGCACCGCTCAATTCGCGTGCAAGATCGCGTCCCAGCTGCTGCAGACCGAGTACCTGGCGATGGACGAAGATGTTCTGGACGCGGTGGCGGAAGTGACCAACATGATCATCGGGAATGTGAAGACCGGCCTCGAAGAGCGACTGGGCGCGATGGGCTTAAGCACTCCCACGGTCATCTACGGCCGCAATTTTCAGACCCGCAGCGCGGGCAATCAGGAATGGACCGTGGTTCCGTTCCAAGTCGACGGCGAGCGCATGTGCGTGCAGATGTGCATCGTTCCCAACCCGGATGCGAACAAGAAGGCCCCCCGGGCGGGGTTTCCGATTCCGCACGTCCTGCAGGTATAGGCCGCACGGCCAGGAATCAAACTTTAGCAAGGGAGACAAGCATGGAAACAATGGTAGCGATGGCGCCGGCCGCGACGGTTCAAACCAAGGCGGACCAGCGGGTAGGCAAGTATCTGACCTTTCAGCTGGGCAACGAGGAGTTCGCCATTCAGGTCTTGCGGGTGCGCGAGATCATGGGCATTCAGGAAATTACCGCGGTGCCGCAGACGCCGGGCTATGTCAAGGGCGTGATCAATCTGCGGGGCAAGGTGATCCCGGTGGTGGATCTGCGCCTGAAGTTCGGGTTGGCGGAGCTCGAGTACACGGCGCGCACCTGCATTATCGTGGTTCAGATCGAGAGCGAGGCGGGGAAACTGATGATCGGCGTGATTGTGGACGCGGTCTCCGAGGTGCTGACCTTGCAGGCCGGCGATATCGAGGACACCCCGGATTTCGGCAGTGGAGTAGCCACGCCCTATCTGCTCGGGCATGGCCAAGCTCAAAGGCAAAGTGAAAATCCTGCTGGACATCAACATGGTGCTTTCCTCGCAAGAGCTGCAGATTCTTCCTTCGTTTTAAAGAAAGGCGCGCATGTCTAGCGAGTCAGAAACCCCAACCGCGGCCCCGGGCGCGAACCCGCTCGCGCAGGATCCCGAGCTGATGAACGACTTCATCGTGGAGTCGCGCGAACATCTGACCTCGATTGAGCTGCAGCTGCTGACGCTCGATCAGGATCCCGCCAATCGCGAGGCGATCCATTCGATTTTTCGCGGCTTCCACACCATCAAGGGCATGGCGGGATTCCTGGATCTGGACGCGGTCCGCGACGTGGCCCACGAAGTGGAAACGATTCTGGACCTGGCCAGAAACGCCCGGCTGGATATTACGCCGGCGGTGATCGACCGGATTCTGGAGAGCAAGGATTACCTCAACCGTTGGATGTCGGAACTGGAAGCGCTGCTGGCCACCGGCCGGGCGCCGGCGATGCCCGATCCGGGCGAGCTGCTGGTTCTCATCCGGGGTTTGGCGACGCCCGCGGCGGCCAGCGCCGCGCCCGAAAGCGCCGCTGCGCCCGAAAGCGCCGCTCGGAGCGAGGCGGCTCCGTCGTCGGCTGCCAGCGCTGAACTGCTGGAGTTGGCGCGCGCGATCGGCTCGGCGCCTGAGGAGCCCTCACGGGATGCCGCTCCGTCGGCCCCGGCCGAGAGCGCGGAAGCGGGCAAAGGTGCGGAAGCGCACGGAAACACCGCCCGGTCGATCAAGGTGGATACCGGAAAGCTGGACTACCTGGTGGATATGGTGGGCGAGATGGTGATCGCGCAGTCGCTGGTGCGCCACGATCCGGACCTGGCCACGGGGCTGCAGCCGCGGCTGGCGCGCAATCTCTCGCAACTGGCCCG
Source organism: Bryobacterales bacterium (assembly GCA_963732175.1). Lineage (GTDB taxonomy): Bacteria > Acidobacteriota > Terriglobia > Bryobacterales > Bryobacteraceae > Palsa-89. The sequence goes on along the minus strand of CAVSYF010000018.1, from coordinate 11,904 downwards.
CATCACCGACGAAGTCCAGCGCATCGCGATGTCCATGCGCATGATCCCGGTCGGCCAGCTCTTTCAAAAGACCGCGCGCCTGGTACGGGACCTTTCCCGCAAGGCCGGCAAGCATGTGGATCTGGAGTTGATTGGCGAAGAGACGGAACTGGATCGCAACATTGTGGAGGAACTGGCCGACCCGCTGATGCATATGGTGCGGAACGCGGTCGACCACGGCATCGAAACGCCGCGAGCAACGCCAACAGGCCGGCAAACCCGCCACCGCGCGCGTGACCTTGAAGGCCGGGCATCAGGCCGGCTCCATCGTGATCCAGATAGCGGACGACGGGCGCGGCCTGGATGCGGAAAAGATCCTGCGCAAGGCGCGCGAGAAGAACCTGGTTCCCGAAGACGCCGCCTTGTCTGAGAACGAGATTTTCAATCTGATCTTCCAGCCGGGTTTCTCGACCGCCGAAAAAATCACCGATGTCTCCGGCCGCGGCGTGGGGATGGATGTGGTCCGCAAGGGCATTCAAAAGCTGCGGGGGCGCGTGGATATCCTCTCCCAGCCGGGCCAGGGCACCACCTTCATATTGAAGCTGCCGCTGACGCTGGCGATCATCGACGGCCTGGTGGTGGCGGTCGGCAACCATCGCTATATCGTTCCGGTGTTCGCGGTTCGGGAAATGCTCAAGCCCGCCCAGGATGCCATTTCCACCATTCACGGCCGCGAGGAAATGGCGCTGGTGCGGGGCGCGCTGCTTCCGCTGGTCCGCTTGCATCAGCGTTTTGGCGTCACCCCGCGTTTCGAAAATCCCTGGGAGAGCCTGCTGATCGTATCCGAAAGCGGGAACCGGCAATTCTGCCTCATGGTGGACCAGCTGATTGGGAAACAGGAAGTCGTCATCAAGAGCCTGGGCGAAGGCCTGCGCAATATAGCCGGCGTGGCGGGCGGAGCGATTCTGGGCGATGGGCGGGTGGGCTTGATTCTGGATCTGGAAGGTTTGTTTGGAGCCAGCCGTGCAGCCTGACGCGCATTCGGCGTCCGGCGGGGTAACTCTCGAGCCGGGCGAATTTCGCCAGATCAGCGAACTCGCTTACCGGCGCTTCGGCCTGGATCTCAAGCGCGGCAAGGAGGCTCTCGTAGCGGCGCGCCTGGGAAAGAAACTGCGCCAGTGGGGTTTTCAAAGCTTCAGCGAGTATTACCGGCACGTGGTCGCGGACTCGACCGGCGAAGCGCTGATCGAGCTGATCGATTCGCTCACCACCAACCACACCAGTTTCCTGCGCGAACGCGCGCATTTTGAATTCCTGGCGCGGGCGGTGAACGAGGAATTCGGCCAGCTTCGAACGCTCAACATCTGGAGCGCGGCGTGCTCCAGCGGCGAGGAGCCGTATTCGATCGCGATGTGCCTGGCCGAGCGGCTGGCGGGAGCGGGCGGCCGCGGCTTTCGCATTCTGGCCACCGACATTTCCACCCGTGTGCTGGCGCTGGCCCGGCGCGCGGTCTATCCGGCCGAGCGCTTCAGCGAAGCCCCGGAGGCCTGGCGCCGCGCCTTTCTGCTGCGGGGCGAGGCCGCATCCCGAGGGTTCTATAAGATCAAGCCGGAGATCGCGCGCACGGTGGAATTCGGGCGGCTCAACTTGATCGAGCCTTTTCCGCCGGGGCGCACCTTTCACGTGATCTTTTGCCGCAACGTCATGATGTATTTCGATAAATCCACGCAGCAGGACATCGTGGCGCGGCTGAGCCGGCAGATTGAGCTGGGCGGATACCTGTTTGTCGGCCATTCCGAGTCGCTCACCGGAGTGGAGCATGAGTTGCGTTACGTGCGGCCGGCCACCTATCGCAAGGAAAGACCGTCCGGCGCGGGGCCGCGGCCATGAGCTCGGTGGTGGTCGGCATTTCCGATTGCAAGGTGGCGCGCGACCCGGACGCGGTGATCATCACGTATGCGCTGGGTTCCTGCATCGCGGTGGCGCTGTACGATCCGGTGGCCAAGGTGGGCGGGATGCTGCACTACATGCTGCCCGAATCCGGGATTGACCCCGCCAAGGCGGAGCGCAACCCGTTCATGTTCGCCGACACCGGCATTCCGCGCCTGATCGCGGCGGTACGGGCCTCGGGCGGCGAACCGCGGCGCATGCTGGTCCGGCTGGCCGGCGGCGCCCAGGTTTTAGACAGCGAGGGAGTTTTTCAGATCGGCAAACGCAATTATCTGGCGGCGCGGCGCATCCTGTGGAAGACCGGGATGCTCATCGCGGCCGAGGAGGTGGGCGGCGAGGTTTCCCGCACCCCGCGCCTGGAGATTGCCAGCGGCCGGATGTGGGTGCGCGAAGGCGGCGGCGTCGAAAAAGAGCTGGTGCAGCATCGCATGGCAGCCAAGAACACTGCGGAAAGGAGGGCGGCCAGTGGCGTACTCTGTGCTGATCGTGGATGACTCGCCGGTAATGCGGAGCTTCATCCGCCGGGTGCTGGTCTTATCGGGTTTTGAAGTGAGCCAATGCTTCGAGGCGTCTGATGGAATTGAGGCTTTGGCCCAATTAGGGGCGCACGGGTGGACGTAATCCTCACCGACATCAACATGCCTCACATGAATGGAGAACAGCTGCTGCGCGAGCTGGATTCCAGCGGGGTCTTGAAGTCGATTCCAACGCTGGTCATTTCGACCGACGCCACCAAGGACCGTATTCTGCGCATGCTTTCGCTGGGCGCCGAAGGGTACATGAGCAAGCCCTTTTCGCCCGAAGCGCTGCGCGAAGAGCTGGAGCGGGTGCTGGGAGAACGAGCGCCCGGAGAACGAACGCTGGGAGAACGAGATGCCTCCTGAAATTGAAGCCGTGTGCGGATCCGGAACGCCGGCTGACGGGCTGGCGGACGTGGTCGAGCGCGTGGTGGCCGAGGTTCTAGAGACCATGTTCTTTGCCGAGGCGGTTCCCGGCCCGTGCTGCCACGATTGGATGGGCTGCGCGGTTTTGGCTCGGGTCTGCTTTGAAGGGTCGCATTGGGGAGAGATGCGGCTCAGCACTTCGCTCGAAGCCTCCGAATCCATCGCCTGCGCGTTTTTAGGAGCCGATCCGGCGGAAGCGACCGATACGGCGCGCGCAGAAGTAATGCTCGAATTGGCCAACATCCTGTGTGGGGCGATATTAAGCCGTTTGTGGCCGGAGTCCAAGCTGGCGCTGGGGGCTCCCGAGCTGCTGGCCGAAGCCGGGGATTTTCCGGGCTGCCGGTTACATCGCTGCTTCGAGCTGCCCGAAGGAAGCCTGGCAGTCTGCATCCGCTGGAGCGAAGGCGCGGAGATTTCCTAAGACGCCTCGAGGCAGACCTATGGCGGAACCGAAAATCAAGGTGTTGGTGGTGGACGATTCGGCGATCGTGCGGAAAGTGCTGACCGACGCGCTGGCGTCGGAATCCGATATCGAAGTGGTGGGAACGGCGCCGGACCCGTTTGTGGCGCGCGACAAGATCCAGAGCCTGCGGCCCGACGTGCTGACGCTGGACATCGAGATGCCGCGCATGGACGGCCTCACGTTTTTGAAGAAGCTGATGCGCTACTACCCGCTGCCGGTGATCGTCATCAGCTCGCTGGGGCAAGCTTCCAGCCGCATCGCTCTCGAAGCGCTGGAGTCGGGCGCGGTGGAAGTGCTCGCCAAGCCGGGCGGCCCGTATTCGGTGGGAGAGCTGAAGCACGATCTGCCGCACAAGGTGCGGGCCGCCGCGCACGCGCGCCTCGTCAAAACGGCCAGTGCGCCTCCCGCGCCCGCCTGAGATTCCCCGAACTCCCGCGCCGAGGTTGTATCCGGCGGCGGCTGCGAGCTCGGCTGTGATCGCGATCGGGGCGTCGACGGGCGGGACCGAAGCAATTCGCCAGGTGCTGGCCGAGATGCCCGAATCGAGCCCTGCCATCGTAGTGGTGCAGCACATTCCGCCGGTCTTTTCTACCGCGTTTGCGAGCCGTCTGAATGAAGTCTGCCGGATGGAGGTGAAGGAAGCCGCCGAGGGCGACCGCGTCCGGCCCGGCCTGGCGCTGATCGCGCCCGGCAATTTACACATGACGCTCCACAAGCGCGGCGGCGAGTATCGCGTCGCGGTGCACGATGGCCCGCGCGTGTGTTACCAGCGTCCTTCGGTGGATGTGCTTTTTAATTCCGTCGCCCAAGCGGCGGGCGCGCAACGCCATCGGCGCGCTGCTGACCGGCATGGGATCGGACGGCGCCGAAGGGCTGCTCAAAATGAAACGGGCCGGCGCCCGCACGGTCGCGCAGGACGAGGCCAGTTGCGTGGTTTTCGGCATGCCGCGCGAAGCCATCCGGCTACAAGCCGCCGATCAGGTGCTGCCGCTCGCGCGCATTGCGCAAGGGCTGATCGCGCTTTCAGCCGCGGTCACTGGTCCGCTAGCTCAAACCCGCCCGCTGATCGCCGATATGGACAGAAGGAACGCGCGGTAAAAGGAGAACAGAACTCGTGAAGTCGCAGATGACGATTGGCAAGAAATTGATGCTCGGTTATGCGGGCATGCTGTTGGTGGCGGTAGTGCTGGCGGTCTCGGCGCTCTACTCGATTGGGAGTCTGGGCGCTGACCTGGACCAAGCCATAAACCGGGAGGGCAAGAAAGTCTTTCTCGTTGGAGAGATTCAGTCCAATCTTTTCAAGATGAGATCCTCTCATCGGGGAGTCATGTTGTTTGCCATGCACAATCTCCCGGAAAAGGTCCAAAGTAATCGGCAAGAGTTCGAAACGCGTGCGGCGGCCATACCGCAACTTCTTCAAGAGCTGAAGCCTCTGCTAATGAGCGAAGCCAGCCGGAATGCGATTTCCTCCATCGAAACCGACCTTCCGAGCATCCGGGAATACTCTACGCAAGTAGCGGCGGCCGCGTCAGCCGGTAAAGCTCAGGAGGCCCTGGCCATCGATTCGGAGCATTGCTCCAAATTATTTGATGCCCTGGGAAGAACTCGGACGAATTGATCGGAATCCAGAAGCAGTTGATGGCAGATACCGCGACCCAAGGGGCCCGCAGTATCTCCACCGCCCGTTGGACCGCCATCATCCTGCTCGCGGTCATTCTCGGCTTGACGCCGGTCCTGCTCGTGATCATCCGCCGAACCACCACGCAACTGCAAGGCATCGCGGCCGATTTGGGCGAAGGCGCCCAGCAGATGGCCAGCGCATCCGGGCAAGTGGCTTCCTCCAGCCAGGCGCTGGCGCAAGGCGCTTCCGAACAGGCCGCGTCGCTCGAAGAAACGTCGTCGGCGAGCGAAGAGATCACCTCCATGACGCGGAAAAACGCCGAAAACTCGCAGGTTGCGGCCACGGTGATGTCGGAGGTCGATCAGCAAGTCCAACACGGCAATCGCACCTTGGAACAGATGGTGGTGTCGATGAAGGAGATCACGGCCTCCAGCGACAAGATCTCCAAAATCATCAAGGTCATCGATGAGATCGCGTTCCAGACCAACATCCTGGCATTGAATGCCGCGGTCGAAGCGGCGCGGGCCGGCGAGGCCGGTATGGGATTCGCGGTGGTGGCCGATGAAGTTCGCAACCTGGCGCAGCGCTCGGCGCAGGCGGCCAAAGACACCGCGGCGCTGATCGAGGAGTCCATCGCGAAATCGAGCGAAGGCGGCACCAAGGTCGAGCAAGTGAACCAGGTGATTCGGGCCATCACCGAAAGCGCCGGCAAAGTGAAGACGCTGGTGGATGAGGTCAACTTGGGCAGCCAGGAGCAGGCGCGCGGCATCGAGCAGATCTCCAAATCGCTCGCTCAGATGGACCAGGTGACGCAGAGCACGGCGGCGAACGCGGAGCAAAGCGCCTCGGCCAGCGAAGAGATGTCGGCGCAGGCGGAAGCTTTGAATCATGCCGTGGCGGCGCTGCGGTCGCTGGTGGGCGGTGCAGGGCAGGAGATGCAAGAGTCGCAGCCCGTCGCTCCTGCCAAGCCGGCTTCGAACACCGCCGCTCTTCGCTCCGTAGTTCACTCCGCCGGCCGGGATTCTCAAAAAGCTGAAGTCGGTCGTGGTATCGAGATCGATGCAAGCCGGCGCCAGCACACACGGCCGTTTCCGAAATACCGCTGGAAGACAACTTCGTCGAAATGTAAGCTCCGCGAACGCACGGAAATATCACGCGGCCGCCCGGGAGACCGGCTCCTGATCTCGGGCGGCCACACCTCATAGGTGGTGCTATCCTGAAGAACAGATTCCTTTCCCGCTGTTCCTCAACCTATGCCGACGCTGAGTTACACGACAGCCAGTCAAATCACCGTAACTCGGCTGGATTCCGCGCTGGCCTACGAAAAAGGGCTGAAGCATCTGCTCCATAAACTGGACCGCTACCGCGGAGTTTATCTCTCCTCCGGCTACGAATATCCGGAGCGATATTCGCGCTGGGATGTGGCCTCGATTTGCCCGCCGCTCGAAATTGTCGCCTCGGGGCGCGAGATCGAGTTCCGGCCCCTGAACCAGCGCGGGGAAGCGCTGAACCGGATTCTGCTTCCGGTATTGGAGCATCATCCGCACTGGGAGCAGTTCGAGTTTGAGGGCGCAACGCTGCGCGGCCGCCTGAAGCCGCTGCCGGCGCTATTTCCGGAAGAAGAACGCAGCAAGCAACCGTCCGCGTTTTCGATTCTGCGCGCTTTGATCGAAGAATTCCGCAATCCGGCCGACACACGGCTGGCTCTCATCGGGGCTTTCGGCTACGACCTGTTGTTTCAATTCGATCCGATTGAACTGAAGCTGCCGCGCGACGGGCCACAAGGACCTGCACCTCTTCCTGGCCGACGAAATCTATTTCATGGACCGCAAGAAGGAACGGATCGAGCGGTTCCGCTACGATTTCGCGGGATCGGGCGTTTCCACAGCCGGGCTGAAGCGCACCGGGGAACCGGTCCGCGCGCCGCGCAAACGCGAGACCGGCGAAATCACTTCCGACCACCGGCCCGAAGAGTACATGGCCAACGTCGAAACGGTGCGCGAGGGCATGCGGCAGGGCGAATATTACGAAGTAGTTTTGCGCCAGACCTTCCAGGCCAATTTTTCCGACAGCCCTTCGGACCTGTTCGAGCGCATCCAGCACGCCAGCCCCAGCCCGTATGAGTTTTTTCTGCAATTGGGCGACGAGCAACTGGTGGGCGCATCGCCGGAGATGTTCGTGCGCGTGGAAGGCAACCGCGTCGAGACCTGCCCGATCGCGGGCACCGCGCGGCGCACCGGCGATCCGCTGCGCGACGCCGACAGCATCCGCGAGCTGCTGAACTCCACCAAGGAAGAGTCCGAGCTGACCATGTGCACCGACGTGGACCGCAACGACAAGTCGCGCGTCGCGGTGCCGGGGTCGGTGAAAGTGATCGGGCGGCGCCTGATCGAATCCTACGCCGGCGTGTTCCATACCGTGGACCATGTGGAAGGCACGCTGCAGCCTGGGTTCGATTCGCTGGATGCGTTTCTGACCCACATGTGGGCCGTGACCGTCATCGGCGCGCCCAAAAAGGCCGCCGCGCAAGCCATCGAGAATCTGGAGAAGGACGCCCGCGGCTGGTACGGCGGAGCGGTCGGGATGCTGTCGCTGAACGGCGACATCAACACCGGCATCCTGATCCGCACGGTTCACTTGCGCGATGGCGTCGCCCGCTACAGCGCCGGCGCGACGCTGCTATACGATTCGGTCCCGGCGCTCGAAGAAGAAGAAACGCGCCTGAAAGCCACCGGCTTTTTCCGCGCACTTCGTGAAACGCCGCCCTCGGCCGCAGCCTGTTCAGGAGCGAGCCAAACCAGGCGTAGGCAGGAAGCTGCTGCTGGTCGATAACGACGACTGCTTCATCCACACGCTCTCCAACTACGCCCGCCAGACCGGCGCGGAAGTGGTGACCTACCGCGCCGGCATCCCGCACGAACTGATCCACAAAGATCGCGCCGCATCTGATCCTGATCTCGCCGGGCCCGGGCCGCCCCGCCGATTTCGGCGTTCCCGAGTTAGTGAAATTCGCCGCTCAGGCCGGCTTTCCGGTATTCGGCGTCTGTCTGGGACTGCAAGGAATCGTCGAGGCGTTCGGCGGCGAGCTGGGCGTGCTCGATTATCCGATGCACGGCAAGCCGTCCATGGTCACGCACCACAATAAGGGCGTCTTCGAAGGGCTGCCCGAGCAGTTCAAAGTCGGCCGGTATCATTCGCTGTTCGCGCGCAAGGAGACTTTTCCGGCCTGTCTCGAGGTCACGGCCGAATCCGAGGACGGCGTGATTATGGGCGTGCGCCATCGCGAACTGCCCATCGAAGGCGTGCAGTTCCATCCCGAGTCGATCCTGACGCTGGACGGCAACTGCGGCCTCCGATTGATCGAAAACGTGATGGCGCAGGCGTCGGCGGCCCTGGCCCGGGGCTGATGGAATAGGTTCTCCTGGTACCACGACATCCGCCCGGCTAATATGCTAACCTGAACTTGTTCCTACAGTTTTTGCGTAGAGGCCGCCTCTTGCAGTGGAATGGTCTAGTAGTACTCTGTGCCCCTAGTCCTTGAAAAGTCGAGAATGTCCGTCCAGACTGGGAAGAGTTGCGATGCAATTTGATCTTATCCGATATTTTCTTTATCGTAGTGGTCCTCTCGATTGCCGTCCTGCTGATCTCTAACAGCGGCGGTGGCGGCGGGCATCGGGCGCGGGTTCCGGTCCTCGGCGCATAGCCGGTTGCTCGTGATCCTCACCGCGGCGGCATAGTCTGCTATGCCCTCTGCGATCGTGCTTGGTGGGGGCCTGGCAGGCCTTGCGACCGCCGCGGCTCTGGGCGACGCCGGATTTCAAGTCGACCTGTTCGAAGCCCGCGCGTTTCTTGGCGGCCGCGCGACCTCCTACTCCGCTGCCCGGCCCCGAAAGACAGCTCCCCCGAAGTCATCGACAACTGCCAGCACGTCCTGCTGCGCTGCTGCGTCAACCTGCTCGATTTCTATAAACGGCTGGGCGTCGCGGACCGAATTCAGTTTCTACCGCGAGTTCAATTTCATCGAGCCGGGCGGACGGATCTCCGTGCTTGCGCTCCGGCCGCCTCTCCGGCGCCGTTCCATTTCACGGAAAGTTTTTGGAAGTTGAGTTTCCTCGGCCTAACCGATAAATTGGCGATCGGGCGCGCCATGCTGGCCATAAGTCCGAGCGGAACGGCGCGGCGATCTGGAGCGCATCAGCATGCTGGAATGGCTCCGCGAGAAGCGCCAGACCGGGGCGCGCGATTCGCCGCTTCTGGAGGCCGGTGCTGGTGAGCGCCATCAACGAGGACCTGGATCGCATGGCCGCGATCCACGGATTCCATGTCGTTCTGGATGGTCTTTCTGGCCCGTCCGAATTCCTACGAGATGGGCGTGCCGAACGTGCCGCTGGGGATCTTTACGCGGCCGGCGCCTGGGCTGAAACCGGTAACATCCGCCTGCATTTACGGGCTTCGGTGGAGCGGGTGATGGTGGAGGGTCAGTGTGCCCGAGCCGTCCTGGCCGCCGGGGAAGAATTCACGGCGGACTATTACATCTCCGCATTGCCTTTTGATCGGCTGCCGTCCATCCTGCCGGAACTTGGCCTGAATGTGGAAGGTTTCGAGCACTCGCCCATCACTGGCGTTCACTTGTGGTTTGACCGCAGCGTGACCGACCTGCCGCACGCCACGCTGCTCGATCGCACCATTCAATGGATGTTCAACAAATCGCGGCGGGCGTTATCTGCAACTGGTAATCAGCGCGTCTCGCAGCTTGGTGGAGACGAATCCAGCCGACGTGATCGCGCATGGCCACGCGCGAGCTCGCCGAATTTTTACCGCGCGTGAAAGACGCGAAGCTCGAGAAGGCGCACGTTGTGAAGGAAGTTCACGCGACATTTTCGGCCAAGCCCGGTATGGAGAAACTGCGGCCCGTCAGCGCCACCAAATTTCCAAATTTCTTCCTGGCGGGCGATTGGACCCGGTCGGGTTGGCCCGCCACCATGGAAGGCGCGGTTCGCAGCGGGTATCTTGCGGCTGAGGCGGTGACGCGCGCCGCCAGCCGAACTCGCAAATTCCTGGTGCCTGACCTCGCATAGATTGCGCCGTGACCAAGGTCTATGATGGAGTGATGCGGGGATTCATTTTGTTGTTCGCTGTGCTTCTGCCGGTGCTTGCCGCCGACATGACCACCCTCACCATTCAAGTGAAAAACCACGCCGGTAAGCCAATCGAGCATGCCAGCGTGATCGTGCGGTTCGTCAAGGGCCATTCGGTAGCGAAGCTCGGCAAGAAGATCCGGACCGAGTGGGAATTGCAGACCAACGAGGAGGGAATGGCAAAAATTCCTCCGATTCCGCAGGGCACGATTCTGGTTCAGATCAACGCCAAGAACTACCAGACGTTTGGAGAGAACTTCGATGTCGACCAGGAGGAAAAGACGCTCGAAATTACGCTGAACCCGCCGCAGCCGCAATACTCGGTGCACTGATTATCGCGACACGGCGGCAATCGCATCGATCTCGACGGACACGTCGCGCGGCAATCGAGCGGCCTGCACCGTGGCGCGCGCCGGAGGGTTTTCGGTGAAGTAACGCCCATAGATCTCGTTCATTTTTGGAAAGTCGCCCATATCTTTCAGGTACACGGTGGTCTTTAGAACGGATTCAGCGAAGCGCCGGAGGCTTCCAGCACCGCCTTTAGATTCTCCAACACCCGCTCGGTCTGAACCGCGATATCGCCGGATACCAGCTGATTGGTGGCTGGATCGAGCGGAATCTGCCCGCTCAAGTACGCCAAGCCATTGTGGATCACCGCCTGCGAATAAGGTCCGATGGCCTGAGGCGCCTTTTCCGTTGAAACAATTTTGCTCATAATTGTAAAGTTCCCACCAGCTCCTTCACGCTATTCATTTTCTCGCGTTGCAAAAACTCGTCCAGCTCCCGGGCGATGCGGCACGGCGCCGCTGGATCCCAGAAATTCACGGTGCCGACTTCGACGGCCGTAGCCCCGGCGATCAGGAACTCGGCAGCATCCTGTCCGGTCCTGATGCCGCCCATGCCGATCACCGGGATGCGGACCGCTTTCGCGGCCTGATATGTCAGGCGCAGCGCGATGGGCTTGATCGCAGGCCCGGAGAGTCCTCCGAAGCCAGCGCCAATCCGCGGTTTGCGAGTATGCGGGTCGATGGCCAGCGCTAAGAACGTGTTCACCAGGCTGATTGCGTCGGCGCCGGCCTGCTCGGCGGCCTGAGCCAGCGGCTCGATTCGCGCCGACGTTGGGGGAAAGTTTCACAATCAGCGGACGCTTGGTCAGCGGGCGAACCAGCTTGACCACCTCGCTGAGCAGTGCGGGATCGCTCGAAAAGTAGATGCCGCCGTGCAGGGTGTTGGGGCAGGAAACATTGATCTCGTATCCGGCCAGGCCCTCCGCCTCCTCCAGGATCCGAATTACCTCGGCGTAGTTTCCCGGCTCATATCCGAACACGTTGGCGAAAACCGCGGTCCTTAAACGCCGCAACTCGGAAACTTTTCCTGCACAAACGCTCGAGCCGCCGATATTCTGCAGGCCAATGGAGTTGAGCATGCCCGCCTCGGTCTCCCACAGGCGGGGCGGCGCATTGCCGGGCATCGGTTCGCGCGAAAGTCCTTTTACCACCAAGCCGCCCATGGCGTTGAGGTCGGATACCTTCTCAAATTCCACGCCATACCCGTAAGTACCCGAGGCGGCGATTACCGGGTTCTGTAATTTCAAGGCCACACAGGACGGTCTGGAGGCGGCTCACTTTTTCCACCCGTACCGATTGGCTTGCAGCCAGTCAGGCGGGCCTCTTCTAAGGGCTTTCCCTTATGTACGACACCTCAGGAATTGCCGATTAGGGTCATGATCGCCGGCTGTTCCAATGGCGATGGCCCCGTAACGCGCCCGACCGCTCTGCGTTCCTTATCGTCAAAATTCTCGTTCTTTGC
>CAVSYF010000017.1:0-100564 GCA_963732175.1 Bryobacterales bacterium | reverse complement strand
TCTGCAGACTTTCAATTATCAAACACCTGGATTCATTTAACGCTCTCGATACTGGAAAGCCTCCGCAAATCACGAGGCGCGGCGGCGAACGTTATCTTATCGATCGCGATTTGGGTCGGCAAAGGCCCGCTACCGATCCGGTAAGTTTGGCGAATCGGGGGGCGGTTGAAGGGAATCTACTAGCAGTGTTGCTCTTGAGAGGAGAAAGCGCTATGCCGCGTGCAGTGAGATTCGATAAGTATGGCGGGCTCGAAGTTCTGCAAGTGGTGGAAGTCGACCGCCCAACCCCGGGGCCTGGGAAGGTCCTTGTCCGGGTCAAGGCCGCGGGCATTAATCCGGGCGAGGCCTCGATCCGGAAAGGATTGTTTGCCGAGCGCTGGCCTTCAACATTTCCTTCCGGGCAGGGCAGTGATCTCGCTGGCATCGTGGAGGAGGTCGGCCCGGGGGTGGCGAATGTTGCGGTGGGTGATGAGGTCATTGGATTCACCAACGACAGATCAAGCCAAGCCGAGTTCGTGCTGGTCGAGTCCGGCAACCTCGTGCCGCGTCCTGCGAAACGTGTCGTGGGAGCAAGCCGGCGCCCTGTTCGTGGCCGGCACCACGGCTTACGCTGCGGTGCGGAGCGTCGCTCTGAGCGCGGGTGACACGGTGGTTGTCTCCGGCGCCGCGGGTGGAGTAGGCTCGATCGCGGTGCAGTTGGCCAGGAATGCCGGGGCCAAGGTTATCGGCTTGGCCAGCGACGCGAATCACAAGTGGCTCGCCGATCATGGCGTAATTCCTGTTACCTATGGTGATGGGGTTGAAGATCGGATCCGCGCTGCATCCGGAGGGAAAGTCGATGCCTTCATTGACACATTCGGTGGAGGGTACGTCGAACTTGCACTTAAGTTGGGCGTCGCTCCGAATCGAATCGACACGATCATCGATTTCGCCGCCGCGGCTAAGTATGGTGTGAAGACGGAAGGTAGCCATGAAGCCGCGACTGCAGACGTGCTCGCGCAACTTGCTGGGCTGCTGGCCGCCGGCCGCCTTGAGATCCCGATCGCTAAGGTCTATCCTCTGGCCGAGGTTCGCGATGCCTATCGAGATCTCGAACAGCGTCATACACATGGAAAGATCGTTCTTGAACCCTAATATTTAGAGGGCGAGGGCGGTCAAGCTTGACGAACTCTCCAAGAAAGCATACGTTGATTCAGCAAAACGAGCGCCTTAATAACAGGACCCCGGCCTTAAGAATGTCTTATTTCGAAACCAATCTCTCAGAGACGCAATCCAACGCAAGAGGCATATTCGAAGAAGGCGATCTATGGCTGAACTGAAATCTGTGATGGATCTAACGGAGACTGGTTCTCCATCTTCAATAGTTGAGACCAAGTTGCAGATCAACGGCGCGACCCACGTGCTGCGGATTGAGCCGCGGGTTTCCCTGCTCGACGCGTTGCGGGAAAACCTGAGCCTGACCGGCACCAAAAAAGGCTGCAATCAAGGCGCGTGTGGCGCCTGCACCGTTTTAGTTGATGGAGAGCGAATTCTTTCCTGTCTCGCGCTCGCGGTGCAGTACGAAGGCAGGGCGATTACGACCATCGAAGGTTTGGCGGCCGGTTGGAACGGGGCGCTGCATCCATTGCAAGCCGCGTTTGTCAGGCAAGACGGATTCCAGTGCGGTTATTGTACGCCGGGACAAATCTGTTCGGCGGTCGGGATGATCCGGGAGTTTCAGGACGGCTTGCCGAGCGCGGTGACAGACGACGTTTCCGCCAATGCTATGGAGCTTTCGGATGAAGAAATCAAAGAAAGAATGAGCGGTAATCTATGCCGCTGCGGCGCGTATGTTGGGATCTGCGAGGCCATTCGCGAGGCGTTCGAGTCGGAGGTGGCGCGATGAAAAATTTTGCGTATTCCCGAGCCGACACCGTGGAGGGAGCGGTTGGTCTTCTTCCCGGCAGGCGAACGCGAAATTTCTGGGCGGGGGAACCAACTTGGTCGATCTGATGCGAGAAAACATTGAGCAGCCCGACGCGCTGATTGATATTACCGGCCTGTCCCACGGTTCGCGGTCGGACGGAATCGCCGAACTTCCGGAGGGCGGACTCTCAATCGGCGCGGCGGTCAGGAATAGCGCGGTGGCAAATCATCGCTTGGTCCGGGAACGTTACCCGGTTTTGTCACAGGCCATTTTGTTTGGCGCATCCGGGCAGATTAGAAACATGGCGACTACCGGTGGAAACCTGATGCAACGCACCCGGTGTTACTACTTCTACGACGAAGCTGCGCGTTGTAATAAACGAGCGCCGGGCTCGGGATGCGATGCCATCGGCGGCTTCAATCGCATGCACGCGATTCTAGGCGCTTCCGACAGTTGTATCGCCACCCACCCATCGGACATGTGTGTTGCCTTAGCGGCGCTCGATGCGATTGTCCACGTCGAATGCCCTGGCGGCAAGCGGACGATCCCCATCACTGACTTTCATCATCTGCCTGGAGACACGCCACACTTGGAGACCAGCCTGAAGTCAGACGAATTGATTACAGCGATTCACCTTCCCCAGCTGGCCTTCGGAAAAAACTCGCGGTATCGGAAAGTCCGCGATCGCGCGAGTTATGCGTTCGCGCTGGTGAGCGTTGCCGCGGCCCTTGAAACCAAGGACGGTGCGATCGAAGGCATCCGCCTGGCGCTGGGAGGTGTCGCTCACAAGCCCTGGCGGGCTTACAAAGCGGAGAAGGCCATGCTCGGCGCAAAAGCGAACCGGGAAACTTTTGAGCGTGCCGCCGAAGCCGAGCTTTCCGACGCCCGGGGGTACGGCCATAACGACTTCAAGATCGAATTGGCTAAGCGAACGATCGTCAGCGTGTTGACCGAATTGGCGGAAGTAGGAGGTGCCAGATGACCGCGATCGAGAGCGTGATCGAGAGCGTCCTGGAGACGATTGCGAAGGCTCTTCCCGATCAGGAAGCAGGATCCGCTGATCGCCCGCCATGGCTATGTCGGCAAACCTTATGACCGCGTCGACGCTCAGGCCAAGGTGCGGGGCGAGGCGCGCTTCTCGGCCGAATTCAAAGTCGAGAACCCGGCGTATGCAGTGCCGGTCTATAGCACGATCGCCAAAGGACAAATTCGCAGGATCGATTCTGGACCAGCGGAAGAGGCGCCGGGCGTGCTGGCCGTCATCACGCACCGAAACATACCGAGGATGAAGGCGCCTCCGATCGTGGATTTCCACAACATCGGCAAGGGCTTTGCGTTGAGCGATCTTCCGATCATGCAAAATGCGGACGTGCATTGGGACGGCGAGCCGGTGGCCATCGTCGTGGCCGAAACCTTGGAGAAGGCGGAGCATGCCGCATCGCTCGTCTCAGTTGAGTACGAAATCGACACGCCGGAAGTTTCGTTCGAAGAGGCGAAAGCCCAGGCTTTTGTGCCAACGGACATCATGGGCGAACCTTCGGAGATCAAGATCGGCGATGCCGCCAAGGCTTTCGCTGAGGCGGACGTGAGTGTCAGTCATATGTACAGGACGCCGCGCTATAACCACAACGCGATCGAGCCCCACGCGACGATCGCGTTCTGGGACGACCACGGCGGTGTGGTTGTTTTCGACGCCACGCAATCCGTTAATCTGACCGCACATACGTTGGCCTATATATTCGACCTGCAAGTGGAGCATGTTCGCGTGGTGGCGCCGTTCCTGGGAGGGGGCTTCGGCGGCAAGATCGGCTGGAGTAATACTCCGCTTTGCGTAGCGGCGGCAAAAGTAGTCAATCGTCCCGTAAAACTCGTGTTGTCGCGCGAAGGAACTTTTCGCATGATCGGCGGCCGCACACTTTCAGAACAACACGTCGCTTTGGGAGCAAGGCAGGACGGCACACTGACGGCTCTGATCCATACGGGACTGACGGCAACAGTTCGAAGCGGGCGCTACGCCGAGCAGTGTACGTTTCCGCCGCGGCATCTTTATGCGTCCCCAAATCTCCACGTGGGACAGAAGGTCCTGTACCTGGACACCGTCGCCAACACATGGATGCGCGCTCCGGGCGAATCGATCGGCACGTTTGCTCTCGAATCGGCCATGGACGAACTGGCTTATGAATTGCGAATGGATCCGATCGAACTTCGGAGAGTCAACGAGCCCGAAAAAGATCCTACCAAAGACACCGAGTTCTCGAGCCGGCACCTGACGGCAGCGTACCGCAGCGGCGCGGAAAAGTTCGGATGGTCCGCGCGTAACCCTGAGCCGCGCTCCCAACGGGACGGAAAATGGCTGGTTGGGCAGGGAGTCGCGACAGCTTATTATCCGTTCCTGCGTTTTCCGGCAAAGGCTCGCGTGCGGATCTGCGCGGATGGATCGGCGATTGTGCAGGCGCCTGCAAGCGAAATGGGAATGGGGACCGCGACCGCACAGATTCAGCAGGCCGCGGATCGCCTCGGCTTGCCGCTCCATCGGGTTACTTTTCAATATGGTGATTCCAGCTTGCCCGATACCCCGATGCTGGCGGGCGGTTCCAATCAGACCGCGACCACCTTCGCGGCGGTGCGCGCGGCGGTAGAGCAAGTCCACCGAGAAGTATTGAAGCTCGCGCAGAAGCGTTCCGATTCACCGTTGAAGGGCGCGAAGTACGAGGACCTGGAGGCGCGTGACGGTGGGCTGTTTCGCTCGGGGGACACGGCGCGTGGCGAGACTTATTCTGCCATCCTGCAGAAGGCTGGGCAGGCCTCAGTGGAGGCCGAAACATCGTCCGGGCCGCCCATGGAGATGATGAAATATTCGATGGCATCCTATGGCGCGCAGTTTTGCGAGGTCAGGGTCCATGAAGAGACCGGTGAAGTGCGCGTGTCCAGGTGGCTCGGCTCATTCGATTGCGGGACGATTGTGAATCCAAAAACCGCCGCCAGCCAGATGCGCGGTGGGATTGTCATGGGAATCGGCATGGCGCTGACAGAAGAAACTCTGTTCGACGAGCGTCGCGGCCGAATAATGAATCCATCGCTCGCGGAGTATCATGTGCCGGTCAATCTGGACGTGCCGCACATCGAAATCATTTATACCGGCATACCCGACGAACATGCTCCCTTGGGTGCGCGTGGAATCGGCGAACTCGGCATCACGGGCGTGGCTGCGGCGATTGCAAACGCGGTCTTCCACGCGACCGGGAAGCGCGTTCGGGACCTGCCGATTACTCTCGACAAGTTGCTGTGAATCGCATTGCGCGAGTTGCTCAGCGCCGCAGCATGCAGGCGAGCTGGCGCGCGAGCGAACCCCGTATCACCGCGCGATCATCGCTGGCCAGAACGTCGATTTCGGTGCAAAAGAGGAGCGAGTCGTAATCCTGTCCCTCATATTGTTCCGGGTAAATGTAAAGCGTCTTGCCCTTCGCGATGGCCGGCCGCTTGATCGCCTTCCTGGTCGAGCTATAAATGCAGCCCAGGATCACATCGACGTGATCCTGCTGTACTTGCCAGCGGCTCTGCGTCCAAGTCCCGGGCGACTGCCACCAGCGGCGGCACGCATGTCGTTCACCACCCTCTCTCGCCCTCTTCCCCCTTCTCCTCAACAACTCCCCGCCCCACACGCTGCCGCGCCGCGCCCCTCGTGTTATGCCAATGTCGGAGGTCCCCAATATGTCATCCGCCGCTTTCGCCACCATCGACCGCGCCGCCATCAACCGCACCAACTCCCTGCGCTCCACCGGCCCCCGCACCCCGGCCGGCAAACTCCGCGCCTCCCTCAACGCCCTCCAGCACGGCCTCACCAGCCGCACCGCCGTCCTCCCCACCGAGGACCTAGCCGCCTTCGAGCGCCACATCCAGCAATTCCTCGCCGAGTACCACCCCGCCACCCCCACCGAAACCCAGCTCGTCCACGAGCTTGCCAACACTGCCTGGCGCGTCAACCGCATTCCGCTGCTGGAAGCCCAACTCCTCACCCGCGCCGCCACCCCGCCCACCGACCCCGGCTCGAATCCATCTACGACCTTCGACATCGTCGACGCCCACCGCGCCCTCGCCTCCCTGAGCCTCCACTCTCAGCGCCTCTCCCGCCAGTTCCAAAAAACGCTCACCCAGCTCCGCGACCTCCAGGCCGAGCGCCGCGAGCGCGAACAGCGCGACCTCCGCGACGCCGCCGCTCTCCTGGAACTCCACAAACACAAAGGGATCGCCTGGGACCCCGCCGACCATGGCTTCGTTTTTTTGAAATCGGAAGTCGAGCGCTTCGCCGAACGCAAGATGCGCCTCAACGAGTCGCGCCACATCGAATACGTCCGTTTCTACGCGCGCCCAACCGCGCCAAGCGGCAGCTTGATCCTCGAATGATTCCGGATCGGTTTATACGAACGCGCTACGGTGAGTTGCCCCGAGTAACCCAACCTAAGCAGTCACCGCGACGCGCGCTTCGCTCTCGCGCGAAAGATTCCGGCGCAACGATTCGGCGTCGAGCTCGTGTTCCCACCGCGCCACGATGACCGTTGCCACTCCATTGCCGAGCATGTTAATCATCGCGCGGAACATGCTCATGAAGCGGTCGATTCCGAGAATGATCGCCATGCCGGCGACCGGGATCGAGGGAATCACCATCAACGTGCCGACCAGGGCGATGAACGCCGCACCCTGCACTCCGCTTGCGCCCTTCGATGTCAAGACCGCGACCGCCAGGATGGTCAATTGCTGCGGTATAGTCAGCGAAGTGTGCGTGGCTTGAGCAATGAACACGGCGGCCAGGGTCATGTACAAGCTGCTGCCGTCGGTGTTGAAGGTGTAGCCGGTCGGCACCACCAGCCCGACCAGCGCCTGAGAGCATCCCAGCCGCTCCATTTTCTCCATCAGGGTAGGCAGCGCCGGTTCAGACGAACTGACGGTCAGAACCAGTAAAATCTCTTCCTTGATATAGAGCAGGAATTTGAAAATGTTGAAGCCGGCGAAATAGGCGATCGGTCCCAGCACAATCACGACGAAGAGAATACAAGTGGCGTAGAAGAGCAGGATCAGTTGAGCCAAAGGTCCGAGCGACGCAATACCGTATTTGCCGACGGTGAACGCCATCGCTCCGAAAGCGCCGATGGGAGCCAGATGCATAACGATATTCACGACGCCGAATACCGCGTGCGTCAAAGCGCTGAACAGATCCACCAGCGGCTTGCAGCGCGGACCGGCCAGGGAAAGAGCAAAGCCGAACAGAACCGCAATCAGCAAAACCTGCAGGATATCGCCCTTGGCGAAGGCATCCACCAGCGTGGCTGGAATGATGTGCAGGATGAAATCGGTGACGGTTTGCGCTTTAGCTTGGCCTGCATAACCCGCCACGGCCTTCACGTCGAGCGTGGCTGGATTGATATTGAAACTGCTGCCCGGATGGAACACGTTAGCGACAATCAACCCGATGATGAGCGCGAGCGTCGATACCACTTCGAAATAAAGCAGCGCCTTGCCGCCGACGCGGCCCACCTTCTTCATGTCCTCCATGCCGGCGATGCCGGAGACGACCGTGCAAAAAATCACCACGGCGATGATCATCGTGATCAGGCGAATGAAGGCGTCGCCCAGCGGCTTCATGGCGGCCGCTTTGTCCGGGCTCAGATATCCGAAGACAATCGCAATCGCGCTCGCGATCAGCACCTGGGCGGAGAGGTTCATGTAGAAGGGCTTCTTCTTCGGGTACGTGGATGCCATGCTTCAGCGCCCCCTTCGCGCTAGGCCGGAATTCGCGGAACGATCAGGTGAAACAGTTTGAGCGGCGCTCCATCCTCGGCTTGAATGGTCGCGCTTTCTTTCGGGCCGAGGTAGACCCCGGCGCCCTTGGAGACTTCGTAGTCCTTATTATCGAGCCGGACGCGTCCTGTGCCTTCCATCAGGTAAATCAACTGGTGTTTGTCGGAAGCCGCGGCGTCGAATTTCTCGCCGGATTTCAGCCAGTGCAGGACGCCGGTGACGTTCTTGGCTCCGGCGAGCTGGGCGTTCAGGATCTCGGTGGCTTCGCCCTGCGGCGTTTTCAAGCGCGGCAGCTTGTTGGTATCGATGAATGTCAGCGACATAAATTATGTTTGTACCCAAACGCGGCCATCTACGCGATTCCAGCGCAGGTCGTCTTCCGTGCCGTCCAGAATCGTGGTTTTGAACCGGTTGGGCGCCTGGAATTCGAAGTAGAAGAGCGGACTTTCGGTGGCGCGCAAGCGATGCTTCTCCTCCGCCGGAATGAAGATCATGTCGCCCGGGCCGACCTTGCGAGTGCCCTCTTCGGACTCCACCGTTCCTTGCCCCTCCATGATGAAGTAGAAATGCTCGCAGTTCTTGTGGAAATGATACGGCGAAGAGGCGCCTTGTTTGTAGTGCATGATCCCAGCCAACATATCGTCGATGTTGGTGAGTTCCTGGTTTACGAAGAAGGTGCGCTCGCGGCCCGGCGTAACGGATATCAGCCGCGGGAGCTCGTCCTCATGAAAAATATATGCCAATGGAAATTCTCCTCATGAATGTCCTTGCACCACTTGTCCCGCTCGAAACGGCCTCGGGACGAGACCAAAGCCGCCCGCTCGCGATCCGCGCGCCTTCGGCCATCGCTTCCAGTTTCGCCCACATGATCGAGGGATGCACACGCCGGTTGAACTGCTCCTGCGCGAAACCGCAGTCGGTTCCGGCGATCACGTTTTCGCGGCCCACCAATCCGGCGAATCGTAGGATGCGCTCGGCCACCAGCTCCGGATGCTCGACAACATTCGTGCAGTGGCTGATGACGCCCGGGACTAACACCTTCCCCTCCGGCAGTTTCACTTCCTCCCAGACGCGCCACTCGTGCTCGTGACGAGGGCTGCCGGCTTCAATCAGGTAAGCGCCCGCACGGACTTTCAGAATCAGATCGACGATCTTGCGGAGCGGCACGTCGGTAGTGTGCGGTCCGGGCCAACTGCCCCAGCAAACGTGGTAGCGAATGCGGTCCTCGGGAATGCCTTGGAGCGCATGGTTCAGCACTTCCACGTGACGGGCCAGCCAGCGATAGTAATCGTCGAAGGTTGCGGGCGGCACCATGCGGTCATAAGTGACGGCGGCGCGGGCGTCATCAATCTGCACCAGAAAGCCTGCGTCCACGATCGTTCGGTATTCGGTGCGCAGCGCATCTGCGAGGGCGATGAGGAGTTCCTCGTCGCTCTTGTAATATTCGTTTTTTCGATCCGGAATGGCGCTGGAAGGCGCAGCAACAGGGAGGAAAGCTTCCTCGACTGGAACACCGTTAAGCGCTGCTTTGAAGTTGTCGATATCGCGCTGAAGCTCGTCGATTCCGGTGTACTGGATGGGCGCGACGCAGACCGCATCTTGCTGGGTCACGTTCGACCAGTTGCGTTCGTTGCGGCCTTCCAACTCGGCGTAAAACTCGCGGAAGCGCTCCCTATCCGCGCCGCGGGCAAACGGATTCGCATTCGCCTGGACCGGACGCAGTTCGAAGCCGCTCAGACGTTTCAGCGCGTAAAGAGACCAACTGGTGGACTTGCCGAATTCACCGTCGCTGACCACGTCGATTCCTGCTTGCGCCTGCTGCCGCACCACTTCGGCGACGGATTCCTTCAGGCAATTTTCGTACGCCTGACGGTCGGCTGGGGCGCCGTCGCGCTGTTGCGCGCACAAGATCGAGAAGGCGCGGAGGACGTACCAGGCTACCGGCGTGCGTGGTTAATATTCGGCTGGTACTGCGCTTCATCGTGCCGCGTGGTGGGCTTCTGAATTATATATCAGAAAGCGACTTAGCTGGCTGTTGGAGCGCTTCGACGACCTCGTTCAAGAACAGCGCGGCTTGCGCGCCATCTACGACGCGATGATCGCTCGACAGCGTGATGGTCATCATAGGACGGATGCCGGGCTGCCCATTTACGGGCGCGACACGATCGGTGATGCGGCCGACCGCCAAGATCGCGGCTTGCGGCGGCGTGATGATGGCCTGAAAAGCATCAATGTTGTACATGCCGAGATTGCTGATGGTGAACGTTCCGCCCTCGACATCGGGTGGATGCAAACGTCCGGCCTTGGCACGCTCGGCCAGATCGCGGCGCTGCGCGGCGATCGTTTTCAAGTCGGAGCTGTCGGCGTTCGGAATCACGGCGCCCACTACGCCATCTTTCACTGCAATCGCGATGCTGATATTGATGGCGGGATTCATGCGGATGGCGCTGCCGGTCCAGCTGGCGTTCATCTTGGGATGCTTTTGCAAAACTCGGGCGACGAGGGCGACCAGCAGATCGGTGTGCGTGGGATGCGGGTCGATCCTGGAGGATTCGCGTGCTTCAAGGAGCGCGCCGGCATCGACGTCCCGTGCGAGGAAAAAGTGGGGAACGGTGGTCCAGGCTTGGGCGGTGCGCTCGGCCATCAGACGGGCGATGGCGCTGAGCGGGGGCGCTTCGGCGGGCTTAGGAGCCGACGCAGCTTGCTTCACCGCTGCCAAAACATCTTCGCCTGAAATGGTTCCGCCAGGCCCCGTTCCTCGAATGGCACTGATATCGACGCCGTGCTCTTCCGCCAAGCGCCGGGCTTTCGGCGAAATTTTCGGACCACCCTCGGGGCGCCTCGCTGCAGCCGGGGCAGTCGTGGACTGGGGACGGGCCTGTTCCTGCGTCGCGCGCGCGGATGCGATCGCCGGACCGGAATCAGCCGGCGGCTGCTCGCCGGGAGCGACGATCCAGGCGATGATTTCGCCTACCGGCACCACCGCGCCGTCGCGCTGCTTTACGCCTGCGAGAACGCCATCGGCCGGCGCCTCCAAATCGATCACGACCTTGTCGGTTTCAATCTCCAGCAGCGGCTCGCCCTTGGTGACGGTTTCGCCTTCCTGCTTTCGCCAGGCGAGCAGTTTTCCGGTTTCTTGCGCCATTTCGAGCGCAGGCATTACGACGCTGACAGCCATATTTGTTTTATTACCGCGATCTCCGGGCGCTCAGCGGGACACTCCCACTTGTTCGGTTTGCGCGCTGGCTTCGATCATTTCAATCACTCGCCGGCTGGGAGGCGCCTCGGTATCGCGCGTAGTGGGAAGCGGTCCCTCGACGGTGAAATATTGCGTCCCGGCGACCAGCAGCTTTTCGGCCGGGAAGCGCGTGATCACTTCGTGACCGGTCTGGGTGACGACGATCTCCTCTTCGATGCGCGCCGCGCTCCAACCGTCCTTGGACGGCCAGAAGGTTTCGAGCGCGAACACCATGCCCGGCTTGATCTCATGGGAGTGCTCGAGCGATACCAGACGGCTGATGACCGGCTTTTCCCAGATCGCCAGGCCGATGCCGTGGCCGAACTGCAGCGCGAAGGCGGCCTCTTCGTTGGGGAAGCCGAACTCCTGCGCTTTCGGCCACACGGATGCGATCTCGGCGGTGGTGCGGCCGGGGCGAACCAACTCGATGGCGGCATCCAGGTAATCGCGGCAGCGCTTGTAGGCATCGTTCAACGCGGGCGTGCCGTAGCCGATGGTGAAGCTGCGGTAGTAGCAAGTGCGATAACCCATGTAGGAATGCAGGATGTCGAAATAGACGGGATCGCCGGGCCGAAGCACGCGATCGGAGAAGACGTGCGGATGCGGATTGCAGCGCTCGCCCGAGATCGCGTTGACGCCCTCGACGTATTCCGAGCCGAGATCGTACAGCACTTTGCTCGCGAGTCCGACCGCTTGGTTCTCGCTGAAGCCCGGCCGCATGGCGCGATACAGCTCCTCGTAGGCCGCGTCCACCATCATGGCGGACATGTTGAGCAGCGTGATCTCGTCCTCGGTCTTGATCACGCGCGTATCGGACATCAAGCTGCTGGCCGTCGATTACGGTGATACCCTCGCGCTGCAAGGCGAACAGGATCGGCGGCTCGACCACGTCGATGCCGACCGGCTCTTTCTCCAAGCCGCGCTTCTCGAGCTCGATTTTGATCTTGCGCGCCACATCCTCGGCGCGTCCCATTTCCGGCGACATGGCGCCGCGCAGCAGTGCAATGCCGGGCCGCGAGCGCTCGCCGAGCCAGGGGCAATGCAGCTGATGATGCCTGGCCGCCGAGCCGAAATCCCACAGGATCGGCTCGTCATTTTGGGGAAGCAGAGTGAAGCGGCTGATCTTGTCCTGCGCCCAGGTGCCGATGTGCGTGGCGGTGATGTAGCGGACGTTGTTCATGTCGAAGCACAACAGCGCGCCCATCTCCGATTTGGCGAGCATCGCCTTGACGCGCGCCAGCCGCTCGCTGCGCAGCCGCTCAAAGTCGACGCGCTGCTCCCAATCCACTCCCATCGTTCCGTACGTTTTTAGCGCCATCTGAAATCTCCGATTGTGAAAATGAATTCTACTTACCGCACAGCGACCGGGCCGCCTCGAACACCGACTGCTCGGTGGGAACGGTCGCGTCTTCGAGCGGCGGCGAGAACGGAATCGGCACGTGCATGGCGCCCATTCGCTTCACCGGCCCTTCCAGGTCGAAGAACGCGCGCTCCTGGATCATCGCAGCGATCTCGGCAGTAACGCCGTAGCGTTCGTATCCCTCGTCGACCACGATCACGCGCGAGGTCTTTTTCGCCGAGTCGACCAGCGTTTGCTCATCCAGCGGCCAGAGCGTACGCGGGTCCACCACCTCGGCGCTGATGTCGTATTCTTCCAGTAATTTCGCAGCGCCCAAGGCCACCTGCACCATGCTGCTGGTGGCGATGATGGTCACGTCCTCGCCTTCGCGCTTGACGTCGGCCAGGCCGAGCGGAATGGTGTAATCTTCTTCCGGCACCGGACCTTTCAGCTTGTACATCATCTTGTCTTCGTAGACCACCACCGGGTTGTCATCCCGAATGGCGCTTTTCAAAAGGCCCTTGGCGTCGTAAGGCGTCGACGGCATCACCACTTTCAGGCCGGGAATGTGGCAGAACCAGGCGTGCAGGGATTGCGAGTGCTGCGCAGCCGAGCGGCGTGTCGCGCCCAAAGTAGTCCGGAGCACCATGGGAACTTTCCATTTGCCGCCCGACATGTAGTGCACCTTGGCGGCTTGGTTCACCATCTGATCCATGATCAGGCCGACGAAATCGCCGAACATGATGTCGACCACGGGGCGCATGCCGGTCATGGCGGCGCCCACTCCAATGCCTGTGAAACCGGCCTCTGAGATGGGTGTGTCGAGCACACGCTCGGGCCCGAACTCTTGCACCAAGCCGGAAAGAACCTTGAAGGCGGTGCCGGCTTCGGCCACGTCTTCGCCGATCAGAACCACGCGCGGGTCGCGCCGCAACTCTTCGGCCAGCGCTTCGCGGACCGCTTCCCCTAAGCGTCAGTTCTCGAACTGCGAGGGCAGCTTCAGGCATACACGTCTTGCTCCACTTTATCGACGGCGGGATACGGCGCAGCGATCGCGAACTGGACCGCCTGCTCGACTTCCGACTTCACTTCCGCTTCCATCTGATCCAAACGGGCGCGATCGGCCAGCTTCTCGGCGATCATCCAATCGGCCATCAGCCGGATGGGATCGCGCTCGGTTTTCCAGGTCTGCTCCTCCTGCTTGGAGCGGTAATAATCGCGCGCGACGTCGCCCACGTGATGTCCCGTGTAGCGGTAGGTATTGGCAAGCAGGAAAGCAGGGCCTTCGCCTCGGCGCGCTCGCTCGATCAAAGCGTGAGCCGTGGAGTAAACAGCCCGCACGTCCTGTCCGTCGACACTTTCCGGGTAGACGCCGAACCCCTTAGCGCGCGTCAGAATGTCGCCCGCGGTGGTTTCGGAATAATGCGTGTACTCGTTGTACATATTGTTCTCGCACACGTAGACCACCGGCAGCTTCCAGAGCGCGGCCATGTTCATCACTTCGTACAGCACGCCCTGTCCGAGCGCGCCTTCGCCGAAAAAGCACACCGTTACGCGGCCGTTCCCGAGACGCTTAGATGCAAACGCCGCTCCGGTCGCGATCCCGGCGCTTCCGCCGACAATCGCGTTGGCGCCCAGATTCCCAGTGTCGGGATCGGCGATATGCATCGAACCGCCCTTGCCCTTGCAGTAGCCCGCTTCTTTTCCGAGCAGCTCGGCGAACATCAGGTCAATTTTCGCGCCCTTGGCTAAACAATGCCCATGGCCGCGATGCGTGCTGGTGATGTAATCGTCCTTCCGCAAAGCTTCGCAGACACCCACGGCCACGGCTTCTTCGCCGATGTACAAGTGAGCCAAACCCGGCATCAACGCGCGCGTGTAAAGGTCGTTGACCTGATATTCGAAGTGTCGAATCGCCAGCATGCGGCGGTACATGCGCAGACATTGCTCGGCGTCTGTCGTCGAGGAAGCGGGCTTGGACGGATTAACAGCGGTGGTCATTTGGTCACCCCCGACATGCGCGCCAATACCTGAAATATCACTGCGAAATCTTTTTCGACGAAACCCATCGCTCGGGCGGCCGTGAGCAGCTCGTTGGTCGCAGCCGTGGTCGGCAAGGGCACGTCCACCTGACGCCCTAGCTCCAGCGCCAGGAGCATATCCTTTTGCATCATGTTTACATTGAACCACGCTTCATCCGGCATTTTCAGTACGAACGGGCCGCGATATTGCACCATGGGCGATCCAATCACGCTGTGGGTGAGAACGTCCACTGCAATGTCACGCGCGATGCCGCTTTTCTCGGCTAATAGCACGCCTTCCGAGAAGGCCAGCATCTGCACGGCAAGGCTCAGGTTGGTCGCGATCTTCATCACCAGCGCGAGGCCGTTGTCGCCGACATGGGTGACTTTCGGGCCGATATCCTCCAGCACCGGCCTCACGCGTTCCAGCGTTTCGCGGCGGCCGCCGACCATGATAGAAAGCTTGCCCTGTTGCAATGTAATGACGCTGCCGGACACGGGCGCGTCGAGCATGTCGGCGCCTTTTTCCCGCACTCGCGCGGCGATGGCGCGGCTCACGGCCGGAGCGACCGTGCTCATGTCGATGTAGATCTTACCTGGGGCCAGGCCCGCGCTTACGCCGTTGGGACCATCGCAGATTTCCGCCAGAGCTGCCGAGTTGGAAACCATCGAGAAGATCACGTCGGCGGCTTCGGCGATCGCGCGCGGCGAGTCGGCCCACTGCATGCCCTTGTCGATCAGCCACTGCGCCTTCGCCTTGGTGCGGTTGTAGCCGATAACGCGGTGCCCTTTTTCGAGGAGGCGGGCCACCATGTTACCGCCCATCACCCCTAAGCCGATGTATCCGAGATTGGCCATTCCTACGGTCGCTCCATTGGTGCCGGGTCAGCAGACCCGATTGCTATAATCGATTCCGTCACTTTCGTGAGACTCCCGAGTATTTTATAATGCCCAGATTCTTTACGCTTCAGCAAGCGGAGAAACTTCTTCCTGAAGTGGAGGCGGCCCTGCAGAGGACGGTTGCTCTCAGATCCGAATATCAAGCGGCGGAGACGGAATGGCAACGCTTTTCCAAGCGGATCGCTTTGCTGGGAGGGGTTCTGGTCGATCATTCGGGACCGGTGGAGCAGAAGCGACGGCGTGACGAAAGCGCCCGGCAGTTGAAAGCGGCCATTGAGAACGTCCAGGAGTTTGGATGTCTGGTGAAGGACCTGGATATCGGACTGGTCGATTTCCCGACACTTTTGAACGGAGTGGAAGTGTACCTGTGTTGGAAGCTTGGCGAACCGGGCATTCAGTTCTGGCACGGGGTGGAAGAAGGGTTTCGGGGGCGAAAACCGATCGACCAGCAGTTTCTCGAACAACATCAAGGTGAGCCGCCCAATTAATGTGCGAAAATTGGGAACGGTAACCGGTCTGGTACGATCGGCCGAGGGTCGAAGATCGGCCGCAAATCATTTAATTAACATCAAACATCCAGCATGCTGCTGAGCAGAGAATTCGTTTCTTATTTGTCCCGTCAACTCGTGGCGCGGATGACACCGCAAATCATCGAGACGGCCAGCCCGGAGGGGGCCACCGAGATGATCAGTCATCTGATTGAGGAAGAGTTGCAGGTGGAAGACCGGCTCAATGACGAAGTTCGCGACCTGCTGAGCCAGTACAGCGAATATATGCGGCGCGAAGGGGTCAGCTATCAGGAGATGTTCCGCCGCATCAAGAACACGCTCATTTCGCAACGCAAGGTGATCCGGGCGTCGGGACGCGATACGGGCGACAACATGAAGCTCTCGCGGGACAAAGTCAACGACATTTCTCACAAGCTGGTTACCGCGTTCCGCAAAGCGCGGGATTTCCGCCTGAAGAAGGATCCCAACGACGTTCGCCTGGAGATCGTGCGTTTGATGACGGAACTGCTGGCGATCGAGGAGAAGATCGACCGGGCGGCGCGCACCAAGATCCGTTCCCAGAAGAAGGACATTCCGGAAGGCACCGAGGAATGGGACCTGCTGCATCGGCGCTACTACTCGGAAGAGTTGAAGAAGTTTGGAATCGATTTAGGCCGCTAGAATTTCCCGCGCTCCTCAGCGCGCATTCAACTGGAAACATACCCAGGAACGCCTCTCCAGGAAAAGGACTAAGATCAAGGTATGTGCCTTGCAATTCCCGGAAAGATTGTCGCTTTCCACGAAAGAAGCGGCATGCGGATGGGGAAAATCGATTACGGCGGCATCACTCGCGACGCCTGTCTCGAGTACGTTCCCGAGGCGGCTCTCGGAGATTACGTGATGGTGCACGTGGGCTTTGCGATTAGCAAAGTGGACGAGGAAGAGGCCGCGCGCACATATCAATACCTCACCGAAATGGACCAGTTGCAGGAGCTCGAAGCGCCCGAGCCGGAGCTCGGCCCGCCCGAGGCGGAGCGATGAAATACGTCGATGAATACCGCGACCATGCCGTCGCCCAGAAGCTGATCTCGGAAATTAAGCGCACCGTCACGCGGCCGTGGACCATCATGGAGGTCTGCGGCGGACAGACCCACTCCATCGTCAAGTATGGGCTGGATTATCTGCTGCCCAAGGAGATTGAGCTGGTGCACGGCCCGGGATGTCCGGTCTGCGTGACGCCGCTCGAAATGATCGATCGCGCGCATGCCATCGCGCGGAAGCCGGACGTCATCTTCTGCTCGTTCGGCGATATGCTGCGGGTTCCGGGATCGAACGGCGATCTGTTCCAGGTGAAAGCGGAAGGAGGAGACGTTCGCATCGTCTATTCTCCGCTGGACGCGCTGCGCATCGCGGTCGCGAAACCGGACAAGAAAGTTGTATTTTTTGCGATTGGATTTGAAACCACCGCTCCGGCCAACGCCATGGCGGTATGGCAGGCCAAAGCGCAAGGCGTCCCCAATTTTTCAATCTTGGTCTCGCATGTCATCGTGCCGCCTTCGATCACCGGGATTTTGCAATCTCCCAACAATCGCGTGCAAGGCTTCCTCGGCCCCGGCCACGTCTGCGCCGTGATGGGCTATCGCGAATACGAACCCATCGCCGCGCGCTACCAGGTTCCGATCGTCATCACCGGTTTTGAGCCGCTGGATCTTTTGGAAGGAACGTTGATGACGGTGCGTCAACTCGAGCAGGGACGCGCTGAAGTGGAGAACCAGTACGCGCGCGCCGTCAGCCGCGATGGCAACCTGGAAGCGCAAAAGATGATCAATCGCGTATTCACGATTGCAAACCGAAGCTGGCGCGGCATCGGCATCATTCCGAAGAGCGGCTATCGGTTGAGTTACGAACTGCAGGATTATGACGCCGAGCGCATTTTCGAAGTGCAGAATATTCAGACGCTAGAACCGGCCATCTGCATCAGCGGCCAAGTACTAAGAGGACTGAAGAAGCCGCACGACTGTCCGGCGTTCGGCAAGGAATGCACTCCGCAGACGCCGTTGGGCGCGACCATGGTTTCCGCCGAAGGGGCCTGCGCGGCCTATTACAATTACGGCCGGCACATGGTAGCCGTGGAAACGCTGGGGGCCAAGGTGTAGTATGTCAACCCAAGCGCCCGCGTTGTCGCCGATCACGTCACCACAGTTTAAAGCGTCAGTGCTGCGCAAGTGTCACGAGAGCGCGGCCATGAAGGAGAAATTTTTCGAGGCGAACGCCGGCACATTGGAACAAGTTTGCCGCAAGTTGGCCGAAGCGCTGGCCGCCGGCCACAAGCTGTTCGTAATGGGCAATGGCGGGAGTTCCTGCGATGCCATGCACGTCGCGGTGGAGTTCGTGCACCCGATCATCGAGAAGCGGCGGGCGTTTCCCGGCTTTCGCGCTGACCAACGATACCGTTCTGCTGACGGCGATCAGCAACGACAGCGATTTTTCGCAATCGTTCTCGGAGCAACTGCGGCTATTCGCGCAAAAAGGCGACGTCGCGCTCGGCATCTCCACCAGCGGAATGTCCACCAACGTCAACTACGCGCTTCAGGCAGCGCGCCAGATGGGCATGCTGACCATCGGCTTCTCGGGCAAGGACGGCGGCCGCACCAAAGACACCGCCGAGTATTGCCTCACCGTGCCGTCGTTCAGTATTCACCGCATCCAGGAAGTTCACACCACTCTTCTCCACATTCTCTGGGACATGGTGCACGTCATGCTGGGAGAAGAGGACATCATCTGATGGATAGTGCGTTCGCGCTTTCTTGCCCGCTGCCCATCACGCAGCACAAAACGATCGTGCTGGGGCATGGAAGCGGAGGCCGGCTGACCGCGCAACTGGTTCGCGACCTGTTCCTGCCGGCATTCGATAATCCGGCTTTGAGGAAACTGGACGATCAGGCGGTGGTGGAGGTCGGCGCGGAACGGATCGCGCTCACGACGGATTCGTTCGTCGTCACGCCGCTGTTTTTTCCAGGCGGCGACATCGGCAAGCTGGCCGTGAACGGTACTGTCAACGATCTCGCCATGAGCGGCGCTCGCCCGTTATATCTTTCGGCCGCATTCATCATGGAAGAAGGACTGCCGCTCGAAGAGCTATCGCGCATAACGCAATCGATGGCGGAAGCCGCTGCGGAGGCTGGCGTCGCGATCGTCACCGGCGACACGAAGGTCGTCAACCGCGGCTCGGCTGACAAGCTATTCATCACCACGGCCGGCATCGGCCTGGTCGCCAAGGGTGTCTCGGTTTCAGTGTGCAATGCGAAACCTGGCGATGTGGTGATCGTGAGCGGAACCATCGGCGATCACGGGATGGCGGTCTGGGCGACGCGCGAAGGCCTCGAGTTTGAAGGCGCCATTCTGTCGGACACCGCGCCACTCAATGCGCTGGTGGATGCGATGCTGGCAGCCGGCGAGATTCGTGCGCTGCGCGATCCCACGCGCGGCGGGCTCGGCACGTCGCTGTGTGAAATAGCGGCTGCATCCTCGACGGGAATCGAGATCGACGCCAACGCCGTTCCGGTGCGGGAAGACGTCAAAGCAGCCTGCGAAACGCTGGGCATGGACCCGCTGTTCGTCGCCAACGAAGGCAAGCTGGTGACCATGGTTTCGGAATCGTCGGCGAGCGCGGTTCTGGCGAGGCCATGCACCGCATGCCGTACGGTAAAGACGCTCGAGTCATCGGCCGTGTGGTCGCCGAACACCCGGGCATGGTGCTGCTGAAGACCGAGGTCGGCGGTTCGCGGATCCTGGATCTTCCGTTCGTCGAGCAACTACCGCGGATCTGCTGAGATCTTTGGTGTTCCTACGCTGGCTGTTGCATGGTCATGCAGTGCAGCGTGCCCAATCCAAGCACGAGATCGCCGCAATAAATTCCAACCACTTCCCGATCGGGGAAGAGCGCGGCCAGGATATTTAGCGCCACCCGGTCCATCGGATCGTTGAACGTAGGAACCAGCACCAGGCTGTTCGCGATGTAGAAGTTCGCGTAACTGGCCGGGAGTCGCTGGCCGTCGAAGTAGACCGGCGCGGGCATGGGCAGCGTCGCGACTCGAGACCGGTTTTCTGTAGAATCGATAGATTTTCCTGGAGCGGTTCGTAGTTGGTCTCCGATCGATTCTCTTCGATGACGGTGACCACGGTGTCCAGATTCACGAACCGTGCCAAATCGTCGATATGGCCGTGCGTGTCGTCGCCGGCGATGCCATTCTTGAGCCAAATGGTCTGACGGATGCCGAGATAGTCAGCGAAGTATTGTTCGAGTTCGTCGCGCCCCAAGCCGCGATTGCGAACTTGCACGGTCTGGCTGAGCAAACACTCTTCCGTCGTGAGCAGAAGACCCTTTCCATTGACGTCGATGCTGCCGCCTTCCAGCACGATGCCCGGCTCGAAGCAGCGCATCTTCAGCCTCTTTGCGAGAAAAGCCGGAACCCGGTTGTCGTCGCGCCAGTTGTCGTATTTCGCCCAGCCGTTGAAAATCCAATTCGTCGACGGCGACTTCGCCTTTGGAATGGCGCACGAACATCGGACAGTAGTCGCGCGTCCAGCTTCGATTGGTGCGATGGCGGAAGAACTCGATGGCGTTCATGTTCGCGCCGCATTTTGTGAGTACTCGCCGCGCGCTTTTTTCCAAAGCGGCGTCTTCCACCAGAATCCGGACTTTTTCCACTCGCGCCAGGCGCCGGACAATGTCGCCATAGACCCAGGGAATCGGGGCAAACTTGCCGGGCCAATCCGTGCGCTCATGCGGCCAGGCGAGCCACGTGGCTTCGTGCGGCTCCCACTCGGCCGGCATTCGGAACCCGAGTTTTTGGGGCGTCAATCCAGCCACCGCCGCAGAATGGGAGCATAGGCGTCCACGCGGCGATCGCGCAGGAACGGCCAATTGCGGCGCACTTCTTCGATGCGATGGGGATCGCATTCGGCGACGAGAATGTCTTCGTCCGCGCACGATGCCTGGGCGATCGACTTGCCCGAACGGGTCGGCAATAAACGAAGAACCCCAAAATTCGAGGCCGCGTTCGGGCGGTCCTTCGTAGCCGACGCGATTCACCGCGGCCACATAAATGCCGTTCGCGATCGCGTGCGCCCGTTGAATGGTTCGCCAAGCATCCAATTGCGCCGCGCCGTACTGCGCTTTCTCGGATGGGTGCCAGCCAATGGCAGTCGGGTAGAACAAAATGTTGGCGCCACCGAGGCTCGATAGCCGCGCCGCTTCCGGATACCATTGATCCCAGCAGACCAGCACGCCGACCTTGCCAAAGCGAGTATTGAAATCGACAAATCCCAGATCGCCGGGTGTGAAATAAAACTTTTCGAAATAGAGCGGGTCATCGGGGATGTGCATCTTGCGATAAATGCCCGTCAACTCGCCATCGTTTCCGATCACCGCCGCGGTGTTGTGATACAGGCCCGCTGAGCGCCGTTCAAACAGCGACGCGATGATCACGATCCCGAGTTCGCGCGCGAGCGGACCGAGCGTCTTCGTGGTCGGGCCGGGAATCGGTTCAGCCAGTGCGAACAGTTCGGCATTTTCCTCGCGGCAGAAATACTGCGACCGGAACAGCTCCGGCAAACAGATGATCTGCGCGCCGCGCTTAGCCGCCTCTCGGATCCGCCATATGGCCTTCTCGAGATTCTCGTTCGGGTCGATGGCGCAGCTCATCTGGACCAAACCCACCCGGAACCTAGAAGTATCGGGATGCATGCGCGCGCCTATGGTTCGCCGAGCAGCTGTTGAATTTTCGCCTCGTACGTGCTTCGGTTGGGCACGCCGATATATTTTGCCGCAACGTTTCCTGACCGGTCGATTATGAACGTGGTGGGAAGCGCATCCACGCCACCATACTGCTCGGCCATTTGCCTGCTGGCGAGCATCACCGGATAGTTCATATTCTTGGCGTGAATAAAAGGTCGAACCGCGTTCCAGCCGGACTCGTCCATGGAAACGCCGAGAATAGCGAGGCCTTGATCCCGGTACTTGCGATCGAAATCGATGAACCAGGGAATTTCCAGGTTGCACGGCTCACACCAGGTCGCCCAAAAATTGAGGAGCACTACTTTGCCCTGATACCCGGCCAGCTTCACATCCTCGCCCTTGGCGTCTTCGAGGCTGAACGAAGGGGCGATTCTCCGCTGACCGATGGGCTGAACCGAAACGGCGGCCGGTCCCGCATTGCGGATCATCACGAGCGCGACCAAAAAGGCTATGAACACGGCCACTGGAACTAACTTAGACTTGTTCATCTGGGCCTCGCATCACATATACAGCCCGCCGTTGACATCCAGCACGTGGCCGGTGATGTAGCCGGCCTCTTCGCTCGCCAGGAACCGCACGGCCGCGGCAACGTCTTCCGGACGCCCGATGCGCTTCAGCGGTACATGGCCCAGCATATTCTCCTTGAGCTCCGGGGAAAGCTTGGCCGTCATGTCGGTTTCAACAAAGCCCGGCGCGACGGCATTCACTGTAATATTGCGGCTGCCCATCTCCTGCGCGAGCGCCTTCGTGAGCCCGATGAGGCCCGCTTTCGAAGCCACGTAGTTCGCCTGGCCGGGATTGCCCATCTCGCCGACGATGGACGAAATGTTGATGATGCGGCCCCAGCGGTCGCGCATCATGCCCTGCAGCACTTGCTGAGCCGCGAGGAACGCGCCGGTCAAGTTGGTCGCGATGACCGCGTCCCAGTCCTCTTTTTTCATACGCAACGCCAGCCCGTCTTTCGCGATGCCCGCATTGTTGACCAGGATCGAAACAGGGCCGAAATCTTTCGCGACGCGCGCGAAAGCGTCCTTGATGGAGTCAGCGTCGGCCAGGTCCATCACCACCGGGAAAGCCTCGCATTTTTGGGAGCGAAGCAGGCCGGCTATTTCTTCGAGTTGATCGCCGGTTCGGGCGGCCAGTACGACGCGCGCACCCGCCTCCGCCAATGCGATGGAACATGCCTTTCCGATACCGCGGCTTGCGCCGGTGATAAACGCGACTCGACCTGTCATGAGTAAGGGCCACCTCAGCAAAGGCGTCACAACCGAACGCCATTGCATTTCTTAATTGATACAACTGTGACGCTACTCTCCATAGTAAACTAGGCATTCCTGTTTCCCTATGGCCTACAGTGATCTGCGGGAGTTCATCGCCGCCCTCGAAAAGAATAAAGAGCTGCGCCGCATTTCGGTCGAAGTGGATCCTTATCTGGAAATCACCGAGTTTGCCGACCGCGCTGTAAAGCATGGCGGGCCGGCGCTGTTGTTCGAAAAACCGAAAGGGAGTTCGATTCCGGTCCTGATCAACGCCTTCGCCAGCAAGCGGAAGATGGAGATCGCGCTTCAAGTGGATTCGGTAGATGAGATCGCTCACCGCATTTCCGAATACCTCGAAATGCGGATGCCCGAAGGACTGCTCGGCAAGCTGAAAATGTTGCCCAAGCTGGCCGAGATGGGCGCGTTCTTTCCCAAGGCCGTCTCGGACGGCCCGTGCAAGGAAGTAATTCGCAAGGACAACTTTTCGCTCGCCGAATATCCGATCCTGCACTGCTGGCCGCAGGACGCCGGGCGATTCATCACGCTGCCGATGGTCTTTTCGAAAAACCCCGACACCGGCAAGCGCAATTGCGGCTGTTACCGGCTGCAAGTGTATGACGATCGCACCACGGGCATGCATTGGCAGACCCACAAACAGGGCGCCGAGCATTATCGCCGCCAAACGCACAACGCAAAGGGGCAACGGATGGACGTGGCGGTGGCCATCGGATGCGATCCGGCCACCATGTTTTCGGCTATTCTTCCCCTTCCGCCGGACCTGGATGAAATGATGATCGCGGGCTTTTTGCGAAACAAACCCGTCGAGATGGTGAAGTGCGAGACTTCGGATCTGGAGGTGCCCGCGAATTCCGAGATCGTGCTGGAAGGCTATGTCGAATTGGGCGAGCTGCGCCGTGAAGGACCGTTCGGCGATCACACCGGTTTTTATTCGCTGGACGACGACTATCCGGTTTTCCACGTGACGTGCATCACCCAGCGCAAGCATCCGATTTACGCGACGACCATCGTCGGTCCTCCGCCGATGGAGGATTTCTACATGGGCAAGGCCATCGAGCGCATTTTCTTGCCGCTGATGCGGCTGCAACTGCCGGAGATCCGCGACATCTCGATGCCGGCCGAGGGTATTTTCCATAACCTGATTTTGGTGTCGATTCGCAAATCGTATCCGCTGCATGCGCGCAAAGTGATGCACGCGATCTGGGGCCTGGGCCAAGCCATGTTCAGCAAATGCATCGTCGTTGTGGATGAAGACGTGGATGTGCAGAATGTCCGGGAAGTCGCGTGGAAGGCGCTGAACAACATTGATCCGGAGCGCGACATTCAGTTTGTGCTGGGGCCGGTGGATTCGCTTGACCATGCCAGCCGCCTGCCGCACTACGGTTCCAAGATGGGCATCGACGCCACGCGCAAATGGAAGGAAGAAGGATTTACGCGTCCCTGGCCGGACGTGATCCAAATGTCGGACGACGTGAAGCAGCGCGTGGATCAGCTTTGGAAGAGGGCCGGTCTGGGCTAAGGGTAGATGTGATATATTCGGGGCGCTAAGGCCGAAAACGGCGCGAGGCCGCGATAGACAATGTTGCCGAGGCGTGCAAAATTGCGCGAGCAAAATCAGGAGGCGAAATGAAACTTCGTATTGTGCGATTGGGATTGGCCGCAGCAGGCGCAATCGCGCTGGCCGGCGTGACGCTTGCTCAAAACGTGCCGGAACAGTTCGTCGTCAGCGGCAAAGCCGCGGAAAAGATTCAGGACTTCTCAACCATCAACCTGGCCACCGCGGAGCGACTAGCCGACACGTGCGAGCAGGCCGCCACGGCTCAAGGCGTGCAGATCAGCATCATGGTGCTGGACCATCAGGGCAACCAAGTCTACATGGATCGCATGGATGGCCAGGGCTACCTCAATATCATCACGGCCGACATGAAGGCCCGCACCGCGCTGACGCTTCGCGCGCCCAGCAAAACCCTGATGAATAGCGCGATTGAGGATCCTCCGCGGGAGCTTCAATACATCCAGCTGGGCGAGTTTGCGAATTCCGGCGGGCTTCCCATCGTCGTCAACAAACAGTTGATTGGCGCCGTTGGCGTGGGCGGTTCTGCGCCGCATCCGCCGGTGTGGAGCGACGAGATTTGCGCCCACAAGGCGTTGACCGAAGTGATCGGATCATCGGTCCCGCCGCTGATGGAGGATCTTCCGCCGCGCCAGAATCCGAATGCAGCCAAAACGCCGGTTCCGCGCTTTACTTCGGCTGCAGCGCCGAAGTCGAGCCTGCCATCTGAGTTTGTGGTGGGCGGCAAGGGTGCGGCCAACGTTTTTGACGGCAATCAGATTTCACTGGCAACCGCAAGGAAGATCGCTCGGACTTGCCGTGACTTTGCGGCCTCAAAAGGCGCGTCGATGTCGCTCTACATCATCGACAATGCCGGTGAATTCGTTCACATGGAGCGCATGGACGGCCAAGTCCTCAACAACATCCGCACCGCGCTCTTAAAGGCGCAAAGTTCGTTGAGGACGCGCCAGCCCACCTCCGCTAATGCGGCACAGCTCAAGAACAATCCAGGCGGCACTGCGCGTACCACCACCTATTTCAATTTGTTCACGAATCCGGGCGGCATTCCGATCGTCGTCGACGGGCAAATGATTGGTGCTATCGGCGTCGGAGGCCTCCCGGGCGGTCAGGACGAGAATTGCGCGATCGAGGGTCTGAAGGGGACCTTCGGCGACCGCGTGACGCTGCCGGTCTATCCGGCCGCGGGAGCATCGCGCTAAGCACGAACTTGCGCTACTTAACGGTTCGGAACAGCTAGTGCCCGCCGGACGCCTGAAGGGCTTTCGCGGTCGGCTGTGCGTGGCCGAGGACCTTGTGGGGACGATAAGGCTTTTCCAGAGCCGCGATATCGTCGGCGCTCAGCTTCAAATCAACGGCGCCAATTAGATCTTTTAGATGTTGCGGTTTGGTCGCACCGATGATGGGCGCAGTCACGCCCGGAGCTTGCAGCGCCCACGCCAACGCCACTTGCGCCGCTGACACGCCGCGCCGCTTGGCCACATCCGCGACCGCATCGGCCACTTCGAAATCATCGTCGCTGTAGTACATGTCTTTGGCGAAACTGTCCACTTGCGAGCGCTGCGTGGAACCGCCGTCGCGCGTGCGCGTGCCAGTCAAAAATCCACGCGCCAGCGGACTCCAGGGGATCACGGCCACGCCTTGATCGATGCATAACGGAATCATCTCGCGCTCCTCCTCGCGATAGATCAGGTTGTAGTGATTCTGCATGCTGACGAAGCGGTGCCAGCTGTTTTCCTTCGACGTATAGAGAGCCTTGGAAAACTGCCAGGCCGCCATGCTGCTCGCTCCGAGATAGCGCACCTTGCCCGCGCGGACCAGCGAGTCGAGCGCATCCAGCGTCTCTTCGATCGGCGTCTTCACATCCCAGCGATGGATCTGATATAGGTCGATATAATCCACGCCGAGGCGGCGCAGCGAGTTGTCGCACGCATCCAGGATGTGCTTGCGGCTGAGACCGCGGTGGTTCTGGCCGGGTCCCATCGGGCCGTGGACCTTGGTCGCCAGGACCACGTCGTCGCGCCGCGCCATCTCCTTGATGTAATAGCCGGTAATTTCCTCGCTGAGCCCGGCCGAGTACACATCCGCGGTGTCGATGAAGTTTATGCCCGCATCAAACGCGATGCGAAAATGCTCGCGGGCATCTTCCTTATTGACGTGCCAGCCCTTGGTGCCGAGCGACCATTCCGGGATTTCGCCGCCGCCGTAGCTCATGCATCCCAAACAAAGCCGCGATACCGTAACTCCTGTTTTGCCAAGTAATGTATATTGCATGGTTTGATCCCAATCGAAACCATCAGTTTAGCTCAAGCCAGTTTCGCTCAAGCGAATCGCGGGCGACCCGCGTGAACACCATCGCCGAAGCCGGCCTCATCAACGCACGCCTGGATCAACTGCCGGCGACGCGCACCCTCTGGAAACGCGTGCTGCTGCTGTCTCTGGGAGGCTTTTTCGAATATTACGACCTCTTCTTCACGGGCTACATTGGACCCGGCCTGGTTCGAAGCGGCATTCTGACTTCGACCACACGCGGGCTGTTCGGATCGACCGGATTGGCTGCTTTCGTCGCCGCCATGTTCGCGGGATTATTCGTCGGCACGGCGCTATTCGGATTCCTGGCGGACCGGTTCGGCCGGCGCAAAATTTTCACCGATTTCGCTGCTCTGGTACACCGTCGCCACCGTCATCATGGCATTTCAGAGAGATGTTTTCGGCTTGAATCTTTGGCGCTTCATCGCAGGAGTGGGCGTGGGCGTCGAGCTGGTGACGATCGACACGTACCTGTCCGAAATTGTTCCGAGCGCGCTGCGCGGGCGAGCCTTCGCCTACAACAACGCGATTCAGTTTTCAGCCGTGCCCATCGTGGCGTTCCTGGCGTGGCTGCTGGTGCCGCACGCTCCTTTGGGCTTGGATGGCTGGCGCTGGGTGGTGCTGATCGGGTCGGCTGGCGCGGTCTTGGTGTGGTGGATCCGGCTGCGCGTACCCGAGAGCCCGCGTTGGCTGGTACTGCACGGCCGCCTCAAGGAGGCTGAGCAAATTGTCGCGGAGCTCGAGACCGAGGCTGGATCGCGATTACCTCCACCCGCATCCGCGAAAGCTGCGCAGCAACCCCAGCGCGGCCGCTTCGTTGAGATCTGGCAGCCACCCTACCGGCGGCGAACCATCATGCTGGTCATCTTTAATGTCTTTCAAACAGTCGGGTACTATGGGTTCGCGAATTGGTTGCCGACGCTCCTCATCCAACAGGGCATCACCGTCACCAATACGCTTGAGTACACGTTCGTGATCGCGATCGCGGCCCCGTTCGGACCAATGCTGGCAGCGCGGCTAGCCGACCGCTTCGAGCGCAAATGGCAAATCGTCGCGGCCGCATTCGCGATCGCGGTGACCGGCGTGATTTTCGGTCAAATGAGCAGTGCGTTCTGGCTGATCACATTGGGAGTGCTGCTGACGCTCTCGAACAATGTAATGTCGCTGTCCTTCCACGCCTATCAAGCGGAACTTTATCCGACGCGAATCCGCGCCATGGCGGTCGGTTTCGCCTATTCGTGGAGCCGGTTATCGGTGGTATTCAGCGCGTTCGTGATCGCATTTTTCCTGGGCCGCTTCGGAGTAAGCGGAGTTTTCGCGCTCATTGCAGCCAGCATGCTGGTGGTGATGCTGGCCATCGGATTGTTCGGTCCGAAGACCCGGAAACTGGCACTGGAAGAGATCTCGAACTAGCCGATCAAGCACTTTCAGATCATTCACGATTTCGTCGAGTGACTTGGATTGGCTCCGCACTTCTTCGGTCGCGGACGCGTTTTCTTCGGCGCTGGCGGCGGCGGACTGCGTGACCTGTTCCATTTGCTTGACGCCGGCCGCGATCTGATCGATCCCTCGGGCCTCGTCCTGGCTGGCGATGCCAACCTGTTCAATCAGCGTCTTCACTTGATTGGAAAACTCCGTGACGCGCGCGATCGCTTGAGCCACCTGCGCCAGGTTGCCGCTGCCCTCACTCGGACTTGGAGATGGACTCCTGGATCAAGTCGGCGGTATCGCGGGCGGCCTGAGCGCTTCTCTGAGCGAGCGTGCGGACTTCGTCGGCGACCACCGCGAAACCCATTCCAGCTTCCCCGGCGCGCGCGGCTTCCACGGCGGCGTTGAGAGCCAGGATGTTGGTTTGGAATGCGATCTCGTCAATTACCTGAATGATCTTCGAAATCCGAGTACTGGAGGAAGCGATCTCGCCCATGGAAGTGATCATCTCCTGGAGACGCTGGTTGGCTTCCGCGACGCTGCGGTCGGATTCAATCACCTTCTGGTTGGCCGACCGGGCATGCTCCGCCGTCTTTCGAATCATGGAATGAATCTCCGCCGTGCTGGCCGAGGTCTGTTCGATGGACGCCGCCTGCTCGACGGCTCCGGAAGCAACGGACTGGCTGCCCGAAGCCAATTGATCCGAAATAAAGCCCAGACGCGTGGATCCTTCGGTTAACTGTTCGGCGATGCCCGCCAGCGGCCGAACAATCCAGCGGCCGTTGAATAGCCAGAATCCGGCGACGACGCCCACCAGGATGAGCGTCCCCACCCCGATGATTTTCTGCATGCTGGCCAGCACCACCGTGTCCTTGGTCATGGGCGCCTTCAAAACGA
Source organism: Bryobacterales bacterium (assembly GCA_963732175.1). Taxonomy (GTDB): domain Bacteria; phylum Acidobacteriota; class Terriglobia; order Bryobacterales; family Bryobacteraceae; genus Palsa-89. Next base: position 71,594 of record CAVSYF010000017.1, on the reverse strand, counting down.
ACGCGCCTTTGATGTCGCCCACCCGCATGTTCTCCATCGCAAAACCAACCACATCCTTGCCGTCGTGTGTCGGACTGGTTGCAGGGTCGCCATGGCATTCTAAACAACCGGCGGCAATCCGGACCGGCCTGGCCAGGATCAGCGTATCTGTCTTGGAGTCTTCCACGAAATATTCGTCTTGCCCGTTCGCGAATGCGCGAAACGCGTCGTCGAACTCGGTGGTGTTGTTGTTCGGATTCCGCGCCGCGATGCCGGGGCGGGATGGCGTCAGGAATTGAAAGCCCCGGGTTTGGGCAACTCGCCGCACCGAATCCCAGCCCGCCACCACCGGAATGCGATCGGTAAAATGCGCTGTTTCGGAAATCGCCGCCGCTGCGTTTCAGGCTGTCGGAGAGCACCTGAAGATTGAATGCTCCATTTTGCTGCAAGCCATCGACATTCTCCGTTACGGTCTCCGCTTGTTGAATGGTGGAGCTCATCAGCACCTTGATTTCGTTCACACGGTTGGTATGCGAGATGAAATAGACGGTTCCGATAGCGCCCAAAGTTGCGAGGACAACACCTCCGCCGGCGCACACAGTAATCTTAGTCGCGAGTTTCATCGATCCAGGGTTCCCCCTGGAGATCTCATCGGCCAGGACGGTCTATGTAAGAGCCGGCCAACTGGTCTGCCTTGGACGATAACCTGAGCGTGTCTAGCGGCTCGCCGAAGTCGACGTCGCCCGGCTGGTCTGAGCGCCGGTCGGATGGAGAATCAGCTTCTGAACTCTCCAGTTGAGGAGCTCGGCCGCGTACAGCTCGTTCTCCGATGGGCAGGCCAGCTCGTGAACCCAGCCAAACTCTTTCATCTGGCGGCCGGCTTTTCCGAGGTATCCGAGCACCTGGCCATCCAGCGAAAGCTTGTAAATCCGGCCCGGATAAGCGTCGGCGGTGTAGAGATATTGAGTGGGGCCGGGCGTGATGCAGACGGTCCAGGGCGCGCCAGGCTGCATGGTGTTGTTGGTTGCTTGAGGGCTGGCGACGATGGGATTGCCGAACCAGGGCTGCGCGTCGGGCGGAACGGGCACGTCGATATGGATCTCGCGCAGGAATTTACCGTCGGAATCGAACACCTGAATGCGGCGATTCCCGCGGTCGGCGACGTAGATGTTGCCTTTGGCGTCGGAGGCGATGCCGTGCGGCGTGTTGAATTCACCGGGCTTGCTGCCTCGATCTCCCCATTGCTTGATCCAGTCGCCGTTCTTGTCGTACTTGGCCACGCGCGAGTTGATGTAGCCGTCGCTGATGAAGATGTCGCCTTGCGGATCCCAAGTGACGTCGGTGGGTTGCCGGAACTGGCCGTTGATGGCCGGCAGCGGCGGATTGGGATGCTTCCACGGCTCGGAACCTTCATCCGACGCTTCCTTCTTGCGGCCAAACACCATCGTGACCCGGCCTTCGGGGTTGAACCGGATGATCATGTCCGACCCTTTGTCGATGGCCCACAGGTTATCGTCCTTGTCGACCCGTACGTCGTGAGCGAAGGACCAGGCGTACAGGTTATGGCCGATTTCTCGGATATATTTGCCGTCCGGACCAAACTCGAGAATCTGCGCGGCTGTGGCTCCATAGGCCGGACCAGTGGTGTTGCCTCGGTTGAACACGAAAATATGTTTCTTGGAGTTCACCGCTACGCCGCTGGCTTCTCCCAAGTACAGGTCGGGCGGAAGCTTGAGGAAGTTGGGAACGGAATCGAAGGGGATTTCCTGCGCTTGAGCCGGACCGCCGGCAAATGCAGCGATGGAGAAACATGCGAGTGCAATTACGGAAAAGATTTTCACGGCGTCGTGGCCTCCTCGTGCCCTTCAGAGTACGATACCAGAATTCGCAATGGGAAAGTGGCCGTTTTCTCCTGTTGTTGCGCAGCCTCTCGGTTACAATGAACTGAAACTCAAGCACGATGAAGGAGAAAAAATACATGAAGTATTCCCGGCTGTTGCTCGTGGCTGGGCTTTTCGGGACGATGATGGCACAGGCACAGGTCAGCCAGCTGGTCACCGAGCTCAAGCAGAATTATCAGGGCATCAAGAACGACGTTACCAAGGGCGCAGAGAAAATGTCGGAAGCCGACTATAGCTACAAAGCCACGCCGCAAGTGCGCAGCTACGGCGAGATCATTACGCACATTGCTGAAGTCCAACTGGCCTTATGCGGCATGGCCAATGGCGAGCAGAAGCACCTCAGCAATCCTAAGGCGACCTCCAAGGCCGATTCTGAAGCCATGCTGAAAGAGGCGTTCGATTACTGCGATCCGATCTACAACGGACTGACCGACGCCAGCGCTATCCAAACGGTCAAATTTTTCGGAGGCAGAGACCGTTCCAAATTTGGAGTCCTTGATTTTGGAGTGATTCACGGCAACGAGATGTACGGCCAGATGGTGGTCTATTTGCGGATGAAAGGTCTGGTGCCGCCCTCGAGCGAAGGCCGCGGCATGGGACGCGGAAAGAAGAAGGAATAGCGGCGAGGCTACGTTCCCTAGCCGTTGATTCAAATGTGCGGTGATTCGTTGCAGCCGCATTTTTGACGCCGAGAGGCTGAATGCTAGACTTTTGGACGTTCGCTCGTCCCCAGGAGCAAAGCATGAAGAGTAAGCTGACCGCGTCCGTCGCAGCGATTGCAGGCCTATTGTTAGTTTCATCCACTCTGCTGGCCCATCATGGAACCAGCGTTACGTATCAAGTCGATAAGACCATCACCCTGAACGGAGTGGTCACGGAGTGGGATTTTGCCTATCCGCATCCGCAGCTCTATTTCGATGTGAAGGGCGATGACGGCAAGCTGGCGCATTGGGGCTCTGAATTTGGTCCGACGCCCATGATGATGAAGAACATGCATGTGGGTTGGAGCAGGGAATCGATCAAACCGGGGGATCAAGTCACCATTACCTGCAACCCTCACAAGCAAGTGGGCGCGAATGTCTGCCTGTGCAAAGAGCTGGTCATTAACGGCAAGAAACTGCCCGCTCGGCGGCGGCGGACAGGGTCCGAACAAAGAATAGCCGCGCCGGAAATGCCTCAGCAAGATGCAGGGCGAATCTCAACCCGGGAGGTTCAACATGCGAAGAGTGGTTGGTTTCATCGTCGCGCTCTCGGCAGCGCTGATTTCATCGCGGGCATGCCGGCTCAGACCCCCGAGTCATCCGCTGCAGCCAAATCCGGCTCGAGCGCTCCTTTTGATCCGCACGATATATCGGGCGTTTGGTATCGCACCAGCCGCATCCAAACTTTCAGCAACGTGCCGAACGTGCAACCCGGTCTTCCCCGGACGATCGAAGGCGGGCGCGGGCGCGGCACCAATTTAGTCGAAGCGCCTTTTACTCCCGCCGGCAAGGCCGCTTACGACAAGAACAAGCCTGGGTACGGGCCGCGCGCTTCTCCACCCGCGTTCGGAAACGACCCCATGGGAACTTGCGATCCGCTCGGCATTCCGCGTCAACTGAACGCCGAGGTCGGCTCGTCGCATCAGACCTGGGAGATTCAGATGACCAAGGATAGGATGTTCCAGTTCTTCCAGTGGCATCACGATTGGCGCGAAGTCTGGATCGATGGCCGCTCGCTCCCCAAGACCGACGACTTAGAGCCGAAGTGGGACGGCTACTCGGTGGGCCATTGGGACGGCAACACGTTTGTGGTTGATTCGATCGGCTTCGATGAACGGACCTGGCTCGACAAGTTCGGTTATGCGCACACCGAGCAGATGAAGCTGCAGGAGCGCTATCGCCGGCTGGATCACGATACGCTGGAACTCACCATGACGCTGACCGATCCTGAGTATTACACCAAGCCCTGGGTGAGCGACGCGAAGATTTTCAAATTGAACGCCTCCCCGATCAAGGAGTTCCCGACCGGCGAGCCGAAGATCAAGAATTGGGACGAGCAGGTTTACTGCGCGCCTTCGGAAGAGTACAAGTTCAATCAGCGCGTCCGCGACGGCGCGGGCGGCAAGAGCACGCAATAGGCGATTGCCCCCTGGCTAGGTCTTCGCCTTCGGCCACACCACGCCCTGATCCTTCTTGGTCACCGGCGCCATGCCCTTATAGAGGAACTTCTGCACGCGCTGCCCGCGATAGGTCTCGGTGGTGAAGATGTTGCCTTTCGAGTCGGTCGCGATGCTGTGCACTGCATAAAATTCGCCGGGCTGCCTGCCCGCCATCGCCGAAGCTGGTCAGCATCTGCATGGTCGGGCGATCGAGGATGTACACCTTCTCGTTGGCCCCGTCCGCCAGATAAATGTATTTCTGCTGCGGGTCTTTCGAGAACGCGATATCCCACACCGAGCCGTCGCCCAGGGTGTTCTTAGCGATGAAAACTTCTTTCACGAACGTGCCGTCCGGCTTGAACACCTGGATGCGGTCGTTCGACGCGGTCGCACACATATAGCAGGCCGTCGTCGGCGAGCTGCGCGCAATGCACCGGATTGCGGAACTGCTGCGCGGGCGGATCGCTCGGGATTGTACGGGCCGCAGGTTCGCGTCGTCCGGCCTGTGCCCGTAGGCGCCCCAGTGCCGCTTGTACTTGCCGGTCTCGGCGTCGAATACGATCACGCGATGATTGCCGTAGCCGTCGGCCACATAGAGTTCATTGGTCTTCGGATCGATGAATATCTTCGCCGGCCCCCGCAGATTTTCGATGTCGTTGCTGCCCTTGCTCTGGCCCGGATTGCCGATCTGCATCAGGAATTTTCCGTCCTGAGTGAACTTGAGAATCCATGTTGTCGTTGAAGGAGCGACGGACCGCTGCGCTGCGGCCCCTGCTCGTCGCGTCAGACTCCGGCGTCTTGGGCGGCGGCGTGCCGCGCCCGTTGCCGCCGATCCAAACGTTGCCTTTGTAATCCACCGTGATTCCGTGGTTCGAATCCGGCCAATCGTAGCCCGGCGCCCGGACCGCCCCAGTGCCCAATCAGGTTGCCCTCCTCATCGAACTCCAGAACCGGCGGCGCGGGATGGCAGCATTCCGATGCCGGAGGATTCGCCGTTCATGTAGATCTCCTTTGGCTCGAGCGACCCCTGCGCGATGAATGATCCAGATGTGGTCCTGCGCGTCCACCGACACGCCGATCGTCATGCCGAGCAGCCAATGATTCGGGTAGCGGCTTGGGCCACATCGGATCGACTTCGAAGCGCGGCGCCATCACGCTCGCCGCATGGACCGCCTTCGCTGCAAGACGAGCGAAGCAACTCCGAGCGCCACCAACATCACCGAAACTCACCCCAATCCGGAGATTCCGCTTCATGTTTCCCTCCTCGATTTCTGACCATGGCTACGAACCGTATGGAAGCAATTATATGCGAACGCTTCATGCGCTTGCACCCCATCCATGCCGCCGCGGGATGATTGCTTCGCGTGCGGTATCTCTGCGCTGGCTAGCGCGTGCCGCGCTCACTGAGCATCGTCCGCAGCGACGTCACAGTCCAGGACGTTCCGTGAAACCTTCGCGGGCGAGCAGTCCTGCGAGCTGCTGGTGCGCGTGCCGCTCGAAGGCCATGCGCGACGTGAATTTCCCCGAGCGCGGCGCCCGGCTATCTGGATCTCGACACAGGTCGATCCGCTGCTGGCCGACGCCGCGATCCAGTGGATCGCCGACTTCATCGATGTTGTACGAGGACGACGCGCTCTTCCCAAGCCCGCAGCATCGTCGCGACGCCGCGTCTCGCTCGCATCCGACCGTCGTTCGCGTCCTACGAGCAGGCGCTGGCGCACGTGACCGGCCCGAAGCTCCCGGCAACTACCGACGTGGTTTGGAACCAGGTGTTCCTGGACGTCCTGTTCGAGTATCCGATCGAGTCCGACCAATCCGCGTTTTCGATCCATCCCGGCTTGGCGCGCTGGGCTCAGCGCGTGGTGACGGTGCTGCGGTTCCTGCCGCCCGGCGGCGCGGTTCGCGCGTTCGAATTTACCGGCGATCCCGGGCTGGTTCGGCTGGATCCGCGCTGGTATCAGGCCGCCGGCGCGATTCGTCGAACTGGGATTTTTCCACATCCTCGACGGCACCGACCATCTGCTGTTCCTGTTCTGCCTGGTGATTCCGTTCCGGCGCTTCGCGCGCTCATCCCCATCGTGACCGCGTTCACCGTGGCGCACTCCATTACGCTGATCGCCTCGGCCTACAACCTGGCGCCCGACGCGCTGTGGTTCCCGCCGCTGATTGAAACACTGATCGCCGCGTCCATCGTCTACATGGCGCTTGAAAACATCGTCGGCACCGCCAACGTGCACCGCCGCTGGATGATCGCGTTCGGGTTCGGCCTGGTGCACGGCTTCGGCTTTTCGTTCGCGCTGCGCGAGACGCTGCAGTTCGCCGGATCGCACCTGCTGACGTCGCTGCTGTCGTTCAATATCGGCGTCGAGCTTGGCCAGTTGCTGGTGCTGGTGCTGCTGATCCCGGCGCTGGAGCTGCTCTTCCGCTACGTCGTCGCCGAGCGCATGGGCACCATCATTCTTTCGGCGATGGTGGCGCACACGGCATGGCACTGGATGATCGACCGCGGCGACGCACTGCGGCAGTTCCCGTTCCAGTGGCCGGAGCTGACCGTGCCCGTGCTCCTGACCGGGCTGCGCTGGCTGATGGCGATCGTCTTCCTTGCGGGATTCTGTGGCTGATTTCGCTGGCGGTGCGCCGCTGGCAGACCGAAGCGCCGGAAGAACGGTAGGTAACGAGCGGCAGTTTTCCGTAAGGCGGCGAGAGGTGTCTAGGAGAGCGTCTTGCGCTTCAATGCGCCAATCCCGAGGAAATTTCCTTTAACGGACGGGTATTGACTGACGAAATCGAAACATTCGAATTCATGTGCTTCCAATTTCTTGAGGGCATCCCAAAGAAGGGTCGTGTCGGGGCATGCTTGAAACAGACATCGTGGTGCACGATAATTCGCGCGTGTTGGCGGACCAGCATGTGGTCCGATAACGCTCCCCGCAATTCGTGGTCGTCATCGATGAACACGAGGTCGGGGCGCAGCTTATCCACGGCCCATCTAACTGCCGAAGAGGTCGAGAAGTCACGGATGTAGGTTGCCTGTATTGGTGATTAGCCGGCAGTCGATTGGTCGCGTAACAGCGCGAAATAGGTCTCTAATGAAGGGAGTGGGCGGGATTAAGTCCACGGCAGTCACAGCGCGCAGTTGCCCGCCGTTCTTTCGTATCCATTCCGATACAAGAATGAACATTCCCCCCCAGCGACACCCGATTTCCAGATAGGACGAAATTCCGGCGGCATTTCTGGCCAGCCACACGAGATAGCCGGCCAACTGGCTTGGGTACTGCCAGAGGTGCAGGCCCTTTCCGAAGCTGGCCGAAAGTTCCGAGGGTTGCTCGTCTAGGATTTCGTCGTTAAGTCCCAGGGAAGGTATGAATTCGTTTTCCAGGAAGGCGGCGTCGACGCATTGCTGTTCCGTCAATACGGCAATCGCAGCAACTTTTTCCCCGACTACATGCCTCAATCCCTCAAATCTTTCGCGGCGCGCGATCTCCTCCTGTTGTCTTTCGCCTTCCTGTTCTTCGCGGGAGTTCAGCCCGCGCTGGTAGCGGGAGTTTAATTCCAGCAAGCCTACAGGAACAAATGGCCGTATGATACCCTTCAACTGCGATAGCTGCATGACCAACTCTTCCTCCGGTTCACACTGTCTCGCCTATCCATCGCTCGATCGCCGATTTAAGTCTACATCTTGGCGAGGTTAGCACGCGTTGGAAATTGCCCTCCGCAAGCCGTTCACATTGGAACGTTTTGCCAGGCGCCCTCCATTCCGGTGTCTTATCCGTCTGATCGCGGAGAGGAAAAGCAAGGTGAAGTCTATCGAGGATCTCTCATCGACCGCGCCGATATTTCACTTTAAACAGTTGCCCGTCTGCGGCGCTCGCGCAATCGCTTCCCATATATCGAGCACTTCCGCCTTGACTTTTCCACAATCGCCGCGATACCATTTCTGTTGCAGAATCAGCAACTAACGAGCCTGCGCGCGTCCCAATTGCGCGCGAAATAAAGGGGCCATCACAGAGGACTTATGAACAAAAAACAGATCAACGTCGCCATCATCGGAACCGGTTGGTGCGGAGGCATACGCGCGGTCGCCGCCGCCAACAGCCCTTGGGTCAACGACCTGCACATCGCCGAGATCAAGGAAGACCGGCTGAAGGAAGTCGCCGAGCAGACCAAGCCCGTCACCGCGACCACCGACTACCGCAAGCTGCTCGAGAACAAGTCCATCGATGCGGTCATGATTTCGACCACCCCCGAGCCGACGCACTATCCCATCGCCAAGGAAGCCATGCTGGCGGGCAAGCACGTGTTTCTCGAAAAGCCCATCTCGCTCGAACTGTGGGAAGCCGAGGAGCTGATCGCGCTGGCCAAGCAGAAGAATCTGTTCTTCACCATCGGCTATTCGCAGCGATTCAATCCGAAGTTCGCGTATGTGAAACGGTCGATCGAGGACGGCACCATCGGCGAGCCGGTGAGCGCGCTGGTCAGCCGCCACATCACCCGCAACCTCGGCAAGAAGATCGGCGGACGCGTGAAGCTCTCGCCGGCCGCGATGGAAGCGACGCACGACATCGATTTCGTGCTGTGGTGCCTGGCTCCCCGCAAGCCCATCCGCGTGTACGCGCAGGAAGTACACAAGATCATGAAGGGCCAGTACAACGTGCCGGACTGCGTCTTGTCATCGTCACCATGGACGATGGCACTGTATTCACGATCGGCGCCGGCTGGGTACTGCCGCCCGCGTATCCGAATTTCTCTTCCACCTGGATCGAGTTCGTCGGCAGCGAAGGCGCGGTCATGGTCGACGACACGCATCGCGACGTTTACGTCACCAGCCTCCAGAAAGGCATCCAGTTCCCGATCTCATCGATGCCCGGTGAACAGGTGAACCACACCTACGCAGGTCCGATGGAGCGCGAGACGCTGCATTTCCTGGAATGCATCGCGCTCGGCAAGCAGCCGCTCGTCACCGCCGAGCACGCCAAGATGGTCATGCAGGTTTATCAGGCTGCCGACCTCTCCGCTGAAACCGGAAAGCCGGTCGACGTACTGGTACGCGAAACCGAATTGGAACCCGCCGGCGTGCGGTAAGCTGGAAGGCGGAGTAATCGCCATTGGCCAGCCAACGCACGGTTTTCGCGGAATCCGGCAAGACCGGTGCAGATAGCTTAAGTTCCAAACCAACCAAGACCCGCTGGTGGATCCTTTTTCTGATCGCCGGCATGTATCTGATCTGCTACATGGACCGCAGCAACATCTCCGTGGCGCAGCCGGAGATTGCCAAGCAGTTCGGTCTGAGCAAGAGCACCATGGGGCTGATTCTTGCCGCGTTCACCTGGGCCTATGCGCTGGGGCAAACGCCGGCCGGTTGGCTGGGCGACCGGTTCGGTCCGCGCAAGGTCCTGACGATCATCATGTTCTTCCGCGCGACTGCGGCGATAGCGACCGGCGCAGCTGTCGGTCTCGCGTCTCTTTTCACCGCGCGATTCACGCTGGGCATCGCCGAGGCGGGCGCATTTCCGGTGGCCAGCCGCGGCATGCAGCTCTGGTTCCCCCGCTCCGAGCGCGGCCGCATTCAGGGCACCACCCACTTCTTCAGCCGCCTGGCTGTCGCCATCACGCCGATTGTCGCCACCAGCATCATGGCAGCGTTCGGCTGGCGCGCCGTTTTCTTTATATTCGGATCGCTCGGCGCGATCTGGGCGGTCGGTTTCAGCATTCTCTACCGCAACTACCCTGAGCAGCATCACGGCGTAAATCGCGCTGAACTGGCCGTCATTCGCGGCACCAACCCCGACGGAACGCTCAAAACGCTGAGCACCGTGCGCCCCAAGACGCCCTGGCGGCAGATTCTGCTTTCTCCGAACATGTGGTTCATTGCGTCCGGCTACGCGTGCTTCTTCTTCGGAACGAATTTCTATCTGACCTGGTATCCGACTTATCTGCGCGAGTATCGGCACTTGTCGCTGGCGGCGCTCGGCCTTTGGGCGACGGTCCCGCTGTTTGCGGGGATGGTCGGAGACCTCACCGGCGGCTCGCTTTCCGATGTGATCTTCCACCGGACATCCAACGCGCGTCTCGCCCGACGCGTCGTCGCTGCCCCTGGATTCCTGCTGGCTGCGGTGTTCATTATTCCGGCAGCATTGACCTCAGGGACAACGACATCGATTCTTTGCCTGGCGGCGTCGTTCTTCTTTCTCGAATGGGTAATCGGACCGGCCTGGGCGGTGCCCATGGATGTCGGCGGACAATTCAGCGGGACCGTGACCGGCCTCATGAACATGGTTGGCGCATTCGCGGCATCGTTGACGGCGGTGGTCTACGGGAATCTGTTCGGCAAAGGATTCTGGATCGCGCCCTTTATCGTGAGCGCGGCGGTGATGGTGCTGGGCGCGCTGATCTGGATCTTCCTGATCGACCCGGAAAAATCGGTCGTCGGCGCCGTAGCTCACGACGCCTAGCGTGCCATCCCGTATCACGGTTGAGCGGACCTCTCCTGCGGACGTCAAGCAGAGGCAGATCATCGTCAAGCTGGACGGCGAGGAGTTCGCTACGCTCATGCACGGCGACACTGTGACGCGTGAAGTTCCGTCGGGCGAGCATCGTATTAAGTTCGACAACACCTGGGCGTGGAAGAACCTGGACCTTCGGCTCGCCGAGGGTGAGCACGCCAAGTTTCGGGTAATCAATCGCGCCGGCAAGCTCACCTGGTGGATGGTCGCGCTGCTGGGCGCCGGGCCAATGTACCTCACTGTGGAACGCGACTCGGCTTGAGCGGGGCTAAGCTTGCGAGCACCCTGGCGGCGTGCCTCCGGCTTGGGAACCTGCCCCGTTCTTGACGATTCACGGTTAGCGGTATCATTTACTGAAGGAGTCTCGCGTATGACACTTCGCGTGACGGTGTTCTGCTCGGTCGTTCTTCTCTTCGTTTGGCTGCCCGTTCAAGCGCAGCCGGTGATCTCCGCTCAATCAGGCTTGGTTAGCTTTTCCGAGGGTGCGGTCTCGCTGGACGGCACGGCTATCGAGCAGACCTTCGGCAAATTTGCGCAAATGAAAGACGGCTCCGAGCTCACCAGCCAGGAGGGGCGAGCCGAAGTAATGCTCACGCCAGGCGTCTATATTCGCATTGGAGAAGACAGCGCGATCCGAATGGTCTCCAATCGTCTTTCCGATACGCGAATCGAGTTTTTGAACGGCGCTGCGATTGTCGATTCGACCACTGCATCGGCAAAAACGCCCATCACCGTTGTTTGCATGGGCTATCAAGTCCAGCTGCACGAACCCGGCCGATACCGCTTCGAGTCAATTCCTGCCGAGCTGCGAGTAGATCGCGGCGAAGCCGAGGTTTTGCACTACGGCAAGTCCGCGACCCTCGGGTCGGATTCAGTCTACTCCTTCATTGGCGGTCTGACACTGCACAGTTCCTCCAATGGACTGAACGACGCCCTGGACGATTGGAACCGCGACCGCAATGCTACGATTTCGGCCAGCAACGATCAGGCCGGCAAAGCCACCGATCTCTCCGCTACCTTGGATAACTGGCAAAATGATCCCAACGCCGCTCTAGGTGCCCTGGGGATGTCGGGCTACTTGCCGCCCATCCCTCCTTCGGGCTACGGCTACGGGCCACTGCCGACCTACAGTCCACTCGTCAGCCCAGGCTACGGCGTCAACCCGGTCTACGGCATGTACCCGGGGAGTCCTTTGGGATTCGGCATGAGCCCGCTCGCTTTCTATCCGGTGCCCATCTACGGATACTATCCCTATTCGACGCTGGTCGGCCCGGGCTACCTGGGTTCGAGCCCCTTCCGCAGCGGCTTGGGCTATTTGGGATCGAGCCCCTTGCGAGGTGGAACCGGCATCGGCACCTATCGCCCTCCCCTCAGCTCTCGGCCGATAAGTCCCACCTATAGAAGCCCGGGCGCCTTTGGACGCGTAGGCGGAGGGCACGTGGGCGGCGGACATCGATAGCCGGATTCCGGTCGGTTCACCTACTCCTCGGGCGCGTAATATCCTAGCCGCCAGCGAGCTTTGATCGGAGGCATGTTCTCCGGCGGAACCAACTTGACCTCAACCTTACGAAACTTGCCGTCGCGGTTTTGATTCTTAGGCGAATAAGTCAGTAAATACTGGTTGCGCAGTTCGAGACCGATCCGCCCGGCAACCGTCGCGAGTTCGGTGGAGTTGTTCGCGGCCAGAGCGCGTCCACCGGTCTGCTCGGCGATTTCAGACAAAAGGCGCGGGCCTCCGACCTCTGCGCCAGTCAGTCCAAAACCAAGGTATGGCTCGAAGATGCCCATGGCGTAAATCTGTACATCGGCTTCGCGCACCAGATTTTCAATTTCCGTTGCGGTGAAGCGGCTGTTATTGTCGCCGCCATCGGAAATGATCAGAAGCGCCTTGCGAGGATTCTTGGCGTTCTTCATTTCCTGAAGTCCGACGTGCACGGCATCCAGCATCGCGGTCAAGCCCCCCGAATTTTCGGTGCTCAGCTTTTTTTCGATCTCCCCGGTGTCCTGCGTGAGATGCACGGCCAGTTGCGCCTCATCGCTGAATTCCACCAGAAAGGCTTCGTCGGAGGCATTGAGAGTCTTCAAGAATTCCTTGGCGGCCCGCCGGGATGTATCCATCTTGCCCCCCATGCTGCCGCTGACATCCACGATTACGCCGATGGATAACGGCGTGTCTTCACTCGAAAAGCTCTTTATCGTTTGTTCCACGCCGTCTTCGAGCAGATGGAAGTTTTCCTTCTCGAGACCAAGCACATAGCGATTGGAGCCGTCCGTGACCGATACCGGAATGAGGACCAGCGTCGAATCGGCGCGATAAGCGACTGTTCCCGCCGCCTCCGTTTGACCATGCGTGGAAAAAGGGAGAACAAAAAAGAGGGGGATCAACGCCCAAGCGCGCACGACTGAACTCCTGACTTGGACTTTAGCACGGTGAGGTTACGGGTGTGACTGCATCCCGCTGAGCGGCTTTTGCCGGCCGATCTTGTCCAAGCGCCGTAACATGCTGGATCTGCGATCCCTTTAGGGTTCCGACGCGGCTCCAGTTCCCGATCCTCCCCACCTGGCCTTGCTTCCCCGGCTTTAAACCGGTATGATGAACGTCCGAAGGAACCAATTTGGTTTTGAGCTGGAGGATCTCGTGAAAACATTCGCCATGTTTGCTATAGGGCTGGTAGCGACGGTAGTGCCGGTGCTGGCGCATCATTCATTCGCCGCGGAGTATGACAACAACAAGCCAGTCACCTTGACCGGGACGGTTACCAAGGTCGAGTGGTTGAATCCGCACGCCCGCTTCTACATCGACGTGAAAGATGACAGCGGCAAGGTAAGCAATTGGGAGCTGGAGTTGGGCAGTCCCAATGGTCTGATGCGCAAGGGCTGGACCAGGAATTCGCTCAAGCCGGGCGACGTCGTCACGGTGGACGGCTACCGCGCCAAGGATGGCTCCAATCTCGGGAACGCGCGAACCGTCAAGCTGGCCGATGGGCGCAAGGTCTTCGCCGGATCTGCCGACGACGGCGGTCCCACGGAAGGCAAGTAGCCGGCCGTCTGGAATTCCAACTTCCCAGCTTGAGAGAGGGTAGTCCATGAAGCGTTGGTCAAGGCCAGCCCTTGCGCTGGCCACATTCGGAGTGCTGTGCTTGGTCGGCTTCGCCTGGATTGGCCATGCCCGGGCGCAAACCAGCCAGGCGGCGGCAGCCAAATCGCCGGCCGCGGGCGAGTTCTTCAAGAACGTCACCACCAGCACGCTCAAAGGCCTTACGGTGGACGATTTCATCGCGAGCATGGGCGTCATCTCAGCCGACCTGGGGCTGGACTGCGCAGACTGCCACCCTGGGGCCGGCTCCGACAAAGTGGATTGGGTCTTCGACACTCCCCGAAAAAAAATGGCGCGCCGGATGGTCGAGATGGTCGCCACGATTAACAAAACCAATTTTGGCGGCGCACAATTCGTCACCTGCTTTAGCTGCCATCACGGGCGCCTGCGGCCCACCACCACCATCGCCTTGGACACTCTCTACAGCGCTCCCAACGAAGAGAAGGATGATATCGTCGCAGCCATACCCGACGCCCCTTCCGCCACCCAGATCCTGGACAAATATATTCAGGCGCTGGGCGGGGCGCAACGGCTGGCAGGCCTGAAAAGCTTTATCGCCACCGGAACCAGCCTGGGCTATGGCGGACTGGGCGGGGGCGGCTCGTTCCAAATCTTTGCGAAAGCTCCCGACCAGCGCACCGTCCTCATCGAGTTCAAGGATCACCCGGAACGTGGCGATAGTATGCGCGCCTTCAATGGCAGCACGGGTTGGGTCCACTCTCCGCGCGGCTTGCTGAAGGAGTATGAGGTGACTGGAAGCGAATTGAACGGGCTCAGGCTCGACGCGCAGTTGTGCTTCCCGGGGCAGATCAAACAGGTTCTTACAAATTTGCATGTTGGGGCTCCCGACAGCATCAATGAGAAGGACGTCGACGTGGTTCAGGGGACCAGCACCAAAGGCATTCTCGCGACGTTGTATTTCGACAAGGCGTCCGGCCTGTTGATGCGTGTGGTGCGCTACGGCAGATCGCCGGTCGGCCGCGTTCCTACGCAGTTCGACTATTCCGACTATCGCGACGTCGGCGGGATCAAGTTCCCCTTCAAGATTACTTTTTCGTGGTTGGACGGAAGGGATGCCTATCAGCTCAGCGAAGTGCGGACGAATGTTCCAATCGATTCGGCCAAGTTCGACCGTCCTGCGCCGGCCGCGAAACCATAAACCTGAGAGCGCCGGGGCGGCCAGCGTTCATCGCGGAGCGCGTGATAGACTAAAAATTCCGTCTCGAATGAGGAAGTCCCAATGAAATTTTTTGCCATAGTTCTGCTATTTTCAGCTCTTCTGTTCAGTCAAACTCCCGGCCAGGTTCAAGTAGCACCCGGAACCCCGGCCATCGGCGCCCCCTCGGCGGCCCCCTCTGCTGTTGCGATCCCGCCGGATGCGGTGGTGCTGGAAGTCGCCGGAAAGAAATACACGCGCGCGGAAGTCGACCAGATGATTGCCGCTTTGCCGCCCCAGTATCAGCAGCAGGCGCACGGGCAGCCGCAGATTTTGAATCAGCTGTTCCTCATGAGACACCTGGCCGAGGACGCCGAGAAGTCCGGTCTGGATAAGCAGTCCCCGTACAAGGATGCGCTCGCATTCGGCCGCGTCCAGGTGCTTTCGCAAGCCGAGCTGGTGCTGCTCCAGAATACGGCCGTCGTATCGGACGAAGACCAGCAGAAGTACTACAAAGACCACCCCGAGAAGTTCAGCCAAGCCAAGGTCCGCGTGATCTACGTGGCATTTAATCCCACGCCCGATAAAGCTCGCGCCGACGGTAAGAAGCTGCCGACCGAAGACGAAGCCAGAAACAAGATTGAAGCGCTGCGCAAGCAGATCCTATCGGGAGCCGACTTCGGCAAGCTCGCCCGCGAGAACTCGGATGACACCGCCTCCGCCGCCAAAGATGGCGATTTTGGCACCGTTACCGAAAAGAGTTCCTACCCTGAGCTGGTGAAAGCCGCTGTATTCAAGCTCAAGCCGGGCGAGGTAAGCGAGCCGGTCAAGCAACCCAACGGGTTTTACCTGATTCGAGTTGACGAGCAATCGGTATTGCCTTTCGACCAGGTTGGCAAGCAGCTCGTTCAGGACATGAAGCAAGATCGCTTTACGCAGACGATGAAGGCCATGCAGGCGGAATACTCGGTAAAAGTTGACGACCCGGCCTATTTTACGCCTAAGCCGCCACCCGCGCAGCTCCAGCAAGTCCACTAAAGCGGCGGGGAGCGGCGCGAATTCTACAGCATCGCGTATCGCGCGCCTGACTGAGCTACTTCCCCCACTCTCAGGCCGAGCCATCGCAATTCGTTTTCTGCCGGCCCTCTCGGCGGGTTCCCAAAAGCTATATTCGAACCAGAACTTCGGTCAGCCGGTCTATGCAGCCACATTTGTCCGCAAGCGCCGCATCGTGTTGGACCAGGAACTGGAGCGGCGGCCCAGCGAGTTCGATCGCATCCTGACACATGAAGTTTTTCATTTCGCCTGGGTGCGCCTGAGCAATCGCTCCCGCCGTTCGTATGAAGCGCTGGTGCGCGAGGAATGGAGGCGGCACGCACGCGGGGAACTGGGCTGGTCCGCCGAATCGCGCAAGGTTGTTCTGTCCCGCGACGCGCGTCTGGCAAACCGCCGCAAACGCTGGCGCGAGTACCTGTGCGAAAGCTTTTGCGACACCGCCGCTTGGTTTTTCTCAGGCGTGCGGCATCACCCCGAATTTACGCTGGCCGAACGCTCTCGCCGAAAAAGAGCCGAATGGTTCCGCGCGACCTTTGGAACGCGCGCGATCCCGATATAATTGTTTATAGGTGACCATGTTGCTGAAGACGCTCCCGGCGGTGGCTGCCTTCCTCGCGCTGTCGTCGATATCGTGCGCGAAGAAGGATCGTAGTAATAAATCTGCTCCTGAGTTTTCGCTCAAGGATGCGAATGGTCAAACCGCACATCTGTCCGACTACAAAGGCAAAGTCGTCTTGCTGGATTTCTGGGCTACCTGGTGCGGCCCCTGCAAAATCGAAATTCCCTGGTTCATGGATTTCGAGAGGCAGTTCAAGGACCGCGGTTTCGCCGTGGTAGGCGTCTCCATGGACGAGGACGGATGGGCGGCCGTGAAGCCCTATCTGATGCGAATGCAGATCAACTATCGCGTCCTATTGGGCAACGATCAGGTGGGCAGCCTGTACGGCGGCGTCGATTCCCTGCCGACTACGTTCTTAATTGACCGGCAGGGCAACATCGTTTCGAAACACATCGGCGTCACTTCCGATAAAGAGGAGTTCAAGGATGCGATCGTTCATCTGCTGGACGCGCCGGCGCCCCGCGTTCAGACTGGCGTTCCTGGGAGCCGCGTCCTGGGCTTCCTTGCTGGCCCAAAGTAACGCCGTCCTCAGCGTCTCAACCGGAGAGAAGCTCGCCATTCAGCGCGGCTCCACGGCCGAGTTGAAAATCAAAGCTCAATTGCAGCCCGGATTTCACGTTAACAGCAACGCTCCCGCCGACGAGTACCTGATCCCTTTGAAATTGACCTGGTCCAAGGAACCGCTCGAGGCCGAACAGATAATTTATCCCAAGCCGGAACTGGAAAAGTACGCCTTCTCGCAAAATCCAGTGTCCGTCTTCAGCGGAAATTTCGAAATCGTTACTCGCTTCAAAGCGCCGCCGACAGCCAACCCGGGTCTGGGGATGATGGCCGGCAAGCTGCGTTATCAGGCCTGTAATAACAAAGAGTGCCTGGCGCCCCGTACCATCGACGTCCATGCGACGATTATGATTCAATAGACCAATGCAGAACCTGGCCGCCGAACTGGAGAGCATCGTCGCTGCCGCCGAGGCCAGTTTCGCAAAAACCAGCGAGGAGGAAAGCCGTCGCCCCGTCCTGGCCGGTGGATGGTCGCGCAGACAACTGCTGGGGCATCTGATCGACTCGGCCTCCAACAACCACCAGCGTTTCGTCCGCGCCGCGCTCGCCGATTCCCTGACGTTCCCCGGCTACGATCAGGACGGCTGGCAGCAGATCCAGGTAGCCCAGGAAGCCCCCTGGCCAACGCTCGTGGCGCTGTGGGCGGCTTACAATCGATATTTGGCTCACATCCTAGTACATCTGCCGCCCGCGAAATTGGATGTCCTGTGCCGGATTGGCTCCGGCCAGCCGGTGACGCTTCGTTTCCTGGCCGAGGATTACCTGCGCCACTTAAGCCATCACCTGGAACAGATCGGCCTGCGCGCCGCCAGCGCCGGGTAGGAGGATCCGATGCGTCGACTTGCAATGCAACTCCCGTTCGTCCTCGCCGGGCTTTCGCTCGCCGGTTCGGCATCAGCGCAAACTCTGGCCGAGAATAAAGCGGCCACAACCGCGAAGCCTCCGGTAACAAAAACATGGCGGACCCCCTGGGGCGATCCGGATTTGCAAGGCTCCTGGACCAATGCCACCACCACGCCCCTCGAGCGCCCCGCCAAATACGGGAACCGCGAGTTTCTGACCCCGGAAGAGCGCGCCACCGAAGACCAAGAAACCGAGATCGGCCGGGACAAGCGCGGAAAGCCCGGCACAGCCGACGACGTCGCCGGGGCCTACAACGCATTCTGGTGGGAACGCGGATGGGCCGATGGAAGAACCTCGCTCATTTACGACCCGCCCAACGGGCGAAAGCCGCCTTTGACATCCAAAGCGCAAAAAAGACAGGGCCTGCGCAATGAAGCTTACCGCACCGACGGACCCTACTATGGCCCGGAAGATCTGGATTTGTACACGCGCTGCATCATTCGCGCTCCCCTGCCGCGCATTCCTTCCGGCTACGACAACAATTACGAAATCGTGCAGACGCCGGGCTTCGTCGCCATCGTCCAGGAGATGATTCACGAGACCCGCATCATTCCCCTGGACAGCAGCCCGCATCTCGATCCGAGCGTGCGCCAATGGCTCGGCGATTCGCGCGGCCACTGGGAAGGCCAGACTTTGGTGGTCGAGACCACCAATTTCAATGCGCGGGCCAGTTTTGAAGGCGCCTCCCAAAACATGCGCCTGGTGGAGCGCTGGACTCGCCTGGCCGACGATCGCATTGACTACCGGTTCACAGTAGCCGATCCCGCAACCTGGACCAGTCCCTGGTCTGCGGCCATCGCTTGGACCAAAGGCGGGACGCCGTACGAATATGCCTGTCACGAGGACAACTACGGCTTGTATGACATTCTGTCGGGCGCTCGCGCCGATGAGCGGAAATCCAAAAAGGGAACAAACTAGCCGGGCGCGGTCTGCTGCCCGCCGGCCTGCGCCTGGTGCCACAGTGGCGGTATTTTACGCTAAAATCCCATTTGCCACACAACACCAGCTATGCTACGATAGGTTAGCTTTCATGGATCGCATCCGCGAAGCCGTTCAAAAAATCCCCCAAACACGGAGCTAACGACAGCTTAGAATGAGTTTTACAGTTTTCCTCGGAAACCTACCCGTCTGGGTCACGAAGGACGACATCAAGTCCTGGCTGAACGCAGAAAATCTCGCTTACGACGACGTCAAAGTAATCCGCAATCCCGAGACGCAAGAATCCAAGGGATTCGCATTCATCGACACACCGAATTCAGAGGAGATGAATCTCATCATCCGCCGCTTCGATCGCGCGCCACTTGAAGATCGATTGCTGCGCGCCAATCAGGCTCAGCCTCCCAGGTCCAGAACTCAAAGTCCGGGGCAAGGCCAAGGCCAGGCGCCGAGCGGGCCGTTAAATCGGAATGCTCCTCCCCTCGGCCCGCGCAGAGAGCGCGGCGGCAAGAAGCACAAACGCCATAACGGTGCTACACCGCAGCAAGGTCCGCACAGCGCCTTTGCCGAAGAGCTCGCCAAAGCTCTCTAGCTTCCATTCTCGCCTTCACCTCGTTTCCGTCCTTCCCTTTCATACCCTCGTCTAGTAGAACTAGCCGCTCCATTAAGCATCACTTGAAATATGAGTGGTATACTCAATGGCACCCATGTAACATGTAACATGGAATTTAATCCACAATCCGCTCCGTGGGGTGGTTCGTGAACAGCCTCTTTCTAACTCGCGCTTTGTTCGTATTACTGCTGGCAGCCGCCGCTTGGTATTTGCATCCGTTTAATCTCTCGGATCCGTATGCCGCCGCGGTGGGCTTCGTCCTTGGCCTCGCAGTCGTCTTTTTTGAAGTCCAGGTGCGCAAGACCACCCTGAAACGCTTATTCGGGGCGGCCTTCGGATCTCTGCTCGGGATCGTGGGCGCTTATTTGATCTCTCTGATCCTGGCCCGCGCTATTCCTGGCAACACCACCACGCTCGCTTTTCTACAGGTTCTGCTCCTTCTTTGGATGGGCTACGTAGGACTGGTGGTGGGCGCCAGCAAGGGAGAAATGCTGAATCTGGGCGCGCTCGGCGGTCTCTTCGGCGGTGAACAGGTTTCCGGTCAGACCTTCAAGATCCTGGATACCAGCGTCATCATCGACGGCCGCATCGCCGACATTGTCGAGACCGGCTTTCTGGATGGAACGCTGGTCATCCCGCAGTTCGTGCTCCGCGAGCTCCAGCTGGTGGCCGACTCGGCCGATTCGCTCAAGCGCAACCGCGGCCGCCGGGGCCTTGACATCCTGCAAAAAATCCAGAAGATGACCCAGCTCCACGTCCAAATCCTGGAAGACGATTTCCCGAACGTTCACGAAGTGGACATGAAGTTGATTGAACTCGCCAAAGTCTACAACTGCAAAATCGTCACCAACGATTTCAACTTGAACAAAGTCGCGCAGCTGCATGGGGTCGAAGTTCTCAATATCAATGAGCTGGCCAATGCGCTGAAACCGATCGTACTCCCCGGTGAAACCATGCGCGTCTTCATCCTCAAGGAAGGCAAAGAGTACAACCAGGGCGTCGCCTATTTGGATGATGGCACTATGGTAGTCGTGGACAATGCGAAAAAGATGATCTCCCGCACCATCGATATCTCGGTTACTAGCGTGCTGCAGACCACGGCCGGCAAGATGATCTTTGGCCGCTTCGACGAACGAGTTCACGCCGTGCACGATAAAACTCAAGGCCATTCCGAACGCCCCGCTTCCCCGCGCGAGCAGCCCGCGCCGGCCCAGCCCGCTGAAACTCGCGGCTCCGGCGTTACGGCTGGCTAGAAGCCGATGAGAGTTTCCGTAATTCTCCCCGCTGCGGGGCTCGGAACACGCATGGGCCGCAGCGCCCCAGAAAAGGCCGGTACCAGCCGGAAACAGTTCATGCTGCTGGAGGGATCTCCCATCCTCCTCCACACCATCCGAAAATTTGCTTCCTCCTCCGCCGTGGCGGAAATCGTGGTTGCGCTGCGCGCCGAAGACATCGAATGGGTCCGGGAACTGCTTGGCGCCGAAAATTTCGGCAAAACAGTACGGCTGGTGGAGGGCGGCGACACCCGCCAGCAATCCGTTGAAAACGCCTTAACCACGTTGGACGCCGCAACGGAACTGGTGGCGGTCCATGACGCTGTGCGCCCGTTTATCGAACATTCCGTTTTGGATAAAGTTTTCGCGGAAGCCGCTGAATCCGGCGCCGCCATCGTCGGTATCGTACCGGTCGACACGGTCAAGCAAGTACACCGAAACAAGATCCGGCAGACCATTCCCCGCGAACGCTTGATCCTCGCGCAAACCCCCCAAGTTTTCCGGTTCGACTTGTTAAAGCAAGCCTTCGCCAAGGCCCGCGAGGACACATTCTCCGGCACCGATGAGTCCAGCCTGGTGGAGCGTCTGGAGCAAATCGAAGTGAGCGTGGTTCCTGGCAGCGACCGCAATATCAAGATCACCAAGCCGTCGGACATGGATCTCGCCCGCCTGTTTCTGGCCGAGGAGATGGCCGCCAAGGTGCCCTCTTGAGCCTGGTCCGCATGGGCCAGGGCTGGGATGTCCATCGCATTGCCTCCGGCCGTCCATTAATTCTGGGTGGCGTTGCGATTCCCTCGGATTTCGGATTGGAAGGCCACTCCGATGCCGACATTCTCTCTCACGCCATCACGGATGCTCTTCTCGGTGCGGCCGCTCTGGGCGACATCGGAATGCATTTTCCGGATTCCGATTCCCAGTGGCGCAATGCCGATAGTTCGCAATTTCTCCGGCATGCCCGGGATCTGGTCGCACGCCAGGGTTACGCGATTGTAAATATCGATTCCACCGTGATTCTGGAGCGCCCCAAGCTGAAGGATTACCGCCAGGCGATTCGCGAGAAGCTGGCCCAAACGCTGGACCTGGATGCCGGCCAGATTTCGATCAAGTTCAAGACCGCTGAGCAGACCGGCCCGATCGGCGAAGGGCGCTCGGCCGAGGCTCAGGCTATCGCCGTCATTTCTCCCATGTCCAAATAGCGGTAGGTTGTTTTGCACCGTCGCCATTTCTTTCTGATTGCCGGCTTATTGGCTGCGCTGCTAATCCTCGAAAGGCAAGCGGTACTTTCCTTCCTCGGAAGCTTGCTAGTTAAGTCCCAAGCACCACAGCGCGCCGACCTGATTCTGATTCTCGGCGGCGACTTCTGGGGCCCACGAGTCATAAAGGGTGCGGACTTAGCCATGCTTCGATACGCCCCCACGGTACTGATCAGCAGTCCGCCATACTATTACCGGCCGGAAGGCGAGCTGGCGATCGACTTCCTGGTGCAAAAGGGTTATCCCCGCGATAAGTTTGCGATTTTTCCTCACACCGCGAGATCCACCATCGCCGAAGCCCTGGTGCTGCACGGAGAACTGGAGCGGCGCGAAGCTAAGCAAGTCTTACTGGTGACGAGCGGGTATCACTCGCGCCGGGCAGCGATTGTTTTTGCACTCTTCTGTCCTGGAATTCACTTCATCTCGGTTCCGGCGGACGATCCCAAGTACGAGCCGGACGCATGGTGGAAGAAAGCTGATTCGCGCAAACTTTTCTTTTCCGAGCTCCTGAAAATCACCGGCACTGTGACGCTCGCCTACCCCGTGTACCTCATCAATCGATGGAGGGCCCGCTTCGCCGAGTCTGCCCAGCACGCTAACGGTGAGGCGCAGCTTCGAGCTGCTTCAGAAGCGTCCGTAATTTCCGCAGCCAATCTTCCCGTGAAACCGGCTCCCATCCGCGGGGACGCGCCAAGGTGGCATCGTAACGAAAGCGGGGAGCTTTGGAAGTCCTGCCGTCCTGAATCAACACTACCTTGAGATCGCGATCCGCGCTTTCCAGCGACTCCACCAATGCTGCGACGGCGGGCAGCGCCGGATTCACAACCAGCACATTGACTTTGGCATCCAGGCTGTCGATTAAGCTGCGAGCTTCGGTGCTGTTCAAAGCGGGAACGGGCTGATAATCGGCCTCGGTAAAGGTTTCGCCGAGCCACCACACGAAAGCGACATCATCATCCACGATCAGGACCGTGTGCGGGCCCTGAGGCTCTTTCACCTGGGCAGGCTCCGCACTGCGTTTCGGCCTTTTGAACCGCGTGCACCAGCAGTGCGGAACTCATGGTGCTTGAATCTTATGGCGACGCCTTTGCCATCGCTGCGTACGATGCGTCCTCGCATAACCAGTTTCAAAGGACACACGCCTTCTAGTAGGAATGGCCAATTTAGGAGTAACTCGATCGGTCCGTTAGCCGGGAGGGGATTTTTGGTTTCAAAAAATACCCCGCCGCTGCTAATATTGAGGGTCCTTCCGAAACCGTGCTCCACTCGCCCTTTTTTAACCACGCGGTACTCCACATCTAACTTGATCGGGTAGCGCTGGTGCGAGCGGTGCTCGGTTGGAGTGATCTCTAGGAGCTTCGACCGCGCCTCGGCGGGAGCGGGGGACATTTCTCCCTCCTTAATAGCAAGAAGTGACCGGATTAGTCTAGCATTGTTCCGTTAACGCGTCAATGACGATCATCGTAATGTCAGTAAGTCGACTTAAATCGCGAAAGCGGATGGTCTAATGGACCAGAAACCGGCGTAGCGTGCGAGGCGGAAAATGCGCAGAGCGAAGTACCACGAGTACTCCCATTCGCCACTCCACAACATTCCATCTTGGGCTACAATACGACGCGGATGAACGAACAGATTCAAGAAAAATTTGCGATTCGCGAGGTGCTTGAAAATTGGGCAGTTTGGCGCGATGCCGCCGATTGGGAGCGCTTTCGCACTGTTTGGCACGAGGACGGATACATGATGGCGACTTGGTTTCAAGCGCCCTTTGAAGAATTCATTCGCATGAGCAAGGAAGGGTTCGAGCGCGGCGTCAACATTCTGCATTTTCTCGGCGGGACGTCCATTGATCTAGCCGGTCATCGTGCCATCGCGCAGACCAAGATGACGATCTCGCAACGCGGAAAAGTTCACGACGTTCTCTGTGACGTGGTTTGCACGGGGCGCTTTTATGATTTTTTGGAGAAACGAAATAGTAAGTGGGGCGTGGTGCATCGCCAGCCCATTTATGAGAAAGATCGTATCGATCCAGTCGATCCGGCGGCCACGCTTGCTCTTG
This sequence comes from Bryobacterales bacterium, assembly GCA_963732175.1. Lineage (GTDB taxonomy): Bacteria > Acidobacteriota > Terriglobia > Bryobacterales > Bryobacteraceae > Palsa-89. The sequence goes on along the minus strand of CAVSYF010000017.1, from coordinate 47,547 downwards.
ATCGCAAACTGCTCGATAGTTTTCCGGAAGGCTATCGGCACCTGGCCTATCTGCAAGCCGGGATCGGTTACAAGATCAAGATGGATATGCCCGGTCTGAAGGGCCCGGAGTTAGAGGCGTTGTATCAAAGGGGCAAGAGATGGCTGGCCGGCGCGGCCATCGAGCGTTAACCCGACACCGTACCCGGTCGATCGCCTTACGCCGCTAAAGCCGGTCCTGGGAGTGACCGATGCTCCCGATATGAACAATCGCCGGTCGGAGCCGCGCTTCTCCGCTGACCAGCCCGTCTCCGTAACCATTGCCGACTCGGACGATGGGCCGTGGGGCATTGGGCGAATTGTGGATTTTTCAGCATCCGGAATCGGACTGGAAGTCGATTTCGCTCTGTCACCCGGCTGTAAGATCAAAATTCAATGGCAGCGTGGGCTAGTGCTGGGCGAGGTACGCTATTGCCACGCGAAATCAGCCGCTAATTTTCGAACTGGAGTGAAGATCACGGAAGTGGTCGCGCTGGGCGAAATCTCGGAGCAGTCGGGCGCGGCCTGACGGACTTCAGCTGGGTCACAGAGGTACTGGCCGGATTTGGGCTGCGGCGTCAGAGAGCCGGGTTCTGTCTTACCCTGAAATCGGGAGCACTTCCGATGGCAGCTCGAAAGCTTCAGTATCAATCCGGATTTTTGAATGAATTCGCGACCGAGGCCGTGGACGGCGCGCTGCCGCGCGGTCAAAATTCACCGCAACACCATCCACTCGGGCTCTATGCGGAGCAATTCAGCGGCACATCTTTTACAGCGCCGCGAGGAGCGAATCGCCGCAGCTGGCTCTATCGCATCCGGCCTTCGGTTACCCACAAGCCTTTTGAAGAAATTTCGGCGGGGCTGATTCGCAGCGGGCCGTTCGACGAGGCGCCCGCAACTCCCAACCAGTTGCGCTGGGATCCGCTGCCTATTCCAGAACGGCCCACCGATTTTATCGACGGCATCGTCACCATGGCCGGCAACGGCGACCCTGCGCTACAGACCGGCGCCGGCATTCACCTCTATGCCGCGAACGCGTCCATGTACGACCGCTTCTTTTATGATGCCGATGGAGAGCTGCTCATCGTGCCGCAACTCGGGAGCCTCCGGCTGTTGAGCGAACTGGGAATTATCGAAGCCGGACCGGGCGAGATCTGCGTGATACCGCGTGGCGTGAAATTCCGCGTGGAGCTCCCGGAGGGTTCGGTTCGCGGCTACATCTGCGAGAATTACGGCTTGCAATTCCGCCTGCCGGAATTAGGGCCGATCGGCGCCAATGGGCTGGCGAACCCGCGCGAATTTCTCACGCCCGCGGCAAACTTTGAAGACCGGGAAGGAGATTTCAAGATTGTCGCGAAATTCCTGGGCGGCCTCTGGGCGGCGGAGATCGACCACTCGCCGCTGGATGTCGTCGCGTGGCATGGAAACTACGCGCCGTACAAATACGATCTGGCCACATTCAACTGCATCAACTCGGTGAGCTTCGATCATCCGGACCCATCCATCTACACCGTGCTGACCTCGCCCACGGCCATCCCAGGAACGGCCAACGTAGATTTTGCGATTTTCCCGCCGCGCTGGCTGGTAGCCGAACACACTTTTCGGCCGCCCTGGTTTCATCGCAACATGATGAACGAGTTCATGGGCCTGGTACACGGCGCCTACGATGCGAAGGCGGAAGGCTTTTTGCCGGGTGGCGCCAGCTTGCACAATTGCATGGCGGGACATGGGCCCGATGCTGAAACTTATGAACGGGCCAGCCAGGCGGAACTGAAGCCCCAGTATCTAGACAACACTCTGGCTTTCATGTTCGAAACGCAGCTGGTGCTGCGCCCGACCAAGTTCGCGATGGAAGCGAGGATTTTACAGCACGAGTATTTCGAGTGCTGGCAGGGGCTGAAGAAGCACTTTCAATTGGAACCGGCCAAGCGCGGCTGAGCGGTTCTCTACTCCCCAGTCGAACTGTATTCCTTGCCGAAGGCAACGTAGTCCAGACTCTGGACCGAGGCATCGACGGTATTTTGTTCAGATTCCAGTTCGGCGCAGAGAGCGTCCGCGGCTTCTAGTTGCGAGGTCATGCTGCTCTGCATCTGGGTCACCTGAGCCTGCTTATCGCTGATTTCAGTGGCAAGGTTGGTGTCTTCAGTCTGATACGCAGTCTCTTCCGTTTCGATGATGCCGCTAATGGGATCGCTCACTTCGGTGAAGTTGTTGGCAAGCGCCGCAAAGCCCGAATTGGAGGAGCCGAGAAAGTTCATAGCATCGGAAAGCTGGGTATTCGACAACCCGCTGATGACACTTGAGTCGAAGGTCAATTGGCCGCCGGTGTCGTTAAACGTAACGCCTAAATCGGACAGGCTGCGGATGGTACTGGTGCCGCTTGGATTCCAATAGCTCGACAGCTGCTGCATGTCGGTCATGATGTTGTCGATGACCAGGTCTCCATCCAAAGAGCCACCCGATGTTCCGGTCTGCTCGGTCGCGTCGGTGGCCACAGTGTTGTAGTCGCCCACAAACGTCTGGAGGGCGTCGGACAACTGGGAGCTGTCGGCGGACAGCGTTAACGTAACCGACTGTGTACCGGTGGTGGTGTTTTCGAGCGTGAAGCTTACGCCAGGGATGACGCTATTGATGGTGTTGTTCGATTGCACCACCGGGATATTGCCGTTCAGCGTAAACTCGGCGTTCGATCCCGCGCTCGAGCTGGTAATCAGATTAGTGGAAGCGTCATTCAGCTGGATGGTCTGAGCGCTGGAATCGTTGGTGGAGATCGAAAGAGAGTAGCCATTGGCGCCACTGGAAATGCTCGCGGTCACGTCCGCGCCGGCATTGTTGATGGCGTTTTCGAGACCGGTCAGGTTGTTATTGCCGGTCAGATCCAGTTGATAGGTGTTGGATCCCACCACCAGGCTCATTTGGCCGCTTGCCGAGACCGGCGTCGTGGAAGTATCGACGTACGGCGCCGTCGAGGTTTCCGTTCCAGTACCGGTATTTGTGACTTCATCGGTGGAGCCAGACAGGTCTTGGAGCTGGATGGCTGCCTGTCCGGAGGAGTTCGCTGAAATCGAAAGATAGTCGTCCCCGCTGGTGGTCAGGATGCTAGCCGTGACGCCGGCATCCGCGTTGTTGATGGCGCTCGCCAAGCCGGCCAGATTGTTGTTGGCGCTGCTGAGAGTCAGTTGGTAAGTGGTTGCGCCCACGGTTAACTGTACATTGCCGTCGGCCGAAACGGGCGTGCTGGTGCTGTTGGCAAAGCCGGCGCTGGTGGCCATGGCGGAGCTCGCCAGCGACTGTATGTTGGAAATCGTGTATGTGGCCGGGGCCGTCGCTCCGGTATCGAGGACCGAAACAGTGTTCGAGTCCGAACTCGACGCCGATAATCCGCCTCCACTCGACGCCAACGAGCCCAGCGCGGCAATCGCCGATGCGAGATTGGCCACATCCGGGTTCAAAGACTGCAGTACGGAGATTTTGTCCTCATTGTCGCTTTCCTCATTTTGTAACGCCTGGATCGGAAGGTCCGCTGTCTCGACCGCGCGCTGCAAGATGGCTTGAAAGTCGCTCGCGTAGGAACTAATCCCGTTGAAGGTGACTGCACTTGAACTAGTGCTGCTGCCTGGTGAAGAACTGATGCTGCCCACGCATTGTTTATCGACGGGAAAGGAGAGATTCTTGATGCTTGGGAGGCGCTAGCCGCGAGATCTGGGCGGATACTTCCGCCACTTGCGCGCTACTCATTTGGGGATACAGCGGAACACTCAGAACAGTGTCGGCACAGGCCTCAGCTACGGGAAAATCGCCGGCTTTGTATCTCGCGTCGGCGTACGCAGGCATAAGGTGAATCGGCAGAGGATAGTGAACCGCGGTCTGAATTCCTTCCGACGCCAACTGGCGCTGCAGGCTATCGCGATCGGTGGAGCGAATGGTATAGAGGCAATAGACGTGGCGGGCTTGCGGGCGGGTCGCAGGCGAGATCACGGCGGAGTCGCGAAGCAAACGGTCATAGTCGGCCGCGAGCGCGCGGCGCTGTTCGGTCCATTGCTCCAGACGCTTTAGTTTGACGCGCAGCACGGCGGCTTGGATCGCCGGCAGACGGTAGTTGTAGCCCTTCAATACCGGATAGTAGCGGCGCTCCTCGCCCCAATTGCGTAGCAGCGAGAGCGTCTGTGCGAATTCCGGATTATTAGTCGTGAGCATGCCGCCCTCGCCCGCCGCGCCGAGATTCTTGGTCGGATAAAAGCTGAAGCATCCCAGATCGCCGATACTCCCCGCGCGCCGTCCCTTGTATTCGGCCCCGTGGGCCTGCGCCGCGTCTTCAATGACGATCAGCTTGTGACGCCGGGCAATGTCGAGGATCGGATCCATATCCGCGGGCTGGCCGTACAGGTGCACGGGAAGGATGGCGCGAGTCCGCTCGGTGATGGCGGATTCCAGCTTTCCTACATCGATGTTGAAAGTGCCCGGATCGATGTCGACGAAGACATGTTTCGCTCCGACATATCCGATTGCGGCTACGGTCGCATAGAACGTGAACGGCGTAGTCAGAACTTCGTCGCCCGGTCCGATTCCAGCCGCCACCAGGGCGAGGTGAAGGGCGCTGGTCCCGGAGCTGACGGCAATGGCATGGCGGACGCCGCAGTAGACGGCAAACTCTTCCTCTAAAGCAGCGACCTCGTCACCAAGCACGAAGTGGCCGCTTTCGAACACGCGCGCCACGGCTCGATCGATCTCGGTCTTTAGCTCGTGGTACTCCGCGGTGAGATCGAGGAAAGGGATCTGGCCCATCGCGCACAGTATACCGGTTCAGCAGCGGACCCGACCGCTAGCCCCGCCGCTTGGCCGCCACGGCGGTCGTCAGTTTGCTCTCGTTCTTCCGGACGCGTTTGAGTTTCTTCTCGCTAAAGAGCATATCTTTCGGACGCGTTCGACGTTCCCGGCAATAGGCCAAGTACAGGTAGCCGTAGCTGCGCGTAATGTAATCGGCATTGAAAAAGCCGAGCGACCGCGCGGTCTGATCGATCCAACGCGGGCTGCCTTCGATTTCCAGGAAATTGCCGATAGGCGTTTCATCCAACATGATTTTGCCGCCATTCGAGCGCCGCGCATATTCGGTGCGAAACTTCTCGTAGCGGAACACCGGATGGTAGCCGATGTGCGTCAGGATTTCGCCGAGACCGTTCTGTTCGGGGAGTCCGATTTCAATCTCCTGACGCTTTTTATACTTGCCGGGCTGCGACGGCCCCTTGTAGGTGAGCACGCTGGAACTTCCCATTTTGCGCACGCGAATCAGTTTGCCGTGCCGGCGCAGGACGCGTTTGGAATTGTCGAACAGAACGTTCGATTCTAACGCGCGATGCTTGGTAATCTGGAAACCCAGGTCATGGAGCGCATGGCGGATTTTCGCCAGCTTATTCGGGAGCCGAAGCTTGATTTCAATCTCGAACTTCAACGTGCGTGTAGCCTCTCGGCAAAGTTACAAAATCATTTCTGCATTGGGGGAAGTAGAATGCAATGTAACAAGCGCGGAGCGTGTCGCGCAAGCCCTCGCATGAAACCGCCCATTATACTGGTCTTGTGGGGACTCTCGTTAAGCTGGCCGATCCCGCGGGACTGGATCCCAGCGCGCTGTTGGCGAAGCAAGAAAAACTATTTTCGCTTTTAGCGACCATGCGCCGGGTGATCGTGGCTTACTCGGGCGGCGCGGATTCGGCCTATCTGGCGTGGGCCGCGCATCGCGTGCTGGGCGAAGACGCGATCGCTATCACCGCCGATTCGGCATCCCTTCCCGAATCGCATAAACGCGATGCGGAAGCCTTTGCGCGCGCCTGGGGTTTTCAGCACGAGTACATCGAGACCAAGGAATTCTCGAACCCCGACTACATCAAGAACGATTCCAATCGCTGCTTTCATTGCAAGGACGAGCTATTTCGCTGTTTGGAGGCTCTTGCGCAAGGGCGCGGAATCGAGCACATCGCTTACGGCGTGAACGTGGACGACCTGGGCGACTACCGGCCGGGCCAACGCGCCGCGAAGCTGCATGGCGTGAACGCTCCGCTGGTGGACGCGGAATTAACCAAAGCCGAGATTCGCGAGCTGTCGCGCTTAGCCGGACTCTCCACGTGGGACCGGCCGGCGTCAGCCTGCTTGAGTTCGCGGATTCCCTACGGCACAGCGGTTACGCCCGAGAATGTGAAGACCGTAGAGCGGGGCGAGGAGGCCATCTGCGCGCTCGGGTTCCGGCAATTTCGCGTGCGCTTCCACGGAGAGGTGGTAAGGATCGAGATCGCTAAAGATGAGCTGGAACGAGCGCTCACTCCAGCGATGGCGCAGGCTTTCGTGGAGATTTTCAAGCCGCTCGGCTTTCATTACGTCACGATCGATCTGGAAGGCTACCGGCAAGGCTCGCTCAACGCGGTGCTCAGCGGGAACGGGCTTTAGTTCCGGGTCCCGATACTCTCGGTGCGTCCGGCGAGCGGCTTAACGGTTGATCCTCCGCATACACCCACGCCGGTATTCAGCAAGGCGTTCAGCAGATTATATAGAACGGCGTAGACGGTCTCTTCGGTGACGGGCTGCTTGCCGGGTAGTCGAAAGGACGCCGGGAGTTCCTTGGCGATCTGGAGCCGGATGGAGTGGGGCATCGCGCGGCCGGAGCGGTCCTTTTGGTTGGCCAGCAGAATGGGCGTCTGCAGCACCGTTCCGCTTTTTCCGTCCACGTAGAACTGACAGCGCGAGAACCAACCGAGGTTGCCCGGATCGGCCGCATCGAACAGCAGAAGCGGAGCCTGGCGGCCGGCGGCCAACAGGTTCAGGCAGAGCGAGCGTTTGTTATCCTCCAGCCGATATTCAAAGCCGGCCTCCTTGGCGATGCTCGCCACCAGGTCGGGATCCAGCTCAAGCAGCAGAAACTTGTGCTCGCCGGCGATGACTACCTGCATAAACCCCTATTGTAGCGGTCATTGGCAAATCGGCTCCGGAGAGGCGGTCTACTTTACTTGGCTGCGGGGTGAAGCGCGGTGCCTTCTCGGATCTCGTCGGTAGCGCGGCGGACCACCAAATCGCCGGGTTTCAGATCGCCGAGGATCTCGACCAGGTCGCCTTCGGCAACGCCTTTCTTGACGTCCACCCACTCGGCTCGGCCGCCGCGATCCCGAATGACGAAGGTGCGTTCGGTGGTGGTGACGACGCTGGTCTTGGGCGCCCACAGTTCGGCGCTCTGGCCGCGCACCGGCCACTTGACACTGGGATACATTCCGGGCGCGAGCGTGCCGTCGCGATTGAAAACGTCCAGCTCCACGGGCATGCAGCGCGTCTTTTGATCGAGCGCGTCGGCCACACGAGCGATCTTGCCCGAATAGATACGGCGCGGATAAGCCGGAACCGTAAATTCGACACTCGCGCCGCGCACGATGCCACCGACGTCCTCCTCTGGAACGGGCACGACCACACGCAGGTGCGCGACTTGCTGGATCACGAGTAGAGCAGGATCCAAAGGCGGCCCGACTAGCGCGCCGGGATGCACCAGCCGATCCGTAACCACGCCCTCGAACGGTGCGGCGATCTTCAGATACCCCTGCATGGCCTTCAGCGAGTCCACCGCGGCCTGCGCCGCGGCACTGGCGCGTTGGCGGGATCGAACCAAAGCCTGGGCGGCTTCGACCTGCTTCTCGGCCAGGACCAGATCGTTGCCCGCAATAGCTCCTGGAGTTTTGGCAGCTTCGTTGGTGCGCTCATAGGTGCTTTGGGCGGCCGCTAATTGGGCTTCGGCTTGGAGGCGATCCGCCTCTGCCGCCTGAACTTTGGATTCGGCCTCGGCGATCTGCGCGTCCATCTCAGGTGCGGTCAAGTTGATGAGAAGTTCGCCCTCCTTCACGGCGCTGCCGCGGTCCACCAGGACGCGATCGACGTAGCCCGGCACTTTGGCGTGCAGCGAAACGGTGAGGAAGGGGAAGATCTCGGCGGGCAGTTCAACGATTCGCGAGACCGGCTTGGAAATGACCGGCGCCAAGTCGACGGTCTGCGCCCAAGACGCCACAACAAAAAACGAAATGATGAAGCTCTTAAGTCGCATCGTAATATCTGCTCGCGGGATCCATCGGATCCAGAGAGGGCGAAGTCTCGGACGCTCGTCCTTGCAGAATGGCGTAAATCGAAGGCAGTATGGTCAGCGTTGCGAAGGTGGACACGATCAAGCCGCCAATCACCGCGCGGCCTAGCGGCGCCGATTGTGCCCCGCTCTCGCCGAAGCCAATCGCCATGGGCAGCATGCCGAAGATCATGGCTGCGGCCGTCATCAAAATTGCTCGCAGCCGGCTGCTGGCGCCTTCCCGCGCGGCGTCGAACACCTGCCGGCCAGCATGCCGCGACCGCTCGGCAAATGTGACCATGAGGATCGAATTGGCCACCGCGATCCCGATCGCCATGATCGCTCCCATGAAGGATTGGATGTTCAAAGTGGTTGCAGTAAATTTCAGCATCAACAGCACGCCGCACAACACCGCGGGAACGGTGAGAACGATGGCGAGCGCCAGCCGCACGGATTGGAAGTTGGCCGAAAGCAGCAGAAAGATCACCGCCACGGCGAGCAGCAAGCCGATTCGCAATCCCCGGATGGTCTGCTCTAAGGTAGGAATCTCGCCGTGCATCGCGACCGACACACCTCGCGGGGGATCTCCCGCCTCCGCGATCGCCTGGTTTAGCCTCGCGGCGGCTTCGCCCAAACTGATGTCGTGAAGGTTGGCCGTCAGGCTGACGACGCGCTGGCCGTTGTAGCGGTCGATTTCGCCGGGCATGGTGCCCGCTTTCAGGCTCGCGATGTCGTCGAGCAGCGGCTTCGGGCTGCCCACTGGCATCACCGGAACGTCGCCAACTTGCTCCACGCTCTGGATCTGGTTCTGGGGTAGCTCCACCTGGATCTGGAACGCGTTGCCGGATGCCGGATCACGCCAGTAGTTTGGATCGGTAAACCGCGACGATGAAGTCGCCGGCACCACCGAATGCACCACGTCCGCCATGGTCAAACCGAACTGGCCGCTGCGGTCGCGGTTGATGTCGATGTCGAGCGTGGGGTAGTTCATTTCCTGCGCGAACTGGAGATCACGCAGGAAGTTCAAACCAACCAGGCACTCCCGAACCTTCTGCGCGTATGCGTAATCGTCCTGGAGATTGATGCCCTGCACCGCGATTTCGATCGGCGTCGCCGAACTGAAGCTCATCACTTGGGTAACGATGTCGCCCGCCTCGAAGGAAACGCGGCTGTCGGGCAGCTCGCTTTGCAAGTTCTGACGCAGCCGTTCGCGCAGCCCCTCGCCGCGCGGGGCATCCGGCTTCAGCGCGACCTGGATGATGGCATCCTGCGGCCCGCTGGTGAACAAGTGGATGAGATCCACGGGATAGCTGGAGGGAATGAGACCTTCGAAATCGCTGGTGACGGTGACGTTTTCCTTGCCGGCGGTGCGCTGTATCACGTCCAGGGCGCGGAGGACGATGCGTTCAGTTTCCTCTACGCGGGTGCCGGCCGGAGCGCGCAGGCGGATGCGGTACAGCGTCGGGTTCACATCGGGAAACAATTCGGTCCCCAACTGCGGCGCGAGAATGTACAGCACCGCGCCAGCTGAGATGAGATACAGAGCCACCAGGGGCCAGCGGAAGCGCAGCACTCCATTCAAGTAGCGTTCGTAGAACGAGCGCAGATGGCCAAAGATTCCCGCGCGCTCCTCGCCTGGACGGGCTTCCCGCATCAGCCAGGTCGAAAACACTGGTACCAGGCTGCTCGACAGCAGGTAGGAGGCGATCATCGAGAAGGCCACCGCCAGCGACAGCGGAACGAAGAGCTGCCGGCTCACGCCAACCATGAAGAGGGAAGGCACGAAGACCGCGAGAATGCAGAACATCGAGAGCAAGCGCGCCATCGCCGTGCGGCTGCACGCTTCCACCACGGCGCGAGCCCGGGAGACGCCCGGCAGCATCTGCGTGTGAATGTTTTCGATCTCCACGGTGGCTTCGTCCACCAGCACGCCGACCGCGAGAGCCAGCCCGCCCAGCGTCATGATGTTGATGCTCTGGTCAGCGATCCACAGCAGAATGACGGCGCTCAACAGGGCGAACGGGATGTTCAGGATCACGATCAACGCGCTGCGCCAGTCGCGCAGGAAAATCAGCACCATCAGGCCCGTGAGGGCCGCGCCCAGCAAGCCTTCGAGGACCAGGCCTTGGAGCGAATTGGTCACGTAAGGCGACTGATCGAATTGCAGGCTGACATCCACGTCTTCCGGAACAGCCCTCTTGAACGCAGGGATCGCTGCTTTCACGGCATCGATCACGGCCAGCGTCGAGGCGTCGGCACGTTTCGTCACGGGGATATAGACCGTTCTTTTGCCGTCGACGTGCGCGTACGCAGTGACGATATCGGTTCCGTTCTCGACCGTTCCGATGTCGCGCAGGTAAACCGCGTTGCCCGACACCGGCCGGATCGGAGCATTCATCAACTCGGAAAGATCGGCGCCCAATGCCGAATTCGTCCGCGCGATCCGCTCAATCTTGCCGGTCCACATGTTGCCGGATGGCATCACCACGCTGGATTTGTTGACCGCCGCGATCGCCTCTTCAGGCGAGATTTGATATTGGCGCAGCTTGGCGGGGTCGAGCGTCACCACAATGGTTCTCTGATTGCCGCCGAACGGAGGCGGGGCCGAAACACCCGGCAGTGTCGCGAACAAGGGACGCACGCGGTTGATGGCGTAGTCTTGCAGTTCGCCCTGGGTATGGCTGGCGCTGCTAAAGACCAACAGCCCGACCGCCACGCTTCCCGCGTCGAAGCGCGTGATAAACGGCTGGACCGTTCCCGGCGGCATGAAGGAACGCGCGCGGTTCACATACCCGACCGTTTCCGACATCGCCTGGCTCATGTTGGTGCCCTCGTGGAACACCAGCTTCATAAGCGCCGCGCCCTGGATGCTCTTGCTCTCCACGTGATCGATGCCCGTGATGTAGAGGAAATGATACTCGTAGTAATACGTGAGGTAGCCTTCCATCTGCGCCGGGTCCATGCCGGTGTAGGGCTGGGACACGTAGATGGCGGGGTCGCCGACTTGAGGAAAAATGTCGACGGGCATTCGTTCGATAGCGAGAATGGCGCCCAGCGCGATCGCAATGAGCGCGACAACAACGGTGAGCGGTCGGCGAAGGGCGGCGAGAACCAAGCGCATTAGGGACCTAGCTCCGCCAGAAAAGGCTGTATGTCTCCGCGAGTGGTCTCCACTTGGAGCCGCGCGCGCCACACACTCAAGCGGGCCAGCGCATCATCGATTTGGGCTTGCACCAGCAAACGCTGCGCCTGCGCGACATCGTCGATAGGAGCCAGGCCGGATTGATAGCGCGCGGTCGCCTGTTGCAATGCGGTTCGCGCCGACGATACTTCCACCGGCGTATTCGCGGCAACCCTTCGTGCACCCGTGAGTGTGGCCAACGCGGCATTGAATTGCGATCGCAGGTTGGTTGCGACTACGTCGTATTGCGCCTGCCCCGCCCGGATGTTCGCGGATTGCATCGCCTCCTGCTCCCGTATTGAGAAGCGATCCATCATCGGAAACGTAACCGTAAGACCAAGGCCGTAGTTTTGAACCGTGGGCGCCAGGCCGTTCAGGTCCCCCAGCCGCGAGCCGTTGGTCTCCATCCCGGTTCCTCGCGCGGCGGCCAGACCTTGTACGGCAAATTGCGGATAATACGTTCGTCCCAGCGCATTCAGTTGGCTCTGCTGCTGCGCGATCAGGGCATTCTGCTGAACCGCGAGGGGATTGGTGGCCACGTTCAGCGGTGCCTCGGTCCGCTCCTGGGGCAGTTGACCGACCGCTTTGCCGGGATTCAGATTCAACCCCGCCGGATCGAGTCCGACGAATTGCGCGAGCGTCGCCCGGGCCACGTCGACGGCTTGCTCAGCCTGCGCCACTTGCGTTTGCGCAATCGCCAATTCGGCTTGGACACGCGACTCGTCGGCGCCTGGACGAAGCTGCGCGGCCACTTGAGCATGGATGCTTCGGAGCAGGATCTGCCAGCTATCCACCGCAGCGTGCGCGGCTTGAGCCGTCTGTTGCGCGGCAATCACGGTGAGAAACGCGTCGGAAGTTGCGATGGAGACGTCGTAGCGCGTGCGATTCACGGCGGCCTGAGCTGCCTCGCGCGCGGCCGTGGCAGTCGCGACATTGGCGCGCCGTAATCCAAAGTCGAAGGGCTGCCAGGTGACCAGGACGCCCAGGCCGCTGTCCCACACCGAGCCAAAATTGTTGGCTGGAACGCCATCCACACCGGGTATCACGCCCTGTGGCAACAGCAGACCATAGAACGTATTGCGCGTGGCGCGATTCACTTGCGCCAAGCCGTCTACCCGAGGCAGATAGGCGGTCTGTGCCAGGCGGATTCCGGCGGCGGCCGCATTCATCTGTTCCTGGGAAACGCGGATGGAAGGGTAATTCCCGAGCGCTCGCTCAACGGCCTGCGTAATCGTAAGGGGAGCAGCCTGCTGGGCGTGCAACGCGGGCCATCCCACGGACGCAACCAGAATTATGGCGACTAGGCTCTTCACGTTCCTACTTACCCTCGATGACTTCCCGAAACAGCTCCTTAATTTTTTCCTTCGCTGCCGTGAGCGCTTCCCGGCCCAGAGGCGTCGCGCGATAGACCTTGCGCAGCGACTTGCCGTTTCGCTTGGTCGACGAGCGCAGATAGCCCTTCTTCTCCAGGCCGTGCAGCAGCGGGTAAAGCGTCCCGGGGCTGATGCGGTAGCCGTGCCGCGCCAGCTCTTCCGCCATGCCGAGGCCGAAGATCGGCTCCTCGACGGCATGATGCAGCACGTGCAGGCGAATCAATCCCGAGTACAGATCCCGGTCGGCGCCCAGATCGTTTTGATCGATTTTCGTTTTCGGCTTTCGATTACGAATGTTGTTAGTATAGCCGCCCGGCAGAACCGCGTCAATCCCGTGAGCCGGCTGCCGTGGACTTTGGGTTATAATTGAAAAGGAGTCTATCCCTTTGTCCATCCGAAACTTCTTGCGCCTCAGCGCACACATTCAGATGCTGCCCATTCTGGAGAGCGGCGAGGAAACGCTGGTGGGCGGCCAGGCTGTGATGGAAGGCGTGATGATGCGCGCTCCCCATAGCTATTGCGTGGCGGTGCGCAAGCCGGATGGCGGGATCGCCACCGAAGAAAGCCCGTTGCCCCGTATTTCTGAGAAGTACCCGATTTTCAAGCTGCCCGTAATGCGCGGTCTGGGCACGCTGGGCCATGCCATGTGGCTGGGCATCCAGGCGCTCCGATTTTCGGCCAATGTGGCGCTGGCCGGAGCGACCCCGGAAACCGAAAAGCCGGTGCAATTATCGGGCTGGATGATGGGGATCCAACTGACGTTCTCGGTCGGCATGTTCCTGTTTCTCTACAAATTTCTGCCGCTGCTGCTCGCCACCGAGATCGGTCACACCTTTCCGGCGGTGCACGGACGCACGGCGGTGAATCTGATCGACGGCGTCATTCGCCTGGTGCTGCTGCTGGGCTTCCTGTATATCGTTTCGAAGATGAAAGACATGCGGCGCGTGTTTGAGTATCACGGCGCCGAGCACAAAGTGGTTTTCAATTTCGAGTCCGGCCAGCCGGTGAACGTCGAGAACGCGCAGAAGTTCGTGACGTTTCATCCGCGCTGCGGAACCAGCTTTCTGTTAGTCGTGATGCTGATCGCGATCCCGATTTACGCCCTGGTCCCGTTCGACGGATTTCTGGCGAAATTTCTGGCGCGCATCGCGCTGCTGCCGGTGGTTCTGGGCGTGAGCTATGAGCTGATCCGCTTCGCGGCGAAACACCAGCAGGGTCTCATGGCGGTGATGACCAAGCCCGGCCTGTGGCTTCAGCGCGTAACCACGAAACCTCCCTCGGACGAACAAGCGGCCGTTGCCATCCACGCGCTGGAGAGCGCGATGGCGCTCGAAAAATCGCAGGGCGGCGAGCTGGTCATCGCTTAACGGCGCTCTTAATTCGCTAGCCTGCCATGCAGTATTCGCGAAAACTCGACGAAATCGAAGCTCGATTTGAAGAACTCACCCGCCAGATGGCCGATCCCGCGGTCATTTCGCGATGGCGAAACCTATCGGAAAACGGCCAAGGCGCGGGCGGACGTCGAGGAGGTCGTCACCAAGTACCGCGAGTACAAGGACGTCAAGCGCAATCTGGACGACGCGCGGCCGATGCTGGAAGAGGCCGACCCGGAGCTGCGCCAGATGGCCACCGACGAAGTGCAGCGCCTGGAGCCGGAACTGACGCGGCTCGAAGAAGAACTGAAGATTCTGCTGCTGCCCAAGGATCCGCTGGATGAAAAGAACATCGTGCTCGAGATCCGTGCGGGCACGGGCGGCGATGAAGCCACGCTGTTCGCGGCCGAGGTCTTCCGCATGTACAGCCGCTACGCGGAATCGCAGAAGTGGCGCGTGGAAGTGACCTCGGTCAGCGAATCGTCGGTCGGCGGACTGAAGGAAGTAATCGCGCTGATCAGCGGCAACAAAGTTTACAGCCGCTTGAAATACGAGAGCGGCGTGCACCGCGTGCAGCGCGTGCCGGAGACCGAGCAGCAGGGCCGCGTCCACACTTCGGCCATCACCGTCGCGGTGCTGCCCGAAGCTGATGAAGTCGAGGTCAAGATCGATCCCAAGGACATCCGCATCGACACGTTCTGCTCCTCCGGGCCGGGCGGGCAATCGGTGAACACCACTTATTCGGCCGTCCGCATCACGCACTTGCCGACCGGCTTGATTGTTTCCTGCCAGGACGAGAAATCGCAGATCAAGAATCGCGCCAAGGCGGAGCGCGTGCTGCGATCGCGCCTCTATGAGATGGAGCTGGAAAAGCAGCGCGAGCAGATCGGCGCCGAACGGCGCAGCATGGTCGGCTCGGGCGACCGCAGCGAAAAAATCAGGACCTACAACTTTCCGCAGAATCGCGTGACGGACCACCGCATCGGCCTGACCCTGCATCAGCTGGATCAGATCATGGAAGGCCGGCTCGATCCGCTGCTCAACGCGCTGACCACCTATTATCAGAGCGGCAAGCTGGGCGATCAGGGCGAAGCAGCCTAACTCGAAACCAATCGGCTCGGTCTTATGACCATTCAAACGGCTCTCGTCCAAGGGACGGCGCTGCTGGAAGACGGCCGCATTACGGCGCCGCGTCTGACCGCGGAAGTGTTGTTAGCTTGCGCGCTCGGCCGCGAACGCGTTTATCTGTACGCTCATCCGGAAGAAGAATTGCGCGAGGTCGCCTGGATTCATTACGGCCGCTATCTGCACGAGCGCTTGAATGGCAAGCCGACCCAATACATCACCAAGCGGCAGGAGTTTTATGGACGCGAGTTTCGGGTGACGCGGGATGTTTTGATTCCACGGCCGGAGACCGAGCATCTGGTGGAAGCGAGCCTGGCGCGCATTCAACCCGGGCGACGTCATGCTGGATGTCGGCGCCGGATCGGGCGCAATCGCTGTCACGGTCGCGCTTGAAACCAAGGCTCGCGTGGTGGCCACCGACATTTCCCTTGCGGCGCTATGCGTCGCCCGCTCGAATGCGCAGCGGCTGGCGGCGTCGGTTGAGTTCATCGCTTGTGACTTGGCCAGCGCGATTGCCGATCACGCGATCGATGTGCTGGTTTCGAATCCGCCTTATGTTCCCGAGACGGATCATCCCGCGATCCAGCGCGAAGTGCGCGACTGGGAACCGCACCTGGCGTTATTCGCCGGGCCGACCGGTCTCGAAATCTATGAGCGCCTCATTGTCGAAGCGCGCCGCGTGCTGCGCCCCGGCGGATGGCTCCTGCTCGAGCTGGGCTACAATTCGGTTGAGCCAGTGCGCGCGATGCTCGGGAACGGGTGGAGCGAAATCACCGTGGCGCAAGATCTGGCCGGATTCCCGCGCGTGCTCGCCGCCCGGCTGCTGTCATGAAGACCTACTTCCACGTCGACATGGACGCGTTTTTCGTCTCCGTGGAAGAGCTGTTCGACCCGTCGCTGAAAGGCAAACCGGTCGTCGTCGGCGGCAAATCCGACCAGCGCGGCGTAGTCTCGGCGGCGTCCTATGCGGCGCGCAAATTCGGCGTCCACTCCGCCATGCCGCTGCGGACCGCCTACCGGCTCTGCCCGCAGGCGATCTTCGTGGATGGGCATCCGGATCGCTATCGCGACTATTCGCGCAAAGTCTACCAGCGTGCTGAAAAGTTTCTCGCCGCAAGTCGAGATGGCGTCCGTCGACGAAGCCTACATGGATCTCACCGGCACCGAGCGCCTGCATGGACCGCCGCTCGCCGCCGCGCATGGCCTGCACGAAGCAGTGAAACGCGAAACCAGGCTCAACTGCTCGATCGGAATCGCGGCTTCCCGGATGGTCGCCAAGGTCGCCTCCGATCAGGCCAAGCCCAACGGAATCCTGTGGGTCCTCCCCGGCCAGGAAGCGCGCTTCCTCGCGCCGCTGGACATTCGCAAGATCCCGGGCGTCGGTAAGGTCACCGAAAAAAACCTGCAAGCGCTGGGGCATTCGCAAAGTCGGCGATCTGGCCCAGCTGGACGAAGATTTTCTGACCCAGCGTTTCGGCCAATGGGGACTCGCGCTCGCGGGAAAGTCGCACGGCCTGGATGCGGGCGGCTGGTTCGATGGCGAGGTGGGCGAGGACACGGACCCGAAGTCCATCAGCCACGAATTCACGTTCAACGAAGACACCGCCGATCTGGACGTGCTCGAAGTCGACACTCGCGCGCCTCTCGGAAATGGTTGGCCGCCGCCTGCGCGAGCACCGGCTCTATGCGCGCACCCTTCAGCTCAAGCTGCGCTATTCGGATTTTTCGACCATCACCCGCGCGCATTCGCTCGATCACGCCACCGAACTCGATACCGAAATTTTCCAGCAGATCCGCGCGCTGTTCCGGCAAAATCTCAAGAGCAATCGCAAGGTCCGGCTTCTGGGCGTGCACGCCTCGGGTCTGGAACCCGGCGAAGGCCAGCTAAATTTACTAAACGAACCCAACACCGACCGCTGGCGCAAGGCCTTTTCCGCTGTCGACCAGATGCGCGACAAGTTCGGCGAAGACAGTGTCTCGCTCGCCACCGGACTCCGGGGCCGTTTCCGCGAGCGCGTGCATGAGAATCCGGCCGGGCTGCCCGGAAAAACCCCGCGCGAAGACGACGCGGTGCCGGATAGAGTAAACTACAAACAGGCACACCTGGAAATGAAGGAACTAGTTGAAGATATCGCCAAAGCTCTAGTGGATTTGCCCGACCAGGTTAGCGTCAAAGAAGTCCAAGGCGAGCAGGTCACGGTGTTGGAGCTACGAGTCGCGCCGAGCGACCTAGGAAAAGTTATCGGCAAACAAGGACGGACCGCCCGCTCTATCCGCACCCTGCTGGGCGCCGCCGGGATGAAGCTGAACAGGCGCTTCACGCTGGAGATCCTCGAATAGACCGGAAGCTCGTCACCGTCGCCCGCCTGCTCCGCACCCATGGAAATAAAGGCGAGCTGGCCGCGACTCCGTTCACGAGCCGCCCGGACAAGCTCAAGCACGTCATCGTGAATGACCTGACCATGGATGTAGAGCGCACCTGGACTCACGGCGATCATCTGGTGTTTAAGTTCAAGGGCGTGGATACGATTTCTGACGCCGAGCGGCTACGGGGCGCCGACGTCTTGATCCCGATCGAGGAGCGCGCCGAAGTTCCCGAAGGCGAATATTACCAATCCGACCTGATTGGCTGCGAAGTGGTCGGCACGGACCGGCGCATGCTTGGGATCGTCGAAGGATGGCAGGAGACCGGCGGAACGGTTTTGGTCGAAGTAAAGAAGCCCGACGGCAAGGAGCTGCTGATTCCGTTCGCGAAATCCATTTTCACGCGGATCGATGTAGACCAAAAGCGCGTCGAGGTGAATCTGCCGGAGGGCCTGGAGGACCTCAACTGAGACGCAATCATATGGTCTTTCACATCCTCACCATCTTCCCCGATTTCTTCGACGGTCCCTTCCGGCATGGCGTGCTGGCCAAAGCCGCCGAAGCCGGACTGGTCCGCATCCAAATTCACGACCTGCGGAACTGGACCCACGATCGGCATCGCACGGTGGACGATCGGCCGTTTGGCGGCGGCGAGGGCATGCTGCTGAAACCCGCCCCCATCTTCGACGCGGTGGAAAGCATCTGGCCGGAACGGTCGACCGAACAACGGCTGGTGCTGCTTTCCGCGCAAGGAAAGCACTTCGATCAGGCAGCGGCGCGGCGGCTTAGCTCGTATCAAGAACTGTTCCTCATCTGCGGGCGATACGAAGGCGTGGACGAACGCGTGGCCGAGCACCTGGCCGACGAGGAGCTCTCCGTCGGGGATTTCGTGCTCAGCGGAGGCGAGTTGGCCGCGGCCATGGTGGTCGATTGTGTCGCGCGGCTCCTGCCGGGCGTGCTGGGTAATCAGGATTCCGCCATCCAGGAGTCCTTTGGAGAGACCGGATTGCTGGATTGCCCGCAATACACGCGGCCCGCCGATTTCCGGGGCTGGAAAGTTCCCGAGGTGCTGCTCAACGGCAACCACGAAGAGATCCGCCGCTGGCGCCAGGACGCCGCCCGGGCCAAGACAGCGCGGAACCGCCCGGATCTACTAGAATAAAAGTAAACACTACGTTCAAGGAATAGTCATCATGCCCCACCCTCTACTCGCCAAAATTGCGGCCAGACAAAAACGCCCGATTCCGGAGTTTCGTCCGGGCGACACGATTCGGATACACGTCAAGATTCGCGAAGGCGACAAGGAGCGTCTGCAGGCGTTCGAAGGCACGGTAATTGCCAGAAAGAACCGCGGCGGAATGGGCGAGACCGTTACCGTGCGAAAAGTGAGCTTCGGTCAAGGCGTAGAGCGCATCTTCCCCATCTACGCGCCGGTAATCGATCACATCGATGTGGTGCGCACCGGACGCGTGCGCCGCGCCAAGCTGTATTATCTCCGCGATCTGAAGGGCAAAGCCGCGCGTCTCCGCGAGCGCGAATAAGATAATCCCATCGGTGGCGCGCGCTTCGCACCCTGCGTGCTTCATGCAATGAGATGCCAGGCTAAATATGAGCGTGAGGCGCGGGAACAAGGATTCCGGTGCATCGCCGGCGTCGACGAGGTCGGCCGGGGCGCGCTGTTCGGGCCGGTATTCGCGGCTGCCGTGATCCTCTCTCCGGACCGTCCCATCCGCGGGCTGCGCGACAGCAAGCAGCTCGATCCCGAGCGTCGGGAAGTGCTGGCCGGACGAATTCGCGAGCGCGCCGTGGCTTGGGCAGTCGCCGCTGCGGATGCCTTCGAGATCGATCGCATAAATATTTATCAGGCCTCCCGGCTCGCCATGCGCCGGGCCGTCCAGCGTCTCGCCCCTGCCCCGGATTACTTATTGGTGGACGCCATCAGCATCGACCTTGCCGCTCGCCCAGCGCGCGCTGATCCACGGCGACGCCCTATCGCAATGCATCGCGGCAGCGTCAATTCTGGCGAAGGTGGAGCGCGACGCCTGCATGCGCGAGTGGGATCGGGTGTTCCCGCAATACGGCCTGAAGAACCATAAGGGCTACTCGACCGACGAGCATTGGAAAGCGCTCGAGACCCATGGCCCGACCTCGCTGCATCGCTTCAGCTTCTGGCCCGTGCGCGAACATTCGGCCGACGTTCTATGGAGCGGCTATCCCCGCCAGCAGGACCTGTTCCCCGGCGATGCACCGCCGCTCGAAGACCTGCCAGCCGCGTGGTCTGACCCGGAATCCGCCGCCGTTGAGCTATCTGCAAGGCATGCCGGAGCGGGGAAAAACTGAAATGCAGCCCGCACAACCTCAGGCGCCCGTCGAAGAATTGGACCGGGCCATCGGCACGTCTGGCCCCGCAAATTGGCGATGCTGCTGTTTATCATCGTCTGCTTCGAGGTCGGGCTTTTCCTGATGCTGTTTCCGTGGATGCGCTATTGGCGCACCAATTCCATCGCAACCGCCGCCCCCTGGGTACAACAGCTCTGGAACAATTCGTTCTTTCGCGGGGCTTTGAGCGGCCTCGGCGTGTTGAATCTCTATATCTCCATCGCAGAGCTGGTTCGGCTCCGCCGCCCTCCTGCTGATAGACTGAAGGTATCAGTGCTATGAAATCGACTTCCGATCGCACAAAAACCACGGTGGCCGAGCCGGCAGCCGTTCACGCGACCGCGAGCAAAACGGAACCCCCGCGCGGCACCATTGCCGAGTGGACCATCACCATTCTCCTGCTCCTGTTCGGCACCACCACGCTGGTGCAGGCTTTCGTCATTCCCACCGGTTCCATGGAGGACACGCTGCTGATCGGCGATCATCTCCTGGTGGACAAGCTGGCCTACGCGCCGGCGGGCTCGTTCAGCAAGTACATCCTGCCCTACGAGGAGCCGCAGCGATGGCGATATCATCGTCTTCCGCTATCCGGTCGACATCACGCAAACGTTTGTAAAGCGGGTGATCGGCGTGGCCGGCGATCATATCAAGATCATCAACCAGCAGGTCTATCGCAACGGCGTGAAGCTCAACGAGCCTTACGTGGTGCACAAGAATCCCTATCCCGACTCGTTCCGCGATAATTTCCCCAGCAGCGAACCGAACCTGATGCTCTTGCCTCCGGCGCAGGAGATGCTCGCGCACAATGTCGTGAACGGCGAAGTGGTGGTTCCGCCCCACTCCTTTTTTGCGATGGGCGACAACCGCGATAATTCGCTCGACAGCCGCTATTGGGGCTTCGTTCCGCGCGAGAACATCATCGGCAAGCCGCTGATCATCTACTGGTCCTACGACGCCAGCACCGAAAGCCTGGCGAGTTCGTCGGTAGACAGTCTCTTCCATCACTTCATCGACCTGGGCGAACACTTCTTCACCAAGACACGCTGGAATCGCACGTTCCGGCTGATCCATGGCTACTACAACTACAACTGATGCCGCAGACGGCGCCGCTCAGGCCGGTGCCGAGGAATTCGGTGGCCGAGTGGGCGATCACCATCCTGATTCTGTTGTTCGGAACCTCGACCATCGCGCAGCCGTTCGTCATTCCGACCTCTTCGATGCACAACACGCTGCTCACCGGCGATCACCTGATCGTCGACAAGCTCGCCTATGCTCCTTCCGGCTCGTTCAGCAAATATTTATTGCCCTATGAGCAGGTGAAACGGGGCGATATCATCGTCTTCAAGCATCCGACGCTGATCACGGTCGATTACGTGAAGCGCGTCATCGGCGTGCCGGGCGATCACATCAAGCTCATCAACAAGCAAGTGTTCGTGAACGGCAAGCCGTTGAACGAGCCTTACGTCATTCACGAGAACAATTTCTATAGCTATCGCGACAACTTCCCGGTGGGCGATCCCGAATACAATCCCGACCCCAAAATGGCCGTCCGGATGGAGGAAATGCTGCGCACTCAGGTGGTAAACGGCGAGCTGGTGATTCCGCCCGGCAGCTACTTCGCGATGGGCGACAACCGCGACAATTCCCTCGATAGCCGCTACTGGGGGTTAGTGCCGCGCGACAACATCATGGGCAAGCCCTTGATCATTTTCTGGTCCTACGATGCGCCCACCGACGATCTGACCGATTACAATTTGCATCATTTGATCGATCTCGGCCAGCACTTCTTCACCCGAACCCGCTGGAACCGGACATTGAAGCTGATTCACGGGTATCCACTGGGCGGATGAAGGAAAAAACGGGCCGGTACGCCCTGATCCTGGCGGGAGGCCGAGGCACGCGATTCTGGCCGCGCAGCCGGCGCAATCGCGCCAAACAGGTGCTCCGTTTTTTGGGCGAGCGCTCGCTCATCCAGCAAACCGTCGATCGCCTTCGCCCTGTGATTCCGCCCGGCCGCGTCTGGATTCTCACCAACGATCATCTGCGCGACGAGATCGTCCGCCAGCTGCCGGAAGTGCCGCGCCGGCAGATCCTGGCTGAACCGGCGCAGCGCAACACCGCGCCCGCCATCGGACTGGCCGCGCACATTCTTCAGTCCATCGAGCCGGATGCCTTGATGGGCGTTTTTCCGTCGGACCACGTCATCGCCAAGCCCGCTCGTTACCTGCGTTTCGTGCGGCAGGCCTTCGCCGCCGCCGCCAAGGGCAATATCGTGGTGCTGGGAATTCAGGCGCGCTGGCCGGAGACCGGATACGGATACATCGAGTTTCCAAAAGGCGCACAAGCGGGTTCTCTTGAGCCGTTCCAGGTGCGGCGGTTCCGCGAAAAGCCCGATCTGAAAACGGCCACGCGCTACCTGAAAGCCGGCAACTTCTATTGGAACGCGGGCATGTTCTTCTGGAGAACTTCCGTTCTGCTGGATGCGCTGCGCGAGTTTCAGCCCAAGACCGCGACGCTGCTCGCCAGCTTGCCGGAATTTCGAAACCGGCGGTTTCCTTCGGCGCTGAAGCAAGTTTTCCCGAATTGCGAGAACATCTCGATCGATTATGCGGTGCTCGAGAAAGCCCGCACCGTCGTCGGATTCGCGACCGACGATTTCGGCTGGAACGATGTAGGCAGTTGGAACGCCGTTTACGAACTGCTCCCGCGTGACCATGACGGCAACGTGCTCCGGTCCGAGACGCTGGCGCATGCGAGCACGGGCAATTATATCGACGCCGAAGGCAAGCTGGTCGCGCTTTTGGGCGTCCAGGACCTTTTGGTGGTCGACACGCCCGATGCATTGCTGATCGCCGACCGCTCGCGCGCGCAAGAAGTCGGCGAACTGGTGAAAAAACTGGAACAACAGAAGCGCGAGGAATTGTTGTAAGCGGTTGCGGATCTATTGCGCCGGGCGGCGGCCGGGATTGGTGGGCCGGCCCTGTTGGACCGTGTAGTCGGAGGGCACGGTGAAGAGCGAATGATCCGGTTCCGCGCGATTGATATGGTTCAACTGGTACACGGTCTCGCCGAAGCGAGGATCGCTGGTCTTGCTCATCAGCACCACTTGCAAATCCGGTGAATACCAGGTTTCCGTGACGATATCGATAGGGCGCTGATTCCCCACTTGACCGGCCGGGATCGTGCGCGTCACTCGCTTACCCTGCGCCGTGAGGCCTTGAATCACCTGTGCGCCCAGGTCCTCTTCTTTTGGCGCCCCCATCTGCGCTCTTCGATTCGCGCCGCCCCCTGGCGCCCCCGCACGGAAATGGGCATCTGCCGGACCGTGTGGCTCGCGGGATCGAGCGAGTAACTCGTGCCCGCCACGGGATCGTTAATGACCACGGTCTTGATGCCGGACGCTCTGGCGGTGATCAATGGCCCGATCGCGCCCAGTGTGCGTTCGGTCCTGGTTCGACCTTCGCCATCGCGGGCGACCGAACCGGTAATGGTTCGCTGAATCTTGTTTCCATCCGCCAAAGTCCGAGTCATCTCGGTCACTGCTTCGGCGCTGTACGGCGCACCCTGCACAACCTGATTCGCAATCCCGAACTCACCGCGCACGAAGGCGAAGTCGCCGGGCAACATCGGACCAGGCCCGCGACCGGCAGGTTGCGCGAACGCACTGAAACCGGCAATGAAAACCGCGGCAGTGATCAAGGCTACGCGCATCTTATTGCACCAAGCGAACCCCTCGCGCTAATCCATCCTGCCCCAAAAGAATGTCGGCTTGAACCGGATCAGCGGCGTTGTCCTCATTGACCGCCAGACCCATGAGCTGCAGGGACGCAACCGGCATCTGTACGCGAATCACGGTTGCGTTCTCAATGGGCGGCAGCCCCTCGGCTTCCGGCAGCGGGTAAAAGTCGAACTCGGTAGATTCGGCCATAGCCGGAGCCGGTACGTCAGGCCGCGTCAAGAATCGCCGCGCGTCCCCGGAGACCCAGGCCACGAGCAGCGCCGCTGCAATCGCTCCCACTGTGGCGATACGGACTCGGGCCAATAAACGCTTGCGCGCGTGCCGTCGACGAAATTCGATCAATAGCCGCTCTCTCAGCGCGGGAGGCGCGCCAGTTGCGCCGTCTTCCGCCAATAGCCGCAGATCGTTCAGAAACTCCTGTTCGCTTGCCTTCATACGCCACACCTTTCCCCGGCGCGCATCTTTTCCATGAGAAGCGCCCGGGCCCGATGCAAGCGCGACCGGATGGTCCCGATCGCACAACCCAATGCCGTGGCCGCCTCGGCATAGTCGATTTCCTGGAGATCGCAAAGCACCACGACCTCCCGATATACGGGCGGGAGCGCCAGCACCGCTTTTCGCAGCCGCTCGATCCGTTGAGTCCGCGTCAGCTCGCCCAGCAGATCATGCTCGTCGGCCATCCCACCGGCATACTCGCCGTCGGGATCGTCCAGCAACGTTAAATACGGCTTCTCCCGCTCCAGGCATCTCAACACCAAATTCCGGCTGATGCCATAGAGAAACGCGAGCACCGAGCCGCGCGTGCGGTCATATTTAGCGCTCTTCATGACCGCCACAAAAACGTCTTGTGTTACCTCTTCGGCGATTTCCGCTTTCCCGCACATATGCAAGGCAAAACGGTACACCGATCCTTGATGCCGATTGTAAAATTGCAGGAAGGCCGCTTCGTTACCAGCGGATATCAGCCGAAGCAGACCGTCATCATCACCATGGGACGGGGATTCCAGCATTAGTTCTTTTGACGATCCACGTCGGCTGTTGATTGAAATTCACCGTCCGCCGCGAAAAAGTTCCAATTCTTCATGAACCAAAAATGACATCGGCTCACCGCAGCGTGACGATGGTGGCTCCCCACCCGCCGGCCTCGAGCGGCGCATCGGAGAAGCTGGCGACGAACGGCGTTCTGGCCAGAATAGAACGAACTATCTCGCGCTGCACGCCGATGCCCCGCCCATGAATAATCCGTAATGCTTTGAACCCCAGCCGGTGAGCTTCCTCCAGGTATTCTTCGACAATCGAAGCCACGTCCCCGGGAGGAACGGTGTGCAGGTCGAACACATCCGTGATCGGAATCCGGACCGGTTCTTGGTCGTTCATGTACCACTGCTGTTAGGCTAGCATTGTGAATCCACTGGCTGAGTACCAGGGCCGACTGTCCGAACGGCGCGCCGTTTCCGAGAGCGAACAAAAGCGCTTCCGCTGGATCGGTAATGCCCGCCTAGCGGTCGGAATCGCGGGTGTAGCCATGGCCTTCTTCGTTTTCGGCGAGACCGTGATCTCGCCCTGGTGGCTACTGGTTCCGGCTGCGCTGTTCGCGAGCCTGGTAGTGTTTCATTCGCGCGTGGTGGAACGCTGGGAGCGAGCCAATCGCGCGGTTTCGTTCTATGAACGCGGGGTGGCGCGCCTGGAAGACCGCTGGATGGGCGGCGGAGAGAGCGGCGAAAGGTTCCGCAATCCCGCCCATGTCTACGAGGAAGATCTGGATCTGTTCGGCAAAGGATCGCTGTTTGAGCTGGTATCCACCGCCCGGACCCGCTCGGGCGAGGATGCATTGGCGCGATGGTTTCTCTCGCCCGCCTCGAAAAAAGAAGCGGAGGATCGGCAGCAGGCCATTCAAGAACTGCGGCCGCGGCTGGACCTCCGCGAGGATTTGGCGATCCTGGGCGCGGGAGTCCGGTCCAATTTGGATCCTGACGTGGTGGCGGCTTGGGGAGAGGCTCCGCGTGTCCCTTTTCCGCCGGGCGCGCGGCTAATAACGCTGCTGGTTTCGGCCGCCGTGGTCGTGACGTTCGGCCTTTATATGGCAGGCATCTGGACGCGCACTCCGCTCTTGGCAGCCCTGTTCATCGAGCTGGGTGTTGGCTGTGGCTGGGTGCCAGAGCCCTGCGCGTCACCGCCGCGGTGAATGCTCCGACGCGCGATCTGGCGGTGCTATCCACGCTCGTGCGCAAGCTTGAAAATGAGCGTTTTGAGCATCCCAGCCTGAGCAGCCTGCAGGGGCGGCTGGCGGCTAGTGATTTGGTGGCATCCAGGGAGATCGTCGGGTTGCGTCGTCTGGTGGCGATGCTCGATTGGCAGCGTAACCTGCTGTTTGCGCCGATTGCCTTGGCGATCTTGTGGGGCCCGCAGGTCGCCCTGGCCATCGAGCAGTGGCGCGCTGTCTCCGGACGGCACATCCGGGAATGGATCGCCGCCGTGGGCGAATTCGAAGCCCTGTTCGCGCTTTCCGGCTACAGCTACGAACACCCCAGCGACACTTTCCCCGAACTGGTTGATACAACCGGCGGCTGGTTTGAAGCCGAAGCCCTGGGCCATCCCCTCATGCCCGAAGCGCATTGCGTTCGGAACGATGTGCGGCTCGGCGGCGAGATCCGGCTGCTGATCGTAAGCGGATCGAATATGTCCGGCAAGAGTACGCTGTTGCGGACCGTCGGGCTGACTGCGGTTCTGGCCTGGGCCGGCGCTCCGGTGCGGGCCCATCGCTTGAAGATTTCGCCGCTGCGCGTAGGGGCTTCCATCCGTATCGTCGATTCGCTGCTGGATGGCCGGTCGCGGTTCTATGCGGAGATTACGCGGCTGCGTGAGATTGTGCGGCTCGCGGAAGACGGCGGCACGACCACCCTGTTCCTGGTGGATGAGTTGCTAAGCGGTACGAATTCGCATGACCGCCGCATCGGCGCGGGAGCCATCGTGCGGATGCTGCTCGGCCACGGCGCGCTCGGCATGATCACCACGCACGATCTGGCTCTAGCCGAGATTGCCGCGGGCCTGGACGGCCAGGCGCTCAACGTACATTTCGCCGATTCTTTGGAGAACGGGCAGCTGCACTTCGATTACCGGCTCAAGCCGGGCATCGTAGAACGCAGTAATGCGCTGGATCTGATGCGGGCGGTGGGATTCCAGGTTTAGCGGCGAAACCGATTTAGCGGCTAAGTGCCGACCGCAGTGGGACTCGGTTCGTGTGCGGCGGCGACTGTTCCGGGAAGCCACCGGCCCACCGCCTCGCGCAGTTTTTCCAAACCGACCGGCTTGCTGACGTAGTCGTCCATCCCGGCCGCCAGACACTTCTCGCGATCCCCCTCCATGGCGTTGGCCGTTAAGGCGCAGATGGGCGTGTGGCGGGCGGTGCCTTCGCGATTCCGGATGACGGCGGTGGCTTCGTAACCGTCCATGCCGGGCATCTGACAATCCATGAGAACCAGATCATAGCGGCGTTTTTCCAAGGCCGCGACCGCCTCTTCCCCGTTCATGACGGCGTCGGCCGCGAGTCCCAGCTTGTCGAGCAGCCGCAGCGTGATGCGCTTGTTGATCTCGTTGTCTTCGGCCAGCAGGATCCGGTATTTCCGGGTCGCAACCGGCGCATGCGCAGCCGGCGTAGGCTTGATGGCCACAGGCGCAGGAGCGGGTTTCGGGGGCGCGGGCGGAGGAGCTTTCAGCGGCTCATGCGGCGGCGCCGCCACCGTTGCCGGATGATGCGCCGGGGCCGGCGGAATGACTATCGGAGCTCGCGTAACTGGTGGCGCAGGAGGGCTAGCCTGCGGAAGCGGGGCTGCAGCGGCCGGGTGCGGCTCAGCGGGCGGCTCACTCTCCTCGACGGCGCTTAAGCCGAAACAGGCCGTGAACCAAAATTGGCTGCCGCGTCCGCGCTCGCTTTCCACGCCGATCTCGCCGCCCATCAACTCCACCAGCTGCTTGGAGATCGCCAGTCCCAGCCCGGTGCCTCCATATTTGCGCGTGCTCGAATCGTCGCCTTGGGTGAAGCTCTCAAACAGACGATCTTGTTGATCGCGAGAAATGCCGATGCCGCTGTCATAAACCGCGAACCGCATGAAGATCTCGTCTTCGGTCTGCCGCACCGCTTCGGCCGTCACGCCGATTCGCCCCTGGTCGGTAAACTTGATCGCATTGCCGAGCAGATTCGTCAGCACCTGACCCAGCCGTCCCGGATCGCCGATGGCCGTGTCGGGCAGAGTGGGCGGGATCTGGCACAGAAACTCCAAGCCTTTGGCTCGTGCTTGCAAAGCAAACAGGGAGGCCGTCTCCTGCACCACGGATTTTACCGGGAAGGCGACGCGCAGCAGCCGCAGTTTTCCGGCCTCGATGCGCGAAATATCCAAGATGTCATTGATGAGCAGCAGCAGCGAATCAGCCGACCGCTTGATCGATCCGGCATACTCTTGCTGTTCCGAGGTGAGGTCGGTTCCGAGCAGGAAGTCCGTCATCCCCAGCACGCCGTTCATGGGCGTGCGGATTTCATGGCTCATATTCGCCAGGAACCGGCTCTTCATTTTGGTGGCCTCGCGAGCCGTGGTCAGGGCGGTTTCCAGCTCTTCGTTCTTGCGCTCCAACTCCAGCGCGTAGCCCTTCATCCGCTCCTCATCGGTCTTGCGCGGAGTGATATCCCGCAAAATGGCGACCCATTGGTCCCAATTGAGAGGCAACAGGCGAGCTTCGTAAATCTGCTGCCCGTTCTTCCCCTCCACCGTGAACTCGACCATCTCCATGCCTTTGGTCTTGCGCACCTTCTCTTGCGCCAGGCCGAAGCGCCCCACGGTTTCCGCGGGCAAAATTTCCCGCAGGTTCCGGCCCACGAATTTCTCGGGCAACAAGAAAGGATCGGAGTCTGGCCGCCTTTGGAGTCCAGCACGTTGCCCTGACGGTCCAGTTGCAAGTACAAATCGGGAAAGGCCTGGAACAGGGCTCGCACTTCAGCCGCGGCTTGATAGGCGGCATCCTCGCTCTTCTTGCGCTCGGTAATGTCGATGGCAGCCATTCGCATGCCGCTGACGATTCCTTTTTCGTTCCGCAGCAGCTGCTCGTAAATCTCGACGGCGATCTTGCTGCCGTCTCTCTGCATATACTCGCGCTGATATGGCAGCAG
This sequence comes from Bryobacterales bacterium, assembly GCA_963732175.1. Lineage (GTDB taxonomy): Bacteria > Acidobacteriota > Terriglobia > Bryobacterales > Bryobacteraceae > Palsa-89. The sequence goes on along the minus strand of CAVSYF010000017.1, from coordinate 18,749 downwards.
GGCCGTGTCGCCGGCGATGCGCTTGACCAGCTGTTCCCGATAGCGCTCGCGATCCAGCGAAGGAATCAACTCTGCGCAGTGCTTGCCGACCATCTGAGGCGCCAGCAGCCCCATGAACTTGCACTGTTGGCGATTCACCCGGCGCACAATCCCTTGGGCGTCGATCTCGATGTAGCCGATGGGCGCGGCGTCAAAGAGATCTTCGACCACCGGTGGTTTATTGGAAAGCAGCGATCGAGCGGCCTTCCGTCCGCTCGGCTTCCGCAACCGGTTCAGGATGAGCGCGATCGTGAAGCTCAGCGCCCACACCATCGGCTGCAGGTACGGTATGTGGCCTAAATCGTGAAAGACGCCCATTCTCGCTGTCAACAAACTATCGGCACCCTCCATTAAATCCTTTAGATGTAGAACCTTGAGGACTGGAGAGGCGCGCTGGAGCCCATCCCTATCAGCCGCGGCATGACATTGGCCCTCGCCCCGTCCCCCAAGTAGACGCTCAGCCGGACGCTTGGGCGGGCTGCTAGGGGCCTCTGCCCTAGCAGTGTCCGGTCATCCCCTTATCACCTCGTACAGCATGCCCAGGAACCTTAGCCCTACCTCGCTAAGGCTGTTCGCTTAGTCCTACCAGAGCAGAGCTCCCATAATAAACGCTATTGTTGCCCTAGCAGATTTCATTGCCGGCAGCCGATTGTTACACTGAGGCATCATGGCGACCGGAAACATGGTCTGCTTATATTGCCGGAAGAAAATCGGTCTTCTTCGAAGTGTGAAGGACCGGAACTTCTGCTGCGATGATCATCGGCTAAAACAGGCTCGGAAGTCGGCTCGGGTACTTCGGGAGGCCGAGGATCCCTATGGGTATGACGATGTCACCTGGCGCGTGCTCTCGCGAGGGAAAGCCGAGGAACGCGGCGAGCGCCGCGTAGGCTTCGGTGCGAGCATCTTCTTTGCGGTCGTGGTGGTGTTCGTCTTGTTGGCCGTGTCACAGCGTCCGGCGGCAGCGCCTGCCTCCGGCCAACGGATCTCTTTGGTACCGAACACCAATCCTCAAGTGGCCCAGGGAGGCGTCGAGGGCTTCTTCAGCAATCTGTTTCAAACCAGTTCCGCGCGCAGCCTGCATGAAGATTTCCGATCGGGCTTCCGGGATTGGGAAGGGCTGAGATCGGCCGCCTCGGAATGGAAGCTGGCGGGTAGTGAAGTGCGGCCCACCACCCTGCGGTTGTGGAAACCATCTACCTCGTTAGCCAACTACGACTTGGAATTCATGGGACAGATCGAGCGCAAGAGCATCGACTGGGCTTTTCGCGCCAGCGATGTCCATAATTACTACGCGACCAAATTAATCATGACGAACCCCAGCGGCCTGCCCAACGCGGGCTTGATCCGTTACATCGTTCTGGACGGACGCGAACGGGAACGCGTGGAACTTCCGCTGCCGCTCACCATCGAGCGCGGCGTGGATTATCGCGTGCGCGTTAGCGTTCGGGGCAACCACTTCCTGACGTCGGTGAACGGGCAGTTGGTCAGCTCCTGGACGGACAACCTGCTGAGCCGCGGCGGGGTAGGATTCTTTTCCGACAGCGGCGAGGCGTCGCTGCTCAAATGGGTCAACGTGTCGGAACGCGATAGCGTGCTGGCGCGAATCACCTCGCACTTCTCTCTGATCACCGTTCCTACCTCGGTGGCCGGTGCGCCGCCCATCCAGTAATTGGGATTTCCTGGGCGGGATTTCCTCCGCTTTGTTGTGGTAACTTAGGCATCAAAGCAACCAATGCGGGGACGGTGTTTTCTTACACTGCTTTGGCTCCTTGGACTGCCGGCGCCGGCCGCCTCCGAGTCGAAGCAGGCGCAAAAAGAGTACCAGACTGGTTTGCGCTATGAGCAGGCCAGCCAATGGGCACAAGCCGAAAAAGCGTACTCGCAGGCCATCGAGTACGACCCTCGAAACGCGCCGTCCTACCTGCACCGGGGCCGGGTTGAATTTAATCTGAAAGATTACGCCCACGCGTTGGAGGACGCCGACGCGGTGGCTCACCTGGAGCCGAACAACGCCGACGCGTTCCAGTTACGGGGCGACGTTTATCGCGAGATGAAGGATACCCACAAGGCCTTGCAGGATTACAGCCGCGCGATCCAGCTGGGCGTCGACACGCCCGCTATTTACAACGGCCGGGCGGCTTTGCACGCCAGCCTGGGAGAAAACGAGGAGGCCATCGCCGATTACACGCACGCCATCAAGCTGCGGCTCGACAACCCGGAGCCGCTGAAGGAACGCGGTAACGCATACGCCGCGACGGGGCGCTATAGCCAGGCCATCGACGACTACGATCAAAGCATCAGCCTCAAGCCGGATTACCTGGATGCCTACGAGGATCGCGGCTACGCTCGCGGACAAACAGGCGACTTCCGGGGCGCAGTTGACGATTTTAACCGCGTGCTCGCGGCTCGCCCGAAGGACGCGAAAGCCTACACGCTGCGCGGCGCCGCCTATGTGAAGCTAAACCAGAACGAAAAGGCCATCGGCGATTTTTCCGAGGCGATTAAAATAACTCCGCGAGACCCGACGCTGTATCTCGCGCGCGCCGGTGCATTCGCCCAGCTCGGCCGCAACAAGGAGGCGCTCGAGGACCGCGAGCAGGCGGTTCGCCTGGCTCCCAACATGGCGATAGCGTATCTGGCTCGGGGCGGCTCGTATCATGAGCTCGGAATGCACGAAAAGGGGTTGGCGGACCGGACCAAAGCGATCGAGCTCGATCCCAACCTTCCCGAGGCTTGGTTCGCGCGGGGGAGCGCGTACTTTCTTCTGGGTGATTATACAAAGGCGCGTGCGGATTTAGCGGAAGCGGTTCGCCTGCGGCCGGGCTATCAGGAAGCCATCGACGTGTTGAAGAAAGCGGATGAAAAATTGGCGGCAGTGAATCCGCCGCCAGTGCCGAAGCGGCCCGCAGCGGTCGCAGAGTCCGCAACTCCTCCGGCTCCGGTCGAGCCGGTTCGACCGCCTGCCCCGCAAACACTCGCGATTGCGCCGGTGCAGCCGGAGACTAAAGCGGAAACTAAACAGGAACCGAAGCCGGTCGCGACACCCGCGCCAAAACCCGTCACTCAACCCGCCTTGGATTCGACCTCTGCGGACGAATACGATCGCCGCGGCCGCGCACTCACGGAGGCAGGCAAATACTCGGATGCGATCACGGCGCTGACCGAGGCGATCCGTCTCAAGCCAGACTTCGCGCGCGCTTACAACGCTCGCGGGTACGCGTATTTGAGGGCGCGAGATTACCAGCGGGCGCTGGACGATTTCAATCAAGCCATCCGCGTGATGCCGGACTACGCCAACGCCTATCGCAACCGCGCAGCCGCTCGCAAAGCACTGGGCGATTCGGCCGGTGCGGCTGCGGATCTCTCAAAAGCGCGCTAGTCGAATTTCCTTCCTCCCGCTCTCCCTGTGCCGTTTTCATTTCGTGAAAGAATTCATTGGTCCTCCCGATGCACTTTTCTTGACAGAACTGCAATAGCAGAATATAATCCCAAAACGGTGCTTCGCCGCGCAACGGGTTGCCTTCATTAACGGGGGAATTTGATGAGGATTTTAACGGCTGTTACTAGATTTTTAGCGCTCATTAGCTTCGCGGCGCTAGCGTGGACTCAAACAGTTTCCACGTCTCAGGTACAGGGAACGGTCCAGGATGCATCCGGCTCGGCGGTTCCAGGCGCTGAGGTCAAGATGACGGGGACCGAGACCGGGGCGATCCGCACCACCACCTCGGGTCCGGATGGTTCTTATGCGCTCACGAATCTTCCCGTCGGCCATTATCAACTCGAGGTGACCAAGGAAGGATTTTCGAAATACGTGCAGACCGGCATCGAGCTCCAGGTAGCCAGCAACCCGACCATTGATGTCGCATTGAAAGTCGGTTCCGTCAGCGAGCAGGTGCAGGTGGAGGCGGCTGCGGCGATGGTGGAAACGCAGAGCACCGCCGTGGGACAGGTGATTGACTCGCAACGCGTGGTCGACTTGCCGCTCATCGGACGGCAGGTTACCGACCTGATCACTCTTTCCGGCGCGGCCGCCTTGGGTTCGGACACCAATCTGAACACCAGCCGCAATTACTCCACGCCCACCATCTCGGTCGCGGGCGGATTGGCCTCCGGAACCAGTTACGTCCTGGATGGCGCGATGCACAATGACCCCTACAATAACCTGACTTTGCCGCTTCCCTTCCCGGACGCCATGCAGGAGTTCAAAGTCGAGACCAGCGCCTTGCCCGCGCAATATGGCATGCATTCGGCGGCCGTGGTAAATGCCATTACCAAATCCGGGGGCAACGAATTCCACGGCGACGCGTTCGAATTTGTGCGCAATTACATTTTCAACGCTCAAAACTATTTCACTAACGCCGCGCCCGGAACATCGAAGGACTCGCTCAAGCGTAATCAGTTCGGCGGCACCTTCGGCGGTCCAATTCGCAAAAACAAACTGTTCTTCTTCGCAGCGTTTCAGGACACCATCAACCGCCAGAACGCGGTTCCCAACGTGGCTTTCGAACCCACGCCGGCCATGCTGGCTGGAAATTTCGTACCGTTCGAATCGGCAGCTTGCAATGGAGGAGTCGCCAAGACGCTTCCAGCCCCCTTTGTCAACAATCAGATTAGTCCCAGCCTGCTAAGCACCCCGGCCGTGAATATCGTGAACAAGCTGCCGGTCACAAACAGTCAGTGCGGCAGCATCACTTATGGCGCGCCCAATAACAGCAACGACCGGCAGGCCGTGGGACGAGTCGATTATCAACTGAGCGACAAACAGACGCTATTCGCGCGCTATCTGGCGGAGGATTATATCGCTCCAGTGCCGTACGATTTATCCGGCGGTAACCTGCTGACCACCGGCGCGGCTACCGGCAATTCGTTCGGTTCCAACGATCTCATCGAGTCGTTCACTCTGGGCGATACCTACCTGCTGGGCGCGAACATGGTCAATTCGCTGCGCGCGACCTTCAACCGAACCGCGATCGCGCGCCTGGGCGCTTCATTTTTCGACGCCTCTTCGGTCGGGGTCAACATCTTCAGCTATCTTCCCCAATACATGACCGTGACCGCGGGTCCAACGGGAGGAGGGTTCGTCCTGGGAACCGGAACCTCGACACCGGCCAGCTACGCCACCACCACGCTGCAACTCGGCGACGACTTCAGCGTGATTCACGGGTCGCACCAGATGGCCTTTGGCGCCGAGCTCGCGCATTGGGCGTCCAATACGTATGCGAACGTATTCTCACAAGGGAATTTTACTTTCAACACGCTGCCCAATTTCATGCTGGGAGACGTCACGACCTTTGTCCAGTCGACACCCAATGAACTGTTCGATCGCGAGTGGTACTTCGGGCTGTACGCGCAGGATTCGTGGAAAATCCGCCCGGGATTGAGCTTGAGCTACGGTCTTCGCTGGGAACCGTTCTTTCCGCAGCAGTATGTGTTCGGCGTGGATCATTTCGACCTGAACGGTTTCATGAACGGCATCCACAGCTCTGTTTTCAGCCAGGCTCCGCCGGGCCTCTCCTACATCGGCGATCAGGGCTTTCCCTCTCACGCCGGCATGAACAAGCAGCTCGGCGATTTCGCGCCGCGCGTGGGTCTGGTGTGGGATCCCAAGGGTGACGGCCGCATGTCGCTGCGCGCCTCCTTCGGAGAGTTTTATGACATCCCCGATGCTCAATATAATCTCAACGGCGTCGTGGCGCCGCCGTGGGGCGGCAAGACCACGCTGCAGGGCGTGAACTTTACGAACCCGTACGCGGGCCAAGCCAATCCGTTCCCATTGGTCCTCAATGCCAATACGCCGTTCACGCCCAACGGCAGCTTTGTGACGTTTAACTACGATACCCAGCCCACGCAGGTGCAATCCTGGAATTTCAGTCTCCAAAAACAGCTCGGATCAGACTGGCTGCTATCGGCGAGCTATCTGGGAAGCCACACCATCCACCTGCCGACCAATCAGGAACTCAATCCGGCGATCTACATTCCGGGCAACTGCGTCGCGGGCCAATACGGTCTCACGGCGGCCGGCCCCTGCTCGACCACTGCCAACACGAACCAGCGCCGTCTGCTGTCGGTCATCAATCCAGCCGAGGGAAAATATTTTTCCTATACCGAGCGGGGCGACTGGGGCGGCACAGGCAGCTATAACGGCATGCTGCTGTCGGTTCAGAAGCGGCTCAGCCGCAACTTCACTTTCTTTGGGAACTACACCTGGTCGCACTGCATCAGCGATCCCGTGAACACGCTCCCGAACGCCGGCGCGGGCGGCGTAACTTTCGAGAACCCGAACGACCGCGAATTCGATCGCGGCGATTGCAATACGTCCGGCACCGACCACCGGCAGATCTTTAACTTGACCGGGATCGCCGAAAGCCCGAAGTTCTCCGACCGTTGGATGAGGATTTTCGCCAGCGACTGGCGAATTGCGGGAATTCTGACCGCGCTGTCCGGGCAGGCCTTAACTGTTTACACCGGAGTCGACGCCGCCTTAAACGGAGTGGCCACCACCGTGCAACGGCCCAATCTGGTGCTCGCAAATCCGTATGGCAATGGCTCCATCACGAACTGGCTCAATCCCGCGGCGTTCGCCGAGCCAGCCAATGGTACCTTCGGAAATCTGGGCGCGGGCAGTGTGGTAGGACCGGGCGCGGTTACCCTCAATGCCAGCTTGTCCCGAATCTTCCCCATCCGGGAACGGCAGCGCATGGAAGCTCGCGTGGAAGCTTCCAATCTTCTGAACCACTTCAACCCAGGCAATCCGAATCTGGCGATCAACACCGGCACTTTCGGTCAAATTACAACTACGGCCGCGGGAACCGGAACCGGGTTCGTGGCGCCCGGCGATCCGCGCGTGATGCAGTTTGTGCTGAAGTATATTTTCTAGCGAACTAGCTTCGCCTTATCCGGCGACGGGCGCTTCTTCCCGCCACAGGCCCAGCATTTTTTGAACCGGCCGATCGGAGGCACTGAACAGCACGGTGTCGCGATCCGCGTGATGCGAGACCGGGCACCAGGCCGGAACGACAAAGATATCGTGCTGCTTCCAATCAAAGGATTCCTTGCCCACCTGGCTGCGTCCACTGCCCTCCACCACGCAGTACACAGTCGCATCCGTGGACCGGTAGGTCTTGCCGCGGAACCCCGCGGGCAGCCGCTGAATAAAGGTCGCGATGGTGGGGATCGGAGATCCTCCGTTGGCGGGATTGGCGAAGCGCATCTTGAAGCCATGGCAGGGATGCGCGGTGTCGTTCTTCGCGAGCCACTCCAAGGTCTCACGGGTGCGGTCGTAAGGATAGGAGAAGATCGGGGTCGCCTGGCTTTCGGGTTCGTAATCCAGCGGCAGAAGGTTCGCCCCGAAGCGCGCCTGCGAGTCCCCCTCTTTCTTCATAACCGGCTGGTCTTTGCCGGAATAATGCTCGGCGAAACTGGTGTCCAAAACGTTGACGAGTGGGATATCCAACACGTCCAGCCAAACTACCGGACCCGCCCCGGGGTTTCCGTGATCGTGATACGTCCAGGAGGGAGTCACGATGAAATCGCCCGCGTGCATGGTGGTTCGCTCGCCGTCCACGGCTGTATATCCGCCATCGCTTTCGATCACGAAACGCAGCGCCGAAGCGGTGTGGCGGTGCGTGGGCGCCACTTCGCCCGGCAACACCAGCTGCAAGCCGGCGTACAAGGTCTGCGTGATGCGCGATGCCCCGCGAACGCCCGGATTCTCCAGGATCAGCACGCGCCGCTCGGCTTCTTTCGCCGTAATCAGGCCGCCCGATTCCATCAGCAGCGGGCGAATCTCCTCATAGCGCCACATCGCGGGCACACAAGGCGAGCGCGGCTCAGGCGTCACCAGCTCGGCCAAATATTCCCACAGCGGCGTCGCGTTTTTCTTATCGATCCGCTTGTAAAATTCCTCGCGCTGCGGGGTGATTTTGGGCTTGGTTTCGAGTGCTGAGCTAGTCATAGTGAGAACCGATCCAGTTATATCAGTTTAGCTGCTTTCACCGACTCAGTTGGATAGATCTCCCAGCTCCGCTCTTACGATGGCCGCCCCCGCTACCATGGCCTGCATTTTCGCGAAGGCCGCCGCCCGCGGCAGGTATTTCATTCCACAGTCGGGCGCGATCACCAGCCGATCCGGGGCGACATACGGCAGCGCACGCCGGACGCGGGCAGCCACGGTCTCAGGCGATTCAACTTCAGGCGTCGAAAGGTCCAGGACCCCCAAAATGATCGTCTTCCCGCGCAGCTTTTCCAGGACCGAACAATCCAGCGACGACTGTGCCGTTTCGATGGAAATCTGATCGACTGGCGTTGCGGCCAGTTCCGGCAGGAACGAATAACCGGACGGGCGCTGATGCACCACCGCCGCGTAGCCAAAACATAAGTGCACGGCCGTGGTTCCTATTACGCCCTCTAACGCGCGATTCAGCCCAGCAATACCGAACTGGCGAGCCTTTTCCGGACGCGCTTGCATCCACGGCTCATCGATCTGGACGACATCGGCGCCCGCGGCAAACAGGTCCTTAATTTCTGCGTTCACCGCGGCCGCGTAGTCCAGCACCAGCTCGCCCTCGTCGCGGTAGTAATCGTTCTGCGCCTGCTGCGACATCGTGAATGGACCCGGAACTGTCATCTTGATCTTGCGATCCGTGTTGGCACGCAGGAACCGAACATCCCGCGCTTCGACCGCGTGCTTCCGGCGGATCTTGCCGGCTACCCGAGGCACTGGATTAGGATGGCCGCTGCGATCGGGCGCCGAGCCGGGATTCTCGAGGTCCACGCCTTCGAGCGCGGTGGCGAACCGGTTCGAGTAGCTCTCCCGCCGAATCTCCCCATCGGTAATGATGTCGATTCCGGCCCGCTCCTGATCGCGGATCGCGATGAGCGTCGCGTCCTCCTGCGCCTGTTCCAGCCACTCCGGTGGAACGCGCCAAAGTTCCAGGACACGTACGCGCGGCGGAAGACGTTCCGCTAATCGTTTGCGATCGATCAGCCAGTCCGGCTGCGGATAAGAGCCGACCAGCGTAGTTGGAAGCAACATGCGAATCAGATGTAAGTATAAAGCCCAGGTGAAATATTTTTGTCACCTGGAAGAAGTATCATCATGAAATGAGAAAAGCCGTCGAACTGCTGTCCATATTGCTGATCTGTTCGGTCGCTGTATTTGCGCAGGAAAAAGGGAAAGGCGGCGGCAGCAAGGACGTGGGCCATGGATACGTCCCAGCGCATGGTCCCGCGCCGGCGAAGGCGCAAAGCGGCTCCAGCCCAGCAACAGCGCGCAGCGGAGCAGCAGCGCGCACCCCAGAGTTTCGCCGATAAGGCCGGGCATCCCGAGGCCCCCCATGTGCACACCAATGGTCAATGGGTGGGACACGATAGCGGTCCCAACGACCCTCGCTATCATCTCGATCAACCCTGGGCACACGGCCATTTCACCGGCGGATTTGGAAAAGGCCACGTCTGGAGATTGGCCGGTGGAGGCCCGTCCCGTTTCTGGTTCAACGGTTTCTACTTCAGCGTGGCGGCGGCCGATATTGCTTTGTGCGGCGATTGGCTGTGGACCTCCGATCAAGTTGTCATCTACGAAGATCCCGATCATGTCGGCTTCTATTTGGCGTACAACAGCAGGCTCGGCACCTACGTTCACGTCGAATTCCTCGGAAACAGTTAGCGGCTCCCAGCCATAAGTCGCAGTTGCGCGGCAGCATTTTTAGCGTGACATATCAATCCTTGACAGGCGCGGCGGGTGAGTGGCAAACTTGCAAACGGTTTGGAATTGATATGAGAACGAGCGCGTGGCTCTGCCTGGCCGCGGGACTGATGACTTTGCCGGTCCTGGCGCAATCGGATTTTTCGGGCGATTGGGCCCCTCACCCCGACGAAGATGACATCGGAAATCCGCACATCGGCGAGTTCATCGGGATTCCTATGAGCCGTTCCGGCTTGCTCCGAGCCGAAGCCTGGAACGCATCGCTCTACACCTTGCCCGAATGGCAGTGCCGCCCGCATGGCGCCATGTATATCTCGCGCGGCCCCTCGCAAGTGCGGATTTGGAAAGAGGTGGACCCGGTTTCGCGCGAAATCGTCGCCTGGCACGCCGAGTGGCTGCGCTCCATCGACAATCCCTATTACATGGACGGTCGGCCTCGGCCATCGGAAAATGCTCCGCACACCTGGGGCGGCTTCTCCTCGGCGGTATGGGAAGGCGACGCGCTCAAAATCACGACCACGCATCTCAAGGAAGATTATTACCGGCGCAATGGCGTCCCCTCCAGCGATCAGGCGACGCTGGCCCAATATTGGTACCGCCGCGGCGATTACCTGACGTGGGTGACCATCGCCTATGATCCGGTTTATCTCAGCGAGCCGATGATCCGCGCTTCCGAATACCGGCTCATGTTGGGCATGCAAATCCCGCCGTATCCGTGCACCGTGGTCGAAGAGATCGACCGGCCGTCGGGCGTGGTTCCGCATTACCTCCCGGGAAAAAATCTATTTCTGGACGAGTTCGGGAAGAAATACAACCTTCCCACTGACGCGACTCTCGGCGGCGCGGCCAGCATGTATCCTGAACTGGCCCGGAAAATTATCCGCGAGGCCAACAAGAAGCAATGAAGCCCTCGGCTCTGTTTCTCGTTGGGCTTATTTCCGTGGCGTCAGGTCCGGCCCAGCAGACTGCTCCCGGCGAGATCTGGGAGCCGCCGACTCCACCCAAGACGGAAGTCGAAATCATACCGGTTCACGGCAACATCTACTTGCTCTCGGGCGCCGGCGCAAATATGACGCTCTCCATCGGCCCCGACGGAGTTCTGGTGGTCGACTCCGGCCGCGCCGAAATGACCGAGAAGGCGCTCACCGCGATCCGGCATTTGAACCATGAACTGAGCGTCGGCGGCAAGCCCATCGTGAGCACCAAGCCGGTGAAGCCGATTCGCTATATCGTCAACACCAGTCCTCTTTGGGAACATGCCGCCGGCAACGAGAAACTGGCCGAATCAGGCAAAACATTCACGGGCGGCAATGTCATTGCGGAATTCGCGGATGCCTCCGAAGGTGCGTCCATCCTGGCCCACGAAAATGCGCTCCAACGCCTGAGCGACGCAAAAATGCCATCCAAAGGGCTACCGATGGATACGTATTTCGGCTCGGTCATGAAGCTCAGCCACTTCTTCAATGGAGAAGGCGTGGAGCTCATCCACATCCCGGCCGCGGTCACCGACGGCGACAGCATCGTGTATTTCCGAAGCTCCGATGTAATCAGCGCGGGCGATATTTTCAATATGACGAGTTACCCCTACATCGACTTGCAGCATGGGGGAAACGTTCAAGGGATCCTCGCGGGATTAAACCGGATGCTCGAGATCGTTGTGCCTGAGTTTCGCTCGGAAGGCGGCACGTTGGTGGTGCCCGGTCACGGACGAATCTGCGACACGGCCGACCTGGCTTATTACCGCGATATGGTCACCATCATACGCGATCGAATTCAGGATATGATAAAGAAAGATCTGACCCTGGAAAAAGTGCAGGCAGCTAAGCCCACTGAGGACTGGGACCCGCGGTTCGGGACGAATCCTGCTTGGACGCCGGACATGTTCGTGGAAGCCGTGTACAAGAGTCTGGAGAAGAGCGGCACAACGCGGGGCGCGCGCTAGGTAGCGAAGACCAAGGCGGCCCGTAGCGTCGTGCGCGATGTTGGTGGAGAGTTCGGTTCAAACGAAATAGTAATTTAAGTCTGCTTAGGAGACATTAGGATGAAACAAACATTGGTTGTTTTGCTTGTACTGGCTGGCGCATTAGTATTCGGTACGCAGGCTTTCGCGCACCACTCCTTCGCCGCCACGTACTTCGAGGATCAGAAGGTAACCGTGGAAGGCGACCTGGTGCAGTTCTTGTATCGCAATCCCCACTCGTTCGTTCAGGTGGAGGGCAAGGATCCCAAAACGGGCGAGATGATCCGTTGGGCCATTGAATGGGGCGCCGGCGGGCAGCTCGGCCGGCAGGGTGTTACCCGAGAGACCCTGAAGCCTGGAGATCACGTGATCGTGGTCGGCAACCCCGGACGCAACCCTGACGACCACCGCCTGCGCATGGTCAGCATCACCCGGCCATCCGACGGTTGGAAGTGGGGCGGAACGTTCGAGTAAGGCTGCTGTAAAAGGTCGCCGATGAGCACTGCGGCCACGGCAGTCCTGTTGGTTGCGCTCCCTTTTGGAGCTTATGCTCAAGCGGGCAGGGGTGGAACCGCCGCCCCTGTCCCGGCAAAAGCTTCTCCGGCAGCCCTCGATCTAACGGGCTACTGGGTTTCCCTCATCGTGGATGAATGGCGCTTCCGCGTCACGCCTCAAAAGGGCGACATCCTTTACCTGCCCATCAACGCCGAAGCCCGCCGTGTCGCCAACGAATGGGATTCCGCCAAGGACGAAGCCGATGGCAAACAATGCAAGGCTTACGGCGCGGTAGGCGTCATGCAGCGGCCGGGACGTCTGCGCATCGGCTGGGAAGACGACAACACGCTCAAGATCGACGCCGACTCCGGCACACAGACGCGCCAGCTTCATTTCGGTCGCGCTCCCGCTCAAAAAGGCGAGCCGAGCTGGCAAGGATATTCGTCGGCCGAATGGGTGGCGCCCGGTCAAGGTCTGGGCCGTGGGTTGGGAATGCCGCGCTCCAACGCGCAGCCTGGAACCGGGACGTTGAAGGTGGTCACCAGCAACATGCTTCCCGGCTACATCCGCAAAAACGGCGTGCCTTACAGCGGAAATGCCGTGCTCACCGAGTGGTTCAACCGCATCGTCGGCACCGACGGCCAGCCGTATCTCATCGTGACCACGCAGGTGGACGACCCGGCGTTCTTAGTCCAGCCGTTCCTGAGAACCTACACCTTCAAAAAGCAGAACGACGCGTCCGGCTGGGAGCCGACGCCGTGCTGGCCGCGCTAGCTGGCAGCGCTTCTAAATCCGGCAGAGCAGCAGCTCGCGCTCGTAAATCATTTCCGACGGCAAATGATCGTGCAGGTCGATGAACAGCTCTTCGTGTTCGATGACCTCGCGCCGCCACTCCTCGCGGTCGAACGCCTGTAGCTGCTCAAACTTCTCCTTCGGGAAATTCAGCCCGCTCCACTCGATGTCCTCATAGCGCGGCATCCAGCCGATGGGCGTCTCTTTTCCGAGCGCGCGCCCGTGAGCGCGGTCCACGATCCATTTGAGCACCCGCATATTCTCGCGGAAGCCCGGCCAGATGAAGTTTCCGTTGGCGTCTTTGCGGAACCAGTTCACGTGGAAGATGCGCGGCGTTTCGCTCAGCGAGCGCTGCATCTTGATCCAGTGCCGCCAATAATCGCCCATGTGGTAGCCGCAAAACGGCAGCATCGCCATGGGATCGCGTCGAACCTTACCGACCGTTCCCACCGCCGCGGCGGTCATCTCCGAGCCCATGGTTGCGCCGATGTACACGCCGGCGCTCCAGTTGAAGGCTTGATAAACCAGCGGCATGGTGCTCGCCCTGCGCCCTCCAAACACGATCGCGCTAATGGGCACGCCCTCGGGATCTTCCCACGCTGGATCGATGGTGGGGCACTGCGACGCGGGCGCGGTGAAGCGTGCGTTGGGATGCGCGGCCTTGGCGCCGGTTTCCTTAGCAATCTTCGGGGTCCACTTCTTGCCCTGCCAATCCAGGCATTCGACTGGAGGCTCGTCGGTCATGCCTTCCCACCACACGCCGCCCTCGGGCGTCAGCGCGACGTTGGTGAAAATCGTGTTCCGCGCCAGCGTAGCCATGGCGTTGGGATTGGTCTTCTGCGAGGTCCCCGGCGCAACGCCAAAAAATCCGGCCTCGGGATTGATCGCCCGCAACCGTCCGTTCGCATCCGGTTTGATCCAGGCGATATCGTCGCCAACGGTCCAGACCTTCCAGCCCTCGAAGCCCTTGGGCGGGACCAACATGGCCGTATTGGTTTTACCGCAGGCACTGGGAAACGCGGCCGCGATGTAGGTCTTCTCGCCTTTCGGATCTTCGATGCCGACGATCAGCATGTGCTCGGCCATCCAGCCTTCATCGCGCGCGATGTTGGATGCGATCCGTAGCGCGAAACATTTCTTGCCGAGCAGTGCATTGCCGCCATAGCCCGAGCCGAACGACCAAATCTCGCGCGTCTCAGGAAAATGGACGATGTATTTCTCCTTGTTGCAGGGCCACGGCACGTCCTTCTCACCCCGAGCCAGCGGCGCGCCCACGCTATGCACGCACGGCACCACCCGCTCTCCTTTATCAATCTCCTTGAAGACCGTTTGCCCGATGCGCGTCATGATGCGCATGCTTACGACCACATACGGCGAATCGGTGAGCTCCACCCCGATTTTCGATTGCGGTGATCCGACCGGCCCCATGCGGAACGGCAAAACGTACATGGTGCGGCCGCGCATCGCGCCTTTGAACAGCTCCTTCAGTTTCTTGCGCATCTCGAAGGGGTTGATCCAGTTGTTCATCGGACCGGCATTGTCTTTGGATAGCGAGCAGATGAACGTCCGATCCTCCACGCGCGCGACATCGCCCGCATCCGATCGCGCATAGAAGCATCCCGGCCAAAGCTTTTCATTCAGCTTGGTGAAGGTCCCGGCCTTCACCATCTGCGCGCACAGCTCTTCGTATTCCTCCTCGGAGCCATCCACCCAATGGATCGCCGCCGGCTCGGCCAACTCCGCGATCTTCTCCACCCAGCGCAGCAGATGCTTATTGGTGCTCAGCGGTACGGCCGGATTGCGAACCGTGATAGGGGCGACTTTGGAAGCATTTTTCATATGTCGTTTCGGTGCGTGACAGCCCGAACTAATGATTGTAATATGCGGGATGGTATTTCAGTCTTGCGGCCTGCGTTCGCGGACGCGGCTTTACGCGCCGGCAAACATATTGGCTTCGTCGGCCGACGGGCCGTACATGCCGGGTACCGCAACGTCGTTGAGGCGCAGGTACACGCCCAGTTGAGCGCGATGATGAATGACGTGGTTCATGATCAGCGCACGGTACATCGCGATTCGCGGCATCTCGAAGAACACTTTGTCGCCGGATGTCAGTTTCCACTGGCGCCAGAATGCCTGGTCCGGAGTTGCAGCCAGAGCCTTGCGCGCCGCGGCGCGATTGCGATCAAACTTTTCCAGGATCTCTTGCGGCTTGGTTGGCTCGGGCGGAGGTTGGTATCCCGCCATGTCATTTACATCTTTTTCCATCGAGTCCGGAATCCAACCGACCATCTGAGCGATATGGTCGGCTAGCTTCCCCAGGGGCATCGACTTGGCGTGCGTCTTCCAGCCCAGTTTGCCTTCGGGAATGCGCTCCAGCATCTTACGCGTGTTGGTCATCTCCAGGTCAAACTCAGGAAGCAAAGCATCAGCGATTGCCATATATTTCACCCATCATCGATTATGTCATGCGAAAATCGGAGGCGATGATGACAACGCGCAAGAGCCCCGGCCTGTTATTCGCGCTAGGAATCCTGTTCCTCAGCGCCGCTCTCCCCACTCCCCCGCTTTACGCGCAAGCCACGGCGGAAGCCAAGAACATCGAACTAGTCGGCCACAACGACCTCAACGGCAATGGCGACGGTGGCGAAGGTCTCGTGATCCAGCAGTGGCCCGATGGCCGGCGGGTGCTGTATCTCGCTCATGAAGGGCAGAAGACCTGTCTCAGCATCGTCGACGTGACGCATCCCGAAAAGCCGGAGATGATCAGCCAGCTTCCCGTGCCCACGCCGGGAATCACGCGCTGCAACTCGCTGGGTCTCTCCAATAACGTGCTGGTGATCGCCAACCAGACGCTCAAGCAAGGACAAAAGACCGCGGGCATGTGGGTGCTGGACGTCTCCGACTTTGGCCGCATCCAAAAAGCGAAGCGCCTGGAGGATCTGGAATTGTCGTTCTTCGATACGTCGGGGCCGAACTCCCGGGGGGTCCACTGCCTGTGGTTCGTCGATGGCGAGTTCGCCCATCTGACCACGGGCGCAGCCGATTTCGATCCCACCAATGTCAACGACGATCAGTTCTACATGATCGTGGACCTGCGCGATCCACGCCATCCGCGCGAGGTGAGCCGCTGGTGGTACCCGGGGACGCGCAAGGGCGACAAGTGCCTGCCCGACTGCCTTCCACCGCGCAATAAATTCGACAGCGGCTACCGCCCGCATCAGACCGAAGTCTGGCCCGATCATCCCGACCGCGCCTACGTCGCCTACATCGAAGGCGGCGTGTTCACGCTGGATATCTCGGGACTGGCCGACGTGAAAGCCGGCCGAGCGAAGACCTTTACTCCGCGAGTTGTAGGGCAAGCCAAATTCACGCCTCCTTATACGGGCTTCACGCACACCTTTCAGCCGATCTTTAGCCGCGGCCTGGCTTTCGTTTCCGACGAGGACACCGCCGACAACTGCAAGGACGCGCCCCGGCTGGTCTGGCTGATGGATATCCGCGCCGAGAACAATCCGATGGTGATCGGCACGGCGCCGTATCATGCCACCGATGGCGAGCTCTGTAAACGCGGCGGGCGGTTCGGCGCGCATAATCTGCACCCCAATTTCCCCAGCTCCACCTCCGCCGACCTAAAAAACACAACGGTGGCAAGTTGGTTTAATGGCGGCGTGCGGATTTTTCATATTGTGGACGGCCCGGTGGGCGTAGCGAACGCCCCCGCGCATGTGGATGAGATCGGCTACTACACTCCCGCGGCGCCTCCGAGAAACCCGAACGGGGTCACGCAAATCAATCACGCCATCGTGGACGAAAACGGCCTCATCTACGCGAACGACCGCTTCACGGGCGGGCTGTACATTCTGCGCTACACCGGATCGGTGCCGCTGGATTGAACTTTGTCCGGCAGCCGGCGCGACAGCGGAATCACGAGTAAACCCGTCAGGACCGCCGCGATCACCGAGGCCTCCCAGGCGACCCGGGTGATACCGCGCCGGGTAGCCAAATCGCTCAGCATGAATTGCCAGCTCTCCGGCAGCAGCCGGGAACTAAATGCGAGCACCAGCAGGACCAGCAGGAAAAACCCTCGCAGAATGCTCTTGGCTCCCGCCGCTGAAAAATAGCGGGCCAAAAGCGCGCTTGCGGTGGCCAGCGTCGTCGACCCCACCAGACTGAACGTCAGCAGCGCCGCGCATAGTCCCCAGGGCGGCGTGATCAGGATGCCTCTGCGGTTGGTGAGATTCAGGGTCACCAGCGCCGTAAACAGGATGACCACCGTGACTGCCCATGCGTACGCCACAATCATGCCAATCCGAGCGAGCAGGGCTTCGCGCGACATTTCCGACTGCCGCGCCGCCGATAGATCCGCGCTGGCCGGGCCTACGAAAAGGAGCGCCAGGCAGGCATAAGCGCTGAGGATCCTGGGGTCGAGAATAATGAACCCTTTGTACCAGGGAACCAGAATCCCGAAGGTCACTACTACGATAAGAACCACCAGGGCTTGGCGCGCCATCGCGACGAATAGTATATCGTGCCGTGGAAATGGTACTCTTCGGGTAGACCGGTTGCGGCCAGGGCCTTACCACGCGATAGGGCAAATTTGCCTGCAAGACCGTCATAATCCTTACCTTTATGCGCGCCGATAAGAAGTATATGTTCGAAAGGCGCATTGAACCTCGCATGTTATGCGCGGACATGGTGGACGTCCAGTGGAAGGACAAGACCGGCCGGATCCGCAAGGGCGTCGCTAACCTGGAAGATATCTCGCTTTCGGGCGCCTGTCTTCAGTTCGATCAGCCCATCCCGCTGCAGACCGAAGTGCGAATCAGCTATCCCAAAGGCGAGCTGAGCGGAAAGGTCCGGTACTGCGTGTATCGGGAGATCGGCTATTTTCTTGGGGTGGAATTTGAGCCCGGTTGCAAGTGGTCGCAGCGGCATTTCAAGCCGCAGCACTTGCTGGATCCACGCCGTTTAGTGATCCGCAGCGTTAATCGCGTTTCCAAGCTGTCTAATTAAAGCCGTTCGGAATAGTCCTTATTATCCGGCTGTAAGCCTGGTTGCAGCTCCGCAGCGATACTATTCAAGTTGCGCCGTCTTGCACCAACCAGCCTTGCGGGTGTCCTGGCTGATGCCGTGAGCTCCAGGCGCGCTCACGAGTACTCCATCGATTTGGGCGCCACGCTCGAGCTGATCGACTTTCTGGGCGAAAGCGGCGTAACCGCGATCGTCCTGCTTGGTTCCACCGGCGAGTTTGTCCACTTCGCGCTGGATGAGCGCCGCCACATGGTGAATTTCGCGGCGAAGCGTAGCCGCCTGCCCCTGGTCGTCAATGTCTCTCATTCGACGCTGGACGGAGCGGTGGAACTGGCGCGAGAGGCCGCCGGGGCGGGGGCAGCGGGATTGCTCCTGATGCCGCCCTACTACTACCGTTACAGCCCGGCTGCGATCATTAGATTTGGTCTGACGTTTGCCGCCGAGGTTGGCGAGGCCGCACCAATTTATCTCAGCGGGTTCGATCCGGCCCCGGCCGTCGAACTGCTGGCCACCGGACTTTTCGCGGGCGTAGTGGACTCCCGCGGCAACCTGGAGGATGTTCGTCTGTTCCGCCAACAGGCGCGCCAAACGCCTTTCGTGCTGCTTTCCGGCGACGAGCGAACCTATGTGGACGCCAGAGCTCTGGGGGCCGGCGGAATCGTGTCCGGAATCGCCTCGGCGGTCCCGGAGCTGCTGGTGGCCCTCGATGGCGCGCTGCGAGCAGGGGCC
>CAVSYF010000016.1:0-141251 GCA_963732175.1 Bryobacterales bacterium | reverse complement strand
TACTGAATCCCCACCAATGGAACGCGCTGGTGAGCTCCGGATAGACATCCAATCGCGGCACGAAGCGGCTGGTCTCGAATTCCGGTTGCGACCGGTCCAGGAACCCGGCGCTGCTGGTCATGGAAAACCACACCGGCAGCGGACCGCCTAAGATTTGCCGGTCGCGGCTTAAGAAATCGACCTCGGGCAATTTCTTAATGATGATCTTGTCCTGGGGGCCAATGTCTTCAAAATGCTCGTCGCGATCCGCCACGATATCCAGCCCGAAGCTGGACCAATGGCGCGTGAGGAACCCAACGCTGTGGGATTCGGCGGCGATAGCGCCTTCAAAGGATGGCGAAAAAGCCTCGCGGAATAAGAACGAACTCAGATAATCGATGCTCCAGCGCGCAGTCCATCCATCCGGCAGCACGGAGCGGCCGTCAAAGTCGACCTGAATTCCGCCCTGGTTCAGGCGATCATTCACGCCGTAGAACGTTAAGCTGTAATCCGTGCCGGGAGTGATCTTGCCCCGGAAATCCAACGTATGGGCGGTACCGCGCGCGGTGAAGTATTGGATGCGGTACAAGGCGTCGTAACTGCGATTAATGGCCCAGTAGTATGACAGGCCGAACATGCCGCCGTATAGAGAGCTGCGGCCAATGTTGGGCGTCAGAAATCCGCTTTGCCGCGGCAGCTTCTCGAGCGACTTGCGATAGGCCGGGGCGTAGAAAATGGGGAGCTGCTTAATCCGGAAGATGGCATGATACCCGATGGCCCGGTTGCCGGGGATGATATCGAACTTGGGAGCCGTGAGTTTCCACCACGGTTTGGGGACTTTGCAATCGGTAATGAAGCCTTTGTGAATGATGTAGCGGTCTTCTTGCTTCTCGGCCCATTCGCCTTGGAAATAAAAGGGGTTGGTGGTGGTCAGGTATCCCGGGCGCGATACGATCCTCGGCTGCGATGTGCCGGTAACGTCAAAAAAGACCCCGGTCTCGCTGTTTACGTTGTACTTGCCGTGGTCGCATTGAATCTTGGTCCCGTCCAGGAAGTTCTCGTAGCGCACATGGCCGCGGACTTCGGCGTCTCCGGTGTCCTCGTCGTAGTCCGCCTCGTCGGCATCCAGCGTTTTGTCGATGGTTTCCAAATGCACGTGACCGCGCAAGTGACGCAACGGTCCATCCGATTCCTCGCTAGCGGCGATCACCAGCACGTCGTTCGCGCCCGGCGCACTGGGCCGCACCACTTTTAGGCGCTGATTCGGATTCGCCACATTGGGCTGCTCCACCGGCGGCGGAGGGGGCACAAACTGAGCGGCAGCCGGTTGAGTCAGCGACATCAGCAGGAGGATCGTGCTGGGCGCGAAGGCCGCCCCGCATCGCTGGCTGGGAAGGACGTGACATTTTCGGTCAAATATGTTACGAAGGAAGATAGTCTCCGAAATTTGTTGCGGAAGAGGTTGGCCCAGGGAAGGTAAAGATGAAGGCCTCAACCGAAAACCGTAACATGATTTGGCTGGGATAGCAACGTGGGGAGTTCGTATCGAATGGAATGCCGATATTGTCAAACCGGAAATGCTGAGGACGATCATCGTTGCCGCCGTTGCGGGCGGCGGCTGCGGAGCATGCCTGTCTACACCGGCTCGGCGGCGGCTCCAGCTTTGGATTACGAGCCGGCCGCGTATGCCTTTGCCGGCGAACCGGCTCCCTCGGCCGCGCCTCCAGCGCCCGCGCGGAGGGCCGTCAATTATCAGGCTTCGTTATTCAGTTCCAAGGAACTGCCGCGCGTGGTTCCGTTCGAGAGTATTGCACCTGGCCTAGCCGAGCCCGTGATTCCGCGTCGGCCCAGCGGCGCCGCGCGCGCGCCATCGCCGCATTGTTCCGGGCCAACAGAGCCTGGAGTCTTCCCGGCGCGTTCGCTGCGGCCTTCCGAAGGAGCTATTTATTGCGATGCTCCCGTGGCCCTTCCCCTGCGCCGGGCCATGGCAGCCGCTTTGGACGGCGGCCTGATTCTGATCGCTGTCGCACTTTTCGGCATCGCTTTTCATTTAGTCGGCGGCCAGATCGCTCTCAATGTCAAGACTGCGCCGATCTTTTTGGGCGTGATTGGCGGCCTGGTCCTGTTTTATAAATTCTTGTGGTGCCTGGCCGGCGGCGACACGCCCGGTATGAACTGGACGCGTCTGAAGCTGGTGGATTTCGACGGGCAGAAGCCGCAGTCTTCGCAACGGCTTTACCGGCTGGCCTCAGAATGGTTGAGTCTTCTTGCCGCGGGCTTGGGCCTGATCTGGGCTCTGGTGGACGAGGAAAGCCTCACTTGGCACGACCATATTTCGAGGACCTTCCCCACTCCTTATTGACCGCCCAACCGTCAGGCGCACGGTTCCACGACCGCTGACATCGACCCCTTGGACTTCGGCATTCGCCAGTCCGCGCCAAAGGCGTGAATTTGATCCCGCCCGAACTCCGCCTGCGCCAATTCACAGGTCATCACAATGGTCCGTCCAGAGGTGTCCACCTCCACGGCGCGATTCCAGGCATCCGTGCTGGACAGCGCAAACAGCTTCTGCAGCATCTCAATAACGTAGTCGTAAGTATGCTCGTCGTCATCGAGCAGCACGACGTTGTATAGCGGAATCTGTTGCTCGCGCTGTTCCTTCTCAACCTCCGGACGGGCCGTCACTGTGGGCATCCTGATCTCCATAATACGTTGAATCCACGGGCGCAATGCTATCATCTAGATAGTGAAAGGGGGGCGCAACGGATTCGACGGGATTGTATCGAAGTGGAAAGGCGTGCCGGGTTCCGACTCCCGTAAAACGATCGGAAAACCAGAACTGCCAATCAACAGTTCGCTTACGCTGCTTAATTAATTAGGTAGCCGCCCCGGGTGCTGGGCCTCGACGGTATCCACCGGGCGTCATTTTCGAGGATTGGGCTGAGAGCTTCTGCTCGGAGCAGCAGGCTGACGACAATCGGGCTAAGCCGCCGTTTTCTTGCCGGCTCTAATGCGGCGGCCGACAACTACCGAACCGGAAACGCACGTAGTTCTTTTCACGGCGGGCTTTCTCGGACGCGGGTTCAACTCCCGCCGCCTCCACCATTTCAAAGGAGCACTTCATGACGCCGCTACGCTATACGGTCTCCCTAGTGAAGTCCGAAGAGGGATATAGCGTCTGGGTTCCGGGTCTGCCTGGCTGCGCGTCTCAAGGTGAGACAGAGCAACAGGCGCTCGAGAACATTAGCGATGCCATTCGCGAATACCTTGCAGTAGCCGATGAACTCGCCTCCGAGGGAGATCGGCGGGAAGTCACCGTTTTACGTTAGCGATGGGGACCTCCGGAATTCCGCATCAAAGAGCTGTTAGATCTCTCTAGCGGGCTGGGTTTAGCGTTGTCCGGCAAAGCAAGCACATTGTCATGACCGACGGGAAGAGGATCGTGACAATTCCAAGGCATGACCCGGTGAATGCGAATACGATGGGAATCATCGTTCGCGCAGCGGGGCTGACTCCCGAGCAATTTCGCGAGCTGCTTTGAGGTCGTTGGACCCCACCCGCTCTCTTATATTGCGTTCGAGTTGTATTGCTGGAGCAATGTTTTCTCGCGCTAGGATGGCGGCATGCATGTCGTCAGACAGCAAGTATGCCAAGAAATTCCTGCGTATACTGCTTGAAGCGAGCCTGGCGCCGAAATGCTTTTTGTCTATCAGGGGCGGTCCGACCTTCCCTACATCTTCCGAGCCGGCGATGGCCTTCGAAAGATGTAGGCACAGAGATAGGTTGCAAACACAACTGAAAGAACCCCGGCGGCCGACCATGCGTCCCACCGGAAGGAAGCCGACGGCCACGGAACAGAGTACTTCCCTCCAAAGACCTCTTGAAAAAGGCTTGGGGCCAGCAAAAACAAATTCAGCGGAAGACAAAGGATCGAGGCCAGCAGGCTTCCGACCGCGGCGGTTCGCAGGAGTAGAAAAGTAAGAGGTACTGTAACAAACGACAGAATAGCCCCGAAATAGTTCAGAGCTAGCATGGGACCAGTGAGACGGCCTCCTCCAAACTCAGAACCCTCCAGATCGAGCTGATGCTTGGAAGCGATCACGAAACAAAGCACACAAGCCGCGAGTTGAAAGAGTTTTTCTTGTCTGACGTTCATTTTAAGCACCAACTGGCGATTCGTTTCCGTGAATCATTGCCACTGACTCCACCGCCCTTCGAAAGGCTCGCTGACATACGAACCTCTTGACCGCCTCCACCATGTCCCTTCGCGCGGGCTGCTCCCGCTGGGAGGGCGCGAAGCCATTTATTTCAACTGCTGCAGCTCCGCTCCCTCAGGCTGGTTGAGTACGAATTTTTCCGCCGTCACTTGCGCGCTATTCATCTCGATGCTCATCACCGCAAGTTGAACCTCGTATTTATCCTGGGGACGTTGGATATCAATTTCGCAGGGAAACGAGATTCCCTGATACGGCTTCCACCCGGAATATTTCGTATCGCTGATAACGTTGCCCATAGGGTCGAACGCTCGCTGGCGTATTACCTGCAGACTGTAACGGTCGAAGTAGACATTACGAACCAGTCTGAATTGGTTCTGGTCACGCTGAGCGATCAAGAGGATATACACAGCATCTTGTCCTTCGGTCGAGGCCTCGAGCAGCGTGACGTCCGTGGCCGGGTTGGGCGGATGAATCAGCAACGCCTCCAGGAAAGCCGCGGGCCGCAAGTTCTCGAGTTTATTCGCGGAGGTTTCCGGTGCATTGCCGTTTCCCACGATAAATCGATTCTTGGGAGGAATGTTGACGCGAAATTCGTTTCCAGTGGACACCATGTCGAAAATCGTGGTGTGCAGCACCGGGTCTTGTCCGATCACGCGAATATCGGACGGCATGCGGAAAAGGATAAACGCGGAGACGGTAGCGTAATCGGTAATGGCCTGTTTGGATGTACTAATCACGGATGGCGACAGATCGGCCCGCATGAGGAACGATTGGATCGGATCGTAAAGATCGTGGAGGCGCTGAGCCAGGTCGTCTTTCGTTGCGGTCAGAAGAGGGCGGTTAGGCAGCGGGGCCGCAGAAATGACGTGGCGTCTCCGCACAAAGCAGCCGGGTAGGATAGTGAGCGCCCCGCACAGAGCGATCAAGAGCAGTCTTCGGGGCATGAGTGTCCGCAGGGTCAATCGGCGACCGCGAGTCCGGGTACGGGTTCCACTCAGGCTCGATCGCCCAAACTTCAACCCAGCGGACTACCTGCACTCATTCTAACTTGTGAAGGATCGATCCAGTCCCTCGCACGGGGCGGTCGCGCCTTTGCGGCGTTAACGGGAACTGGCCGCTCCGCCGACGGACTCCATGGCCACGGCGCGGTTCGTCGCGGCGTTGGCATAGTTCGGATTCAGCCGGAGGGCTTCGTTGAAATCGGCGATGGCCTCGCGATATTGATGCAGCCGCAGGTAGGCATAGCCGCGCGCGTTTCGCGCCAGCGCGTTGTTGGGATCGCGGCGCAACGCTTCATTAAATGCAGCGATGGCTTCCTCGAATTTTTGCTGATCGACGTAGCTGCGGCCGGCATGATAGAAGTCGGTTTTCTCGTTGCCGGCATGGGTTTCCGTTACCTGGGCAACCGGGTGTAGCCGCGGGATCACGGTTGGAATCCGGGTGTTTTCGGTGAGCGCCGGCGCATCTGTTTTGGATGCGCCCTTGGGCGGGCCATACGGCGCGGACGCGGGAACCGAAGCCAGCACTTCGTTCGGCGGGCTCTGCTTACCCACACCCTGGCTGGACTGCAGCATGTTTTGCGCCGAGCTGAGCATGGACAGCGCCTCACTGGTGTTGTGACCAACCAGCATCGCGTGGCTGATGTCCTCCAAGGCCGGTTGCGCGGCCCCCGTTGTTAGGTAAAACTGAGCTCGGCACAGGTACGCGGCGGCGTCGGCGGAGTTCAGCTGGATGGCCTTGTAGCAGTCCTCCAGAGATTTTTGAGCCTGCCCCTGGCTGCGATAAAAAGCGGCGCGAGCCAGGTAGGCTGTGTCGGAACTGGGCGCCCGCGCGATCGCCTTGGCATAGTCATTGAGCGCTTCTGGAACATTTCCGAGTTGCTGATTCAGGCTGGCGCGCAGCAGGTAATTGGATGGATTCCGGCCATCGCGCTGGATGGCCTCATTCGCATCCAGAATTGCCGCCGCGGATTGGCCGCTGGCGGATAGCGCCGCGGCTCGTTTCGCGAAAGCTCGCGAGTTGTTCGGTTGCAGAGCCAGCGACTGATTGAGGTCCGCGATCGCGCTCTCATAGTCGCCCAGATCGTAGTGGCAGTACCCGCGGTGCAGAAGGGCCGAGTCGTTCTTCGGATCGAGCTCGATCGCCCGCGTGTAGGCCTCGATGGCCGTATCGTATTCCTTAACATCCTCCGCGCGCCGCCCATGTTCGTAGGCGTCGTGCGCCAGCTGCCAGTTGGAAACGGCGCCCGGTTCGTCCGGGCTGACGGGCGAGTCCCCCGGCCGCCTGTTCTGCTTTTTCTTGCCGGCTTGGGACAGCTCTTTGACGGAGCCATGCAGGTCGTTGATCTCTTTTTGAAGCTGGTGGAGGGTTGTCTCAATGCTTTTGATGGCTCCCGCCAGGTCCGACGGCTCGATCTCTTCGCTGAACAACCAGCTCGCGAAAAGGAAGAGCGAAATTCCCCAAACGATGATACGAACTCGAAGCATAGTCTAGAACTCGCACCAAGTATAGTCACAGCCGGACGTCAAACCCACTCGACCAAAACGCTCGGTGCTTCTTAACAAATCCCCTACGCCACCCTTAGACGGGCCTCTACTCGCCGGCGCGCGAGCCGCTACTGGCGCGAAGAACCTTGCGGGATATAATAAGGTTCGGTTATCGTAGCCAGGAGATTGATATAATGCGACACCGTCGGTCGAAACGTTTGCTCGGAGCCATGGCGTTGCTAGGGGCCATTCCGCTTTTTGCCCAAGGCCCCGGTGGATACAACCCGCCCGGGCAGGGCGTCGATCTGTCCGGTAACTGGGGTCCCGTATTTCACGAAGACGCGCACGAGCGCGGCCCCGGTCCCGAGCTGGTGAACTATGCGGGACTCCCCATCACAGACGGCGCGCGCGCGTATGCGTTGGCTTGGGACGCGTCGCGCTTCACCGTTCCCGAGCATCAGTGCGAAGTCCACATTGTCGGCTACATCTACCGCGGCCCTCTGAATCTGAGGATTTGGGAAGAGCGGGATCCGGTGTCTCAAAAACTCATCGCGATCGGGAATTACATCGACAACTACGAGCAAACGCGCCACATTTGGATGGATGACCGTCCGCAGCCTCCCGAAGCCGCGCTGCATACCTGGATGGGATTTTCCAAAGGAAAGTGGGACGGCGACATACTGACCGTCTACACCACGCATATGAAGCAAGGCTGGATCCGGCGGGACGGCTTGCGCCATAGCGATCAGGCCACGTTGACCGAGCACTTCATCCGGCACGACAATCACATGATGCACGTCAGCATTCTAACCGACCCGATCACGCTGACCGAGCCGCTGATCAAGAGCCAGGATTTCAACCTGAGAGTCCAAAACGGCCAGACCTGGCTCTATCCTTGTGAACCCGTGGTCGAGATTCCGCGTCCGCGCGGAGCGGTGCCGAACTACCTGCCAGGTGCGAATCCTTATGTCAGCGAGTTTGCGAACAAATATAAAATTCCGGTGGAGGCAGCGTTGGGCGGCGCGGAGACCATGTATCCCGACTACCAATCGAAATTGAAGAAAACGAACCCAGCCCCGGCTACCAGGAGCAGCAAATGAGGCGGACGTCGCTCAGCCGGTTAGTCACGACTGTCTTTGGGATCGCGTGTTTTGCGATCGCCGCGCACGCGCAGCAGGGCGACATCCAGACGATTAAGGTGCAAGGCAACGTCTATCTGCTGACTGGCGGCGGCGGCAACGTGATCGTGCAGATTGGCGATCAGGGTGTGCTGGTGGTGGACACTGGCCTTGCGCAAACGGCCGATAGGGTTTTGGCGGCCATACGCAAGCTGTCCGACAAGCCGATTCAATACATCCTCAATACGCACTTTCATCCCGATCACACGGGCGGAAACGACACCATTCGCAAAGCCGGCCAGACCTTTACCGGCGCCAACGTGACGGGCAATATCAAAGATGCGGCCATCGGAGCGCAGGTCTTCGCACAAGATAATGTCTTGATGCGCATGAGTGCGCCCACTGGCGAGAAGCCTGCGATGCCCTTTGGCGATTGGCCCACGGAAACCTACATTTCCGGCCAGAAGCAGATGTTCTTTAACGGCGAGCCGGTGGTTATGATTCATCAGCCGGCCGCCCATACCGACGGCGACAGTTTAGTGGTGTTCCGGACGTCGGACGTCATCGTGGCGGGCGATATCTTCGTAACCACCACCTATCCGTTCATCGATGTCAACGCCGGCGGAAGTATCCAGGGCGAGGTCGATGCGCTCAACAACATATTGGACATGATGGTGGTTGGCCATCAGGATGAGGGCGGCACGCTCATCGTTCCCGGGCATGGCCGTATTTGCGATAAGCCGGAACTGCTCGAGTTTCGCGACATGATGACCATCATTCGCGACCGCGTCCAAGCGTCGATTAAGAAAGGCATGACGCTGGAACAGGTGCAAGCAGCCGGCCTGACCAAGGATTACGATGCCCGATACAACGCCAAGAGCGGATTCGGCACCAGAGAGATGCTGATAGAGGCTGTCTATAAAAGCCTCACTCAAAAGAAGTAGACCCGAATGAGAATTTCCATTTTTTCCTCGATTGTTCTGACGCTCGCGGCTCTGCCGCTTATGGTTCATGCTCAGCAGGCGCAACAGGCGCCCACGACGGCCCAGGCCGCCGCCCCGAATGATTTCACGGGCTACTGGGTTACGCTGGTGACCGAAGACTGGCTGTATCGAATGGTCACGCCCGCGAAGGGCGACTATTCCGCAGTTCCGCTGAGTCCGGCCGGCCGGAGACTGGCCGATACCTGGGATCCCGCCAAAGACGAAGCTGCCGGCGAACAATGCAGAGCTTACGGCGCGCCTGCGATCATGCGCATCCCTGGCCGGGCCCATATTACTTGGCAGGACGACAATACCTTAAAGATCGAGAAGGACAGCGGAACACAAACCCGGCTGCTGCATTTTGGCGCGACCGGCGCGAATGCGCAGGGCGGCGATTGGCAGGGCGTTTCCGTGGCGCAGTGGGATGTCGAGCCGGGCGCACGCGGGCCGGTAAAAGGCGGCGGGTTGAAAGTAGTTACGACGAGATTCAAGGCAGGCTATTTGCGCAAAAACGGCGTTCCTTACAGCGCAAACGCCGTCGTGACAGAATACTACGACCGCGTCAACGAAGCCACCGGCGATTCCTATTTGTTCGTGGAGACGATCGTCGAAGACCCAGCATACTTGAACGTGCCGTTTATCACCAGCACCCACTTTAAGCGTGAAGCCGACGGCGCGCGCTGGAATCCAACTCCCTGCACCGCACGCTAACGGGGCGCAGCCCAGGCTTAGATTCGGTCTGCACGGCGTCGGAGAGACCGCTTGCCAACCAGATGATCTTTCATTCGCTGCGGCGGTATACTCTTCGAAAGAGGAAGTAATGAAGAAAGCCCCACTCACGATAATCCTGGTTGCGGCGGCGATTGCCGCGTTCACCATCCAACACGCAATCCAGTCCCACCGCTCCGTCACGGCCGTAACGATGCGCTCCTCGCTGCCGACGCTGAGTATGGCGAAAATGGCGCTCAATTCGACGCGCCACCATCGGGAGTGGGTCAACGTGCCTTACAGCGCCGGCGGAGTACGAGCATTTATCGTGTATCCGATGCGCGCCGACAAAGCGCCGGTGGTGGTGCTCACCGAAAGCCGGCAGAGCGCCGGCGACTGGATTCGCGCGGTCGCCGACCAGCTCGCAACCGAGGGTTTTATCGCCGTCGTTCCGGATGTATTGTCAGGCGTGGCGCCCAACGGTGGCGATGCGGATTCGTTTCCGAACACCTCCACGATCGCCGCTGCAATGGATCGTTTAGGCAGCACGGAAATTTTGCTGCGCACCAACGCGGCGCGCGATTTCGCTCTCACTTTGCCGGCGGCGGACGGAAAGACCGCCAGCGTTGAATTCGATAACGGCCAGCCGAGGTTCATCGTCACCACCAACGAAAAGCAAGCGACGTTTCCGGCCAGCGCCCAAGGATGGTCGGAAGCGGTTGCTTTTCTGAACGGGCAGACCGGGAACCACCCCATTTTCGGGACGAATCCCAATGTCCCGGAGGATCATTCGGCCCACATCGCGATGGCGATGGCGCAAACCAAGGATGGCGGCAAAAAGGGCGAAGGCGGTTTCGGCGGCCGCGGCTATCCAACCGGCAAGCTGCCCGACCTGCCTGCGGGCGTCTTCAACGCTCACTCCACGTTGAAAAATTCCAAACTGCGCAAGGAATTCGTCGACATCCCGGTCGGCGACGTGAAGCTGCACACCTGGATCGTCTACCCGGAAGGCGCCGGCAAAGCGCCGGTCGTGTTGGCGATGCATCACGGCCCTGGCCTGGATGAATGGCAGCAGGCGCTGGGAGTTCAATTGGCCGAGCAGGGCTTCATCTCCGTCACCCCCGATCTGCTTTCCGGCTTCGGGCCGAACGGCGGCAATTACGATTCATTCGATGGCACCGACGCGGTGATGCGCGGTCTCGCCCGCCTGACGCAGGACGAAGGGATTCGGCGCCTGAAGGCTGCCTACGAATATGGAATGAAGCTTCCGCGCGCCAACGGCAAGAGCGCGACCATCGGCTTCTGCATGGGCGGCGGCTATAGTTTCCGCTTCGCCGGCGAGGTTCCAGAGATCGACGGCGCGGTGGTGTTTTACGGCGGCGCTCCCAGCCAGCAAATCATGGCGCGCATCAAGTCGCCGGTACTCGGTTTCTTCGGCGAGGATGACGCGCGAGTAACCGCCGGGGTTGCGCCCGCCACAGCGGCAATGGAAAAGCTGGGAAAAGTCTTCGAATCGCACATCTACCCGCACGCCACGCACGGATTTCTTGAATATCAGGACCTGGCTGGTAATCCGCAGGCAACTTCGGATTCCTGGTCCAGGGCCATCGCATTTCTGAAGCAGCACACCAGTTAAGGAGACGAGGGATCAAAATGAACTTCACGCGCTTTGCTGTTTGCACAATCATTTTTACGCTGGGCATCGGATCAGCGGTGGCCCAAGAAAAGGGCAAGGGCAATCCTCCCGGGCCCGGACTGACGCTTACCTCACCCGACTTCGAGGACGGCGGAGTAATTCCCAACAAGTATACTCAGGCGGTGCCCGACGCCGTTTCACCGAAACTGGAATGGACCCACGTTCCACCGGGCACGGTCAGCTTTGCCTTGATCTTGCATGATCCAGACGCGGCCCTGCAGCGCAAAACGGACGACGTTTTGCATTGGATGATCTTCAACATTCCTGGTAGCGCGACTGAGCTGCCCGGAGGGGTGCCCGCTGGTCAGGCTGAGTTATCCGATGGCGCGATTCAGGCCAAGAACCTGCGCGGCATGCCCGGTTTCATGGGGCCAGGAGCGCCGGCCGCGGGCCCTTATCATCACTACACGTTCGAGCTGTTTGCGCTGGATACCAAGCTCAGCCTGGGTCCGGACGCGACCCGCGCCGATGTTCTCAATGCGATGAACGGGCATATTCTGGGGAAGGGCGTTTTAGTGTGCCGCTTCCATCGCTAAGCTTGCGCGACAATTGATGCTATGAACCGCAGAACCTGGAACCGCCTTCTCGCGGGCGTCGCGATGTGCTTTTTATTCGCCGCGCTCGCCACCGCGCAGCAAGGCAAAAAAAGCTATGTCTTCAAAGGCACCGTCGAATCGGTTGACGCGAACGCAAAGAAGTTGGTCGTGAAGAACGAGAAGATCGAGGGCTGGATGGACTCGATGAGCATGAAGTACGAGCTAGATAATCCCGACGTGCTGAAACAGCTCAAGCCCGGCGACCATATCGAAGCCACCGTCTACGACGGCGACTACACACTGCATAAAGTGCACAAAGTGAGTTAGCAGAGGGAGTACGGTGGCTGGAGCAATCTAGCCTTTTGCGCGTCCGGCGGTCAGTTTATTGAACTCCTCCGTCGCGACGCGCATGCCTTCTGTATCTGCGTCCGGCACCAACGTGCCGTTGAATTCGTGATAGAGCCGCACCGTATTCATCACCAGGCGGTCTCGAGCTCCGATCCAATTGTCGTATTTGCCCAGTGAGATTTCCGCGGCGGCTTGACCCGGCCGCAGACCAGCGTCATAGCGCTTGCGAGCCTCGCGCTTGAAGATCGCCAGATACTCGCCCATCTCGCCGATCTCCTTCTTGCTGCCGATCGGTCCGTGACCCGGCACGATCGTGCTCACATCCATGGCTTGCACTTTGCCGACTTGCTCGATCCATTTCGTGGCATGGCCGTTGTGGCAAAACGGCGCGACATAGTGAAATGCAACATCTGCGGCGAACAGAATTTTCTGCTCGGGCAAATAGACCATCACATCGCCCCAGGTATGCGCCGGCCCGCTAAAAATGAGTTGCACCGGCATCTTGGAGTAATAATACGTGATCGTCTCTGTGAACGTCATCGTTGGCGGCACGATCCTCCGCGGCTCTCCGCCCTCGGCCCACCCTTCGCGCTTCTCCCAGGTGGGACTCGGAATCGGCGTCTCCAGCATCGTCCCGCGGCAATAGGGATGGCAGAGGATTTCGGCAGTCGGCGGGAAGAAGGGCAAACCCCAGATGTGGTCGCCGTGATGATGCGTGATCAGGATTCGGCGAATGGGTTTGTTCGGTGCGGTCTTCTGAATCGCGGCGAGAAAAGCTTTGGCGTGCAGCGGCGCTCCTAACGAGTCGATCACCATCACGTGATTGTCGGCAACGATCAGCCCCGCATTGGAAACGCCCGCGTTGAGCGAGCCCGGGCCGCCCCCCTGGATATAAGCGAACACATTGGGCGCGAGTTCTCTCAGCTCGGTCTTCCAGCTCGGCACCGGGGGAAAATTATTCGAAGCCGCCTTCGCCGTAGCTTGCGCTAGAGCCGCCTGTCCTTTCAAGACGGACGCTACGCCGAAACCTACGCCCGCCGCACGGCCAATCATTTCACGACGGTTCAATTCCTTGCTCATGATGTTCAACTCCGTTCAGGGAGTGTATATCGCTCGAAAGCTCGGCGTCAAATTTTACGGCCGGTACTCCAGCACCAGCGTCGTGATGTCGTCGCCGATTTCCACTCCATCGCTGAAATCTTCCACGGCCTCCACTAATTTCGCGTTGAGATCCACGCAATCGCTCGACGCCAGGCCGCGCAGCGTTTCCTTCAGTCCATTGGAGTCGAAAAATTTCCCTTCGACGCTCTCGGCCTCCGAAACGCCGTCGCTAAAAAGTACAACCTTGTCTCCTGGTTGAAGCTGCATCGCTCGGATCTCGTAGACCGCGGCGTCCAGCATCCCGAGCGGCAATCCGGTGCTTTCCAGCGACAGCAATTCCGAATCGCAACGTACGATGTAGGGCTTGGGATGACCCGCATTCGACCAGCGCAACTCGCCGCTCCGGTCGAGCGTGCAATAAAAAACGGTGGCGTATTTTTCGCCTTTCGCCCGCTCATTCAAAAAGCGATTGACACGCCCCATCAGGCTCTCGATCTCCACCGGCCCCTCGGAAGCCCCGAAAAAGGCTCCCTGTAATAAAGCCGCCAGGATCGCAGCACTGACCCCCTTGCCCGAGACATCGGCGATCACGCAGGCAAACCGGTCCGGACCGAGTTGGCGCACGTCGAAATAGTCGCCGCCCACCGCGCGCGAGGGGATGCTCGATCCAGCGGCCCGGAACCATCCTACGGATGGCAGTTGCCGCGGCAACAGATCTTGCTGAATGGCGCGCGCTATGTTCAATTCCTCTTCCATGCGCCGCTTTTCACGCTCTTCCTCCAACAACCGCGCATTCTCCAAAATCGTGGACGCCTCCAGCGCGAGCGTCTGCAAGATTTCCCGATTACCGAGCGAAAGGTCGGCTGCGCTCTTGCGTGAGTCCATGTACAGCACGCCAGCGGTGTCATTCAGGGACGTGGCCATGGTTTCCTGCAACGAACCCGTGCCCACCCGCACCAGCGGAACGCACACCACGCTGCGAAGCTCCAGTCCGGCTACCGACATGTCGGGCCGAACGCCCTGCGCGCCCTGCGGGTCGAAGGTCATGGACAGCAGCTCACGCCGCGTCTGAAGCGCATGCTGGATAATCGATCGGGGCACCCCGAGCTCGTCCGGCCCCAACGGGCCCCGGCTCGGTTACGAGCCACGCGGACTTCCAAGCCCCGATCTTGGCGCAAAAGTAAAAATCCCCGTTCCGCGCCCGTCACTGCCAGCGCTGCGTCGACCACCGCCGCCAGCACGTCTCCACTCGAGAGCGAAGTCTGGAGCGCCCGAGCCACCTCCATCAGCGACCGCAGTTTAGAAAGATTACTGGCGCCGGAACCAGCTGGCGTGCCCATCTGTTCCAGAAAGCGATGAATCTCATCTTCTTCCAGTGTGAAGATGAGCCGGTAGGAGTCCTGAAACCCGAAATCAATCCGGTCCGAGTTGGACAGTTTGTGTTCCGTAACACGTTGCCCGTTGACGTAGACCCCGTGGCGGCTTTTCAAATCCTCGATGAAGTACTCGCCATTCTTGACCACAATGCGGGCGTGATTGCGCGAGGCTCGATTGTCGCGAAGGATCAAGTGATTGTCGCCCTGGCGCCCGATCAGAAACGGAAGTGGATCGATCAGAACCCGGCTGCGGTTACCCGAGGGCGTTACTATCGCCAGCGCAGGGGTGCCGCCGGCTGCCAGAGCTGCGCGCCCGGTTGAGTCATTCATGGCTCCGCTGGCGTCCCTTGCCCGCGCCGGCGCTGGAGCGCGAATTACCAACCGCCGTAGCGAGTTCCTTGGCACGGAGGACCTGGCAGTGGGCGCAGTAGCCGCCTACTTCGGTCCGCGTCAGAACGACTTCAAAACCGAAATGACGGTGAATCTGATCCCGCATCTTCTGCAGCAGATCGCCGAAAAACTCCTCGATTCTGCCGCAGCGCAGGCAGATCACGTGGGCGTGCTCTTGTTTTAAGCGAGTCTCGTAATAGTGCTGGTCGCCCTCATGATGCATGAGGTCCAGTTCATCCACCAGCCCGCCCGCTTTGAGCAGTTTGAGTGTCCGGTAGACGGTCACGCGATTCAGCTTGGGGTCTTTCTCGCGGCCCAGTTGAAACAGGCGCTCGGCATCCAGATGCTGGCCGGATTGGTCAATTAAATCCAGCAAAATCTGACGTTGACGGGTGAGCCGCACACCGCGCTGCTTGAGCGAATCCTTGATGCCGGATGCCATCATGTTGCCGTAGCCCTCTTGCAGGTTAGCAGACTGAAGACCGACTGGATGTGTTCTCTTGGCGCTTTTGCTTCATCGTTCTGTGCACGGCGCGTCTCACAAATAGTCAAAACTAAGGTCCGCGATAAACTGAATCCCGCGAACCGCTTTTCGTGCCAGTCTGCGGTCGTTTGTCAAAAAAAGGTCCACGCCCGCCTGCGCCGCGCACGCGAGCTGAATGGCATCGGCCGGCGAGATGGACCGGTCTATACGAATCCGCGCGAAGTGGTCCGCCGTCTCATCGGTAAACGGAATGGTCTCAACGTGCGGACGCGATAGTGCGGTTCGATAAACACCCGCCAGCTTTAAGTCGTTCCTTGAATAAGGAGCGGTGAGCAGCTCTCCCAACGTAAACGCGCTTGTGCAAAGCCGGTCCTTGCGCGCCAGCATCCGTTCGCGGATCTCAATCACTCTACCGGAAAATTCTTTGTGCTCCTCGATGAGATAGACAAACAACATGCTGTCCCAAAAAACCAGGCTCATACCGCGCGCCTTCTCTTCACCGGCCTCGCGGCTGCGGGCCTCAGTGCGGGAGCTTTCGTCCCATACCAATTTGCCCGAAGCTCGCGGATGAACTTGTCGCCGCCACCCAACTCCCGCCAAAGTTCTTTGCCTGCTCCTCGTAACGCCAGAATCGGATCCGCCTCAGGGGACGGCGTCTGGCCGGCCTCTCCGCTCCGGTACCACTCCAGAAGATCATGATATTTTTCAGGAATCCGGTTGGCATGTGGGACGGTCTTTCCTTCCGTGCGGCCCGGGTCGCACGGATCGCCCGGGCGATACAATCTGTACGTTCCGTCTGGGTTGATGTAGAGTTTCCGATGCTTGCCGGGATCTGGTCTTTTATTGGCGACGCAGTGCGTTGTGATGTGCGTCCGAATGGTTGCGTCCGGGAAACCGTGGTCCGGCTCCAGAGAATACACTCGTTGCCGGATTTCGTCATGCGAGAAGCCCTTTCGCGCTGGCTTTTCCCGCTCCAAGGACGCGGTCGCCATCCAGATCAGGTCGGCCGCTGTTAACATTCTCATGATAATCATTATTACACAAGCGGACGTAAATGCGAGTCCTGCTACAATCACCCTGCATGTTCCGAAAGGTCCTGATCGCGAATCGCGGCGAGATTGCGGTGCGCATCATTCGCGCCTTGCGCGACGCCAATATCAGGAGCGTCGCCGTTTTTTCAGACGCCGATCGCAATGCGCTACACGTCCGTATGGCGGATGAGGCCGAGCGGATCGGGCCTGCGCCGTCGTCGGAAAGTTATCTCTCCATCGAGCGCATCCTCGATGCGGCCAAGAAGCATGGCGCCGACGCGATTCACCCCGGCTACGGCTTCCTGAGCGAGAATGCAGCGTTCGCGGATGCCTGCGCTGCGGCTGGTTTCACTTTCATCGGGCCATCCGCGGAGTCGATCCGCAGGCTCGGCTCAAAAACGGAGGCCCGGATTCTGGCCAAGCAAGTTGGAGTTCCGGTGGTGCCCGGCAGCGAGGAGGCTGCGACCAATGTCGCTCGCGCCCGCCAGTTGTCCCGCGAGCTCGGTTATCCCGTCCTCATCAAGGCGGCGGCCGGCGGCGGCGGTAAAGGAATGCGCCAGGTGGATTCGGAAGACGACCTGGAGTCCGCCCTTCGCGAAGCATCCAGTGAGGCCGAGCGCGCCTTCCACAACGGCGAAATCTATATCGAAAAGGTGATCGAGGAGCCTCGCCACATTGAAATCCAAATCGCCGGTGACCAGTATGGCAATCTGATTCACCTGGGCGAGCGCGAATGCTCCCTGCAGCGCCGCCATCAGAAAATCATCGAAGAGTGCCCGTCGCCATTCTTTTCCAGCCATCCGGAATTGCGCGCCAAAATGGGCGATGCCGCGCTTCGGATCGCGCGCCAGGCGGGCTACTTTAACTTAGGTACGCTCGAGTTTCTGGTCGACCCCGCCGGAAACTTCTACTTCCTGGAAGTCAACACGCGCTTGCAAGTGGAGCATCCCGTCACCGAGCTGGTTACCGGCTACGATTTGGTTCGGCTCCAGTTGAAGATCGCCGCGGGCGAAGGCCTTCCGTTCGCTCAGGAAGATGTCCGCTGGCAAGGCTGGGCGATGGAGTGCCGCGTCTGCGCTGAAGATCCCGAAAACCAGTTTTTTCCGTCGCCCGGCAAGATCGTTCAGTTACGCGAGCCTGCCGGCCCGCACATTCGAGTGGATTCCGGCGTCTACCCAGGCTGGACGGTGCCGGTCGAATATGACTCGTTACTGGCGAAGTTGGTCGCCTGGGGGCCCGATCGCAGTGCGGCGATCGAACGCTTGCAGCGCGCGCTGCGCGAGTATTCGATCACGGGAGTGGAAACCAACCTGCTATTTTTCCGCGAACTGCTTGGGGACAGCGAGTTCCGCGCCGGAAATCTTCATACTGGCTTCGTTTTCGATTTTTTGAGCCGAAGAAGCCCGCCGCCTGAGCCATCGGAAGCGATCGAGCTCGCATTGGCGTTGGCAGCGGCGGCTCATGCCAAGAACCAGTCACAAGAAATCAGAATCGAAAAACCCTCCGCCAACCATTGGCTTGCCTCCGGTCGGGACCAACTGCTGCGATGAAGTGGCAGATCCTGGTAAAAGACCAAACCATAGAGATAGATTCGGGCGACGCGGAGGCGGTGCGGGAGGTCGAGCCCAACGTTTACTCGGTGGTGCTCGGCGGCCAAAGCTTCGAGGTTCGTCTCCGGCCCGATTCTGAAGTTTGGATCGCGGAAATTGAAGGCCGGCGCTTCCCCGTTGAAGTGCGGGATCCGAGAGACGCCGGCAGGCGTTCTAGGACTGGAGTCGGATCCGGGCGGCAAAACCTCACCGCGCCGATGCCAGGCAAGGTAATTCGAGTGCTGGTAAAGGAAGGTGATCAGGTGGAAGCCGGCCAGGGCCTCATCGTTGTGGAAGCCATGAAAATGCAGAACGAGATGCGGGCCTCCCGGCCGGGACGGGTGATCAGCGTGCTCGCTCAGCCTGGCAATACCATTGGCGCGGGCGATATCCTGGTAGTGCTCGACTAACTCATTTCGTGGCGGAAATTCTAGCTCTAGATCAGACCGGGAATCGTCTCATCCCGCTCGTTTCGCGTTGTATCCCGGGAGCGGCGCAGGCCCGTCTAAAAAAGCAGAAAGCCTACGAATTGTTTGCCCATGCGTATGCCCCCGAAGAAGCGTCTCTATCGCACCGCGGCGGAGTTCTGAGGCCTCGCCCATGATCCGCGCCCGAAGCTGGCTCGCAATTCTGCTCGCGGGTGCAGCCATCCTGGTGGTTTGGATCGTTTCCAGAAGGACCATGCCGGCCGAAGTCGATGTTGTGAAGGTCACCCGCGAAACGATCGTCAGTACGCTTGCCACCAATGGACGAGTCGAGCCGCTGGAGTGGATGCCGGCGCGCGCGGAGCGTTCCGGCGTGATCACGCGGGTATTGGTCAGCCGCGGGCAGCACGTGGAGAAGGATGAGCCGCTGGTGGAACTGGATACGCGGGTCGCCGCCGCCGAATTATCCAAGGCGCAAGCCACCATCCAAGAGGCGCAGGCGCAGCAGCAATTGTTGAATCAAGGCGGCGGAATCGCGGAGCGCCAGCAGATTGACGCGGATCTGGCACGTGCGCGGCTCGATCTGAAAGCCGCCGAAACCAACTCGCAAACGCTGGAACGGCTGGTGTCCAAGCAGGCCGCGACCCGTCAGGAGTTGGACTCCGCCCGCCAGACCGTGGATCAGCTCAAGTTGAGAATACAAGCCTTGGAGCAGCATAAGGCAGCGCTTGTGACCGGCACCGACAAGGAGATTGCCAAGGCCAAACTGCAGGAGGCGCAATCTGCCGCCGCGGTCGCGCGCACCAATCTCGATCTCAGCGTCGTTCGCGCTCCGATGGACGGAACGATTTATGATTTCGATCTGAAGCAGGGATCGTTCGTGAATCCCGGCGATCCCATTGCCAAGCTCGGAAAGCTGGATCGGGTTCGCGTGACCGTGTATGTCGACGAGCCGGATCTGGGTAAGGTTCGCAAAGGCGAGTCGGTGAACATCACCTGGGACGCGCTTCCCGGGCACCAATGGAAAGGCGAAGTGGATAAGCTCCCAACGCAAATTGTGCCGCTGGGGACCAGGCAGGTCGGCGAGGTTGGGTGCATCATTGAAAATCCGGATCGCGATCTGTTGCCGAACGCCAACATCAATGCCGATATTGAGGCGACTGCCGCCGCGAATGTGCTGGTTCTTCCCAAAGAAGCCATCCGCAGGCAGGGTTCGGACACCGGCGTTCTGTTGCTGCAGGGAGATCGCGTGGTCTGGCGGAAGGTGACTCTCGGCATTTCGAATTACACCAGGACGCAGGTGCTCTCCGGATTGATGGAAGGCGATGCCGTGGCATTACCGACGGAAAAACCCATCAAGAGCGGCTCACGAGTAGAGCCTGCGTATCAATAAAACCACCTAAATCGGTGCGCGATTCAAACTTGTGATGAACTGGATGCCGTCGATGTTTTTCTTGCTCAACCGATCATCGTTCGTGACGAAAAGATCAACCTCGGCAGAAGCTGCGCACGCCAACTGAATCGCGTCCGCAGGCCGTATCGTCCGATCCTGCCGAATGCGGCTGTAGGCTTCCGCCGCCGCGAGGTCGAAACCACATACCGAGAGATGGGAGCCGTGAAAGAACGCCCGATAGCGGTCTGCCAGCGCGACATTACCAATGGATAGCGGCTTTACGAGGACCTCTCCCACTGTTAGAGCGCTGGTGATCAACTGGTCGTGACGTTCGAGCATGCGGCGTCGAACTTGAGCGACCGCCTCACCAAACCCGGGGCTGTCTTCGAGCAAATAGATGAACAGATTGGTGTCCCAGAAGATGCTGGCCAAGCGTCACTTCCCATCGGGTTCATCCCCATGCCAATTCGAGCGCAGGCTGCGAACATATTCATCAGGGTCGGTGCCGGCCCAAATCTCCTTGCCCAATCCCCGCATTTGAAGAATTGGATCGTCTTCTTCTTTCATAGCTTTCGCCTTCGCAGAATATTCGTTTTCATACCAGTCCAACAGAAAGTGGTATTTCGGCGGCAGTTGTTCTCGCTTGGGCTTGGTCTTTCCGTTTCGAGAGGGATGAGCGTGGTCCCCGGGACGGAAAAGCCTATATTTATCATGTAGTTTCCAGAACATGCGATATGGTGCCGAACGCTCAATATTGGCGACATTGTGCTGGTGAATATGAACTTGGACTCCGGGTCGGATTTCAGCGGAGGCATGCTCGGCCTTGACGCGATCAAGAATCTCTCTCGCGGTAAAAGATTCGCTTTCAGGATGCTCTCTATGCAGCAATGCCAATCCAAGCCAGGCTTCATCGGCGACCAGGATAGGCTCATGGACCAGCGACATCATCGTGTTAGTCCCCATTTCCTACCTCCATTACTAGTTTAAACATGTAAACCAAGTAAAGTAAAGCGAAGAATTCACCGATGCTATAATTCTTGTGGAATGAAGTATTTCCCGTTCCTGCTGATTTCACTCGCAATGTGTGCTTTCGCGCAAAACTACGACCTCATCATCCGCAATGGCCACATCATCGACGGCACGGGGTCGCCCTGGTATTCGGGTGACGTCGCGATTCAGGCCGGCAGGATCGCCGCCATCGGGCAGCTCGCCGACGCAACCGCCGAACGCGTGATCGATGCACACGGGCTGGTAGTCGCGCCGGGCTTCATCGATATGCTCGGCCAATCGGAACTTTCGATCCTGGTGAACCCGCACCTGCCCTCCAAAATCTTTCAAGGCATCACCACCGAGATCACCGGCGAAGGCAATTCGGTCGCGCCACTCAACGACGCGATGATCGAAGCCGACCGCTCGGGATACGAACATTACGGCATCACTCCGGACTGGAGAACGTTCCGGGAATATTTCGCGCGCCTCGAAAAACAGGGACTCGGCATTAACCTGGCCAGCTTCGTCGGAGCCACATCGGTC
The DNA here is from genome assembly GCA_963732175.1 of Bryobacterales bacterium. GTDB lineage: Bacteria > Acidobacteriota > Terriglobia > Bryobacterales > Bryobacteraceae > Palsa-89. Next base: position 119,858 of record CAVSYF010000016.1, on the reverse strand, counting down.
CGGCGCATGGTGCTCGGCGACGATAATCGCGCGCCCAGCGGGAGTGAAATGGAGCGCATGAAGGATCTGGTGCGGCAGGCCATGCGCGATGGAGCGGTGGGGCTATCGAGCGCTCTTCAATATGCGCCCGCCCCGTATGCCAGCGACCGACGAACTGATCGCACTCGCCTCGGAAGCGTCGGCGATGGGCGGCATCTATGCCACGCATATGCGCAGCGAGGGCGACGCGATTATGCCGGCCATCGATGAGGTCATTCGCATCGCGCGCGAGGCCAATATACCAGCGGAGATCTGGCATCTGAAAGCCGCCGGCAAGAATAACTGGGGCCGCATGCCGGATATCGTCGCCAAAATTGAAGGTGCTCGCGACGCAGGAATCGACATCGCGGCCGACACCTACGCCTACACCGCATGGTTCAACAGTTTTTCGGCTTTCATTCCACCCTGGGCGCACGATGGCGGCGACGCGAAGATGATGGAGCGTTTGAAAGACCCGGCCCAGCGCGCCCGGATTCGCATGGATATGGAAACGCCCAGCAGCCAATGGGACAACGAATGGCAGGAGGTTTCCGGACCGGAAGGAATTTTGGTGGGCGCCGTTCAGAATCCGAAGCTGGTTGAGCTGCAAGGAAAAACGATCGCCGAAATTGCGAAACTCTGGGGTAAGGATCCCATCGACACCATCTTCGATCTGCTCATTGCCGACAATGCCTTCACTTCGGTTGCCGTGTTTGGCATGTCGGAAGCGGACGTGTCGCTGGCGGTCGAACAGCCCTGGGTCTCAATTGACAACGATGCGCATGGGGCTGCTCCGGACGGCTTGCTGGGCGGCGAACATCCGCATCCGCGCGCCTATGGAACGTTTCCGCGCATCCTTCGAAAATACGTGCGGGAAGAGCACCGGCTCCGGCTGGAGGACGCCATTCGCAAATTCAGCGCGCTGCCTGCTCAGCGCATGCGGCTCACCGATCGCGGCGTGTTGAAGAAAAGCATGTGGGCCGACATCGTGATTTTCGATCCCGCCACCATTCGCGATCAGGCCACGTTTGAGAATCCCAACCAGCTTTCCGAAGGGATGCAGTATGTGTTGGTCAACGGCGTGCCGGTCATCGACGGCGGCCGGCAAACTGATGCTCTCCCGGGCAGGGTGCTGCTCGGCCCGGCCTACGCGCGGCCCAATTAATTACTGGTACAGCCGCCGTTCACGGCGCATGAAGGCTGGCACCTCGATATCGTCCATGCCCACCGGCGCAGGCTCCTCCATCTGCGGTTCCGGAGCAACGGGGGCGAGCGCGGTCTCGTGAAATATCGACGCGCTACTCAATACCGGCTCGAGCACCGGAGCGGGAGGCGGCGGCACCGGTTCTGGAATGGCAGCCTCCGCAAAGGACGGGCGGCGTGTCAACTGCGGCAGACCGTCGCGTTGGAATCCGGTCGCGATCACGGTGATTTTCACGGCGTCCTTGAGCGCTTCATTGAGAACCACGCCGAAATTGATCTGCGCTTCTTCGTTCGCGGTCGCGGTGCGGATTAGCGAACAGGCTTCGTTCACATCATGCAGGCTGAGCTTGCTGGAGCCGGTAATGTTGATCAACACGCCGCGCGCTCCTTTGACGCCGCCTTCTTCCATGAGCGGCGAGCTGATGGCTTGCCGGGCAGCTTCGATGGACGCGTTTTCGCCCGCAGCCGAAGCGGTCCCCATCATGGCGTAGCCCATGCCCAGCATGATGGAGCGGATGTCGGAAAAATCGCGATTGATCAGGCCCGGCGTAGTGATAATGTCGCTGATTCCCTGCACCGCCTGGCGCAGGATATCGTCGGCGATCCGGAAGGCTTCAAAGAAACTGGTGCCGCGCGGAACCAGTTCCAGCAACCGGTCGTTCGGAACCGTGATCACCGTATCCACCGTGCCGCCGATTTCGGAAAGTCCGCGATCGGCCTGCTTCATGCGGCGCGGTCCTTCAAAGGCAAACGGCTTGGTGACGACGGCAACCGTGAGCGCGTTGAGCTCCTTGGCCAAAGATGCAACCACGGGCGCCGCCCCGGTTCCGGTGCCCCCACCGAGTCCAGCCGTGACGAACACCATGTCGGCGCCCTCCAGGACATCAATGATGCGCTCGGTGTCCTCGAGCGCTGCCTGGCGTCCCATCGCGGGGTCCGATCCCGCGCCCAGCCCATTGGTCACCTTGGAGCCAATCGCCAATTTATTCGGCACCGGCGAGGCATTCAGCGCCTGCACGTCCGTATTCAAGATGTGGAATTCCACGCCCATCAGCCCTTCATTCATCATCCGGGCGACGGCATTAGAACCTCCGCCACCGACCCCGATCACTTTGATCTTGGTGCCGAGCAGCGTCTCTTCTTGGATGGCAAATTTCAGTGCGTCCATTTCAAAGCCTCCCGTGTCGCTTTTCTTCCCTCATCGAAATAACAGCCCCATTAATCCGGGAGCGCGGCTACGGCTCTCCCGATTCGTTTTCAATCTCGCCGAATATTTCGCCAAACCCGCCGCGGTCGCCCAGGATGGAGTAACCAGATCCTCCGGCAAGTTCTCGATTCCCTCCGGCAGCGCATTGCGCGCGGGGCAATTCAACACCCGCTCGGCCATGTCGCACATGCCGTTGAGCAGCGCCCCGCCGCCGGACAGAACGATCCCCTCCAACAGCTTTTGATCCATGCCGATCGTTACCAGCTCCGATCCCACATAAATGAAAAGCTCTTCGGCGCGCGCCTCGAGAATTTCGTTGAGCTGCTTGCGCGTCGCTTCGCGTATCGGCCGGCCGTCCATGGACGGGACCTCGATGTAGCTGTTGTCGGCCGTGAGGCCCAGCATCGCGCAGCCGTATTCCAGCTTGAGCCGCTCGGCATCGTCATACTGAACGGTCAGGCCGACCGCGACGTCCCGCGTGAAATGATCCGCTGAGATGGGCACGCTGCGCGCCAGCAGCACGGCCTCGCCATCGTAGACCACTAAATCGCTGGAGTGCATCCCGATGTCCAGCACCGCGACTCCGCGATTCCGATCCTCGCGCGTGACCGCCGCGTAAGCAGCCGCCACAGGTTCGAACATGGTCTCCTCGATCGCGTACGAGGCTTCGTGCACGGCCGACAGGATGGAGTCATGCTCCTGTTCGGAGATGGTCACGATATAAACGTTCGCTTCTAACCGCGCGCACGTGGAGCCGCGCGGATAACGTTTCCCGGAGCGGCCATCCAGCGTGAAATCCTGCGGGAACAGGTGCAGGATCATGCGATCCTCTTCCAGACGCACCTGCTCGCTGCGCTGAACGGCGTACGCCATGTCTTCGAGAGTGACCGCGCGCGGCCGCCCGAACTCGTACAGGCCGCGGTTATTCGATCCGTCGACGCCGCTGCCGCCGATCCCCACCACCATGGTCTCGACAGAAATACCGGCGGCTGCTTCCGCATCCCGTACCACGTTTCGAACACATGCGGTCACAGCTTGCTGATCCGCGAGCCGGCCTTTACCCCAACCTTTCGAGGCCACCTGGCTGTGGACGAAATATCGCAACCGCCCTTGCTCAACCGCCACGATCAAACAGCGGGTCCATTGGCTTCCCAAGTCCAACCCGACGGCGAATTGCAGCTTATCGGACATCACCCGATCCTCGTAGCTCCGTGATCCGGTCATCGAGCCGCAAATCGAAGGTCGCGGCCTGCGGAATTTTCCGATGGATCTCCGGATAGTGCTCGCGAAAGTTTTGGACGCGAGAAGTGAAATTCTGGTCCCCGAGCAGGAGCGCGACGGTTCGTCCGCCTTCCACCTGCTCGACGATTTTCAAATTCTCCAGATCGCTCGCGTCCACTTCGGAAATCGCGTCGGCGAGAGGTCCCAACTCTTTTATCAGCCGTTGCATCCTTCGAACCCGAGTGGCACGCAGGTTCGCGCTTTCGCCGGGCGAAACTCCAGACAGGACCGGTAAGCGGAAGACATGTTTCAGAGGAGGATCCAGAATCGTTCCTTCTGAATCGATCAGAGCCCAGCGCGACATCCCGTCCGCCGGCAGTTTGACGAATGCCACCGGCGTCCGTTCGGTAACGTCCACCCGGATGCGATTCGGCCAGATCCGTGAGATAGCGGCATCGTGTACCCACCCGACGCCGAGCAGCGTCTTCCTGCGCGCGGCCAAGGGGAAGAAGTAAAGACTGCGGCCATAATCGGCGGCGAAGACGCGAACGATCTGCGCTCGCGAGGCATATTGAATGCCCGACAACTCGATGTTCAGGCTCTCCAGGCCGTAATCCTGCGGCCCCGGCAACAAGAAATGCGGATCGTGAATTAGAAACTGCTCGACGCGTTGCGAGGCGTAGAGCACGCCCGTGAGCAAGAGACACGCAAGTATCACGGCCGAGCCGTACCGCACGATGGCGCGCACCGGCAGCGTGTGGCGTTTCTTAGCGTTTCGCTTCCTGCGCCACTAGCTCGCCTCCCGCAGCTTTTCAAGAACGCGCTCGCCTACTTGCCAGACACTCCCCGCGCCTAAGGTCAGAACCAGATCGCCGTCGCGGACTTTCTCGGTCACGATGGCGGCGGTTTGCTCGATGCCGCCGGTGTACTCCACGCAGCGATGGCCAAAGTCGCGAAGACGTTCCGCCAAAGATTGGCCGGTGACGCCAGGGATCGGTTCTTCCGGACGCCGCATAAATATCCAGAACGTAAACCATGTCGGCCTGATGGAAGCTCTTGGCAAACTCGTCCATCAGATGTTGCGTGCGCGTATAACGGTGCGGCTGGAAAACCGCATGAATGCGCCTAAATTTGCACAATTGAGCCGCCGCCAGCGTGGCGCGGATCTCGGTGGGATGATGCCCGTAATCGTCGATTACGGTGACGCCGCGCGCGCGGCCGCGAGTTTGAAATCTCCGGTCGACGCCGGCGAAGTTCGTAATCGCTTCTCGAATCGCCTCCAGCTTGACGTCGAGCTCCAGTCCTACGGCGATCGCGGCGGTCGCGTTCAGCACGTTGTGAACGCCGGGGACGCGCAGGTGAAACTTTCCCAGGTTGTGCCCGCGCACTCGCACCGAAAAATGGCTCTCGAACGATCCGCAATCAGTCTCCGCGATTTGCAGCCCGGCCTGATGACTGGTTCCGTAAGTGATGGTGCGGCGGTTCACGGCCGGAAGCAATTGCTGGACATTGTCATCGTCGAGGCAGAGGATGGCCGCGCCATAGAACGGCACCTTCTGGACGAACTCGAGAAACGCCGAGCGGATCTCGTCGATGGATGCGTAATGATCCAGATGCTCCCGATCGATGTTGGTCACCACAGCGAGAATCGGGCTCAGCTTCAAGAACGAGCCGTCGCTCTCGTCGGACTCGACCACCAGGAAGTCGCTTTGGCCGACACGCGCATTCGAGCCGCCCATCGAAGCGGCCTTACCGCCCACCACCACCGTGGGATCGAGGCCCCCGCCGCTGAGCACACCGGCTGTCATGGACGTCGTGGTCGTCTTCCCGTGGCTACCCGCGATCGCGATCCCATACTTGAGCCGCATCAATTCGGCCAGCAGCTCGCCGCGCGGGATCACCGGAATCTGCAGGCGGCGCGCCTCCTGAACCTCGGGATTCTCCGCATGAACCGCCGAGCTGACAACCACGGCTTTCGCCGCGATGACATTGGCGGCGGCGTGCCCCTCGAAAATACGGGCCCCAAGTTTGGCCAGACGGTCCGTAGTGGCGCTCAACTTCAAGTCGGAACCGCTGATTTCGAAGCCCAAATTAAGCAGCACCTCGGCGATTCCGCTCATGCCGATGCCCCCGATACCGATGAAGTGCAGGTGTTGGGGCTTAAAAAACATTTTTAATTCGTATTGTTTCGGCTTTCGCGCTGAATGTCAATGCCTGATCGTCGATTCCACGACGTCGGCGGCACGGATGGCAGCGTCCGGATGGGCCAGCGTGCGCGCCCGTTCCCCCATCCGTCGCAGTAATTCCGGCTGCGCTTGCAGCTTCGCGACCTCTTCGAAAAACCGCCCTCCGTCCATATCCTTATCCAAGACCAGCACCGCAGCGCCGGCTTTCTCCAATGCTTCGGCGTTTCGGAGTTGATGCTCATCGGCAGCAGTGGGCAGCGGCACTAAGATCGCCGGTTTCCCCGCCGCCGCCAGTTCCGCGACAGCGCCCGCACCCGCCCGGCAGACCACCAGGTCGGCGCGGCGAAACGCGTCCGGCATGTCCTCGATGAATGGCACCACCTCGCCCTCCATTTCCGATTCGGCGAACTTCGCCGCCAGCTTGTCGTGCGCAGCCGTTCCCGTTTGATGAATGAACCGCACCGGAAATTTGGCCTCCCGGAAATAGCTCCAGCTTCCGCGCGCGGCTTCGTTCAACGTTCGCGATCCCTGGCTTCCGCCGGTGATCAGGACCGTCAGTTTCGCGTCCCGCGGCTTCGGCGGAATGCCAAAGAACTCGGCTCGCACCGGCAGCCCCGTGACTTCCGATTTGCCGGGCGGGAAGAATCGCGAGGCATCCGGAAAGCTCAGCAACGCGCGATTTACGAAACGGCCCACCTGCCGATTGGTCAGGCCAGGCATCGCATTCGGCTCCATCACAATCAGCGGCAGACGCTTGCATAGGGCCGCTAAAACCACTGGGCCAGCCGCGTAGCCGCCCAGGCTGAAGATCGCTGACGGACGATATTGCGCGAACAGCCGCAATACGTTTCGGATGCTCAAAGGAAGTTGAGCCAGGGTTCGCAGCGTTCGCGCCAAGCCGACTCGTTTCAGACCTCCAATCTCGATGAACTCCAGCGGAAAGCCCGCCGCCGGCACCAGCTTGGCTTCGAATCCGGTGCGCGTCCCGATGAATATAATTTCGTGCCCGCGCGCTTTCAATTCCTTCGCCACCGCGAGCAGCGGAACGACGTGCCCGCCCGTGCCGCCTCCAGCCATCACGATGGTTGCCATCCTTCGTCATCCACACCGCTCAAATCACGAAGAGTGCTCGCTCACGCTCAGCAAAATTCCCAGACAGATGAGCGTGCTCATCAGCGAACTGCCGCCGGCGCTGATCATAGGCAGAGGGATTCCCTTGGTTGGTCCCATTCCGAGCACGACGCTCATGTTGATCAAAGCTTGCACCACGATGGAGCACGACACTCCCAGCGCCAGATAGCGGCCGAAATCATCTTGCGCGACCCAGGAAAGCTGGAACCCCCGCCACAGAATGATGACGAACCCGAAGAGCACCGCGGCGCAGCCAAACAGGCCCAGCTCCTCGCCGATCACCGCGTAGATAAAATCGGTATGCGCCTCCGGCAGGTACAGGATTTTTTGTTTGCCCTGCATGAGCCCCACGCCCAAGACGCCGCCGCTGCCGAGAGCGATCTTGGACTGCCGCACCTGATAGCCGGTGTCGCGCGTGGTCACAGATTCGCTGACATATTTCTTGATCCGGCCTTCGTGATCGAACCGGCCCACGAATTTGTATTCGGGATCAAAGAATCCGATGACGCGCGCCATTCGGTAGGGCTTCGATATCACGAATCCGACTGAGAAGATGAGTCCACAGGCCAGCGCTGCCGCGACTAACCTGCGCTCCAATCCCGCGACATAGAAGACCACTGCGGCGGGTACGATCAGCACGATCGCCGTTCCTAAGTCGCCGAGGCCGACGGCAGCCGCCAATACCGACAAGGCGAGCGATGCCGCCAGAATCGTGCGTTTGGTGTTGATCGCCTCGCGCTTCTCGCGACACAAAATACGCAAAGAAAATGATCAGCGCAGGCTTGGCGAATTCGGAAGGCTGCAACGTGCCGATGCCCTGCAGACGGAACCAGCGGTGCGTCTTGCTGTCGAAGAAAAATACCAGCATTTGCAGGAACAGCACCACGCCTAGCGAACCAAATGCCCAAGCCGGACTCTGCAAGAGGCGATAGTCGCGCCGCTTGAAATACATCAGCGCGGCGAAGGAAAACACGGCCCAGAAGAGCTGGTGGCTGGCGTAATAGAAGCTGAAATTGATGCGCGGGTTCAGTTCCGCAATCACCGAGGACGCGCTATAAATCATGATGAGGCCGAACCCGACCATGGCTACAATCGTCGAAAAAAGAATCCAGTCGGTCTTCAAACGTTGCGCCATTAATGCGTCCCTTCGACTAAGGCGTTCACCAGTTCCTTGAACACCCGGCCGCGCTGCTCGAAATTTTCGAACTGATCGAAGCTGGCGCAGGCCGGCGCGAGCAAGACGGTTTCGCCGGGCCCGGCCGAGCGGTGCGCCTTCTGGACCGCGCCCGCGAGCGTTCCGCAGTGCAACAAGGGCACACCATCGTCCGACAACTGCGCCTCGATCTTGCGCGCGGCCGCGCCGATTAGCAACACCGCGCGTGCTTTGTTCCGCAATGGCTCGCGCAGTACGGTGTAGTCGCTGCCTTTGTCCTTTCCGCCCAGAATGATCCACAGGCCGCCGGGAAAGGCGTCGATGGCCTTGAGCGTCGCATCCACGCTGGTGGCCTTGGAATCGTTGTAGTAGGCGACGCCATCGATTTCGCGCACGAATTCCAGCCGATGCTCGACGGGTTCGAAGGTCGTGGCTGCTTGAGCGATCCGCGAAACTCGGCCCCGGTTCGTTCGGCCACGAGAGCCGCCGCCATTACGTTTTCGTAATTGTGCCGTCCGCGCAAACGAAGATCGCGCACGTCGAGCAGCGCGGTGCCGCGGAGTTGAATTATGTTCCCATCCAGCCAGGCGCCCTCGACAGGATGAGTCCCACTGAACCAAACCGTTTTAGCCGGCGTGCGCTGGGCGAAGTCCGAAGTCACGGGATCGTCCGCGTTCAACACCGCCAGGTCATCGGCCTGCTGCGTTTCGAACAAGCGTGCCTTCGCATTAGCGTAGTTTTCGAAGGTATGATGGCGGTCCAGATGATTTTGCGTCAGGTTGAGACACACTGCAATATGCGCTCGAAATGTTTGGATCGTTTCCAGCTGGAAACTCGACAGCTCCAGCACATTCCATTGATCGGGCCGCGAAGTTTCGACCATCGCCACCGGTGGCGTGCCGATATTCCCGCCCATCTGGTAGGGCACTCCGGACTCCCGCAGAATGTGCGCCGTGAGCGCGGTTGTAGTCGTCTTGCCATTCGTTCCAGTGATGCCAATGTTCTGACCCTGGAGGAACGGCGCGGCCAGCTCCAGCTCGCCGATCACCGGAATCCCTCGCGCGCGGACCGGCCCGAGCAGATCAAGATCGGCCGGAACGCCCGGCGAGATGACCACCAGCTCAGCTCCCTCGAACGACTGCGCGACTTGCGGTTCGACCGTGATCCCGAGCACGGCTTCATGCGTTTTTTCATCCAACGCTCGCACCTTCGCGCCTCGTTCAAGCAACAGCCTTACGGCTGCGGTTCCGGATTTCCCCATGCCGACCACGACTACTTTTTTTCCTGCCAGATCCATGTCACTCGAATACGCTCAGCGCAGCTTTAACGTCGTCAGCGCGAACAGCGCCATCACAAGGCCAGCAATCCAAAACCGCGTGATGATCTTCGATTCAGGCCACCCCAAGGCCTCGAAGTGATGATGGATCGGCGCCATCTTGAAGATTCGTTTCTTGCGCAGCTTGTAGCTTCCCACCTGGAGAATCACGGAAAGCGCCTCGATTACGTACACGCCCCCAATGAACACCAACAGGACTTCTTGTTTAATTAAGACGGCCACTACACCGAGAGCTCCGCCTAGGGCGAGCGATCCGACATCGCCCATGAAAATGTCCGCCGGATGCGCGTTATACCAGAGAAATCCAAGCGATGCCCCCACCATGGAGCCGCAAAAAATGGTCAACTCAGAGGCGCCAGGCGAACGCGATAGTTCCAGATATTCCGCGAAGCGCGCGTTGCCCTCCACATAGGTCAGCACCGTCATCGCGCCGGCGGCGATAATCATCAGGCCGATCGCCAACCCGTCCAGCCCATCCGTCAGGTTTACGGCATCCGAGGAGCCGACGATTACCAGCACCATGAAGGCGTAGAACGGTAGAAATGCGAGCGGATACGTGTACCAGTGGTGCACCAACGCGGTGATGAGCAGGTCGGGCTGGAACGATTTGAAGAACGGCACGTTGATATTCGTTGAATAAGCCTTGTGAGCATGTAGCGTCAGCAGAACGAAACCGACCACCAGAGCTGCGAGTATCTGCAGGAGAAATTTTTCTTTAACCGTCAGGCCCAGATTCTGTTTGCGCCGGATCTTGGCGTAATCGTCCCAAAAACCAATCAGCCCAAAGCTGACCAGCCCGAACATCGCGATCCACACGTAGGCGTTCCCGAGATTGGCCCAAAGCAGCGTGGGCACCACGATCGAAATGATGATCAGGATTCCACCCATGGTCGGCGTGCCCGCCTTCTTCATGTGCGACTTCGGTCCTTCTTCGCGGATATATTGGCCGATCTGAAATTCCCGCAGCTTGGCAATCAGCCACGGCCCCAAAGCAACGCACAAGAACAAGGCCGTAATGCTGGAGAAGGCGGTTCGAAAAGTGGCGTACTGAAATACGCGGAAGGGCGTAAAGAGGTGAAACAGCCTTTCATAGAACAGCCAATAGAGCATTTAATTCGGCTGCGCCAGCAGCCTCTCCAAGGCTCGCTCGACATGGGTGCCGCGGGAACCTTTCAACAGAATTGCGTCGCCTGGCCTCGCCACTTGCCGAAGATGGTCGCCGGCCGCGCCGGCGTCCTCAAAGACAATCGATGTGTCGGCCGGCAGGCCCGCCTTCCTGGCCTCGTCCACCATGTATTGGGCGGCACCGCTCACGCCAATGAGCAGATCAACGCCGTTCATAGCGGCATAACGGCCTACGTCGCGATGCAGGGACTCCGACCAGCGGCCCAGTTCCAGCATCTCTCCTAACACCGCGATACGCCGTTTGGCCGGCGTGTCCCGTAGCACGTCGATCATCGCCCGCGCCGCATCGGGATTGGAATTGTAGCAATCGTTCAAGATCAGAATGCCGTGGTGCAGGAGCCGCTCGCCCCGCATCGCGCTGGCGGAAAGCTGCTTCACCACATCCGTCAAACGCTCCGGCCGGATGCCGTAAACGGACGCGACCGCCAGGCCCGCCAGGATATTCAGGATCGAATGCCGCCCTTGCAGGCCCGTCTCGAACTGCACGCCGTTCACGCGGAAACGCACACCATCCTGAGTTTGTTCCAACTGCTCGGCGCGCAGGTCGGCGTCCGCGCTGAAACCAAAGCGAATGGTGCGGCCCCGATGCACTGCGCCAAAGCCGCTCACTAGCGGATCGTCGGCGTTCAGCACTGCGACTCCGTCCTGCGGGAGCGCTTCAATCAGCTCTCGTTTCGCCGCCGCGACTCCGTCGATCGAATCGAAATATTCGACATGCGCGTGCCCGACGTTCGTAACTACTCCGATTCGCGGCCGGGCAATCTCGCACAACCTGCGGATCTCGCCCGCGTGATTCATCCCCATCTCCAGGACTGCCACGCGCGCTTGCTGCGGAAGCCGCAGGATCGAAAGCGGCACGCCCACGTGATTATTCAGATTCCCAACCGTCTTGCCCACGGGCATATGCGTCGCCAGCATCGCGGCAATCAAATCCTTGGTCGAAGTTTTCCCGGCGCTCCCGGTCACGCCCACCACATCGCCGCCCCATTCCGAGCGCGCCCAGGAGGAAATATTCTGGAGCGCGACGAGCGTATCCGGCACGACCAGTACTGGTCCTGGCACCGCTCCTGGCGCCACTCCTTCCACTGGCCGGTCAGCGATCGCCGCCACTGCGCCTTTTCCGAGAGCGCCGGCGACGTAGGCATTGCCATCGTGATTCGGGCCGCGCAGAGCAAAGAAAAGATCTCCCGGCGCCACGGTGCGGGAGTCCACGCTCCACCCCGTTATGGGCGCGTCGTTCTTCACCGCAACGCCAATCGCCGCGCCGATTTCAGTCACCGTAAACTCCACCGCTCACCAACCATGGCAACCAAACTTTAACCTTTGTGGTAGCCCAACTCGCGCAAACTCTCTCGCGCCACCTCGCGATCATCAAAATGTATGACGCGATCCTTCAACACTTGGTACGGCTCGTGCCCTTTTCCCGCCAAAATAACGATATCTCCCCGATGCGCTTCGGCGAGCACCGCCCGAATCGCCTTGGCCCGATCCGGCTCGACAAGGTGCGGCGTGTCGTAGCGCCTGAGGCCGACCAGCGCGTCGTTCATGATGGCGATCGGATCTTCCGACCGCGGATTATCGGAGGTGAGCACGACGAAATCGCTGGCCTGCCCGGCCGCCATCCCCATGAGCGGTCGCTTGGAACGGTCACGATCGCCGCCGCATCCGAATAACGTCAGCACGCGCTTCGGCTTCAACTCGCGCGCCACCGCGATCACGTTGCGCAGCGCATCATCGGTATGCGCGTAATCCACCACGACCAGGAACGGCTGCCCCTGGTCGACACTCTCAAAGCGGCCCGGTATGCGGGGACACTCCGCGATCCCTTGGGCAATCGTCTTCCAATCGATTCCGTAGCTGATCGCCGTTCCACATGCAGCGAGGATGTTATAGGCGTTAATTTTCCCGACCAAGGGCGACTCCAGCCGGAACTTCTGGTTGCCTTGTTCCACCGTAAACCGCAACCCTTCAAAACTCATCTCGATCTCAGACCCCTTCAGATCCGCACCCGGTTCGAATCCGTACCGCAGCACTTCTCTACTGGCGCCGATTTCGCGGCCGCGCGGATCATCGTTATTGATGACCGACCATCGCGGCGGCGGCGCTCCATCCGGCGCAAACAACAGCCGTTTGGCGGCGAAATAATTCTCCATGGTCTGATGAAAGTCCAGGTGATCGCGTGTGAGGTTCGTGAATACCGCAGTGTGAAACGTAATGCCGTAAACTCTGCCCAGCGCGAGCGCGTGAGAAGACACCTCCATTGTGGCATGCGTTCCACCCAATTGCTCCAGTTCGTGAAAAATCCGATACAAATCGAGCGACTCCGGTGTCGTATTCACCGCCGGCCGGACTTCCCCGGCCATCCGGTATTCGATGGTGCCCACCAGCGCGGTCTTCTTGCCACTGGCTCGAAGGATCGCGTCGATCAAAAAAGCAGTGGTCGTCTTTCCGTTGGTCCCCGTAACGCCGGTCAACCCCAGCCTCTCATCCGGCTTCCCGTAAAAGTTCCGCGCCGCCAGCGCCAGCGCGTGCCGGCCGTGCTCCACCTCAATCCAAGTCCCCTGAAACGGCTGCGGTGGAGCAAGCTCACTCACCACCGCAACCGCTCCCTTTTCCATGGCGGCCATGGCGAACTGGCGTCCGTCGGCGTGCGCTCCTGGAAATGCGAAAAACAAAAAATCTTTACTTACCCGCCGCGAATCGTAATCCAGCCCGCTGATCTGCTTCTGTGCCAGATCCGCCGGAAGCACGGTCCGGAGCCGAACCCCTTCGAGGACCTCGCCCAGCGTCATGCGGTCTCGTCAACGGCCAAATTGCACGCGCACGGATTCACCTGGCGGAAGCACCGCCCCAGGCTCGGGAATTTGCGCGCGCGCTATTCCGCTGCCGCTAAATTCCATGGAAACACCCAGCGCCGCCGATTGCTCAATCACCTCCCGCACGCTGCGCCCTAGAAAATTGGGGGCGCGCGGCCCAGCCTCATCCGGTTCTTGCGAATTCCGCGCTAAAAAAACCCGCTGATTCAAGCCAGTTCCTGCGGAAGCAGCCGGTCGGTCGGCGGCGGCAACGGCATCCTCAGCTTGAACCAGCGGGGGAGGAACGGAAGAACCTAAGTCGGCGATCGCCACATCGTCTTCATCAGCCTGATCGCCGCTGTCGGAGGGAAACATCTCGGGTAAATCTCTGGGCACGTCCATGATCCGCAGCCCCGCCGCAGCCACTTCCCGGAACACCGGCGCCGAGGTTGGACCGCCGTAGCCGCCCTCTCCTTCGGTACCGTTGATCGTGACCACCACCACGATGGCCGGATTGGTGACCGGCGCGAATCCCATGAAGGACGCGTTATAAAAATGCGTGTAATGACGCGATCGATAATCGTAAATCTGGGCGGTCCCGGTCTTGCCGGCCGAAGTATAGCCGAGGATCCGCGCGTATTTATGCCCCGTTCCATAAGGCTTGATCACCACGCCTTCCATCATGCGGCGCATGGTGATGGCCGTCTCCGGCTTCAGCACCCGGACTGGTTGAACTCGCGGCGCGTCCAACGTGAGACGCGGTTTCACCAAGAATCCGCCGTTCGCGATCACCGAACAAGCTTGCGCCAGCTGCAGCGCCGTCACGCCGATTTCGTGACCCATCGCCACCGAGCCGATCGAACTCTTCTGCCAGTGATTCAGCGGCCGGACGATTCCCGCCGATTCGCCCGGCAACGGGATTCCCGTCTTCTTGCCGAACCCAAATCTCCGAATATATTCGTATAAATTCTTTTCGCCGACCGTCAGCCCGATGTTGATGGCGCCGATGTTGCTCGATCGCGCCAGCACATCTTCCATCGATAAGCTCGAATAGCGGCTGTGGTCGTGAATGGTGCGCCCGAACAGCGTGATCTGCCCGTTTCCGCAATTGATCATGGACTCCGGCCGAAGCTGCGTCGTCTCCAGCGCCGAAGAAAGCGTGATTACTTTGTAGACCGAACCCGGCTCAAATGGCGCCGATATGGCAAGGTTCTCGCGTGCGCCGAGACTATCCGATTTGGGAAGCTCATTCGGATTGTAGGTCGGGAAACTGGCCAGCGCCAGGACGTCTCCCGTCTTCGGGTCCATCGCGACCAAGGTTCCCGAATGCGCATGATGCTGCGTCACCATGGCCTCTAATTGGCGCTCGGCGACAAACTGAATTCGTGAGTCGATGGTGAGCCGCACATCCTTGCCCGGCTGCGGCTCCGTTGCGATTTTGGATTCAAAACCACGCTTCTGCACGTCCTCAGTGATGAGGACTTTCCCCGCGCGTCCTTCCAAATCCGCGTTGCGGCTTCGTTCAATCCCTGCATTTCCGGTCTCTTCGAAATCCACGCCACCGATGACGTGCGCCGCCAGCGATTTATTCGGATAGAAGCGCTGGCTCTCGGTACGAAACTCAATCCACTCTAATTTCAGATCGCGCAGCCGCTTGGCCTCGTCGGGAGTAATCTTGCGCTTCACCCAAAGAAAGCCGCGCCGGCTCGCCTTTGCCTCCCGCATCTGCCCGATCAGCTCATTCCGATCCAGCCGGAGCACTTGCGACAAAATATCCGCGGCGACAGCTAGATCAGACACACGCAGCGGATCGATGCAAACCGATTCCACCGGCAAGCTCATCGCCAGCCGCTGCCCGTAACGGTCCAGGATGGCCCCGCGCGGAGCTTTGATCTCGACGAACCTTTCCTGCTGATGCAGCGCCAGCCGCTGATACTCGCCATGCTTGACGATTTGAAGTTGGACCAGCCGCGCCCCAATCAATGCGATCCAGATCAGAGCGAATCGGAACAACACATTGATACGTCGTTTGGCTAGCGGATCCATCGCAGAATAGAAATTTCAGTGCCGTTACTTCTTCGCCAAGATCCTGTCCGAGGACTTGTCTTCTAAATAGACGACTGCCTCCGGCGCCGGATCGACCAAGCGCTGCATTCTCGCCAACTCTTCCAGCCGCGCGGGGCTCAGCAGCTTCGCCTCATCGAGTTCAAGCGCGCCGCGATCCAGCTCCAGGCGCTGCTTTTCCTGCCGCAGCGATTCCAGCCGATAGCCGGCCATCAATCCATAGAGCGTCGGAAGCAGAAGCACGATGACCAAAGTCGCCAGGGCAAAGGAAGAACCGATCAGCCGCCAGCATCGGCTGGGCGCCGCCGGATCGGCTTCGCGCGCCACGCCCGAGTTGTCGATGCGCTTCACATAAAGAAACACATCTTCGTTGGGGAATTGAGGAACGGCATAGCGATCCTCTTCCTGAAGAATCCGTGGCCGCGGCGAGCCTTGTTCCAGGTTTTTCGCCGTGAATCGATCCAAGATATTTGCCAGAGTTGCCATTGGTTTTCGTCTTACCTAGCTCATCTCCACGGCGCGCAGTTTCGCGCTACGCGACGGAGGGTTATGGTTTATTTCTTCTTGCGCCGGCCTCACCACGTGCCGCGTAAGCACGCTGGCTCTTCCCGCGCGGGATAACGCCTGAAAGCTCTGTTTCACTTTGCGGTCTTCGAGCGACATGAACGAAATGATTACGATTCGTCCGCCGCTCGCCACCAGATCCGGTGCGGTTTCGAGCAGCCGGTCCAATTGGCCTTGCTCGTCGTTCACCGCCATGCGCAGCGCCATGAACGTTTGCGTGGCTGGATGTAACTTGCTCGTCCGGGGCACGGCCACTTCGATCACACGCGACAAGCGCTGTGTCGTGTGGATCGGCCGCGCCCGAACGATTGCTCTGCTGATTCTCCGCGACCTCCTTTCCTCGCCGAATTGATAAATCAAATCGGCTAGTTGTTTTTCTGAACTGAAATTGACAATCTCGTCTGCGGTGGTGGTCTGGTTCCGATCCATGCGCATATCCAGCGGACCTTCCGCCATCAGCGAAAATCCTCGCTCCGGTTCCGTGAGCTGATACCGGCTCACGCCTAGATCCGCAACCAGGCCGTTGACTCGCTCCACGCCCGCTGCCGCCAGAGCGTCCCGCAGATCCGCGAACGATCCCTGGTGATACCGGATTCGGTCCGCCCACTGCGCCGTATTTTGCTTGGCCAACTCCAGCGATTCGGCATCCCGGTCGTTGGCGATCACCAGGCCGGTGCTCAACCGCGCCGCAATTGCGCCCGTGTGCCCGCCTAATCCCGCCGTCGCATCCAAATAAATGCCGTCCGGCCGTACAGCGAGGTATTCCAAACACTCGCCCACCATCACCGGGACGTGCATACATAACCGCTATTTGAACCCTTTTAGCTTCGCAACTTTCAACTTCTCCGCCAACTTGTCCTTGGCCTGCCGCTTGCGAGCCTCATACTCGGCCTTCGAGTAGATGTTGATTGCGCCCTGCGAACAATCCACCCGCACTTCCTGGTTCTCCAGAACCAGCGCGCGACGCAGGTCGGTTGGAAGCGTCACCCGGCCCTGCGAGTCGACGCTCGCCTCCGCTCCGTAATCATTCGCTATGAACGCCAACGCATCCGCCGCTTCAGGATCTTCGGTGGCCAGCGCCTCCAAAACTTTTTCATTTCCCTTCCACACCGAAATCGGGTAGATTCGAGCTATGCGGTCGTCCACGCTGGTCACAAATAACTTGTCATCGCCGACAGCACCCAAATACTGCTGCACATCCACCGGAAGCTTCAGCCTGCCCTTGTCGTCCACGTGGGCAGAAAAGAAGCCACGCGGAGGCTCGACTGGCGTCGTCTTGGGCTGATCTTCCACTTTTGTCCAGATTTGGCCACTTCCGGCCTTTGAAAGATTGTGACACGACTCCAAAAAAGAATGCAAGAACTTTTTTTACTAAGGCTTAGCCCCGCATTTGCGGGTAGCGCACTACCAGCCATTGTGCGGCCTCTGCGATGAGACCCTCCCTGTCCGACCTCGATCCCGGACCCGAGTGTCCCGCCATCGTCCGCATGATCGTCGAGATCCCCAAAGGCTCGACCAACAAGTACGAATATGACATTGAGCTGGGCGTCTTCCGGCTGGATCGGACATTGTATTCGCCCGTACACTATCCCGGCGATTACGGCTTCGTTCCCGGAACCCTGGCGGCGGATGGTGACCCACTGGACGTACTGGCGCTGGCCGAAGAGCCGAGCTTCCCTGGCTGCCTGGTGGAGGTTCGGCCCATCGGGATTCTAAATATGATCGATCAGCAGCAGAAGGATTTAAAAGTGCTGGCGGTTCCCAATCGCGATCCTCGTTACGATCAAATCCAAACGCTCGACCAGGTTTTCCCGCACGTCCGCCGCGAAATCGAACACTTTTTCAACATATATAAAGAATTGGAGGGCCGCGCCACCAGCGCTGTCGGCTGGGGAGACCGCGACGAGGCGGAGCGGGTGATCCTCGATTATCGAGAAAGTTATTTGAAGCGGAATTCCGCGAGCTAAGTTTACGGCTTCGTCACGAGTGCCGTTTTCTCTCTGGATTTTTCGCTGAGCCGGATGATCGCCGCCGCCGACATATCTTTGACGGCCTCATGCGAATCGGAGAGACCTTGCTCCAACTTCGGAATCGAATCGGCATTCCCGCATTGACCCAGGCCTTTGGCCGCCGCCGCTTTCACAGCCCAATTTTTGTCGTTCGTGAACGCCCAGTCGAGTAATTGCAGCGCACGAGCATCGCAGTTTTTCGCCAAGAATCCCGCCGCCAGCGATCGCCCACTCGCCCCTCCATCTTTGAGGGCCTGCTCAGCGGCGATGACCCCCATGTTGAATGGCCCCAGCAGCGCGCCCGAAGCTTCATTGATCCCCATCAGGGCCAGAGCTTTGGGATCCCGCATTTTTCGTTTCGCATCCTGCACGGCGCCATTAATCATCCCGGGAGAAGTCTTCTGCTCGCCGGTCAGAACATCTTCAAAGACGAACTTGCCGCTCATGTCGCCCAGATCCAAGAGCGCCTTCGCCGCGGCGAACGCCACTTCGCCGTTCGGGTCATCCACCTCCGTCTGCAGAGCCTTGATGGATTGCGTCGACTTCATTTCAGCGAGCTCGGCGGCGGCCGTCTGACGAACGATCGGCTCTTTGTCATGCAGGGCTTCTTCCACCAGCCGGATCGCATCGGGCGTTAGACCGATCGAGCCCGTCGAGGCGACTGCCTGCCGGCGCTTGTCCGGGTTCTTATCGACGAGACTCTGCTTCAGCAGGTCCCAGGCAGTTTTGTCGGGCTGCGCCAGTAACAATGACATCGGAAGGAACACTGCAATGATCAGTTTCCTGGACATGGCCGCACCCCTTTCTACTCCAGCGAACTCCCCAACACGCCTTTGTCGATATATTCCTTGCGCTGTTCCTCATCGTGGCTGACCACGATAAAAAGACTCTTCTCGGTTTTCATGAGACCGTTCAGCCACTTCAATTGCGCCGCCAGAGCGTCCTCGTCTTCCTTTATCCAAGGCGCGTCCTTGCCTTTCATCAACCGGATGCCGTCCATGTGCCAAGCGCTATCCCCGATGAACAGGTACTCGCGGCCATTTTCGAGCGCCACGTAAATCATCTGCGACCCGGGCGTGTGCCCGGCGGCTTTCATCAGTGCCATGCCGGGCGCAAAAGGAAAGTACCTGTCGTAGTCGATCACAATATAACGCTCGGCCATTTCCTTGGTCAGCTTGATTTCCGGCATCTGCGGATTGGTCATCAGCGTCTCAACCTGTTGCCTGGTCAGAATCGTCTTGGGCGCAATCTCGTCCAGATTGGGAGTCCGGATTACGCCCGCCACATGATCGCCATGTTCATGCGTCATGACAATGACGCGCGCTCCTCGCACCGCCTTCTGCACCTGCTTGGCGGCCTCCGCATCATAAGGCTCCTCGACGCCGCGGCCGAAAAACTTGTGGATCTGCTGGTCCATGCCGGAGTCGATCATGACGTATCCGTCCGCATAAACGACCTGAAACACCGTCCGGGCCTGCACGCTGGGTTCAGCCGGAGCGCCCTTGACGGAAAAATTCTTGGTCCGCCGGCTTTCAGCGAATTTCAGCACATTGACGCGCAGCGGCTTTCTGCCGGGAATCAGATTCGCAACCCGGCGGAGATCGTCTAAGCTGGCCGGCTTTTCGGGCGCCGCTTGATTTTGCTGGCCTGCCACCACCGTGGTCCCACCCATAGCGAGCAGAACGGCACTGCCCAGTAGAAACCGCCCAAGACTCCCACCGATTGTTCTAAAAGCCGCGCACGCCATCACCACGTATGATAGACTGTTTTACCAGTGAATTTTTAGACTTGTGGGAGCGATCCCCTAAGGAGAAGACTACATGAAGCGCACACTGCTCGTTCTGGTTATGGCCGCTGGCGCTATGATTTCCGGTGGCCTGGCTTATGCTCACCATTCCTTCGCGGCGACCTACATTGAAGATCAGACCGTGAAGATCGATGGAAAAGTGGTTCAGTTCCTGTTCCGCAATCCTCACTCCTTCCTGCACGTGGAAGCTCCCGACGACAAGGGCGTGATGCAGACTTGGGCTATCGAATGGGGCGGCGGCGGGCAGCTTGGCCGCGACGGCGTAACCCGTGAAAGTCTGAAACCCGGCGATCGCGTCGTGATCAATGGACAACCGGGCCGCAATCCAGACGACCACCGGCTCCGCATGGTCAACATCACCCGCCCATCCGACGGATGGAAGTGGGGCGGCCATTTCGACTAGCGGTAGAGTAGTAACGTAGTTTAAGACTGGAGTAATTGACAACATGAGGCGTGCGGTTCCCTTTTTGGTGCTGCTATTTTCGATTGCTGGAGTGACCGCATATGCGCAGGGTCGCGGTGGGCGGGGAGGTGCGCCCCAGCCCCCGCAGACCCCCAAGGCGGCGGCGCCGATCGATATCACTGGCTACTGGGTATCCATTGTGACCGAGGACTGGCGCTATCGTATGCTGATCCCGCGCAAAGGCGACTACGCGGCCGTTCCCTTGAATCCCGCCGGCCGCAAGATTGCCGACGCGTGGGATCCGGATAAGGACGATAGCCGCCGGAGAACAGTGCAAAGGTTACGGCGCGGCGGCTCTCGCGAGAATCCCCGGACGCCTGCACATTACCTGGCAAGACGATCAGACTATAAAGCTCGAGACCGACTCCGGCATGCAAACCCGGATCTTTTCCTTTGGAACGCCTCAAGGCGAGGAAGGAAGCTGGCAAGGCGTCTCCAAAGCTTCCTGGGAATACCTGCCGGGCGCGATTAATTCCACCGACGGCGGCCGCACTTCTTTGAACACGCCCGACCGGCGCGGCGGCGGTTCACTGAAAGTTGTGACGACCAAGCTAAGAGCCGGCTATCTGCGAAGGAACGGAGTTCCCTATAGCGCGAACACCGTCGTGACGGAATATTTCGACCCGGTTCATGAACCGAATGGCGACGAGTATCTCATTGTCTCGAGCACCGTGGAAGATCCGACCTATCTTACGCAGCCCTTCCTGACCAGCGTGCACTTCAAGAAACAGGCCGATGCTACTGGCTGGTCTCCCACGCCCTGCGAGGCGAAGTAAGCGGATAGTTCCTTCTCTAAATTTCTGTTATAGTACTGCGCATGCGTCTCCTGCGTATGTTGCGAAATGTGTTTCCGCCCGCTTTCGTGCTGTTCTTCGTCGCTGCCGCCGATGCTCAACAAGGCGGGCGAGGAGGCCAGCAAGCCCAAGCTGGTCCGCCGCCGGTGCTGGTGAAGGTGAAAGACGACCTGTACGTTGTTCAGAACCAGCAGAACAACGGAGCCGAGATCCAGGCCTATGGCGGCAATGCGTCCATCTTTTTGACCGACGACGGCGTCATCCTGGTGGACAGCAAGAGCGACCGTGAGCACGACGATCTGATCGCCAAAGTCAAATCCCTGACCGACAAACCGATCAAGTACGTCATCCTGACGCACAATCATGGCGACCACGCCGCAGGTGCCGCGAAGCTGAAGGCCATGGGCGCGACCATCATCATCTCAGCCGCCGACCGCGACAATATGGAGCGAACGCACCAGGCCTTCATCCCTGATTTCGGCTACATCGGGCGCGCGGAGCTCACCCTGGGCGGGAAGAAGCTGGAGCTGTATCAATTCCGCGGGCACACTCGCGGCGATACCGTCGTCTATTTCCCCAATGACCGCGTCGCTGCCCTAGGCGATTTGTTGACCACCGCCGAAACCATTCCGATGATCGTCAATTATCCGGACGGCGGCAGTTGGATGGACTGGAGCAACTCCATCGATCAAGTAATGAACATGGATTTTGACACCGCCATCCCCGGCCACGGTCCGGTGGTTACGAAATCGCAAGTGGCGGAGTTACGGAATCGCATGGTGACGATTCGCGAGCGGGTCCGGGAATTGAATAGACAAAAGAAATCCCAGGAAGAGATCACCGAGACAGTGGTGAAGGAATTCAACTGGGGATTCGGCGGATCAGCCGGCAACATCCCCGGCATGATGCAGGAACTGCGATAAAACGCGGCGCGAACCCGCGCCAGAGTTCAGCGCCGCGATCATCCCGACAAGCTACGCGATTAGCTTGCGGACAATACCTAACGTTGCCCCGAGACCAATCGACGCTAGACCTAGTAGCGCGATCAACGGCAGCGGACTGGCGGTCTTCGGAAGCTCCTGGGGTTCGGGAGCGGGAACCGTCAACGGTGGGGTTTCCCAAGTAATGGGTTCGTTCGGCTCCAGTTCAAACCTCTTGGCGATTTCGTTATTCGGCGGCGCAATCGTGAGCAAAGGCGCTTCGATCAACTCTTCCGCCGTTGCATTCGGCTTCACCTCGGCGGCGAGCACCGGCTCCTTTACGACCTTCGCGATTTCGGCGGCCCGGGCTTTCGGATATACAAACTCTTGACCAAAATTATCGCCGGGATAGAACCAGGCGTGCATCGCTTCCGGCATACCGGGCGCCCGTTCCTCAAACGGCATAACGGTTTTGTCGGTGGGGGTCAGCCGATTGTTTGGAATCGCCAGAATCGTCGCATACAGGTGGTTTTGCTCTCGATTGAACACCTGCACCACGTGACGATCACCCGGGATGTCCAGGATCTTGAAGACGTAAGTTCCGGGCTGCAGGATAATGTTGGGCAACTCCACCGGCGCCGCAAAAGTCACCGTGGTTGCTTTGTCCCATTGACCAGCGGTCGCCGGAAGGACCACCACGAATAGATCGACGCAAAGTAGCAAGGCAAAAATCTTTGTCATATATGGCTCTCCTTTCCAAGCGCTCTAACAAAAGCGTGCAGCGCTCGTACCACTTCGGCGTCATAGACAAGAGAGTGTAGTTTGTTTCATCGCCGAAGGAGCCAATGCGTCAAACTAACTGGCGGGGGTATTCTGTTGGGGCATATCGCCTGGGGTACTAGTGGGTTTAGCGGCACAATTGCCAAGTCCGCGGGTGGTCCAACCGGCTTACGGCTGGCGATCTATGCCACTACGCCGGTCAGCTCTGCTTCGGATTCTTCGGGAGTCAGCCGGGCGCCAGATTCGGGCGTAGTCAGCCGCGCGCCGGACTCTTCGAGGAACAATTGGAAACTGAAGAGCGGAAGGGTACGGCGCTTCGCCCAGGCTTTCATGCTCCAGTGGGGACGGAGGTATCGGATTTCCGGGTTCTTGGCGAGATTGAGCAACAGCGAGTATAGACCGCAGTAGTACTTCGTCGGGAACGAAACGAGAGGCTTCGTTCCCCAGTCCATCCCGTCCTGGGAACCCCAGATCGAAATATTCAAACCGCCATGTTCGACAACATGATTAATGCCCAAAGTCACCACCAGCAGCTTGCCGCACCTAGCGGCTAAGTCCAAGGCGGGTCCGATGCCATCGGTTCGGGACATATGTTCGGGTAGCAAAAAGAGCGGTCTGGTCATCGATTCTTCAATCTGAATTGGTGAAGGGACGAAAGTATTCTCATCGACAGTCGGGCCTGCGCACATTAGTAGCTCTCCCAAAGGTTCACTGATAGATTCACTTCCGCTGGTGGGGTTCTTGCAAATGGTTGGCCAACTGTCTCACCGGCCTACCTGTTTTGTTCTCAATGGCGGACGTCAGACGGCAGCAGCCTGATTTGACCTTTTTCGCCCACGATGCTGCCTGATTTCACCCAGTTTTGCACTACTTCGGCGGTACGTGCGTGCAATCTTCTGCGTCAATTAGCGGACTCGGCGACGAGATCTGGTCTCCGGTGGCCAAAATTCGAAGATCGTAAGCCGGAGATCGCGAAGTTCTACGCCTCGATGGGTACAACTACCAGTGCACCAGACCCTCGGTGTCCTCCACCAGGACGACCTCGTACTTGTCCAACAGGGGCATCAAAACGTTCTCCAGCTCGGCCTTCCAGAGTTCGCCTTCATGGAACTTTGCCTTCATCGGTTCGCGCGAGGCCAGGTCGGGGAAGCCGCGCATGAAGAAGAACGTGTCGGGATCTTCGATGGAAAGGAATGGCCCTAATATTTTCATCCCGATCTCGGCATGCGCCGGCATGGACTTACTGCGGAATATCTCCAGGAACTGAGCGCGCTTTCCTGGTTTGGTTCTATAGGTCCGCATTTCGATGATCATGAATGTGTCCCAGGCTAATTATCGCGTCCGCAAAGGCCCTCTTTCCTGGCACTTGGCGTGCACATCCCCTTCTCTCACAGGAGGCCGGGCATGCGAGTACTCTTCACCACCGATGGATCGAAAGAAGCAACAGCTGCGATACGAGCCGGCTGCCGGCTTCTGCCCACGACAGACTGCGAGGCGCATGTGCTCTATGTCTCGCCGGAACTTCGCGCCCCTAAATCGGGCAAGATCACGCGGCGGGAGTACCAGCACCGCGCAGCCGAAGAGACCCGGCGCGTCTTAGAAGAGGCGAAGAAGGTGATGTGCGAAGAGGGAGTAGATGCCTTGACCCTGTCTCAAACAGGATCCCCTGCCAGCGTGATCATGCGCGAGGCGGAGGAATACGACTTGACGGTGCTCGGGGCCAGGGGGATCAATGCGCGGTCGGAGGTGGGCCTGGGCCCGGTGGCGAGCCGCCTGGTCGAACATGCCACCGGTTGCGTCTTGATCGGCCGCCAGCCGCCCGAGGACCATCAGCCCAGAATTCTGGTCACGCTGGACGGTTCGGACGGCTCCGAGCAGGCCCTAGACGCGTTGGTCTCTCTGTTCGATATCGAATCCGCGGAAATCAAGCTGCTGCATGTGCTCGAAACAATGTGGCTGCCAACGGGCGAACAAACCGGGGTCCTGGTCGCGAAAGATCCGGAGAGTACGCAGGTGGAGATGGAGCTTCGGCGCGAAGCCGAACAAGTGCTCAGCGAAGCTCGCGCCCGAGTCCTGCCGCACCATTCCGGCGTCACAACTTCCATTCGCGAGGGAGTCCCGGCCAACGAAATCCTCACGGAGGCGGACCAAGGCGACTACGATCTACTGGTGGTCGGCGCGACAAATGCCACGGATATGAAACACAGCGTGCTCGGAAGCGTGTCCAGTAAGATCGCCTGGAACGCGCCCTGTTCGGTACTGGTGGTCCGAGTTCCGGAGTAACTCACTGTAACAAGTGACCCGTTTGTAGGAGTAAGATCATCTAATAGCCGTTGGCTCTTGCGGTAGCGAAGGAGGGGATAAGTGGCCATTAGAACTCTTGCTCGCTCGATGGATGAGTGGCTGCTCAAACAGATTTTGATGCTGATTGGCCCCGCGCCAATCCGGTTGATCTACAAGAACGAGGAGGGGATCTCCCCGCCCGGAGTCAAACCAGTGGCGACCGTGATGATCCCAAATCAGCGAACGCTGTGGGGATTGATCGTCGACCCGGAGGTAGCGTTCGGCGAGGCCTATACTGACGGGCGCATTCACGTCGAAGGGGATCTGGTTCAGTTTCTCGAAGCCGCTTATCGAACGGCCATGAGCGCGCCCGCTTACGAGAGTCTCTATTCGCGGCTCGCCTCCAAGTGGATGGATTTCAAACAATCCAACAGCCTGAACGGATCGCGCCACAATATTCATCGGCACTACGATATTGGGAACGATTTCTACAAACTCTGGCTGGATTCACAACTCCTCTACACTTGCGCGTACTTCCCCACGCCGGGCGCATCGCTCGAGGAGGCCCAGATCGCGAAGATGGACCACATCTGCCGCAAGCTGCAGCTCCAGCCTGGAGAAAAGGTGGTGGAAGCGGGCTGCGGCTGGGGCGCTTTCGCACTCCACATGGCGCGCGAATATGGCGTCTCTGTGAAGGCCTACAACATATCGCATGAGCAAATTCAATTTGCCCGCGAGCGCGCCCGCCAGGAGGGGCTGAGCCAACAGGTCGAGTTCATCGAAGAGGATTACCGCGGCATCTCCGGAAAATTCGACGTCTTCGTGTCCGTAGGAATGCTGGAGCACATCGGAGTGGATCATTATCGAGGATTTGGGAACATCATCCACCGAGTGATCGGCGACTCCGGCCGGGGCCTGCTGCACTTCATCGGGCGCGACTATCCGACGCACCTGAGCCGCTGGATCCGGAAGCACATCTTTCCGGGAGGATGCCCTCCCTCGCTCGGCCAGACGGCCGATATTTTCGAGCCGTGGGACTATTCGGTGCTGGATGTCGAGAATCTGCGCCTGCATTACGCCAAGACCCTGGAGCATTGGCTGGACCGCTTCGAAAAGGCGCAGGGCCAAATCTCGGCGATGTATGACGACCGCTTCGTGCGCGCCTGGCGGCTCTATCTCGCAGGATCTCTAGCCGCGTTTCACTGCGGCACCATGCAGCTGTTTCAAGTCCTGTTTGCGGGATCGAAATGCCAGCCGGCGTTTTGGACGCGCGCTTCCCTGTACGCCAAACCAACGCCGCCGGTGGAGGCCGCCGAATGGACTCCTGCGACGTCTTAATCGTCGGAGGCGGACCGGCGGGGTCGTCGTGTGCCTGGCGGCTGCGACGTTGCGGCCTGGACGTCGCGGTTCTCGACAAGGCCGTCTTTCCGCGCCACAAAGTATGCGGCGGATGGATCACGCCGGCCGTGCTGGCCGAGCTTGAAATCGATCCGGAGGAATACGGCCGCGGCCGCGTGCTGCAGCCCATCACCGCGTTTCGAACCGGCAGCATCGGTGGAGCCGCCATCGAGACTGAGTATGGCGCGCTGGTCAGCTATGGGATTCGACGCTGCGAGTTCGATGACTATTTGCTGCGGCGATCGGGCGCGCGGCTGATCTTAGGCACCCCGCTCCAGACTCTGGAGCGTTCGGGCGATGGTTGGATCGTAAACGGCAAGCTCGCTGCTCGGGTCCTGGTGGGCGCGGGCGGCCACTTTTGCCCGGTCGCGCGTCTCAGGGGGGCGAAGGGGGAACGCGAGAGCGCGGTGGTCGCGCAAGAGGCCGAATTCGAGATGGACGCCGAGCAGCGCGCCGGTTGCCGGATCGAGCCGGAGCGGCCCGAGCTGTACTTCTGCCGCGACATGAAAGGGTACGGCTGGTGTTTCCGCAAGGGAAATTTTCTGAATGTCGGCTTGGGGAGGATGGACCAGCACCGGCTCAGCGAGCATGTCGCCGGGTTTGTTCGTTTTTTGAAATCCGGCGGGCGGCTCAGCTTCGAAATTCCGGCTCCGATGCTCGGTCATGCGTATCTGCTGTACGGAAGTTCACTGCGCAAGGTGGCCGACGACGGCCTGCTGCTGATTGGCGATGCGGCCGGTTTGGCCTATGCGCAGAGCGGCGAAGGAATCCGGCCGGCCATTGAATCCGGCCTGCTGGCGGCCAAAACCATCTGGTCGGCGCAGGGAGACTACAGCCGACAAGCGCTGGAGCCGTACCGGGCGCGCTTGTCCGAGCGATTCGGAAAGTCGGGGGAAGATTGGACTTCCACGCTCGGCCGGTGTCTGCCGAACGCCTGGATCGGGGCATTGGGTCGGTTGCTACTTCGAAGCCGCTGGTTTACGCGCGGCATCGTAATTGACCGCTGGTTTCTCCACGCGAATCAGCCCGTGCTCCAACCGGACCGGATCGAAATGGCACCTGAAGTGCCAGCGTCGATAGCGTGACCGCCCATTTGATCGTGCCCGCGTTGGATGTCGAAGCCGTTGAACGCTACCTCAATTCGGTTCTAGGCAAGAAAGTTCGAGTGATCCGTCTGGCCGAGCTGGGTGAAGATGACCAGAAGGCGCTGAAGGGGTTTGGGTATGGGACCCCGATCCGGGTGGACTATCAGGTCGCCGGGCGCGAGCCGGCCAGCGCAGTGCTCCATACCATGGCGCCAGGACCCGGCGGCCACGAGGACATGGCCGATCGCGCGCGGATTCTGCTGTGGTCGAATCAGGCGTTCAACCATCTGCCGCACCACGTGCGCGCCTACGATGTGGGCGGGTTCCGATCCGACGGCGAGTTGGTTTCGCTGGGGGGCGTCGAGGAGTTCTGCCTGCTGACAGAGTATGCCGAAGGCGCTAGCTATGCTTTGGATCTGGAGCGTTTGCGGGATACCGGAGAGCCGACGGACCTGGACCTGGCGCGCGCCGATGCGCTGTGCGATTATCTGGTGGACATCCACCGGGTTCGGGGGAACCGATGCCGGGCTGTACGTTCGCCGCATTCGCGAGTTGGTTGGCGACGGCGAATGCATCATGGGCCTGGCGGACTCCTACCCGCCGCATCCGGTGTTCACGCCGCGAGTGTTGGAAGACATCGAGCATCGCATGGTGGCCTGGCGCTGGCGGCTGAAGGGCCGCACGCATCGGCTGCGGCAAGTGCACGGCGATTTCCATCCCTGGAATATTTTGTTCGGGCACGACGTTGATTTCCACTTGCTGGATCGCTCGCGCGGCGAATATGGCGATCCCGCCGACGACGTGACGTCGATCACCTTGAACTATGTCTTCTTCTCGCTGCAGCGCAGCGAGCGTCTGGATGGCGCGTTCGAAACTATATTCCGTCGCTTCTGGGATCGCTACCTGGAACAGAGCGGGGATCGCGAGATGCTGCAGGTGGCGGCGCCATATTTTGCTTTTCGAGCCTTGGTGATGGCGAGCCCGGTCTGGTATCCGCATTTGAGCGAAACGGTGCGGCGCAAGCTGCTGGCGTTTATCAACGCGGTGCTCGAAGCGGATATTTTCGATCCCGCTCTGGTGAATACCTATTGTGGAGATTAACCGCGGGCCCGCGTTTGCGGTCTGGATCACCGGTCTTCCTGCTTCAGGAAAATCGACGCTCGCGGCGGCAGTGAAAACGCAACTGGCTGCTCGCGGAGTCGATGTTGCGGTGCTCGAATCCGATGCGCTGCGCGGAATTCTGACGCCGCGTCCGAGTTACAGCGAAGAAGAGCGCGATCATTTCTACAGGCAGATGGTTTATATCGGCATGCTACTGGTCGATCACAGCGTGCCGGTGCTGTTCGATGCCACCGCCAACCTGAGGACCTATCGGGCTCGCGCGCGCAAACAAATTCCCCGCTTTTTGGAAGTTTACGTGGACTGCCCGCTCGCGACCTGCATGGATCGCGATCCGAAGGGTATCTATCGGCAGGCGCTAGAGGGCGGCGCTGCGATGGTCCCTGGACTTCAGGCGCAATACGAACCGCCGGAAACGCCCGACCTGGTAGTCGAGGGCGACCAAGAAGCTCCGGAAGTGGCCGCGGCGCGGCTGGTCGATCTGCTGGTCGAAAAAGGTTGGGCGAGCTAGCGCACCCATGCGCTGCGAGGAATCTCGCAGAGGTGGATCAATCCTGTTTTCGCGGCTGGCGAATGACTTCAACCGAGCAGGGCGCGTGCGAGGCGACCGCCTCCGAGACGCTGCCCAGCAGAAAACGATTCAATCCGCGACGGCCATGGGACCCCACCACGATTAAATCCGCCCCCCAATCGGCGGCTTCTTTGAGGATCATCTCTTGAGGAGTAGCAGTAGGAACGGCTACCGTGGAAGATTCGGGCAAACCGGCGCCGGTGATGACTTGCTCGGAGGCCGCGAGCGCCTGTTCGGAGCGCCGCATCGCTTCGGCGCGGAGATTCTCCATGGCATGGTGGTTCAGATAAGGCGGGTAGGGAGCGCTGAACAAGGGCACGTGCAGCTCGACCACACTGAAGATGCGCACTTCCGCGCCGGACGGCCAAGGGCGAGTGGCAACGGATCGCGCAGCCGCTACCGAGTAATCTGAACCATCGGTGCCCAGCAGCACTCGCAGAGTGCGCCCATCCCCACGGACCACTTCGACCGAGCAGGGTGCATATCGCACCACGGCGTTCGCCACGCTGCCCGGAAGAAAATCCTTGGAGCCGGCGGAGTCGCGGCCCAGGATGATGAAGTCCGCGCCGACCTCGGCGGCATGATCCACGATGGTTGCCTTTGGATCGCCCAGCAGCACCCGCGTAGTCGCGGAAACCCGCGGAGCGCAAGCGGTCGCCGATGGATTGAACCAGTTCCTCGGCGCTCTGGCGCAAACCATCTACTAACGAAGGCACATCCCAAACATAGGAAGGCTCGACGACGCTGATTACCTCGATGGAGGTGTTGGGCGGCCAGGGGCGCGCGGCCACCGCCTGAAAGGCATTCTCGCTCGGAGCCGAGGCATCCACAGCCAGGAGGATTTTCATAAATCCTTACCGAGCAACGCCGGGGCCATCCCGGTTTACTCCGGTTGGGGGGCGGCGGAAAGGCAGCCAAAGCAATAGAAACAAAGCCAGCGCGAGAAGCTCGCCCGGCAAGAGATAGATGGGCCAGGGCCCCAGATAATTGAGCAGTGAAACGCTGGAGGGCTTTTGGCGCAGGTACATGTAGTTGGCGTGAAAGACCGCGTCGAAGATCGCAAGCGCGGCGGCGTACACGTTCAGAACTCCGAAAGCGATCCAAACGCTGTGTCCGGCGCGGCCGCAGGAATTTCCCCCAGGTCAGCGTGAGAACGGTAACCACCACGAATCCATGCGCCACAAAGAAGTAGATGGCGGGATAGGAAGGAAAAGGCGACCAAAGATCGGGCGTGAGAACAGCCATCCCGCTTCCCGCGATGCCGGCATAATAGGCGAATTCGTAGCACCAGGGGATCAGCCAGAACGCGGCGATAATCGTCAGCCAGAGGTTCAGATCGCAAAGCTGAAGCGGCAGATTATCAGGAAACCGAAAGCCTTCGTGCGAGTACCTGAAGACATACCAGATCAGTTCGTTGACTAGCAATAAACCGCCCAATGCTGTCCGTATCAGGCGGCGGCCCGACTCCGAGCTTCTCCGCGCGAGCGCCGCTAAGATTGCGGCAATAACTGGAATGCCGCCGATGATAGCGAGATGCGCCGGTCCGAAAAGCCGGAATCCAGTTTTCACTTGGCCTTCGCGAGGCGCGTGTGAATCTAATAGCGAAGAGTTGCGGCGACCACCGCGCCCTCCGGCATTCTGCTGTTCGGCAGCGCGAACGCCTGGCCGCCCTGGCGGATGGTTTCAACCGCGGCCAGATTCAACAAATCCTCTTCGCCCCAGTTCGAATGCCCATTATGCTTGTCGGCGAATACGCCCATTCGCTGCGCGCTCTCGTCGATATAAATCCGATCCACACGCCCTTCCATCGCTGAGTGCAGGATAGCATCCAAGTGGACGGAAAATCGCGCCGGCGACAGGCGCTCGCTCGCTTCTTTCAGGCGCATGGCGGCCTTTTCGGTGCTGTCCGGCGCGCACAATCCAATAGGCCTGTTGCAAGACGCGGTTGTCTTTGCCACCCATGGACTTGCTGAAACTGCCGTGAACACCGGCCGCCAACAAGTTGGGATAGGTATTAACCATCCGGTAGATCACCGTGTCTTCATCGACGCCCGCTAACACCAGCGGCGCTCCACCGCCGTTCAGGAGCTGCCGGACGGCCCGGTCTATCATCTTGTAGTAATCGGACAGGTAAGTTCGTTGCGTCTCGCGCTCCGAACCGGTGCCGAAGCGGACCCCGCCCATGGCGCCGGTAGAGCCTCGTACCATGGAGCGATTTTCCAGGTCATGATCGGGCGGCTCGAAGGCGAGCGCGGCGACCAGTGTTTCCTGGACTCCTTTCGGCCAATCCACCGGTTCGGCACGAAGTCCGGCGCACCGCAACAGTTCCGCGCCTGCTTTGGACAGCTTCAGCAGGTAGAATTCGGACGGCAAATGCAGCTCAGCCAGGATGGGGCGGAGATGAAAACAACCGCCAATCGTTAACGCCGCGTTAACCGGCCCGATCATCTCAAACTGCCGCAACACTTCTTTGGAACGATAAATCGCACGGCTCCACTGGGAACCGGCCAGATACTGCTCATCGTGCGTGAGTTGGTCGAGAGGCGCCAGCAGGTCCGCCGCAGCGGATTCAGGAATTTTCAACAGCTCCAACCGGCGCGCCGCTTCCTGAAGATTAGTTTTCAGCAGCGCTGCCATAGACTTAGCCTGTCCACCCGGATGGTACGGCGGTAAAAATAGGCTGATACAAGGGCCGGGTAGCCGTGCCGTATCCTGGAGGTTCTCGAGATTCAACGACTCGACTGCGGAAACTTTCGCTACGGTCATAGTTTCCTCCACCAAAATTCCCGCACGCTTCCGGCCATTTCAGGCGCGCGGAAGGTTAGTCGTTTTCAGCGGGCCTTCTGGCCGTAGAGCCGGCGGTAAACTTCGGCATTCCGCAGCACGCTCTGGACGTAAACCCGGGTTTCATTGAACGGGATGCTTTCCACAAACTCCGCCGGTTCATGAAAATTGCCTGTCGACAGCCAATTCAGAACGTGCGATTTGCCGGCGTTATAGGAGGCTAAGGTCGCTTCCCAGCGGCCCTCCAATTGATCGGATAGTGTCTTGAGGTAAGCGGTGCCGATCTTGAGGTTCGTTTCGGGGCTGAACAGCATATTGGTGCGGAAAGCGCGCATCCCCAGCTGGCGGCTCACCTGTCGCCCGGTGGAGGGCATCACCTGCGTCAAACCGCGCGCGTTCGAGCGGGAAACCGCCTTGGGATTGAATTCGGATTCCTGGCGAATCAGCGCGGCGACCAGGTAGGGATCGAGCGAATGCTCGCGCGAATACTCCTCCAGCTCCTTTTGGTAAGGCATCGGAAACGCCAGGCGCCAAAACTTGTCGGGAGCGGTGTCGAGCGGCATGGACATGTAATCGGGCGCGTAATGCTTGATATACCGGATGCCCTGATCGGGAGCATCGCGGCGGCTGGCGAGGTCCGCCAATTCCACCGCCATGATTTGCGGCTGCCCGTCCACGCCTGCGGCAAACCGAAGCTCGCCTTCGGCCAAATAGTCCAGGCCGGCGGACGCGAGCAGATGCGCCCGCTCGATGCGCTGTTTCGTGATTGCGCTGGCGTCGAATGTCTCGACATCGTGCTTGGGAAGAGTGATTGCGTTCACGAATTGCAGTGCTTCCGGTGATCGAATGGCTCCCGCCAGCGAAGGTTGCTCCAGACGCTCCCGAGCCAGCACGGCGTAATAGTAATTGGGATAAAACCGGTCGATCTGCTCGTAGTAAACACGGGCCGTTCCCCAGTCGGATCTCGACTCAGCGATTCTTCCCAGGAAATACAGCGCTGAACTCAAGCGGTCCGAATCGGGATAATGCTTGAGGTGGTCCTCCAGCAGGCCGGCGGCAGACGCCGGATCCTGTAGATAGCTCGCCCAGGCGATCTTCCATTGGCACTGCGCCGATTGCGGCTCGCTGGGGAATGACTCGTAGCAGGTACGATATAACGGTTCAGCCTGCTGCGGCTGGTCATGCGCGGAGTAATAATTCGCAACGGCCATCAGAGCCTCGAATCGCCAGTGGGATTGCGGATAGGAGCGCGAGAGCTGGTCGAGCGTAGCCGACATTTCATCGAGGTGGTCGAGGCGGCGCGCGCATTCGGTGAGGTAGTACAGGCGCTCGGCCTCGGCGTCGGGCGTGGAAGCCGCAAACGAATGCAGATAGTCATAAGCGGGTTTGCTGTCGCGGGCTAGGTAGCGCGCAGCGCCGATACGCACCCGCGCCAGGTCGAGATCGGAGCCGCTTAACTGCGGTAGAAGAGCGGTGAGTTCCTTGGCTGCGCGCGAATAATCCCCGCCGTCGATAATTTTCAGGCCGCGCGCGAGCAAAGCAGAGGGCGGAGGTGGAGGGTACCGGCTCAAGGCGGCTTCGGCGTCGGCGGCTTCCTTCGACAACGGATAGCCGATGTAGATTTTTTGGTTATGCTCGGCGGCTGCGGCCGCGTTCCCTTCCGCCTCATAAGCACGCGCCAGCAACAGTTCCGCTTGCGGCACGGGCATTCCTGCCAGATGCTGTTCGATTAAAGCGATCGCGCTGGCGGGCTGGCTGCTCTCCAGATACGAGTTGGCCTGAAGAGCCACCGCCTTGGAGACAAACGGAGACGCGGGCGTGAATCGCCACAGCGGCTGCAGCGACTTTTCGGTATCGGAAAATTGTAGCAGCTGAGATTCGGAGAGCGCGGTGAAGTAAGCCACGTAGTCGGCCAGTTGGGGCAGGCGTTTGTCGGCGGCGTTGAAATGACGCAGCGCATCGCCGAACTGGTGCTGCTCGATCTCGCCCTCGCCCAGGGCCAGCAAGGCGAGAGCCCCACTGCGATCGCTACGATGCGCGTCGGCGAAACGAAGCAGCGCCGCGCGAGTCCGCACATTGGGCGTTTTGCCGTAGGCGGAAGCGAGCGATTCGAGCGACTGCGCCGACACACCCGCCGCGCACCAGCAGGCCAGCACGGCGGCTAGGACGAGCTTAGGCCATCGGGCCAGGATAATTGGGACCAAGTAGCTGCACCTCATTGTTCGCGAGTGTCTGCACTACTTCCAGATGCAGATAGTCCACCATGGTGCCGGACTTCGCGATAAACTCCCGTCGAAACTCGCCGCGGGCGGCGTCGATCTCTTCCTTTAATGCCGTATACAGATTGCCTTCGGCGCGTCCACTTTTAACGGCGCTCGAATTATAGAGCCGGAGGCGGGCGATTTGCACGCGCGCATAACGCTGGGCCTTGCGATGCACTTCCCGGTCTTCCTCGCTCAGGAGAGACCAGGAGTTGACTTCCGATTGAGGCTGAGCGGATGCAATGTTGATCAACTCGCCCTTGCGGGCGGAGGGAGCCGAGTGGGCTTCGAGCACCGCCCCGGCCACCGCGGCCAAAAGCTCTAGAGACTCGACCTGCGTGCTGCCGCCGGTGGTATAGAGCAATGCGGCCACCCGCCCGCCGGCGACGATCGGAAAAAGGTGGAACTTGGCGTCTCCGCCTGACCAACATCGGCCTGGCCAAGATACTCTGCGAGCGCGGGAGACAACTCCCGTTCAATTCGCATGGCGACAATCGTGTCGCGCGTATCCACGGCCGCGGCGAACGCAGGCGCGGACTCAATCGGAATGCCGCTAAGCGGATGCTCGCCGCCGATATTCCGCGCGGCCTCCAGATGCAGCAAACCTTGATTCACAGTAAACAAAGCTGCGCTATCGCAGAACCGCTGGGTCCCATCGATAAGAGCCGTGCTCCAGTCTTCGCTCGCCGGTCCAAGCACACAGCCGCCGCACCGACTGGTTCAAATACCCGATCACTTCCGCTGAGATCTGCTCGCGAGCGTGGCGAGCAGCTTCGCGCGAACATTCCTGAACTAGCTCGCGATACTGATGCTCCAGCCGAGCGGTGAGGTCGGCCTTGGTTCCTTCCAGCGCGCGCTCGATTTCGAGGGGCCAGGCGGCCACGATCTGCTGCAAGCGTTCGAGCTGACGCCGCCAGACCGAGTCGACCTGCTCGCGCGCGAAGTTTTGGGCGTCCTCGAGAAGCGGGCTACTCAAATCGCTCATCTTCGACCGTGCTGCTACCTATTCTATCGGACGGACGGGCGGATTCATCCACTGCATGGCTTAAGACGTATTGGTACCAAAGGGAGTTTCCTAGCGTCCTGGTACGGCTGAGTCGGGATGAAGCGGCATTCGAGTTGCGAAATGGTGGTAGGAACAAATCAGCAGCTACTCAGGCTCATCAGGTTTGATTTCCAGTTGCCTGCGAATCAGGCGACAGAGCGTATCAGGGATTTCGGCGTGCCTTGGAACCGGGGCGGATCGCCCACTCACCGGATTCAAGTACACATCGTGCTTTCCGCTCGATCGCTTCAGCACGCAAGCCGCATTCTCTAGCTGGCGCGTGAAGAGGCGCCGTTTCACACTTCTACTTCGATGTCTTTGAAGCCTGAACCCGCCACAGGCGAAGCAGATTCCTCACGCATCAAACGATATGCGTCGCGAATGTTATCCTCCAGTTCCTCAAGCGTTGCGCCTTGACTGAACACACCCGGGACGTCCGGAAGACGGCCAACAAACCAGTCGCCATCCTTCCAATATTCAAGCTGAAAACGAAGAGACATAACGACGTAACGATTCAATCGAAATCAAATTAAATCGCGGCTTTTCTGTTACTTACACTAGCACAAACGTTGGTAGATATTTCCTAGCGTCCTGGTACGGCTGAGTCGGGATGAGGCGGCAACAGCGATCCGGTCAGCCGGACCTGTTTCCGGCCGCTGGTGAGATCGAGGACGATGTGTCCGTCGTACTGCACGGCGCCTTGCCCGTACAAAGTCTCTTCGCCTTGGGAAACCTCCAGATTGGAAAGCAGCAGCCGCGGCATGCCCAGGCCCGGAGCGACGCGATAGGCCCCGGTAATCTCGTCCACCTGGCTATCCGGAGACAGGGAAATTCCATGGCCTTGGAAGGTCCCTTGCGATCGAACATTGAGGATCAGATCCTGGCCCAGGCCGCGGGCGGTGAGTTCGCCATCGACGTCCAGGCGGCCGTTGCGGTAATCCAGGTTCTCGACCGTTCCGGCCAACTGGTAAGAGGGAGCGGCCTGAGCCAGGCTCACGGTCATGGTCCCGGTGGCGCGCATGTCATCCAAACGCCACTGCACATCCGATAACTGAATGGTGCGTCCATCCCAGGCCAGATGAGCTTGTACTTTGCCGAGCGGTGATTCATTGTTGAGCAGACGATCGATCTGGATGGAGCCATCCAGTTGGCGCTGCTCGAGCCATTTCGGAGCGGCCTCAGCGCGCAACCGGAATGTTCTGGCGAGAAATCCCTCATCGCGGCGCAGCGTGGGGGTCAGCAAGCGCTCCAGTTCAGCCAATTCCAGCGCGGGAACGCGAATGCGCAGGCGATGCGGACGGCTCGCCTCGGCATCGTAGCGATATTCGCCTTCGAAATCGACCGGGCCGGCGCGCGCGCGGATTCTGGTCATGCGGATCTGGCCCGCTTTCATGTCCACGGAAGCCGACGCGAGGCGCACCGGAGCGCTCAGGCCGGGGATCTCCATCGATGCATTCTGCAGTTCGTACTCGCCCGACCAATCGGCGGGATCGTCACCCGCTTTGACAAATCCGATCCAACCTCTCAAGGTGCCGTGGTGCAAATTTTCGAGCATCGGGATGGGCGCGGCTTTCAAGATCTGTCCGGCACTGGACTCGACTTCCGCAATCGTCAATTGACGCGTGCTGGCGCGCAGAGTCGCGTAAGTATTGTCGAGTGCATATTCGCCCTCGATTTGCGCCGATTGACCGTTTTCCATACGCGCGGTGGCCGGAGCGAGAGTAATCCGGTTATTAGCGAGTAACACCTGCGCCGACTCGAACTCGATGGCCTCGTCGGGAGCGAAGCGCAGGGATGCGCCGTCCAGCGCCAGCCGCCCTTCGAGACCACCGCTGTTGGAATATCCGATGCCGCCGTTGATCTTTCCCTCCACCTGCACGTCGGCCGGCAAGCGGGCTCCCATGTGGCGGGCGGTTTCGAGCAACGATGCGGCGGGAAGGTCGCGAAAGAGGAAGTTGACGGCCCATTTCGGCGCGGTCAAATAGTCCGCCAAACGAAGCTTGAACGATACGAGCTTGGGCTGGCTCTCCGAGTTTACGGTTTCCAGATGGAGCTGATGGGCGGGGAGGTTCCAGGAGCCGCGATATTGGAGCGTCCAGCCTTCACCGCCCGATGGCATAAGATCCCAGCGATGCACGTCGTTGATATTTAAGTCCCCGGTGACTTCCAGATTGGAGAGCGGGCCAGAGAGCTTTGCGTTGGCGACCGTGAAGCCGT
This sequence comes from Bryobacterales bacterium, assembly GCA_963732175.1. GTDB lineage: Bacteria > Acidobacteriota > Terriglobia > Bryobacterales > Bryobacteraceae > Palsa-89. The sequence continues at coordinate 82,259 of CAVSYF010000016.1, read as the reverse complement.
GGACGCCAAAGTCGCGGCCATCGAACAAACGCATCAGCTCGGAAATCGCAGTTCTATCCAAATGAACGCCCATATTGAGCTGCGATTCCCCGTCCGGGCCGGGACGCAGCAGGCCGCGCGCGCTGAGTTCGCCGAAGTTTTGCGATCCGCGATCGGTGCGAGCCGGGGCGCCGGAAAAACGGATCACGACTTCGCCGCTTTCGTTGGGATAGACGTCGACGTCTGCGTCGCTTATATAGAAGACCGATTTTTGATCACCGAACTTGAAATTGAGCCGGCCGCCGCGGATTTGAAGGTCGGGAACGGCACGGCGGCGCGGGTTGGCCGGCTTGGAGCTGCGATCGAGCAGCGGTTGAATGTTCCAGGGACCGGACTGCATCTTCACCAGGTTTACGCTCGGATTGCCGAGCCTCAGGCTGGAGAACGCCAGCCGTCCCGTCAACAGACCGACCAGACTGATGCGGGCCTGCATGGATTCGACGTGGGCGAAAGGCTCGATACCGGCCGCCGGATCGTCGTCGATCAAGACGTTCTTGACGGTGAAGCCGGGACCCGTGAACAGGTTCAACCGAACGGCGTCGATGTGCACGGGGCGGTTGAGCGCAGCTCCCAGGGCCGCTTCCAGACGAGGGCGCAGCCAGTTCGCGGGCAAGAAGGGGGCCGCAAGGCCAAACGCGACCACCGCCAGCACAGCAATCCAAGCGATTCGACGGAGTCGTTTCATGGCCGTGTTGTGGGAGCCTCGCGAGCGATCAGCTCGGCGTAAGCGGCCTGGTCGTCGATGTCGGTGAGGATGGCGGAATCGGCCACTTCGAGGTAAGCTGTCTGGTCCACGTAGCGATGAATGACGTCGCTGGCCTGAGCGTCGGCGGGTAGAGCCAACAACTCAGCGATGAGCGGGCGAGCAATACAAACCGGATGCCCGTGCTTGCCGGCATGCGTTGGAACGGTCACCGGGGCGTGTTCAGCGAGAAAACGCGAAGCCAATTGTTCGATCGTGGCGGCTGCGAGATTGGGGTGGTCGACGGGCGTGAACATCACCGCCTCGGCGTGCGAGGGAACCAGGGCGAGACCGCACTGTAAGGAACTGAGCATCCCGCGCTCCGGTGCCGGGTTCACGGCAAACAGAGCTTCCGAGGAACGTTCAATGCCGGATCGGATCTGATCGGCGTGATAACCAACCACCACGATGAGGGGGCTCACGACCGCGGACAACAGGCGAATCAGGCGGTCCAGAAATGTTTCGCCGCGAAACGCAAGCAGCGCCTTCGGCGTACCCATGCGGCTGGAAGCGCCACCGGCGAGGATAATTCCGGCTATCGAACCGGGCTTCACTTCAGGACGGCTCGGGAGCCCTCGGTCGCGAAAATCGATTTCGCCACCTGGCGCCAATCGGAGTCCGGCGCTCTGCGAACCGCGATCATCTCGGCGACCACCGAGACGGCGATCTCCTCGGGCGTGATCGCGCCGATTTCGAATCCCATGGGAGCGAAGATGCGCTCAAAGGCCGAGCGCGGAATGCCTTCCTTTTCGAGCTCCTTCACAACCCCGATGACCTTGCGCTTGCTACCGATCATCGCGATATATTTGGCGTTGGTTCCCGCCGCCCAGCGCAGCACACGCATATCGTCGCGGTGGCCGCGCGTCACGATGATCACGTAGCTGGTGTCGCGAATCGGCAATTTGGGGAAAACGTCTTCGTACTCTTCGGCAAACACTTCGTCGGCTTCCGGGAACCGCTCGCGATTGGCGTAGGCTTCGCGGTTGTCGATGATCGCCGTAGCGAATCCGGCTATGCTGGCAACCTTGGAAATGCTCTTCGAAATGTGCCCGCCGCCGAAAATGAACGCGCGCGGCTGGGGCACGACCGGCTCCACGAACACGCTCAACTGGCCTCCACAAATGAGTCCGTTGTCATAGGCCGCGTCTTGTCCTAGACTGAAATTCATCTGGCGCGGCTGCTCGGTCTGCATCACCTCTCGGGCGGCGTTCCAAACCTCCGCTTCGACACAGCCGCCGCCGACCGTGCCGAGCATGGAACCGTCCTCGCGCACCAGCAACTTAGCGCTCTCGTAGCTGGGAATGGACCCATTGACTTGCACGATGGTGGCCAGCGCGCACTTCTGGCCCAGCCGCCTGAGGCGCACCACCTCCTCGTAAATATCCATTCCATTGAATTATAGCGTGGATGATAGACCCGCATCCCGCCATGAGATTATGGATACGTACGTGATCCGAACCCTCATTTTTGACCTTGGCAACGTTATTGTCCCTTTTGATTTCAAGCTTGGCTATAAGCGCATGTCGGAACTGTGCGGTTGCCCGGCTGCCGAGATTCCCTTGAAAATCCGCGCGACCGGGCTGGTGCAGCCTTTTGAGACCGGGGCCGTCTCGGCTGAGGAGTTCGTAGGCGAGCTTTGTTCGGTTCTCGGCCTGCGGGCGACCTACTCCGAGTTCTGCGAGCTGTGGAGCAGCGTTTTTCTTCCCCAGACGCTCCTCCCGGAGCCGTTCCTGGGGAGCCTGGGCGAGCGCTATCGGCTGCTGCTGCTTTCCAACACCAACCCGATCCATTTCTCGATGATCCATGCCAACTATCCGCTGCTCGGGCATTTCGACGATTACGTGCTCTCCTATGAAGTACGCTCGGCCAAGCCGGACTCGAAAATTTATCAGGAAGCTCTAGCCCGGGCCGGATGCGAGCCCGCGGAATGTTTTTTCACCGACGATATGCTGGTCAATGTGGAGGCCGCCCGCCGGCATGGCATGGACGCGGTGCAGTTTGAATCGGCCCCTCAACTGGAGGGCGAACTGCGGGCGCGGGGTGTCCTATAAAACGCGAAAACGAAGCCACATAAGCAAGGAGTGAGTAGGGATGAGAGTCAGCCTAATGGTGGTGTATTTGTCCATCGCTCTGGCCCAGGCGCAGAACATGACGATCCAGGTGGAGGGACGGACGGTGGGCGCCGAAAGCAAGCTGAACTTCAAGGCCGGCAATGGAATCATGCAAGCCTGCGCGGATACCGAGGGCCGGGTGGATTGCACCCCTTCTTTTAACTCGAGCCTGATCTCGACGCACGATACGGTGCATGCCAACGAGAATTATTGTTTTTCCAACAATGGAACGTCCGCCTACTCGTGCCGCTTGCGTTATAAATCGATCACAGGTTACAGCGCAGGCATGACATTCCTCTTAGTAGCGGATACTGCTTGCAATACATCCTGCAGTCTGAACGTCGACAACCAGGGTCCGGTGAGCATAAAGATGATCGATGGCACCACCGATCCGCGCGGCACCGTGCTTCCCGGCCAGCCGCAGTGGGTTTTCTATGACGGCGCGGTGTTCCGGCTCATGGGCGTGGTGAGCACGCGCGACGGGCGCGGCGATTTAGTTGCCCGACGCCTGATTGGATCCATGGATATCATTGGCTATGCGCCTATCATTACCTTGGATGTGACGCTGGGCGATATGCACAAGACCACAACGCTGAACGGCCTCGGAAACTCCACTATGAACGCAACCACCGGCGGGCTGGCCGGGCAGCACATGTGGATCATCATCGCCAACGATCCATCCAGCGCGAAAACGATCACCTTCGGGGCCAATCTCAAAAGTTCCGGCGCGCTGACTGGAGCCGCCGGGAAATCCGCAACCATTCACTTCATATCCGATGGCACGGCCTGGTATGAGGTAGCGAGAACAACGAATCTTTAGCTACGATTTTGAATTATGGCGGACAACAACCAGGTATTTTTTTTTGATGTAGACAACACGCTGCTCAACAATGATCGGGTTACCGAGGACCTGAAGCATCATTTGGAGTCCAAGGTCGGGCCGGAACGTTCCCGCCATTATTGGCAGTTTTTCGAGGACATTCGTTCCGAGCTCGGATACGCGGATTACCTGGGAGCGCTGCAGCGTTACCGCCTGGAATATCCGCACGATCCGAATCTGCTGGCGGTGTCTTACTTCCTGATGAGCTATCCGTTCGCGAACCGTTTATTCCCGAACTCGATCGATGCCGTGGAACACGTGGCGCAGTGGGGTCCGGCTGTGATTCTGTCGGACGGCGATGTCGTGTTTCAGCCGCACAAGGTTTATCGATCCGGACTGCTCGAATTATTCCAAGGCAATGTTCTGATCTACGTGCACAAGGAGCAGGAGCTGGCGGATGTGGAGGAGCGGTACCCGGCGGAGCATTACGTGGTGGTGGACGACAAGCTGCGGATCCTGCACGCGATCAAACAAATCTGGAAGTCGCGCGTGACCACGGTGTTCGTGCGCCAGGGACATTATGCGCTCGATCCCGCGATTTGGAACAAGTATCCACCGGCGGACGTCAGCTTGGAACGGATCGGAGATCTGCTGGAGTGCGATCTGGATCGTTTCACCGCGCGGGTTCGGGTCGGAACGTAGCGCCGGTGCTAGAATCGGCCTGGAAGCTAATCTTGGCCGGTGCTGGGCCTGGTCTTCAAAACCAGCGTGCGGCACTTAGTGTCGCGGGTGGGTTCGACTCCCACTAGCTTCCGCCAGATCCCGACCTCCTTCGGTGCTCCATCGCGTCATCGCGATCTGACATTCTCAAGAACTTGATATATTGCTTTGCGCGAGATCTATTCGGTTGGCCAGCCCTGTGAGGAGCCTTGGATGGTCGAAAGGGGGAAGATAATGAGTCGCGCGCGCATCCTGCTTGCGGATGACTACGTTTTGATCCAAGAGGGGCTTCGCAAAATCTTAGAGCCCCATCACGATGTGGTAGGAGCAGTGAGCGATGGCAGATCTCTGGTCGAGGTGGCTTCCCGCCTGAAACCTGAACTCATCATCCTGGCTGTCACGATGCCGTTGCTAAACGGTATCGACGCTGCCCGCCGGATCCTGAAGAGCCTGCCGCGCGTGAAACTGCTGTTCTTGACGGCGCATGCCAACCCAGCCTATCTTCGCGAAGCATTGAACCTTGGGGCAAGAGGATACATGCTTAAATCAGCGACTCGGCAGGAGATTCTGGACGCTGTTGCAACGGTCTTGGGGGGTCAGAGATACATATCGAGGGGCGTTGTCGGCGACGACTTCGACCTGTCGCGATGGCGAGAGGGAGAGGGCGCAGAGTCCACCGGTCCGTTAACCGGGCGCGAGCGGGAGATTCTAAAAATGCTTGCGGACGGCCGGACGGCTAAGGAAGTTGGGGCCCTGCTGAATATCTCGCACAAGACCGTCGCCTTCCACAGGAACAATGTCAAACGAAAGCTGGGCGTTCATAAGACCGTCGAATTGATTAAGCGCGTGATCGACGAGGGCTTGATTTAGTGCCGCTGCTTGTATGACGAGTCCGGCAGAGCACGGCGGATGGATGAAGCCATATTGACGTAACCCAGCGGTTAAACATTTCTCTGAAACCCAGTCTTTTGCCTAGGTCTCCAATTGCAACTTTCGACCTAGACTTGATGTGTGGCCTAGCTTGTTTCGCGCTCCCACCTCAAAAAGGAAAATGATCTGATATGGCTAATGTCGCAATTGAAAGATGCCGCGAGTCGGAAGTACTTCCCGAGACACTTCGGCAGGAAATGAACGCGATCGCAGATGAGATCCGGCAGCGAGCTTTCGGCATGTTTGAAAGGCGCGGCGGGACCATGGGCATGGACCTGGACGACTGGCTGCAAGCGGAGCGGGAAGTGGTTTGGTCCCCGGCATCTGAATTGGTCGAGAACAAATATGGGTTACATGCCCGTTTAGCTCTGCCTGGATTTGATGCGAAGGACCTGGAAGTCACGGCAACACCTGACGCATTGATCGTCCAGGCTCAGTCGACTCACACGCACGAAGGAACGGAAGGGGACGTGTGCTTCTGTGAGTTTTCTCAAAAGAAGCTGTTTCGACGTCTTGATCTGCCCTCGGAGATCGATGTGGAAAAAGTGACAGCATCCTTGGACAAAGGCATTCTCGCCATAGATGCGCCAAAAGCAGTGCAATCGAAGCGATTACAGGCGGCGGCGTAACAAAAGAACGTCTCGGAGGCAGCCGGACGCCGAAGTGTTAAAACCAGCATGCGGCACTTAGTGTTGCGGCGGGTTCGGCTCCCACTAGCTTTCGCCTGGCTTAAGTGATCGGCGGATCGATGTTGCCGATCGAGAACAGGGAAAATTCATCCTCGGCCGGCCAGAGCGGCGGCTTCATTTCGCCGGCCCGCAACTGGTGATATCTTCCGGCGTAAAACAAGAGCGGCCGGTCGTCGCGCGATTCGAAGTGCTCTACGCGGCCGACATACAACGTGTGATCGCCGGCCGGATGAACGTCGGTGACCTCAACTACAAACCAGGCCACCGCGCGCTCCAGCACCGGTATGTCGCAGCGGGTGAGGAAGCGAATGTGGAGGCCCTCGACGGTCCGTCCAGCGAAGTGGTTGCTCAGATGCTGCTGATCCTCGGCCAGCACGCTCACGCCGAAGCGTCCGATCGTCGGCAGGATCTGATGCATATAGGCGCGATTGTCGAGCGAGACCAGAACGAGCGGGGGATCGAGCGACACCGACACAAAGGCGTTGGCCGTCATGCCATGCGTCTGACCCTGGTTCTGTACCGTGATGACGGTCACACCGCTGGCGAATCGCCCGAGCGCGTTGCGGAACTCTCGCGGGTCGAAAGGGGCAGCGCTGTCGATTAGGGTTTCCTCATTCGCCGGCCGTCTGCTTCAGACCGTTCTTCAGCACAATGCTGATGTCATCCGGATTGATCAGATCCGACGCGGTCCAACCGTTCAGGTCATATTCGGACATGCATTGTTCGGCAAAGCCTTTGTACTTGGCTGATTGGCCGAGCATGTCGGCCACCATCAGGGTCTCAAACCGGATGCTCTCATTGTTGCCGAAATAGTTGCGCTCGTACAACTCATGCCGGCCGCCAAACTCGGTCCCCATAGCGTCCCACATCAGCTTCATCAGCTTTACGCGTTCCAGAGCCGTGTAGCCATTCGATCCCCGGACGTATTGGTCGAGATACTTGCTGATCTCGGGCTGCTTGAAATCGTTAGCATGCGAAGGCAGGTAGATCAGCGCGCTCGCGAGCACGTTCTCGATGATCTCCTTGATTTTCGGATACGCCATGTTGGACATGACGCGGTAGGCCAGGCCGTAATCCAGATTCGGCAGCACGTATCCGGGCGTCCAGGGGGTGGTGGTACGCGCCATGGCATCGGTGAGACCCCAGAACAGATTTCGCCAGGCCAGCACTTCGCCGACGTTGGCCTGGACCCCGCGAAAATCCTTCGCTCCAGTGGCCTCCACCGCCTTGAGCAGCAGGCCCGCGATAAAGTCCAGCTTCACGGCCAGCCGCACGCAGCCGTGGAACATAAAGCGCGGCAGGAAGCCGGAGCGGGGGAAGAAGTTGTTCACTTTATCGATGTCGCCGTAAGCGAATACATCTTCCCAAGGAATGAAAACTTTGTCGAACACGATGATCGAGTCGTTCTCATCGAGCCGGCTGGACAACGGGTAATCGAACGGGCTCCCCGTCGCGGCCGACATGAGCTCATAGGATGGCCGGCAAAACAGCTTCAAGCCCGGAGCGTTGGTAGGAACCATGCAGACGAACGCGAAGTCCTTGGTCTTGATGGGCAGCGCGCCGTTGTTCGCGATGAAGTTGTAGTGCGTCAGGGTAGAAGTGGTGGCCACCACTTTCGCACCGCTAATGATCAGCCCGCCGTCGGTCTCCTTTTCGACGTGCATATAGACGTCGCGCACCTCGGACAGCTCTTTATTCCGATCCACTGGAGGATTGACGATGGCGTGATTGACGAAGGTGACTTCTTCCTGCACCTTCTTATACCAGCGCCGCGCGTTTTCATCGAACGGCTTGTAAAAGTCCGTGTTCGCGCCCAGTGTGGCCAGAAAGGAAGCTTTGTAATCGGGACTGCGGCCCATCCATCCGTACGTCACACGCGCCCATTCGGCGATGGCGTCGCGCGATTTCACCATCTCCTCGACATTGTGCGGAGCCTTGTAAAACCAGTGTGTATAGCCGCCGCTGCCGGTGTCGGTCTCGGTGCACAGAATTTCTTTGCGCTGATCGTGCAGGGCGTCGTACAGCCGCGCCAGCATCCGCACGGTGTTGCGGAACGCTGGATGCGTAGTTACATCCTTGACCCGTTCGCCGTAGATCCAGATCTCGCGCCCGTCCCGCAGACTCTCCAAGTACTCTTCGGAGGTGAATGGCCGCGTGCGCGACGCGCTCGACGGCTCGGCAGCCTGGGTCTTCTCATTGGTCAACATCAATATTCTCCTCAGTATTTCACGGTTGCTGCAGGTGCGCCCATTCGCGCTCGAAGCGGAATATTTCCTTGGCGGGCGGCAGCGGCGCCTGCGTCTCGATCCAGCGCACCGGCTCGGCACCCACGTTGTCGAAACTATGAATGCAGCCGACGCTGGTCCAGATCACGTCGCCCGGACCTAAGTCGTAGGTCTGGCCGTCGGCCCTGGCTCGCACTCGCCCGCCCACGATGTAATACGATTCCTCGAAGGTATGATCGTGCAGATCGATCTTGGCGCCAGGCTGATATTGGATCAGAAATAGCGATTGATGGATGGAGCCGAAAGACCGGTCCACAAACATCTTGATGGCTACGCCGGTAGTGGGGTTGAATCCTTCCATTTGGGACGGCGCGCCGGGACGCGGTAGTTGCCCTTCGTCGAAGTGGCCGATCAGCCTGACATTGGGATCCTTCAGGTCCGGCAGTTGCGCAGTTTGGGGAGCCTCGCCCCCCGCGAAGAAAGTATCTGAGCCGTAGTCCAAGGGGCGCGGCTGGGGCGCTTGCATTTCCAACCAGCGCGCGGTCCCCTGCCCCGCGTTCCGCCACGCGTGCGAGGTGCCGGTGCCGATCAGGCCGTAGTGGCCAGGACCTAGCGCAGAGCTCTTTATCCCCAATCTGGACAATGACGCTGCCCTCCAGGATGTAGAAGCTTTCTTCGAACGAATGGAGGTGCGGTTCGATGGAGCCTTTAGGGTCAAGGTAGCAGATGCCGACGCCCATATGCACCGAACCGACTCCGTGATCCACATAGGTGGCCCGGCGGAACCCGCTGCCATGTCCAGCATAGGGCCGCGGCGTCTGGGCGGCGGATTGGTCGACCTTAGAAACATGATGCATAGGGGTTCTGGATCTCGCGCTTCGTGCTCTATCTTACGCTAAAAGGTTCAGACACCGCGCGGCTTTCAGGAAGTGCACACTAGTTAGCAGAATTGTGACTTCTCAACATCCGGCGCACCCTTGGAAGCCGCTTAAAACCCAGGGCCGGATGACCGGCTCCATCGCCTGTACCGGTACGTATCCCCGCTAGTACGCGAACCGTTGGGCTTGGCGCGTTCAAGAGCCGCCTGTAACATCAGCTAGGGTCCAATGCAACTTGGCCCGTTTTATAGGAAATTCTGGAGGTGTGAGTGACTCATACTTTTAAGATCTTTATTTTGGTGGCCTGCTGCATCGTGATCTCGATGGTTCCGGCAGCCGCCGATCCTCTTAGCGATTATTTCAACACCCCAACCGCGTCCACTTCTGATCCTCAGATTCTCACCTATACAGGTGACGGTCAGAGTTTTACGGATGGCAATCTGCAATTTACATTCACCGGTCTGACGATCACGCCTGTCTGTATGCTAGGCACGACGCAGGTGAGTTGCCAGGCGGGGTCTTACAATCCTGTTAGCGCCACCTCGTTAAATGTGGCCGGTACGTCCACGTTGAATGGTTATGACGGATTCGATCTGCAAGGCCAGGTAAGCGTCAGCAGTTACACCATAGATGGCCAACAGGTAAATGTCACCGAGGACATGAACCTGAACTACACCGTCACCACGATCGGGGGCGCAGCCAGCATATCGGATGCGCACTTGGACGTGGCGGGCTGCGCTCTGGATACGGGTATACAGAGCACGTGTTTGAGCTCCGGCACTGGGCTTCCCCCAGACATGACCGTGAACGAGAACTTCTCCGGAACGAATCAAACCATCTCGGCCAGCGCACCCCCGAACATCCTCAATGCGATGGCTGATTTTTCGAGCCGCTGAGCAGCATACAAGTCAGCAAAGATATATTCCTGGAGAGCGGCGCCTGCGCGGGCTGTTCGGTGTCTTTCTCCGATCTCAAGCAATACTATTCGCAAGTCCCCGAGCCCCGGACGTACGCATGGATCCTGGGCCTGGGCTTGTTCGGTCTTATTCAACTTCGCCGCCGCTTCGCAACCAACCAATAACTCTCCTTAGGCTGTATCCTCTACGACGCGCTCGTTCAACCGAGCGCGTCTTTTTTTTGAAGACCGAGCCAAAGCGAGGATTTATTGCTGTTCCTGCGTGAGATGGGCGCGGCGGTTTTTCTGCCAGCAAGCTTCGTCGTGTTCGGTGCAGACCGGCTTGTCCTTGCCGAAACTGACTTCTTGAAGCTGATTGGCGGGTAGACCCAGCGTGGCCAGGTACTCTTTAGCCTGCTTGGAGCGGGCATCGCCCAAAGCCATGTTGTATTCCTCGGACCCGCGTTCATCGCAGTGGCCCTCAATGGTCAGCTTAAAGTCGGGATACTGTTTGATGATTTCGGCCAAGGTCTGCGCGTCCGACTTCAAAGCCGTTTCCGCATCGGAACGCAGCGTGTGCTTGTCGTAATCGAAATAAGCGTCCTGAATGCGGTTCAGCAAGTCCTGAATCCGGGCGCGTGTGGCTGCATCCGGCGTTCGCGACGTTGAGTTGCGAGCCGATTCATAAGGCCGCGCGGGCGTTTGGCTCTGCCGGGGTGTACTATTCGCCGCGCGTGTCGAAGAAGTTTGAGCGGCGGGCGTTGGCGGCGGCGGCGGCGCCGAAGCCACCTTCTTCATGCAACCAACCAGGGCCACGCTACCTACCGCGACGGCCGCGCAAACTAATATTCTCGATTTCATCCAAATCCTCCAATGGTAATGCAGTTACAGAATACTAGACCATCCGGACCGGGAGAATCCCGTTGGTACTGTATTTCACAGGTCGGGAAATACACTTATCCCGGATGCACGTGATTCCCAGGGGAATGGCTTCGGTCTATCTTAGGGAGGTGTGGCTTAGGGTACCAGCGAGGCCGATCCGAGGCTCGGAAGAGCGCCTCGGGCGATGGGCCGCGCTCGGTAACGGGAACGGCCGACACCCCGGCGCCTCTCCGCACGCTTACACTGAAAGAAGAATGCGGCAGCGGCCCGGTTTGGTCCTCATCCTCGGTTTTGGCGGATTGCTCTTATTGATGGCCGCCGCCGAGGTGGCCTCGTTCCTGCTGCTGAACAACGTTCGCCAGGACAATACACAACTCCAGGAAGTCTTCCTGGCGCGCAATCGTATTCTGGAGCAAATCCGCTCGCATATCTATCTATCGGGCACGCTGGTTCGCGATTCTCTGTTAGCGCCGGAAGCGTCGGGGGCTCAGGCGCAACTAGCTGCGCTCGAGGCATTACGGCGCGATACCAGAGCGGAGCTCGAAGAGCTATGCCGGCGGCCTGGAGACACCCGAAAGGCAGCCGTTCGAAGCCCTGCAAAAAGAAATTGAAGACTACTGGAAAGTCCTGGATAGCACCTTTGCCTGGTCGGAAGCGGAGCGGAACAAGTATCGCTATGCCTTCTTCTATGAGCAACTGGTTCCCCGGCGGACATCCATGCTGCAGATCGCCGATCAGATTGAGGCTTTGAATGAAGCTGCTTTCCGGCGTGGAAACGGCCGTGTCGAAGCGCTGTTCGGGCGGCTGCAGATCGGTCTACTGATGATGATCGCCATCACGCTGGCCGGCGGAGCCACTCTGGCGGGACTTACGATTTTCCACATCCTGCGGCTGGAGAGAGAGGCCCAGAGGCGGCTGGAGGAAAGCATGCGGGCGCAGGGCAGCTTGCAGGAGCTCTCCGCCAAACTGGTCCGCGCGCAAGAGGACGAGCGCCGTTCCCTGTCGCGGGAGCTGCATGACGAAGTGGGGCAGTCGTTCTCGGCCGTTTTGATGGAGGCTGAGAATCTCCTCGACCTGGCCCCGGGGACGGAGGCGCGGTTGCGTCTGGAATCCATTCGCACCCTGGCCGAAAAAGGTATTAACGAGATTCGGAACATGGCGCTGCTGCTGCGCCCATCGATGCTGGACGATTTCGGGCTGGCGCCCGCGTTGGACTGGCAGGCGCGCGAAACGGCCAGGCGCACCGGCATGCGCGTCCAAGTGGCGACCGAACTCGCCGATAGTCTGCCGGAAGAACATAAGACCTGCGTCTACCGCGTGGTCCAGGAAGCTCTAAATAATTGTGCGCGTCATGCGCAGGCCAGCTCCGTGCAGGTTTCCGTGCTCGGCCAGAACGGCAAGATTCTGCTGACCGTGCAGGACGACGGCGGCGGGTTCGATCCGCAGCGGGTGCGCGGCCTGGGGCTGCTCGGTATGGAAGAGCGCATCCGCCATTTGGGCGGTTCCTTTGAGATCGATTCGCGCCCCGGACGCGGAACGCTGCTCCGGGTGTCCTTGCCGGTGGCGACCATGCCCGACCTGCTCGCTGGAGAGACCAGCGGTTCCACCATCGCCGAGGAGAAATCGAGCGATGCCGTGTGGGCTGGAAATGGAGGCCCGGTGAATGCAGCCGATTCGCATTCTGCTGGCTGACGACCACAACGTTCTCCGCGAGGGCATGCGCTTGCTCCTGGAACGCCAGCCCGGTTTCGAAGTGGTGGGCGAGGCCTCGGACGGCCGTGAAACCATCAGCCTGGTGGAGGATCAGCATCCCGACGTGGTGATCATGGATATCGCCATGCCGAATCTGAACGGCATCGAAGCCACGCGCCGCATTACCGAACGATCTCCTCGCGTTGGGGTTGTGATCCTCAGTATGCATCATGACGAGAGCTACGTGATCCGCTCGCTGAAGGCCGGAGCCAGGGCGTATCTGCTCAAGGACGCCCTCAAGACGGAACTGGTCGCCGCTATTCAGGCGGTGGCGCAGGGACGATCCTTTTTCAGTCCCAAGGTCAGCCAGATTCTGCAGGAAGATTATATTCAGGCCCTGGGACGCAAGGGCGGCGATGACAGCTTCGACCTGCTCACCGGCCGCGAGCACGAGATCCTGCAGCTGATCGCCGAAGGCAAGACCAACAAGGAAGTCGCGAACCTATTGCACTTGAGCCTTCACACCGTGGACACGCATCGCACCCACATTCTGCAAAAGCTCAATCTGCACAGTGTGCCGGAGTTGATTCTGTACGCGGTCCGCAAGGGCATCATCTCGTAAGAACTGCTGTTACATCAATCACTTGCGCTTGCCAGACCCCTTCACGGGGATAAACTTCTGGATGCGCTTGCCGTCTTCCACCTCGCCGGTATAGACGTTCCCCTTGGAGTCCACCGCGACCGCGTCGATCCAATGCAGTTGCCCGGCGTAGCGGCCGTTGCCGCCGAACGAACCCGCCAGCGTGCCGTCCTTGCGGTTCCAAATCCAAACCATGTTGTTGGTGCCATCGGCGGAAAACACGTACTTCTGTTGCGGATCGGTAGAAAGGGCAAGATTGTAAATGGTTCCGCACGGCGGATTCTTCAGATCCCAAATTCCGCCGCAGTTCGGGCCGCGCGATTGCGTCGAGGGATGAATAAACCAGCTGGTCACGAATTTTCCCTGCTTGGTGAAAACTTGAATTCTGTCGCTGCCGCGCTCGCACACGTAAACCAGCCCGTCTTTGGAGACGTGCGCACAATGCAGCGCCGGAGCGAACTGCTTCTGATCGGGCGGCGGCCCCGAAGTATCGTAATCGGGTGTGGGATCGTTATCGATTTCGCTCAGCGGGATGCCGTGGCCTCCCCAGCCCCGCTTGAATGCGCCGGTGTCCATGTCGTATACCAGAATGCGCTTGTTGAGGAAACCGTCGGATATGTAAATCTCGTGCGCATCCTCGTCGAAATCAAAGGCGCCGATTCCCGGCGGGAAAATGTCGGTCTGCTGATTATTCTGCTTCACCTGCTTGGCCGGAACTTTGGGCCCGCGATGCCCGAAGTCCCCCAGAAACTTGCCGTCGCTATTGAACTTGACGATGCTATCGCCCGGCATGGTGCCTGAGATCCAGACGTTGCCTTCCCGATCCACGCCCAGCGTCTGCAACCGGCCGGGCCACCCCGGCACGTAATTCGGACCGCCCCACGCCTTCAAAACGTTCCCCTCGGTATCGAACTCCAATACCTCCGGACCGATCACGCAGCATTCCGTGCGTGGCGGATTGGTGGAGGCGCCGGTCTCGTCCGGCCGCGCATCCGAAGAACGATTCAACACCCAGATGTGATCGTTCTTGTCGACGTAAATGTCGACGATCTGCTGCATGCTCCATTTATTGGGCAAGGGCTTGGGCCAAAACGGATCCACCTTGTAGACCGGCGCGTCCGCGGCGCGCGCGAAATTCGCTGACAGCGCCAAGAATGCGCAGACACCGATCGTCTGGGCCATGCTCATCATCTTCGAAACCTGCATTGAATCCTCCAGTTGGGCGTAAGCCGTATCTCCTAAAATACCTCGGAGATGAGACGGCTGCACATGCACACGCCCCAGAACCGGCTTTCGCTATACTTAAAATTAATGCTGCGACGAACTACGTTAGCTCTAGGTCTTATCGCGCTCGCCGCCGGCTCTGCGCTAGCGGCCGACATTTCGCGGCCTGCGCCCGATTTGGTCATTCCGCTCACGAATGGCAAGCAGGTGAAAGTGAGCGACTACCGCGGAAAAGTGTTGTGTCTGGTCTTTATCCTTACCACTTGACCACACTGTCAAAAAACCACTCAGGTCCTGAGTGGCATTGAAACCGACCTAAGGCCGAAGGGTTTCGAAGTAGTGGAAGCGGCCATCAACGAGAACCCCGACGTGCCCGGTTTCATCGCGCAGTACAAGCCCCCATTCCCGGTGGGAACCGCAGGCGCATTGCCGGCGCTGCAATACCTGCAGTGGCCTGCCGATAAGCGGCCATTGGTTCCGCTCATGGTTTTCATCGATCGCAAAGGTATCATGCGCGCCCTATACAGCGGCTTGGATGCGGGCTTCTTTGACGAGCAGGGCAAAAACGAGGATAAGAATATTCGCGCCGAGGCCGAAAAGCTCCTGAACGAGAAGGCTGCTCCCACGAAAGCGAAAAAGGGCGGCAAGTAGAGCTCATCTCCGCGCTGGCTGCGGCCAGTGATCCCGAACCGGTCTGCTATCCTCCGAGTAAATGAGCGCAAAAATTCTGGATGGAAAGTGGGTGCGCGACCAGATTCTGGCCGAGCTGCGGCCGCGCATCGAAAAATTGAAAGCTACTCACCGGCCTCCCGGCCTGGCAGTGATCCTGGTGGGGAACGATCCGGCGTCGGAGATTTACGTTCGCAATAAGATCAAGACTTGCGGCGAGCTCGGTATCTACAGCGAGAAGATTACCCCGCCGGATACGATCGCGACCGAGGAACTGCTCGGCATCATTGAAGGGCTAAACCAGCGCAACGAAATCGACGGCATCCTGGTGCAGGCTCCGCTGCCGAAGCAAGTGGACAAGCACCGGGTTCTGGTAAGCCTCCTGCCGGACAAGGACGTCGACGGCTTTCATCCCATCAATGTGGGCAACCTGGTCGCCGATATTCCCGGCCCCCGCGCCTGCACTCCCGCGGGCATCATGGAGATGCTGCGGCGCTACGACATCTCGGTGTCGGGGAAAAACGCCGTGGTAGTGGGCCGCAGCGATATCGTCGGCAAACCGATGGCGCTGCTGCTGCTCCATCAGAATGCCACCGTGACCATCTGCCATTCCAAGACCGCCGATCTGGCCGGTGAATGCCGGCGCGCCGAGATTCTGGTCGCGGCTATTGGCAGAGCGGCTCTCATCACCAAGGATTTCATTCGTCCCGGCGCTACTGTGATTGACGTCGGTATGAATCGCAAGCCCGACGGCAAGCTGATCGGCGACGTTGATCCTGAGGCCGTCAAAGAGCAGGCCGGAGCCTACACGCCCGTGCCCGGCGGCGTTGGTCCGCTGACCATCGCGATGCTGATGGCCAACACGGTGCGCGCCGCCGAGCGGCACTTATGCTCACAGTAGGCCTGACAGGTGGCCTGGCGAGCGGAAAAACTTTTGTCGGACACGCGCTGGAAAAGCTCGGTTGCAACTTGATTGAAGCCGACGAACTGGGACACCAGGTGTTGCTGCCCGGCGCGGAAGCTTATGACGCCGTAGTCAACGAGTTCGGGAATCAGATTCTCGATCAGGACGGACAGATTGATCGCGGCAAGCTCGGCGCATTGGTTTGGAACGCTCCCGAACGCCTCGAGAAGTTGAGCAGTCTGGTTCATCCACCAGTCGTCGCGCGAGAAGAACGGATGATCGCGGAGATCACCAAGCGCGACCCTGGGGCCGTCACAGTTGTGGCGGCGGCGATTCTGGTCGAAACTGGTAGATATAAGCGGTTTGACCGGTTAATCGTGGCATTTTGTAATCGAGAGCAACAGATTGAGCGAGCGGTCGCACGCGGACTCTATACCCGGGAACAAGTGCTGGCCCGTCTGAGCCGCCAATTGCCTCTGGAAGAAAAGTTGCGCGTCGCCGATTATGTAATCGACACGTCCGGCCCGAAAGAAAATACGTTGGAGCAGGTGCGGGCCGTCTATGGCTCGCTACGGAGTTTGTCAGCATGAGATTTCGAATATTGTTCATCACGGCCTTTTTGGTCGGCGGCTTTCTTTACATCACTTCGAAAACCGACTGGGCGCAAAGCCGAATATTCCGCCCGGCCTCCAGCACCTCGCCATTTTGGTCCGGACCGACCGTCGCGCGCGGCGCCGGCCTGACCTCCGACGAGATGAACAACATCGAGATCTACAAGGCCGCGCACCTGGCCACGGTGAACATTACCAGCACCGTTTATAAGCGCACTATTTTTTGGGAAGTGTATCCTTCCAAGGACCAGGGGTCGGGATTCCTGATCAGCCAGGACGGCAAGATCATAACCAATAGTCACGTGGTGGCCAACGAGCGTCAATTGGAGGTTACGCTGTCCGATCAAACGCATTACAAGGCGCGGCTGCTCAGCCGGGACGAGGCCAACGACGTCGCTCTCCTGCAGATCGAACCGCGCAAGAAAGTGCCGGTGCTGCATCTGGGCGATTCCGACGCCTTGCAGGTGGGCCAGAAAGTCCTCGCTATCGGTAATCCGTTCGGCCTGGAGGGAACGCTGACCACCGGCATCGTCAGCTCGATGGGCCGCACCATCCGCGGCGAGAATGACCAGACGCTGGAAGGTCTGATCCAGACCGACGCCGCCATCAACCCCGGCAACAGCGGCGGCCCGCTGCTGGATTCGGCGGGCAACGTGGTGGGCATCAACACCGCCATCCTAGGCCCCAATGGAAATATCGGAATCGGTTTTGCGATGCCCATCAATCGGGCCAAGCTGATGTTGGAAGATTTTCAGGCCGGCCGGTCACGCCCGCGATTGGGCGTGTCGGTGGTTCCCGTGGCGGGCGATTATGCCGATGCCCTGCGCCTGCCGACGCAAGGGGGATTGCTGATCCAGGAGATTGATCCCGGTTCATCGGCGGCTCGCGCCGGTCTGCACGCCGGCAAGGAAGTGGTCCAGATCGGTAACGCCGAGCTGATGGTGGGCGGCGATCTGATCACCGCCATCGACGGCCGTCCGATCGACCGCTACGACGCTATCAGCCGCGCCCTGGCTCGCAAACGGGTGGGCGATATCGTAGAGCTGACGATTTTCCGCAGCGGCCGGACCATGAACGTTAAAGTCACGCTCGGCGATACCGGAAAGCTGTAGACTTCAGCGGTCTGCCGCGAACGCGTAGCGGAAAGCATTGCCTGCCAGTTCGTCGATCGGCAAGCCAAACTTGTCCCGCGCCAGCTCGTATTCGCGTACCAAGGTCGTCCGGAAAAACGCAGGGTCATCCGTGTTCAGCGTGATAGGAACGCCTGCGTCGTAAAGCTGCCGCACCGGGTGGGCTTCGAGCGATGGTACTGCGCCGGTGCACACGTTGCTCGAAATGCAAACCTCCAGCGGTACGTTGGACTCTCGCAGACGGTTGAGCAGCGCGGGATCGCGAGCCGCCGAGATTCCGTGCCCGATTCGTTCCGCTCCGATATCCAACGCGGCCCACACCGATTCCGGCCCGGCCGTCTCCCCGGCATGACACACCAAATGCAAGCCGCCATCGCGCGCGCAAGCGAACACGTCCCGAAACTCTCGGGCCGGCCCGCGCACCTCATCGCCGCCGATGCCGTAAGCGACCACCCCATCGTTCGCCCGGCTGACCGCAAACTTCGCGACCTCCATACCGTGTTCGGCTCCAAAATGCCGGATCGCATCCAGAATCCAGAAGCTTTTCACGCTTGCGCGCTGCGATTCCTTCCATACCGCGTCATACACCGCCGCCAGAT
Source organism: Bryobacterales bacterium (assembly GCA_963732175.1). GTDB lineage: Bacteria > Acidobacteriota > Terriglobia > Bryobacterales > Bryobacteraceae > Palsa-89. The sequence continues at coordinate 63,859 of CAVSYF010000016.1, read as the reverse complement.
CCTGTCCCTTCCACAGCACCATGCCCGCCGACAGCGTGATCTCGGCGTAGGTCACGTTCTGCGTAGCCAGACTATCCAGCAGATCGCGCGTCGCCAGCGCATAATGTTCGGGCTTTTCGAGCTTCGTGCCGACCCAAATATAGCCGCGAATAAACTCCTCAAACGACCCGCACGTCAGGTTGGCTTCGATTTCTTCCTGCAAAAGCAATGGATCGATCGCCCGCAGCGTCTCGGTCTCGATGGACCCTTCCAGATGCAAGTGCAGCTCGGCTCTCTCCGTACGTTGACGATTCGGGATTGTAAGGCTCCTCTGCCATAATAACTGTGCATGACTCCGCAGGAAGTAGAAGAGATCGTAGCCGGCAATCATGGCGACCCGTTTAGCGTGCTCGGACCCCATCAAGCTGAGAACGGCTGGGAGATTCGCGCCTTTCTCCCCCAGGCGATGGACGTGGCTGTTACCGCTTCCGGCCGCTTCGAGGCGATGGGAAAGGTTCGTTCCGAAGGTTTTTTCGTGGCCCGGTTCAGCGAGCATCCCGGCCATTACAAATTTCACGTCACGCTTTGGAACGGGGCGCAGATGGACGTCGAGGATCCCTACCGATTCCCTCCGATGCTTTCGGATTTTGATCTGTACATTCACGGCGAAGGCACGCAGTACGAAAGCTATGGCACCATGGGCGCCCACCTGACCGAGTACGAAGGCGTGCAGGGCGCGCGCTTTGCGGTTTGGGCTCCCAACGCCGAAGTGGTCAGCGTGATTGGCGACTTCAACGATTGGGACGAGCGCCGCCACCCCATGCGCAATCGCTCCGGCGTGTGGGAAATCTTCCTTCCCGGCGTCGGACCGGGGACCAATTACAAGTACTCCGTGCGCGCGCCGTCTCGCGGATTTCGGCAGCAGAAGGCCGACCCCTACGGATTCGCCACCGAAGTTCCGCCCAAATCAGCGTCCATCGTTTGTGATTTGGCGACTTACCAATGGGGCGACCAGCACTGGATGGAATCGCGCGCCCACAAGGATTATTTGCGCGAGCCCGTAAGCATCTACGAAGTGCACCTGGGTTCCTGGCTGCGCGGCCCGCACAACTCCTATTTGAGCTATCGCGAGGTTGCCGACAAGCTGGCCGAATATCTGCAGCGCCTGAACTACACGCACATCGAACTGCTGCCCATCATGGAGCATCCATACTCCGGTTCCTGGGGCTATCAGATTACCGGCTTCTATGCGCCTACGTCGCGCTTCGGCACGCCGCAGGACTTCATGTATTTTGTCGACCGCCTCCATCAAGCCGGCATCGGCGTGATCGTCGATTGGGTGCCCGGGCATTTTCCCAAAGACGCCCACGGCCTGGCCTACTTCGACGGAACCGCGCTCTATGAACATGCCGACCCGAGAAAAGGCGAGCACCGCGAGTGGGGCACGCTGGTCTTCAATTATGGCCGGAACGAAGTGCGCACCTTCCTCATGTCGAATGCGCTGTTCTGGCTGAAGACCTATCACATTGACGGCTTGCGAGTGGACGCCGTGGCTTCCATGCTGTATCTGGATTATTCGCGCAAAGCCGGCGAATGGATTCCCAACATGTACGGCGGCAACGAAAATCTGGAGGCCATCGATTTTCTCCGGCGCTTCAATGAACTCGCGCACCAGGTGCCTGGAGCGATCACCGCGGCCGAAGAATCCACCGCATTCCCGGGCGTCTCGCGACCCACTTATCTCGGCGGCCTGGGCTTCACCATGAAGTGGAACATGGGCTGGATGCACGACATGCTGAACTACTTTGCTAAGGAGTCGGTGCATCGCAAATATCACCAGAACGACATCACCTTCAGCATGCTCTACGCCTTCACCGAGAATTTCGTGCTCCCCATTTCGCACGACGAGATCGTGCACGGCAAGCGCGCGCTGCTCGACAAGATGCCCGGCGACGTCTGGCAGAAGTTCGCGAACGTGCGCGCGTTTCTCGCTTATATGTACGCTCATCCCGGCAAGAAACTGCTCTTCATGGGCTCCGAGATCGGCGTCTGGGACGAGTGGAACGACACGCGCGGCTTGCCCTGGGAACTGCTCCATTTTGATTTCCACCGCAAATTGCAGACCTTCGTCGCAGAGTTAAACTGGCTCTACCGCACGCATCCGGCTTACTACGAGGTTGATTTTCACTGGGAAGGTTTTGAGTGGGTGGATTTCCGCGATGTCGACGGCTCCACGATCTCATTCATCCGGCGGCCGCAGAACCGCAGGCCCTTCCTGCTGTTCGTCTGTAACTTCACTCCGGTTCCGCGCTTCCATTACCGCGTGGGAGTGCCCGACCCGGGCGTTTATCACGAGATCCTCAACTCCGATGCAGACATGTTCGGCGGCAGCAACCTCGGCAACGGCGGCCGTATCGCCTCCGAACCGATCTCCTACAACAACCACTACCACAGCCTTTCCATTACCCTTCCGCCGCTCGCGGTGGTGGTGTTTGAATCACCGGGCTAGCTTATGAAGCTTGACAAGCTTCTTCCGCCTTCGTCATAATGCCGGTCCAGGATCTTGTTCGACGGAAGTCTCACGGGAGTCCAGATGAATAATGCGAATCGATTGAAAACCGTTCGGGGTTTGCTCGTGCTCTCGGCGTTAGTACTGCGCCCCGCCGTTGCGCAGGAGCACATGCCCGTCGACCTGACCGGCACCTGGCGTTGGGTCCATCACGAGGACGAGTACGAGCACGAGCCGGGCGCCGATCCTGGCGAATACTGGGGACTTCCGCTCAATGATGCCGCTCGCATGCGCGCCGACACCTACCGTGAAACCTGGGTGACCACCGATCCGCTTTTGCAGTGCCGCCCGCGCGCGGTCGACTACCAGCCGCTGGGTCTCGATCCCATCCAGATCGACAAAATGGTGGACCCCGTCAATAAGCAACTGGTCGCCTACCGCATCTCTTACGAAAAGACCCCTGGCGAGCGTATAGTTTGGCTGGATGGCCGCCATGCGCCTTCCCAATACGCGCAACATACCTGGGAAGGCTTCTCCAGCGGCAAGTTCAAAGGCGACACCTTAGAGATCACCAGCACGCACATCAAAGAGGGGTACGTTCGCCGCAACGGCGTGGCCACGAGTTTCCGCGCCACCGTCATCGAACAGATCGCGCTCGACGAACCGTTCATGACCTGGGTGGTTACCGTCATCGATCCCGACTACTTGACCGAACCTCTGGTGAAGAGCGTCGTCTATGTCCGCGCGCCGACGCTGCAGCTACCCGGCTATCCCTGTCAGCCTGAAAACGAGCAACTGGACGGCAAATATCGCGTTCCGAGTTACCTGCCCGGCCAGAATCCCTACCTCACCGAGGACGCCTTCAAATACAAGGTTCCCATCGAAGGCGCGCGCGGAGGCGCGGAAACAACTTATCCCGAGTGGCGCGAAATCGGCGCGAAGCTTTCGCCCCCGGCGGCGCAATATCAGCTCAAACCCGTTTATAACGATGCCTCCACGCACATCGCGGAAATGGCGGACAAGCAGCCCAAGCGCCCGCCGAACTACGAAAAAGTGGAAGGCCTGCAGGTGGAAGGAGATGTTTATCTGCTGGCTGGCGGTGGCGGCAACATCGTCGCCTCGGTGGGTGGAGACGGCATCATCATGGTCGATTCCGGCGCCGCCGAAGCGAGCGACAAGGTCCTGGCTGCGATTCGCCAAGTTGCGCAAACGAGCAAACCGCCGGATCGGCCCGACTCCGCTTCGCCCTTTTCAGGTACCTGGCTCGCCACGCACGTCTTCCCCGAACCGGTGATCCGCATGATCATCAACACCAGTGCCGCGCCCGACCACGTGGGCGGCAATGTGAACATCCGCATGTCGCCGCTGTTCCGTCCCATCTCCGGCAACACGGCCATTGTGGCGCGCGAAGAAGTTCAGAGCCGCATGAACGACGACAAGGCTCCCGATGCGGCCATTCCCATGACTACCTACGCCGCCGAAAAGTACACCCTGTTCCGCTACCTCAATAACCAGGCGGTCGAGCTCTTTCACATGCCGAATGCGATCAGCGACGGCGACAGCGCGGTCTGGTTCCGGCGCGCCGACGTGATCGCCACCGGCGACATCTATAACAGCGAGATCTACCCGCCCATCGACATTGAGAAAGGCGGCAGCATCCAGGGTGAAATCGATGCGCTGAACAAGCTCGTGGACATGTGCGCGGCCGAGTTCATGGCTCAGGGCGGAACCATGATCATCCCTGGTCACGGATGGATTAGCGACGTGGGCGACCTCGGGTATTATCGCGACATGGTCATCATCATACGCGATCGTATCCAGGACATGATCAGCAAGGGTATGACGCTGGAGCAGGTGAAGGCCGCCAAACCCACGCTCGACTACGACCCCGAATATGGCCGTCAGCCCGGCGTGACCTCCCATTTTGTGGACGCTGTGTACCGCAGCCTCACAGAGAAGAAGGCAAAATGATTCGCCGCATTGGTCCGCTCCTTATCGTGACAGCCGCCCTGCTTTGGGTGTCGACGTCCGCGCTCGTTCTGGCGCAAGAAGGCCGCGGTGGCAGAGGCGGCCGAGGCGGTGGTCCTCCAACCGCCAAGGCTATGGCCCCAATCGATCTGACAGGCTACTGGACCGCCGTCGTCACTGAGGATTGGCACCTGCGCATGCTCACCGCCCCGAAAGGCGACTTCGGTATCGGTGCGCCGGGAGCCGTTGTGATTCCGGGCCGCGGCGGCGCGGTCGGCCTGGGCGTCAATCCCGCCGAAGACGGAAACATCCCCTACAAGGCCAAGGGCGGACAGGCTGCCCTGAAATGGGATCCCGCCAAAGATGAAGCCGAGGGCAATCAATGCAAGGCTTACGGCGCGGCCGGCATCATGCGCCAGCCGACCCACCTGCACATCACCTGGCAGGACGATAACACGCTCAAGCTCGAAGCCGACTACGGCACGCAAACGCGCCTGTTCCATTTCGCGCCTCCGACACCCGAGGGGCAGATTAGTTTTCAGTCCGGCGTTTACGTTCCAGGCGAGGCGCCGAAATTCGAGCCGCCGCCCGGCTTGGAGCCCAGTTGGCAGGGCTATTCCATCGCATCCTGGACCATCATGGGCGGGCGTGGCTACGAGCGCGCCGGCAGCCTGAAGGCGGTCACCACTCATTTGAAGTCCGGTTATTACTGGAAAAACGGCATGCCCTATACCAGCGCTGCCGTTCTTACCGAGCACTTCCGCATCCTCGAGTTGCCCGATCGCAGCGCCTGGATCATCCTCGTCCAGGTAGTCGAAGACCCCGAGTACCTCACTCAGCCGTTCATCGTGAATTACCACTTCAAAAAGCTTCCCGATGCATCCAAGTGGAATCCAACGCCCTGCTCGGCAAAATAACGTTACCTTTTCGATAAAACATTTGCTATTATTAATGTTGTACATGGTCGGCGGGCCGTTCTAACGGTTAGAACGTGTAAGCATTCGGCGATCGCGTGGTACCCTGATCTCGACCGTGTGGGGCAAACCAAACGAAGGACCAACAACTCCAAACATGGCAAATCAAAATAATCCAACCTCGGGCAACGGGTCGATTGTGGCGCCGCAATACGGCTCCTCCTCCACTGTCTTTGGCCAAACCATGAAGATCATCGGGGAAGTTTCCAGCGATGAAGAATTGCGGCTGGACGGAGAACTCGAAGGCAAGCTGAACCTTCGCAACAAGCTCACCATCGGGCCGACCAGCAAAGTGAACGCCAACATCAAGGCCAAGGAAGTGGTGATTTTCGGAACCGTAAGGGGAAACGTGGAAGCCGAGCACCGCATCTCGCTTCGCGCCGGCGCCTCGATTGTGGGCGATATCAAAACCGCCGGTATTGTCATCGAGGACGGCGCATACTTCAAGGGCGGTATAGACATTTCCCGGGGTGACGCAGTGGAAAAGCCCATTGCGCAAGCTACTGCCGCCGGTGCCGGACAAAAGCGCTAAAACATTTTCGATCCCCTATGAAGGGGAGCAACTTTCCCGCAGTAACGACGTCTAATGAAGTAGGGCCGCACCCTCAGCGAAGGAGGAACTGTGGCCCAGGAGAAGAGTACCCGCCTGCGAGGGCGGGTGCTCTCGTTTTAAGGCAAAGCTTTGAGCTTTCGGTCGATTCTTCGCCGGTCCGCGCGGTCCGAACTTAGAGCGAGCGCCGACTGGTAGGCCGCCCGCGCTTCCGCTGTATGCTTGAGTCCCGCCTCCAGATCGCCGATGCGCTCCTGGATGTTCGTATTTTGCGAATCCGTTTGCGAGGCCGCGCGAAGCTGTTCCAGCGCACCCACCCGGTCACCGGTCTTGGCGAGCAGATCAGCCAGGGCGGTTCGAGCCGCGAGATAATCCGGCTTCGCTTGAACTACTCCGCGGTATTCTACGATCGCCGCGGCATTGTCCCCGCCGGCAGCCAACGTTTCGGCCAGGCTGAGCCGCGACGGGATATAATCGGCGTCCAGCCGCAAATTCTCCCGAAACAGATCGATGGCTTCCTGTTCGCGGCCTTTTTGTGCAGCCAGCAATAGCGCCAGATTGTGGCGCGCCGCAAGCAAGTTCGTATTCTTCTGCAGGGCTTCCCGATAAAGCTGCTCCGCCTCCCCGCGTTTGCCCTCCGAAGCTTTGAGCGTGCCGAGCGCGTTGTAAGGTTCGGCCGAATTCGGTGCGAGCATGGAAGCCTTGCGGTAGGCCGTCTCCGCGTCTTTGCGCCGGTTGACGCGCTGGTACACCAGGCCGAGATTGTACGGCAGGTAGCTGTACTCCGGCGTCAGCCGAATGGCTTGTTGATAAGCGCGGATCGCGGAATTGTAATCGCCCGTCTCGACGAAGGCCAGCGCTTCGTTGTGCAGCGGATAGGACCAGTGCTGCGCCCGGCGGAAGGCATCGCGGAAGGCCGGGATCGCTTTGTCATACTGCGCCTGTTCCAGATACGCGATCCCAAGCGCGTTGTACCCATAAGCTCCGCCCGGATCGATCCGGACCGCCTGCTCCAGCAACTGCGCCGCGTCCGGGAACTTTTTGTCGAATAGCAATGCGCGGCCTTGAAAGAAATCCTCGCGGCCTTCCAGAAACAGAGACTCCTCGGTCAGCCGGCGCGCGGCATCCATGTAGCGAGCCGCCTGATCAAATTCCTGGCGCGACTGCGGAGTCTCGTCGCCCGCAAGGTACCGCAATAGAACCTCCTGCGCCTTGTTTTCGAGCGCCACTTGAAGCTGGCTGGTGCGCTCGCGGTATGGGCCTGGCGCCAGACCGCTTTTCAAATCCTGCAGCGCCGTGAATGCATTGTTAGGATCGCCGGGCAAAATACGTCCGGCATTGATCGCGGAGTTGAGGCGGTCTAGGGCAGCCGATGTATCAGCGGCTGGCAATTGCGGCGACGCGGACGCTAGAAGGAGCGGCTGGCCGCTGCGCGAGTCCAGGATCATGCGAAATTGGGCCAGGTTGATCCCCGGCTTCTTCAAATCCGACAACCGCAGAGAATTATCATAGGTCCCAAACTCCCGCGGATGCTGCTTGTTGCTGGTCGCCATTGGAACTTGATTGCTGACGTATTGAATCAGCTCATTCGCATCCACCACGCCGTCCCCATTGGCGTCGGCCGCCCCTTCCAGTCCCTTGATGACGTAATAGCTAAATACGCCGTGGCCGCCGCCGAATTCAGGACCTTCCAGCGACACTTCTTTGGGACGGCTCGCGAGCAGGCCGAACAGATCGCCTTCCACATCGCCCAAGTGCTGGACATCGGCGCTGACGGTGGTGTTGTGAATCGTGCCGATCGTCCCAGCTTTGCAAACATCGACAAACAGCAGCACGCGGCCCACCTTGGCGAGCTGTTCTTCGAACAACGACTGTAGCTCGTCCACTGCCAGCGCGGTGCTTTTCAGATCCTGCGGATCGGAGTCATACGTGAGAATGAACGCGTTCTTGCTGCCCGGCACCTCCACCGTGCCGTGGCCGGCAATCAGGATCACCACCGTGTCGTTCTTGGTTGCGCGGCGCTTCAGGAAATCCTGGAATCCATTGCGAACCGCCGCAGTAGTGGCCTTCTCGTCGGTGAGCAGCATAACGTTGCCGGGGGGCAAGCCGCCTCCCCGAGGGCTTTTCAAGAGATCGCCGAAAACGTCCGCATCCTTGTCGGCGAATTGCAGCGAGAGTTCCGGCTTGGCGTATTTCGAGATGCCCACCAGCAGAGCGTAGGTTTGGCCTCCAGCCGCTGCCGCCGCCGTAGCCGATGCCGCTTGTTCGGCCTGCGCCTGCTCCAGTTCGAAAATTTCGCTTTTGATCCAGACTGCGTCGGGCCACTCCGCACGCAGCTTGTAATACGTGTCCAGCGCATTGGCCGTGAGCTTATGGTTCTCGAACACAGTCGCCTCGCTGACCAGCGCCGCTTGATCTTTGGGATTCGCGGCCAGCGCCGTGTCGTAAGCAGCGATCTCGGCCTGCACGTCGGCGGGCAGCTTGTCATGCGGCGTCGGCGGCACTTCGGATTTGTTGATACCGCGCGTCATGCTGACGCCATAGTGCTGCTGGCTCGCGACCGCGACCCGCAACGTTTGCGGCAACGTGCACGCGTGCGCCGGCTGTTCGGAAATTTTGCCGGCCTTCACCTTGGGCGCCTTCGCGTCCAGCCGCACCTCCCCCGATGGCCCGAGAGTATCGATCGCTTTCGCGGGGCAGAACAGAAACGAAGCCGACCCGCTTTCTGTCTTGAGCCCATCGCCGGCGAACAACAAATCGCCGGGGCGCGCCGCCAGCGGCGTCTCCGTATCGGCGCGGAGCAACTTGGTTCCGGTAACCGTGAGCACCAGCCCGACTGGCTCCTCTTTGGTATCGCCCATCACCAGGGCCAGGGGCAAAAAAAGGAGAAGCGAGCGCAAGAGAAAGCTACGCATTTACCGCAGCCTTCGCTACCAGCGACGCAACCGTGTACAACGGGATGGGCAGCGCTTTACCCCGAACCGGCACTTCACCCAAATGCACCGTTTCAACGGCGTTGCCTAAGCGGCTTTCCGTAATCCCAGACATCAGTAACTTCGTATGGTGCTCCTTGTTCAGGCTCTCCAGCCGCGACGCAAGATTCACCGTGTCTCCTAAAACCGTATACTCCATTTTATCGGCTGATCCAACATTTCCCACAACCGCTGTTCCGGTGTGGATTCCAGCGCCGGTCTGAAACCTGCTGGGAGCCGTGACCATGCGCGCGGCGCAGCGAACCGCGCGAAGCGCGTGATCTCCGGGCGTGGCGCCTTCGTCCTCATCGGAAAAAACCGCCAGGATTCCATCCCCGATGAACTTGTTCACATGTCCGCGGAAGTTCACGATGATGCCGCACATCATCGCCATGTATTCATTTAGCAGCTGAACCACCACCTCCGGTCCCTGTTCATCGCAGACCTGTTCGGTGAAAGCTGTGAATCCGCGGATGTCCGTAAATAAGATCGTCACGTCCAGCCGTTTACCGGATAAGGCGATCGCCTCAGTTTCATCCAGCGACGAGGCCAGCTCTTTACCGACGAACAGAGCCACCGCGCGATGGAAAAGCCTGCCGCGTTTTTCGGCCGTGGAGAAGCGGTACACCACCGACGCGACCAGACAAATCGAGGTGGCCAGCAGCATCTCGGCGGTCGACAGAATCAGGCCGAATTCGAACAAAATGTGAGTGACGATCAGAATCGCGGCAATCTCGATCAGAACCAGCGTCATGGCGCGCCCGGTTGCGAGCGATGTGGTGATCAGCACCGTGGCGGCGGCGGCAAATAATAAGGCGGCTGCGAGCAACCACTGCGGCGCCTGGTAAAGGTAGCGGCGCTCCAGCAGCGTGCGGATGGTGTTGGCGTGAATCTCCACTCCCGGCGTCAGCCAATTCGGGCCGCTGAAGGAGCTGAAGAACGGCGTGGCATAGCGGTCTTCGAGCGAACTGGTCCCCACCAGCACGATCTTGCCTTGTACCCACTGGCGCAACTGATCGGTATTCCCCGCCTGCGCGGCGCTTTCGAAATCGGCCAGAGAAACACTAGAAAATGTGGCGGGAGGGCCGGCGAAGTTAATTGCAATCGACCTTTTCGAATCGATCGGGATGGGCTGGCCCCGAAAAATCAGCCTGCCCTGCGCGAATTCGGCATCCGTGCCGGCGTACTTCTCCGCTACCCGCAGCGCCAGGGAACGCGCGGACGGCGGATCGCTCGCGTTTGCCGGCGGGGCTTCGATGAGCTCCTGCCTGCGGACGAAATCGTCGGGATCGGCGGTCAAATTCGCGAATCCAGCCAGACCCAGGGCCGCGGAGATCATGTTGATGGGAATCCGCTGCGCTTGCGGATTGCTGTTGATCTCGGTAGCATAGCCGCAAACCACCGGGACCGGCGACGTGCTAACGGCCTCGGCCAGCAGCCGGTCGTAATCGGGTTCCCACTTATCGACCGGAATCCCGAACGCCAAATCCAGGCCGATCACCTTAGCCCCAGCCGCACCGGCAGCCCGGATCACGTTGGCGTAATGCCTGTGCCAAAAGAGCCGAAGTTCAGGAAATGTGTCCATGGCCTTCTGGTCTGCCAGCAAGAGGACGATATTGGGAATTGCCGGACGCCCGCGCAACAAGTCCCGCACAACAAAATGGGCGTCGTACGTTTTGAGGTTCAGCGTTTGAAAATTATTCCCAAGGAACCAGGCGGCGAGCGCGCTGCCGGCTGCGACCATCGCGCAGAGAGCCCAGTGCCGCCATTTCCGCTTCATGTTAACCTGCATCTTACTACGGCTTTGCGGCAAGTGCGCTTTAGAGGTGTCTTCGCGATCGGGTTACTACAAACGATCCTTCTTTTGTTTTTTACGGCTCTGGGGGCGCTCGGGCAAACCACTCGGGGCTCATTTCGGGAAGGCTGCTTAACTCGGTAACCGGCCGTCCCATCAGCGGCGCGACCATCTTATACTCCAGTTCTGTCAGCAACCTGGCCGGAGCTTCGATGAGCGACCCATCCGGCTACTATTACCTGCCGCTGCTCTCGCCGGGTTTCTATCAGATTCAAGTGAACGCGCCGCAATACCAGTCACAAGAACTCCAAAATATCGAGCTGACGGTGGCCGCGCGATTGGAATTGGATTTTCGCCTGCGCCCGCTCAGCGATGTCTGGGAGGCCGGCCAGTATAAAAGCGTATTTCTTCCGGGATCGAAGACCATCGTGACGTTCTATGGGCCGGATGTCGACCCGAGCAAATCCGGATCGTTCGAAGCGCAGAAGGGGCGCAGCGAACCGCTGGAGTCTACCGTATCGGAAGTGATCGACTCAGGCGAGATTAACAATCTTCCGCTGCAAGGGCGCGATGTTTACGCCATGCTCGTGACGCAGCCCGGGGTCACTTCCGACTCCGCCACCGGACGCGGCCTGGGACTGGCGGTAAATGGCCAGCGGCCCTCGGCGTCGAATTTTCTGCTGGACGGCGTGGAGAACAACAACTATCTGGTTACCGGACCGCTGACCACTGTCGCGCCGGAGGCCATTCAGGAATATCGCGTGTCGACCAACAATTTCTCGGCGGAGTACGGCAGAACATCGGGTTTCGTGGCGAATGCCATCACGCGGTCCGGCGGCAATCAATTTCACGGCGTCGTGTATTTTTACTTGATGAACGACGTGCTGAATGCGAATGCGTTTCAGGCGAACTTGATAGGTTTTCCCCGCACTCCCGATAAGCAGGACCAGCCCGGATTCTTCGTGGGCGGGCCGATTCTGAAGAACCGCCTGTATTTCGGAAGCGCTTACGAATATCTTCGTAGCCGCAGTGAAGGTGATCCGTACACTTTCTTACTGCCCTCGCCCAGCTTCGTGACTAACTTTACCGCTCCCGGATCCTTGGCAAGGCAGTTACTCACCGAGTTTCCGACGCCCGCAATCAGTAACGGAAATGGACTAACTACGCAGCAGACCATGGCGCCGCCTGTGTCGCTGAATCGCACGCTGGCGATCGAGCGGCTGGATTACAACACGCCAGACGGTAAAGATCGCGTCATGGGACGCCTGTTACTAAACCTTCTCGGGCGGCCTGATTTCATCTGGACTCCTTACCCAGACTTTGATTCCGCCCTACATGAGAATACCTGGGCGCTCGGCGGCAGTTACACGCGAGTCGTTCGAACGAATCTGACGAACGAGGCGCGGCTGAGCGTCAGCAACGATGATCTGGGCTGGAATCGGCCTCATCCTGAAATTCCAACGCTCAGCACCAGTGATGTTTATCTAGTGAACGGTACGCCGCAGACCGGCTTGACGCTTCCCGGAAGTCCGGCTTTCTATGCATATCAAAACACCAACAAGACGGGAGAGCTTCTGGATAACGTCACTTGGTCGCACGATCGCCATCTAATCACCGTCGGTGCAGGTCTCTTGCTGCGGTGGTCGGATGGTTATATGACCACAGGCCAGGACGATCAGTATCTATTCAACAATGTTGTCACTTTCGCACTGGATCAGCCGAGTTATGTAGAAGCTGCAATCGATAGAACATCTCCAATCATTCAGCAGCCGGATTTTAATCGCAGTTATCGCTATACCCAGTACTTTCTATTCGCCCAAGATACTTATAAACTTACTTCGCGACTTACAGTCAATTACGGCTTGCGCTATGAATTTTATGGCGGTCCGTTGAACGTTGGATCGGCCAAGGATACGTTGGTACAGTTAGGTTCCGGTTCAACGCTAGCGCAACAATTGGTGAACGCGACGTTGGCGACACCGTCGGGGTCGGGCGATCAGAAGCTTTTTAACTCCGCCGGGGATATCGCCGTCCGCGTGGGCGCGGCCTACGACCTTTTTGGATCTGGCAGGACGCTGCTCCGGGGCGCATTCGGAACCTTCTACGATCGGCCCTTCGATAATCTATGGGAGAACGTCCGGAATAACGATATCATTCTGCCGTTGCTTCCGCTGCCTGCCGGGCGGACGAACTATCTCGCTCCCATTTCGAGCGTACTGACCTCTTTTCAGGGCCAAGCGTTAAACAGCGACTTTCCCGATCTAACCCTGATCGATCCAAATCTGAAAAATGGGTATGTGAAGAGTTACTTCGCCGGTATTCAACATAGAATCACGGATAGCTTAATCGTGGAAGTGGATGGGCTGGGGAGTTACGGGACAAATCTGATTACGACGGATATTATCAATCGCGATTTCTCGACACCTTCCGGACGTTACAATCCGGACTTACCGGACATTGCGTACCGAGCCAATCAAGGCTTCTCGAATTACAACGCGCTAGCCACCGTAGTGCGTTACCGGCTGAGCCGCGGCATGGTCCAAGCATCGTATACGTGGAGCCACAGCATCGATAATCAAAGCGATCCGCTGCTCGGTGATTTCTTCAACCTGGATTTTACGAGTATTGAGAACACCGCTGGATCGAGTGGCCGCGCGGCGTTTTCCGAGCAGTTCAATCCGCAGGCGGATCGCGGCAACTCGGATTTCGATCAGCGGCATAACTTCGTGATATTTTCTTACTGGAATCTTCCGGCACCGTTTGCCGGATCGAAGTGGGGGCTTTTATTCCGTGATTGGACCGTAGGCGAGATGGCCGCGTTCCGGTCGGGATTCCCGTATACCGTGCTCGGGACCTCAACCGTGGTCCCTGGCGGCGGATTGATTCTCAACAATCGCCCGAACATCATTGATCCACAAGCGGCGGTCCTCGCGAATCCGATTCCAGTCGCCGGCGGCGAGCAGCTGCTCAATCCCGCCGCTTTTGCCGAGGCCGCTCCGAGCACGCTCGGCAACGAGGGGCGCAATGCCTTTACCGGCCCCGGTTTTTACAGTATCGATTTATCGATCGCCAAGGCGTTCCCGCTGCCCTGGCTGGGGGAAGCCGGCCGGATTGGCTTTCGAGCGGATGCGTTCAATGTTCTCAATCATGCCAATTTGGGCAATCCGGATACGTCGTTCACCAACCCCATCTCGTCGACATTCGGCATCGCCACGTTCGGACGCGAAGGTGTCCAGTCCGGATTTCCCGCTCAGATCCCCTTGAACGAGACACCTCGGCAGATTCAGCTCAGCATCAGAGTAATGTTTTAAGGAAATGCTCACGCCGAGTGGAGCTGCTTGCCGGCGAGGGCGAGAGCAGCAACACGTCCAGCGCCGAACAGCGCAGTCTTGTCGTTGATAATGACGCGCACCGGAACGTCTTTCAGCCACGTACTCACGCGGCCTTTGGCGCTGAAAGCTTTCATGAAGGTCGTGCTGCTCAGCTTGCGAAGAATCTTGGGAGCGATACCGCCGCCCACATACATTCCTCCGACGGCGACCACTTGTAGCGCCAGATTGCCGGCTTCCGCGCCATACACCGATACAAAAACATCGAGGGCCTGGACACAAATCGCAGACGTACCTTCGAGCGCGGATTTGGAAATAACGGCCGATGGATCGCCATGCGCGATCTGCTCGGTGAGCCAATCGGGCTCTTCGCCGCGTCCGGTGTCGCGAAGGAACTGATAGATGTTGTAAAGACCTGGTCCGGAGAGCACACGCTCGTAGCTGACGTGCTCGAAGTGTCCCATCAGGTAGCGCAGGAGGTCGAGTTCCAGATCGTTGCGCGGAGCAAAATCCACGTGGCCGCCTTCAGAAGGAACCGGCCGGTAGCCTCCGGCGGGTTCAGCTAACAGCCCGGCCTGTCCGAGTCCGGTGCCTGCGGAAATCAAAGCGCGATTCCCTCGCGCTTTCGGCACGCCTGGATTGAGCACCACCAGATCGGAGTCCTCCAGCAATGCGATCCCATGGGCGTTCGCCTCGAGATCGTTAATGAGATGGACTTCATCCAAACCGATTTGCTTAGCCATTTGCCGCGCGTCCACGATCCAAGGCAAGTTGGAAGTCTGGACCTGGCCGTCAATCACCGCCCCCGGAAGCCCGAAGCAGGCCGTGTCCACAGTCTGGTTGTGTTTGGCTAAAAATTTCTGCGCTATTTGTTCGAGACCTTTAAATTCGGCGCTGGGAAAGACCTCTAGAGCGAAAGACTGCAAGCGATCCGGCGTTCCTTCCAAGAGCGCGAGCCGGGCGTTGGTACCGCCAATATCACCGGCCAGAATCATTCGGGTTGCTCCAGTGGCGGTGATCTTTGGCCAGCAGTTCATCGGATTCCGCCGGACCCCAGGTGCCGGCCGCATAATTGGGGAAGCGGCGTGGCGGCAGCGCCTCCCATACATCCAGGATGGGCGCGACCACGTGCCAGGCGGTTTCCACCATGTCCGATCGCTGGAACAGGGTCGCGTCGCCGAGCATGCAGTCGTACAGCAAGCGCTCATAGCCGGTCTGAGGCGTGGCGTTGAAGTAATCGGTGTAGTTGAAACTCATGTCCACGCCGCCGATTTGGACGGTAGGGCCGGGAATCTTAGCGCCGAACCGAAGCGAGATGCCTTCGTCCGGCTGGAGGTGCAGCACCAGGCGGTTCGCCTCCAGCGCCTCCACCGATGTTTTACGAAACAGCACAAACGGCGCCCGCTTGAACTGAATCAAGATTTGGGTGGCGCGTTTTGGCAAGCGCTTGCCAGTGCGCAGATAGAAGGGAACGTCGGCCCAGCGCCAGTTGTCGATAAACAGCTTCATCGCGACAAACGTCTCGGTTCGGGAATCGGGTGCGACCAGCGGTTCGTTCCGGTAACCAGGCACGTGGTTGTTGTCGACGATACCTTCCCCGTACTGCCCGCGCACGGTGCGTATGAGCACCTCTTCATCGCTCATGGGGGACAGGGCCTTGAGGATTTTCGCCTGTTCGTCGCGCACGACATCGGGGTCGAAGGAAATAGGAGGCTCCATGGCGGTCAACGAAATCAGCTGGAAGATGTGGTTGGGCACCATGTCGCGCAGCGTGCCGGCCTTTTCGTAGTAAGGGCCGCGCTGCTCCACGCCCACCGTTTCCGAGACCGTGATCTGAACGTGGTCGATATAGCGGCGGTTCCAAATGGGCTCGAAAATACCGTTGGAAAAGCGGAACACCAATATATTTTGGACAGTCTCCTTGCCCAAGTAGTGATCGATGCGGTAGATTTGCTTCTCGTCGAGTACCTGCCGGATCTCTTTGTTGAGGCTGCGCGCTGAATCATAATCGCGCCCAAACGGCTTTTCGATAATCGCACGGCGCCAGCCCTGGTCCTCCTTCACAAGGTCCGCTTCGCCCAACCGCTTGATGATGGTGGCGAAGAAGGTGGGCGACGTCGCCAGGTAATAGAAGTAATTGCCGCGCGTGCCGTGTTCCTTATCGATTTTCCCGAGCAGATCGCCCAGCTCCTGGTAAGTCCGCGGATCATCGAACTCGCCGGAGAGATAGTAAATTCGGCGGGAAAACCAGTGCCACAGATCGGGATCGATCTTGGTGGTGGCGAACTCGCCGATCTCTTTGCTGATCAAGTCGCGGAACTGCTCGCTCGAAAGCTCGTTGCGCGCGATTCCCACCAGAGCGAACTCCTTGGAGAGCAGGTTGTCTTTGGCGAGATTATAAAGCGCCGGGATCAGTTTGCGTTTCGTCAAGTCGCCGGATGCGCCAAAGATCACCATGACGCAGGGATCGCCGGGGCGGCCGGCGCCGGTTCCGTTTCCGGTAGCAGCGGTCTCTTCTGCGATCTGCATTTTTTGCCTTTCTATCACGCTGGGAGAATTTTCATAGGCGAGGGAAATGTCTACGGCACGGGATCATCAGCCGCCGGCGGCGCGCTCCACATGTCCGCCGAACTTATTGCGCATGCCCGAGAGCATTTTTTCAGCGAAAGTATGATCGCGGCGTGAACGGAAGCGCGTAAAGAGCGATGCCGACAGTACGTCGCAAGGCACGGCCTCCTCGATAGCGGCCATGATAGTCCAGCGTCCCTCGCCGGAATCCTGCACGTTTCCGGTGAAGCGCGTCAACTCGGGATCTTCCGTGAGAGCCATGGCGGTAAGGTCGAGCAGCCAGGATCCGACTACGCTGCCGCGCCGCCATAGCTCTGCGACATCGGTAAGATCGAACTGGTAACGATGATCCTCCGCGAGCTCCGCCGAGTTGGCGTTGCGCATGATGTCGAAGCCTTCGGCATAAGCCTGCATCAACCCGTATTCGATGCCGTTGTGCACCATCTTCACAAAGTGCCCGGCGCCGGATGGGCCGCAGTATAAATATCCTTGCTCGGCCGTGGGATTCTTCCCTCGCCGTCCTTCGGTGGGGGGCACGTCCCCGACGCCCGGGGCGAGAGTCTTGAAAATCGGATCGAGCCGCAGAACCGATTCCTTGGAGCCGCCGATCATCATGCAATAACCGCGCTCCACGCCCCAGATGCCGCCGCTGGTGCCGACGTCCAGATAATGAATGCCGCGATCTTTGAGAATCTTGGAGCGGCGGATATCGTCTTTGTAATACGAGTTGCCTCCGTCGATGATGGTGTCTCCGGTCTCCATAAGACTCGCCAGCTTCAGGACGGTGCCTTCGGTAGCATCGCCCGCTGGAACCATCACCCACGCCGCGCGCGGCTTGGTCAGCTTCTTCGCGAAGTCCTCCATGGAACTCGCGCCCGCTGACCCCTCGCTCTCCAGCTTCTTGACATTGTCGGGGTTGAGGTCGAAAACCACGCATTGATGGCCACCCTTCATGAGGCGGCGCACCATGTTTGCGCCCATTCGTCCCAATCCGATCATGCCCAGTTGCATTCTTGAATGTTCTCCTAGTGAGTTTGGAAACGGCGTCAGCGTGGTCCGCCAAGTCAGGGTTCACGTTCTACGATAGCGCTTTTGCCAGGGCGGATTGAAGCGCCTGCAACCCGCGCTCCAGGTCGTGAAGATGAACGCGAAGAGCTCGTCGGCCGCGTTCGGCCAAGACTTGGAAATCGCCGCGCGCTTGCGCCGCCTTTACGATACCGAATGTGTACTTCTGGCCCGGCACTGGCAAATCCGCCTTATCGTCGCACGTGATCTGCAGAAACACGCCCGAGTTCGGACCGCCCTTATAAGCTTGTCCCGTGGAGTGCAAAAATCGCGGACCGAAGCCGAGGCAAGTGGCCACCCGCTTGTTGTCGCGAACGGCCGTGCGGAGGCTCTGAAGATCGCTCTCGTGCGGCTGGTTCATTTCGATATAGGCGAGCAGCGCGAAATAGTCGCCGGTTTTGAGGCGATTCAAATGGGCGCGGAGATAGCCCGCCAGCGATCTTTCGCCATTCAGCGTGGAACCGAGCGCGGCCGCATTCTTTTCGTCGGTGTAAAGGTCGACGCCGTTCTCCGAGTAAAAGGGCGACTCGGCCGGCAGCGATCCCTTCGCTTCGTATTCGCTGGTGAGCTTGCGCGTGGCGATTTTGCTGGCTTCGACATCCGGCTGGTTAAAAGCATTGATGCCGATGACGGCGCCCGCCGCGGCGGTTGCGATCTCCCAGCGAAACATTTCCTGACCGAGGTTATAGGTGTCCGAAAGAGCGATGCGGATCACAGGATGCCCGGCCTTACCTAGCGCGTCCACAGCTTGATCCTGCGCGGCATCAGCGCCCTTATCCAGGCGAATGTAGGCGAACACGCGATCGCTGCCGTACTGATCCGGTGAGCCGAGCGGCTCGTGATCCACCGGGATAATGCCCTTCCCGTCCTTGCCGGTTGACTCGGCCACCAATTGCTCGAGCCACGCGCCGAAATCCGCGATACCGGGCGAAGTGATCAAAGTGAGCTTGTCACGCCCGTTCCGCGCCGCCACGCCGAGGATGAGGCCGAGCAGAACGCCCGGGTTTTTCTCCACCGGCAGGCAGGAGGAACATGCGATCGCCATCACGTCGGCACGGTCGAGGAATCGAGGCGCATCCAGACCCATCACCGCCGCCGGCACCATTCCGAAATCGGAGAGCGCCGAATAACGCCCGCCGATGCTGGCCACGCCATGAAAGATGTGACGGAAATGCTCAGCCTCGGCGATCTGCTCCAGCTTCGAGCCCGGGTCGGTAATCGCGATGAACCGGTCTCCGGCGAGAGCGTCACCGAGCACTTGCTTCACCCGTTCGAAGAAATATTGCTTGAAAATATTCGGTTCGAGCGTCGAGCCGGACTTGCTGGAAACGATGAAGATGGTATTCGCAAAGTCGATTTTCTTTTCGAACGCCTTGATCTGCGCGGGATCCGTGGAGTCGAGCACAAAGAGCTCGGGGAAGCCGTCGATTTTGCCGAAAGTCGTCTTGAGCACTTCTGGACAGAGGCTGGATCCGCCCATTCCGAGCAGCAGGGCGTGCTTGAAACCAGCGGCCTTGACGTCCCTGGCGACATCTTCCAGATGCTGTTTGTGGGCGAGCTGGTCTTCAGTGATGCCGAGCCAGCCGAGCCAACTGCCTTCATCGGTCCCGGTCCACAGCAACGCGTCGCGAGCCCACAGGCGCCGCACCTTGCCGCCTATTTTCCAATCGTCGATAGCGGCGTCCAGTTGCTTGCTGATATTCGCGGGCAGGCTATAAGTCTGCGGATCCACTTCGACCTGCGACACGTGCTTGCACTTGGCATCCACGGCATTGAGCAGCTTGTCGAACGGCTCGGCGAACAGCTTCACAGCCTGGACAACTAAGTCGTCCGTCACCTTCTCCATCGAAATGCCGACCTTCTCGAGCGTGTCCATGGTGTCCTGCGCGGCGTCTAAATCGGCTTCCAGACTGGCCTTCGGCTTTCCATGATCGCGGAAAGCATCGAAGGTCGCCGGCGGAATGGTGTTGACGGTGTCCGGCCCGATCAATTCCTCGATGTACAGAACGTCGGAGTAATTGGGGTTCTTGGTGCTGGTGCTGGCCCATAACACCCGCTGCGTCTGAGCCTCCTTTTCGCGCCAACTCGGCCCATGCGGGTCCGGAGAAAATCTCCTTGTAGCGTTGATAGGTGAGCTTCCCGTTCGCAATCGCGACCTTGCCCAACAGGCTGCGCAGCAGCGCCTGCTGCTTCGTATCGGAGGTGGCTTTGATCAGAGCCTTCAGAATTCCATCCACCATGCTGTCGATGCGGCTGATGAAGAAGCTGGCCACGCTCGCGACATGGCTGGGATCGCCGCCCGAAGCGACGTGCGTCTTCACACCGGCGATGTATGCTTCCGCCACCCTCTCATAAACCTGCTCCGAAAACAGCAGCGTGACGTTGATATTGATGCCTTCGCCGATCAGTTGCTGAAAGGCCGGAATACCCTCGGTAGTGCCGGGCACCTTGACCATCAGGTTCGGACGATTCACTGCGCGCCACAGCCGACGGGCATCGCGTATGGTTCCTTCGGTGTCATGCGCCAGGAAAGGCGAGACCTCCAGGCTGACGTAGCCATCGCGCTTACGGGTGCGGTCGTACACGGGCCGCAGTGTATCGGCGGCGTCCTGAATGTCTTTGATCGCGAGGATTTCATAAATGCCCGCGGCGTCCAGGTCCTTACGCTTTTGCAACTCGAGCAGGGCATCGGCGTAATCGGTGCTGCCGGTGATGGCCTTCTCGAAAATCGCGGGATTGGAGGTAACGCCGCCCAGCCCGTCCTGTTCGATCAGCCGCTTGAGCTCGCCGCTGGTGATGAGATTGCGGCGAATGTAATCCAGCCAGACGGACTGCCCATACTTGTGAAGGTCCTGTAAGGGATTCGTGATTGAGATGGCGGTGGGGGTGGTCATGTCTCTATTTTCCTCTGGCGAGCTCTTCTTTGGCGGCAGCCACGACGGCGCCGGGAGTGAAGCCGAATTTCTTTTGCAATTCCTTGAGCGGCGCGGAAGCTCCGAAGGTGTGCATCCCGATCTTGCGATGCGCGTAACGATCCCAGCCGACCGTGGACGCCTGTTCCACCGAGACCCGCGCCGAGACGCCCGGCGGCAGAACATTGGCCTGATACTCGTCGGGCTGGTGCTCGAACAGCTCCCAGGACGGCATGCTCACCACGCGAGCCGCGATTCCTTCCCGCGTCAACTGCTCATACGCGTCGACGCACAGGGACACCTCGCTGCCGGTTCCAATCAGGATTACTTGGGGCTTGCCGCCCGGCGAGTCGGCAAGAACGTAAGCGCCTTGGGCCAAGCCGGCAGCAGGCGCGTATTTCGAGCGGTCCAAGGTCGGCAAATTCTGGCGCGACAAAATCAGGCACACCGGTTCGTGTCGAAATCGCAAAATCACGCGCCAGGCTTCGGCGACCTCGTTCGCATCGCAGGGGCGCAGGACGATCAAGCCGGGGATGGCGCGCAGCGAGATCAATTGCTCCACCGGTTGATGCGTCGGGCCGTCTTCACCGACCCCGATGGAATCGTGGGTGAAGATAAAAATCACAGGCAGCTCCATCAATGCGCTGAGGCGTATGGGCGCGCGCATGTAGTCGCTAAAAATCAGGAAGCCCGAGCCGTAGGGCCGCAGCTTGGAGAGCGAGAGGCCGTTGACGATCGATCCCATGGCGTGCTCGCGGATGCCGAAGTGAAGATTGCGGCCGTTGTAGCTGGACGCTTCAAAGTCGCCCGCCCCCTCAAAAGTCAGGCGCGTTTTGGTGGAGGGGGCGAGATCCGCGGCGCCTCCGATCAGCCAGGGAACTTTCTGAGCGATGGCGTTAAGAACCTTGCTCGAGGAATCGCGGCTGGCCAGGCCCTTCGCATCCGCTGGAAAGCTTGGTATCACGGAATCCCAGCCATCGGGGAGTTGGCGCTTCTGCATCTTTTCCAGATGATCGGCAAGATCGGGATACTTCTGTTTATATTCGGCGAATTTTGTCGTCCAGGCTTCGCGAGCCGCATGACCGCGCTCGCCGACCACCTCCTGAAAACGCGCGTACACGCCGTCCGGGATCAGAAAGTGTGCATCCTCGGGCCAGCCATAGTTGCGCTTCGCCAGCCGGATTTCTTCTTCCCCGAGCGGTTCGCCGTGCGCCGCGCTGGTGTCCTGCTTGTGCGGAGCGCCGTAGGCAATGTGGCTATCGACGATGATGAGCGTGGGACGGTCCGAGGTGGCCTGGAAGGTGCGAAAGGCGCGAGCCAGCATCTCCTGATCGTTGGCGTCTCCCACGCGCGTAACGTTCCACTCGTATCCAATAAATCGCGTGGCGACGTCTTCGCTGAACGCCAGCGCCGTATTCCCTTCGATGGTGATGTGATTGTTGTCGTAGATCCAGCAGAGATTCGAGAGCTTCAGGTGCCCGGCAAGGGAGGCAGCTTCACCGCTGACGCCCTCCATCATGCATCCGTCGCCGGCCAGCGCGTAGGTATTGAAGTCCACCATCTCGAAGCCCGGCCGGTTGAAATACTGGGCCATCCAGCGAGCCGCGAGCGCCATGCCGACGCTGGTAGCCACGCCCTGTCCCAGCGGACCGGTGGTGGTCTCGACGCCTGAGGTCAAGTGATATTCCGGATGACCGGGGCATTTGCTGCCGAGCTGCCGGAAATTTTTAATGTCGTCCAGCGTGACGCTTAACTTGCCCAGCGTCTCGTAATCCGGATCCACTGCCTTCACCTGGCACAAGTGCAGCAGCGAGTACAGCAGCATGGATGCGTGACCGGCCGACAATACGAAGCGGTCGCGGTTGGGCCAGATGGGATCATCGGGATCGAACCGCAGGAACTGCTGCCACAGGCAATACACCACGGGCGCCATCGCCATGGGCGTACCGGGATGGCCGGAGTTGGCCTTCTGCACCGCGTCCATCGCGAGAGTGCGAATGGTGTTGATGCAGAGCTGGTCTATGCCGCGAACGGCAGTTTCATTGGGCTGGGGCTGGACGGAGGAAGACACGCGAACCCTTTCCGCAGCACCGGAGGTCATGGCGGGTGCTGCCTAGCGAGGAGCTTGGTTCAGAGGCATTGTAGCTGATCCTCTCCGATCAACGCCAATG
Source organism: Bryobacterales bacterium (assembly GCA_963732175.1). Classification (GTDB taxonomy): domain Bacteria; phylum Acidobacteriota; class Terriglobia; order Bryobacterales; family Bryobacteraceae; genus Palsa-89. Next base: position 41,067 of record CAVSYF010000016.1, on the reverse strand, counting down.
AATTTCAGGCTACGGTCGCGGGCAGCAAAACCGCGAATGGTGGGCTCGGCGGATGGGTCAATCGGTAGGCTAGAGAAGCCGGGCCTCGCAAGAAGCCCGGGCACAATATCAGTTGTTATTTATTTCTTTAAGGTGTGGACGTACGCAACCACGTTGTCGATGTCGGCGCCGCTCAATCCGCCGATGGGTTTCATCTTGCCTTGCCCATCCATGACGACCTTTTTCACATCGGCGGTGGTCTCGCCCAGGGGCTTCATCTCCACTTTCATCATTTTTGCGATGTTCGGATTTCCTTCGCCCTCTGCGCCGTGGCAGCCTCGGCACTTCGCCATATAAACAGCTTTACCGGCCGCCGCGTCCGCGGCCCAAGCGCTCGTCGAGCAAAGCGCCAAAACCATGCATGTGATGCTCAGTCCTATGACGTGTCTCAATTCCGTTCTCCTTCGTGTTGGATTGTGGGTGGTTTAACCCAATCGCGATCTCCGAAGGCACCTCGGAGCACTTCCAAGGCCATTATAGTCTTCGCCGAACATCTCCCCGGCAGCGTTTTACCAAACGAACCCAACCTATAGAGGATCGCCCGCGATCGTTTGCGTCTCGCCGGAGGAATGCTGCACACTGAACGCAAGTGCATGGCTAAGAAACAGATCGTAATCCTGGGCGGAGGGTTTGGCGGGGTGTACACGGCGCGCTGCCTGGAGAAGCTCCTCCGGGCCGATGAGGCCGACATTAGTTTGGTGAATCGGGAAAATTACTGGGTCTATCAGCCAATGTTGCCCGAAGTGATCTCGGGATCGATCGCGCTCACCGACGTGGTCGCGCCCATCCGCCGCCTGTGCCCGCGAACCAACCTGATCATGCGTGATGCCGATGACATTGACCTTAAGAATCGCGTCGTGACGGTGAGCCCCGGTTTTCGGCCTCGGCAAAAAAAGATTCCCTACGATTATCTGGTGATCGCTCTGGGCGAGCTGACGAACTTCTACGGAATGCCGGGGATGCTCGAAAACGCGATGCCCTTCCGCACTTTGGCGGATGCGATCGCGCTCAGGAATCACGTCATCCATGTGCTCGAAGAGGCGGATGTGGAAGAGGACACCGATTTTCGGCGGCGATTGCTCACGTTCGTGGTGGGCGGCGGCGGATTCTCGGGCGTCGAGGTGGTCGCCGAGCTGAACGATTTCCTCCAGAGCGTGAAAAAAAATTATCTGCGCCTGCGCGGCGAACAGATGCGTTGCGTGTTGGTGCATTCGCGCGACCGCATTCTGCCAGAAATGGCCGATCCGCTGGCGCTGTTCGCTCAAAAAATCCTGCGCAAGCGCGGCGTCGAAATTATATTGAACGACCGCTTGATCGCCGCCACTTCCGAAAAGGCGATTCTCAAGTCCGGCCTGGAGATTCCCTGTAAGACGATTATCTCCACGGTGCCGGCCACCGCGCCTCCGATCCTGGCGAAGCTGGATTGCGCGAAAGACAAGAGCAAGCTGCTGGTCAGCACCCGGCTAGAGTTGCAAGGGCACGAGGGAGAGGTGTGGGCCCTGGGGGACTGCGCCTCCATCAAAACCATCTCCGGCAAATCCGTCCCCCCCACCGCCCAACACGCGACCCGAGAAGCGACCACGTGCGCGACCAACATCGCTCGGGCCATTCGAGGAGGTGCGCCGGCTGGTTTCGCCTTCGAAGGGCTCGGCACGCTCGGGTCTCTGGGTCATGGCTCGGCCGTGGCGCAGATCTTCGGCCTGAAGATTTCAGGCATCCTGGCGTGGTTTCTCTGGCGCACCATCTACCTGGCGAAAATTCCGGGAATCAAATCCAAGGTCCGCATCGGGATGGACTGGCTGATCCACCTGCTCTTTCCGCCCGACCTGGCGCAAACCAAGGTCGAGTCCGGCTCGCCTATCAAGAAACAGCATTTCGAACCGGGCGACATTATTTTCCATCAGGGCGACTTGGGCGACAGCGTGTATGTGATCGAACGGGGCGAATGCGAGGTCATCCGCGAACTGAACGGATCCAGCACCAGGCTCGCCACGTTACAAGCCGGCGATTACTTCGGCGAGATGGCCCTGCTTTCCGACCTGAGCCGCAACGCCACCATTCAGGCGCGCACCGCGATGGAAGTGCTCTTGATTCCCAAAGCCGATTTTGACGTTCTGCGAAAAAGCGTGCCGGCTTTCGGCGAAGTCTTTCACGATCTGGCCAGAAAACGAGGAAGCAGTGAAGGGGACGCGTCCTCCGAGCCGGCCTGACGCACTCCGATGTTTCTGAAAACTAGTGCTAAGATGTTGAAGACTCGCCAACCATGGGAACGCACGGCGTCAAAATCCTGGTAATCTATCCACGGCCTCACGACGAGGAGGCTTTTGAGAAGGTCTATCTGGAAGAGCACATCCCCTTGGTCGAACAGAAGTTTAAGGGCATGACCCGGCTGGTGCTCACAAAAGTGAACGCCTCCCCGCAAGGCAAAGTGTCGGCCTATCGCGTGGCGGAGGTGCATTTCTCATCGATGGATGACCTTACGAAATGCGTGGAATCAAAAGACGGCCAGGAAGTGGTGGAGCACGCCGCAAAGATCTCCACCGGCGGGCCGCCTATCATTTTGATCTGTGAGGAAGAGTCCTTCGTGTATTGGTAGGTTTCTCGCGCGGCGCTGAAAAGGTCAAACGAGACGAAGCTGAATCGCCGCAGGCAATAAAAAAGGCCCCGATTGCCTCGGGGCCGTTTGCATGAACCCTTAAATTGTCTGCGAGCCCTCTCGGGGCGCCAAGCGTCTACTTCTTTTTCTTGGCGGGCGCTTTCTTAGCGGCCTTCTTCGCAGCTTTCTTGGTTGCGTTCTTCATCGATTGATTCTCCCTAACATCAAATTTGCGATCTAAGATCGCAGTGTGATTCATATATAAAGTTCTTTGAGCCGAAAGTCAAGAAAAAAATGCACATCGAGTCCCGGCGCCTCCCTCCATCCATCCCCTCCGCCGCCCTAAAAACCATTTCATCGCATAATTGTTCTTGCCCTCGCCACACCATAAACATGTATTTTTGTTCTTGCCCGCGAGAACGCGCGCGCGTTACGATCAGGCCATGGGTTATCGCTCGCGCCCCCTATCCATCGCGCTTCCGTTAGCGCTGCTGCTGCTTTCCAGTTGCGCCAAGAGACACCATGCCAGCGCCGCCGTGCCCCCCGCCCCGCGCATTCAGTCCGCCGAAACGGGACTCGCGAGCTGGTATGGCTACCCGTATCATGGCCGCCCCGCCGCCGATGGCGAGATCTACGATATGGAGCGCCTCACGGCCGCGCATCGCACCCTCCCGTTCGGCACTCGCGTGCGCGTCACCAATCTCAGCAACCAGAAAACGGTCGACGTTCGCATCATTGACCGCGGCCCATTCATCGATGGCCGCATCATCGACCTCTCGCATGCCGCCGCCGAAGCGATCGACCTGATTGGACCGGGCGTCGCTCCGGTTCGCCTGGATGTCCTGGCGATCGCCGAAATTCCGCCCGCCGACAATTGGTACGCGGTTCAAGCCGGCGCCTTCGCCGATAAGAGCCGGGCCGAGCGCCTGCGGGATCAGTTGGATCGCGAATATGGTCCCGCGCGCCTGGTGATGCGCGACGGGAGCCCTACGCTGTGGCGTGTGTTGGTCGGAAGCGTCCAGACCCAGGATGCTGCTGACGATCTTGCTCGAAGAATCCGCCGGGAAGCAGGTAATGCCTTCGTGGTACGGCTCGACTCCCGGCCGGCCATCGCTCAAGCGCCGCAGAACACCTCAGCCGTACAGTAACGCCCTCAGGCGTTCGCCTCACAGTAAGTTTCCGCGAGCACGCTAAAAGTACTACTGCCACCACCCTCAACTGGGGTGAGGCCTTTCCTACAAATGACCTGTGGAATTGACACCCGGGGGTGTTGCTCCAAATCTAAAGTACTCGTAGAGTTTATGGAGGTACCACACACTATATTCCCAAGGAAGAGACCAAAGGAAACTACGAATGCTTGCGCACGCTGTGGAATCGACTCCTACGCTGGTCGGACAATCGCCGCGAATCCGCAACGTCTTGCGGATGGTCGAGAAGCTCGGGCGCTGCCGCTGGCCGGTCCTGCTGCTGGGCGAGACGGGTACTGGAAAGGAAGTAGTCGCGCGTTCCATTCATAACCTGAATCCGGTAGGGCCGTTTGTCACGATCGACTGTTCCTCGCTGGTCGGCCCGCTCATGGAAAGCGAGCTGTTCGGCCACACCAAGGGCGCATTCACCGGCGCCGTCATGCCGAAGACCGGACTCATTGAGAGCGCCGACGGCGGGACGGCATTCTTCGACGAGATCGGCGAGCTGCCGCTTGACCTCCAAGCCAAGCTGCTGCGCGTGCTGCAAGAGAAGGAATTTCGTCCGGTTGGATCGCTGATCCAGCGCCGCTCCGATTTCCGTGTGATCGCCGCCACCAATCGCGATCTGGCCAAGGAAGTGGAAAAGGGAACGTTTCGGCGCGATCTTTTCTACCGGCTCAACGTCGTCAACCTGCGACTGGCGCCCCTGCGCGACCGCAAGGAGGACATTCCGGGCCTCATCGCTCACTTCCTGACTCGTTACGGTAGAGGTCACACGCTGACGCAGGAAACGCTGGAGGCCATGCTCTCCTATGACTGGCCCGGGAACGTGCGTGAGCTCGAGAACTGCATTCAGCACATGGTGGCCATTAACTCCGGACCATTGCTGCACGCCGCCGAGTTGCCGTCCATGCTCCAAAACCATCTGATCGCCAAGAAGTCCCAGGCGCTGTCGGTGGCGGTGGGATCGCGTCCGCTCGCGAAGCCGCCCGGGGACGCGTCGGCTTACGAATATGACGCTGCGCCGGAAGCGAGCCGTCGTCCCATTGTTCCTCTCACGCAGATGGAGCGGCAAGCGATCATGGAAGCGTTGGAGTACACCAAGGGCGACCGCGCCATCGCCGCCAACCTGCTCGGCATCGGCCGCACCACGCTCTATCGCAAGCTGAAGGAATACCAACTCGCCGTCTAGGTTCGTTTTCCCGCTCGAAACTTGATACAACCCTTCGCCTGCCGCCACTATAGCTGTCAGGTGAACGATTCCAAAACCCTAAGGCTTCTCGTCGTAGAAGACAATCTCGAGGATGAAGAATTCCTGTGCGGAGCCCTGATCGAGATTGAAGAGCATCGCCAGTGGTGCAACTGGACAACCGCCGGCATCGTGCATGCCGAACAGCTTTCGGACGCCGTGGAATGCTTGCGCCGGGAACCGTTCGATGCGGTCCTGCTCAATTTAAGCCTGCCCGATAGCCCTGCCTTACTCGATTCTTTTCTGGAAGTGAACGCCACGGCACGCGGCACGCCCATCGTCGTGCTGGTGGATGAGGAGGATGAGAACCTGGCCAACCTGCTGCTGCGCGAAGGCGCCCAGGATGTTCTGTTGAAATCGGAGCTGGAGTGCGCTCCGTTGGCTCGATCGTTACGCTACGCGATCGAGCGCCAGCGCAGGACTTCGGTGCAGCGTTCTGCCTCGCTTGAAGATGATCTGACCGGAACGCTCGCGCGGGAAGGATTCCTGGCCGTCGCGGAGTGCTATCGCAACCTTTCGAACCACGGCTCGATCGATCTGATCCTGGCGAGCATTCAGATCCACATCCTGGAAGAGCGAATGGGGGAAGGCCGCGATCTGCGCGAGCTCCTGTTGCTGCGAGCCGGAGACCTGTTGCGCAGCGCCTTCCCCACGCCGGCGATTATCGGCCGCCTGGAACGGTGGCGCTTTGGAATGATCGTCCCTGGCGCCGACGACATCCGGGTCGCGAACCTGCTGGCCGAGACTGCAGGTCAAATCGAAGATGCCGTGAGCAGAGGCCTTCGCGAGGTAGCCACCGTAAGTTTCTCGGCTATCAAACTGGAACCGGAGGATAACCTCGAAGAACTGGTTGCCGCAGAACTCGAACCGTCAAAAACCGCTATGCTGGCAGATTGAAAATCGCGCTGGATGCGACTTATAGCCTGGACCGGAACATCTCCGGCGTAGGAGTTTATTGCCGGGAGATCTTGAGCGGCCTCGCGGCGGCGCATCCCGAAGCCGAGTACCTATTCTGCTATCGTCCTCACCGGTACCTTCGTTCCTTCTCCTGCACGCTTCCCCGCAATGCCCGCCGCAGTCTGCTGTGGAGCTCATGGCCGGGCTCGGCGGACCTGTTTCACGGCCTGAACCAGCGGATCGATTCACGGCACCGGCGTACCGTATCCACCTTCCATGATCTGTTCGTGCTGAGCGGCGAATATTCGACTCCCGAGTTTCGGGAACGCTTTGCCGCCCAGGCCCGGTTCGCGGCCGAGCGCTCCGATCTGATCATCGCGGTCTCGCATTTCACTGCAACCCAGGTAGAGCAGCTGCTAAAGGTTGAACCGGCGAGGATCCGAGTGATCCCGCACGGCGTTCGCCCGCCGCCGGAGCACGCGAAGTCCACAGCGCGCGAACCGATCATTCTTTTCGTGGGCGCTCTCCAGCGCAGAAAAAACATTGTCCGCCTGGTTCAAGCCTTCGAACAGACCGCCCCGGGCTGGAAGCTGATCTTAGCCGGCTCATCCGGCTTCGGCGCAGAGGAGATTCTGGACCGAATCAAGAGCAGCCCGCGCAGCGCAGACATCCAAGTGCTCGGCTACGTCTCGGATGCGATGCTGGAAACACTATACACTCGCGCGTCCATATTCGCATTTCCATCTTTGGACGAAGGCTTCGGGATGCCGGTGCTGGATGCGATGGCCCGGGGGGTACCGGTCCTCACTTCAAACATTTCGGCTATGCCCGAGGTTGCCGGCGGCGCGGCGCTGCTGGTGGACCCCTTCGACGCCGCTAGCATCAGCGACGGATTGACTCAATTGACGGGCAATCCGGGACTGGGGAAGGAACTAATTCAAAAAGGTTCAAAACGAAGCCAGGAATTCTCCTGGACGAAGGCTGTTCAGGAAACCTGGCAGGTTTACCGTGAGCTAATTTAGGTCTTGTCTTCGTCGATCGCGATTTTCAGAGCCTTGAGAAATTTGTGGTCTTGCGAAGTGAGCTTAATCTTTCCCGTGGATTCAAACTTGCGTTTGGGGGGAGCTTCGGTTTCCGCTTCCGACTGCTCTTCCTCGGATTCCCCTTCTCCGGATTCGTCCCGCTTGTTGAAACCGATGGTCGCCTCAAGCACCAGGAAGACATCGTACCCGGCGCGCTTGATTTCTCCGATGGCAGCCGCGATACGATCGGAATCTGACAGCGACTCGTTGATCGCATTGCCGAGCTCCTGCATCAGCTCTTTCAGTTTTTCTTCCACGCGTCGCCCCTTTCTCGGGCCACTTTCACAATTACACTCTACCTTCTTGATGTTTTGAAGGCAAGCGCAGTTTCTACAAAATGTAAGTGCGCTGACGTCTCTAATCTGCTCTCGCTTTCTATATCGGCTCACCCGCTGGTTCTCAGTAGCAGCGGCAACTGTATGTAACCGTGGTCCTGCCGGAGCCTTAAAAGCTCGTATCCGGTACACTGATATTAGCCGATGTTTTCCCTGGTGAAAAGCTTCGTGGGTCATGTTATGCCCAGTATCATTCGCCCGATCCACATCTTGTGGAATCAGGTGATCGGCTTCGTTTTCATTGTTTTGGCAGTCATCTTCGGTTACCGTGTGTTGCGCGGCAAGGAATCCGCGCGGCTTGCAATTAGTTGGGGGCGTTTTTGTGCTGCTCATTGCATGGTACGGTATCTCTTCCTTTTGGAAAGCGCGCAAAATTTCAAAGTCGTGACTGACCCCGGCGAGCTTCCAGGCCAGTATCCTTACACTCGCGGGATTTACCCGGAAATGTACCGTGGCCGGCTCTGGACAATGCGCCAGTACGCCGGATTCGGCACGGCCGAAGAAAGCAACCGCCGCTACCATTATTTACTGTCCCAAGGCATCACCGGCCTGTCGGTGGCATTTGATCTGCCAACGCAGATGGGAATGGATTCCGATCATCCGCTGGCCGCCGGCGAAGTCGGGCGCGTGGGCGTGGCCATCTGTTCTCTAGCGGACATGCAGCGTCTTTTTGACGGCATTCGGCTGGCCGACATCACCACCTCGATGACCATCAACTCGACGGCTGCGATCCTGCTCAGCCTGTACGTGCTGGTGGCCCGCAGCCAGGGCGCGGACCTGCGCAAGCTGTCCGGCACCATCCAGAACGACATCCTGAAGGAATACATCGCCCGCGGAACGTACATTTACCCGCCCCGGCCCGCGATGCGCATCATCACCGACCTGTTCGCCTGGGCGTCGCGCGAACTGCCCGAGTGGAACACCATCTCGATCAGCGGCTATCACATTCGCGAGGCGGGCTCGACCGCGATCCAGGAAGTGGCGTTCACGCTGGCCAACGCCATCGCCTACATCGAGGCGGCCGTCGAGGCGGGCCTGGAAGTCGACTCCTTCGCCCCGCGTATTTCTTTTTTCTTTAACGCCCATAATAATTTTCTTGAGGAGATCGCGAAGTATCGGGCGGCGCGGCGGCTCTACGCGACCATCATGCGCGAGCGGTTCCGCGCTCGGAATCCGCGCTCGATGATGCTGCGCTTTCATGCGCAAACGGCCGGCTCATCGCTGACGGCGCAGCAGCCCGATGTGAACGTGGTGCGGGTGGCGATGCAGGCGCTGGCGGCGGTGCTGGGCGGCGCTCAGTCCCTGCACACCAACGCCAAAGACGAGGCGCTTTCGCTGCCCACCGAGGATGCGGCGCGGCTGGCGCTTCGAACCCAGCAGATCATCGCTCACGAAAGCGGCGTCACCAATACGGCCGATCCTGTCGGAGGCAGCTACTACATCGAGCAGCTGACGGATGAGATCGAGCGTGGAGCGCTTGAATACATCGAGCGTATTGATGCCATGGGCGGAACGCTGGCAGCGATCGAGAAGGGCTACATCCAGACCGAGGTCCAGAACGCGGCCTATGCGTACCAGCAGTCCGTGGAGCACGGGGAGACGGTGGTGGTGGGCGTGAACCGGTTTCAGCAGCAGGAGAAGCAGGCGCCGGCGACGTTTCGGCTCGATCCGGAGCTTGGAGCAACAGCAGGTGGCGCGATTGCAGGAAGTGCGCGCATCGCGTGATTACGGGACGGTCGAAGAGCGTCTAAGTGCGCTGGAGCAAGCCGCGCGGGGAAGTGACAATCTCATGCCGCATATTTTGGTCTGCGCGGAAGCCTACGGCACCGTCGGCGAAATCTCCGACCGGCTACGGCGCGTGTTCGGGGAGTATCAGGAACGCTAAGGAATCGGGACAGTGTTGAAACTGGCTGCGGGTACCATATTCTGGCTCGCAGCTCCTTTGTTTGGGCAATCCTCGGTTCCGTATGCTGCGGAGATCGGCTCACTCTTCAGCGACGGATCCTTCGACGATTCATACCCCGGAGAATATCGTTCAATTCGTAGCGTCGATTTTCGGAATTTTACCCTTCGGTTTATCGATAAAGATGGCAAGCCGACAGGGACCGCCCGGCTAAGAAACGGCAAATATGAACGCAAGGAGACCCTTCAGTTCGAATCGATAGAATTGGAATCGCTCTACTACCTTTCTCCCGAATACGCGTTGGTCGTTTACAGTTTCTTCAGCGCAGGAGGCAGTTCCAACACGAACGGCGTAGCAATGCTGTTCTCGGTTTCAAACCGCCGTCTTCGCCAAACGCAGGAATTGAATTGGGATGAGCATTTTGCCACACAAGCCCCGTTCTACTCGTTTGACCCTATGACTAAAACATTTGTGGTGCGGAGTTCCCCATTATCTGCCTGGCGACGCCCATTGCTGTGTCTCGGCTGTAGACGTCATTACTTTGCGTTGGGATGGAATTCACTTCATCAAACTGAGCTGAGAACCGAACTTTCGGATTACGGTAAAAGCGAGACAAAAAAGCTAGTCACCGTAGACCCATGCACGCCCATCACGGAATCACCCAGCGCTCCCCGGGCTCGAAAACCTTAAAGCCCACCGATGGATGGAAGCCGAGCATATGTTCGACGAACCGGTTGATATCCACGGTCTGATCGGCGAACGTGCCGTAGTGCATCGGGACAACCCAGCGCGCGCCGATGTCTTCGGCGAGCTTGGCCGCTTCGGCGATTTCGAAATTTCCCTCGCCATCGATGGGCAGCAGCGCGGCCGTCACGCTATAAGGCCGCAGCCGGTCCACAATGCCATCGTAAACGCGGCAATCGCCTGCATGATAGATCGTAATTCCTCCGAAGCGAATCAGATAACCCAGGTACGGATAGCCGCCGAGCGGCGTCCAATCGAGCTCAGGATGCGCCGACGGCACCGAATACACTCGGCCGTACTGGCCGCCTTTGAAGTATTCAACGCGCAGATCGGAATCGGTGGTGGTCATGCGGTCGTAGGGGATGCCGATGGAGCAGGCGTGGTCAGCCGTGCTTTTCGGCAGCACAACCTTGGCGCGCGAGCGAAGCCTTCAGCATGGCGGGCAGCGTGCCAGGATCCATGTGGGAAGGATGCGCGTGCGTGCACAGGATCAGGTCCGCGTTGGTTGCCTCGTCAGGCGCAAGAGGCGGCGGCGAAGATGCGCGTCCGGCCAGCCGGATTCGACAAGCAAGGATCGATATAGAAGACCATCCCTTGATGCTTCACTGCGAACCCGGCGTGCCCCAGCCACCACAATGCGGGTGACGTGGACTCGGTCGCGTTTATCTCAGCTAGAAGTCGGCTTCATCGGCGCGGCGGCTCGCTCCAGGCGGTCGCGAATGGCGGCCCAGGCGGGATCATCCGGCGGCTGCTCGACCGCGATCCAGTCCCAGCCTTCCGAGTCGGCCTGATGCAATCGTTCATAAAGCACGGCGGCGTACTCGTTGGGTTCGTTTGGCATTTTTAGCCGGATTCCACGACCGGCCGGAGGAAGCTGGCCGGGTTCGATTAAAATCAGCGGCGTCCGCGGGCTGTAGTGGCGGCGATGCATGCCAGGCGACGGATGCGCTTGGCCGTCCTGGCTCCGCCGAGCTGTACCGGGCCGATCACGTCCTCGATCTGCTCCTTGCTCACCATCCCCGGTCTCAACAATATCGCGGCGTCACCCGCGAGCGAAAGCACGGTGGACTCAATGCCGACTTGGTCGGGCCGCCGTCGAGTATCATCGCGACGCGATCGCCCAGCGCGTCCCGGACGTGCTGCGCGGTGGTCGGCGATAGCTCGCCAAATCGATTGGCGCTCGGCGCCGCAACCGGCACGCCCGCCTCCTTGATCAACGCGAGAGCGATGGGATGGGCGGGTATCCGGACCCCCACCGTATCCAGCCCCGCCGTCAAACGATCCGGCACATGCGGCTGCTTCGGCAAAACCAGTGTCAGCGGGCCAGGCCAAAAACGCCGTGCCAGGCATTCGGCGTGCTCGGGCCATTCGCGCACCAGCCCGCGCGCCATTTCGATCGAATCGACGTGAACGATCAGCGGACTCGACGGCGGACGGCCCTTGGCAATATAGATTTTTTCGATCGCCGCAGGATCCAGCGCGTTGGCGCCCAGCCCGTACACCGTCTCGGTCGGAAAGGCCACCAGTTCGCCGGCGCGAATCAGCTCAGCCGCGCGGCGCAGCTCCAGCTCGGCGATTTCCTCAATCAGGCAGGTCCTCTTTTCCGTCGCCCGAGACCTTGCCGGTGTGCTTGTAGACCAGGAAGGCGTGCATGAGCCGGTCCAGATCGCCGTCCAGAACGCGGTCCACGTCGCCGATCGCAAGCTTGGTGCGATGGTCCTTGATCAGCCGGTAAGGCGCGAGCACGTAGCTGCGAATCTGGCTGCCGAAATTGATGTCGAGCTTGGAGTCTTCCAGCTTGTCCTGCTCGACCTTCTTCTTGTTCATCTCGAATTCGTACAGCCGCGCGCGCATTTGCTTCATCGCGCTGGCGCGATTCTTGTGCTGGGAGCGCTCGTTCTGGCACTGCACTACGATGCCGGTCGGGATGTGCGTCATGCGCACGGCCGACTCGGTCCGATTGACGTGCTGGCCGCCCGCACCCGAGGCGCGAAACACGTCGATGCGCAGATCCTCGGGCTTGATGTCGATGTTGATGTCGTCCTCGATCTGCGGATAGACGAACACCGACGCGAACGAGGTATGGCGGCGCGCATTGGCGTCGAAAGGCGAAATGCGCACCAGCCGGTGCACGCCGATTTCCGACTGCAGCAAGCCATAGGCGTTCTCGCCGTTGATTTCGACGGTCGCCGATTTGATGCCCGCGCCCTCGCCTTCCAGACGATCCGTGACGACGGCCTGCTGGCCGTGCCGCTCGGCCCAGCGCAGGTACATGCGCAGCAGCATCTCGGCCCAGTCCTGGCTTTCGGTGCCGCCCGCGCCGGGATGAATCACCATAATCGCACTCTTCGAATCGTTCGGACCGGACAGCAGCATCCCGGTCTCGAGCACCTCCAGGCGCTCGGAGAATGCTTTGATCTCGCGCGCGAGATCGCTCGACACGTCCTCGCCTTCGCGGCCGAGCTCGAACAGCGTGTCCAAGTCAGAAGTCAGCCGCGCGACCTCTGCCTCGTTGGCGATGGCCTCCTCCAGGCGCTTGCGCTCCTGCATGATTTTTTGAGCTTTTTCGGGCGGCTGGCTCCAGAAATCGGAACCCGAGATCTGCTGTTCGATTTTGGCTAGCTGGGCTTTTTTACCGGAGGCGTCAAAGATAGCTCCGCACAGCGTCGGCCTGCTGGCGGAGCGAAACGTACTCTCTTTCCAGTTCTTCGATGGGCATGAAATCCTATTTTAGCAGCGGCCCCAAATCTCGGCGTCTGCGCGTGACGCCGCCCCTCAAGGGCGCAGAAGTATCATAATGAACTAGAAGGAGAGGTGAGCCATGTACTCGAGACGCGAACTTTGCGCTGGCCTTGGAATGCTCGCGCTTTCAGCTCTTCCGGCATCAGCCCATCACGGTTGGGGCGGCAACCTGGACGAGGAATTCGAAATCACCGGTGTCGTCGAAAAGCCGCTGAGCCTGTCCGGCCCTCACGCAACCATGAAAATACGCTCCAACGGCCAACTCTGGGATCTCACGCTGGCCCCGCCCGCCCGAACCGAGCGCGCGGGCTTGAAGGAAGGCATCATCCCCGTCGGCGCGACCGTTACCGTCCACGGCCATCGCAACCGGGACCCCAAAAAATTTGAGATGAAGACCGAACGCATAACCTGGAACGGCCGCGTGTTCAACGTCTATCCCGATCGCACCTAGCTTCAACCGAGGAACTGTTTGTACGAATTCATGGCGTGGCTTCAGGCTTCGGCGCTCGGTCACGCCATGCGTGAGTCGGGGGTGTGGACGTATGGAGTCGTGAACCTGATCCATATACTGGGCGTGGCCTCGCTCTTCGGATCGGTGCTGGTGCTCGACCTGCGGCTGTTAGGGGTCTGGCGAAACGTCGCGCTGGCTGCGATCACCAGGCCCACCGTGCCCATTGCCGCTACTGGTTTCGCGGTCGCGGCGCTCAGCGGCCTCTGCTTGCTCGCCACCAAAGCGACCGAGTACGTGGGCAACCCCTTCCTCTACATAAAATTTCCCGCGATCTTCCTCGGTATCCTGAACGTCGTCGCGCTCAGTTCCTTCCCGGCCTGGAAACAGCATCGGATTCGCGAGCTTTCCCCGCGCGAACAGAGGAAGCTGGCGGTGTTCGGCGGAATATCGCTGGCCTGCTGGCTCACGGCGATCAGCGCGGGCCGCATGATCGGGTACTGGTGAGCGGTGCTCTACAGGTCGAGCATCACGCCGCGCTTTCCGACATTAAAAGCCTGCGTGCGCCCGAGAATTTCCATCTGACCCGCCGCCTCATGGATGTGGCCGCAATAGAAATACCGCGGCTGATAGCGATCGATGAAGTCGCGCACCGCCTGGCTCCCAAAATGCTGGCCTTCGTCGGCGCGATCGAGCTTGGTGTTCTTCGGTGGCGTGTGGCAGATCAGGATCAGCGGATCGAGGCCGGCGAATTTTTCGAGCCGCTCGGCTAGTTCCGCCTCCGTGTACTCGCCGGGCGTGTTGAAAGGGCGTGGGATTCGAATAGCCCAGACCGGCAACTTTGAAACCGGCGACGTCGATGCTTTGCCCGTGGAAATCATGGAAGCCGTACTGTTCGCAAAACCGCACGACATCGTCCTCCGACTCGTGATTCCCCGGAAGCACGTACATCTTCTCCGCTCGCTTGCTCAGGATCGGTCCGAGTTGATCCAGACCACGCCCCCAGTTGGCCAGATCGCCGTCCGCGAAATAATAATCGGCTTCCATGGCCATGAGCTTTTCGAGCGCGGCCTTATCGCCGTGAATGTCGGAGAAGATCAGCAGCTTCATCCCACCGAGGTTAGCAATCGCGGCGAGTTTGCGCGCGAAGCCGGGACTAGGGGCACCATTTCAAAAGCATTTGCCGCATCGCCGCCAGCGATACGGGCTTGGCGATATAGTCGTCCATTCCGGCGGCCAGGCACTCCTCGCGGGTTCCGGAAATCGCATGCGCGGTAAGCGCGACGATGGGAATGTGAGCCTGCGCTCCTGCGCGCGAATGGCTCTGGTGGAATCGTATCCGTCCATTTCGGGCATGCCGCAATCCATGAAGATGAGGTCATAGGGAAACCGGCCGGCCATCTCGGCCGCCTCCCGCCCATTGGCCGCCAGATCCACGCGGCAACCGCATTTCTCGAGCAAGCCGCATTCCGATCTTCTGATTGACCGCATTGTCCTCGGCGATCAGGATGCGGCGGCACCTCTCGTGAATATCAATGCCCTCCAGCGGCGGGCTAGAATGACGCGGCGCATCCGCCTCCACTGCTAGCGGCACCGGCAGCATCAAGACGAACGTGGCTCCTTTTCCCAATTCGCTCGTCACCGTGAGACTGCCGCCCATAAGTTGGGCGAGCTTGCGCGAGATGGCTAGCCCCAGACCGGTCCCCTGGTGCTTCTTGGTTAGCGACGAATCCACCTGGGTGAAGGTCTGGAAAAGGCGGGTTTGATCCTCGGCCGCGATTCCGATTCCGGTATCAGCTACCGCAATGCGAAACAATGAGCGCCCCTCGAGTGGCTCTGTATCCGATATGCTCAATGTCACCCGGCCGCGCTCCGTAAACTTGATGGCATTGCTCAGTAGGTTGAGTACGATCTGGCGCAGGCGTCCGGCGTCGCCCAGCACCCATTGGTGCTCGACGTTTTCTTCGAAGAAATACTTGATTCCCTTAGCCCGGGCTTGCGGCGCCATCAACTCGCCGATCTCCTCCAGGCAATGGATGATGTTGAAACAGACTGGCTCGATTTCCATCTTGCCGGCTTCGATCTTGGAGAAGTCCAGAATGTCATTCACGATGCCCAGCAGGGCGTCGGCGGAGTTACGAATCGTCTCGGCACAATCGTGTTGCTCGGCTGTGAATGAGGTGTCCAGCAGCAGCCCGCTCATACCGACGATGCCGTTCATGGGCGTCCGGATCTCATGGCTCATATTGGCCAGGAACTGGCCCTTGGCCCGGCTGGCCGCCTCGGCTTCGGTTTTGGAGCGCTCCAGTTCAAGCGCGTGCGCCTGCGCCTCGGCCTCGGCCCGCTTGCGCTCGCTGATCTCACGCGCCACGCTGAGCAGGGCCGGCATGCGCCGGTAACAGAACAGCCTCGAACTGATCTCTACCGGGTATTCCGAGCCGTCCTTGCGAACATGAACGGTCTCGAACAGGAACCGGCCGCCCGGCTGTCCAGGCCTGGGCGCGTGGCATCCAAGCGAGTCAATTTCCGGCATCATCTTGAACAGCAGCTCATCCAGGCTGTAGCCCAGCCGCTCACAGGCCACCTGGTTGGCCTCCAGGATCCGCCCCTTGAGATCAGTGATCAAAATAGCGTCGTTGGTATTGTCAAACAGGGTTCGAAACTCCATGGCCGATTCCAGCAGCGCCTGCTCCGCGCGCGCTTGCTCCAGGCGGCGGCGATGCGCCTCGATCCCGTAGGAGAGATCGCCGGCCAGCTCCTGCAGCAAACCCATTTCCTCGTCGCGGAAAGCGTCCGGCTCGTTGGCGTAGATCGTGATGGCGCCGATGACCGCTCCTTCGCAATAGAGTGGCAAGCCGATCACTGATCGGAAGCCAAAGCGCGCGGCCTTGGCCCGCCAGGGATCGAAATGCGTATCGCTGTCGACGTTGTTGCAGATCGAGATTCTTCCGGCCCGAATCGCGGTGCCCGTCGGACCGCGGCCCAAGGGTTCATCCACCCAGGTGACCTCAAGCGTATCCAGGTATTCCAGGCCTCGGCCGGACGAACCCGCCACGCTCACGGATTGTTGCTCGTTGTTTTCGGCAAAACCAATCCAGGCCAGCGGATAACCGCCCGTTTCGGTGATCGCCTTGCAGATCGCGCGAAACAAGCTGGTTTCGTCGCGTGACCGGACCAGCGCCTGATTGCTCGCCGACAGCACCCGCATGGCCCGCGTCGACCGCCGCACTTGCTCCTCGGCGTGCTTGCGTTCGGTGATGTCGCGGATAATGCTTTGGTGAAATTCCCGGTTATCCACGTCTACCCGGCGCGCACTGATTTCCGCCTGTAGCGTGGAACCATCCTTGCGGCGATGAACGCTTTCAAACACTACGCCGCCGTTCCTTGTCCAGAATTGCCCATATCGCCTCCGGATCCGGCGATTGCGGTGGTGCCAGCAGATCGTGAATGGAAAGCCGCAGCAGCTCCTCCATGCTGTAGCCGTATGCCGCCGCGGCGCGGTCGTTGGCTTCGACGATTTTTCCATGGTCGTCGATGAGCAGCACTATGTCGTTGACGAAGCGGCTCAAATGGGCATAGCGGCCTGCTAGGGCCTTACGCTCCCGGTCGGACCGATGCTGGCACCGGCACAGCAGGTTGGTCAGCGACGCGCGGATGCCCACCTTTGGCTTATCGGCGAGGACGGCCAGTGTTAAAGCCGCGCCGCGAGGCCGCTGCAGCTAAGTGCTGGGCTGGGCGCCCGAGGCCGCTTGATTCGGCTCCCAAAGCACCTCCGGCACGCCCAACAGGTGGTTCACCCAGCGGCTCCACACAAAGAACGCGTCGCTCAACCGGTTGAGATATTGGATTGCTTCCGGCGGAATCGTTTCCTCGCGCGCCAAGCTGACCGCAATCCGCTCCGCCCGCCGGCAGATCGTCCGGCAGACGTGCAGTTCGGTATTCAGCCGTGAGCCGCCCGGCAATACAAAGGAGCGCAGCGGCGCCAGATCGGCGTTCATGCGATCGATTTCCCGCTCCAACTGCTCTATCTCCAGCGGAGTAATGCGGGCCTGTTTGGGATGGACGTCCTTGGGTTTCGTAGCCAGGATAGAGCCGAGGTTAAAGAGCTCGTGCTGAACACGCCGAAGAATGGGTGCAAGCTCCGGAACGGCCTCGCCTGCCGTGACACAAGCCATTCCAACGAAAGCGTTTAGCTCGTCCACCGTGCCGTAACAGTCGATTCGCAGGGAATCCTTGGAGACCCGCTGGCCGCCCGCCAGGTGGGTCTGGCCCTGGTCTCCCATCTTGGTGTAAATGCGGTTCAAAGCGACGCGAGGCGGATCGAATTTGGGGTCACTCATGGCGGTCCTTTCCTATTCTCCTCAATCAGGACTAAGAAAAACCATGTAGATTTCCGCCATTCGGACGATATCATCCTTAGGCATGTTTGCGGGACAAGATAGCGAGGTAGTACTCAACCGCTTCAATAAGCTGCTGCAGGAGCTGATCCGCGGCAGCATGACCCGCAACACCTTCCAACCCTGGGAGATCGACATCCTGCTGGATATCGAGACCTGCCAGCTTCGTGAGGTGGTCCGGCGCGAGACGCTCCGCCGGTATCAGAAAGCCGTGCAACGCGCCATGGAGAAGGGCGCCTCAATGCCCTTCAAGCTGTCGGAATACCTTAGCAATAAAAAGAACGCCGCGGCTGAGGCTCCTGAGGCGAACGAACCCGAGAAGCGCACCGCGTAATAGTACACCTTCCCTCTGACACCCCTCTGCTATCCTGGGGTCAGCAAGCTAAAAAAGGAGCGACGCATGGGTTGTGGCAATGGAGGA
This sequence comes from Bryobacterales bacterium, assembly GCA_963732175.1. Lineage (GTDB taxonomy): Bacteria > Acidobacteriota > Terriglobia > Bryobacterales > Bryobacteraceae > Palsa-89. Next base: position 23,027 of record CAVSYF010000016.1, on the reverse strand, counting down.
ATGGCGGGTCCCCCAGTCCAGGAAGAGACCGGCAAACGCAAGGTCTTCTGCGTCAAATTTCAGCGGGAAATGGCCGGACTCGACGAGCCTCCCTTTGACAATCATCCCCTAGGCCAGCGCATTTATGAGAACGTCTCTAAAGAAGCCTGGAAAATGTGGCTGGAACAGATGAAGATGATCATGAACGAGTACCGGCTCAACCTGGGCACTCAGGAAGCGCAGGAGTTCCTGCTCAAGCAAATGGAAGAGTATTTCTTCGGCGAAGGCGCCGCGCTCCCGCCGGGCTACGTTCCCCCGCGCGCGAAGTAATCGTTTCACACCACCGGCAAAGCAGTCGCGATTTCGAAGCGCAAGCTCTGTGCGCCGCGCGTAAGGCTTCTTCCACCCGTCGTGGCGAACCGCCTCGGGCGAAAATGAACCCCAAATAGCTGTTACCTTCCGGGAGCGGGACGAGTTTCTGCCCCTGTTTCGCGGTGATGATGACGTCTTCGATCTCCGGCGTCGCGCGAGCCGCCTCGACGCCATCGACGCCCACGTAGATGCCTTCGCCCGGAATCGGGATCATCATGACGCCTGCGGCGTCGGCCGGCATGGCAATCGCCGTGATGTCTTCGCCGGCCGCATGGCGCAGAATCAGCTCTTCAAGACCCGGCAAGACCCGTGCGCATAACCCGCCGATCGGCCGCGCCGCTACTTCGAGCATCCAAACGCCCCGCTGATTCACGCGCATCTCGGCGTGTACCGGGCCTTCGGTCAATCCCAGGGCCTCGATCGCCAATACGGTCGTGCGAACGATCTCACGCTGGACGGCCGCTGTTTCGCGCGAAGGCGTCACGTAAATGGTTTCTTCGAAGTACGGGCCATCCAACGGATCGGGTTTGTCGAAGAGCGCCAGCACGCGCAATTGTCCGCCGGTCAATATCCCTTCGAGCGCGAACTCCCGGCCTTCGATAAAGGTTTCCACCTGCAAGAACCGATCCTGCTCCTCTTCGAGACGCACGATGTCCGGCTCACGCAGTAAAGTTTCAATGCGGCGGAAAGCTCCGATAAATTCTCCGCGATTGTTCGCGCGGATCACGCCGCGGCTGGCCGACAAGCTGAGTGGCTTCAGCACACAGGGATAGCGAGCCTGCTCCTCGGCGGGTTCGGCGCCTTCGGCCAGCGCCGCCCGATAGAAGTCGGGAACAAGCAGTCCCGCTTTTTGAAACCGCTCGCGCGCGAGAAACTTATTGCGGCACGCCAGTACGGAATCAGGAGAATTGTACCGGACGCCCAGCCGCTCGGCCGCCAGCGCCGCGATGTATGCGGGACGATCGCCCACCGCGACGATGCCGTCCAGGCGCGCCTGGGACTCCGCAATTGCCGCGGCAGCTTGCTCGGGATTCTCAAATCGCAAAGGGATGGCCCGGTCGCCCCACGGATCTTCGAGCACGTGGCAGCGATCCGTGGCCAGCGCCAGATGTAGCCCGAGCCGGGCGGCTGCTTCGGCGAACGCGCGCGTCTGATAGCCGGTAGTCGCGCCGATCAGCAGCAGGCGTTTGTCCAACATCTACTACTATTGTGTCGGATCGTTTTGCGCCAGCGCGAAGTTGCGCCCTTCTGAGACTAATCGAACGCCGACTCGAGCTGATCGGTCCGCAATTTCGATTGTTGGATCACCTGGGTGATTCGAATGCCGATGCTGTAGTGGCCTGGCCGCACCTGCCGGCAGTGACGAACGTCGCCGGTAAGCGTGCCGGAGTCCCACTTCACCCGGACCGATGAAGTAACGTCAATCGGTACATCCGTTAAGACCCGCAGGCCGGACTTGGAAGCGCCGGCGATTTTTCCAGGAATGCCATCGGAGTGCGAATTACCCAGCACCGACACGACTACCGGGTGATCGGCCCCAAAGCGCACTTCATTTCGGCGATCCATGCTGTTCATTAGATCGGCCCACCGAGCAATAGTCTTTATGTATCCGCAAGATGCGCCGGAACTGGTGCAATCAGGCGGCTTTGTGCCGGCCGCCTTTAGGCCGGGCGCCGGTTTTTCCTTCTGATTGGCTGCCAGGCTCTTCTGGAGTGCGTCCAGGATGTTGACGACTTCGCGCGGACGCTCCTGTTTGACGCCACGCACCCGTTCGCCTTTTTGCTTCTGCTCGATCAGACGCTTGACGCTCTCCTGATATTCGTCGTGAAACTTCTCGGGCTGAAATTTTGCTGTGAGCGAATCGATCAACTGCGAAGCTAAGCGGATTTCCTTCTCCGAAAGTTTTTCGGCGCCCGTTTTGACATCCGCTTTTTGAATTTCATCGACGAAGAACATGGTGTGCGCCATGAGTTCATTGCCCGAGGGCCGGAGCACCACGATATGCTCGCGGTTGTGCATGGCCACTTTCGCGATCGCGAATTTCTGATCTTTCTTCATGGCCTCCCGCAACAAGGCGTATGGCTTGAGGACATCGCCGTCGGGCAGCACATGATATGACTTGTCTAAAAATACCGGGTCGAGCTGGTCCTGCATGACGAACTGCACGATATCCATCACCTTGGCGGTCTTCGGCGCAATCTTTTCCAGCTCGGCCGGGTCGATTACGACATACTCGTTTTTGGATACTTCGTAGCCTCGGGTGATGTCCTCGCGCTCCACCGGCTTATTTTCGGCCATGCAATAGAAAACCTCCTTCAGACGCGACCCGTCTTTTTTGTGCAGCATGTGAAATCGGACCGGCTTCTCGCGCGCGGCGGCCTGCAGCCGAACCGGAAATGACACCAAGCCGAAACTTACGAATCCCTTCCAGACAACAGCAGCCATGTTTCCTCCTGGTTTGTGGACCACGCCCCGGTGCGCTACGTTTCGCCCAACTATATCGTTTTCGTGGAACCGCCATCCATGTCGATGAGCGCGCCCTGCAGGAAACGGCCGGCCGGGCTGACGACGAACCCTACCAGTTGGGCAATATCTTGCGGTTCGCCCACGCGCGTGATGCCTTCGTATTTAACCCATGCGGGCTCGGCGGCAGCCGGACTCAGTCCATGCTCCTGGGCGAAATTGGCGATCCTGTTGTGAAAACGGTCCGTACGAACCGTACCGGGGCAAATCGCGTTCACTTGGACGCCATCGCGAATGCCGGCTTCAGCCATGGCCTTGGTGAACGAAAGCATCGCGGCGTTTACTGAGCCGCCAATGGTGAACTGCGCGCCTGGAGTACGGCCGCCGATACCGGAAATATTAACCACTGAGCCGGAGGTGGCCTTCAGATGCGGCCAGGCTGCTCGCGTTAACCGCACCGCTCCGAAAAACTTCAGCGCGAATCCGTCGGCCCAGTCTTCATCGGTCAAATCTTGAAACTCGCCGCGCTTGGTGGCGCCCGCATTGTTCACGATGATGTCGATTTGGCCGTAAGTTGCGAGCGCGAAGGCGGCCAGACGGGGCGGAGCGTCCGGCGTTCGCAGATCCGCCGCGAATGCGGAAGCGTCGCCGCCGGCTTGCTTGATTTCCTGGACGGCTTGCGCCAGCATCTCCTGATCCCGCGCTCCCAGCACCAGGCGAGCGCCACGTTCTGCCAACAGCAGTGCGATCGCCCGTCCGATTCCCCGGCTCGCGCCGGTAACGATTGCGGTCTTACCATCCAGTGCGTTCATGTGTCGTGCCGTCATCGTAGAATATCATTGGAAAGCGAGAAGGATCTCAATGCCCCGATTTCGTTCACTCACACTCATCGCAATCACTCTAGTCAGCCGCAGTTTTCATCCGCGACGCCGCCGCGCAACAACCCGCCAAAGACCCGGGCGGCAGCTTGTATGTTATCGCTTTCGTCGACGCGACGCCCAACTTTGCCATGGATTGCGCCAAGCTGCTGGTGCAACACGCGGCGGAGACCAAGAAAGATCCCGGCGTAGTGCGTTTTGAAGTCCTGCGGCAGGATTCGCCGCGCAGGAGAAGCAGCGGCGCGAGGAAGCCATCGCCAACACGACCGGCATCCGCGTACTCGCAGCCATCGCCGAGGCCGTACCTGTGCGGCTGATGAAGCGCGACCTGCTGTTTGTCGTGGAACGGCTGGCCGGATTGGTGGAGGAACGGCGCTTGGAGATCGTCGCCCGGCAGCATGGCATCAAGCGGGAGAAAGACAGCGACTCCATTGCCAAGCTGTTTGCCGCCTACTTGCGCCGCGCCGAGGAGAGCGTGTTAGGCAGCGTGTTGGTCGAACTCACCATCCTGCTTACCGCCGCTCATCACAAGACGACGCAGGTGTTGAACGAAGCCGCCGCCCTGTATAAGGTGGACACCGATGCCATCGCCGCGAAGGTCAAACAGGAGTTCTCCGCCAAGGAGAAAGCGAAAGCCGCGAAGAAGGCCGCGCCCAAGCCGCCCGTCAAAGCACCGGCAAAGACCGCGAAGAGAGCGGCGGCATAACAACCCAATCAAGATGTACTGTGCGGGGCCGGAAGAACGGCTCCGCATTTTTGTGTCTGCCCGTCCTTCCCGCCCTCTTGCGAGGCTCCTGCCGTCCGGCAGGAGCGGCACAACTGGCCCGACGGGCACCGCCGCTCCCTCGCCGTAACGTGGCACAGTATTCAGAATTTGAATAGTACGCAGGCGAAATTGAATACTCCTGCTCTCAAGAAAAAATCTGTCCGTTTTCAAGCAACTTTTTTCAAAGAGATGAGTCTCTATGCGGTATCCCCAGCGCAAATGCCGGCGTGACCGGCGGAGGCCGGGGGTGAAAGCGAGCCTTGGCAGATTTCCCCACGGAGGAACAGCGTATGCTAACCTTCGCTGACAAGGACGTTTCGCTTGGCGACCTCGAAGCTGTCCTTGCCGTTTGCGAATGCGGACAATTCAACCGCGCCGGTGAGGTCCTGGGTCGTCCGCAGCCGTCCGTGAGTCGCGCTGTTCAGGATGTCGAATCCTCGGTAAAGACCACACTCTTTGACCGTGGCGCGCGCCCGGTTGCTCTCACGCCGGGAAGCGAGGACTTCGTTTACGAACTGCGCAAGGGGCTTTACTATCTCCACCGCGCTTTCGGCCGGTTGAGAAGAAACCGGCGTGCTTCCGATGCCGTCGTGGAAGTTGGCCACAGTTCCTATTTCGATGTCGAGTTGCTGGCGTATCTGACCCACGTCAGCAGGGCTTCGGACGTAGGCTTGTCCACGGTCTATCACAGTTCTTTTACCTCCGAGATTGTCGCGAATGTTCTTGGCGGTGTGTGGGACTGCGGATTCGTGCTCAAATCTGCAATCACATATGACCTTGCAACGATTCCCATCATGCGGGACCGTCTGGGGGTAGTGATGGCGAGCGACCATTCTCTCGCGCGGCAAAGGCTCGTCTGTCTCCGCGACCTTGAGCACGAACCGCTGATTCTGCCCATGCAGCAACGCAATCCAGCACTCAGGGAGTGGTTCCTGCAACATTGTGCGGGTGCCGGATTCCATCCTCGGATCGTTCATGAGATCAGCCATCCGCACGAGGCAATTGTCTTCGCCGAAAAACGAATCGGGGTAGCGCTCGCTACGCGCGCCACCGCAAAGTGCCCCGAGAAAGATGGCATCGTGTTCCGCCCGTTCGCGGAGAAATCGCTCGCCGTGGAGATCGAGATGGTCCAGCGCGCCGATGCGACCTCGGATGTACTGCGGTCCTATATTGCCCTGGTCATGAAGATGCGAGAACGGATTGACAGAAGGCCCAGAGCGGAGAAAGCATCCTTCGCCATGCCGGAAAGCACATAGAGGAAACGGCCAGCAGATGTATCAAATGACTTCCTGGAGTTGATACGTGGCAATTGGCTGCTCCAGATAGCGCATCACCGTGGCCCGAAACTGCGTCGAGTGGCGGCTGGTGGTGTGCGCCTCCAACGCATCCTGGCTATCCCATACCTCGTGCAAGAAAAAATAGAAGCGGTTGTCCGCAAGCCTGTACAGGTCGAAATGAAGGCACCCGGCCTCCAGCCGGCTCTTGTGGAGCAGCGTCAATAACGCATCGTGAACCATCTCCTCGAAGCCCGGTTTCACGCAAAGCTGGTACACGAGAATCGCCGGGAGGTTGCCGCCGGTCTCCAGAGTCGCCCTAGAAATCTGAGGCATTCAGTTTCCTTCGTCCCAGAGTTGCCGCGCAGCACGAGCCAGCCGCAGAACCGATGACGGCGTCGCTGCGGCTGTGCGCAGCACCCAAGCGTTCGAAGATGAAGTCGCCCGAGAACTCGTGCATGGACACGTACCGGCGGGTGTCTTTTGTCCGCTGACCGGGAGCTGCGGCAGAGCGGTTTTCATCTTCCCTTAATAAGAAGTGGCCGCGCATCGATTTTGCCTGGGACCCAACCGGGACGGGGAAAACAGCGATTCGGGGTGGCTACGGCGTTTTTTCGCGCACGGAACAACAGATAAGGCAAATACCGGCTCACTGGAAGGTGCTGCTGCGGTTGTGCTCAGTATGACTCAGCTTAACCCTGAAGGATGGGGCCGCCCGATCTCCGGTTGGGTCTACCGCTTCTGGCCGAGCGCCATCTCGCCGAGATGGATTGGCGTGCTTGGTCATGATCGATTCATGAGTTCCAAAGGGATTGCTGCCGGTCGGCTGTCGGTTGCTGCGCACCAGTTTGCCTAGTTCCTCGATCAACAACTGTTCGGAACCCTGCTTCGCTTCAAGGATGGACATAGCGGCCACCACCGGCCCTGGAGTGCGCGCGCCGTCAAAATGCAGGTTGTGACCGCCATCCAAAAGCCCTCCTCTTTGCGCACGCAACGCGACAAGACCCGCGTCAAGGATCTATGCCGTCGGCGTCGTCTCCCGATTGCAATTGCTTTTCGACTCACGTGATAAAGGCTGAGGTTTTTAACAGAAGGCAACTGTGACTTCATTGCGGCCCGAAAATGTCCATTCCCTGAAACCGATTCTTTTCGGAAGTACGCATGGATCAATAAGCACTCCAGTCGAGCGCGTAGTCCCACCGCATTGCTGCGGTGGGACTACATATATTTGCTAGAAGGTCAATCGAAATGCGAATTCGATCTGACGTTCGCTGTGTAGTTGCACACCGTTAATTTGCGAGGCATCTCCATTGTCTATGCCTGGGGCGGGAATATCGTAAAGAGCAGATATTTGCCCATTCGGATTCCTGAATTCCGGTGTGTTGGCCAAGTTATAGGCTTGGAAGCGGAACTCGGCGGTGACCTTTTCCTTGACTGGAAAATCCTTGAAGAGAGAGGCGTCCAAGGTACGGTAGGACGGGCCATAAAGTTGGTTTCGCCCAAGAGTACCCTCACGATCCATGACCGGGTAGCCGTTTCCGATTCCGTTTACCCAGGTCGCAGGCGGAGACGTGAACTGTGTGTAATCAAACCACTCGTAGACGCTCTTCTTGTATTTGATCTTTCCTGTAAGGTCGGGCCGCTCGTTGGGAACTGTCCATTCGCAACTACAAGAGTTACTAGTGTCGCCAGGGATTAAGCCCTTTCCTGTATAAGCGTCGAAAGGAGTACCGGTCTGTAGATGGACAATGGTATTCAGTTGCCACCCACCAACCGCATAATCGAGCGGGCGAGAAAGATGCTGGCCGAAAGCTCTCCCGCGCCCAAATGGGAGTTTCCCAAGAGCGCTAAACGAGAAATTCTGACGGATGTCCTCGTCGGAATTGCCGTAATCTCCCGATGATCCCTTCATTGCGGGAGCACCGTTGACGATTTGGATTCCCTGGTCGTCTGTTCCGGTAGAGATTGCTCCGTCGCCATCGTCCAATGCATGTGACCATGTGTAGGCAGCGGTTAGCTGCAGCCCTTTGACCATGCTCCGTTGGAGCATTACCTCCAATGCATTATCGTTCGATATTCCCTCGTTGATGAGGCGGTTGATCGGCCCAAATGCGGGGTACAAATCTTGGTCGTAAGCGACGTGCTGACCGTTTACGAAGCCAATTTCCTGCTCATTCAGATTGAAGGCGGTTAGCAAGTGGTCAGACTTCGTTCCAATATAGCCGACCGTGAGGGATGTAGCGTGGTCGAGTTGCCGTTGGATTTGGAGATTCCATTCCTGAACCTGGGCAGTAGGGGAATGAGGATCTTGTGAGATCAGCGACGCGCCGGTTGGATTCGAGGGATCAACTAAGGTTCCGAATTTCGGTATGGGGAGAGGACCAGTCGCATCGGCCTCGTTGTTGTCGTAGTTGGGTGATGACTGGCAAGCTGTCGTCACCGTTGCGGAGCAAGCCGGGATCTCGCCATCGAGATTGATCCTACGCTGAGCACCAAGCCAAGCGTCAACTACCCTCTCTCCATTGAAGTCCGGGTTGCTCCAAAGTCCATTGCCACCACCGCCGCGTTCCTGGAAGTAGAAGATGCCATAGCCACCGCGGATCGAAGTTGTTCCCTTACCCGTCAGATCGTAGGCGAATCCGATGTGAGGGCCAAAATTATTGTGGTTGTTACTAACCAAAGCGCGCGAGTTACCGCTCTTGCCGGCCTCAAGCAACGTCAGCGTGGTAAGACTAAAGTTCGATAGGTTGTTGTTAGCCTCGGTTGGGTAGGTAAAGAGTTCATAGCGCAAGCCAAGGTTCAGAGTCAAGCGACGGGAGATCTTCCAGTCATCCTGCACAAAATAACCCGAATACCAATTGCGCGTATCAATAAAGCCCTGTGGCACTCCAACGCCGGCTTCGAAATTGTTCACAAATCCCGCTAAAGGCTCCGAACCGGAATAACCTGTGAAGTCATTTGACAAATTCCAGTTACCCTTGGCGTCTGGAATCTGAAAGTACTTGACTTGATGATGCATGATGTCGGCGCCGAGCTTAAAGCTGTGATTCCCTCTTGTCCAAGAGATGCTGTCGGCAACTTGCAATGTTTTCTGCGGAACCTCGTAAGGGCCAGCGTCGCCAACTGGCGCAAATGAGCTGCCGATGATCCCAAGTCCACCTTCCATGGACGTATTGACGCCCGGAATGCCAAGTTGAGTGGCGAGCGCAACGTTATTGAAAGGGTTGATGTAAGCGTAATACGGCCGGATATAGCCAAAACGCGCTTCATTGACCAGCGTCGGAGAAAAAACATGCGTTTCACCAACTGCCAGTCCGCGAGGATGAGTGGGGTTATACCCCGCACCAGACCCTGACGGCAGATTCGGGAGCAGGCTCGCAATGTTGAGGATATCCTGTCCGTAGCTGTACCTTGCAAATGCAGTGTCTTTCGAGGTGATATTCGCATCAAGGCGCAGGTCAAAGTCATCCATGCGCTGGGTGTTGACTGGGTTCGTTTGGTAGTTATTTACGACTGTTGTGGTCGCCAGCGAGGGAGTTGGCAACGGGAACGCATTGAGAAAGTTCTTCCCGACTGGGCTTATCTGACTAGAAGGGATTTTGTTGCCGGGAAACTGCAGGCAGGTCAAAGGGTTGTAAATCCCCCCGACAATATTTGGAGACTGACCGCCATATTGATTACAAGTTGGGATCCAAAAGCTGTTGATTCGATCCGTTTGATTATTGCCCTGAGTGATGGTCGTGTTAAGCAATTCAGAGAAATCGCCATTGCGCATGAGTTGCGTAGGCACGCTCGTGAAGGTTTCTCCCTGCGGCTCCCTCTGGCGAAGGCCCTGGTAATCGCCGAAGAGGAAGAGGCGATTGCGCCAGATCGGTCCACCCAATGTGCCGCCCGTCTGAATGCGGTGAAAGGTTGGAGCCGGAACACCGCCCGTAATATCTTCAAAGTTGTAGTTGGGATTTGCGTCAAATATCTGATCGCGGTAAAAAAAGAATGCCGATCCGTGAAACTGGTTGGTGCCCGATTTGATGGAACTCTGGATGATTGCGCCGCCGGCGCCGCCGAACTCGGCAGGCGCCATCGAAGTTGTTACACGGAATTCCTGTGTTCCTTCCACGGGTGGGAAAAAGACGATGGTGCCGACAAGCATCTCATTGTTGTCAACGCCGTCCAGCTCGAAGTTGTTTGCTTGCTGACGCAAGCCATTGACAGAGAGGGCTGCCCCACCTGTCTGGCTATAACGCCAGGTCTCTGCGTTAGATTGAGCTGGTCCACCGCTGGCTTGGCTTCCGTAGGCTCCTCGCGTTACTCCCGGGGTTAACAACGCCAATGAAGTGAAGTTTCTGCCATTCAACGGCAAGTCTGACATTTGAGCGGCCTCAACGACAAGCCCAACCGTAGAAGTTGAAACATCTACGATCGGAGCCGCGCCCGTGACCGTAATCGTCGTGTTTGCAGCTCCTGGCTTTAGCGAGAAAATCAAGGACTGGGTTTGAGAAACCTGGAGTTGGAACGACTGTTCCTGGGCCTGGAATCCCTGGGCTTCGACCCGCGCTTTATACTGTCCGCGAGGAACAGACTCAAGGTCGAAAACGCCCGCGGAATCGGTTTTGGTGGAACGCACTTCGCCGGTTTGCGTACTGGTGAGCGTAATCACCGCAGCGGGAACGACGGCCCCGGTTGCATCGGTGACTGTGCCTCTGACGGTTCCTGAGTCGGTTTGCGCGTACAGGGGTGAGATCAGGGTCGTCATGGCCAACAAAATGGCCCAGATCCCTAAAGGAATTTTCTGTAAATGAACCACATGCGTTTTCATCCTGCCTCCAAATGGACTCACTCCAGGCTTTGGAATCGCCATAGTTGAGTGCTTGAACTTCGGAAACAACCATCTGCTTACGGGTTAAATAACCGCAATACCCCCGTTCTATTTTTTGAGTCATTTTTTGTTGACCAATTAGGTGTTTTATTATCAATAGCTTGTCGCCATCGATCATCTGAATCGCACGGAAGCAGCCTGCGAATTCTTACGAATGAATCACGATCAGGATTCCAGTGTTATGGACTTGCCGGGATGCAATCTCGATGTGCTGTGGAATCTGCGCCTTCGCGACACCGTCGCCGCCAGTGCTCGCCCCCATGAATCGACAGCTACTTGACTTGTCCTGTCCGCTACGCTTGGATGTGACATGCAGGGGAGTTCCGGCCGATTGGATTGCTGAACCGGAAAGCGCAGGGAGTAATTTGCCGTCATATGGCGGTCCCAAGATTACTATACCCGGGAGGTAATACCGCCAGTCGATCCGCCCCCAAGCAGGAGCGACCTGCCGCAGAAGCTGGATAGGGTACATCTCTCCTGGAACCGCCTTGAACTCGGTCGATTCACCGTTTGAGGCGTGGCGAGTGCCTTTGGCCACCACACTTCATGGGATTGCGAAGTATAGTGGCCTGAACTCTATTGATAGAAGATGGTCAACCCCCAGGCGGCGGCAGAGGGCGTAGTATTGCTGCCAGCCACGGAACTGGCAGTGGTTCCGGTCGGCTCGACGGTCTGGCCGTATACGGCAATGTACCAAGTGCCGGAGCCTGATGGCAGCGTGATCTGCTGTGCGGTGGAACTCGAGTTGTAAACGACTACCGCTGTCTTCCAGGTTTCGCTCGCGGTTGCTGAAGCATTGATGGTCGATACAACCAGCGATGCACTTTCCTGGCTGGACTGTACGTTTGTATTGATGTCGTTCCAGGTGCTGAAGCGCAGAGAAGGATGCGCTTTTCGTAAGGCGATGAGCCCCTTTACATAAGCATAGGTAGCAGCATCGCTGGTACTGTTCAGATTGGACCAGAGAAGGTCATATTCCGTTGTGTAGCTGTTGGAGTTGTCGTTTTTAGTGCGCTGAAACTCATCGCCCTCATAGATAAATGGGATGCCCTGAGGGGTCAGAATCATGCCGAACGCATATGCGACCAGGCTGTTGGTTACAGACTGGCCAGTCTGGCCATTTGTACTTTGCCACAGGGTGATCTTGTCATAGAGGCAAAGGTTGTCGTGCACCGAGACGTAATTGATCGCCTGTTCCGGGGCTGCGGAGAATGCAGGATCCCATACATTTGAGTTGGCAGTGGCCGGCAGCGAAGGAACCGGAGACGCCGCAACACCCAAAGAGATGGGACCATAACCCGGGTCGCCGGTGCTTGGCCATGTCTGGCCCGCAATATATGATCCAAAATAGCTGTCGCTTGTTGTCTGGTCGAACATGAATCCAGTGTTGCCGCCGCCATCGTCATCCGAGCCTTTGAGGGCTGTGCGATAGGCGCCGTTAAAGGCGCCAAAATGGGACGACGGTATTATTCCTATATCGCCAAGATTAAGGGCCGTGGTGGCGGGAGTTCCATCTATCCATGGTTCCCCATAGAGGAGCAGGTTACGATCCGGGTACATGCTGGTCAGATAGGTGCCCCACTGCTCCACTGTTGAGAGTGGAAATACTCCGAGCAAATCGAAGCGAAATCCATCCACGTTATATTGCGTGACCCAGTATTCCAGGGAATCTTGGATCATCCTGGCTACCATCGGATTGGATCCATCGAGAGTATGTCCATCTCCGGTGAGGTCTTCCGACAGGTAATATTCTGGAGTAATATTCCCGAAAACACTTTCGCTGGAGGTGTGGTTATATACCACGTCCATGATTACGCGAATTCCATGTTTATGAAAGTTGTCAATCATCTGCTTAACTTCCAGAACACGGTTAGTGTAATTGGTGGGAGTTTCGGAGTAGTTCGACGTCGGCACATTGTAATTCAGCGGATCGTATCCCCAGTTGAAGCAGGAGTTCTCTTCGGAGGTGCTGATGCAGTCGTTGTAATCGAAGAACGGCATGATCTGAATATGGGTGACGCCCATATCGACCAGATGATCGATACCGGTGCTGGGAGCGCCAGCTACCCCGTTCACCGTGGCGTCTGTGTCGGTCATCCCCTCGAAGTATCCGCGATCAGCTGATGGAATGCCAGAGCTTGGGTCATTCGAAAACTCGCGCACATCAGCTTCGTAAATCACTGCATCGGTCCGGTTGGTAAGCACTGGCCGAGGCGTCCATCCGGCCGGCAGTGTGATCTGGCTGGGATCCATCACGATATCGTTGTTGCTTCCGGGCTGGGTCATGACGCCGTATGGATCGGTCGACGTCACACCGTTGACTACGAAATTGTAAGTTTCCCCGTTGAGGTTTCTTGGGACGGTCACCGAGTAAATGTCGGTATATCCGTTTGGAGGATTCGTCATCAGCGTCATCGGATATAGAACGCCATTCAGGTTCAACTGAACGCTGGTGTACGTGGGCGACCAAACCGAGAAGATCGATTGCGTCGACGTATACATCACACCCAGGCGGAAGTTCTGCCCAGCGGTGCACGTACCGGTGCTGACTGAAACCGAAGTACTGGGATTCGACGCATTGCCGGACGGATCGTAGGCCACGACTTCGTAGCTGTACGTGGTATTCGAGGCCGCGCTGCCATCCTGATAGCTCAAATTGCTGGTTGTGGCAAGCGTGGTACCATTGCGAAAAAGTCCGTAGTGGTCGATGCCTGCAGAACCGGTGGAAGCTTCCCAACTCATGGTCACGTTGCAATACGTGGCAGACGCGGTGAAATCGGTCGTCGAGGCGGTGAAGTTGGCCGGAGCCGTGGGTGCCGTCGTTGATTGGGCTGAAGTGGTAACCGAAAGCGCAGAACTGAGGGCCGATGTGTCACCGTAAGAGTCGTACGCAGACACAGTGTAGGAGTAAGAGGTAGAGGCAGACAGCCCCGTATCCGTATAGCTGGCTGTCGTTGAAGTGCCTACCATCGTTCCACTGCGAAAGACGTTGTAGCCGGCAACACCCACCGGTGAAGACGATGCCGTCCAACTCAGTACAATGCTGCTCGCTGTGATGCTCCCGGCGCTCAGGCCCGATGGAGCGGCTGGCGCTGAAACGGCGAGAGTCGTCACGGTGAGCGCCCCACTAAGGGCGGATGTGTTTCCCGAGGCATCGTAGGCGGAAACGGTATAGGAATAGGAGGTGGCTGGGGACAGTCCCGTGTCTGTATAGCTCGTGCTGGTTGAAGTGCCGACTTTGGTTCCGTTCCGGAGGATGTTGTATCCGGCAACCCCTGCGCTCGAAGTTGACGCTGTCCAACTCAACGTCACGCTGGTGTAGGTAATTGCCCCGACAGCCAGGTTGGTCGGAGTGGTTGGCGGCTGGACGGCCAGCGTGGTAACCGTGACTGCGGCACTCAGAGCGGACGTATTACCAGAGCTGTCATAAGCCGATACGGCATAGGAATACGAGGTAGAAGCGGAGAGTCCAGTGTCGGTATAGGAAGTTGTTGCGGATGTCCCCACCTTGGTTCCGTTACGGAACACGTTGTAGCCAGCGACGCCGGCACTTGAACTGGAGGCCGTCCACGTTAAAGACACGCTGCTTGAGGTAGCCGTCCCGGCCGCAAGATTGGTGGGCGCGGTCAGGGCACTCGTTCCCGAGTTGGATTGGCCCCCGCCACCACAACCGTTGACGAGTAGAAGCATCAGCCATAGGGTGAACCTTATTCCCGAATTGCAGCACTTCATAGGACGTTTCCCTTTATAATCAACGTTCCGGGTGAGCGGGGACTCCCGGCCAGTAGGCACGGCCGCGGTCGCATCCGGCTTCAACCCGTTCCCGCGCTACTCGGGCCTCTGATACCCGGGAAAGGGGAGAGGCCGGGATCGAAATGACTAAGAGGACCATCCTGCATTAAGGGGGATGAACGCAATGGCTGAACCACCCATTTCCATTCACTTTAAGGTGACCTCATTAATCGTGCATTTTCAATTACTTACAAGAATATTTCATCTGGATTACATGAAGACAGATAACACCTCGTGGTATCCTAGATTCGATTCCAGCAGAAGGGCGCTACATGAATTCCCCTGCTATTCTTTCCTCCCGACTGAGTTTCGGCCTTTTTGAAGCCGACCTGAAGTCCGGTGAGTTGTGGAAAGAGGGCCGCCAGATCAAACTGCAGGGCCAGCCCTTCAAAATTCTCACAGTTCTGTTGGAAAATGCCGGAGAAGTTGTATCCAGAGAAGAACTCCAGTTGTGCGTATGGGGTCCCGACGTTGTCGTCGATTTCGAACATTCGCTCGGAAGCGCGATCAAGAAAGTCCGCGAGGCGCTAGACGACTCGGCTGACAATCCACGATTCATCCAGACGCTTTCCAAGCGGGGATACAGATTTATCGCCCCCGTGTCACCTCTTAATCCGCTCGTTGATGTTGGTTCCCGGCCAGCTTCTGTCGCTTCAGCGCAACCGGGGCTGCAAAACGACTCTCCTCAGACGGATCCTGCCTTTTCGACACACGTTGGTTCCAGTGCTCAATCCTGGCGGAAATACACGCTGGCCGTACTCTCTTTTGGAATGGGTCTGGCGCTTGCCGCGACTGCATATAGCGTCTGGTCCGTGCCAACCAGGTCCGCATCTCCACTGCGCATTTCACAGATTACACAGGAGGGACGCGTCTATTCATCGGTGGACACTTCTTTCGAGTCCCTTCCTGCCACGGTGACCGACGGAACACGCCTTTTTACCTCTTCTATTGAACAAGGACACGACGTGTTGTCAGAGGTGACCATTTCTACAGGCGAAATTCGAACCTTACTGCTGCCAGACGAAATTGCTTCGCCTGAAATCAACGATATTTCTCCGGATGGCACTCAGCTGCTTGTGCGCAGTAACTTGTCGCCTGCCCCAGAGAAGCCTCTGTGGATCGTTCCTATTGACGGAGGTTCGGCGTTCAGGGTATCCAGCATCTTGGCTCATGATGCAACCTGGATGCCTGACGGGAGAAGCGTCCTCTACGCGTCCGGCAATCAACTGGCCATGGTTTCGCTGGATACGGGAAAGTCCATCCCCTTCGCCACGACTCCGGGCCGTGCTTTCTGGCTTCGCTGGTCACCGAATGGCAAACTGCTCCGTTTTACGCTCATCGATTCCGAAAATCATACTTCCTCGTTGTGGGAGATCTCCGCAGGTCAACATACCGCGCGGCCGGTTCTGAGGGTCTCCGGTTTGTCTCCGAATGAATGCTGTGGCGTCTGGACAGCGAGCGGCAAATTCTTTGTATTTCAGGCAGACACTGACGGCCGTACCGACCTATGGATGCTGAAAGGGGATGCCACTTCAGATCCGGTCCGAGTCACAAATGGCCCTCTCTATTACGAAGCTCCAGCGGCCGGGCGAAAAGCAGATCAAGTCTTTTTCGTCGCACACGACTACCACTCCAGGACGGAGAAGTACGACTCACAGCAAAAGGAGTTCGCACCTCTCCAGGGTTTTTTATCTCATGCCGACCGTGTGAGGTTTTCACGCGATCTTGAATCCGTTGTTTGGCTCGATCCGATGGATCGGCTTTGGCGGGCCAAAATCGATGGAACCGATAGGGTTCAGCTCACCCCGGAATCTATGCGGGTCTTTTTGGCTTCGTGGTCACCAGATGGCCGTCAGTTGGCCTTAATGGCGCGTTATCCAGGTCAACCATGGCAATTGTTCCTGGTAAACGCGGATGGCGGCAACCCGGAACGTCTAATGCGAGAGGACCGGAATGTGGCGGACCCATCATTCTCGCCAGATGGCAAATCCATTGCATTCGGCGGAGTGCCCGACTTAATGGGACAGGGAAACACTCCGCGCTCCATCGAAATTCTCGAACTGTCGTCTGGCCGCGTTTCCGAATTGCCTCACTCTGAAGGACTGTTCAGTCCGCGATGGTCACCCGATGGGCGTTACATCGCGGCTCTCGCGCTCGACCAGCAAAAAGTAATGCTGTACGACGTGGCGGCGCGGACATGGAGAACACTTACCGTAACCTCCGCCGCCGATCCGGTATGGGCTCCAGATGGCAAGGCTATCTATATTCATGCCTACATGGCCCCCACGGCGCCCATTTGCCGCATCAGCGTTCCTGAAGGGCACATGGAGGAAGTTGCAAGCCTCAAGAACCTCCCCGCTGGAACGATCGCCCGATATTTCTTCTCGGGGATTGCGCCAGACAATTCCCCACTGGTCCATGCTGAAACTGACACCAGCAATCTGTACACCATAGACCTTAGCTCCAAACCAGATAGCTTTACTAGATAAATTGCTCATCATAAAGATCTTATCGGATGATCGAAAAGTCATCTACAAGTCATGCGTTCTGCATTGCGAACAAGTCCCCGGCCGCTCTTCTCTATAGCCATGCGCGGAATTGCACTATGTGTCTTCCTCCTATTCTCCCCTGTTGCCGGTTTCTGCCAGGCCCCAATCATCATTAGGAACCTTTCTGATGGGTTGGAGGCGCGCCAAGGCGCTCGTCTCTTGAGCATTACGGCATTGACCGACCACATACTACGGGTCAGGGAATCGAACAGCGGCTCATTGCCGGAAGACGCCTCTTGGGCCGTGTTGCCCGCGGCCCGCGCCGCCCATATTTCAGTTGTGCCGGAACACGACGGATTCCATACCAGTGCAATCAGGGTCACGGTTGGGCCGGACCTGCTCATGACCTTGACCGATCCAGAAGGTCACCTGCTTCAGCAGGATGCTGAACCGATACGCTGGACGGGCACCCGATTTCGTGTCTATAAGCGCGAGGAATCGGACGATCACTTCTTCGGCCTTGGAGATAAACCGGGGCCTCTGGATCGCGCTGGCCAGAGCTACGTGATGTGGAATACGGATAATTTCGGGTGGCAGGAATCGAGCGATCCACTCTACAAGAGCATTCCGTTTTTTCTGGAGTTCCGCGGCGGCCGCGCGCTCGGCGTGCTTTTCGACAATACTTGGCGAACCTTCTTCGATTTCGGTCATGAATTACCAAACGAGTACTCATTCGGCGCGCCGGACGGTCCCGTGGATTACTACCTGATGTACGGGCCAGATCCGAAAGAGGTCGAAAAGGAATACGCCTGGCTCACCGGGCCTACGCCCCTTCCTCCACTTTGGGCGCTCGGATTTCAGCAATCGCGATACAGCTATGAAACCGAAAACAAGTTGTTGGGTGTAGCCAATCGATTGCGTGCCGATCATATTCCGGCCGACGTGCTCTACCTCGACATTGATTACCAGTGCAAATACCGCCCGTTTACAGTTGATGAAACTGCTTTCCCGGGCTTTCCGGAGATGGTGAAAAAACTATCCCGCGATCATTTCCATCTCGTTCTCATTACCGACTTGCACATCGCTGACCTGCCGGGCAGTCACTACGCCCCATACGACTCCGGAATGGCCGGGGACCACTTTGTCAAAAACCCTGATGGATCCGTCTATGTCGGTCCGGTGTGGCCTGGACCTGCGGTATTTCCTGAATTCACGCAGGAGAAATCGCGTGCATGGTGGGGCAGCCTCTACAAGCAGTTCGTCGCGGACCATGTCAGCGGATTCTGGAATGACATGAACGAACCGGCCGTTTTTACATATCCCACCAAGACAATGCCCGATGCGACGCAGCACCGGATTGACGAGCCAGGCTTTCTGAAGCGAACGGCCTCTCACCTCGAGATTCATAACATCTATGGCATGGAAAACTCGCGCGCCACATATGAGGGAGT
This sequence comes from Bryobacterales bacterium, assembly GCA_963732175.1. Lineage (GTDB taxonomy): Bacteria > Acidobacteriota > Terriglobia > Bryobacterales > Bryobacteraceae > Palsa-89. Next base: position 4,687 of record CAVSYF010000016.1, on the reverse strand, counting down.
GCTGCGACTCAATCCACAAGAACGTCCCTTCGTTCTTACGCGAGCCAGCTACGCAGGTGGGCAGCGTTATGCCGCAACCTGGACCGGAGACAACAGTTCTACCTGGAATCACCTGCGGGAAACGACTTCTCAACTACTCAATCTCGGCATCAGCGGGTTCACCCTCGCAGGCGCTGATGTCGGCGGCTTCGCGGGATCGCCCTCTCCCGACCTGCTCACGAAATGGTTTGAAGTTGCGGCGTTCCAGCCCATCGACCGCGACCACGCCGCAAAAGGGACTCGCCCGCATGAACCATGGGTCGACGGCCCTGAACACGAATCGATTCGCCGGCGGTTTATCGAAGAACGGTATCGGCTGATGCCTTATCTGTACACCACCGTCGAGGAAACCTCGCGCACAGGTCTTCCCATTGTTCGGCCACTTTTCCTCGAGTTTCCGCACGCCACCGATGACGGACACCCTATGGACCTCGACGCTTCGGGAGAATTCATGTTCGGACCTGATTTGCTGGTTGCGCCGAATCCTTCTCCTGAAGAAATCGCTCCCTATGAGGTTCATTTACCGCCGGGAGTTTGGTATGACTACTGGACAGGAGAACGATTTAAGCATCGGTCCGCGATAAGAGGCGAGGATCCAGAAAAACGCGAGGAGTTACTGCTCCGCAAGCCTCTGATGGTAACACCCACCCTTTCGGATCTGCCTGTCTATGTGCGCGGAGGAAGTGTTATCCCGGTGGCTCCGCAGATAGAGAATACAGATGTCGCTCCGAATGGCCCGCTAACTCTTCGGATTTACCTGAATGATAACCCTGAGAAAGAGAGCCATTCCTCTGAAATCTGTTCGGGAGATGTTTACCAGGATGACGGTCACTCGTTTGCATTCAGGGCCGGAGATTTTCTTCGCCTCCACTTCAGTTGCGTTGCCAACCGGGACGGCACTGTGACGGTGATTATTAGCAAGCGTCAAGGCACTTATGCGCCGTGGTGGAACGGCTTTAGGCTAGAGGTACATGGTCGGGATCACCTCGTTTCTGCCAATGGCAACCTGACCTCGCATGACTCGGTGATCATTCAGCAAGTTAACGACAATCCCGAAGGGCTTGAGGTGGTACGTGAGATGAACTCTTGGCAGTCAGATACCTGGTTCTCACTCAGCACAATTCACACAGCAGAAATCGCAACTGGGCGCCTTTCGCACATACCGCTGTTGGTCGCAAAACAAGTTGCTGAATCTTGTAGCGACGCTGTCCATAACCATTGCAGTCGCAACCAGCTTGGCGGCTACTGTTCGCGCAGATGCGCCGAAGCAACCGAATGAAGCGACTCCGAGCCATTTACAGGCATTCTGGATTGATCGCGCAACGATCCTCATCCCACGCGCGCAAGTCTGCCCGGATGGAATCTACACTCTGTTCAGCGATAAACGTGCCGCGCTGCAGGTCACTCTGAAAGGTATCCAAGGAGGCATATCGGTTCCACTAGCGCCTGGTAGCGCTCTTACTGCGCGACAGATGGAGCGATTCCCCCAATTGCAATCTGGTTACGCTGTTCTGAACCTTTCCCGAAGCATGGACGGAAGAACAGTCTCATCGATTCCTGACCGGGGAACTTATCGTATCGGTACAAAATGCAGATGGCTCTCTGCAATATGCGACTGGCGTACAAACCGCCGGCGTATTGGATGACCTATACGCCTATTCCGGAACTTTGGGTCCAGTGATTCGGAACTCCGCTGTTTCGGAAAGCGCCTGGCATGATTTTTCCGACGATGCGGCGGGGTTTGCAAAGATCAAGGTTTGGGCGCCGACCGCGCAGGACATGCACTTGAGGCTGTATCTCGATGCTGCCCAGGTCTCTCCGTCGCAAGTCGTTCCAATGCATCGCCACGGTGGTGTCTGGGTTGCTGTCATCGATCGCAAATGGGTCGGCTGCTACTATCTGATCGACGAGGTTGTCTATGCACCTGGCGCACACGCCATCGTTGACGACATTGTTACCGATCCGTATTCAATCGATCTGTCCACCAACGGGGCTAAAAGCCGATTGTCCGACATGACCGCGAATGAAAATAAGCCGGCAGGATGGGACGAGCACGTTTCCCCTAACCTGTCGCGCTTTACCGATCTGAGCATTTACGAACTCCATATTCGCGATTTCAGCATAGCCGACGAAACGGTGCCGGCCGCGCACCGAGGAACCTATCTTGCTTTCACCGATACGGAATCGGACGGCATGAAACACCTTCATGCACTCGCAGCCTCCGGAATGAAAGCGGTTCATCTGCTCCCAACGTTCCATTTCGATGGTGTCGATGAGGACCGAGCCAATTGGAAGAGCACAGGCGATCTGACGCAGTATTCATCGGGCAGCGATCGACAACAGGCGGCCGTGGCCGCCGTTCAGTCCGCGGATGGCTATAACTGGGGATACGCGCCCGTCCATTATCTTGCTCCTGCAGGAGCATATGCAACCAATCCGAACAATCGAATTCGAGAGTACCGCGCAATGGTGATGGCATTGCATCGCAGCGGTCTCAGAGTCATCCAGGACGTTGTTTTCAACCATACGAGCGGCTTCGGCCAGCATTCCTCATCGGTCCTCGACAAGATTGTGCCGAATTACTATAACCGCCTGGATGCAGACGGCGTGTTATTGACCAATACATGCTGTGCCGATACGGCCACTGAACACCTCATGATGGCAAAGCTTCAGCAAGATACAGTTCTGTGGAATGCAAAGTACTACAAGATCGATGGCTTCCGGTTCGATCTCATGAGTTTTACCTTCATCGACAATCTTCGCGATATTGGGAAGGCGCTGTCCGCATTGACACTGGCGAAAGATGGAGTGGATGGCCGCAGGATTTACATCTATGGAGAAGGCTGGGATCTTGGCGAAACCGCGCATAATGCGCTGGGCACAAATGGATCGCAATTGAATCTGCACGGAACGGGAATCGGGAGTTTTAACGATCGCATTCGCGATGGGCTTCGTGGCGGCGATAACTCGGGGGATCCACGAGTCCAGGGATTCGCGACCGGTCTCTTTACCGATCCGAACAGTTACACACAACGCACGATGACCGAGTCATCGCAAAAGGCCGAGCTACTGCGGCAGGAGGCGTGGATCCGCGCCGGCCTTGCCGGCAATCTCAGAGATATTCGCATCCCGGACGGTTCTGGAGCCATAGTCCCAGCCTCGCAGATTGATTATCACGGGAACCCAACGGGCTATGCGGACACCCCGGCTGAAACCGTCAACTATGTGTCGGTTCACGATGATCAGAGCCTGTTTGATGCAATTCAACTCAAGTCCTCTTTGGCGGACTGCATACAGGTCCGAACCCGGCGTCAAATTCTTGCCATGAGCGTCGTCGCTCTCGCGGAAGGCATTCCGTTTTTCATGGGTGCAGACGATCTCTTGCGCTCGAAAGATATGGACTCGGACAGCTACGATTCCGGGGACTGGTTCAACCGCATCGATTGGAGTGGTAAAACCAATAACTGGGGAACGGGGCTTCCACTCGCCCAGCATAACCGAATACGCTGGGAAATTGAGCAGCCGCTTCTCTCCGACTCATCATTGAAACCTGCTCCTGAGGACATTCGCCTTGCGGAAACGACTTTTCGAGAGTTTCTCAAGATTCGTTATAGTTCGGTCCTTTTCCGATTGCCTACCAGTCGCGAGATAGGAACGCATTTGCATTTTCTCAACGTTGGGCTGGAACACATTCCAGGGACAATCATCATGATGCTCGACTCAGGCGAGGGAACAAATGGTGACTACAAACATGTCGTGGTTGTTTTCAACGCTACACTTTCACAACAGACGATAACGTCTGTAGCCCTCCGTAAGTTGCCTCTGCGATTGCATCCTGTCCTAAGGACTTCTTCTGACCCTGTTGCTCGGAAAGCAAGATTCGACCGAGTATCTGGAACAGTTGTAATTCCTCCGCTTACGACTGCAATATTTGTAAGTCTGAGGTAACACCGCGTCAGCCTGATCGCTAGTAGAAAGTGCGTGGGTGACTCGACCGGTACTTTTTGTGGCGTAAGGCAGGCCAGACTCATCGCGCATATCCCGGCCGACTTGGTCGCCACCACCTTAGAATCGTTAACCCGCCCCAAGAATCAGCGAACAGGGGTGGCGCGCATAGAAGAGAGCAGCAAAAAAGTGGGTCCTAGCCCTTTCTGGCAGTGGCGGAAGCAACATGCATTTTGTGGACTAAGTTTGCCATAAAGCGAATACGTGGCGAAGAAATGGGCCAAAAACATTGCGTGTAATACGTTGAAGTAAAAAATTGCACGATTGTGGCCGCTACCCCATCCTGGCACGGTATCTGCGTGGAGATCTGCCGGAATACATTCCCCTGGTACCCAAGTGAAGCTAGGTTCGAGAAATCCATCACGGTTCTGGTCGCTTACGATGTGTCAACCGTGGAAGCTGCAGGCAGGCGAAGGCTTTTTCGCGTGGCTCGGGCTTGCAAAGACTACGGCGTCAGGGCGCAGAAATCTGTCTTCGAGTGTCAGGTGGGCCGGGAAGAGTGGGCCGGCTCCGCGATACGTTGCTGACTGATTACAAGGAGGATGCGGATTCCTTGCGCTTCTACTTTCTTGACAAAATTGCCCTGTGACGCACAGAACACCACGGTGTAGCCAAACCCGTGGATTGACGGAGCCCCTCATAT
>CAVSYF010000015.1:0-163833 GCA_963732175.1 Bryobacterales bacterium | reverse complement strand
CTGGTTCACCTGGTTGCGCAACGTTCATCACCCAATCCATAGCGGTTCGAATCGCCTCACACCAATGGGACGGGAACGCTTGCGGCCAAGATCACGGATGGACAGGGCGGCTACAAGCCGGGGAAGCACACCATCCGCAAGTTCACGTTCGGCAACATTGCTTTGGTCCGTCAACGCTCGAAGGAGAGAGCATGGCCGCCACGTTGCAGAGAGCCGCTGGGCGCTCGTTCAGAAGAGTCAGTTGACGGGCTGAGGTAGGGACGTGCGGCGCCGATAGGGAGGGGAAAGCAGAAACAGAAAGGACGCACGGACCGTTTGGCCACGTGCGTCCCTGATTACAACTAACTCAGGTGGGATTAAGTTAAGCGTTGTCCGTCAAGCGACGACGGTATTGGACCAGACCTAACATGCCCAAAGCGAGCAGCCAGGCGTAGGTGCGAGGTTCAGGAACAACCTGCTGAGAGTAATATTGCTTCAGGTCCGAGAAGGAGACGCTACAGCCGGCGCAAGCACCGGATTCCATGAAGATATCCTTAGTGGCTTGCAGGCTGCTGTAACTATTCGGAAGGAAATTGACATACGCATCCAGAATGGGAGGAGGGGCGGAAACATTCAGGACTTGGGGGAGGGTATTGCCTTGATTGGCCCAGCTTTCATTCACATCGAGGTTGGGAGGAAGGCCGTTGCCGCTGGTCAAACAAGTGGACTGCACTGCGAGATCCTTCACGCAGCCAGCGACGTCCAGATGGGCGTCGGTGATAGTGGGCAGATTGTTGTTCGTGGTAACCGTGTAGTTGAGATCGATATCCTCTTCCACATTGATTTGGTCGCCATCGCTAGCCGTGTAGCTGCTGATACTCATTTGGCCAGTCATATCGAATCCGTCGTAGCCATTGATTCCGCTGGTTCCAATGATATTCAAGGCGGAGGCGCTTACCGGATTATAACTGCCCGTAGCGCAAGTTATCTGGGTGGAACCATCCCAGCAGGTGGGCGTAATTGTCAGGCCAGTAAATTGAAACTCAAGATTGCCGTCGGTAAAAATCGTGCCGTTACTGGTATAGGTCAGAGTCTGGCCGCCCAAGCCAGAGGAAGAACCGGTATTGAAGTAGTCGGCGAGTGTATCAGCGGTTGCTGGAGTCACGGCGAGCACCGTGCAGCAGACCGCCAGGATAAGAATACATTTTAAATTGTGAGTCACTCTAATCTCCAAAAGAATGCACTTATAAAAATCAGCCCGGCTCCACTGCCGGACGCTAATCCATTATTAGGGGAATGCCTCGTTTCTGCAAGGCCTGGAGATCTGTACTTGTACTAGTACGCCTCTATTCGCGCGTAACTAGCGTCCGATCGATGTATTTGTCGAAAGTAATAGCACGGTGAGTAGTACTAAAAATACTAACTGCTTGCGAACCTATTGTAAGTTGGTGGTAATCGAATTCGAACTGCCAACCTGATTGCTGATCGTCACCGACACGGAGGCAATACTTTGGAATAAGGTCTGAGTCGCTGTTACAGTACCTTGCAGCGTGAATGGGATATTTATCTCGAATTGCCCGCCAAAGGCCTGAGCGGAAGTGCTCTGGAACCACAAGGGCCCAATCTGGCTGAGGTCCTCGGTGAACTGCGTGGCTGCGACATTGAAACCGCTCGCGGGCGCGAAGGTTAGATTTAATGACCCCAGGGTCCGGGTAGTCGAGTATCCAATGATATTGAGACTGAAACCATTCGAGCTTGAACTTGCCAGTTGTACAGAGATTAAGGTCGGAGCGGCTGCAGCAACGCTGAGTTGCACCGTAGGCGGCGACGTGGGCGTTATGTCGACGTCTCCGGCCTGGGTGGCAAAAGAGGGGGCCAAGGTGATGTTCTCCGCGATGGTGCCGGTCTGTAAGAAGGCTTGAGACCCTTGGCCTGAGAAGTTCGCGCTGGTTGAGTTTGCAGGAATAACAAACGGGACGGTTCTGCCGCCCGTCAGAAACTGAACCGCCGGGTCGGAAGGCAAATTCCCGGAGGTGGTCAGCGTGAGGACGCCCGTCAACGCCACCGGATAAGTAGCCGCCAACGTCAAACTAATGCCGGGCTGGGACTGCGCCGCGACCGTTCCGCTGGCGCCCTGGAAGGAATAGCTGGGAAGAGGCGGAGGGGCTGTCCCCGAGCCACTCAACGGAATCGCGTTGGCGTCTACTTGAAGAGTTCCTTGCGCGAAGCCAACCAGGGTGGGCGCGAAGGCGACGTTAAATGTAAACGAGCTTCCCGGGGCAAGCGTTGCCGGCAAAGCCGGTGTAACGGGAACCGAGAACGGACTGGCTGTCTGGCCGATTGGCGGCCCGATGCTCACGTTGGATACGGTGGCCTGCGACGTGCCGGTATTGGTGACCGTGAAAGTCAGCTGCTCGGACTGAGTGACTTGCAGCGGCGTGAACACGATCGCCGGACTGGTAGTGGTGTTGATTGTAATGGTGGTGCCGGCCGACGTTACGTAGGAAAAACCGAGCTGCGGTCCCAGGCCATTTCCAGAGACGGTGAATAGGTCCGCGCCGACTGCCAGCTGACCTGTAAATGGTCCGGGCTGAGTCGGCGTGAAGGTGATCGTGAAGGTGAAGCTGGAGTTCGGGTTCAAGGACGGGAGCGTTTGTGACAAGCCGGTAATCTGAAAACCTTGCCCGGTCAGGTTAACCGAGTTTACAGTGCCAATCGCGTTACCGGAGTTCTGCACCTTGACAATTACGCTGCCGGTGCTGCCGACCGCCGTATCCGGCAGGTTGATCGTCCCGCCCGGAGTAACCGTACTGGATTGGCCGTTGCTTTGGATGACTGAATATGTAAATGATGACGAGCTTCCGCTGCCGCTTAGATTAAACATTACGGTGGTGCTGCCCGAGCCGGTAGCGGATCCATAAGTGACTTGAAGTTGACCGCTATCGGTTCCAACCGCGGTGGGAGTATAAACCAGCAAGGTTTGCAGATTTGGGTTTTGCGTAGGGATCCAACGTAGCCGGCAGCAAGGGCGTATTTTGGAGCTGAAAGGCCGCCGACGACCCCGGAAGTAACGCGATAGCTGTGACTTGCCCTGCTCCAGTGCCGCTGTTGGTGATGTTGAAGGCAGCTTGAGCGGGGGTATTAATCAAGGTTGCGGGGAAGGTGATCGTACCGTTCGGCTGGAGCGGAACTACGTTCTGATTGGATTGCAGGACATAGCTGAAAGAAAACGAAGGAGCCGTTCCGATCAGGTTCAGGGTGATCGAGTTCTGCGCGCTCTCCAGGCCTTGGGTGGTAGGCACGGTCTCGAGAAACGGCAGCAGCAGTTCCCCGCTTACTTCGAGCGCGCTGCTGGGTTTGAATACGACGTTCAGCGTGATGTTGTCCCCCGGATTGAGGGTTATGGGAAGGGTCGGACTCGGTGCGATCCCGTTGGCGACGGTCACTGAAAAGGAAGGGGAGCCGGTGATTGCGGGCGCCTGGGAAAACTGGGCAGTGCCAGTCCCTTGGTAGGTGAAGACCATTTGGGCGGTCTCGCTTTGGCCAATGGCCGCGAGAAAAGTAACCGATCCGCCGTTGGCGACGATGTTGGAGGTGTTCTGCGTCGTGACCAGCAACTGAAACGGGAACGTCTCCTGCTGGGCACGGATCAGAGTCGCGCTTCCGATCAGCAGCACCAGCGCAGTTCGGGCGAGCAAATTCGAGCGCATCTACTGTAGGCCTCCCGCGGCTGCATAAATGGCCGGAACAAAGTAACTCGCGGGCTGCGGACTCGCTGAAAACAGCCAAAGCGGTTGCGAGCCGACGGAGCGGGAAGCGATGACAAAGCTATTGTGTCCCAGCGTATCGATGCCGGCCGGAACAACGTTCAAGGCGACGTCGGTCACCACCTGCTGGGTCGCCACATCGATGATGCGCAGCAACTGGTCGCTTCCGCTCGCCACATAAAGGACCGGCCGAGCCTGGGCGTCCAGACCGGCCCGGATTGCCAGCGGTTGGGCCAGTCCATTGAGCGGCAGGTTCACGGACGCGAGCGTAGTGAGATCCACCTGGGAGAGCTGTGGAATCGAAGTATCGAGCGCATAGAGCGAGGTCCCGTCAGCCGAGAAAGCCAGCGACGCCACCTGCGGTAATTGGAGAATGGGAACAAAAGACTGACCGTTGCTCATAAGGTACACGCCCCCGTTTGCTCCGGTCATAGCGACTGCGATTTTTTCCCCGTGCAGATCAGCGGCGGCGGCCGTCAGCGATCCGCCCCACGCAGAAGTGTCGACGTAGGCGCCCGCCTGGGGAGCGGCGGGTAAGCCGGTAATGGTCTGTATCCACCCGCGCTTGGAGCCGAGCGGCCCATGTAGGTTTGGGTTGTTAGAAGAATAAATCGCCGCTACCGACGCGTCCCCCGACCAGATGACGCCGTCCGATTTGGCGGCCACCCCTGGAATGACCGCAGTGCTCGGAGACCCCGAATCGAGACCCGATACCAGCAGGCAATTCCCAGCCTGGAAAGCGATTGCATAATTCTGATAAGGCGCCACCGATCCAGTATCGAAGCCCCCGAGAATCGCAGGTCCGAAGGTGGCCGAACCAGGAACGCCGACCACGGCTCTCAGACTCCCGGTGGGCGCATCGAACACAAATCCTTCCACTGGACCGCTTAACGTAACCGGTTGGGCTGAAACGCAGGCCGCACCCGCGATTAGGGAAATGGCAAGGCTTGCGAAGCGGGCGATATCGCAGGCAGGATACCGCCCAGCACGGCTGGCCTGGTCTGCTGAAACGGGAGAGAAACAAAGACAGTGCGTCGCATGGAGTTAGTGAGGACCTCCGATGGTGGGCGCGCCGGGCGTAATCGTGATGGTCGGCGCCGACGCGGCGGTCGATCCCCCTCCCCGTGTAGCCAGAAAGACGCCAGCGGCCACCGCTACTGCTGCTCCGATGATGGTGGCCTTGACCCAGGTTGGCGACCACCAGCCACCCTGCTTAGTCGTGGTCTTTTTGCCCTCGTCCACGATTCGGGTGACGTTCGACATGGGAACATTGATCTCACCCACTTGATTTCCATACGCAGCGGTCACATGCACCTCGAAACCACCGGTCTGGTTATTGGCCACCCAGTTCATCGCGGCAGCTTGACCTTGTCCGTTCGTGCGAACCGTTTGCGAAGTTTTCCCCCCGGGGAACGCCGCGCTAGCGCCAGTGAGCGGAAAGCGGAAAGTTACCTCGGCGTTTTCCACCGGCCGGTCGTCCTGATCCAATACCTCAATCACCAGAGGAGCCATGACCCGTCGCTCAAGATCGTTCATTTCCCCTTTGCCGGCGAGCGCCACGACCTTCAAGGCCCTGGGTGGCATTCGCTGGAGCCGTGGCCGGAGCCGCCGACTGGGGCGCGGGCGCCGCAGGGGCCGGAAGCTGGCCCGGCTGTACTGCCGGAACGGGAGTGGGCGCTGCCGAACCTGAAGCGGGATTAGCCGGCGCGGGAACGGAACCTTGGGGTTGCTGCTGGGCCAGAACAGGCACGATCGGCAGGAGAACTATCATTATCCGTGCCAGTCCTCGACGGATCGACAGACGTATCGCAAGATTTTTCATCATTCACTCATAATTGTCAAAGACTCAGCTTGCCATTTGACCCATAATCACTGTGCCGCAATAAATATGAGGTACGGAATTATGGGGAAAAGGATTTGACCGGTAGTTTGCCAAACCAAGCGGGTGTAGGAACGAGGCACGTATAGGATGTCGTTCGGCAACAACGGGACATCCAGGTCCTTCCCCTCGAACAGTCGCGTCACGTCAACCTCGATCTCAGCCCGCCGGTTGGTATTGAGAATCGGCCGCAGGATCCGGACCTTGTTTCGCTTGGCGTCCCGCGTGAATCCTCCGGCCATGGTCAAAACCTGCAGAAGCGAAATCGAATCGCGCTCTCCCAGTTCAAAACTGCCAACCCTGGCTACTTCACCGTTGACGTAAATCTGCTCGGCCCGCTCTACCGAGATCACATCGTAAGGTTGCAACAATATATCTTCGGCGGGATTCACATTTTCCCGCAGGCTTCCCATGCTGATCTCCACGGTGCTTATTTTCTTTTCGGTGTCTTCCACTGCGTTAGGCAGAGGAATAGAGCCGTACTCGGCGCGCCGGGTTACCTTGATATGGCGAGCGGCGTTCGGTTGCAGACCTCCCACCGCGGTCAGCATTTCAATCAACGTGCGGCGGCCCTGCAAAGGATAAATTCCAGGACTGCGGAAATCGCCCACGAAGAACACCGGCTCACTGCGAAACTGCACCACGGAAACGATCACTTGCGGCTCGCGGATATATTCGCGAAGACGCCGGACCAGGTCCGCCTCCAGTTCCTGCACGGTCATCCCGGCAGCGTGCACTCGCCCCACCAGAGGCATGTTCACGTTGCCGTCGGCGTCGATCCGGAACGGTTTCTCGTTGATTTCCTCGGCGTCCGGCGCTCGAACCAGAATCTGATCGTTCGCTCCCAACACATAGTTCGGGCGAATGTTGTCCGTCGGTAAAGTGGGCTGGGCAGTCGGCTGTTGGCCGTTCTGCGAGGGAATCTGCGTCCCCCCAACGGGCTGCTGCGCCGCGATGGGAAGACTGGCAGCAATCAAAAATAGAAGGATATAGAACGATTGGCGAATCGTGCACATGTTCTTACTCTATCACTCAAGTTTCGTTCAACCGAGGCGCCGCTCAGGCATTCCCGCTGCGGACCGTACCGGCTTCACGGGACGAACCCAGTCACGCTCTACTTCGGCGGATATCGATCGTTTCAATAGGTTTATTGAAACTATCAGACGGAAGCGGCCTTTCACCTCGGCCAGAATCCCTTCCATACCGGCCAGCGGACCGCGCTCAATCAGAATGGTTTGACCCACCTCGAGATAGGGTGTCGGAGTCACCAGCAGGCCCGATTCCACCATCCGGCGGACGCGCCCGATCTCCTGATCCGGGATCGGGACCGGAATCTTTCCGCAACCCAGCAACTCCACTACCCCCGGCGCCGTCAGCACGGGCAGCCGGTTGTGGGGATCGAAACGGCAGAAAACGTAGCCCGGGAAGAGAAACCGATCGATCTCCTTCTTGCGATCCGACCACTGCCGTTCACTCCGGTAGGAAGGAGCAAACTGTTCGTAGCCCCTCTCGCGCAGATGCGCTACCGTCACCCGTTCAAAATTGGATCGAACCCGGACGGCGAACCACGCCATATTTTCCGAGACCAGCGTCTCGATTTCAGAAGCGGAGTTGGTGAGCTTACAATCGTTTGGCGGCTCGACAAGCATGCGAGGGCATACCCTGAACAGTCTCAGAGTGAAGGATCTTTTTACAATTGTCAACTGAATTCGAGTACCATCGGGGTCCAGACGGGTTCTAGTACGGAAAACCCAGTCGAGGTGGCGAAGTTTCGACGCTTAGTCGCGAAAAAGCGAACTGACTGCGAGCGTACAGCCGGGGAAGAGATCGGAGTGCAGGTCCGCGGTAAACGTTTGACTGTGTCCGTCCGGATAATGCGCGCAGATCTTGCGGGTCTTCGGATAGACGATCCAGACTTCCTCGGCGCCGTGCGCGAAGTAGAGTTCCATCTTCAGGTCCAGCTGCGCCGCGGTGTTGGACTCCGACGCGACCTCGATCGCAAGGGCGGGCGCGCCTTCGTAGTAGCCGTCTGGATCGGCTCGCTCGATTTGGCCCGCGCGGACGAAGCTGACGTCCGGTTGCAGCCAGTTGTCGGAAGAGAGCTTGAATCCCGCTTCGATGTTGACCTCGCCTAGCCTGTGCTCATGCACGTACGGGCGAAGGGCATCCGATAATTTCTGCTGGATTTTGGTGTGGCGAAGCTTGGGCGGAGGCAAGATGATGTGCTCTCCTTGGAGAAGTTCGTGCTTCTTCCCGTCGTCAGGGAATTGTTCGAACTGCTCGAAGGACAACAGCGTTCGCGCACCCATAGCTTCATCATACTCCGGAGGCGCAATGAGCAGCTGCGTTTGTCTATCGGACGCGTGCCGAACAGACTGGGCCCTAACTATGATGGTAACTGATATGTTACTATTATGATTGGTCATAATCCGGGAATACCTCGACCGGAAGGGCAACAGCCCGTTCGCCAAATGGCTGGATGATCTCAACGCTCCGGCCGCGGCCAAGGTCACTTCCGCTCTGGTGCGTATTGAACGTGGAAATTTCTCGAGTGTGAAAGGCGTGGGCGCGGGCGTATATGAATGCCGGATCGATTTCGGACCAGGCTACCGGGTGTATTTCGGCAAAGACGGCCAACTGCTCGTCATCCTGCTCGGCGGAGGCACGAAAAAGCGCCAGGGCAGGGACATTCAAGCCGCGCAGGAATCTTGGAAGGACTACAGGGGACGGAAAGCGAGAGGAGAGTGAGCATGCCATTGACCCGCGATTTTAAAGAGACCATAACGGCCCGCATCGAAAGGGACCCGGCGTTTCGGAGGGAGCTCCTGCGCGAAGGCGTCGAGTGCCTTCTTTCCGGCGATCTCGATACGGGCAAGGCCATTCTCCGCGATTACATCAACGGCACGATCGGGTTTGAGAAGCTGAGCGACCGCACGCACAAGCCGCCGAAGAGCCTGATGCGGATGCTGGGGCCGAAAGGTAACCCGCAGGCCCGTAATCTGTTTGAAGTCATCGCGTATTTGCAGAAGGCGGAAGGCCTGCGGTTCAAATTGTCGTTGAAGGGATGATCGCTCTGTCTGCTTCCGTTCTTCACGGATGGCCACGTTCTTGTTATGCTGACGGTGCGGACAACATATGACCGTCACCGTGAAACGCCGCGACCAACTCGTTGTGCCGGCCAGCGTCCAACGGCGCGCCCGGATCAAAGCGGGCGATCGTCTACAGTTCAAAGTGTCCGGCGGCATGATCATGATCATTCCGGGCTGCCCTCCGCGGAGAAGGAGTACACTCCGGATCAGCGACGCGTAATTGACGCGCGGCTGGCCGAGGCGCGAAAAGGGCCGTATTATGGTCCGTTCGATACCGCCGAGGAAGCTGTGACGTTTCTCCGGAAGGAAATCAGGACCCGCAAGGCAGCCAAGCGCAAGCCATCCAAACGATGAGGGTTCTTTTCTCCGAGCGTGCTGTCGAAGCACGCACATTCTGGTGCCCGTTAGGGTTACACTACACAATTGCTTCTTGCACAGCTGGTATGACTTTCTCGAAAAACCTAATCTCGATCCCCTGACCAGGGAGCAACAACGCGTCGCAAGAACACGTTTTTTGGCCGCTCTTAATATCCATCCCCTTACCCAGCGGGCGCACTTGCACGTCAAATTCAACATCGGTTGGCCACTCTCCGAACGTAAGTTGAAGCCCTTTGACAAACTCAGCGCTGTAGAAGTTATAAGATCCTGGCAAACGCACCAACTCTAACCGCTGCGTCTGGATGTGGACGGGTTGTCCATCGCTTTGCTCGACAGGTACTTCACAGGAAAATGTTCCATTCGGGAATTCTGTTTTTAGCTTCTCTCGGTCCCACTGAAGCAGGTTAGGCCCAGGAGGATTGACTTCCACGTACTCAAATCGAGGCAATTCCAAGGCCCGATTTTCGATGTGATAGTCCAGCTCGTGCTCGGTCCTGATGCTCGCGCGTCGGGACGATAAACCGCAAAGATTGTAATCGTGTTCAACTCGCAGAATGGCCTCGTGTTCTTGGAGTCGCGCATCCCTCTGCAGACTCAATCGAATTCGCGCGTCACGACGAATTACAGAGCGTCGTTCCATGAGATTTTTCACTTCGCTCCACACCTCCGGGGTGATTTTTCCGCCCATGACCGCGTCGATAACTTCGCTCGTGGTCCGCATCTGGTATGTAATGTGGTGATATATTTCGAACAGACAGGCCACGAGACCGGCTATGGTAAAAGAGATCGCAAGTTCGCGAGTCAATTCAAACGCTAGATCCGCCCCTTGGAATTTCCTGAAAGATAGAACAACTAAAATGACGACTCCCAATATCAGTAAGACAATACCGCCAGCAAAGGCGGCAAGAGGAGGGATCCAGGAGCGGAGTGATCTTAGGCGTTGCACGTTATAGCACGACTAAACCAATCTCAAGGTAATTGAGATTATATATCTTCCATTTAAGCAATAAAGTTCGAGTCTGGAAAAAGGCGGCCCAACCGGGCCGCCCCATGAACTAGGAGGAATGGCACCTCCCACCAAAACTGTTAGCGAATCGTGCCGACGCGCGCCCCGCGCCTAGCTACACCCGCTCGTCCCGCCGCAGTTCTCGCACTTGTAGCAGCTCCCGTTGCGCGTCATCAACCCGCCGCATTCCGAGCACAACGGCGCATCGCTCACCACCGGCGCGAACGGCAGCGCCTGCTGCGGCTCCGGCTCGGTCGGACGCAGCACCGGAGCGTTGCCCGCTTCGGTCACCGCGTACTCGGGACCCAGGAACTTCGTGCCCATCCAGCGGAAGATGTAATCCATGATCGACTTCGCATACGGCACCTGCGGATTGCCGGTCCAGCCGCTCGGCTCAAACCGCACGTGGCTGAACTTATCCACGAAGAACTTCAGCGGCACGCCGTACTGCAGCGCATAGCTGATGCTGGTCGCGAAGCTGTCCATCAACCCGCTGATGGTCGAGCCTTCCTTGGCCATCGAGATGAACACTTCGCCGGGCGTCCCGTCTTCGTACAGCCCCACCGTGATGTAGCCCTCGTGCCCGCCGATCGAGAACTTGTGCGTCACCGACTGCCGCTCGTCGGGCAGCTTGCGCCGCACCGGCCGATACACGATCTTCTCCGTAACAGCCGCCGCCGGAGCGCCCGCCGCTGCGACCGCCGCCTTCTTCTCGCCCTTGCCGGTCCCGGAACTGAGCGGCTGCACCCTCTTCGACCCATCGCGATAAATCGCCACGGCCTTCAGACCCAGGCGCCAGCTCTCCATATAGGCGTCCACCACGTCGTCCACCGTGCATTCCTCGGGCATGTTGATGGTCTTCGAAATCGCGCCGGAAATAAACGGCTGCACCGCCGCCATCATGCGCACATGCCCCATGTAATGGATGGAGCGCTTGCCGTTCTGCGGCCGGAAGCTGCAATCGAACACCGCCAGATGCTCTTCCTTCAACCCGGGCGCGCCCTCGATGGTGCCGGTGGCGTCGATGTGCGAAACGATCATCTCCACCTGCTCGGGCGTATAGCCGAGCTTGATCAGCGCCTGCGGGACGGTGTTGTTGACGATCTTGATCACGCCGCCGCCCACCAGCTTCTTGTACTTCACCAGCGCGAGGTCCGGCTCGACGCCCGTCGTATCGCAATCCATCATGAAGCCGATGGTGCCGGTGGGCGCGATCACCGTAGTCTGCGCGTTGCGATAGCCGACCTTCTCGCCCAGCTTATAGGCGTCTTTCCAGCACTGTTCGGCTGCGTGATAAAGATCCGCCGGCACGCGTTTGCTGTCGATGCGACTCACCGCCTTGCCGTGCATCAGGATCACGTCCAGGAACGATTCTTCGTTCTCGGCGTAGCCGGGGCACGGACCCACGCCCTCGGCGATCCGGGCGCTGGTCAGATAAGCCTGGCCGCACATCACCGCCGTAATCGCGCCGGCCCAGTCGCGACCCTGCGGGCTGTCGTAAGGAATGCCCATGGCCATCAGCAGCGCGCCCAGGTTGGCGAAGCCCAACCCGAGCGGCCGGAAATCGTGCGAGTTGCGCGCGATCCTCTCGGTTGGATAGCTGGCGCTATCGACGATGATCTCCTGCGCCATGATCATCGTGTCGCAGGCGTGGCGGAACGCTTCCACATCGAACTCGCCGCCCGGCCCGACGAACTTCATCAGGTTCAACGACGCCAGATTGCAGGCCGAATCGTCCAGGAACATGTATTCCGAGCACGGATTCGACGCGTTGATGCGCCCCGTGGTCTTCGACGTGTGCCAGCGGTTGATGGTGGAATCGAACTGCATGCCCGGATCGCCGCATTGATGCGTGGCCTCGGCGATCTCGTGCAGCAGTTCCTTCGCGCGAAAGCGCTTCATCGGCTGGCCAGTGGCTACGCAGCGGGTCCACCAGTCGCCGTCGGCGGCCACCGCTTCCATGAATTCGTCCGTCACGCGCACCGAGTTGTTGGCGTTCTGGAAAAAGATGGAGCCGTAAGCGTCGCCATCGATGGACGCATCGTAGCCCGCATCGATCAGCGTGTGCGCCTTCTTCTCTTCCTTGGCCTTGCACCAGACGAATCGCTCGACGTCCGGGTGATCGACGTTGAGGATCACCATCTTGGCGGCGCGCCGCGTCTTGCCTCCGGACTTGATCACGCCCGCGAACGCGTCGAAGCCCTTCATGAAGCTGAGCGGACCGGACGCACAACCGCCGCCCGCCAGCACAGCGTTTTCCTCGCGCAACGGCGAGAGATTGGTGCCCGTCCCCGATCCCCACTTGAACAGCATGCCTTCGGTCTTGGCCAGATCGAGGATCGATTCGAGCGAGTCCTTCACCGAATTGATGAAGCAGGCCGAGCATTGCGGCCGCGACTCGCCCTTCTTCAGCTTCACAATGCTGTCGGCTGGTTTCGTCGTAATAATAGCCGTAGCCGCGCGCTTCGCTGACCCCCACGTTGAACCACACCGGCGAATTGAAGCAGGCCTTCTGCGTCAGCATCAGATGCGCCAGCTCGTTGCGGAAATTCTCGGCGTCGTCATCGGTCTTGAAATAATGGCCGCTCTTGCCCCAGCCCGCGATCGTGTCCACCACGCGATGCACCAGTTGCCGCACGCTGCGCTCGCGCTCGGGCGACCCCATCCGCCCGTGGAAATACTTGCTGACGACGATGTTGGTGGCAGTCTGGGACCAGTCGGCCGGCACCTCCACGTCGTTCTGTTCAAATATGATGGCGCCCTTATCGTTGCCGATCGCGGCGGTCCGCAGCTCCCAGGCGATCTCGTCGTAGGGCGTTCTTCCGCCTTCGAGCTTGGCCGTGAAGTAGCGCGGGAAGGTCACGCCCGTGCGCTGGCTGGTTGGAAGGGATTTCTTGCTGGTGGTTTGCACAGCGGAATTAAGGGCGACTGCTGCTCCTGTTCCCATTTTATGTCCTCGATTCTGGTTTATGGCCGACTAGGCTAAAATTGCGGCTGTTTGTAATCATGCCCCAATATGTAGTGGAGCGTCAAGGATTTTATCTATATACGGTGCAGTACGTTACGAACTAATGGCAGTTTGGCGTGAGGTTCGTACCCCAACCGGCGGCAGACGGCGCCTCCCCACTTGCACCTGTAGCGTATATTGGCCGTTAGGGAGGCTTTCGGGAACGCGCAGATCATATTCATAGCGCGGCGCGCGACGGTCGACGCAGGTGATCGCCAGACGCTCAAGTTGTTGATTTCCAAGGCTCGCAGTCACGGATTCGGGGTCGTTTACCTCTTCCAGCTGGACCTTGAAGACCCCGCTGGTGGCTTCGTTTTTCGCAATTAGGTCGATCGCGTCGGTGATCGAAACGATGCGCGGCACCACGGGACCGGCCAGAACCACCCGAGCCAGCGCCGGAGAGCAAAGCGGTTCACCGTTCATTAGAAGCTCTACCGGGAGCAGACCGGTTCGCGCCCCGGGCGGCATCCACACATTAATTTGATGAATGCCGTCGAATAAAGGTGCACTGACGTAGAAGGGGGATCCGCTCGCGCCGTCGATGCGGACGTCGATGTTGTTTAGCTCGGCCTCATCGGGAAGATCGCCGACCCACAGCAAAACCGCGGCGTGCCGGCCGGTGTTGGTAGTCACTGGTTCGTAGGAGCGGCCGTTGGTGACGCGCAAAATTTTGGGCGGCTGGTTGTGTGCCGAGACCGGTACTGGTTTCTTGCGCCACGTCGTTCTCATGTAAGGCGTCTCGACGCCCTCCAGATTCAAAAGCTGGAACCCGTGCTCACGCGTGAAATCGCGGATCTCATCGGCCGAGAACACAACGCCTCGCCAGGTATCGGGCGCGGAAGAATGCGGCAGGCCGTTGAACTGCCCATGAAAAATGCCGCCGGGCTTGAGCACCCGCCGCGTTTCGCGCAGATATTCGAGCACCACGTCGCGGCTGGGGATGTGCTGGAAGACGGCATGCGAGTACACGAAGTCGAAGGACTCGTCGGCGAATTGCGGCAGGCCGGTGCCGTTGGTGGCGTGAACATGGGCGTGCGGGATGCCGCGCAGGCGCTCGCGGGCGATGCGAATCATTTCGTCCGAGACATCCACGCCGTGGATCTCGCCGAAGTTGCGCGCCAGCGGCTTCATCAGGCGTCCGGGCCCGCAGCCGATCTCGAGCGCCCGCCAGGCGCGCCGGTTGGCATTTTTCGGGAAGCGCTTCAGCTCGGCTTCGATCAACTGTACCAGGTCGGTGGCCGTCGCGAGGAAGCCTTCCTCGTCCTGATCCCGGCTGCCAAACGCGACATAGTAATGCGCGTCTTCGCGCGCGCGCTCGTTCCAGTCCTCGCGCATGCGCTCCGATACAGATTGCCGGTCTTCTTCACTCATCGGTGCAGGTATTATTCTTGATCGTATTATCGGAAAGCTTCACGCCCGGGGCGGCTTGTATACAGCGCGTCTTCATCTTCCATCCCGTGATGGTGTTGCCCTCGATGATGTTGTCATGCGCCGGCGCGGGATGCTCGGCATGGCTGCCCAGGTAAATGCCGGTGTCGAGCACGTCCGGCTCGCCCAGCGCTCCGCAGCCAAATTGTTTGGCGTTCTCGTTGCAGTGCGCCGTATTGATGTGGAGCAAGCGATTGCGCAAAATTTTGTGTCCCGTGCCGATCACGAATATTCCGCCGAACTTCATCCCTTCCAGGTCGTTGTCCTCAACGTCAATATTCTGCGACTGCATATCGCGATTCGCGTTGTTGAAGACGATGCCGAAATGGCCGAACGGGTAATCCTCCGGCTTGCCTCGATTGATGCACTTGTTCCCGAGAATGAAGCCGTCGTGGAAGCCATCCAGGTCGATGCATTTGCCGTTGATCTCGCTAAATTCGTTGTGTTCGTAAGTCGAGTTGTCGACGTTTCCGGCGGTGTCGATCGCGACCGGCGTTCCGCCTTCCTCGACGTCGATCAGATCGACCGGGAAGCCGATTCTCGTGCCGATGTTGCCGCTGACCTCGATCGCGATCGCGTGCCCCACTTGGATCGCGTCGCGTCCGATATTTTCGAAGCGGTTGTTGATGAACTTTCCGGTGCGATTGCGCGGGGAGCCGGAGCGCGAATGCGTCCAGATTGCGTTGCCGCGGATGTTCATGAAACTCGAATCGGAGACCGTGAATGTGTCGACGCCTTCTTCGAAAAGAATCCCGCCCGAACTATTGTTGCGGCCTTTGCCGTTGCGCGAGCCGCTGTCCTTCACGCTGACGTGCTCAAGATTAATTTTTCGCGAATGGTTCACCAGGATCGCGAAATTAGCAATGTCGACCAGATCGATGTGATCCAGCGACACACCGTCGGCATCCTCGAACAGCATGCCGTTGTTCGCAAAAACGCTCGCGAAGGTTTGATTGGCAGCCGGGAGCGGCATCGGTTTTTCGAGCGCCTCGCGATTGCCGTCGATCGTCAGGTTCCCCAGTTGAACGCGCTGGCAGCCTTGGCAGCTTAGAATAGCTCGTCCGCGAAAATTCGCCGATGCGCGCAGCGTAGTTCCGTTGCCAATAATTTTCAGATCGTGCGCACCCGCCGGAAGATGAATTTCACTCGCAACTGTGATCACACCGGACGGCAGATGAACCGTCCCGGTGATGGGCAGCGACAGCGCAAATAGAAACGCAAGAACCAAGCGTTATTCTATCTAGCATGGCGATAGAGTTTCGGGGCGTGAGCTTTCCCCCGCTCAAAAATTTCACGGCGACGGCTCCGAGCGGCGCGGTAATTGGCGTCATCGGCGAGAAAGGCGCGGGCAAAAATGCGCTGCTGCGATTGGCCGCCGGGATCGCGCAACCAGCGGCGGGCGAGGTCGTCGCGACGGGTGAGCGGCGCTATCTCGGCCTGTCGGACGCTCTCCAACTTGCGCCCGTCGATGTCTTGCTGATCGAGCACACCTTCGCCCAACAGGACGCGCTCATTCGCGCCCGCGCCATGGTCGCGATTGACCGTCTCCGCAGCAGCGGAACCACGGTGCTGATCGTTTCGCACGAGCCGGATCTGCTGCGCGCCTTGTGCGACGAAATATGGTGGCTGGACGCTGGATCGCTGCTGCGCCGCGGCGATCCGCGCGAAGTGCTGGATGCCTACAACCACTGCATCGCGGCGAAATTTCGTGCCTGGGGCGAAAAATTAACTAGTCCCATCCGCCCCTCCTTGCGCCGCGGCGACGGCCGGGCCGAGGTCGTCTCGCTCGAAACGCTGGGCGCCAACGGCCACGCGACCATGATCTGGCAGAGCGGCGAGAACGTCACGGTGCGTGTCGTCGCCCGATACCTCGACGCAGTGGAGACGCCGGTAATCGGCATCATGATCCGCACGCGCGTCGGCCTGGAGGTTTACGGCACCAATACTGAGATCGAGAAACTGACCACCGGTCCCTGCGCCGCCGGCGATCGCCTGGAAACTCAATTTCATTTCCGCTGCGATCTGTGTCCCGGCGAATACACGCTGACCGCCGCATCGCACGATCCCGACGGTACCGCTCACGATTGGATCGACGACGCGGTAGCGTTTGTCGTCGCCGATTCCCGATACACAGCAGGCGTCGCCAATCTGCGCGCCACCGTTCAGGCGGGCAAGCTGCCTTAGACAAACTTGAACAGCTTCGCCGCGTTGTGGTAACCGATCTTGCTTCGATCGGTGTGGCTGATGCTCGCGCTATCGAACCATTCGGCAGCATCTCTGATCTCTTCGAACGGATAATCCACCGAAAAAAGGATGCGGCCAGCTCCGACCTCGAGGATCGCATCGCTGAGCGTCGGCGTCCGGAAATTTCCCGAAGTTGTCAGATAGAAGTTCGAGCACAGATATTCGGCCAGCTTCTTCTTGGCGGGAATGCCGTGCGGATATTTCTTGATGCGGTGGTCGGCGCGCCAGATGCTGTAGGGCAGGCCTTCGCCCAGATGCCCCAGTATGATCTGGATCTTCGGATGCTTGTCGAACAGGCCGCTTGCCATCAGCCGCAAAGCATGCACCGAGGTCTCGGCGGCGAAGGCCCACACAGGACCCATCAGCCACGGATGGCCTTCGTAGATCCGCCGCTGGCTCGCGAGCGGCTCGCGCGGATGCAGATAAAACGGCACCTCCAATTGCTCGAGTGCTGCCCAGAAAGGCTCGTATTCGGGCAAGTCGTAATAGAGCGAGCTGTCTTCCGAGTCGCGCTGCGTGAAGCCGTTCACCAGCGCGCCCTTGAGCCCGAGTTCGCGAACGGACCGCTGAAGCTCGGCGATCGCCGCATCGGGATCCTGCAGCGGCAGCGCAGCGAATCCCGCGAAACGATCCGGCCTGCGTGCGATCTGCTCGGCCAGACAATCGTTGGCTCTGTGCGCAATCTCGATGGCGCGGCGCGTGTCGAGAATGGCCTGAATTCCGGGCGCGTTCAGCGAAACGATCATCTTCTCGATGCCGTGCTGGTCCATCAAGCGGAGCCGCTGGCCGTGCAGGTCCAGCAGGCGCGAGCGCAACTCTGTCCACCAGTTATCGGGCATAAACTGCTTCGAAGTTTCGACCGTTTCGTCAATGGCGAAATGCTCTTCAAGCGCGATTTTTAATTGCATTGGCACCTCGAATTCTAGCGCAAGAGGAGCCTGCAATTGGTAGAATAGAGGTTACCGATCCGATTGCCTGTCAGGCGATCCAGCCCCGTGTTTTCAAGGAGTTAACTTTTGGCCGATCCGCAAGATCCGAATCTTCCACCGACACCCCCTCCGGGCGGCGGCTCGCAGATGCCGCTGGGCGGCGACGGGCGGCAAAACCTGATCCCCATCAACATCGAAGACGAGATGCGGCGGTCCTATCTCGACTACGCGATGAGCGTGATCATCGGCCGCGCGTTGCCCGACATCCGCGACGGTTTGAAGCCGGTGCACCGGAGAATTCTGTACGCCATGTCGGAGATGGGCCTGGCGTTCAACCGGCCGTACCGCAAGTGCGCCGGCATCGTCGGCGAGGTGCTCGGCAACTATCATCCCCACGGCGACGCGCCGGTTTACGACGCGCTAGTGCGCATGGCGCAGGATTTTTCGCTGCGCTATCCGCTGGTGGACGGGCAGGGAAACTTCGGCTCAGTGGATGGAGACCCGCCGGCGGCCTATCGATACACCGAGGCGCGTCTGTCTCGCATCGACACTGCGCTGCTCGAGGACCTGGATAAGGAAACCGTCGATTTTCGGCCGAATTTTGACGAGCGGCGCGTTGAGCCGGAAGTTCTTCCGACTCGCGTTCCTAATCTGCTTATCAATGGATCATCCGGCATCGCGGTTGGCATGGCAACCAACATCCCGCCGCACAATCTCACCGAGATTATCAACGCCACGATTCTATTAGTGCAGAAGCCGGAGACGCACGCCTCGGAAATTGTGAGCCTGGTGCAAGGTCCGGATTTTCCGACCGGCGGATTTATTCTGGGCCGCCAGGGCATCCTGGATTATTTCACCAAGGGGCGCGGCACGCTGAAGCTGCGCGCCAAGGCGGCCACGGAAACTTTCGGCAAGGATCGCGAGGCGATCATCGTCACCGAGATTCCGTATCAGGTCAACAAGGCTCGGCTGATCGAAGCCGCCGCCGGGCTGGTGAACGAAAAGAAGATCGAAGGCATTTCGGAAATTCGCGACGAGAGCGATCGCGACGGCATGCGCATCGTGTTCGAGCTCAAGCGCGGCGAGCAGGCTGAAGTGATCCTGAACAACCTTTATAAGCACACCCAGCTGCAGGTGAACTTCGGCGTCATCATGCTGTCCATCGTAAACGGCCAGCCGCGCGAACTGGGCCTGCTGGACGTCCTGCGCCGCTTCATCGATCACCGCATGGACGTGGTGCGGCGTCGCACCGATTACCTGCTGCGCAAGGCGCGCGAGCGCGAGCACCTGCTGCTCGGATTCAAAAAGGCGATTGAAAACCTGGACGCGGTGATCCAGCTGATCCGCGATTCGAAGACGCCGCGCGAAGCTCGCGATGGCCTGGTTACCCGGTTTGAATTTTCCGAAAAACAGTCGCAGGCCATTATCGAACTCCAACTCCAGCGCCTGACCGGCATGGAGATCGAGAAGATTCTGAATGAGCTGACCGAAATTCAGAAACAGATCGCCGAGTACCTGGATATCCTCGGTTCCGACAAAAAGCTGCGCGGCGTGATCGTGCAGGAGCTCAGGGACGTTCAGAAAGAGTTCGGCGACGAGCGGCGCACGCAGATTATTGAAGACACCGGCGAGATCCACCTCGAAGATTTGATCCAGGTGGAAGACGTCGCGGTCACGGTGACGCACGGCGGTTACGTGAAGCGCACTGCCGTGGATACCTACCGCCGGCAATCGCGCGGCGGCAAGGGCCGCATCGGTATGGGAACGCGTACCGAGGATGTGATCGAGCATCTGGTGATCGCCTCCACGCACGCCTATCTGCTGGTGTTCACGACCAAGGGCCGGGTGTTCTGGCTGAAGATTTATGAGATCCCCGATGCCGGCACGGCCGGGAAAGGCAAGCACGTTTCGGGCCTGATCAATCTGCAGCCGGATGAAGCGGTCAAGACGTTCCTGCCGGTGAAGGATTTCGTCGCCGGACAGCACATCGTGATGGTCACCAAGCTGGGCGTGATCAAGAAATGCGAACTGACGGAATTCGATCATCCGATATCGCGGGGGATTATCGCGCTGTCGCTGGATGACGGCGACGAGTTGCTGGCCGCACGCCTGACCAAGGGTGACAATTACATTTTCCTGGGCACCCACGAAGGCAAGGCGATCCGATTCAACGAGAGCGGGGTTCGCGCGATGGGCCGATCGGCTCGCGGCGTTCGGGCCATGGATCTGGCCGACGGCGACTACATCATCGGCGCCGAGGTGGTGGAAAAGGAAGGCCTCATCCTGTCGATTTCCGAAAACGGCTTCGGCAAGCGCACTGCGCTCGAAGATTACCGGCTCACGGCGCGCGGCGGCAAGGGTGTCATCAACATGAAGATCACGACCAAGATCGGCAAGGTGGTCGCGATCCTGTCGGTGAAAGAAGACACTGACCTGATGATCATCACGCGCGACGGCAAGATTATCCGGATCGAGTCGGGAGAAATTCGACAGGCCGGCCGGTCCACGCAAGGTGTCCGTCTGGTGCGCATGGAAGAGGGCGACCAGGTGGCCGCAGCCTCCGTGATTCCGGAAGAAGCGGAGCCCACTGGCAACGGTCAGAACGACCTGCCATTGCAGTAAAACGCTGCTTTACTTATGCGCGGATTTTGCGCCGGCTTGGCCGAGACCGTCGAGCTGCGCGGCACGACGTAGATCCTCACGTGCGCCGACCTTGTCCCCCGCTGCTTGCTTCGCAGCCGATCGGTTCCAATACGCGTTGGCGTAAGCCGGGTTCAGCCGGATCGCTTCGCTGAAATCCGAGACGGCCGATTCGTAGTAGCGCAGCCGAAGATAAGCGTACCCGCGCGCGTTAAACGCCAGAGCGTTGTTCGGCTCCATCTTCAACGCCTGGCTGTACGACTTGATGGCGTCCTCGAATTTCTCCTGCTCGGCCAGAGCGCGTCCTTGTTTGTAGTAGTAGTTCGCATCTTCCCTGGTGCGCGGCAGTTCTACGATAGGCGCTTTGATGCGAGGCGGAGGCGGCG
Source organism: Bryobacterales bacterium (assembly GCA_963732175.1). GTDB lineage: Bacteria > Acidobacteriota > Terriglobia > Bryobacterales > Bryobacteraceae > Palsa-89. The sequence continues at coordinate 143,101 of CAVSYF010000015.1, read as the reverse complement.
TCGGTGCGATCACTGGCGGCGGTGGAGGAATGACGATGGCTACCGGAGGCAGGACGGGGAGAGGCGGGGCCGGAATTGCGGCCGGTGGATTTGGAACCGGGGCGATGGTCGGCGGCGGCTGCAGAGTATTCACCGGATTGGTCTGCTGCAGCATCTTTTCCGCGGTTGCGAGCAGCGACGCGGTTTCCACCGGCGCTTGTCCTACCAGCATGGCCTTGTTGATGTCGTCCAGAGCGGGCTGCGCTGCGCCGGTCCGCAGATAAAACTGGGCGCGGCACAAGTACGCGGCGGAGTCGGCCGGATTGATCTGAATCGCCCGATAGCAATCCTCGGCCGAACGCGGGAGCTGCCCCAGACTCCGATAGAGCGCCGCCCGGTTGAGAAACGCTTTGTCAGAATCAGGAGCTAACGCGATCGCCTTGGTGTAATTGTCGATCGCCTCGTTAGAATGTCCCAGCTGTTCTTGAATGCTGGCGCGCAGCATGTAATTGTCGGCATTGCCGGCGTCGCGCTGAATAGCTTCGTTGATGTCGGCGAGCGCGGGTCCGGCTTGCCCCAGCGCGCGGTGCGCGGAAGCTCGCATCGCATAGGCGCGCGAGTTGTTCGGCTGCAGAGCCAGCGAGTGGCTGAGGTCCGAGATCGCGTTATCGAAATCTCCCAGATAGAAGTGACAATATCCGCGATGCAGGAACGCCGAGTCGTTCTTGGGGTCGTTCTCGATGGCCTGTGTAAAGGCTTCAATAGCCGGGCCATAGGATTTCATGTCCTCGGCGCGCCGCCCGCGTTCGTAAGCTTCCTGGGATCGCACCAGCGGCGGGACGGCGTTCGAGGCAGCGACCGTGACAGCCTCGGGAGCTCTGACGGGCCGGGTTTCGCGGCTGGCCTTCACCGAACGCGACAGGTCCTTGACCGATCCCTGCAGATCCTTGATTTCCTTCTGCAGCTGTTGCAGGCTCTGCTCGACGTTCTTGAGCGCGCTATTCAGATCGGGCGGGGCGACCTCATCGCTGAATAGCCAACCCGCGAATGCAAGCAGGAAAATCGCCGGTAGGATCAGATGCAGCCGCGATGTCATTAGCCCAGCATGGTTGGGGGTGCCTCAAGTATAGCACCTTAGTGAAACATAATACTATATTTTTGTTTCAGCAACAATATAGACAAGATTTGTTTTAGAACCCGGCCGTTGTCCGGCGCCGCGCGGCTACCGTATGGCTGAGCTGGTAGGCCCGATGGGCGTGCCGATGATGTCGCCGGAGACCACCATCTCGACGCGCCGGTTCTTCTGGCGCCCGGCGGCGGTGTCATTGGAGGCCACCGGATCCTCTTTCCCGAATCCTTTGGCCGTCACGTTATCGGGCGCAAGGCCCTGGCCGACCAGATAATCCCGAACACCGTTGGAGCGCCGGTCGGAGAGCTGAAGATTATAATCGTCGCTTCCGATGGCGTCGGTGTAACCGTCGACTTCCAGGCGCAGGCCCGGGTGCGAAAGGATGATTCCCGAGATCTTCGCCAGCTTTTCGCGCGCGGCCGGGCGCAGTGTGAATTTATTGAAATCGAACAGCACGTCGGACACGTTCACGATCAACCCGCGCGCGGTATCCCGCGTTTCGAGAATCAGATTGAACTGTTGCAGCAACTGCTGGCGCAACTGCTGCTGCGCCTGTTCGGCCTGCAAACGCAGACGCTCGGCCTCTTGCGCTTTTTGCTCGGACTGCTGTGCCGCCAGACGAGCCTGCTCGGCCTGTTGCTGCTGCAAGCGGGCGCTGGCGTCGGCCTGTTCGGCCCTAAGACGTTCTTCCTGCTCCTGGAGGCGGGCGGTCTCCGCGGCGGCTCGGTCCTCGGCAGCCCGGCGAGCTTCCTCCGCCGCTTTTTGCGCCGACTCGGCCGCCTGCGCATCGGCCAGTGCCTTCAGACGCGCCGATTCCGCGGCCTGTGCATGAGCGGCCGCCTCGCGATCGGCAGCGTCCTGCTTTTCTTTCGCGATGCGCTCGTCCTCTTGCCGCTTCAGCGACAGGATGCGCGCGGTCTCGGCGTTCTGCACCGCCTCGCGCGACGTCATGATGACCGGCCGCGAGCCTGCGTTACGAGCTTCGTAAGCTTGCGCCTGCTGCACAAGACTCTGCGCGCTGGCGTAGGTGTCTTGGGCGTAGTGATCCGCGTTGTTGTAGCGCGCGATTTGAAGCGCGTTTTCGGCCTCCAGGAGCTGCAGCGGAATCTTTTTGTCGGTCTTCACCGGCACGAATTTTCCCGGAGCGACGTTCATCGTGTAGGTGCCGCGTTTCAGCAGATCGTACTTTACGCTGGTCTGCTCGATTTTGCCCAGCGTGTCCTGCCGCACGATGTTCTCCATCACCACCACATCGCTCGGCTGCGTCACGCCGAAGTAAGGTTCGGCCGTCACGATGAGCGCGAACGCCTGCAAATCGGTGGTCACGTCCAGATGCGAATTGCCATTATCCAGCACCACCTCGCCGAGATTTTTGGAGCGCCCTTCCGGGGTAATCGCCCATAGCACGTACGTCAAATACTCCGGCCCGAACTGCTGGGCGGGCTGCAGGCGATGCATCTCGGTTTTCACTTCGATATAGCCCGGGCGGCTGTTTACATCGGCATGGCCGGTAGCATCGGGAGCCAGCGGAGTTCCGCGCAGATCCACCTTGGTCCAGCCGCTACGATGCCGGTAGCTGACCGCGTTCGTGGTACGCTCCACCACCGTGACGCGGAAGATCGGTTGCGACTCGCCGGGGGGAGGCGCAGTCGGCGCCTGGGCGCATAACGGACCAGCGATCAGTACTACCAGACTAAGTATTTTCATCCGGACCTTCTCCTATGGCCGTGGAATTGAGCAAGTCGGGTTCCATTAAATAAGTCCTTATTTTGTTTCCGGATGTGCTTCGCCTCACCGCTCTTGCATGGAATTTTTTCCAGGTTGCATGCCGGTCGAACGTCCAAGCAGGTTGGGAACGAATAATACGAAGTAAGCTAAGGAAAATCGGGTGGTTCAAACAAGGCCAGTGCTATACTTACAAAAGATTGTTCTTGACGGCGGGTGAAAGAGAGTGGCGCAGAGCTCATCAAGCCTCCGTAGCGGCGGTTTTTTCCTTCTTCTAGCCTCGATGTTCCTCGCGGCCGGCCCGCTAGCGTTGCGCGCGGCTCCCGATGACGAGGGTGTTTCCATACAGCCTCGCCTCAAGCCCAATGCGCCCGAACCACCCAAAGTTTCCGACCTCGAACGGCAAGCTCCCAGCCTGCGCGTCGACACGACTTTAGTTCAAATCAACGTCACCGTCACGGACCCGCTGAACCGCTTTGTCACCGGTCTTGAAAAAGAGCATTTCAAGCTCTTTGAAGATAAAGTGGAACAGACCATCCTGCAATTTTCAAGCGAAGACGCGCCTTTGTCGATCGGGCTGGTGTTCGATACCAGCGGCAGCATGGGGCCCAAGCTCCAGAAATCCCGCCAGGCGGCGGCGCAATTCTTTAAGACCGCCAACCCGGAGGACGAGTTCTTTCTGATTGAATTCAACGATCGTCCTGAACTGGTGGTTCCATTTACCGGGGATACCGAAGAGATCCAGAATCGGCTGACGTTTGCGCAATCCAAGGGCAGGACCGCGCTGCTGGACGGCGTGTACCTGGCGATGAACCAGATGAAAAAGGCCCGGAATCCGCGCAAGGCGATCCTGATTATCTCCGACGGCGGCGACAACAACAGCCGGTTTACCGAAAGCGAAGTAAAGAACGCAGTACGGGAAGCCGATGTGCAAATATATGGGATTGGAATTTTCGAGCCGATGGGATCGCGGGGACGCACGCCGGAAGAATTGATGGGTCCCAGCCTGTTGAATGAAGTCGCCGAGCTGACGGGCGGCCGGAGTTACAATGTGGAAAACTTGAATGAGCTGGCCGACATCGCCGCCAAGATCGGGATCGAGCTTCCGCAACCAGTACGTGCTTTACTACAGTTCTAAAAATCAGGCGCGGGATGGCAAATACCGTCACGTCAACGTGAAACTGGTGCAACCGCGCGGCCTTCCGCCTCTCAAGGCATTTTTCCGGCTCGGATATTATGCGCCTGCGCAGTAGTATTTTTGCGCTTTCCTGCTGCTTCGCGTTCGCGCAAAGCAAGCCGGCGCCGGCCAAGGCTGCTCCCGATGAAGATGCTACCTTCAGCGTCGGCACCCGGCTGGTGGTGCTGCCGATCAGCGTCGCGGACAAGAACGGAAAGCTGATCACCGACCTGCAGCAGAAGGCCTTCAAGGTTTTCGAAAACGGCATTGAGCAGCCCATCAAGCTTTTCAAGCGCGAAGACGTGCCGGTATCGCTGGGCATCATCATCGATAACAGCGGCAGCATGCGCGAGAAGCGGCAAAAAGTGGAAACCGCCTCGGTGGATCTGGTCAAAGCGTCCAACCCGCAGGACGAGGTCTTCATCGTTAACTTCAACGACGAAGCCTACCTGGATGTCGAATTCACCAACGACATCAAGAAGATGGAGGAAGGGGTGGCGCGCATTGATTCGCGCGGCGGGACGGCCATGCGCGACGCGATCACCAAGTCCCTGGATTATCTGAAGGAAAAGGGCAAGCGGCAGAAGAAGGTCCTGCTGGTGGTCACCGACGGCAATGACAACGCCAGCCGGGTCAGCCTGGAGAAACTGGTCAGTCAGGCGCAGCAAAGTGAAGTGCTGATTTATGCCATAGGCCTGTTGAACGAAGAAGAGCGGCACGAGGCGAGAATCGCAAAACGCGCGTTGGATTCGCTGGCTCGGGAATCGGGTGGCCTGGCTTTTTATCCCAAGAACCTGGCCGAGGTGGATGAGCTAACCTTGCAAGTGGCGCACGAGCTGCGCAACCAGTACACCATCGCCTATTCGCCCACCGTGCAAGCGATGGACGGGAGCTTTCGTCAGATCAAAGTCACGGTGAATGGACCCGGGCGGCCGATCGTTCGCACCCGCACCGGTTACTATGCCACCCCCGACGAATCCGCGAAAAAGACCCTGAGTCAAGTTCGCTGATGCTCTTCCTGTGGCGCGCAACCCGGGGTTACCGGCTGCGCCCCTGGCGGAGTCCTTTCCTGCGCTGGCGTTTAGAAACCTATTGGGGAACGCCCGCTGAGCAGATCGGCTCGGCGGATTTCTGGCAGTTCGTGTGGCAGCACCGCCGCGATCTGGCTCGGTTTCTGGCGTGGGCGGACCGGATGCAGTGACGCTGACGGTTTTAATAATGGAGGGATCTACTGATGCGCGACACACACATTATCGAAATGAGCCCGGCAAGGAATGGGGCCAAACATGGTTCAGGCACGATGGTTTCTGAACTTACCGTGATGGGTGTGGTCTGGGTGAAGCCGTTGGATGCGATTGCGTGACCAAGTGAGAACCCGCCGTGGCCGGATCGAGTGATGTGTTCGTGATGGAAGCACCTGTGAGTTGGTAGTCTACGATTCCCTGGATCGAACCGTCCAAAATAGAACTGAAATCGATCACCGTTGGATTGTCGAAAGTATACAGGCTCGATGCACTTACAAAGCTCGCCACCACGGGAACGCCCGTAAATGAACCTAACAATGTGCTGCCGTTGAAAAGCTGAACATTCAGTATGGGACTCCCCACAAAAATACTGGAACCGCCGAAGGGTGTCATCAGCAGGGTGTCGCAGGGTCCATCGGAACATGTTGGGACGCCGCTTAGAGTGAATGAGAACTGTATCATCTCACCGGGAGAGATCGTGTCCGCGTGCGCGCCTACCCCGCCTGCGAGGCTGAGCACAATAACGATATGCGTCCACATCGCTCGTGGCATTGTCGGCGATTATAGCAGCGTGGCAGATTGATAATCCACGGCTGCCCCTGAAATTGAGAGTCCTAGTACGCTCCACCGGCGGCCCTGGGCAGGGCACGCAGCCCTAGCGGTCAAAATCGGGCTTTCAGCGCGCTGCTTTCAGCGCTTCCGGATTTACCGGATTCTTCGGCGCTTGACCGGAGAGCACGCGCACGACTTCCTCGGCGGCTTTGGTCTGCAAGTCGACCAGCGACTCTTCGGAATAAAAGCTGGTATGCGGCGTCACGATGATGTTGTCGCGGCCGAATAGCGGCGAACTGCCCGGCGGCTCCTTCTCCATCACGTCCAGAGCGGCGCCGGCGATCTGCTTCTTGTCCAAGGCTGCGGCTAGGGCGGCTTCATCGATGATCGGGCCGCGCGCGGTGTTGACGATATACGCGCCCGGTTTCATGCGGCTGAATACGGCGGCGTTGAACAGGTGATGCGTGGCCGGCATCAGGGGAGTGTGAATCGAAATATAGTCGGAGATCCGGACTAGTTCCTCGAACTCTACGCGCTCGACGCCGGCGCGCCTCAGCACCTCATCCGGAATGAACGGATCGTAGGTCACAACGCGCATCCCGAAAGCTTTGGCTTTGGGCGCCATCAACTGCGGAATCTGCCCGAAGGCGACCAGGCCGAGAACCGTCCCCCGCAATCGGTGAATGGGAACGACGGCGGGCATTTTCCACTCGCCCGCTTGCGTGCGCGCATTGGACGAAGGAATCTTGCGAATCAACGAGAGCAGCAAGGCCATGGCGTGATCGGAAACTTCGTCCAGGCAATAATCGGGAACGCGTGTGACCACGATGCCCTTGCTGGTAGCGACCGGGATATCGACGTTGTCGACGCCGATCCCGAAGCGGGCGATGATCCGGCACTTGGCCATCTTCGGGATCATGTCGCCCGTAACTTTGGCGTAAGTGGTGAGGAGTGCGTCGGCGTCCTTGGCGACGGCGAGGATATCCTCCGGCGAGGAGGATTTCGCCAGCTTTAACTCGGCTCCGATCGTGGAGACGACCGCAGTTGCGGCATTCAAATTGGGAAATACGGAATCAGTAACGGCTACGAGCATAGTTTTGTCTCTCGAGACCGTCCCCCACGGCGGGCACCGGCAAGGCCGAGCCGCAACCGTAAGGGAGCGGGATATTTACCAGGTAAGCGCGGCTACTTCTTGTTCCACTTCGCGTCGTCCGGCACGACCGTCACATCGTCGGCCGTGAAGTGTACCGGCGCGTAGATGCCGTGCTTCGGCTCCCACTTGCAGCCGGTCTCTTCCATGTGTTCCATCTGCGTGAAGACCACCGGACCGTCCTTGCTCACCAGCACGTTCTCTTCGAGACGCGAGGTCTGCCGCAGACCCGGATGGCCGGCGAAGGTCTCGATGGCGAAGTACATGTTTTCCTTGATCTCGGCCGGGAACTCCTTCGAATAACCACGGGACATCCACATGCCTTCATACAGCGTGAGGCCGATGGAGTGCGCGAACTGCTGCAGGGTGCAGGTGCCATACACGTCGTCATCGTACTTGGGGAACTTTTCGACGACGTCCCAGGTGGAGTTGCCGGGCTTCAGCATTTCGATTCCGGCGTACATCGAATCGTAGACTTCCTTGTAGAGATCGATCTCCTGCTGGTTCATCTTGCCCGCGCATTTGAAGTTGCGGACGAAGTCGATGAAGTAGCCGCCGGGCCCGACCGCGTTGATGTCGACAATGACAAGGTCGCCCTGGCGGATCATTTTATCCGTCGCCCAGCGGCGGTAGGGGCTGGTGTTGCCGCCCGAAGCCACAATGATGTCGTAGATGATTTCGCAGCCGCGCTCGAGCATAAACTCGTGCACTTTGGCTTCGATTTCGCGCTCGCGCACGCCCGGTTTCAGCCACTCGTGCTTGATCCTCCACATGGCGGCGTCGCCGATGGAGGATGCCATCTTCAGCAGTTCGATTTCGTCGCGGGTCTTGATTACGCGCGCGGCCGAGACCACCGGCCAGCCGTCCGCGATGTTGATGCCGGCCTCCTGGAAGCCGCGCAGAGCCGCCATATCGAGGTTGTCGATGGCGATACGCTCCTTGACGACTCCATTTTCCTTGAGCACATCCACGATTCCGCCCACCATTTTGTGGACCATGTGCGGCACGGCGCCTTCCGCCCACTGCCAGGTCATCGCCGGACGGATGTTGTTGTTGCCCATCCAGGGAAGATCGATGTGGGCGCAGTGGAAATCGGAGCCGGCGGTTTCAAACAGCACGGGATCGCCCGAGGCGGGCACCACGGCGTAGCGGATGTTGATATTGTACTTCCAGTTGCCCTGATAGGAGCCCGTCGCATAACGGACGTTGGCGCCCGCATAGACCACAATGGCGCCGATGTCGCGCGCTTTCAGCTGGGCCTGCAGCCGGGCCAGGCGCTCCTTGCGCATCCGGTCGTGGTCGACTCGATATTGCCAGTCCGCGTTGTTCTGGCTGTACAGACGCTTGGGGTCATACTCGTGCGGGTGCTCAATGAAGTACTTATCCAACGAATAACCGCCGCCATTGGTGGCCGCTTTGACCGTTGCGCCCTGTTTCGAGTCTGCTGTTTTTTCCATGATTATGCTGTCCTTTCGTAGTCGATAAAATTTGGCGTGTGCATGAGCGGCGACTGTAGCCGTCGGCCTTCATTCGAGCGGACACGCCGGTCCGCTATTTCGAAAATTCAAAGGCGTTAGCTGCCTGAGTGGAAACCGCGACCCCGGTGCCGGACGATTGCACATCGCCCGAGACCGCGTAAAACGTATTCCCGATCACGCCGCCGGCCACTCCATGGCGCGGCACGGGCAGAGGCGGGAGAATCTGCCATGTGTCGGTGGTCGGATCGTAGGCTTCGAAGGCCCGGAAAGTGGCAAACATATTCGTGTCCTGGAACTCGCCGCCGGCCACCAGAATGTGCCCGTTGTAAACGCCATAGGCGAGCGCGCTCCGCGCAGTCGGCATGCGCGCAGGCAAAATCGAGGTCCAGGAATCGCGCACCGGATCATAGGTCTCAACCAATGCCAAGTCCGTGCTCAACGATATGAAGGCCGCCCCGGTTCGCCCGCCGATTACATAGATCTTTCCGTTCACAGCGGCGACGGCAGAATGGTTCCTGGGCGTGGGCATGTTGGCGCGCTTGCGCCAAGTGTTGGTCTTCGGATCGTATTCCTCGACGGTCGTCAAAACGTTTTGGGGAGTCTTGAAGTTTAGAAATGGCTCTTTTGCGTCGGGGGCCAGGGTTGCTCCTCCGATGACGTAGAGTTTCCCACCCACCTCGGCCGCGACGCCAGCGCCGCGCTTGGTGGGCATGGGCGCCAGTTCTTTCCAGGAGTCCTTCACGGGGTCGTATTCAAAGGCGTTGTTGATCGGGATCCAGGCCGCCGGGCCGGAGTGCACTCCGACGAAACCGCCAAAAACATAAATCTTGCCGTTGTACTCCGTAAATGACACGTGGTGGGCCGGCATCGCCATGGGCTTTTTCTTGGTCCATTTATTGGTCGCCGGATCATACTCGTAGACCATGCCGACCGGCTGCCAAACCGGCGCAGAAACCAGGCCGGCGAAAACGTACAATTTTCCGTTCGCGGCTTGGCCGAGGACTTCCTCGTGGGGTTCGGGAAGGGAGCAATATCATGCCATTTTCCTTGCAGGAGTTGGGCATGGGCAGCGGGCATGGACAAGACAACCTGGATGGCGAACCCGGCCAGCCAGAGGGGCGAACTGAATCGCTGAGACATTAGATTTACTCCATCGTACAGGTTAGGGTCTCCGTACGCTGTTGCGCAGGACCTCCGTAGGAAAACCGATCGCGGGGTGCAGTTCCGCGTCTCCAGGAACACACGCGGACCATTACAGCCAAACGGTAAAAATATCACCCGCGTTGCTCGCGTGTCAAGGACGGCCCCAGATGGGGAGTGGCTCAATTTCGAGGCAGCGAAGAAGTTTTTGCCGCGAAAACCAGTCAATTTCTGAAGTCGGAGAGCTTGAAGATGCTGGCCAGTTCGATTCCAAACTCGTCGCGTAGTAGCTTCGCTGCTCCCGCTTCCCGGTCGATCAGGCAAACCGCGCCGAGGATTTCCATGCCCGCGGACCTAGCGTTTGTTATCGCCGTGGCTGTGGATCCTCCTTTGGTGCAAACGTCTTCGATGATGACGACCTTGCGGCCTTCGGTGGAATCCAGCCCCTCCACAATCCTTTCCATCCCGTGCGCTTTTCGTTCCTTACGGACCATGAAGCAGTCGATGGTGGGAACCCGGTCCAGGCTTTCACGCGCGATGGCGAAGGCGATCGGGTCGGCGCCCATGGTTAGTCCTCCAACCGCATCGGGGAACCACATCTTCTCTTCCATTTTCGCAGGAAGACGCGGCCGATCGCGGGCATGGCCCTGGGATCGCAGGTGGTCGGTTTGCAGTCTACGTAAACGTCGCTGGTCTCGCCTGAGGTCAAAGTGAACGTGCCGAACCGAACCGATTTCGCTTTCAGGATGTCACGAAGCTCGGTTAAATCCTGGGCTGGAGTGGAGGTCATCGAAAACGCATTGTAGCAGAAGCTTTTGAGATACCTGCCCGGAACGCCCGGGAAGTTTTTGGCGCAACCTATTCGGCCAACTCCCGCACCGTGAATTTTCCGGCTACCGGCTTCTCTTTGCTCCAGTCGTGGTAGGTGTGACATTCGAAACAGCGCGCTTCGGCGGAGTCGCTGCCCGCGTGATGGCATGCGCGGCAGGTTTGGATGCCTGGAATCAGGACGTCCGAGGTCTCTTTGCTGGTAGGCGCCTTGGTATGGCACGACGCACAGCTCACCATTTGATGCGCCTCATGATCGAAACTGGCATGGGGCAGCCAGCGCGTCGGGATAGCCGCCTTCGCCACCACGGGCAGAGCGTCCGGGCCATTCGGAAAATTCAGCGCGTGGCATTCTTTGCAGGCCTTGCGCCAAAGCAACAGTTGCGCATCGCCCAGTCGCTGCTGGACCCACTCGGATGCGTTGTGCGCCGGCGGCTGCGGCGGACGGCTCGGCAATCGCTTGTCCGGCTCATCCACCAGCGGAATCTCGCGCGAATGCGCCGCGATATACGCCGTGAGCTTCTGGACCACGAAATCGTAGACGATCTTCGGCTCTTTATGCGGCGCGGCCTCGCTGAACCGCCGGTCGAATTGCAGTGGATGACACTCGGCGCAATGTTTTTCGTAGCTCACCGGCTGCATATAGGAGCGGTCGGGAGATCCCGATGAAGTATGGCAATCCGAACATTGCAACTGCGACCGGCCCGTGCGACCCTCGAAGATCCTTTTTTAGATGCACGTCGTGACCGAACTGGATGGTTCCCGGGTCCCGGTAGCCCGATCGCAGCACCGCGAATTCGGGATGGCTGTTATCGAACGCGTTAATATTCGCGGCGAATTTCACAAGGCCGCGCGAAGTTCGCAAATCGGCGTGGCATTGCGTGCAGGCTCGATCGCTGGTGCTCGCGAGCCGCAGCGATCCTTGGTGTTCGACGTGACAGCTGGCACAAGCCGGCATGAAGGTTTGATTGTCGTGATGGATGGGGCCATCGTGGCAGGCCAGGCACGCTTGATCGGTCGCGCTGCGTTGGAAGCTGGCCTGTACAACGTGGCACGCGCCGCATTTTGCTCCGAACAAGGCGTGGGATTGCGCAACCGGACCGGCATTGTACGGCTTTGGGTCTCCCCTTCAAGCCATACCAGCCCAGCCAACTCACGCTCGCGATCGACGAAGACCACGATAGTATTCGCCGCCAACGCGGGATTGCGCGCAGCGTCTTAAAATAATTCAGATTGATCCGTTGCGCGAGTTTTTTTGTTGTACGGGTTCGCCCGGCCATTTGAATTCGTCCCGTTCAGTAGCGCAGCGCCATCACGGCGTGCACGCCACCCAGCACCAGCAGCGCAATCGACAGGGGAACGTGCACCAGCAGCCAGCTGTGCAGCCAGCGATAGATACGGATCTGCCGGCTCAACTGACGCTCCTCTTCGCAGAGATTTTCCAGATCATCCAGCACGCCGTGGACCGGCGAAGCTAGAACCCGGCGCAGCGATTCGAACACTTCAGCCGAACGGCGTGAATCGCCCATTTCCGCGTGCGGCGCGTCCGGATTGGCGAGATAGGGCCGAATTCTCTGGCCATACACTTCGGCAAACTGTGCGCGATCCTCGGTTTCGATTTCAACGACAGAAGCGACCAGCACGTCGGCCTCGTCGCGGAGTTGCGCGCGCACGTGGGGAATCTCTTCGTAGATCGTTTCCATGGGCACGCGCCCGTGATCAGGCTGGGAACGTAGTGCTGGATGATCGCGCCCACGATGCCGCTCGCGATCACGATGAATAGCAGGATCATCAGCAGCAGCGTCAAAGGCCCGCGAAATTGGAAACCGCCATGAAAGAGAATCAGCGGCAGGCTGAGCAGTCCCAGCCAAATATGGCCGCGCAACCAGGTTTGCGCGCGACCCAGCCGCCAGATCGGGACCTTCTTGCGCGCGCCGAGCAGGCCAGCGTACAGCATCATCGCGTATCCGGCGATGCCGAACGTCAAGCCGATCGCGCTACCGCCGCGCGGTCCGCCGGGGGTACGAACGGCATAAATGATATAGACGATCGTGCTCGCCACCGCCGCCGTGACGGTCGCGATGATCCACGGACGATGGGTTCGATCGATGCGCATGTTCGCTCGTCAGTTCGCGCCGCCGACCCAGCGGAAAAATTCGTTCGGCTCCACGCGATGCGCGGCATCATGCGGGCAGGCGTAGACGCAACTCGGCTCGGCCTGATCGGTGCATAAATCGCAGGAAGTAGCCTTCTGCTTAATCACCGCAATCTGGCGGCCTGCGTTCACCGGATCGTTTTCCATCACCGAGAACGGATGCATGTTGATGTTGCCGTACGGGCAATTTTTGGCGCACAGGCCGCAGCCGATGCACCAGTTTTCGATGATCACTTCGAGCGAGTTGCGGCGTCTGATCGAACCCACCGGACAGCCCACCATGCAGAGCGGATCGCGGCAATGCCGGCAGGATGTCGCCACCAGATACTTGTCGAAGCGCTGCCCTTCGCGGATCAAACGCGTCACGCCGTCGTGAGCGTCGGCGCAAGCGCGCACACAGGCATCGCAGCGTGTACAGCGCTCCAGATCCAGCACCAGCAGACTCTGGGCTTCCATCAGACCTTGCGTGAGAAAGGAATCGAGCGGCATGCTCGTCGCCGTGGCCAAGCGTTGCCGGTTCTGCTCCTGACGCTCGCGCGCCAATGCTTCCAGGCTCGCGGCGAACTTCGGGGAATCGCTCCACCATCTGATGAAACTCGTCCGCATGGATGCGAACCACTTCGACATGATCGAGCGCGGTGCAGGTGGCTGTGCGCCGGCCCTCGCCGAGCAGGCCGATCTCTCCGAAATAGCCGCCGCGGCCGAGGTAAGCCAAGACCAGATCGCCGCCCGGATGCGGCTCCGACACCTTCACGAATCCCAGGCGGATCAGGTAAAAACTGTCGGCGATGTCGCCCTGCCGGCAGATCACGTCGCCCTTGGTGTAGCGCACCAGCTCCACCTTGTTGCGCAGCACATCGATGAAATCCTGCGTCAGCGAAGCGAACATCGGCACGCTGCGCAGATGGTCGTCGAGCGCGCGCTTGCGGTAATTCGCGTCGAGCTGGGCCTTCAGCGTCTTGTTGCGCTGGATGATGTCGAGCACATTGCGCAGCATCTCGAACATCACGCAATCGGTGGCGGCGCGCACGGTCGCCGAACGCGGATAGAGGCTGATGCAGGTCATCTCGCCGAACAGATCGCCCGGACCTAAAGTCGCTACGGGATGATCGTAGGGCAAGTCCACCGGCGCATCGATGGGGATGGTCGCGCGCGTCGCTTCGTCCGGCCGGCGTTCCTGCTGGCGGCCCAAGCAAGCGGCTGGTGAGTTTGCCGAAAAATCCGCTCGCGCCCGAATCGCTTTTCGAATGCGCCAGCGGCGTCGCCAGGAAGACCTGGGCTTGTCCTTCGAGAATGTAGAACGCCGTCGAGCCGTACTCGCCCTCGCGGCAAATGATCTCGCCTTGTTTGAAATGCCGGCGAACCACCGCGTTCCTGTTCAGTTCCAGAAACGTGCCGGACACTTTCTGGAAATACGTTAATTGCTGCAGCTCGTCGACGCCGACCGGCTCGCCCGGCAGCACCGTTTTCACGATGCTCTTGTTGGTGAGCGCGCCGGTGGGGCAGGAAACCATGCACTCGCCGCAGGAGACGCAGGAGGAATTTCCCATCGGCGGATTCTGATCGAAAGCGATGCCGGCCCAGAAGCCCTTGCCGCGGCGGCCGAGCACGTCGTTGTGGCGGATCTCGTCGCAGCCGCGAATGCAGCGGTCGCACAGAATGCAGGCCTCGTGGTCCACCGCAATCACCAGCGACGAATTGTCCTGGCCGCGCGGCGACAGCTTTTTTGGGAAACGCGGCTCGTGGATGCCTTCCAGGCGCGCCAGCGTCTCCAGTTCGCAATCGTTCGATTGGCGCTGGCGGGCGCAGGGGCTGGGATGATCCGCCATCAGCAGTTCGATCAAGGTGCGACGCGCCTGCAGCACTTTGTCGGAGTTGGTGGAGACCACCATCCTGTTTTCGGCGGGCCGCACGCAGGACGCGGCCAGGACTCGGCCGCCGACATCCACCACGCAGACGCGGCACACGCCCACGGGCGTCTCGTTCTGCTGATGGCACAGCGTCGGGATGGGAATGCCGTGCATGCGCGCGGCGTCGAACACGGTGGTGCCGGCTGGAACGCTGACGGGCAGACCGTCGATGGTCAATTGAACCTGAGCGTCGCTCATGCTGCCGTCGCTCCTTCCCGCATCGGACACACGCCTTCCGGGCAGCGCCGCTCGTAAACGTGCGCTTCGATCTCCTCGCGGAAGTGCTGCAGCACCGAGGTAAGCGGCGAATGCGCGAACTGGCCGAGACCGCAGATGGAGGTCAGCTTCAGCGCTTCGGTCAGTTCGTCCATCAGCTGCATGTCGGCGCGCGATCCTTTGCCGTGCGTCCAACCGGTCAGGATATCCACCATCTTTTGCGAACCCATGCGGCACGGCACGCATTTCCCGCACGATTCGTTGCGGAAAAATTTCACGGCGTTCAGAGCCATGTCGAGCATGCAGCGGCCTTCGGCGCAAACCACGATCGCGCCCGAGCCGAGCATGGAGCCGGCTGCCGCGAGCGACTTGAAATCCAAGCGAACGTCCACCATCGAGGCGGGCAGATAGCCCGACGACGGACCCGAAGGCGCGAAAGCTTTCAACCGCTTGCCGTCCACGATGCCGCCGGCCAGGTTGAAAATCACTTCCGACATCGGGAGGCCCATCGGAATTTCGAAAATACCGGGGCGGCAAACATCGCCGCTGACGCCGACGAATTTCAGTCCGGCCGCTCCGCCTTGGCCTTGCGCTTTGTACCATTCGACGCCGTTCATCAGAATCTGCGGAACATTCGCGAACGTCTCGACGTTGTTCAGCGCGGTCGGCTTGTTGAAGACGCCATGCGTCACGGGAAAGGGCGGCTTGTTGCGCGGCTCGGCGCGCTTGCCTTCGATCGCCTCGATCAAGGCGCTCTCTTCGCCGCAGATGTAGCCGCCGGGGCTGACGAAAATCTCCAGGTCAAACGACAGATCCGAGCCGAGCAGGCGCGTGCCCAGAAGGCCTGCCTCGTAGCAGCGCTCGATCTCTTCGTGCAGGATTTTCTCTTGCGCTTCGTACTCGTGGCGGATATAGAGAATGCCTTTTTGCGCGCCGGTGACCAGCCCGGCGATGATCATGCCTTCGATCACGAGATTCGGCAGGTGCTGCAGGATGAAGCGATCTTTGATGGTGCCGGGTTCGCTCTCGTCGGCGTTGCAGACGACGTACTTCTCCGGGCCGGGCGCATTCCGCACCGCTTCCCACTTGATGCCGGTCGGGAAGCCCGCACCACCCAGACCGCTCAAGCCGCTAGCTTTCAACTGAGCGATCGTGCCGGTCCAATCGCGAGTTTGAACTAGATTTCGCAGCGCGCCATAGTGTTCCTGGTTGGGATAAGGATCGGAAGCAAGTCCGTTGATTCTCCCGTTCGGCGGCGTTTGCGGAAGGCCGCTGCCACCGAGTGCGGTGAGCATGAGAGCTTCAGCCTGAGCCGCGGTGACGTCGCGATAGATATGATCGTTGACTGAAATCGCGGGCGCGCCGTCGCATTGGCCCAGGCAAGAGACCTCGCCGATGGATAAATCGCTTTCGCTCATTTGCTGGAAGCGCTGCTTCAGGCCAGTGCGCAGTTCGTCGGCGCCGCGCAAATGACAGGACATATCGGAGCAAACCCTGAACCGGACTTTCGGCGGCGGAGCCAGGTGAAAATGCGGAAAGAAATCGGCGACGCCATGAATGCGGTACAGCGGAGTTTGGGTGCGCTTGGAGAGCGCCTCCAACTGATCGCCCGGCAGATAGCCGTATTGATTCTGAATGGCCCTCAGGTCGTCGAAAATCAAGGCGATCCCCTGCCCCGCACGCGTCTCATTGCCGATACTACCGATAGTACATCTGGTACTCTAACAAGGTAAACCGCATTAGTCCATGAGTAATCGGTTTTGTTTTGGCCTCGCCTTAGCCGTTCTCGTCGGGAATTTTTGTCTATGGGCCGCCGATGTTGGACCTTCCAAATACACCGGGCCGGGGTCCTGCAGCTCTCCGAGTTGTCACGGCGGCGTGCAGCCGCGCAACGACGCTTCGGTTCTGCAGAACGAATACAGCACCTGGGTGGTGCGCGACAAGCACGCGCACGCTTATGTCAATCTCACGAATCCGGTGGGAACTCGAATTGCGAAGATCATGGGACTCGGGCGGCCGGACACAGCGCCGAGGTGTTTGGCCTGCCATGCCCTGGACGTTCCCATCGATCAACGCGCCCGCACGTTCGACCTTACGGACGGCGTGGGCTGTGAGAACTGCCATGGACCGGCATCGGCCTGGCTGGGGCCGCACACGACGCGCGGCTGGAATTATCAAAAGTCGCTCGAGCTGGGGATGTACAACACGCGCGACCTCATCCCGCGGAGTGAGCGATGCCTCAGTTGCCATCTCGGCACAGCGGACAAGTTTGTCGATCACGAATTGATTGCGGCGGGCCATCCCGATCTTTATTTCGAGCTGGATTCTTTCATGTCGGTAATGCCGCCGCACTGGAATGAGGCCGATAAAGATCCTTGGTTGACGGTGCGCGCGTTGGGCGTCGGGCAAGCCGTGCAGTTGCGCGAGCAATTGAGGCGCGTGGCGCGGGAATCGCAGAACGGCCCCTGGCCGGAATATTCGGAGTTGGATTGCTTTGCGTGCCATCACAGCTTGACGGCCGCCAAAGATAGCTGGCGGCAAGAGCGGGGCTATGCGGGACGCAGGCCCGGCAACACGCCATTTAATCTCTCGCGCTACGTGGTGCTGCGGCATGTGGCGGAGCAAACGGATTCGTCCACGTCCGAGTTGCTCAATACGGAAATCGATAAGCTGTACTCGCTCGTTACCACGCCTGGATCGGAACGGCGGCTGATCACGGCCCAGGCCTCTGCCGTGGCCGATATTGCGGACGGATTGGCGCAACGATTGAATGGAATGAAATTTGATCGCGCGCAGGCGATTCGTCTCATGAAGAGTATTTCCCAAGATGGGGATCCGATTGCGGAGCAGGGAGAGCGCTCGGCCGAACAGGCCACCATGGCGCTCGATTCTCTGTTCGTTGCCTGCACGAAGGAAGGAAAGCTCGCGAACGACCAGCAAATTCAAGCCGCCATTCAAGCACTGTTCCGGCAGCTGGACGATCCTTCGGCTTACGACGGTCTTCAGTTCGCGCAAGCGCTGAAGAACCTGGATCGGCTGGTCGAATGAGGCTCGTAGGGCTAGCAACGGCGTTGGCTTTCGCGGTCTTACTGGGTGCGCAAGATCCGCCTCCAGTTCTCACCGCGGCCGACGTAGATGCGGTGGTCCAGAGCGCGGCCGCCTCGGTGAATTCCGAAGCGCTGGTGATTGCGGTAACGGACCGGCAGGGGGACATTCTCGCGATCTATCAAAAGCCGGGCGCTCCTGCTGACCTCCGCGGCGAATTTCGGTGTCCAGGCCAATGTGAATGAAGTCGCGGTCGCGCTCGCTCGCACGGCGAGCTTTTTCAGTAACGATCAAGCGCCGCTCTCATCCCGAACCGTTCGATATATTAGCGGCATCCATTTCCCGCCGGGAATTCCGTACACCGCCAACGCACCACTCTACGGGATCGAGAACAGCAATCGCGGCTGTTCGTTCAACGTGAATTACCTTCCTGGGCAGGCGTTTCCCCCGGCAACCTCCATCGACGGCTCGCAGCTTGGATTGGGAATTCTTACCGGCAAAGCGGACTTGAACGACAGCGATCCCAACGCGGTGAATCCGGGCGGTGTGCCGCTGTTTAAGCAAGGGGTTTTGGTGGGCGGCGTTGGTGTGGCGGGAGTGCCGGCTGCGGTCGCGGAGTTCGCGGCCTTCTCGGGAGCCGCCGGCGCAGGGTTCGGAGCAAACCCGGCTCCTCCTGGCGTGGTCATCATCAACGGAATTGCCTTGCCGTTCGTGAATCAAACCACGATGCCTGGCGGTTATGGGCCGGGATCGGCGGACGGTGCTTACATCCTGGGGCCGCAGGATAGCCCGGGTCCCGACCCGGACGGCGATCTGATTGCGCCGCAACCCGGTTTGATTGG
The DNA here is from genome assembly GCA_963732175.1 of Bryobacterales bacterium. Taxonomy (GTDB): domain Bacteria; phylum Acidobacteriota; class Terriglobia; order Bryobacterales; family Bryobacteraceae; genus Palsa-89. Next base: position 124,531 of record CAVSYF010000015.1, on the reverse strand, counting down.
CGGTCTTACCACCGACGACATCAGCCAGATCGTAAACGCGGCCGTAGCGGAAGCAAACCAAACGCGGGCTGTGATTCGTCTGCCCATTGGATCTCGCGCGCGGTTCGCGATCGCGGTCGCCGATCTGGATGGCACGGTTCTGGCGCTGCATCGCATGCCGGACGCGACAGTGTTCAGTATCGATGTCGCGGTGGCGAAATCACGCAATGTGATTTTCTTCAGCGGCCCAAATCGCGCGCCGTCGGATATGCCTGGGGTTCCGATGGGTACCGCAGTCACCAACCGGACGATCGGGTTTGGCGCGCAACCAATCTATCCTCCTGGCATTGACCATACCAGCCCGGGTCCGTTTTTCGATTTATACAAATTCGACACATTGAATCCTTGTACGCAAGGCTCGCAGCCCTCGAATCCAAACCAGAACGGGATCGTGTTTTTTCCAGGCAGCCTGCCGCTTTATAAGAATGGCGTGCTGGTGGGCGGGCTGGGCATAAGCGGCGATGGAGTGGATCAAGACGACTTCGTCACCAACGCCGCAGCCACGAATTTTCAAGCGCCGAATCAAATTCAAGCCGATCAAATTATCGATCAGGGCGTTCGGCTTCCGTACCTGAAATTCCCACGTAATCCGACCGACTGAGAAGCGTGGCGCGCTCGCGATGGAAGTCGTGCGGAACGCGCCGTCCGAGTAGCGATTAAATGAACTGGACCGTAATGGTCGCGGTACTTGACACGCCGGTGGAGTCGGTCACCGTGAGGTTGAACTGATACGTTCCCTTCGCACTGAGTTCAATCAGCGGAGCCGCTTGTGTGGATCCGATGACGACGGCGCTTAGGAAATTGGGCGCGACGGACCAAGAGTAGGTCAGGGGCCCAGGGTTGGAGGAAGTCGACTGCGACGCATCCAGCATGATTTGATTGGTTCCCACCTCGAAACTGTTGGTTCCCACCACGGCGCTGCCCGCAATATTTGTGACGATGGTCACGCCGGTGCTCCCCGTGCCGCCGGTCGACGAGGGCTGGGTGATGGTGACGGTTCCAGTCGCCGTGGGAGAAAGAAGCACGAGCGTTCCTGCCAATTCGATCATGGCGTTGGTGAATGTCGGCGGCGTGCCGCTGTAAGCGAAGGAAATGCTATACGGGGTGCTTTGAAAGCTTCCAAACGGACTGCTGGACCCGTTGGTCACGGCGCCCACGAATTGGACTGATTTGCTGGTCACATAGATCCGGTCCGTGCTGAACGACAGGCTGCCAAATAGGTTGGTAGGGTTGACTTGCGTCAAATTGGTCGGGCTGGGCGAGCCGGTCTGCACGGTAAAGAAAGTCATGGTCAAAGTGCTGGACTGCGGGTTGTAGTTGGTTTGGGTCCGCAGATCAAGAGCGCCGCCCGTGAGGGATGCCATCACGTTGGGTGGAAGATTCGGCGTGACGGCAGGCAGGATGTCGCCGAGCATAATGCTTTGCTCAAAATTGTTGAGAGCGGTCAGGGTGGGGGACGCCGTCTGAGCTGCGATGGGAAGCACCACACTGCACAGCGACAGTGTCAATAAAAACGCACCACCAAAGTTGCCGAGCTTTTTCATTTTTTCTCCTTTTATTCGTCTAGATCACTTACTTAGTACGGTCTGAACGAATGGCACAAAAGTGCGCGTCTTCAGGGATACTATGATTCGACAGTACGGTCAATCAACTGTTTCGCTGAGGCAACAGCTACGGGATTTTTGAAACCTTAGGTGCGTGACGTTTGCCAACTTCTCTCCGGCTGGTCTGGATGAACGGCCCGAGCAAACGGACGGGGGTCTATCAACGGTTTCCGACGATCCGACGTCACTAATGTGATGGAATTGGCGAGCATCAATGCTGCGGTTTGCGTTGGCATCCTTCTGTTCATCAGCGCCTGTGAGCAGCCCAAAAGCGGCGGTTCCCAACCGAGCAGGCCGCGGTACAACAACTCCGCACTCACCAAGATGCGTTCCAGTCGTTAGCCGAGGACTGGCTTGTGAGCGGGAATCGCCAGCTCTATTGGTTCGGCCGTGACCATGGTCGAGAGATTTATACCTGGAACGACTACTGGATGCGCCTGGGCGCCCAGTCGTGGGACGTTACGCACTGGGACGGCCATGAGTATATCAACCAACCCGCTTAAGACCTTCGACGAGACTGCCAGACTTAGTGGTAGCTCCGGCGAGGAAGTATCAAGCTGGATCCGCCGATTAGAATCACTCGGCGTCGATAAACTAGAGACGATCTCTGCCGTCGAGAATGGCATCGACTTCAACTTCATCCAGATTGGTTTCTTCCCCGAAACCGATACATATGGTTTCGCCTTCGCGCCGCCTAACGACCTTACGGCGCAAAAAGAATTGCAAAATTGGGCTCGACTAAGTCATCCGCCTAGGCACCGAATGGACGCTCTGGATGGAGAATGGTTCTACTATGAGGGCCATTGGCCGGGACGAGTCTTCCTTTTACGAGAGTGCAATAAATTGTGCTGCCTATCGACAATTGCGACTTAGAAGGGGGAACGCTCGCGGACGGGAGCGGGCCGCAGCTGGGCTTCTTCCAGCCGCTTGGCTTCATGATAGGTAAAGATCATGCGATGAATGACCGTGATGGTGGATAGCACCGCGATCACCCATAATACCTGCGCCATACGCTCAAAGAGCGCGCCGATGATAAAGAGGACGATGCGCTCCGGCCGTTCCATAAAACCAACCTTGCAGCTGGGGATGGTGTTCTCCGCACGGGCCCGAGTGTAGCTCACCATGACGGAGCCGGCCATGACGATGGCGGTCAAGACCACGTAGAAAGGCCGGTTGATAATTCCGTAGTAGACCAACAAACCCATGAGCAGGGCGAGATCGGAATAGCGGTCCAGCACGGAGTCAAAAAAACCTCCGAAGCGTGTGACTCGATTGGTCTCGCGCGCCACGCGGCCGTCGACCATGTCAAACAATCCGGCGCAGATGATCACCACACCCGCCGCTCGAAAGCGGCCGGCTCCCAGCAAAACCGCGGCGCCGATGTTGATGAGCAGCCCGATGAAGGTGAGTACGTTGGGATGGATTCTCGAAAGCGCGAGTCCGCGAACTATCAAGCGGATTACCTTATTGCACGACACGCCGATCGCGCGGGTGTAAGTCATCGGGAACGGCCCCTTTCGATTCTAACCCGAAAACGCATCATGCAGGCGTATCGTGAATCGTCACCAGTTGAATAATTTCCATCTCGCGGGTGCCATCGGGAATCTGCACCTTGACGGTTTCGCCGACGTGCTTGCCGAGCAAGCCTCGTCCGATGGGGGAAGTGGTGGAGATGCGACCGTGCGCCACGTCCGCCTCCTCGCTGGTGACCAGGTAATAGGTGATCTCTTCGTCTTTCTGCAGATCGATGACGGTGACCGACGAGCCGAGGCCGACGCGGTCGCGCGGAATCCGCGACATGTCGACCATCGATAATTCGCGCAAGCGGGCGCGGAGCTGTCCCAATCGGGCATTGACCATGCCCTGGCGTTCCTTGGCGGCGTGGTACTCGGCATTCTCGCTCAGGTCGCCATGCGCGCGCGCTTTGGAAATCTCGCGCGGCAGTTGAATGCGCAGCTCATTTTCGAGCGCGGCGATTTCGTCTTCCAGCTTTTTCTTGAGGTCTTGCATCGCGAAAGGCTGTCTACATTATATGACGCAAGTAAAGCGGCGCTTATGCCGGGAATACTTGGGCCACCGGGTCGCGGGGCCGGGGTATCGGGTTATTTTTGCTGGTCGGCTTCGCCGCCGAAGGTGATGCTGGAGTCCACTTTATATACCTTGACGCCGGTTTCCAGCGGCTTCAGCATTTGCAAAACGATCCCGTCGCCGCGAGTCTCGATGGAGAATTGCGAGCTGCCATCGCGCTCGACGGGGAACTGCATACTGCCGAATGGAGGAACCTGGACATCCAGCTTGGAGCAGATGGGCTGGAGGTCCGCGGTCGGCCGGCCCGGTTTCGGAACCGAATAAAGATTGCCGTTGGAATAACATAACGACGCCGTGGCGGGATGTTCGGAGGTGTTCACCAGCGATACCAGGTTGCCGTGCATTTCAGCGACCTCGCCACTGAACCACGGGTTCCGAGTGGGGAAAGCGACTTCGCGCTGGGTGCTGTGCAACTGATTCTCGGCGACACACTCGGTCATGCCGGAGAGCGCGAGCACGGCCGAGAGGTAAGCCGACGGGATTTTTTCCCGGAGCTTCACCCAAGCTTCGCCGGTCTCGTCCTTGATTTCTAGCCGGAAGCTGGAGTGCTGGCCGGGATCCAAGTGCAAGGCCATGTGCGGCAGACCCTCCAGCGCCACCAACGCGCCGCTGGCTCGATGCGATTCGAGCGTCGCTTCGACGGCCCGGTCTCCGAGATTTTGAACATTCACGCTGGACCAGCAGGATGGGCCATAGTCGAGTGAAGGGAGCACGCTTTCCACCACCCGTTCGCGGTCGGCCGCGCCCAGCGAACTGGCTAATGCCAACAGCCCGAAAAATGCGCAGGTGCGGCCCATATCTCGTTTATTCCGCCTCTTCCTTCTTTTCGGCCGCGCGCGAAGGAAACTACAGGAGGCGCGTTTAATCGGCCAAACCGGCCATCTGGCGGAGGATGGAGATAACCGCGGCGTTATCGTAGCCGCCCATGCCTTGCGCGCCGGCTGCGGTGAACCACGGAATCGTGCTATTGAACAGAGGCACGGGGCATTTTGACTGGCGGGCGAAGGCCGCGATGATGTCGAGATCTTTCTGGAAGGTATCGATCTTGATCATGGGCGTCGAGTAGGTTTTGGCAACCATGGTCGGCCCGCGCACCTCCAACATGCGCGAGGTTCCGGCGCCGTCGGTGAGGACATCGAGGAGCATGGCCGGGTCGAGTCCCGCCTTCTCACCCAGCGCGAGGGCCTCGGCGGCGGCCAGCGTATGAACTGCTACCAGCAGGTTGGCGACGTACTTCACTTTCGATCCGGCTCCGAACGCACCCACGTATCGCACCGATCGGGCGAAGTGAGAGAGCGTGTCGCGGGCGCGATCGAAATCGGGGCGTGGGCCGCTCGCAAGAACGGAGATGTCCTTGACCTTGGCTTGCACGCCGGTGCCGCTTACGGGAGCATCCAGCATGCCGATTCCAGCGCCGGCAAGTCTGGCCCGGGCGCTCTCCTTGATATCGAGCGGGAGCGTGCTGGTCTCGATGACAAGCAGGGTCGGCCGCGCGGCTTCGGCCAGCCCATCGGGTCCGAACAGGGCCTGCTCGAACGCTTTCACGCTGGGCAAGGACGTGATCACCAGGTCCGCTTCCTGGGCCACGGCTCGAACTGATTGGCGGCTGTGGCCGCCCTGTGCGTTCAAATGCTCGAGCGGGCCTGGCAGCACGTCATACCCCAGAGTTGTGAGACCCGCCGCCGCGAGGTGTCCGGCGAAATTACCGCCCATGATGCCGAGGCCGATCACGCCGACTGCACCGGCGCTGGCCGGACTTGGATTTGTGTTCATTGATTTCGAAGCTAGGCTTTAGAAGCCAACGCTTCGCCAGAGTATCACGAACCGGGGATTGCTAATGGCCGAGCTTATCGGCGAACCAATCGCGCGCCAGGCGAGCCACTTTGCCGAGCGCGCCCGGTTCTTCGAACAAATGGGTAGCGCCGGGGACGACATCGAGCCTCGTTTCGCAGTGCATGCGGGCCATGGCCTGTCGATTCAGATCCAGCACGACCGGATCGGCGCCGCCAACGATGAGCAGCGTGGGCGCTTCGACGCGCGCGAGGGCGTCACCCGCCAGATCCGGGCGGCCGCCGCGTGACACGACCGCATGGACGGCGCGTGGTAGCTCAGCCGCAGCGACTAATGCCGCCGCCGCACCGGTGCTCGCGCCAAAATAACCAACTCTAAAGCCCGCGACATCGTTTTGATTCTCGAGCCATCCGGTTATGCCGGCCAGGCGCTTTCCCAGCAGAGGAATGTTGAAGCGAAGATGAGCGGTCTGCAAATCCACCTGTTGCTCGTCTTCAGTAAGCAAGTCGATCAGGAGCGTCGCCAGGCCACCCTCGTTCAACAGATCCGCGACGGCGCGATTGCGGGGGCTATGGCGCGAGCTTCCGCTTCCGTGCGCGAACACGACCATGCCGGCAGCCGCCGTGGGAACGCTCAAGTAGCCATCCAGTTGAACGGAGTCGACTTCCACCAGCACGGGCTGATGCGCGATCGCCAATCCCGCGGTTCCCTGGCTTGTTCCCGATTGGTTCATATCCGCCTCCTTGGGTGGATTGCTAACGCGTTAGCGAGCCGGCGCATCTTGGGCAGCCGCGGCTTCGAGCAAGGTTCGAACCTCCTGATCGCTGGTTTGCGAGAACTCCGCGTACCACAGACTTACAGCTTGAAACAGCGGAGGGGTTGACAGACAGACTACCTGGTCGGCTTCGGATCGGAGCCTTTGGCAGGTCTCGCCGGCTCCCACGGGAACGGCTACGACGATTCGCTCCGGGTCATGTTGCCGGAGCGCCCGCACGGCCGCCAACATCGTGGATCCGGTAGCCAGCCCATCATCCACCACGATCACGGTGTGGCCGGTCAAGGTAGGAAACGGCATATCGCCGCGATAAAGCCGCTCTTGCCGATCGAGTTCCCGCAGCTCGGCTGACGCGGCGGCTTCGATGGTCATGGGCGCGATCCCGAGCGCCTCGATCACGTCGCTGTTCAACACCCGAACGCCCCCGCTGGCGATGGCGCCCATAGCCAATTCCCGATGCCCCGGCACTCCCAGCTTTCGCACCACAAAGACATCTAATGGGACTTGCAGCGCCTTCGCCACTTCATAGGCCACCGGCACACCGCCCCGCGGCAAACCCAGCACCATGACCATTGGATCGCCGGCGTATGCCTTCAGTTTCGCAGCCAGTTGCACACCGGCGTCGCGGCGATCCTGGAAAAGTAGCGGCATCCCCAATTGGTTTGCAACTGAACATCCACTTCTTGCGGTTCCGTGCAGACGTTCGCCAGCGCCAGTGTATCCTAAAGCTTAGAGGCCCATTTTGAGTAGGATCGTACTTGCTTTCCGCAGTTTTTTCGCAATCTTGTTTACCGGCCGTTTGCCGGTAGACATCGCACAAGCGCTCGGCTTCACCCAAGGCAAGCCCCAACCGGCTGCGAAGCCTTCCGCTCCCCCAGCCGCTCCGGCCGCCGCGAAACCAGCGGCTCCAGCCGCGGCGAAGCCGGTCCCTCAGGCCCTTCCGTCCGACGGCGCTCTGCAAATTCTTGGCATCCTGCAGCGTGACTCTCGCCTGATCGACTTCCTGATGGAAGACATTTCGGCCTACTCGGACGATCAGGTGGGAGCCGCGGTTCGTAATCTGCACGATCAGAGCCGCGAGTCGCTGAACCGGTACCTGAGGCTGGCCCCTGTGATCGACGGAGTGGAAGGGAGCTTCACGAAAGTGGACAGCAGCGATCCATCCGCCGTGAAGCTTCTAGGCAACGTCCCGGCCAGCGGCAAAGCGGCGGGGGGCGTTCTGCGCCACAAGGGTTGGCGCGCGGAGAGAATCGAGCTGCCGCCGCTGCCCTCGGGCCAGAGTCCCTCCGTAATTGCCCCGGCCGAAGTGGAGATCGAATAGCGCTGGATGAACATCGGAATTGACCTGGGCACGACCAACTCGGCGTTGGCTTACGTTGAGACGGTCGAGGGCGAGCTGCCCGATTACCCGGAAGTAAAGGTTCTCCCGATCCCGCAATTTGTGGCGCCGGGCCAGATTGAGCCTCGGCGCACGCTGCCTTCGTTCCTGTTCTTAGGTGACCAGGCCTACGTCGGGACGTACGCGCGCGAGCAGGGCGCTCTGGTGCCGACCAAGTCGGTTCATTCCGCCAAGTCGTGGCTCTCGAATCCAGAGGTGGATCGAACCGCGAAGATCCTGCCGTGGGACGCGCAGGATGCTGGCCGGGTCCTTTCGCCCGTGGAGGTTTCGACAGCGATTCTGGCGCACATCCGAAATGCGTGGAATCAGGCGCACCCGGGCGCTCCGCTATCCGAGCAGGATATTGTGCTGACCGTCCCGGCGTCGTTCGATGAAGAGGCGCGGGAGTTAACGGTGCAAGCGGCGCGTGAAGCCGGCATCGAGCGGCTGACGCTGGTGGAAGAGCCGGCCGCGGCGTTCTATTCCTGGATTTCGAACCATCTGGCGCAATCGCAGAAGAGTTTATTTGACGGCCAGTTGGTGCTGGTGTGCGACGTCGGCGGCGGAACGAGTGACTTTACCTTGATCCGCGTGAATCGCTCGGGCGACCGGGTAGAATTTACGCGCACCGCGGTCGGCAAGCACCTGCTGTTGGGCGGCGACAACCTGGATCTTACGCTGGCCTGGCTAGTCGAGGCAAAACTCGGCACTCAGCTTTCCATTCGGCAGCGCAGCGCGCTCAGGCGGCAATGCGCGGCGGCGAAAGAGCGAATTCTGGCGGACCCGAATCTGAAGAGCGTGGAAGTAACGGTGCTAGGCGGGGGGGCGTCGCTGGTGGGCGGGACGCTCAAAACCGAGATCCTGCGGGAAGAGGCGCTCGAACTGGCGCTGGAAGGTTTTCTTCCCTTCTGCGCTATCGACGAAAAACCTTCGGAAGAAAAGCGCAGCCTGTTTCGCGAGCTGGGATTGCCGTACGTCTCTGATCCGGCCGTCACACGCCATCTGGCGACGTTTTTAAATGCGAACGAAAACGCCCGCCCCGACGCGATTCTCTTCAACGGCGGATTCTTCATTCCTGAAATCTGCCAGCAGCGCGTGGCCGATGTTTTGGAGCGCTGGTACGGCCGGCGTCCACTTATCCTGGAGAATCGCGATCTGGATTTGGCGGTCGCGGTCGGCGCGGCTTACTACTCCTACGTAAAGGCGACCGGCGCGGGTCTGATGGTGCGCGGGGGCCTGCCGCGAGCGTACTACGTCGGGATCGGCAACAACAAGGCGGTGTGCCTGGTGCCGCGCGGCGCCGAAGAAGGGCAGACGCTGGAGCTGGACTCCGAGGATCTGCACCTGGTGGCCAACAAGCCCGTATCTTTTCGTTTGTATAGTTCCTTGAGCCGCTCCGACGATGCGGTTGGCCAGACGCTTGCGCCAGCCGAAATGGAGGAGCTGCATCTGCACGCGCCGTTGAATGCAGTGATCCGGTTCGGCAAATCCGGAGAGCGGCTGGTTCCGGTGAAGCTGCGTGCGCACTTAACCGAAGTGGGAACGCTGGAGGTCTGGGCGGATTCGAAAATCAGTGAGCATCGCTGGAGGCTGCAATTCGAGCTGCGTAAGACCGCCGCCGCGCAGGGTTCAAAACCCGCCGCCGTCGTGAGTGACGAGGCCTTGGCGCAGGCCCAGGCTTTGCTCGACGCGACGTTCCGCGCGGGGACGCTCGCACCCGAGGAATTGCCGGCGAAGTTGGAACAGACGCTCGCGCTGGGCCGTAATTCCTGGCCGCTCAGCGCGATTCGGCAGCTCGCCGACCGCATGTTGGAGCTCGCGGCTGCGCGGCGCAAATCGGCTGCTCTGGAAATGCGCTGGCTGAATCTGTGCGGCTTTTGCCTGAGGCCGGGCTTCGGTTTTCCGGGCGACGATTATCGCGTTGAGCAGGCCCGCCGGATCTATGCCGAAGGCCTGCAGTTCGGCAATCAAATCCAGAACGAGATCGATTGGTGGATTTTTTGGGGGCGTGTTGCGGGCGGTCTCAATAAGAACCAGCAGATCGATATTTTCCAGCGGCTCTCGCCGGTCCTGCTGCCGCGCGGGCAAAAACGGCCGCCTCGATTGAACAATAGTCTGTTGCGCGAAATGTGGCGAACGGCTGCGAGTCTGGAGCTGCTGCCGCTACAGACCAAAACGCAACTTGGCGACGCGCTGATTGCGCAAGTTCGCAAGGGCGAGATGGTGGAGACGAGTCTCTGGTGCCTTTCGCGTCTGGGCGCGCGGAAGCTCTTTTATGGACCGATCAACCAGGTGCTGCCCCCGACGGCCGCGACGCGCTGGGTCGAAGCGCTGCTAAAAATTCCCAACTCGCAAGACGCCCTGATCGCCATCGCGCGACGTACCGGAGATTCCACGCGCGATCTTGCGCCGGCGACGATGGAGCTGGTGCGCCGCAAGATTCCGGAGGCTCTTATTCCCGCGCTCGAGGGCGAAGTGGAAGAAGATCTGGGCAAGGTATTCGGCGAAGAGCTGCCGTCGGGCCTGGTGGCCGCGGCGTCGTGACCGAAGACTCAATTACTCGGAAGCTGCGCCGCTTAGCGCCGCTGATCGGTGACGACTGTGCGGTGATCCGGCCCCCGGCGAATCAAGATCTGCTCTTCACGACGGACTTCAGCATCGAGGGCGTCCACTTCCAGCGAGACTCCAGCGCAGAAGAGATCGGCTATCGCGCGCTGGCTCGCAGCTTGAGCGACATCGCCGCGATGGGAGGAAGGCCACTGTACTGTCTGGTCTCGATCGCGCTCGCGCCTTGGACGGACCAAGGCTGGATCGACGGGTTCTATCGCGGCATCTACCAGCTGTTGCGAAAAACCAAGACGGCGCTAGCGGGCGGCGATATTTCGCATGCGAAGGAATTGGTGTGTGACGTCATGGTGTGCGGGTCCATCGCGAAGGGGAAAGCGTTGCTTCGCTCCGGCGCACGCCCGGGCGACGTTCTCTATGTGTCTGGCCCATTGGGCGGGTGGCGTCATAAGCCGCTTGTCGTTCCTCGGCTGGATATCGGCCGCAGGCTCATCGGCAAAGCGACCGCCTGCATGGATATTTCCGACGGGCTGGCGCTCGATCTGCATCGGCTGTGCCGTGCTTCAGGCGTAGCGGCGGAACTGGAAAACGTGCCGCTGCTTAAGGGCGCGACCATCGACCAGGCGCTTCACGATGGCGAAGACTACGAGTTGCTGTACACCGCGCGGCCTCGCACTCGCGTGCCAGGCATTCGCATCGGCACGATAACGAAGGGCAAACCGGGCACGGTGCGTTTTCAAGGAAAACGGCTTCGGGCGACTGGCTACGACCACACCCAGCAGCTTGGTTGACTTATTTCCGAAGGTACGCGTCGTCGCCGCGAATCCAATCCTCGCGGGGCGGTGAAAACAGATCTACTGCGACTGAATCCTCCAGCGCCACGACGCTGTGCGGAACATTGGGCGGGATGCGCAAGACCTCACCCGCGCCGAGCACCTGCTCCGCGCCACCCACTTTAAATCGCAGCGATCCTTGCTCGACCATCGACAGTTGCTCGTTGTGATGGCTGTGCTCCGGCACTAGGCAGCCCTTCTGGAGATGCATCCGCGCCACGGTCATGGTGTCGCTGTGAATCACCTGGCGGCTGGCTAGCGGATTCAATTTCTCGTTTTCGATTTTTTGCCAATTGTGTACTTGCATCGTATTCTCTACTTCTCGCGGGCGTCGATCCAGTCCTGGCGGCGCGGCGAAAATACCTCCACCATGACACAATCCTCGACGGCCTCGGCGCTGTGCACCAGGTTGGATGCCATGCGCATTACCTCGCCGGTCCGCACCACCTGTTCCTTGCCGCCCATCGTGAATTTGAGCGCGCCTTGTTCGATCATGGATACCTGCTCATTGGGATGGCTGTGCTCGGGCACCACGCATCCTTTCTTGAGCCAGGCTCGCACTACGGTCATCGTATCGCCGTGAATCACCTGCCGCTGATATAGCGGATTCAGTTGTTCCTTTTCGATTTCGTTCCAGCTTTGTACTTGCATCGCGCAAAAATTCTAGCATAGCCCGCAAGACGATTCGCGGCGTTTCCGGCCCTCAGATTACATCCGCGAAGCTTTTGCGCAATTTGTAAAACCACGCGTGGCCCAGCAGAAAGACAACCGCCGCCACGCCCCATAGCTTCAGCAAGGGCAGCCATTCGGGCGGATGGCCTTCGAGCAAGATGGCTCGGTATCCTCGCACCAGGACAAAGATCGGATTCTTGCCCAAAATGGCCAAACTTCCGGCGGGCAGGCTGGCTTCGGGATAGCAGATAGGCGTAACGAAGAACCACAGCGTCAGCAGGAAGCCCATGATCTGGCCGAGGTCGCGCAGGTAGACGCCCAGCGCCGCGACAAACCAGCAGACGCCCAATGTGAAAAGCAGTTGCGGAATTAATAGCGCCGGCAGCCAGAGCACCGAAACCGGAATCGCGCCTCGGATCACCAGCAGCGCGACTACGAAAACAGCGGCCGCGAAAACTTCCGTCACGAGTCCGGCGAGCACCTGGTTGACCGGCAGCGTGTCCAGCGGAAAGATCAGCTTCTTGACAAAATTGCGATGTTCCAGAATCACGTGCGGCGCGCGGCCTACAGGCTCGGCGAACGCCAGCCAGGGCAGCATTCCGGCGAGGAAGTAGAGCGCGAAACCAGTGGAACTACGATCCGCTCCAAAGCGGGTTCGCAAGACCACTCCGAACACGAAGAAATAAGTCGCCATCAGCAGCAGCGGATTGAGGATGGTCCAGAAAACATCTCCAAACGATCCGCGGTAGCGCGCCAGAATATCGCGCCGAGCCATGGAGCGAATCAAGCGCTGGTTCTGCGTGACGGTCCGAAACGGCGCTGATAACAGGCGCGGCGCGTTCGCCCTGAGCCTGCGCCATCGCAAGCCGCGAAGACTCGTAATTTCGTGGCTGAGAACGCGAACTGCTGAGCTGGACACTTCCGCGGCGATTCGGACAAAGTGTTCGCCTCGAAAATATCTCCAGCCGTCCGGCGGCGCAACGGGAGAAACGTAAATATCATAGCCGCCCGTCTCCGGCGGCAGCGCAACCGAAAGGTCAAAGGACGTTATTTCGCCGGGCGCCGTCTCGCCTTTTAGCGGCACCCATTCGCCTTCGGAAATAAACACGTTCGTCTCAGGATCGAAAAACTGCCAGCCGAGAGAAAACGTCTCGGGCTTCCAAACCTGGCGCGAATTGTTTTTTACGACGACATGAACCTGGACCGACGAGCCTTGCGCTCGCACGCGAACATCGCTATATTCGGCCCCCTTCATTGGTATAGCCAACCTGGATAGCGCTCTCGCACCGCGCTTTTTTTACGGCCAACCGCATAAATGCCATCTCCCCGCAAGCCTTCGGAAACCTTGTAGCGCGCCAACAAGTGTTTCACCCAGGCATGCTCCGGCTTCGGTTCGTCGCGGAACGGGCCGGTCTCGAGCAGTACCACCTCGAAACCGGAATCTTCGAGCAAATGGACAACTTCACGCGGCGTGTATTCCCGGTTGTGACGCGCATCGGGTTCCACTCCGGGCGCCGGCGGACGGATGTAAGCGGGAAAAAATCCGGGATGATAATGCTCCAAAATCGCTGCGATCGCGCGCAAGGAGCTGATGTTGGGCGTCGTTAGAACCAGATGGCCGCCCTGCGCCAGGACGCGGTTGATCTCGGCCATCATGTGCATCGGATCCTCGGCCAGGTGCTCCAACAGTTCGCAGCACAGCACGGTCGAGAAGTAGCCATCGTCATAAGGAAAACGGTCTTTTTCGGCGTTGAAAAGCTCCAGCGAACAGTGGAACTCCTCGTTCTCACTCGAGATGATCCTTCGGTCATCAACTTTTCCGGCTGGGCCAAAATAGCAGCCGCGCACTTCGCCATAGCCCAGGCGAGTGTGGAGTGCGGGCGTAATTTGTAGATAAGAGCCCATCTCGAGGATTCGATCCTGCGGTCCGCCCGGCGGCGTGATGGCGAGCGTTTTCTCGAAACGCGTAAGGTGCGTTTGAATATAACCTTTCGCCGCTTCGTCCGGCGCCCAGGAAAGGATGTATGCGGGCTCGACCTCGGCGGGAACCGGCTTGGTTGCGGTCTCCGGCGCTTGGCTCGGCAGTGCTGACGCGCCGTGATGATTGGCGACGCGTTCCAGAAACTCGGCGTAGCGCTCCGCCACCTTAGGCCAGGCGCACTCGTTCTTCACCCAGTTCCGCGCGTTCGCGCCCAGCGCGCGCATCAATTCGGGACGGCTGACGAGCGCGTTCAAATATTCGAACAGGTACTCTTCCTCGGTCGCGTCGACCGGCGCCTTCAGACACACCGCGTCCGGCAACTCGCGGAACGATCCCACGTCCGAAACGATGACCGCTTTACCCAATCCCAGCGCGCGCATGAGCGTGCCCGAGTTTTCGCCCACCGTTGGATATCTCAAATTCAGTACAATGTCGCAAGCGGCCAGATACCCGACGAATTCGTCGATAGGCCGGAATCCCAAAATGCGCACATGCGGCGTCAATCCGAGCGACTGAATCAGCGTGTCCAGAGGAAAATCCGGATGCGGCTCGCCGACCAGAATCATTTTGGCCCGCGGTTCCAGACGCAGCAGCCGTGCAAAGGCGCGCAGCGATTCGGCGATGCGCTTGTAGGGTTTTAAGAATCCAAAGATCCCGAGCAGCGGAGTCGTCTCATTAATTCCCAAGCGATCGCGGAAATCCGAACCGCTGGTCTCGGGAATCCACGCGCCATGAGGGATTCTGGCAACCGGCCCGGTGAAACCTGAGCCGCGCAGTTCCGATTCAACGCATCCACTATGCACGACGGCCGCTTTGGATCGCGCCAGCAAACGCCGCAACATGGGAACACCCTCGTAATCGGGGCCAACCTCAAGCGCCCGCACGCGTTGAGCGTGGGCGAAAGCGGCCGGGCCACCTTCCTGCTCGACAGCGCGCATGTACGAATCCCAATCGCCGCGTTTGATGGTCATGTCGGCGATCAGGTGATGCAGATTGGCCTCGTGCACCACCACCACTCCGGGATGCTCGAGCGCGGCTTCATAACAAAACTCGTGATAAACGTTGTTGCCGATCTGGTACAGCACCACGTCGAAATCCGCCGGCTCGAAGCGCTCTGGTTTGGATGCAAACACCTCCAGGTTCACGAGCGTTCGCAGCTCTTCCACCAGTGCGGCCGAATAATCGGCAATCCCGCTGCGGGCCGGGGGCAGGGGAGAGAAAAAGGCGACCTTAATTGCCACGGAATGCTGAATTATTTCACAAGCTGCATCGAGAAGGTGCCCAATGCGAGCGGGACTCGCACCAGTGCGGGCGTGCGGGCTGGATCCCTGAGGAAAAGTATTTCGAAACTTAGAGAAGAAGACGGTCCCCGCACCGATACGGTGTAGCGGTCGGCATCCATGGATTTGTCTGCAACGTGGATCGTCTCACTTCCGGACAATTCCAAGTGAATATCGTAAGGCGCGCCCCAGTAAACGGTTTCGATAGGTGGCACCCGTCCCTCGCTCAACTCATGCCGGACATAGTACAGGTACGCGAGCGCGTCCCGGCCGCATTGAGATATCTGGAATTCTGCGCTGCCTCCTGCGCCGGTCCTTCGAGTCGCGGTTCCGTTCTGCGGATTGAAGGTGGTCTTGTCGTCCGCCTTCTTCGACCCATGAGCGATGTCTCTGCTAAATTCTGCGGAGCAAAACTCGGGCGAAGCATTCGAATGATAGCGATCGGCAACCGAAAAGCCGGGGATGCTGCCGTCCAGGTCGAATTGAAAATGCAATTGCGGGCGAGCGTCCGCTCCAGCGCTCGAACTGGAGGCGGTCATGGTCGCTTCACCCAAAGTTAGTCCGCTGGGCCAGACGAGGCTGTAGTTCAGTTGCTCGTTTCCAAACGAAGCCGGCGCGACGGGTGGCGCCGCGATTGCAAATACTGCAAGCACCGAAATCAGGCACGATTTTCCGAGCAGATACTTCATGGAACAACAGCAGAAACGGTCTTGACGGGATCGAAGGCATGCTTGCCCCGGCCCGCGATTTCATAATAAATCTCCAGCGTTTTGCCCGCCGCCTTCTCCCAGCTAAACAGCGTCGCGCGCTGCATACCCAGCCGCTCCATGCGCAGACGCAATTCTGGATTGAGCAGCAAATCCCGCATGGCGCGGAATAGGTCCTCTGTGGAACAAGGATCGAAGAGCAGTGCGGCCGAATCGGCCACCTCGGGCATCGCGGATGTGTTGGAGCACGCCACTGCGCGCCCGCACGCCATGGCCTCGACGATCGGCAGCCCAAATCCTTCGTAAAACGACGGATAAACAAAAACATCGCAGGCGCCGTAGAGCTGGAGCAGTTCTTGGTCGGAAACGAAGCCGGTGAAGTGGATGCGATCGCGCAATTCCGACTTTGCGGCCGTGGCGCGAATCACCGGCGCATACCAGGTTTCCTTTCCGACCAGCACCAGGTGCTGCGGCAGTTCAGGATGCGCCCGTATTAGCTGCTCGAAGGCGCGGATCAGGCCCAGGTGATTCTTGCGCGGCTGAAGATCAGAAACGGTAAGCACAAACGGAGCTGGCAAGTTGAGTGACGAGCGAACCCAGCTTTGCGCCGCTTCGCGCGCGATGGGGCGAAAGGCGGAACTCACGCCGTTAGGAAGCACCTTGACTTTGCGATCATCCAGGCGATAGGCGTCCAAAATACTCTGCTTCGAAAATTCGCTGGGCGTGAGCACGCAGGCGGCGTCTCGAATGGTTCGCTGCACGGTACAGCGTAGCTGCAAGGACCGAAATTTCGTGAAATACTCCGGATG
This sequence comes from Bryobacterales bacterium, assembly GCA_963732175.1. Taxonomy (GTDB): domain Bacteria; phylum Acidobacteriota; class Terriglobia; order Bryobacterales; family Bryobacteraceae; genus Palsa-89. Next base: position 108,009 of record CAVSYF010000015.1, on the reverse strand, counting down.
CTCCAAGAAACTGACGTCGTGCACACTCACGATCAACGGAGTGGAGCAAAACAACGGCCCGGTGTACTGGACGTGCAGCAGATTGGGCCGGTCCTCGCGCAGCCTGCGGGGCAAATCGAAACCCAGTCGTCGAAACGGATTCCGAGCAACGCGCCGCTTCTGGAAGCGCCAAGGGATTTCGTCGGAGACATCCCTCGATACGTAGGTCACGAAATCGGCCTCGCGATCCAGCGTTGCAAACGAGCCCAGGAGATTGCGGATGTATGTTTCGTTCCCGGTTAAGTGTTGGCCAACGGCATGAGCATCTACGGAAAAGCGCATGACCTCCTCCAGTATAGAGGGTTTCCTGTCTTGAGACAGGATTTCACAAGACTTTTACAACTTGGAAGCTCTTCGACCGCCACGTGCCCCCGGATTGTTAAACCCACGCGGGCGGACCCGGTTGCGCCGTGTTAAGAAGCGGAGATCGTTAGCTGTTCTCCGAACACGCCATCCAACGCCGTCCAGGCTTTGGGCCAAGTATACCGCTCTTCGTACAATCGACGCCCGGCGGCCCCAATTTGTGTCCTCTCTTGAGAAGAATCGAGCAGCCGCGAGACCGCCTTGGCAAATTGCTCCGGCTGGTCGGCCAGCAATAGATGTTCCTGATTGCGACACTCCAGGCCTTGCGCGCCGATGGTCGTCGAGACCACCGGAGTTCCGGCCGCCCAGGCTTCGAGAATTTTGATGCGTGTCCCGCTGCCGGCCAACAACGGGACCACGGCGACCTGCGCGGCGGCAAGCTCGTCGATGGCGTCGTCGATGCTGCCCGTCACTTCTATGCGCGGATCGCCGGCAATAATACTGCGAATCGCTTCGGGATTTTTGCCGATAATCTTCCACTTCAAATCCGGGCGCGAGCGGAGCGCAGGCCAGATTTTCTCCTTGAAAAATCGGATGGCCGAAAGGTTGGGCGCGTATTCCAGATTGCCGCTGAACGCGATCTCAAGCCTCTCGCGGCGCGCCCGCTGCGGAATTTCAGGAAGCGCATTTGGATAAACAGTGATGTTCGCGCCTGGAACCATGGCGCGCACGAGTTCGGCATCCTGGCCGCAGGTGACCAGCAAAGAATCGAATTTCGGCAGCCACTTGTGTTCCAAAGCAGACGAAGCTCGGGCGAAGCGTTGGAGACCCCAGGCCCGAGCTGGTCCCTCTGCTGCAGCCAGCGTTTGATGCCATTGCGATTCGATATTGTGCAAATCCAGAATGACGTGCCGCGAACACGAACGCAGCGAATCCACATAAGGCGCGCACCAGAAGTGCTCAATCACGGCGAACTCATATTGATTCCCGGCGACCAGCGTCCCGACGCGCTGTTCGAACCCCGCAAAGCGATCCATCAACGGAGGGATATCGCGAACTAGCCGGCGTGCATTGCGGAATACGCGCGCGAGCGGACGTTTGGAATGGTAAGGCAACTCCAGGACATCCAGCTTGTCGACGCGGCCCGCTGGGATCGCCCGTGCCGGATCAGGATCCCCGGGCTGCCGAAACACTAGGAGATGCACGGAGAAGCGGCTTGCCAAATATTCCACGATTGATGCCGAACGCAGCGGACCGCCACCTTGCGCCGGGTAGGGGCATTCGGGCGCCAGGAACAGCACCTTAGGCTTTCTTCCGGAACCGTTGGACGGCCTCTGCATAAACCTCACGCGTAAGTGTAGCGGTCTTTGCCCAGGAGAATTGCGCAGCGCGGGCCAGCGCCTTCTCCCGAAATCGCTCGAAACTTTCTGGCTGCATGACGAGGCAGCGCAGCGTTTCGACCCAAGCCCGCCGGTCGCCAACATCTAAAAGAATAGCCGCGTCGCCTGACAGTTCGGCTATTGCCGGATCGCGCGAGGCGATCACTACCACGCCGCACTGCATCGCTTCGAGTACCGGCAATCCGAAGCCTTCATAGGACGATGGATACAAGCACGCCAGCGCTCCGGAGTAGAGTTTCGGGAGTTCTTCATCTTCTACCGCGCCCGCCAGCTGGAGACCCGGCTCGGGGCCAATTTCGGGAAAATCAGGCCGGCGCCGTCCGGCTAGTACTAACTCGACACCGTGCTCCCGATAAAGTTCACGCCAAACTTCCAGCAAAAATCCCACGTTCTTCCTCGGCTCGAGCGTACCCACATAAAGAAGGTATGGCCGCTCACGAGGCGACACAGGTGCCGGACGAAACAGCGGAGCCGCGGCCAACGGAGTCGCCACCACGCGGGCGGCTTCTAAATTAAAGCGCGCGATCACCTGCCGGCGCACCACCTCGGACGGCGTAATCACCATGCTCGCGAGTCCCAGTCGCAGCAACAAGGGCGTGCGCTTCCGCACTCGATTCGTTGCAGCGCGCCAGGATTCGTCCCTCCATGGAGATAAATCGTGAATCGTCATGACGCTCGGACGCATGGGCAAGTAAGGAACCGCGAAATCGGTGCCATGGAACACGTCGATGCTCAAGCGTGTCATCTCGCGCTGCACGCCCCACAGCCACCATCGCCGCTCCAGCAGGTTGCCGGGTCGTCGTCCTATTTTCAGATTCGCAGGACTTGCCGCGGGAGCCTCGAACGGCTGGTCCGAGAGCAGCCCAAACTCATCTTCGGGAAAATTTTCAGCGAGCGCTTTGGACAACTCCTCCGTGTAACGCCGAATGCCGCCGGTGAGAACCGTCAACGGAGTCGCGTCCAGGGCGATCTTCATCATTCGATGATAGTGGTAGTTCGGGACGGGTACTTGAGCCTCAAAGCAGCTTGCTGAACTCCTCGACCGAGAGATTGGCATCTCGAACAATGGCGCGCAGCAGCGGTTCTTTTATGGTCCGGCCAGCGTGGACTGGCACTACAGTTCGAGCCTTCTTCTCGGGATGAACCAGGATCAGATGGCTTCCTTCTGCCGGTCTTCGATGAACCCCGCACGTTTGAGCGCTCGGATCACCTTCCGTGCATTTAAGGACGGAAGTTTTGGCATGGATCAGGCCGGCACGGAGACCGGAACCGTTACCCTGCCCTGGAACGATTGCCCTTCCTCGGGAATCGCTTCTCCGTGGGCCACCAAGCTTTCCAGGTACAACGCGATTGCTTCCTTGACGTTGTGCTCGGTTTCCTCCAGCGTTTCCCCCTGCGTATGACACCCGGGTAGAGCTGGAACGAACGCCACGTAGCCACCTTCAGGAGCTTGTTCGTAAAAGACTGAGTAGGAAAAGGCCCTGGAGATCTTCCGCTTCATGCCTCTCATTGTAGAAAGTTCCTGCCGAGGCGGCAAAGGAAGTTCTCCATCCGATAGTCGAGGCCTCGTTCCAATCCACAGCGATGTCCGAAGTAAACGCTTGGCGCAACTCACCGACTGCAAGCGCCTGGGAAGGCTTGTGTCACGGCGGGCAGTGGGGTAAAGTATCGAATCGGATGAAATACTATCAGGTCAACCAGAGAGAAACCTTCGCTCGGGAGTTCGGCCAGGGGTACCTTTGTTGTCCCGAGGGTAATTGGGGTGGTTGGCCGCTGATGAAGGAACTCCGAACGGGGGACGCCGTGTTTCACTACAATTCAACCCGCGGCGCCGTCTTAGGAATCTCACGGGTCGTTGATATCGGTCATCACAAGGGCCTTTCGTCGGGGGTTTCGGTGATAAACGGCACTCAGTGCATCCGGTATCGGGGCCACCACCTGTCCGAGGGCGAGTTCAGCGATGAGCGACGCCGACATCTACGCAAGCAATATCCGACTCATTATGAGGTCCAACGTTACTCCTGTGCTCAAAAAGAACCTTGGCAAGCTCCTGAGGTACACGCCACAAGCGTATTTGCCTCACATTGATAACTCAGCTGCCGAGCGTTTCCTCGCCGATCATGGTGTGCGGCTCTAAGGCCGTCAGCGATGCGCGCGCCTGATCGCAACGCTCCTTACGCGTCCACGACAGTATTAGAATCAAACATGACCAAAGAAGAGATCCTCCTCGCCAATCGCGACCATCTTTTTCCTTCCGTCTTCCATTACTACAAGGACCCGCTGGTCATCTCCCACGCCAAAGATCAATACGTTTGGGATGCCGACGGCAATCAGTACCTCGATTTTTTCGGCGGCATCGTCACGATCAGCGTCGGGCATTGCAATGAAGAGGTGAATCGCAAGCTGCACGCGCAGATCGATCGTCTGCAGCACGTCTCCACGGTCTTCGCCAACGAACCCCAGGCCGCGCTAGCCAAGAAGCTCGCGCAGATCACGCCCGGCCAAAAAGCTGACCAAGTCGTTCTTCACCAACAGCGGCACCGAAGCGAACGAGACCGCGATTCTGGCCGCGCGCTGCTACACCGGATCAACCGAAATCGTGGCGCTGCGGCACGCCTATCATGGCCGATCGTCGCTCGCCATGGGTCTCACGGCGCAATCGACCTGGCGGCTTGGACCGGTTACGCAGCCGGGCATCGTGCACGCCGTGAACGCATACTGCTATCGCTGCCCGTATGGCCTGTCTTATCCCGACTGCGGCGTCCGCTGCGCGCAGGACGTTGAGGAAGTCATCCGCACCACCACCTCGGGCCGCATCGCCGGCTTCATCGCCGAACCCATTCAAGGCGTCGGCGGCTTCATCACGCCGCCCAAGGAATATTTCCCGATCGTCGCGGAAATCGTCAAGAAATACGGCGGAGTGTTCATCAGCGATGAAGTTCAGACCGCCTGGGGCCGCACCGGCGGCAAGTGGTTCGGAATCGAGCAGTGGGGCGTCCAGCCGGACATCATCACCAGCGCCAAGGGCCTGGGCAACGGCACGCCCATCGGAGTGACCATCGCGCGTCCAGAGATTGCCGACTCGGTGAAAGGCGCGACCATCTCAACCTTCGGCGGTAATCCAGTGGCCGCCACCGCTGCCAAAGCGGTGCTCGATTTTATCGAGGATCGCAAGCTGTCGATCAATGCCGCCGAAGTCGGCGCGTATCTGCGCGGCAAGCTCACCGACCTCAAGGCCAAGCATCCCGTCATTGGCGACATTCGCGGAATGGGCCTGCTGCAGGCCATCGAGCTGGTGGAAGATCGCGCAGACCAAACAGCCCGCCGCCGCCGCGACCGTCGCGGTAATGGAAGCAGCGCGAGAGAATCGCATTCTGCTCGGTAAAGGCGGACTCTATGGCAACGTCCTGCGCATCTCGCCGCCGTTGAATATCGGCAAAGCGGACGTGGATGAATTTACGCGCCTGCTGGATGCCAGCTTCGTGAAAGCGCAAAGCGCATTGGCGGTGGCCTAACTATGGACGAGCGAGCTTTCTACAAAGAATCGAACACCACTAAACCGGCGACGCTGAATTGTCCCTTTTGCCGCACGTGCCGAAACCTACGATCTCCGCTGGCTGGTAAGGACCAAGGTGGACCGCCTGCCGGGCCAAGCCGACGAACGCGATCGCGCCAAATTCAAGAAGGCTGCCAGCTACATGGTCCTGCTGGACGATAAAGTCATGTGCAAGAACATGCGCTGCCGGAAACGTTTCGATATTTCCGGTGTCAAGACGACTGCATTCATCTGACACCGGGCGCGTCCGTGTCGCCGAACTGGATGTTGGTATCCGCGCCGAATTTTCGATACTCCTCGTAATCCACGTCGTTCTTTATCAGCGCGTTTCCCTCGCGCGAACGAAGTTCAAAAGTGAGGGGAAGCAGGTAATCTCCCTCGCCGATTTTGGTGTATTCGTAATCCAAGGCGAGACTCACGTCTTGAACCGGAAATGACTGCGGAACACCATCGGCGTGCAGCGTAATCCGGTGCACGAAATGCTTCCGGTCATCGATAAAAATCAAGCCGTGATACGCGGTGACCAGATCGAGCGATCCGGCCGGAAGCACGATGTGATAATTAGATCGATCCTTGCGAACCGAATAGGCAAACACGTGCATTCTCCGCCCGCGCAGCGTGAACCAGGTTTGCCACGTAAATGCGGTCTGCGTATCCGGCGCGAATATTCCCTTCATCACTGAACCAAACTCACCCGAGGACGAGGCCCCGCGCATTTGATTATGGGGAATATTCGACGGCCGGCCGTTTACCTCCAGCACCTGATAATCTTCCTTGTGTTCGAAGTAGGTGAGGCGCTCCACAATGATGTCGAGCGGCCGCCAAGTGCCCCGCCCATTGAGGTCTTCGAAGCGGCGCGTGACCTGGTTGCAAATGAAATTCGGAAGATTGATTTCGTGGTCCACCACAAACTCGGCGGCGTCGGAGAGTACTTTCTTCTGTTCCGCCGAATCCGGAGGCAGCGGACCGGACGGTGCCGGGGTCTGAGGCTGTTGGCCCGCGGCGGCTAGACCCAGGGCCAAACAAGGCAGTAAGAGGCGCCCGAACCTGAGAAAATGATTACACTGAACGGCGGGCCTGCGATCAAGTGACCACATCTCCTAGGCTACACCCTTCCGAAAATACAATCGACATTCGCGCGCTGGCCGCGGGCGATGCCGGAGTGTTTTGGCGGCTGCGCCTGGAAGCTCTGGAGCAAGAGCCCAGGGCCTTCGGAGAGGCGGCCGAAGAGCACCGCAAGCTTTCGCTCGAAGTGCTGGCCGGGCGTTTGGCGTCTAACCAGTCGGGTAATTTCGTTTTGGGCGCCTTTGCCGCTCAAGAGCTCGTCGGAACCGCCGGCTTCTCGCGTGACACGCGGCTGAAGCGGCGCCACAAGGGACGGGTTTGGGGCGTATACGTCCAGCCACAATACCGCGCGCGGGGCGTTGCCAAGCTGCTGCTGGCCGAATTGATTCGTGCAGCGCGCTCCGAGCCCGGCCTCGAACAAATCATCCTTACGGTCGGCCAATACCAAAGCGCCGCAAAGCGCCTCTATCAGTCCTTGGGATTTGAAGTCTTCGCGCATGAATCTCGCGCCCTTAAAATCGCCGATGCCTATGTGGATGAGGATTATCATGGTCCTCCATCTGCACAAGGACGCGCCAGCCTAGGGTAATCCCTTAGTCTCCTATAGTCATCGCCGGAAATTTTTTCACGATCAGAAATTCTTGCTTGTTGAAAGCTCCCGGCCGGCGAGCGGCTGCTGCGCTGTAAGTCAAAGTTTCTCAACCGTTAATTGGAGCTACGCCGCATCCTCTAACGCATGGAATACAAACTGCTTTTCCAAAGCCCGCAAGAACAAAGAAAAAAGAAAGATCGGAAGGGAGCACAGATGACACGGGAAGAATATGGCAGCGCGTATAAGAAGGGCTATAACCTGACGGTGCGCTTTCTTGTCTCGCGCGGTCTCTCCTATGACTCAGCGCAGGAAACCGCGCAGGCCGCCTGGGTCAAGGGCTGGGAACGGCTTGGCCAGCTTCGCGATTCCAACATGGTTCTTACCTGGATGAATAGCATCGCGCTCAATATTCATCGCAGCTGCATGCGGCGCGAACCCTTCCTGCAAACTCTCCCCGAGTTATCCACCCCGCCGAAGATCAACCTGGCGGCGATCGATGTCCGGCGCATCCTCAAAACCTGCAAAAAGAATGACCGGATGGTGCTGCAGCGGCATTACCTGGAAGGCTACAAGGTTCAGGAGATCGCGCGCGCTCACGGCTGGACCGAAACCGCCGTGCGAATCCGCCTGCTCCGCGCTCGGCGTGCCGTCGGCAAACGCTTCGCCGCCTAGGGAAAATCCGGCCCCCGAGCGCTTTTATTGTAATTTAAATTACAATAAAACTTGCCAAAGAATATTTTTTGCAACTTGACAGCAATTTGATTTACCATAGTGGGTCATACAGGACTAAGCTGGATGGCCCAGATCTTCCACCGCAGCACAAACACACTCTCTAAAATCAGCCTTGCCGTCGTGGTCATTGGAGCCGGAGCGCTCATCGCTTTCGCCTACACGATGGACCGGGGCGCCTACATCACCGACGTCAAGGTGGTCAAACCCCAGCCCGTTCCGTTTAGCCATAAACACCATGTGACCGACGACGGCATCGATTGCCGCTACTGCCATACGTCGGTCGAGAGCTCGGCGTTCGCCGGGCTCCCCGCCACCGAGATTTGCATGAGCTGTCACTCGCAGATCTGGTCCAACGCCGAGATTTTGGAGCCGGTGCGCGCCAGTTTCCGGACCGGCGAATCTCTGGAATGGACGCGCGTCAACGCGCTTCCCGATTTTGTCTACTTCAACCACAGCATCCACGTTTACAAGGGCATCGGTTGCGCCACCTGCCATGGCCGCGTCGACCAGATGCCGCTGATGTACAAAGAGAACACCCTATACATGAACTGGTGCATCAACTGTCACCGCAATCCCGAAAAATATGTCCGGCCGCGCGACCAGGTCTTCAACATGACCTATGAAGCCCCCGACAATCAGGAAGAATTGGGCCGCAAGCTGGTAGCGGAATATCAGATTCAGAGCTTAACCGACTGCTATACGTGCCACCGATGAACGAGAAACCCGTCCTTGACCTAAACAAGATTCGGGCTCGGCTGGAATCAGCCAAGGGGCCGCTGTACTGGAAGAGCCTGGAGGAGCTGGCCGAGACCAAGGAGTTCCAAGCCTTCGTCGAGGACGAGTTTGCCGACCGTACTCCCAACTGGCTGGACCCCGCCAACCGGCGCAATTTCCTGAAGCTGATGGCGGCGTCGATGGCGTTCGCCGGTGTTACCGCGTGCACCAAGCTGCCCAAGGAAACCATCGTTCCCTACGTGCGCCAGCCGGAAGAATTCATCCCGGGTGTGCCGATGTACTACGCTACCGCGATGCAGATGGGCGGCCACGCCACGGGTCTGATCGTAACCAGCCATCTGGGACGTCCTACCAAGGTCGAAGGCAATCCCGACCATCCGGCGAGCCATAGGCGCATCCGATTATTTCCACCAGGCTTCGCTGCTCACCATGTACGATCCGGATCGGGCGCAGGTGGTCACCAGGAAGGGCCAGATCAGCAGCTGGCTCGCGTTTCAAGGAGCGGTGGCCGAGGCTCGCGAGAAAGCACTTCTAAAGAAGGGCGACGGACTGCGCATCCTCACGGAGACCGTCACGTCTCCTTCGGTCGCGGACCAGATCCAGGGAATTTTGAAGGAGATGCCCGCCGCCAAGTGGCATCAGTACGAGCCCATGGGCCAGCACAATGCTTATCGCGGCGCGATGCTAGCCTTCGGCCGTCCGGTCAATACCATCTATCATCTCGATCAAGCCGACGTGATCGTTTCGCTCGACGCTGATTTTCTATCCTGCGGACCGGGCAATCTGCGCTACGCGCGTCAATTCGCCGATCGCCGCCGCGTACTGACCAACGTCACGCACACGCCTCAGCCCAAGGAAGACTTGCAGGAAGGTTATCAGTCCGGACCGATTCCGGCGCGGCCCAATCAATCGACGCAGTACATGCCCGAGAACCGCGGTCCGATTACGCTTCCGCCTCAGGTGCAGGCCGATGGCAAGCTTCCCGCCGAGACGGTTATGAACCGGCTGTACGTGGTGGAGCCCGCGCCCACTCCCACCGGCAGAATGGCCGACCATCACTTTGTAGTGCAGGGAAGCCAGGTGCAGGCTTGGGCCTGGGAGCTCGCCACCGCGCTCAATATTCCGGGCGCGCTGGCACAAACAACGCGGCAGGATATCGCCGCTGTTGCGCGCGATCTTCAGGCGCACAAAGGCTCTTGCGTCGTGATCGCGGGCGACCACCAGCCGCCGGAGGTGCATGCTCTGGCGCATGCGATCAATGCGGCGCTCGGCAATGTGGGCAAGACCGTAACTTATACCGATCCGATCGAAAGCAACCCGACCGATCAGTTGGATTCCTTGCGCCAGCTGGTCGCCGACATGAACGCGGGTAAAGTAGATTCGCTATTCATCCTGAGCACCAACCCCGTTTATAACGCGCCCGCGGATCTCGACTTCGCAGCGGCGCTGAAGAAAGTCCCCTGGCATGGATATTTAGGCTTGTACGCGGATGAAACGGCGGTTCAGTGCGAATGGCAAATTCCCGCGGCGCATTATCTGGAATCCTGGGGCGATGTGCGGGCGTTCGACGGAACCATCAGCTTGATGCAGCCGTTAATCGAGCCCTTATACGGCGGCAGGACGGCGCTCGACATACTCACCACCATTGCGGGCAATCCCGGCGTTTTCCCCTACGATACGGTTCGCCTCTATTGGCGGAATAAACTCACTACCCCGACATTTGAAATCGCCTGGGCCAAGGCGCTGCACGATGGCGTTGTACCCAACACGGCGCTGCCCGCGATCAATGTCACCGCGAAGCCGCCCGCGATGGCTCAGCCCAAGCCAGCCCAGGGAATCGAGATCATGTTCCGCCCCGATCCGACTATCTGGGACGGATCGTTCTCCAATAACGGCTGGCTGCAAGAGACGCCCAAGCCCGCGAATAAAATGACTTGGGACAACGCGGTCTGGATCAGCCCCAATACTTCGCAGCAGCTTAATCTCAACACCGAGGACATGGTCACGGTGCGCTACCAAGGGCGCGCCATTACGGGTCCGGTTTGGATCATGCCCGGGCATGCCGACAACAGCGTGACGGTCCATCTTGGCTTTGGCCGCACGCTTGCCGGCCACGTCGGCAATGAGGTCGGGTTTAATGCCTACTTGCTGCGCACCTCGGCGGAGCCTGCCGGCGGCTACGGAGCCGAAATTCAAAAGGTCAGCGGGCATCACACTTTCGCCACCACGCAGCACACCCAGACCATGGAAGGCGAGACGCCTCTCAAGATCGCCACGCTCGACGAATACAAAAAGAATCCCCAGTTCGTGGAGCAGACCGAAGAGGACAAACCCGTTCCCAAATACCTGACTCTGTACCCGGATTATCGGTATCAGGGCTACAAATGGGGCATGACCATCGACCTGAACGCCTGCGTCGGCTGCAGCGCGTGTGTCACCGCCTGCGTGTCGGAAAACAACATCGCCGTGGTCGGCAAGGAAGAAGTAGCGCGCGGGCGCCACATGCATTGGATCCGCGTGGATCGCTATTTCAAAGGCAACTGGGACAATCCCGAGATGTTTTTCCAGCCCGTACCATGCATGCAATGCGAGAATGCCCCCTGCGAGCTGGTATGCCCGGTAGCGGCCACCGTGCACAGCGGCGACGGCATCAACCAGATGGTTTACAACCGCTGCGTCGGAACGCGGTATTGTTCCAACAACTGCCCCTATAAGGTCCGGCGCTTCAACTTCCTGCTGTACTCGGATTGGGAGACGCAGAGCATGTATGGAATGCGCAATCCCAACGTCACCGTGCGCAGCCGCGGCGTGATGGAGAAGTGCACCTACTGTATCCAGCGCATCAACGCGGCGAAAATCCAGACCGAAAAGGAGAACCGCCGGATTGCCGACGGCGAGATTACACCCGCGTGCGCGCAAGCTTGTCCCACCCAGGCGATCACCTTCGGAGACATCAACGATCCGAAGAGCCGCGTGGCGCAGCTCAAAGCGCAGGCGCGCAATTACAGTTTGCTCGAAGACTTGAACACGCGTCCGCGGACCACCTACCTGGGCCGCCTACGCAATCCCAACCCGGAGATCGAGAAAGGCTAAAGCTTGAACACCGAAGAACTGGAGCAAAGAGCGATCGACCCCGGCCCGGATAAAATCATTGGTCCGGGGTATAACTACGGCACGGTAACCGACAAGATCGCCGGCGTCGTTCTGCAGCCCATCCAGAAGACGCCGAAGCAATGGTGGATCGCGCTTTTCCTCGCATTCATCGCCATGCAGGGCCTGCTGGCCGGCGCCACCTGGCTGTTCTACAAAGGCGTCGGAGTTTGGGGCATCGTCATTCCGGTCGCCTGGGGCTACGCGATCGTCAATTTCGTGTGGTGGATCGGTATCGGCCACGCCGGAACGCTGATTTCAGCGATTCTGCTGCTGCTGAAACAAGACTGGCGCACCTCCATCAATCGATTTTCCGAAGCCATGACGCTGTTCGCCGTGGCGCAAGCCGGCATGTTCCCGATTCTTCACCTCGGCCGGCCCTGGCTGGCCTACTGGCTTATCCCTTATCCGTCTTCGATGTGGCTGTGGCCCAATCCGCGCAGCCCGCTGGTTTGGGACGTATTCGCGGTTACCACCTACCTCACGGTTTCGCTGATCTTCTGGTTCATCGGCCTGGTTCCGGACCTCGCGACCATGCGGGATCGCGCCAAGCAGAAATGGCAAAAGATCGTGTTCGGCATGGCTGGCCTGGGCTGGCGTGGATCCGCGAAGCACTGGGCGCGCTATCAAATGGCCTATCTGTTATTGGGCGGCTTGGCGACGCCGCTGGTGGTTTCCGTCCACACCGTGGTCAGCTTCGATTTCGCTATCAGCTTGCTGCCCGGCTGGCACACCACGATTTTCCCGCCCTACTTCGTCGCCGGCGCCATTTACTCCGGTTTCGCGATGGTGCTGACGCTGGCCATTCCGGCGCGCAAGTGGTTCCACCTGGAAGATCTGATCACCATGCGCCACCTGGATTGCATGGCCAAGCTCATGCTCGGCGTGGGCCTGATTGTCGCGTATGGCTACATGATGGAAGCCTTCATGTCCTGGTATAGCGGCAACCCGCACGAGATGTTCATGTATTTCAACCGCGCGTTCGGCCCCTACAAGTTTTTCTTCTGGATGTTGATCCTGTGCAATATTCTGATCCCGCAGGCGCTGTGGTCGCGCAGCTTCCGTCAGAACATACCGCGGCTGTTCATCATCTCGATTGTGGTCAACGTTGGTATGTGGCTGGAGCGGTTCATCATCGTCATCACCAGCCTGGCGCGCGACTTTGTGCCTTCTTCCTGGGGCATGTACTATCCCACGCAATGGGATTGGGCGGTGTTGGCCGGTACCATCGGATTCTTCCTGGTTTTGATGGCCTTGTTCGTTCGCGTGCTGCCTTCGATTTCCATCTTCGAGGTGCGCGAAGTGCTGCATCATCTGGCTCCCAATGTTTTGGACGACGGGAAGCTGGCGCCCAAACCGGCTACCGGAGATTAATAGATATGAGCGAAACTTTCTGGGATCGGCACGGATTGTACGGGCTCATGGCCCGGTTTGAAACGCCCGAGCAGGTTGTGGCGGCGTCCCAGCGCGCCTATGATGCGGGCTACCGCAACATGGACGCCTACTCGCCCATGCCGGTCGAAGGATTAGCGGAAGCGGTAGGGTTCAAGCGCAACTGGGTGTCGCTCATCGTTCTGATCGGCGGCCTGTGCGGCGGCATCGGCGGCTTTTCGACTGTTGTGGTGGATTACGGTGATCGCTTATCCGCACAACACCGGCGGGCGCCCTTTCAATAGCTGGCCGGCCTACATTCCGATCACTTTCGAATGCACGGTTTTGCTCGCGGCGCTGGACTCCGTCATCGGGATGCTGGCGTTGAACAAGCTGCCGCAGCCTTATCATCCGGTTTTTAATGTTCCTTCGTTCTCCGAGCGCGCCTCGGTTGATCGTTTTTTTCTGTGCATCGAGGCCACCGATCCGCAGTTCGACTTGGAGCACACCCGAGCTTTCCTGATGGATCTCGATCCCGAAGAGGTAGCCGAAGTTGAGAAATAGAATTTACATCGGGCTTGGAACCCTGGCGGTCCTGTCGCTCTCGGCCTGCCGGCAGGACATGCAGATCGAGCCGCGCTACAATCCCGAGGCGCAAAGCGATTTCTTCGTCGACAATCGGGCGGCGCGTCCGCAAGTGGATGGAACCGTGGCGCGCGGTTTTCTGCGAATCGATGAAGCGCGTTACACCGGCAGAATCGGCGGCGAGGATGTCGATCAATTTCCGATCCCCATCGCGAAAGCCGACATCGAGCGCGGCGAGAACCGGTTCAATATTTACTGCACGCCCTGTCACGGAAGGCTTGGCGACGGTAACGGCTTAGTGGTGCTGCGCGGTTTCCATCAACCGCCCTCTTATTACAGCGACAAATTGATGAAAGCGCCGGTCGGTCATTTCTTCGACGTCATGACCAACGGGTTCGGCGCCATGGCCAGCTACGCCTCGCGCGTTGAGCCGGACGACCGCTGGCGGATCGCCGCGTATATCCGAGCATTGCAGCTGAGCGAAACCGCGAAAATCGCCGACGTGCCCGCCGATCAGCAGCAGAACCTGACAGCGGAACCTCCGCCGCGCGGTCTCGGCCAGGGACCCTCGCCCGAAGTGCCGGGACCTCCTGCCGAGCAGCCCCCCTCTGAACGCCGCTCCCCAACAACGAGGCAAACAATGACACCCAGCGAAACACTTCAACCTCAGATGGAGCGTGCTCAGCACAGCTTTCTCTTTGTCGGCCTGGTTGCCCTGGGCATCAGTCTGATCGGACTCTTTACCAATCCCGGTCATTTCTGGCAGTCGTACTTGTTCGCTTATCTTTTCTGGAGCGGCCTCGCTATAGGCTGCCTCGGCATCTTTTTCCTGCATAACGTAGTCGGCGGCAACTGGGGTGTGGTGATTCGCCGATTTGTCGAATCGGGATTACAGACTCTGCCCTTAGTCGCGCTGTTTGTCATCCCCATCTTCTTCGCGATGACCAGCCTTTATTCCTGGACCAACCCGGCGGTGCGGGCGCACGATTTCGCGGTCGGCCACAAGGCGGCCTACATGAATGTGCCCTTCTTCATCGGGCGAACCGTGCTCTATTTCCTGATTTGGTTCTTCTTCGGCTTCCGCATTCTGCGCATGGCCAACGAGCACGACCGCACCGGCGATCCGGCATTATTTCGGCGCATCAAGGGCGCTAGCGCCCCGGCCCTGCTCCTATTCGTGCTCACGACCTCGTATGCCTTCATCGACTGGATTATGTCGCTCGAGCCGGATTGGTACTCCACCATCTATGGATGGATGTTCACGGTGGGTGAGGTCCTGCTGACCTTTTCATTTCTGGTGGCGCTGCTGGTGCTGTTTTCAAAATATGAGCCGATCCGCAGCTTCGTCACCCCCAAGCATTATCACGACCTCGGAAATCTCATGCTGGCCTTCACCATGCTTTGGGCTTACATGTCGTTTTCACAGTTTCTAATCATCTGGGCTGAAAACCTGCCCGACGAAATTCCCTGGTACGTCAGGCGCTTCAGCGGAGGCTGGGGCTATATCGCGTGGTTCATCGCTATTTTCCACTTCTTCGTCCCCTTCTTCCTGCTGCTCATGCGCTTCATCAAGAAGAATCCGAAACTGCTGCGCACGCTCGCGGTTTGGATGATCATCGTTCGTATCCTGGACGTATTCTGGATTGTTGGACCCGCGTTCCGGCAGCGGGGACTGGAAGTTTATTGGACCGATATCGTAGCTCTCATCGGCTTGGGCGGCGTCTGGTTGGCGTTCTTCTTGCGCAATCTCAGGGCCCGGCCTCTGCTGGCCTCCCACGACCCGCGTGACACCTACGTCGCTCACGCGCACGGACACTGATATGCAGACACTCGAACACAGCCCCAACGGCTCCGGCCACGAGCAACGCGAGGTCAACGTACGCACCATCGTCGTCTCGCTCGCGTTCCTGCTGCTGGGGGCTTTCTTGTCCGCCGTGATTATCATTGGAGTTTTCCGGTATCTCAACGACACCTACAAGCCCGACGTATCGGCCCGGGAGGCGCCCGTCCAGATTCCGCCCGAGCCGCGCCTGGAAGTAAATCCTTCCGTGCAGATCAAGGAACTGCGCGCCCACGAAGACCATGTGCTAAGCACTTACTCCTGGGTCGACCAGAAGACCGGCACCGTGCGCGTTCCGATCGACAAGGCCATCGATCTGCTGGCCGCCAAGGGACTGCCCTCGCACGATTATCTCGCCGATATTTTGGCTGGAAGGAAGCCGCCCATGCCTCCGCCTCCACCGCCCGCGCCGAAGGCGCAAGCAAATGGAAATCAGGTAAGTAAATGAGTAACAGAAGTTGGATTTTAGGATTTGTTCTCGCGGCCGCCTGCGGCACATTGCCGGCGCAGCAGTATGGTCCTCTGGGGATGATTAAAGGCGTCGGCATCGATCAAAACCTGAACGCCCAGGTCCCCATGAACTTGATGTTCACCGACGAAACCGGGCAGGCCGTCCGCCTGGGCCAATACTTCCGCGGCAAGCCGGTACTGCTCACTCTGGTGTATTACACCTGCCCGGGGCTGTGCGATCTGGTGTTGAACGGCGCCACCCACAGCATGGAGCAGATCTCGCTGAATCTGGGGAGCGATTTCGATGTCGTCACCGTGAGTTTCAACCCGGCCGATACCTGGCAACTGGCCGCGGCCAAGAAAGGCAACTACGTCGAGAAGTATCACCGCAAGGGCGCGCAGGAAGGCTGGCACTTTCTGACCGGCAAACCCGACGCCATCAAAGCCATCACCGACGCCGTCGGCTTCCATTACAAATACGACCCCAGCACCCAGCAATTCGCGCATGCCAGCGGCATCATGCTGCTCACGCCCGAGGGCAAACTCTCGAGCTATTTCTACGGAATCGAATACAAGCCGAGAGATTTACGTCTCGGCCTGGTGGAGGCTTCCAAGAACAGCATCGGCTCGCCGGTCGACCAGGTTCTGCTGCTCTGTTTCCACTATGATCCGGCTACCGGCAAATATGGGCTCATTATCCAGAACGTGATGCGGGGGCTTGCCTCGGCCGCCGTCCTCGCCTTATTAGGGTTCATATTCTTCATGCTGCGCCGCGACCGGCGCGTGAATTCCGCTCGTACGGAGAGGTTGGCTTAGCGTATGCCTTTTTTGCCTGTTGCAGCTTCCTCGATCGCTCCGGAAGTGGACCATTTGTTTTGGTATTTGTCGATCGTCAGCATCATCATGACGGCGCTGATCTTCCTGACCATCTTCGTTTTCGCCATCAAATACCGCCGCCGTTCGCCCGACGAAGTCCCCAAGCCGATTCACGGCTCCCTGCGTTTGGAAATCACCTGGTCCGTAATTCCCTTCCTGGTGATGTTGACGTTCTTCTGGTGGGGCGCTGAAATTTTCTTCGCCAATGCCAGCCCGCCCGCCAACGCCATGGACGTCTATGCAGTCGGCAAACAGTGGATGTGGAAGATCCAGTATCCGGAAGGGCAGCGCGAGATCAACGAGCTGCACGTGCCGATCGGGCGTCCCGTCAAGGTGACCCTGGCGTCGGAAGACGTCATCCATAGTTTTTTCATCCCGGCCTTCCGCGTGAAGCATGACGTGGTGCCGGGACGTTACGATACCATGTGGTTCACCGCAACCAAGCCCGGCCGCTATCACCTGTTCTGCGCCGAATATTGCGGCACCGAGCATTCCGGCATGGTCGGTTGGGTCACGGCCATGAACCCCGCCGATTATGAGAATTGGCTGAGCAACGGAGGTGCGGACGGCAGCATGGCGCAGCAGGGCGAGAAGCTATTTCAGCAGCTGGGCTGTTCCACCTGCCATCTGCTCGACCAGCAGGGCCGCTGCCCGATCCTGCGCGGCGTCTACGGTTCGCACGTGCAGTTGGCCGATGGCCGCAGCGTTATCGCCGACGACGCTTATATCCGCGAGTCGATTTTGAATCCTAACGCCAAAATCGTGGCCGGATTCCGGCCCGATATCATGCCAACCTTCCAGGGCCAAATCAGCGAAGAGGGAATTCTGCAGTTAATCGTCTATATAAAATCTCTGGCCATACTGGGTAATCCCAGTGCTCCGAACGGGGGCACCACCACCGCCGGTCAGCCGTCCAACGCTTTTGGGCCGAATGCAGGTAAACAATGAGTACAGCTTTAGAAGATCCAAAATTAGCCGAGCAACCGAATTATTTAAACGCCGAGTACGGGTGGAAATCGTGGCTGTTCACCAAGGACCACAAGCGCATCGCCATCCTGTATCTGATCTCCATCACTGCGATGTTCATGATCGGAGGCATCTTCGCGCTGCTGATCCGGCTGGAGCTGCTCACGCCGGAAGGCGACATGGTGAATTCCGACACCTACAACAAGTTCTTCACCATGCACGGCGTGGTGATGGTCTTCTTCTTCCTGATCCCATCCATCCCGGCTACGCTGGGGAATTTCTTCGTGCCCATGATGATCGGCGCGAAAGATCTGGCCTTCCCTCGCATCAACCTGCTGAGCTGGTACATCTACATCGCGGGCGCGGGGTTCGCTCTGGCTGCCATCGTTATGGGCGGCGTCGATACCGGATGGACCTTCTACACTCCGTTTAGCAGCACCTACTCGAACACCTTCGTCATCACCGCGGCGGTCGGCGTTTTCATCGCCGGCTTCTCCTCGATCCTCACCGGATTGAACTTCATCGTCACCATTCACAAGATGCGAGCCCCCGGCATGACCTGGGGCCGTTTGCCGCTGTTCGTCTGGGCCAACTACGCCACTTCTCTGATCCAGGTTCTCGGTACGCCGGTCGTCGCCATCACGCTCGCCCTGGTCGCTCTCGAGCGCGCTTTTCACATCGGCATCTTCGACCCCGCCATCGGCGGCGATCCGATCCTGTTCCAGCACATGTTCTGGTTCTATTCGCATCCGGCCGTCTACATCATGATCCTGCCCGGCATGGGCGTGATCAGCGAATTAGTGACGTGCTTTTCGCGGAAGGGCATCTTCGGCTATTCCTTCATCGCCGGATCCAGCCTGGGCATCGCGATCATCGGCTTCCTGGTCTGGGGCCATCACATGTTCGTGACCGGCATGTCCATGTACGCCAGCCTGTATTTTTCGCTGTTGACCATGCTGGTCGCGGTACCCTCCGCGATCAAGGTGTTCAATTGGACCGCGACCATGTTCCGCGGCTCCATCAGCTATGACACGCCGATGCTGTACGCCTTCGGCTTCATCGGACTGTTCACCATCGGCGGTCTGACCGGCCTGTTCCTCGGCACGCTCGGCATCGACGTGCACGTCACCGACACGTACTTCGTGGTGGCGCACTTCCACTACGTCATGGTCGGCGGGATGGTGCTGGCTTATTTGGGAGGCGTGCATTTCTGGTGGCCTAAAATGACCGGGAAGTTGTATCCGGAAGGCTGGGCGAAATTTTCCGCGCTGCTGGTGTTCGCCGGTTTCAACGCCACGTTCTTTCCACAGTTCATCGCCGGATACCTGGGCCAGCCTCGCCGTTATCATGCCTATGCGCCGGAGTTCCAGGTTTATAACGTGATGTCTACCGCGGGCGCGACTATTCTCGGTCTGGGCTATCTCATTCCGCTGATCTATCTGACCTGGTCGCTCAAATACGGCAAACCCGCCGGCAATAACCCGTGGGGCGCCAAAGGACTGGAGTGGGAGACCACTTCGCCGCCGCCCACGTATAATTTCGAAAAGACGCCGATAGTTACCGAAGAAGCGTACGCTTACGCGCAACATAAGGAGATCGAAGTTGGCTGATATGCACGCTGTCGCCGCCGAGCACGAGCACTCTCCCCATCTCCGTCATCACTTCGATGACATGGAGCAGCAGTTCGACTCCGCCACCTTGGGGATGTGGGTGTTCCTGCTGACCGAAATCATGTTCTTCGGCGGGATGTTCTGCGCTTATTCCATTTATCGCTCGATGTACCCGGAGGCCTTCGCCTCCACCAGCCAGTACATGAATCCGAAGTATGGGGCCTTCAACACCGCCATACTGATCGTCAGCAGCTTGAGCATGGCGCTGGCCGTCCGCGCGGCCCGCTTGGGGCAACAAAAAGCGCTTCAAATCTTACTCGTAATCACCATGATCTTCGGGTTGGCGTTCCTCGGCGTGAAGGCGTTCGAATACCACGAGCATTGGGTGGATATGAAGGTCCCGCTGTTCGCCGGCCATTGGGACTACAGCCAAGCTCCGCAATTCGCCCGGCAGGCTCAGATTCTGTTCTGCTTCTACTTCTTCATGACCGGCTTCCACGCGCTCCACATGATAGTAGGCGTGGGCATCATGATCACTATCCTCATCATGGCGCGTAAGGGAACATTCAGCCCTCAGTACTTCACGCCCGTTGAAATCAGCGGTTTGTACTGGCACTTCGTCGACATCGTGTGGATTTTCCTGTTTCCGCTTTTGTACCTGATCGGGCACACCAAACAACTCATATAACTATGCACTCCATTCCATCCGTTCGAACCTACGTCACCATTTGGGCGATCTTGACGATCATGACGTTCGTCACATTCTATGTCGCCCAGATCGATCTGGGCCCCTGGAACGTGGTCGTGGCGCTCATTATCGCGTTCTTCAAGATGATGCTGGTGGTGTTGTTCTTCATGAACGTCAAGGCCGACAGCCCACTCACTAAGCTATTCGCCGGCGCCGGATTCTTCTGGCTGATTCTGTTGGTCGGCCAGACCCTGATCGACTACATCTCCCGCTCCTGGATGCCGCTCGGCAAGTTCTGGTAGACTACGGCCGCGCTTCGTAGATCAGGTTGAACGGCGTCTCCGTCGCTCGGCGGAACCGGCTGAAGCCGCCTTCCTCGACGATTTTCTTGATGCGCCCTTCTCCGGCCTGCGCGCCCAGGCACAACCCCACCTCTTGCGCTCGCGACGCCGGCGTGCAGATCATGGTCGAAGCCGCATAAAAGACGCGTCCCACCGGATTCAGGTTGTTCTCCAATTTGTCGTTTGCGAACGGCTCCACGATCATCCAGGCGCCATCGGGATTGAGCATCTCCCGCACATGCCGCGCCGCACCCACCGGATCGCCCATGTCATGCAGGCAGTCGAAGCAGGTGACGAAATCGTACTTGGCGCCGTGAAAGTCCTTGGCCGTCGCTACTTCAAAGCTCGCATTCTTCACTCCGGCTCTCGCAGCCGAGCGCCGCGCCCAACCGACCGACGGCCCATGATAGTCGAACCCCACGAACTGCGATTTCGGATAAGCCTGCGCCATCAGGATCGTCGACGCTCCGTGCCCGCAGCCCACGTCCGCCACGCGAGCTCCGCGCTTTAGTTTCTCTTCCACGCCCGATAGCGATGGAATCCAGGAGCTCACCAGATTGGCTGCGTAGTTGGGCCGGAAAAACTTCTCGGTTCCTTCAAACAACGCCGTGTCGTGCTCGTCCCAGCCGACGCCTTCCCCGGTTCGAAACGCCTCCAACAGTTTCGCTTCGTCCTTGATAACGGCGCTCACGATATGGAACGCTCCCGGAAGATACGCCGGACTGTCTTCGACCGCCAGCGCGAACGCCTGCTCGGGCGGCAGCGTGAAGCTCTCCGTCGCTGGATCGTAAGTCACGTAGCCACCCGCGGCCTGTGCCGATAGCCATTCCCGCACGTAGCGCTCATCCGCGCCGGTCTTGCGTGCCAGCTCCTTGGCGGTGATCGGCCCCGCGCCGGCCATCGCTTTATAAAGCCCTAGTTTTTCCCCGATGAGGACCAGGGCGGCATTCATCGCTGCTCCCAACTCGCCGACCACTTGTCCCAGAAACCGATTCAGTTTTTCTTGATCGATTTGCGCAACTGCAGGCTGCATAGAAATCCTCCCCTAGAACTTCAATCACAGGCGCTAGTATACACCTCGGCCGGGAAGATCGGCCGCGCGGCTAAATATGTAGTTACCGCACGTCGCGCAGTGTGCGCAGATCCGACAGATCGGCGGCTAGAGCATCTCGCTCGCGGGGATTCAGCGTGTTGTTCCGCACCACGTCCTTCAGATTGTTGATCGCATCGTCCAGCTTCCCTTTATCGAAGTGGTCCCGGCTCAACTCGCGGTCGAATTCCGACAGGTGATGCTGCACGTTTTCGTAGCGCACCCGTTCTTTTTCGTTGTTGCGAGTGAAATCAGCCGCATGCTGCAGGTCGTCCTGTACCCTTGCAACCAGATCTCGCGCCCGGCCGAAATCTTGAGCAAATGCTTTCAAGCCTGCTCCAGCAGCCGCGCCAAAGGCAAGGAACCGGACCATGCTCCGCCGTGAAATTACACCCATCGTCATGTGGACCTCCGCTTTTTTGACTCCCGTCCTCTGGAATCGTTACCACGGAACCCGATCTCGCTGACCGTTACTCGGCTACGCTAGAAGGGTGCTGAAACAAATTCTGCTGCTTATAATTTTTGCCGGGGCCGCGCTCGCGGAGGTGCATTCGCTCACCCTGCGTGAGGCCGTGGATCTTGCTTTGAAACAGAATCCCGATGTTGTGTTGGCGCGCCTGGACGAGCAGAAAGCTCAGGACGCGGTCCGCGTGGCGAAGGATCCGTTCGTGCCCAAAGTCTACGCGGGCAGCGGACTGGCGAAGCCTTGGGGTTACCCCATCAGCATCGATGGCGCTGCTCCTTCCATCTTTCAGAGTCAAACTCAGATGTCGCTGTTCAACCGTCCCAAGAGCTACGAGCTGGCTCGCATGCGGGAAACGGCGCGAGGTGCGGCCATCGGTACCCAATCGAAGAGCGATGAGGTGGCCTACCAAACCGCCTTGCAATTTCTGGATGTTCAGCAATTGGCGCGTAGCGCGCAATCGCTCGACCTGGAGCTTCAAAGTCTGCAGGCATCCAGCGCGGCCGTGAATTTGCGCGTTGAGGAAGGCCGCGAGTTGCCGCTTGAGGCCAAGCGCGTCGCCGTGGATCTGGCGCGCGGCCGGCAGCGCTCCGAAGCGCTGCGTGACGATCTCGACTACGCCGAAGCAGCGCTCGCCGTGGTCCTCGGCTATCCGGCCGGCGACCGCGTCCAGCCGCTCGACGAAGAGCGCGCGGCTCTCGAAGTTCCGGAAAGCGAGCAGGCCGCGAGGGAGATGGCCTTGCAGAACAGCTTCGAAATCAAGCGCTTGGAATCGCAGCTTCTGGCCAAAGGTTTTGAGGTGCGCGAATACAAGGCCGACCGCCTCCCGGTGGTCGGTCTCGTCGCTCAATACGCGCTGTTCGACAAGAGCTACTATCGGGACTACTTCAGCCATTTCCAGCGCAACAACGGCGAATTGGGGGTCTCCATCCAGGTCCCGTTACTGGTGGGTTCGGCGACCAAGGGCATGGCGGCGCAGGCCCAGGTGGACATCCTGGAACTGCGCACGCAAGTGAACCAAACTCGCAACCGCATCGAGCTGGATACGCAAAAAAGCTATCAGGAATTGCAGAAGGCCAGATCGGCCGGCGAGGTCGCGCGGCTTGACCTCGACTACGCCAGAGAACAGGTTTCGGTGCTGCTCGCTCAGCTCGGTGAAGGACGAGTGCAGCAACAGAAGGTGGATGACGCCCGCTTCAACGAACAGGAAAAATGGATCGCGTTTTACGATTCGCAGCACGCGGTGGAAAAAGCGCGGCTGGATCTGCTGCGTCAAACCGGAACGCTGCTGGCGGCGCTCCGCTGAGCGCGATCATTCCATGATCAATCCGGCAGCGGCTGGCCTTTCGTCTCCATGCCCCAGGGCAGCAGCGCCAATCCAACCACGAACGCGAGCGAGGTCAGAGCCACCGGAATGCCGATGGTTTGATAATACGCGACACCGGCTCCCACCAGGAACGTGAAAATCGCGCCGACGAACCGGCCCACCGACGTTGCGAATCCGAAGGCGCTGGCGCGGCACTCGGTGCGGTATTGTTCCGGTAGCCACAGCGAATACATAGCGTGGTTGGCGCCTCCAAATCCCATGACGAACAGCCAGGCGAGGAACCACCCGATAGCGCCCTCTTTCAGATAAAAAGCCCAACCGAATCCGAGCGCAATCGACACCAGCATCAGCAGGAACAGGAAAGCTTGCGCCCAGCGGCGGCCCCAAAGCTCGGCGAGTGGCGGAACCGCGATGCAACCGAGCACTGTGCCGATCGACAGCAGGATCGTTCCAGCGGACGCCAATCGCGCCGCGCCTTGCGCATCCCATCCCGCTTTGCCCGCCAAGAACGTGAGTGCCGATGGAGCATATACCGAGCCGGCCCACAGCCCGATGATCGACACCAATATATAGGATGAGTTCAGAATCGTTCGACGGCGATACTCCGTTGAAAACAGCAGCGCCATTGCTCGGTGGAACGATTCCGCCGGCTTCCAGCGGGCCGGTTCATGCACGCCCTTCCGGATGAAGATAACGAGCAGAGCGGGGATTCCGCCCACGGCGAACATGGCCCGCCATCCGAAGTGCGCGCCCACCGTGGCGTTCAACAATCCCGCTATCAGAACGCCGAAATAGTAGCCGGTGTGCATCAGGCCCGCGCCCATCTTACGACGGTCCTCCGGCCATTCTTCGGCGACGAAGGTCCCGCCCAGGGTCCACTCGCCGCCGATCCCGATCCCTCCCAACAGGCGGAAAGCGGCCAGTTGCCACACATTCGTGACCAGCGCGGATGCGAACGTAAAGACCGAATAGCACAGGATGGTGAGCATCAGCGTGCGCACGCGCCCGAAACGGTCGCCCACCGGCCCCCACAACAAAGACAGACCCCAGCCCACCAGGAACAACGCGAAAAGGAATCCACCGTAGTAGCCGACCGCGCCCGTGGTCGCCTCAATGCCCGAGCGCGGGAGCAGGTCGCGCAGAGCCGGGACCAGGACCAAGGCATAGATAAACGAGTCCATGCCGTCCAGGCACCAACCCGCCCAAGCGGCCCAAAATCCCCGAATTTGATTGCGAGTGAGCTTTGAAGAAACTGCCGCGCGACCGGCAACCGGGGCCGAGATTTCCACTACTTGCTCTTCTCCGGAGTCTTCGGCTTATAGCCATCCAGCGAATACTTGTGGTCGCGGTAATATTTGCCGGCCTCGGTCAAATTATAAGAATCCGGAGGATGGCAAAAGGAGCATTCTTTTTTGGTCTTACGGGCGAACTCCGGGACCGCCCAACTGGTGGTCGCGCTAAAAACGAAGCCAACCGCTAGAATCAATACCGGGAGAATCAGCTTAACCAGGTGACGCATCACGCTAACTTATTATTCTCGCACCGAAACGGCGAATCTCTCATCTCACTCCTATAAATGTGGAGGTGCGAAATGCCGGACGTTGAGCAAATCTCAGTCACCTGCGCCATCGCGGGCGGAGGTCCGGCCGGCATGATGCTTGGGTTCCTCCTGGCTCGTTCCGGCGTCTCGGTGCTCGTCCTAGAAAAACACGCCGACTTCTTGCGCGACTTCCGCGGAGATACAATTCACCCCTCGACGCTCGAGGTCATGCACGAGCTCGGCCTGCTGGATGAATTCCTCAAGCGGCCTCATCAAGAGCTGCGCCAATTAAAAGCCGAGGTCGGAGACACCCAGCTCCAGGTAGCCGACTTCTCCCGTCTGCGGACCCGATGCAAGTTCATCGCTTTTATGCCGCAGTGGGATTTTCTAGATTTCTTAGCGGATCACGGCCGCCGTTACCCGGGATTTCAAATCCGGATGGAATCGGAAGTCACCGGCATCCTCGAAATGGACGGACGCGTAATCGGCCTCCAGGCGAAAACCAGCCAGGGCGAGTTGAAGGTTTACGCGGACTTGAGCATTGCCGCCGACGGGCGCCATTCCGTCGTGCGCAGCAAGGCCGGCCTCGAAGTGCTGAATTTAGGCGCTCCCATGGATGTTTTGTGGATGCGCGTGTCCAAGCATGCCACCGATCCTGCGCAAACGTTCGGGCGAGTGGATGCCGGCCGCTTCTTCATCATGTTCGATCGGGGAGATTATTGGCAGTGCGCGTTCGTCATTCCCAAGGGCAGTTTCGGGGAGCTGCGTGAAAAAGGGATCGCCTCGCTGCGTGAGGAAATTGCACATCTCGAACCGTTCTTGCGTGACCGCGTTGGCGAGCTGCGCGGTTGGGACGACGTCAAATTGTTAACGGTTGCCGTGGATCGGCTCCGGCGATGGTATCGGTCCGGACTGCTGTGCATTGGAGATGCGGCGCACGCCATGTCGCCGGTCGGCGGAGTCGGAATTAACCTGGCGATTCAAGATGCCGTAGCCAGCGCAAACATCCTTGCACCGTCGCTGGTGCGGAATCACGTCGTAATCGAAGATTTAAGGCGCGTTCAACAGCGGCGCGAGTTGCCGACTCGCGTCACCCAACGTGTACAGATTTTAATTCAAGATCGCATCATCCGCCGAGTTCTAAGTACGGAGCGCGCTACTGAGAAGATTAAGCCGCCCTTAATGTTCCGGCTGGTCAGCCGATGGCCGTTCTTGCAGACCATGACCGCCCGCTTTATTGGGATTGGCTTCCGGCCTGAACACTTGAATAACCTCCGCCCGCCAGCGGCGCATCCGGTGTCGAGCGGAAAGAGTGGATTGGCAACCGGATGAGTAGGTGGCCGCGCGCCGGGGAGGTGACTACTACGTCCGAACTTACATTCGGTTGGCGGTGCGCCGTCAGGCTCGCGCGCGCATCCGTACTGGAGGCCGCCCACGGGACCGGCCACTCACGCAAACACTGCCCGCAGATGTATTTACCGTGCACCGGGTGGAACAGGTCGTTGTGCATCGTGCGGCACCACCATCGCAATACTGATTCGAACATCGCAGCCTCCTCCCACTATCGATACGGATGAGCGAGCCATTCCGATGGTTGCAAGAGATCTGCCACTCACAAGTCCTTCAGAACTCGGCAACCCGGATGCATTGATGGAGACAACATGACACGGTTCGGAGTCACGTTGTCTCCTCGCGAGGATCCCAGTAGTACTAGCAGGAGCAAGCTACCATGCCCGTAAAGAAACACACCGCGCGCCGGTGGTCGCAGCACGTGACCGAAACCAGCAACGCTCTCGATTTGGATTCCGGAGTTTTTACCTGGAGCGATCCGAAGAGGGTCGCTCGGTCGCTCAAACGGTCCGCGGAAACCAGTACCAGACGCAAGGCTTCGGCCCTTCAATCCGCCATGTCGATGCTCAACTTTTATTTGAACCGCGCCGGCGCAAACATCTCCGCGAAACAGAAGCGGACTCTGAGTCAAGCCAAGTTGGAGCTACGCAAGCTATTTGGTAGGAATGGGGCTTAGGAATTCGCGCGGGGGTGCGTAAAATCCCACGGCAGCCTGGGCGATTTAGCGCTAAACCTGCCATCAAGAGCTGAATTTTAGAGCTATTCTTCTAGTTTTTGTAAGTGGCTCAACAGTTGCTTCGGTTTCTAAGCTCTTGGATCATAAGCTCCTGACCTCGCCGGAAGCGCTCGCGAAAATCCTCGACCTGGCCGAGGATGCCATCATTTCGGTGGATGAACGGCAGCAGATCGTCCTGTTCAATCGCGGCGCGGAGCGGATGTTCGGCTACACGGCGCAGGAGATAAAGGGGCGTTCGTTAGATATCCTGCTTCCCGCCCATTCCGCGGAAGCGCATCGCCGGCACATGCGAGTATTTGAAAAGTCGCAGGCTGCATCGCGCGGGATGGCGGATCGCAGCCCCATCCGAGGCCGCCGAAAGGACGGAACGGAATTCCCCGCCGAAGCCTCGATTTCCAAAGTGGCTGTGAATGGATCGATGGCCTTCACCGCGATCCTGCGCGACGTGACCGAGCGCATGGCGGTGCAGGAAAGAATCATGAGTTCCCTGCGCGAAAAAGAAGTATTGCTCAAGGAGATCCATCACAGGGTAAAGAACAATCTCCAGGTGATCGCCAGCCTGCTCGGATTGCAGGCGCGGGGCGCGGCTGACGAGACCATGCGCCGGTTGCTGCTCGAAAGTCAAAATCGGGTTCATACCATGGCCCTGCTGCATGAGAGCTTGTATCAATCGCAGAACCTGTCCGAAATCGATCTGCCGGATTACATCCACCAGCTGATCTCGCATTTATACCGCTCCTTCGGGGTCGATACCGAACGGATTCGCTACCAGGCCAAGATGGATCCCCTGATACTCGATCCGGACGCCGCGGTGGCGTGCGGTCTGATCATCAATGAACTGGTTTCCAATACGCTGAAACATGCGTTCCCGGAGGGCCGCGCTGGACAGCTAAGGATCGAATTAAAAGTGGAAGCCAACCATCGCGCCAGGCTCATCGTGGCGGACGATGGCGTCGGGTTATCGAACACCGCGGAGCTGGAGACCGCCAAGACCTTAGGATTGCGTTTGGTGCGCACGCTCGCCGAGCAACTGGGCGGTACGGTCGAGTTGCGGTCCGATGCCGGAACGCGCGCCGAGCTTACATTCCCCCTGGCCGGCTAACCGGCGGGCTTCAGGCGCTGGGCTCCTCGGCCATCATCTGAAGATCTGTGACCGCCTTGGAACTCTCCAGGTAACTCCGCACGATATTGGAAACATTGGAGGTTTCGAGCAAAACCTGCTCAACGTAGACGCCTGTCCGAAACCCGTCCGCTTCCGGCTGGGAATAGACGATCTCTCCAAACAAGCCTATTTCTAAGACATTCACCTCAACAGTGGTGCCGGGGTCAATCGAAACCGGTAGTGAGGCGCAAATGCCCGACTCGGAAATGTCCACGAGCGAGCCGATAATCCTGTCTCCATCCTCCAGTTGGACGATGGTCACAGGCAAATTGGAGGGTAAACGTGTCTCATAACGACGGTCCATGGAAAACCTCGATCGACCATCGACCACCCGCGGCGGAGACTTTAGGGTCGGTTCGCTTTCGGCACAGTGGATAATAGCGGCAGAGCCGTTATGCCTGGGAGTCTCGCCTATAGCAAATGGGAACAGCGTGGGTGGTACATGTACGACTGGGCCAACTCCACCTTCGCCAGCACCGTGGTGACGCTGTTCCTGGGCCCGTATCTTACCGAGCTCGCCAAGACGGCCGCCGGTCCGGACGGGCGCGTGCACCCGCTGGGCATCCCGGTCGATCCGCGGTCGTGGTGGGGCTACCTGATCTCGGTCTCCGTGGTGACCCAAATCTTTGTACTGCCTCTGGTCGGGACCATCGCCGACTTCAGCGCTCACAAGAAACGGCTCATGGCGGTGCTGGCCTATCTGGGCGCGCTCGCGACCGCCGCCATGTTTTTCCTGGTGGGCGACGACTACCTGGCCGGCGGCGTGCTCTTCCTGATCGCCAATCTCGCGTTCGGGGCGTCGATCGTGGTGTACAACTCGTTCCTGCCGGATATTGCTCCGCCCGAACAGCGCGATGCGGTGTCGTCGAAGGGATGGGGGATCGGATACCTGGGCGGCGGTTTACTGCTGGCGTTGAACCTGGTGCTTTTCACGAGGGCCAAGGCGCTGGGAATTTCCACCTCGTTGGCGGTACGGATCAACCTGGCGTCGGCGGGCGTCTGGTGGGCGCTATTCAGCTTGATTCCGCTCGCGGCTATTCGCAACCGGCCGGCTGGCCGAATCCGCCAACCCGGCGATCGGCTGACGCGAAGCGTGGTTCAATTCGTCGACACCCTGCGTGGAATGCGGCGCTATCCTGAGACACTGCGATTTTTGCTCGCGTTCCTGCTCTATAACGACGCCGTTCAGGCCGTGATCACACTGGCCGCTCAATTCGGCAGCGATGAACTGAAAATCTCGATGGAAGATCTGACCATCGTCATCCTGATGGTTCAGTTTGTGGCGTTTTTCGGTTCGTTCCTGTTCGATTGGCTGGCCCGATTGATCAAAGCGAAGCCCGCGGTTATCGTCAGCCTGGTGATCTGGACCGGCGTGCTGGTGGCGATGTACGTTTCCGTCCGCACCGAGAAGCAGTTCTTCATCGCCTCCGCGGTAGTGGCCATCGTGCTGGGAGGAACGCAGGCTTTGAGCCGGTCGCTGTTCTCGCAAATGATTCCGAAAAGCCGCGAAGCCGAGTATTTCAGCGTATACGAGATCAGCGATAAGGGGACCAGTTGGATGTGCCCGCTGCTGTTCGGTCTGGCGCTGCAGTTTACGGGCAGCTATCGGCTGTCGATTTTGTCGTTAGTAACTTTCTTCCTGGCAGGGCTGATCGTGCTGGTGACTGTCAACGTGTCGCGTGCGGCGCGGGAAGCGTCGACCGATTGACGCGTGAAAATTTGTCACGCCTCCGTGTCAGCTTTCCACTCGGCATCGTCCTTCGGAGAAGAGGACAACATCGACAGAAACAGGCCGAAAATCAACAAAACCGCCACGATTGCACTTGCCAGCATTGCTAACACCCACCTTGCTGACAGTTTGGATTGCAAGCAGACTGCCAAGGTTGCAACGAAGTTGAGTCAGCTCCGCGGGGTGACGCTGCTACCAGACGCGGCACGGCTCGGTGGCGACCATCCGGTCTCCTAACTTGCACGAAAACGCTTGCCGGAACTCCGGCAGGTTCTGCAAAACGCCGTTCACGCGAAACTCGCCGGGCGAATGCGGATCGGTGAGAGCGTTCAACCGCGACGATTCCTCAGTCACGTTCTCGCACCATACCTGCGCGTAGCCCAGAAAGAACTGCTGTTGGGGAGTGAACCCGTCCTTGGCCGGCATAACCTTGCGCGCCAGGCTGTCCATTAGAGCCATGTAGGCCAGGTGAATGCCGCCGTTGTCGGCCGCGTTCTCGCCCAGGGTCAATTTTCCATTGAGCTTCACGCCGGGCGCGGGGCTGAAGTTCCCGTATTCGTTCGCGATGCAATCGGCGCGCGTCTGGAACGCCTCGGTGTCGGCCGCGGTCCACCAGTCGCGCAGGTTGCCCTCGCCATCGTAGCGGCGGCCCTGGTCGTCGAACCCATGCGTCAGCTCGTGGCCGATCACGACGCCGATCGCTCCTAAATTTACTGCGTCGGTCGCGTTGGGATTATAAAACGGCGGCTGCAGGATGCCGGCCGGGAAATTAATATTGTTCATCGGCGGCGAATAGTAGGCGTTCACGGTCGGCGGCGTCATGGTCCATTCCGACTTATCCACGGGCTTGCCGAGCTTGGCCAGGTTGCGCCGTATTTCAAACTGGCGCGCGCGCAGCGCGTCGCCGAAATAGTCGCCGCGCACGATCTTCGCCGACCTGTAATCCTTCCACTTTTCCGGATAACCGATCTTGTTGCTGACTTCCTGCAGCTTGGTGAGCGCCTGGTCTTTGGTGGCGGGCGACATCCACTGGGCAGCTTGAATATCTTTCGACATTTCCTTCTCGATCTGGCCGACCAGTTCGAGCGCCTTGGTCTTGCTGGGCCCGCTGAAGGCCACTTCGACGAACTTCTGGCCGAGCGCCTCACCCAAGGAGCGATCGGTCGTCTCGACGCAGCGCTTCCAGCGCGCCTCCATTTCTTTGGTGCCGCGCAGAATCTGGCCGTTGAAGCGAAAATCCTCGTCCTGGAACGCGCGGGTCAGATTGTCGGCGGCGGATCGGACCACGTGCCAAGTGAGATAACTTTTCCAATCATCCAGGCTGGTCACATCGATCAGCGGCTGAAGCGACTTCACAAAATCCGGCGCGACCACGTTCAGCGACTGGATGGGTGGGATTCCGATCGCACCCAGATAACCCTTCCACGCGAAATTGGAATCCAGCGCCACCAGTTGATCCACGGTCATCTTGTGATACGTATTATCGGGATTGCGGCGCGCAGTGCGGTCCATCGCGGCGTTCGCCAGCGCCGTTTCGATTCGCATGATCGCATCGACGTGCGAGGCGGCATCGGCGTCGGGGCCAAGGCCTTGCGACTTGCGCAGCAGATCCAGCATGATCTTGACGTGCTCGGCATACTGCAAGCGCAGCATGGCTGACCGCGCATCGTCCTTCAAGTAATAATCGCGGTCAGGCAGGCCAAGACCGCCTTGATCCACCGCCGCGATCTGGTCCTTCGTATTCCTGGCGTCGGGCCGCACGCCAAAATTGAACAGCGCGCTCACGCTCTCCTGATGGAGACGCACGATTACCCGCGTGAGGTCCTGTTTGGACGACATTTGCTGGATGCTCGCGAGCAGCGGCGCGATCGGCTGAATGCCCTGGGCCTCGATGGCCGGCTCGTCCATGCAGGACGCGTAGAAGTCTCCGATCTGCTGCTCGGCGGGCGTTCGCGTCGCATTCGGATCCTCGGCGCGCTCGAGAATCTGCCGCTCGATGGCGAGGTTGCGTTCCTGCAACTCGGCGAAGCGGCCCCAGCGCGAGCGATCCGGCGGGATGGGATTCTCCTTGCGCCACGTCCCACAAGCGTATTGATAGAAGTTCTGGCAGGAGTTGACGCTTGGGTCCATCGCCTTCAGATCGACGCCGGAAGACGATGGCGGGTCGGCTGCGCGCGCCAACGAAAGCATGGTGAGAAAGGCAAAGGAAGCTCGAATAGCCTTCATAGGTACATTGTGGCGCACTTGAAAAGCTACAATCGGGACTTGAAAAAGTTTGACGTCGTCATCATTGGCGCTGGACACAACGGCCTGGTTGCGGCGGCGTATCTCGCCCGTGCCGGCCGGCGCGTGCTGGTGCTGGAGAAACGCGAGCTGGTCGGCGGGTGCGCGGTCACCGAGGAGATCTGGCCGGGCTATCGAGTCTCCACCGCCGCGTATCTGACCAGCTTGCTGCAGGAGCGCATTATTCGCGAGCTGGAGCTGGAACGTTTCGGCTATGCGGTGGACGCGAAAGATCCTGCGTTCTTTTCTCCATTTCCCGACGGCCGCTACCTATTCATGTGGCAGGATCGCGCGAAGACGCTGGCCGAGCTAGCGAAATTTTCCAAGCGCGACGCTGAAGTTTTTCCGGCCTACGAAGACCATCTGGAGCGGCTGTCGCAAGTGGTGGAGAGCTTGCTGCTCACCACGCCGCCCGAGTTTCCGCCCCACGGGATCGGCGATTTCGTCGAGTATCTGAAGCTCGCCGGCAAAATGCGCGGGCTGCGGCCGAAGGAGATCGTCGGGCTGGTGAAGATCTTTACGCAAAGCGCCGCGGATTTTCTGGATGAATGGTTCGAATCGGATGAGGTCAAAGTGACCTTAGCCACCGACGGCGTGATCGGCGCGAATGGTGGGCCGCGCTCGCCCGGAACGGCTTACATCCTGCTGCATCACGTGATGGGCGGCGTCGGCGGACATCGTGGGCTGTGGGGTTTTGTGCGCGGCGGGATGGGCGCGGTCTCGAACGCGATTGCCGAATCGGCTCGCGCGCGCGGCGCGGAAATTCGAACCAATGCGCCGGTCGAGCGAATCTGGGTAGCCAATGGCCGCGTGCGGGGCGTCGTGCTTGAAGGCGGGGAAGAGATCGAGGCGAGCGTGGTGGCCAGCAATCTGACGCCGCAGTTGACATTCTTGAAGCTGGTTGACGCGAGGGAGTTGCCCGACGATTTTCGCGCGAGCATCCGGCACTATCGTAGCGAGGGCACGTCCTGCAAGATCAACCTGGCTCTGAACGGCTTGCCGAATTTCCGCGCTTTGCCGAGCTCTTTTTCTTCTAAAGACGGCGGTCCGCAGCATCGCGCGACCATGCACATCTGCCCGTCGATGGATTATGTGGAGCGCGCCTGGGACGATGCCAAGTACGGGCGCCCATCCGAATCGCCGCTGCTGGAGCTGACCATTCCGACCCTGTACGACCCGTCGCTCGCGCCGCCCGGCAAGCACATCATGGGCATCTTTTTGCAGTATGCGCCTTACACGCTGCGGGATTCCGATTGGGATCACTTGCGCGAGCCGTTCGCGTTCCGGGTTTACGACGTGATCGAGGAGTACGCGCCCGGGTTTCGGTCGCTGATCGTGGCCGAGCAGGTGCTGACGCCGCTGGATCTGGAGCGCCGCTTCGGCCTGACGGGCGGGAACATTTTTCACGGCGAGATGAGCCTGGACCAGATGTTCCTGATGCGTCCAGTGGCGGGTTGCGCGCGGTATCGGACGCCGATCCGCGGGCTGTATTTATGCGGGTCGGGCGCGCATCCAGGCGGCGGGGTGATGGGCGCACCAGGGTACAACGCCGCGCGGGAGATTCTGAAGGGCTAGCGGATTGGTAATGGAGCGTGTCAAACGGGGCCCTCGTTCGCCTTCCAGCCATTCCGTCGCTCAATCCGATAGGATCTAGATTGAATGCTGGCGCAGGTCACAATAGAGCTGCCGTTTAAGATAGCCATCTCCAAGAGCGCACAATTCCCAATATACGAGTATGAAGACGAGGGGTATAAAGTGCGGGTATATCCACCAAGTTACGGCGCAGACACGTCTCCAACCGCACCACAGGAAGTGATAGTAGACGGGGAAACTGCGGTTTTGGCGGACCGTTTTCGCATCGACTTCCAGAAGGAGACCTGCAACCGAGCTCAGGGCGCCCTTGATCCTCCCGAGCCGCTCATGTTCAAGACAGTTACCTCTTTCATAAATCGGTTCAGGTACGTATCGAGGGGACCGGATGTGCGGCCGCCGGTTTTCCCCCAAACGAACTGGAATATCGTTTATCGAAATGACGACGGAACGGACTTACAGCCAGAGGAGGGACTCGCACGGGGCAGAGGAGCGCAGATGCTTCTCTCAGTGTCCTTCACGAGCCTCACTCCTGAGGTTTGGAAAACCGTGCACGACCTTACGCCCGAATTTGAACCCCCTCCGTGGGACGGTTTGCTGCTCGACGCACAGGAAGAGCTACCGAAAATAGGTACCGCCGTTGTGTTAGCCGCGACAGCGCTAGAGGTCTTCATCTCTCAGATACTAGACCAACTCGCTGCTGAAGAGGTCGTACCGCCGGAGCTATGGACCTGGATTAACGACCGCGGCGACCACCGTTTAGACCCTAGCGTGACAGAGCAGTTCGACCGGCTATTAGAGTTCTTCACCGGCCACTCGCTGAAGAAAGAAGTGCCATTGCTCTGGGAATGTGTCCGTAACCTCAGAGACGCGAGGAATACCTTTGTGCACCAGGGCACCGCAATGATCGGAAACAAACCTCTGGAAACCGCCCGCGCCAGTGAACTAATTGCTGGAAGTCACAGGATTGTCGATACCGTCAGGGAGTGGCTCCCCGAAAAATTACAGTGGCCGAAGTTTCGTCACGAAGTCAAGTTACAGATTACGAGTAAACCTTTCCCGAGAGAAGCAAATAAAGCTTGATGCGGTTTCGACATCGTGTTCATAGCGCGGCCTGATTCTCTAAACTTCGCCACAGATACCAGCTCGCCACCGAACAATACGGACGCCAGGACAACGCCATCTCCTCGATCTGTTTGGGATGCGGCAGCTCCTCCATCCCGTATGCCTTGCGAATGGCCGTGCGCACGCCCAGGTCGCCGGTCGGGAGCACGTCCAGCCGCTGGAGCGCGAATATCAGGAACATGTGCGCGGTCCAGACGCCGATGCCCTTCACCTGGGTCAGATGCTCGATCACCTCATGGTCGGGAAGCTCCGCCAGCGCTTCAAATCGCACCGCGCCGCGTAGCGTCTTGCGGGCCAAATCGCGAATGTAGGCCGTCTTTTGCTTCGACAGCCCGAGCTTGCGCATCTTTGCTGGGGTCAGCTTAAGCACTCCGGCCGGTGTCAACTTCCCTCCGGGCACAGCGGCAGCCAGCCGCCCGAAAATCACCGACGCTACTCTTCCGCTCAGCTGTTGATAGACAATAGATCTAACAAGAGTTTCGAAGGTCGGTTCGCGGTATTGGATCCGGTAGGGGCCGACGCGGTCGAGAATGGACCCAAGCACCGGATCGGCCTTCTTGAGATGGAGGATGGCCTTGCGCATTGCAACTAGAATTCGAAACTACGCATCTACCAATATAATGCGGACGATCGCTGCCATTCTCACCTCGGCGCTCCTGCTGGCGCAAGACGCACCGCCCACCATCAAAGTGGACGTCGACGTGGTCAACATCCTGTTCAACGTGCGCGACAAGAAGGGCGGCCTGGTCGGCGATCTGAGCAAAAACGACTTCACCATCGCCGAGGACGGCAAGCCGCAGGACATCAAGTATTTCAACCGTGAAACCGACCTCCCGCTGACCATTGGCCTGCTGATCGACGTCAGCGCCAGCCAAGGCAACCTGATCGAGATCGAGCGGAATGCCGCGTATCAGTTCTTCGGCTCGGTGTTGCGCAAGCAGGATCTGGCGTTTCTGATCAGCTTCGGCTCCGATGCCGAGCTGCTTCAGGACTACACCAGTTCCCCGCAGCTTCTGCGCAAGGGACTCGACGGCCTGCAGGTGAACTCTGACGTGGGTGGCTTGAATCCCGGCCCGGTTCCGACCATCAATCACCCGCGCGGAACCATTCTCTACGATGCCGTGTTCCTGGCTGCTGCCGATCAGCTCAAGGGGCAGGTCGGCCGCAAGGTGCTGGTGCTGATCACGGACGGCGAGGATCAGGGCAGCCGCTACACCATCAAGCAGGCCATCGAAGCGGCGCAGAAGGCCGACGCGATCATTTACGGCTTCTATTACGTGGACCGCGCGTTTTACATGGGGCACGGCATGGTGTTCGGCGGCGCCAACGATTCCGCGCTCCGGCAATTGTCGGAAGACACCGGCGGCCACGTGTTCCACATCGATCGCAAGACTACTCTGCAAGATGCGTTCACGCAGTTGCAGGAAGAGATGCGCAGCCAGTACGCGGTCGGCTACACGCCCACCAATTCGACCAAGGACGGCAGCTTCCGACGCATCGATATTCACACGATGAATAAGGATTGGAAGGTGCAAGCGCGCAAGGGGTACTACGCGATCAAGCCGGAAGGGTGAGGCTCGGGTTGACGCCCGCCTTTACGATCCGGCCGGCTACCTTGGACGATGCCGAAATCATCGTCGCGCACCGGCGCGCTCTCTATGCG
Source organism: Bryobacterales bacterium (assembly GCA_963732175.1). Lineage (GTDB taxonomy): Bacteria > Acidobacteriota > Terriglobia > Bryobacterales > Bryobacteraceae > Palsa-89. The sequence continues at coordinate 71,652 of CAVSYF010000015.1, read as the reverse complement.
GAGATGGGTCATGAAGACCCGCGGGAGCTAGACGAAATGTGCACTGCGTTCCGCCTGTGGCTCAGGCGAACCATGGAGGCAAGAGAATATTTCGGATGGCTTGCTATGAACCAGGGTGGGGCCGTTGTGTCCGGTGTGGGCTTGTGGCTTATGGATTGGCCCCCGCATATAATCGGGCCGCGAGTGCGGCGCGCGAGAATCCTGAACGTTTATACCGAACCGCACAGCCGCCGGATGGGCTTGGCCAGCGGCCTCCTCCAAGCTGCGCTGGACTGGTGCCGCGCGAACGGAATTCGCGCCGTGACCTTGAACTCAACCGACGCTGGATATTCTTTGTATCGATCACTCGGATTCCAGCCGAGGAATGAGATGCGCCTGCTGCTGTAAGAAACGTATCTGCTCCTGCTCACTTGAAATCGAACAGCAGCATCTTTCGCAGATCACCGCTCAGACCGATGGCAACCCATCGAGAGTTCACGAGGCTGATGCGCCTGCGCGCAAGATTGACGTTGACATGACTGTCTAGGTCTATGGCCGCAAGACGGTGTGATGGGCTGGCGTTAAAAATGTCGAGCGTAACTAGACCATACGCGCCGGCGCTTACTGGATCCCCCAGGAACCCGTATTTCGGGAGCTTGCGGTTATCCACGCCCGCCAGGATCACCAGCTTCCCATCTTCCGAATCACCGAAGTTGAGGCTTACGACCCAATCGCCTCGGCGACGGTATTCTTCTCCGTGGTAAGTGTATCCCTGGTACTCGGCGCCGCGTCCCTGGCTCGGGTCGATAGGGATCGGTTGCATGTTGGGAGGCTTCTTCATCTCCTCTCTCAAGTTCCGCTGGTACGGAGCATCGATTTCTTTTTGACCTTTGACTGGCACCGCCAAGTTCCATTCACTTTCACTCGCTAGCCTCACGGCATAGGCATGATCGATATCAATGATAAAGACCTTTGGGCTGCAGACCTCGGAACTAGGCTCAAACTTCTTCGCTGAAAGCACGGCGCGTCCGCAGGCTGTGACGAGAAGCGCGTCGGGCAATGAGACCGAGGTCCGAAAGCCATAATGATCAAATACGAACGGCTTCGGAATACCGTCTGGTACCTGAAATCCCGAGGGAAATTCGATCGAATGTGTGTACTGCTGGCCTTCGAGGATCGTTGGACTAATCGTTTGCCCGATGAGCCCGCACCCGGTGAGGACTCCGAGCGCAAGGAGCACAATCGACAATTGAGGCATTACGTCCTTCTATCGGCAGCGAAGCACAGTTTTATGATCCCGCGCTGAAATGGCTCTTCCGCGCTTCCATGTACATCCGCACGGCCGCCTCGAGCGGCGGCATCGGCTCGATCCCTTGCGCTTCCATCTTGGCGTTCGACAACGCCGAATACTTGGGACGCCGCGCCGCGGTGCGGAATTCGCGCTCATTGGTCGGCCGCAGATCCGGCTTTAAATCCGCCGCGCGAAAAATCATTGCCGCATAATCGAACCACGATATCGGCGTGCCTCCGCCCACGTGAAACACACCGTGCTGCTTGCGATCGACCAATACCAGCGTTCGCTCGGCCAGCAGCGGCGCATAGGTCGGCGACGCGACATGATCGTCCACCACGCGAATCGGCTGCTTTCCGGCCGCCAGCCGCAGCATCAGCTCGATGAAGTTCCCGCGCGCGGTTTTGAGGCCGCCCGGCCCGAACACGCCCGACGTCCGGATAATCAGCGGCTTTTCCAAATACGCGCAAGCATACAGCTCGCCCGCGAGCTTCGACACCGCGTACGCGCCCAGCGGATGCGTCTCGTCTTGTTCGGTATAGGGACGTTGAGAAGCCCCGTCGAAAACGTAGTCGGTCGAGAAGTGCACCAGTTGCGCGTCCAACTGGCGGCAAGCCATCGCGAGATTCCGCACCGCCAGCGCGTTGGCGAGAAACGCGGGGATCGGCTCTTTTTCGGCGATGTCAACTTGATTGTACGCCGCGGCATTCAGAACTAACGCCGCGTCTTCTTGCGCCAGGACCCGTTCCACCGCGGCGGCATCGGTGATGTCGACGGCGGCGCGATCGAATCCGGTCACGGCATTGCCGCGCTCGCCGAACACCCGCACCAACTCCACGCCGAGCTGTCCACGGCAACCGAACACGACCGTTTTTCTTGTCGCCACTACATCTCCCAGCGCCACAGATTCGCGCCGAGCGTGTAGCCCGCGCCCACGGCGGCAAACAGCACCCAATCGCCTTTTTTCAATTTCCCGCACTGCAGCGCGTCGCGAGTGGCCAGCGGAATGGTCGCGGCGGTCGTATTGCCGTAACGGTCGATATTGATGATCACCTTGTCGCAGTTGATTCCCAACCGCTCTGCCGTCGCCGCAATGATTCTCCGATTGGCCTGGTGCGGAATCAGGACCGCGATGTCGTCCACCGTGAGATGATTGCGCTCCAGCAGTCCACGGCAGGCCTCGTACATCTTGCGGACCGCGTACTTAAACACCTGCGCGCCATCCTGTTTCACGAAGTGCATCCGGTTCTCGACTGTCTCCTTCGTCGCGGGCATGCGGCTGCCTCCGGCGGGCTGCTTCAGATAGTCGCCGCCCGAACCATCGATCTCATTTAAGAAATCGACGAACCCGACCTCGCCCGGCTGCATGGGCTCGACCAACATGGCGCCCGCGCCGTCGCCAAACAGCACGCAGGTGGAGCGATCCGTGTAGTCGATGATGCGCGACATGGTGTCGGCGCCGATCACCAACACCTTCTCATGGGAGCCTGTGGAAACCAGGTGCGCGGCGGTGGTCAGCCCGTAAAGGAAACCGGAGCAGGCCGCCACCAGATCGAATCCCCAGGCGTGCTTTGCGCCCAGACGGTCCTGCACCAGGCAGGCGGTGGACGGGAACAGCATGTCCGGCGTCACGGTGCAGAGAATGATCGCGTCCAGCTCGCCTGCATCGATGCCGCGTTGCTCGAGCGCGATCTTGGCAGCCTCCAGGGCCAGGTCGGACGTCGCGACTTCGGGCGCTGCGATGTGCCGTTGAGAGATCCCAACCCGCTGCAAGATCCACTCGTTGCTGGTCTCTACCAACTTTTCCAGGTCCTGGTTGGTCAGCAATCCCGGCGGCGTGTAACAGCCGATCGACGTAATTTTCGCGTTATATTTGGGCGACTTGGCCAATTCGCCTCCTAACTTGGCAAAGATACAAGGATACAATATGCTCCGGCGCGCTTCGGGCCAACGCCCTTCGGCCCGCCGTGGTTCGCAATTGCGTCACGGATGGAATCGCAGAGCCAGACGGCCCGCCGGTCCTTTATAGTGGAGTCTCCAGGTCCTTGGGCTTAACCTTGCCGACGATCTGGAAGTACAGCAGGCCGGAAACCGAATCCTTCACTTCCTTTTCGGGCAGCACCTTGGCTTCCAGCGCCGCCAGCAGAGGACTGGCATGCTCATCGCGCTTCGTTTCCACCTTGGCATCGCCACTGGGCTGTGTGCTGCCGCTGCCGCTGCCGATTCCACCGCCTCCGATGCCGACCATGCCGCCAAACTTTGGACCCCGCCGCACTTCGGTGTTACCGCCTCCAGGCGTGACCACGAGTGTGGCCGTCCCCGCGAGCTGGGTGGGTGCAAAGGGCTCGGAACGCTGTCCGTCTTTGGAGGAAAAAAGATAGAAGTCGTCCAAGCTCACCTGAACGGGCTTGTCGCTGACAGCCCGCACGGTGGCGCGCACCACCACCAGGTCCGAGCCGGGATCCGCGCCAAGCTCCTGCTGGATTTGATCCCGGTCCACCAGGACGGTGGCCGTAAGATCGATCAGCTCGTTGGAGGTCCGCTCAATGGGCAGCTTCTTCTCAGCCGCGCCAAACGATGCGGCTGTAATCAAGATTGCCAAACAGGAAACCCGGTAGTGCATGCTACGCTCCCCTTAGGATTATACGGCAACCATTTCGAGCAGCGTTCCCACCCTGCTTTCGCGTTGCCCCTAAAGAACTTTGGTACTAGCGCCGATGTAGTTCATGGTGTCGTCTATGAATCGGCTTTCCCTGTTCGCATGTCTTGCATTGGTTGGATTCGGCCTGAGCCTGCAGGCGCAAACATCTAGCACTATTACTATTTCTACGGTGCCAAGCGGCGCTAAGTTCGTCGTCGACGGCCAGCTCTATACCGGTCCGGTCACCTTGGTCTGGCCCGCCGGAAGCGAGCACATCCTCCAATTCGTAACCGATCCTCCTGTTCCGGGGCAATCCACCGGCGATGTTCAGACCTCGCCCAACGGTGCAACCCAATATGTCTTTTCCGGGTGGGTGGACAACGCTGGTCTCATCCAGGTGCAAAGCGATCCGGTGCAGACCATCACGGCGAATCCGGCGATCACCACACTGACCGCGACTCTTACGGTCAACTATCAGCTGGTAGTAAACTTCTTTAATGCCATAGGTTCCGTGTCCTCTGTTTGCGGAACTGGCCAAGCGATTCCGTCCGGCCAGTTTAGCCCGGGTGTTATTTTTATCAACGGGTCCTGCTATTGGTCGTCGGTTACCACGTTTGTTCAGGCCGGTTCGACGGTCACCTTAAACGCGTTCCCCTACCCGGGCAACGTTTTCACGGGGTGGGTGACCAATTCAGGACAGGTAAACCCGTACTTGACGAGCTTTACGATAAACGGTCCGCAATCCATCGCGCCGCAGTTCACGCCCGGCAAGCGAGTTCATTTCCTGACTTCTCCGCTGGGCCTGAACGTTCTGGTGGATCATACCAGTGTTCCGACGCGAACCGTGGTCGGCGATCTTTCGGGGCCCTGTCCGATTAACGAATCGCAGCCCGCCAACCTGGCACTCGGCTTCCCCGCGCTGTGTCTGGGCGATTTCGACTTTGCTCCCGGATCCACTCACATCATCAGCGGTGTCTCTCCACAGACAGATTCAACGGGCAACTGGTGGGTCTTCAGCCAATGGAGTAATGGTCTGGGAGTGAACGCCGTATACACCACGGACGACAACGTAGCCACGCCCGACACGCTGACCGCGGACTTCGTGCCCGGCGCTCAAGTGAGCTTTCTTACCAATCCGACCGGCTTGCCTCTCAATATCGACGGGCGGAATAATTGGCCTTCCTTGAATTTCATTTGGGGTTTAGGCACCATCCACACCGCAGCCGCCTCGGCCACCGAATCCGACGCGAGCGGTCGGCAATATACCTTCCAAGGCTGGTCGAACGGAGGCGCGGCTTCGCAAAGTGTGACGGTTGACCAAAACGCGGTAAACAGCGGCCTGCGCTTGATCGCCAATTTCAGCATCCTGAGCCAAGTTGTGATTCAGAGTTCTCCAGCCGGTCAAACCGTGCAGATCAGCGGAAGCAGTTGCCAAACGCCCTGTACTATAAATGTCCAGAGTGGTACGCAGGTCCAACTCACTGCTCCCACTCAAATTCCGATGGGAGCCGGAGCCCGGTTGGATTTCAGCTCCTGGTCGGATGGCGGAGCGTCCAGTCACACCATTACCGTGAACCAGGATTACACGGTCTTGACGGTCACCTACGTCAGCTTCTACCAGCTCAGCGCGGCTTCAACTCCAGCCAATGGAGCATCATTCCAGTTTTCTCCGACTTCGAGCGACATGTTTTTCGCTCAAAATACACAGGTCACTGTCACTGCCACGCCTAATCCCGGATTCAAGTTTATCGTTTGGAGCAGCGGTCTTTCGGGCAGCTATCCGGCAGGTGTGGTCACCATGTCTGGGCCGCAGGGCGTGGTCGCGCAAATGGGATCGATACCTTATATCGCGCCAGCCGGCGTTCTCAACGCGGTCGGCATGACTCCGAGCGCGAGCGTAGCCGCTGGATCAATTATTTCTATATTCGGCCAAGGTTTGGCGCCATCGACTCAGGTCGGCCCCGTCAATCCGCTGATGCAAACCCTGGACAGTGTCACTGTTACCGTGAATAACTCGATTCTGCCCCTGCTTTTCGTATCTGCCCAACAGGTGAATGCCCAGGTTCCCTCGGAGCTTTCCGCCGGAGCCTACACGCTGGTCGTGCATAACACCGGACAGCCGGATGTTTCGGCCAGCTTCACGGTGGCGAGAAACGCGCCGGGGCTTTTCTACCAGGCTCTGAACTCACAGCAATACGCCGTCGCGCTGCACGCTGACGGGTCGACGGTCACCACCAACAGCCCTGCCATTGCCGGAGAAACCATCAACATCCTGGGCACGGGCTTCGGACCGTACAACGGCACTGTATTAGACGGATTCTTCCCGTCCGCTCCGGCGCCGGCTCTGGCGGATACGGTCGTGCTCTCGGTTGGAGGCCAGAACCCGGTTCCAACTTGGGCGGGGGCTGCGGCGGGCTACACCGGCATGGACTCCGTGTCGTTCCCGGTGCCTACCGGTCTGGGGAGCGGAATCGCTGTGCCCCTGAGCGTGACGGTCAACGGCGTTGCCAGCAATACGGTTATGTTACCGGTGCAATAGCGCGAGGAACGATTTTAGAGGGCGTGTACGTCGATTGTTCGGATAATCAGCGCGACCAGGTTCCAAGCGATCAGCACGGCAAACAGAATGTTAATGCGCGCGAGAAGTTGCTGGCGGCCCATGCGCCAGCAATAGATACCTAGGATCACCGCCAAGAACTTGATCAGGATTAAACCGGCGATCGGGTTCGCGCCCACCGTTAGCGCGAATCGCACCAGCGGATTCCCCTCTTTCACTCCGTTCACCAAAAAAGCGATCGTAGTAAGGAAATCAAGAATTTGCAGATAAGAATACTGCACGATCATCTGGTTGATCGGCCTGCGTCTTACCAAGGAAATGCCGGTGTGCGACTCGGTCATTTGCCTTAATAGCTTATGCGGACCCGCCTGATCTGGGAAGGTACGTTGGTTCTAGTACGCCGACAAATTTGGTTTAGCCGCCGCCCAGATCGAAGCTGGATCCCCGCTCGGGCGCCACCACTTCCAGGCCGTAAGTGGAATGAATGGCTTGCGCAAATCGCGCCTGTTGCGACTCTTCGCCATGTACCAGAAAGACTTTCTTGAGGCCGCTCACAATCGGCTTCATCCAGGCGAGCATCTCGTCCCGGTCGGCATGCCCGCTCAAGGCCGGTAGCTCCTCAACCTCCGCGCGGAGCCGCATGGGTTCACCGAAAATCGGCACTTCCTGCCAATGTTCTTCGATTTTTCTTCCCAAAGTGTTTTCGGCCTGGTAGCCGGCCAGCAGAATCGTGTTGCGCGGATCTCCGATATTATTCTTCAGATGATGCAGGATGCGGCCGCCTTCGCACATCCCCGACGCGGAAAGAATCAGGAACGGACCATGCAGATCGTTGAGCGCCTTGGATTGATTCACATCCCGGACGTAGGTCAGGCGGCTGAAGCCAAACGGATCGCCATGGTCGGCAAGCAGCGCTCGCGCTTCTTCGTCAAAGAGCTCCGGGTGGCTCCGGAAAACATCGGTCACATTAACCGCCAAAGGACTGTCCACGAATATCGGAAAGGCGGGAATTCGTTTTGCGTTGATGAGTTGATGGAGCAAGAGCACCAGTTGCTGCGTTCTGCCCACGGCGAACGCCGGAACAATAATTTTTCCTCCGCGCTGATAGGTGCGATTCACGATGTCGGCTAGCTTGTCGGCGACCGATTGGATCGGTTCGTGCACCCGATCTCCGTAGGTGCTCTCCATGATCAGATAGTCGATGGGAGGAAGCGGCTCCGGATCGCGGATGATCGGCAGGCCGGGGCGACCCAGATCGCCCGTGAAACCAAGCCGTGTTCGCTGCCCGCCCGATTCCAATTCCAGCAGCATGCACGTAGAACCGAGCATATGACCCGCCTCGAAGGATGTGTATCGAACTCCCGGCCCGATCTCAGTCGGCGTGTGCAGCGCCACCGGGTGAAACAAAGGATAGGTCGATTCCGCGTCTTCCACCGTATAGAGCGGCTCTACCAGACCGTTTCCGGCAGCTTGTTCGATGTTGAGAGACTTGCGGCGCAAACGCCTTTTATTAAGGAATTCGGCATCCTTTTCTTGTAAGGACGCTGAGTCGGCCAGCATAGGGCGGCAGAGGTCGGCGGTCGCCGCGCTGGTGTAGATGGGCCCGTGAAAGCCTGCCTTCACTAATTGGGGCAGATTGCCGCTGTGATCGATGTGGGCATGCGAGAGCATGACCGCGGAAAGCGCTTCGGGGGGAAAGGGAAAATTCTTGTTGCGCGCTTCGGCCTCCTTCCTGCGTCCCTGATACAAACCGCAATCGAGCAGGTAGGTACTGCCGTCGATGGTCAGCTCATGCATGGAGCCGGTAACGGTCCTGGCCGCGCCCCAGAATGTTAGTTTCATCCTTTCAATGATACGGACTCGCGGGGCCGCGAAGTCGGCTATGTTATGTTGAGAACGTCGCCTTCGTCGACAGCGCACATTCGGGCCGGTAGCTCAGACGGTAGAGCATTTGCCTTTTAAGCAAAGGGTCGCGGGTTCGAGTCCCGCCCGGCTCACCAAAGAAATCAGCAATTTACCGCCAGCGGGCTAAACCGCTACCCCCACAAAACCCCCACAAAACGTCTAGTGAATCGTGGTCTCCGGATCTGGTTTCGGGGCTTCTGGCCGGCACAGATCGGCGTCCATTCGCTCGATAGCTGCGCGCACGGTTTCGGGGATCTGTTTCATGTACCAGCCCGTCATGGAGAGCTTGGAGTGGCGAAGCTGTGCCTGCGCATCCTTGGGCGATCCGTACCGCTGGAAATGCGTCGCGAACGTGCGCCGCAATGCCTGGTACGTCAGATCCGGGACACGGGCGTTCTTGGCGATGGATTTCAATACCCGCTTGAAGTAATTCCGAATGCGGTACGGCGTTCCTGCTTCGCTTGGGAACAGCAGGTCATTGGGCGCCGGTACCACAGACCTGTGGAGGGCATCTCCAGCATTGCGGAGCTGGAGCCACGTCTGCAATTCCTTTTCCAGTTCCGGGCTGATCACAACGTAAGCGTTGCTGGTGGCCGTCTTGGTTTCGCCAATGCGCGCCGCGCCCTTTTCAGCTTCCTTGAGGGCTTCGTCAATCCGTAAAACGCCAGGCTCGATATCGTCGACGCGGAGAACAAACAATTCCTGCGGGCGTAACCCGCAAACGATGAACAGCCGGAGAATCAAACGCTCCCGGAATGATCGAGCGGCCGCCGCTGAAAGCAGCCTGCGAACCTCATCGAGCGAGTAGAACCGGCCACACGGTTTAGGTAAGCGACGGCTGGGCAATTCAACTTTGCGCGCGGGGTTCTTCGCAATGAATTGCTCATCGACAGCGTATTCCAGTGCCGCCGTTATGTAGGTGCGGGCCTTTTGCACGGCGCTAGCGCTATCTCCACGTGCGGCCATTTGGTTCAAGCATTCTTGCAGCGGATCGCGCGTCAGCTCGGCCACGTAGCGATGTCCGATCATCGACAAAATACTCGGGCGCCGCTTTTTGTCGGAAGCGCCTTCAAAGAGCGAAACCACGGTTTTTCTGGTGGCGGTTGACCAGGTGGGTTCTTTCAGAGTGCGGTAGCGAGTCCACACGTCGCGGAAGGTAGGATTGTCAGGCAGCGGTCCCGCTTGGCCGCGAGCGAGAGCAATCACACGGATGAGCGCTTGCTGGGCATCCCCTTTCGACATTTCAGCGCAAGGCCCAAGGACCCTGGTGCGTTCCCGGCGCTTTTCCAAGCCGTCCAGCATAGTCACATAGACGTGGTAGCGCCCTTCCCACATCTTGACCGTTTTTCCGGTCTTGTAGACGTAACCGCGCTCAATGCGTCTGCGAGGCATTCGCCGTCCTAACGACGTGCAATCAAACCCGACCGTTGAGTTTATCATCATGCAGACTGGCTCTGTATCCACGCCTCGATGTCGCGGGGATGGAATCGCAGTAGTTTTCCAACCTTCACCACCGGCAAGCGTGGCTGCTTTCTTGTTGCGTGATCCCGGACCCACGCCGGCGACACGTGAAGAATGGCGGCTACTTGCTCGACAGTCAGAAGCACTGGCATGCTCACGTTGGCGGTCACGCGGAAGCTGCAACCTCCTGTTTCGCATCCCCGGAGGCGCTGGTTGAATTACCGGTCAGTGCGTTGTTATCCCACCAGCACACCGCTAGTCCAAAAGCGGCCCACACATCGCCGGAGACGCCGTACAGCAAACCGGGCGCTTTCTTCGTGCCGATTGCCGATTTACCGCCGAATCGATCCAGGAGTGCTTGCCGGATATTTCCATCCTTGGCGCGGCTGTCGTGGCAAAGATGCAGCTTCACCCTCAGCCGTGGTGAGCGGTGCACGCGCTCAGCGCCGTATGCTTGCGCAAAGCGGCCGCTCCAGTAAACTGTCTCGAAAACCTCGGCGCCAACCGGCATCCCGTAGCTGGCGACTTGCTCGATCACGAGCGGATCGGAGCCGCGCTTCAGCGTCAGCAATAACGCGAGGATCGCCTCGTTGGTGGCATATTTCTTGATCCCGATTGCGGAGCCGTTCCAGGAAACAAGTGCGGAGTAGGCCGGCCCTGGATCGATTGCGATTACGCCACTGTGCTCCAGGATCATTTTTCCTTCGCCGAGCGGTTACAGATCGGACAGCAGGATTCGCAAAACACCGCGAGAGGGTCCGTTCGGACGTGGGCGACGGAGATATGCTGTCCGCACCTGGAACAGGCTCCGGCGATGCGCTCCGTCTTCAGGCACGCGAGCTTCACCGGCTCCGCTCCGCAGCCAAACCATGCCGGACGGTAGCCGGCGTAATCCGGCCTGGCTGTCCGGTTAGGCCTTGCTCCTGAAACAAATGGTTGAGTGCTCGCGCTTTCGACTCGCACCATTCGATCCAGACTTCGCGGCGCGCCGCTTCGGGATCGGCCGAGTGTTGCCCGACCTGCGCCGCCAGTTCCGAAAGCGATTGCGGCCATTTGGCGGCCGGCGGGATTGTGGCCAGTTCGGATTCCGTCCTGATGACCGTTTGCAATGCGGCTTCCCGTTCATGTCGCAATGTTTCGATTGCCGGTTCCAATCGCGCCTGTTCCGTCCCTGGAAATCGAAGTTTCAGTTTTCCGCTTTCTGCCCAGATCGTCCCAACGCTCCGAACTTTATCGATGGCTTCGTGGACCGTCATAGGATTACTTCCACCTCCCGCGGTTCCCGAAGGGTGCCAACTTCACAGAAGGGTGCCATGCTTTTTTCTTGGCCCTCTTCGGCACTTTTGGCCCCCTTCGGCAGAGACCACGACCATCCGCCGCCCATTCCGGTCTTCGTAGGCTTGATCCCGAGTTCACTTTTGGCACGCTTCAGCGTCCGTTTACTGATCCCTTCCGCGTCCGCAAGCTTAAAGATCTCGCTTGCCGGTTTTGGTCCCTCTGCAAGGGTTTCGCATAGCCAATCGCTAGCCTCAGCTAAGGCGGAGTTACCCTCTGTTGTGGTTTCTGTCTGCATGGCTTCGTCGGCAGTCACCGTGACGGGTTCCGAGTCCCAGGTAACGCGCGAAGTCCCCAGCGGTCCCGCAGGGCTGGCGACAGTCACGCCCTCGATTCGGAATGCCAAGCCAGTACTATCAGGACCGAGGTTGTTCTTCATCGGAAGGAACAATCGCCGCGTCTTGTCAGCGGGGTCGGACGTTACTAGGTAAGCCGCGCGCGCCGCCGCAACGAAAGCGAGTGACCCATTTACGCGCATGAGCGCCTGCGTGCCTGCCGCCTTGCTCAGGTGTGACACGCCGATGATCGCCACATTATGGCGTGCTGCCAGTTCGCTCAGCGGCGCCAACAGTGCCCGAACATCTGCGTTCTTGTGTGAGTCGATGTTACCCAAATAAGCTGTAATGGGATCGATCACCACGACTGCCACATTCCCCAGCTCCACAAGCTTCGCCTCCAGTGCTTGCAGATCCTCTTCGAGCGAGAACATCCGATCCTTACGGGCGCCATCGCCTGTGTAACCGCGAATCACTCCGTCTACCACGTGAACCCGTGTCAGGTCCGCGCCGGCTGCCTCCAGTCGCGGACGGAGAGTATCGGCGGGGTCGTCCTCGGCCGTCAAGAACAGCACGTCACCTAACCCGCATTGCGTATGGTCCACCGGCCAGCGCCCGCCAGTAGTCACAACTGCTGCGATGCTGGCTGTGATTTGACTTTTTCCCAATCCGGGATTGCCGGCGACGATCGTTGTCTTGCCACGCGCGATCCGGTCATGCCAAAGCCATGAGACAGGCTTCGCCTCTATATCCGCAATTCGCCTTGTGGTGAGCGAACCGGTTTCCACCGTGTCCGTGGCCCGTTTCAAAGGCAAAGGCGCGTCCGATGGAACCGCGTTGAACCCTCGCAGAATGTCCATTGCCTCTTCCGACACGCTAGGACGCAAGGGGACCCTCCGTACTCGCGACAATGAAGCGGGCAAGCCGTACACACAGTCGATTCCATGCTCGCTCGCCAGCAAACACCAGCGCCGCTGTGAGTCGTGGCTCGCGATCGCGGTAATTACGATAGAACGCGAGCAACGCCGCCCCCTGCGCGCCTCGAAGATTCAGCAGGAATTGAGTCGGACGGAATCGCTCTAGCACCGCCTCCGGCAGTTCCGCAAGGACATGCTCGGCCATGCTCTCCGCCGCGATTCGGAAAAATTCCGCCGCACGCATGTCCCGTTCGTCGCGCTCGCGCCGCTCAGCGAATGCGCGCCTGTCCACGCGACTCGCCGGGCGGTCATCCAGTATGACGCCCGCGAAGTCCGCAACCCAGCGCAGCGCGTCCGCCCGCTCGCCGCCGTGAACACGCTGTACGAGAGCGAGCATTCCGCCGCCTTCGCCAGTCACGAAATCATGCCAGTAGTTCTTGGAATCGTTGAACGAGACCGAAAAGTTGCGGCCGCGTCGCCAACTCGCAACACCCCGGCGTTTTGTGCGGTCCAGTTGAATTCCCAACGCCATCGCAACGTCGCTGATGTGAACGCCGGCGATCATGTCCGTTACCATTCCTTGTGTGGTACCGGTCATCGCGCCACCTCTACGAACAGCTCGCGCAGGTTGCTGGACTGGAGCGAGAGAAGGCGGAGCGCGTCCAACAGAACGCGCGGGTCATTGCTGGCACGCGCCTCTCTCATCAGCGATTCAACTCCAGCAAAGAGACGACGCGCGCGGTCAATATCAACGAAACGGGTTTTGCAATTATTGTTCTTGCAATTCGGTTCGGTTTTTGAGAAACTACTACTACACATTTAGAAATCCTTTCGGGCAGCGTCGCCAAACGCTGCCCTTGCTTTTTTTAGGTGGGGCGTATTTCTTCGCCCTGCAACGCCGCTTGAGCGTGCAACCACTGCCAAGGAACGCGCACGGCCTTCCCAAAACGGCGCGCTGGTATCTCGCCCTTCGCGATCTGTTTAAAGACCATGCCACGCGAAAGATTCAGGAAGACCGCGGCCTCGGCGGGTTTGGCGAACTGAGAGTCTCGGAGATCGGCTGTTGTATGTACTGGCATAATCGCAGTGTACTTGCATAAACTAGGTCGATCAAAACAAAATATTCTGCGGTGTTTGAGTATATCCAAGTACTTTAGTACTGGGACGCCAGGGTGTTTCATCGCACATTACCTTTTAATTGTTTAGGCATAGTTCGCGTGCGTCGCTCCGCTTGCAGGTGCGAGCCGCCCCGCTCGGTATTCCGCGGCAGTCACGCGTTTACCACCAGCGGCGAGCCAGTCGGTGAGTGCACGGCCGGAGATCCGGTATGAGCGCCCGACACGGATCGTGGGCAAAGCCCCAACGCGAATCAACTCGCGGCATACGCGAACTGAAATACGAAGCTTCTTTGAAACCTCAGAAACCGTGTATAGATTGTCGTCAGACATAGAAAATGCGCCTCTCTTCTGGGGCATGTCGCGTTTTGCCGACACACTCCCGCCTGTTCAAGCTAAATCAGTTTTGCGCAGTGCTTGAGCCTCACTGTGAAAGGCGCATGGCTCTATCCCGTCCAAGAAGCGGTTCAGGACCGCGGGTTTGTACAACGCATGGATCTATCCCGTCCAAGTAGCGGCCCGAGGCCACGGGGTAGGTGGTTTGATACCACCTATCTGAATATTACACCATTCTTTGAGCGGATTAACTATGAAAAGCGGCTTTTTGTGTCCGGCGTCAACTATTTCTTTGGGTTGACGACAACTATTTCTCCCGATCAACGACAACTACTCTGGACCGGCTGGGGGCGAAGCCCCGCGGCCGCCTGGGTTTTGCTGCATAAGATAAAAGGACTCGTTGTCGGAGCTGTGGGACTGTGGGAATCGCGGAGCGATTTCCAAGGGGCGGTGGGAAGAGTGGAAAACCTGGTTTTGGTTTTCCAGGCTTTCCACGGCACCGTCATTTCCACAGCTCTTTGTTTTTCGTGGCTCATCCGCTTTCGCCCTGGCTTTCCGCTTGCTGGTTCTTCTTGGCGTGTTCGACGCGGTAACTGGGAATGTTCAGTTCGATGATCACGCTATGGTGCACCAAGCGGTCGATCGCAGCAGCCGTCATCATGGCGTCTTTGAAGATCGCTTCCCATTTGGAAAACGGCAGATTGCTGGTCATCAGGACGCTGCCGCGTTCGTAACGCTCGGCCAGCAAAGTGAACACCACTTCCATATCGTCCCGGCTTTGCTGCAGGTAGCCCAGATCGTCGATGATCAATCCGTCGTAGCGGCTCAGGCGTTTGATCTCCCGGCTCAGCCGCAGATCCCTCTTGGCCGCCAGTAAATCCTGCATCAGGAGCGCGCATTTGGTGAAGTGCATTTTGCACTCTTTCACCACCACCAGCTCCTGGGCCAGGGCGGTTAGAAGATGGCTCTTCCCCGATCCAGGATTCCCGAATACCAGAACGTTCTCTTTCCGGTCCAGGAAACTGCCGTCCAACAGCGTTCGCAACTGCCGTGCCGCTTTCGCCGGCAAGCGCTTCAGATCAAAATTCGGCAGCGACTTCTCCAGGGGGAGCGCCGAATCCTTTAGCAAGCGCTGCACCTTGCTCTTGCGCCGTTGCTCGCATTCCCGCGTGATCACTTCCAGCAGATACTGCTCGTAGCTCAGCGTTTCCCGCTCTGCCTGCCGGGCCGTGTCTTCGTAGCATTCCCGCACCGTTGGCAGGTGGAGATCCTTGAGATGCTCCAGCAAAGCCGGACGCACATCGGCGACCGCGCTCATTGCCACATCTCCGTGCACAACTGGTCAAAGCCGGCCAGGTCCACCAACGCCACTTCCACCATCGTCACCGGCGCGATGGTATCGAGTTGGAACAGCATTGCGCCGATCACTTCCACCGTAATCCCCACTTCCTCTTCTCCCGCCAGCAGTTCGCGCAAAGCCTGATCGACCTGGACCTCGCCGGTCTCCGCCGCCAGTTTCAGAATCTTCAAGTACTCCTTGCCCGCTCTCAGCGGCGTGCTTTCCCGCAGCGCATCGTATGCCATGCGAAACCGGCTGGTCGGAAACAGATCCTCTTGATACCGGTAGTTTTCAAAGGCTCCGGGCTTGCGCACCAACCATTCGATGATGTGCCGATAGTCGATGCGATGCTTGCCCCGGCCGCGCAGCCGCGGCAGGTCTTCCACCTTTCTCTGTCCGTACCAAACCTCGACGTGATCCAGGTACAACCGCGCTTCCACCTGCGCCCCAATCAAGCGGCTGTTCACCGAATACGAGTTCCGCTCGACGTGGATCAGACTTCCTGAGTCCACTTTCACCCGCTCGCGTTTGGCCGATTCCATCCGCCGCGCCGGCAACTCTCGCATCACCGCAAGCTCCTCGGCCAAACGCGCCCGCCGCCCGGCATTGCGCTGCGCGAACAGATCTTTCAGAAACTGCGCGTACTCGACCATGCTTTGAAAATCCCGGCTCCCGCGCAGCAGCAGCGCCTGATCCACTGCTCGCTTAAACCGGTGATGGCTCTGCTCGCAATCCCCGTTCTCGTTCGGGCTCGCCGGATTGGTGTGTTGCGGCTTCACCCCGTAATACCGCATCACCCCTTCATAGCGCCGGTTGAATTCCTCCAGATTGCTCATGTTGTTCACCGCGCTCGACAGGCTGTCGGTGCGGTGCTCCGCCGCCACGGCGCCCAACTCCCAGACCGCGTTCTGCCATCCTTCGCTGAGGCTCTCCAAGCTCTCGGAATAGCAGATCGTGCCTGTTTCCCAGTTCGAATACGTCAGCACGAAGTGGTACACCAGGTGTTCGAACGTACGCCCGGCCAAGGTGATCCCCAGCTCGCTCATGTGCGTGAAGTCCGACGCGCACAGCCGACCCGGCACGTGCACCTGGCCGAAATACACCTCCCGCGCCGGCCCTTCCGTCGCCCGCCAGAGTTTGATTCGCCGCTGCAGCGTCCGGATCTGCCCGTCGCTAAACCGCCCTGGGTGCTCCCGCTGCAGCCACTCAAATAGCGTCTTGGCCTCCAGACTTGGGCTCTCTTCCATTTGCTTTTGGACCGCGCCCCACACCTCGCTGAAGGGATCCCCGCGGGTCCGCCATGGGCGCTCTTTCTTCAGTTCGCTGGGCAACCGTTCCAGCCGCAGATACCGCCGCGCCGTCGTCGGGTCCATCCCCGCCTTCGCCGCCGCAATCTCTTGATTCTTTTCAGTGTTCGACAACTTTCTCAGCCTCCTCACCTGCTCGTCTGTGACCATTGCCTCGGCGCCAGAACAGCGCGATTCTTGATGGTCACATTAGTTGTCGCCGAGCGGGAGTTTTAATTGTCGTCAGCCGGGTGATCTAATTGTCGCCGAACATTTTTGTGACAGTAGTGGAAAAGCTGAATGCGTGAGGCCGCGGTAAGGCTCCGGCTAATTGTCCCCGTGCGTGATGTGTAGAAATCGTCCCACGTGATGAAATGCGCGCTTGAGGCGCCCTGGGTGATGCGAAGTATCAGCCGGCGGCTCTGGAGTTTCCGGGGGATTATTCGCGGCGGGGGTACCGTCTGGCTGATCTGGCGCGACGGACGCTGCTGACCAATCTTCTGAAACCGGCCGGGGTTCGGTGGGTGGGGCCGGCAAGGTGGTGGGGTCAACGATTATGGTTTTCCAATGCACGGCGGAGGCTGCCTGCTTCGGCTTCGCGTGGGGCGCCGGCTCTGGTACCGGATGAGGCGCGATCACAGCGCCGGCCGGAACGGTTAATCGTGGGGATAGCGAGGACACGCCCGTAGCGCTCTCGAACATCGAACTCCACTGGCCGAACAATTGCGGTCCGTAGTTGTGGCCAACGAACCCGAGCAACAGGATTCCTACCAGAACGGGGAAAAGCTTGCCCGCTGGGAAGCTCGATGGAACTAGCCCGCTCTTCGTACCAAACATCAGAAGCGCCGCGACTATGAACGCTGCCGCGGTGATGTAGGCGACGATTGTGAAGTCCATGTTGGCCACGCTCTCATCAGTTTTATCGGCCCATTAAGCTGGCTTCAGCAGTGCCATAGCTCAAAATGACCGCCTGATTTCTTTGAATATGCTTAACGATTCGAGTTTTTGCTGCATAATCTACTTAGCAGCGAAGGCTGTAAGAATTCGTGGAGGCCAAGATGAACGATCTGCGTAGCAAACGCGAGGCTCTCGGGATGAGCCAATGGGCGCTCTCGCGCGCGTCTGGACTGTCGCGCTTTAAGTTGCAATGCGCAGAGCTGGGCGCCCGTCAATTGCCGCCAGAGGATGAGAAGCGGGTCCGGCGCGCTCTGGAAGCGGAAGCGGCCAGATTGGGCGCAATCGCCTCACGATTCGCAGGAGCAGCGATCTAATGCCCTCCGCTATTATCGTGTCTCCCGCAACGAGACTGGATGAACTGGAGGGCGTTATTCGCTATGGCCTGAAAACCTTCGTTGAAGTGGGTAACGCCCTCAAGGAAATCGCCGCTCAGAAGCTCTATCGCGAGCAGGGTTACTCCACCTTCGAGGAGTACTGCAAGAAGCGCTGGAATTTGAATCGCCGGACGGCGTATGACCGTATCCATGCTGCTGAGGTGGTCGAGAATGTGCGGGCATCCGCACAAAGTCTGCCGTCTTGTGCGCAGGCGGTCGAGCTGGCTGTCCTTGACCCGGATCAGCAACGGGATGTGGCCGCTAACGTCAACTTCTCTACCACCACGGTAAAGGATCTGAAGGAACGGGTACGCAGCGTAACGTGCGTAAGCCGCGCGGTGAGTGTGGCGAAGGCCAAAGAGGAAACGACCGAGCAACCAGTGGGGCACGTAATGCTAGGCAGGGGGCTAATGGACGCACTTGCAACGATCGACAGTTACTGCACCGCTTTCGAGTTTGCAGATCTAGAGAAGGCTCGTGCAGTATGGCCCAAGTCAGACTTGGCCTCGGCCTCGGCGAAGAACATGCTTACACACTCGATCAGAGTCTTAGGCAAGATCAACGGGATTTTCAGCAAGTAAATGGTTGCCAGTGTCCGGCCGAAACGCCAAGTCTCACCTGAGGCGATAGAGCGACTGAAAGCGGCTGGCGTCGGCTTCAGGTTTTCTTCCGCCACGGCAAAACAAAATGAAACAGACCGTACAGAATCTTACTCCTGAACAGCGAGCCTTCCTTGAAGCCTACGGGAAGATGTGTAGCATCACCAGCGCGGCGAAAGCGGCCAAGATTGATCGGCGAACGCACTACGAATGGCTGGATTCCGATGAAGCTTACCGAATTGGCTTTGCCGACGCCAAACTGCACGTTTATGGCCTGCTTGAAGCAGAAGCGGTGCGGCGTGGCATCCGTCCTGAGAAATACCGCAGGCGCGCGAAGAAGATGTCGCCGGGCCTGGAGGCGTTGTTGTCGGAGATCGTGCGGCAAGCCGCTTCGGTATTGGTCGGGCGTGGCGTAAAAGTAGAGGCCGAATAGAGACGGAAAGCCATGGCGGTTGGATTTAAAACGGGCGGTAGGAAATCGGGCACTCCCAATAAATTTACTAGCTATAAAGCCCTCAAGGAACAATACGACAGCCCTTTTAAGGTGCTCTTCGATCTCGCCTTTGGGAAAGCCGAGTGCGGAGAGTGCCGCGGTAGCGGGAAAATTCTCGGTCGCCCCTGTAAATCTTGTTATGGAGACGGACTAGAGCGCGTGTCGCCCCACGACCGGCTGAAAGCCGCTGCTGAGCTTTGTCAGTACGAGGAGGCTAAAAAGCGAGCCGTCGAACTGACCGGGGAAAACGGTGTCCCGTTGCCCACTAAAGTGATAGTCGAATTTGTCAGGCCAGAATAAAATGGCGTAATGTTTCAAACGTGCGTACCTCAATTTGTCGTTTTAAGGCCGCTGGCGAAATGGGGGATGCGGAGGCCGTCTGCGCAACTCGACAGGCCTTGTAGGTCACCGCTGCGCGAAATTTGGGCATCGGGTGCGGCGATGCTGAATGGATTTCGGTAGTACCATCTTCCCCGCCGATGCGGGAGCGTGCTCAGACCGTTCTGACTATGGCTTGTCCAGAATGCCGAGAACCTTATACGTTTCCGACTCGACCTTCTTTCCGTCAATGCTCACGGGCCACTTCAGCTTGGCCTTATCACCGTCGAACTCGACCTGGATTTCGTCTATAAGCGGAACCCGGCAATCCCGATGATTGCCTGCACGGCCCGCGAAATGCTCAGCGAACTTACTGTCGCAGTTGACTACTGCGATTCGTCCATCCGGCAGCTGGAGCGAAAAGGTCGCACCCTTGACGTCAAAGGAGCCGGAACGCGCCGGGGTTGCAGTGCCGGTGGTCGTCGAAGATCCTGAGCAGTTGACGGTCACATCCGTCCCGAAACAGTTCGCATTCAAGTTGCTGTGCGACGTGAACTGCGCGGGTACAAAGTAGGTGTACCCGGTATCGTGGGCCTGCCGGTCGACTATCCGAACCTTCAGCTCCATCTTCTCAGCCAGGGACGGGCGGACAATGCATGCGAGTGCCAAGCCGCACATGAACAGAGAGAACAGAAGACTTTTCGCCGTGTTGATGTTCATGACCCAGTTACACACGGGCGGGGCGCGAAATGAAATGGGCCGCTAGACGTAGGACGCCGCGAGTTCCGGTACCGCTCCTCAGGGCTTTCGCCTAGCGATTCGACACTCTACCCAAAGCGGACAAACAGCTCTGGGGGTACATTGAAGTGCTTGCCGAGCAGTCCCGCGGTTCTGTTGCTGATGCTGCGCGCGCCCGCAAGGATCTCGGAGACGTGGCTCTTTTGTCCTACGACGCCCCAGAGGCCTTTTGGTGACTGGCCGTTCATTTCGAGCAGCAATTGCACGATCTCAGCCGGAGAAGCCTCGGTGCTGAACGACGGGTAAGCCTTGCTCTCGAAGCGTTCGATCTCATCGCTCAAAATCTCGAATAGAGCGTCCTCCTTCCGCGTGCGCCGGCGCCCTGAAAGCTCTTTGATCGTCGCCAGGGCGCGCTCGTTATCGGCCTCGGTTTGAACCACAAGATCCGTCACGGCCACTCTACCCTGTCGCGTCATTTTAATCGGCTCTACTTGCGTTGCCATCGCTATCTCCTGTTGTACTCAGCGTGCGTCATCACGTTGGTTACCGTCACGGTTTGTGCTTCGTAATCGACAAGCGCGATCAAGCGGAAGTTGTTTCCACCGATATCAAAGATCGTCTCACAGCCATCGATATCCACGCTGTTGAAGGTCCGCTTCATATCCTCGGAGTTCTTCCAGGTTGCCTTTTCCATGATCGCTTGCCAACCTGCTAACCGCTTACGGGCGTCGGCGTGTTTGGCCGCAAACTGAACGATGAGCTTGCGCCCAAGAATCCGCACCTGACCTATGTTCCCATAACGGGAACCTCAGGTCAAGGGTTAAATCACTGGGATTTTTGGCAAAAGCTCGGCTGGCCGAGGCGTTGTACCTTGGTCCGGTACGGCTAGCCCTGCTTTTTGGCCTTCCGCGACGCCTTGAGCAGGTCAAGAGCCTCGTACAGCAAGTCGGTCATCTGCTTCCGTTCCATCACGGCCATGAGCTTCAGCTCGTGCCTGACGGACTCGCGCACGCGGAAGTTCATCGGCACCAACTGCTCCGGGTGTTCCTGGACTTTTTCCACGCCAACATCATAGCAATCTGGGGGGAACGCCTTCAATAGTACCAGCCTCCTAGGTTACTTTCTAGGGTTAAAGTAATCTGGCGTTCGTGCGTTATAGCGTTCATTATTGAGCCATGGAGAACGAAATGGAACGCAACTGGAAGGGTCGAGCCATAATCACCGACACCGCCTATCTGCCGTACAGCCATTGCGCGTGGCTCGATGGCGACGCGGACCGCTTTATCGAGTTCGGCCATTCAGAAGACCAAGCTGTGGAGCGGCTGATCGAGCAACTGGAGAATGCTCTGGCGCTAGATGTGGCGGACGGTGAAGCCTGCCCCGAATGCGGTTCCCGCAACATCGAGGCTTACGATTTCGGCTCTGATCAAGAGACAGGATACAGCGACAGCGGCACGATCTGCCTGGACTGTCGGGAAACGTTCCAGGTCGCAGCTAAACCGGTAGAGACTGTCCCGGCCTTGGTCGGTTTCGGCGCGCCGGCAAAAGGTCCGGCGGTAGCCAGCATCGGCAATGGGCTGTTCGTCAGAACGCGGAGGGCGTCATGAGCACGAACGGCGCCCACGTGTCGTTCACCAATCGTGAAGTTATCCTCGCGTTCAGCCACGATCGCGGCGTCATGAAGAGCAACGGCTACGGCGAGTACTTCTTTCGTGGCACGACTGACAACCGCTTCTGCTGCTGCTCTCCGGACCTGGAGCGCAAGCTCATCGACCTAGGCATCCGCGCCGGCGAGCGCGTCAGTATCCGCAAGGTCACACGCAATCGGATTGCGACATGGGAAGTAAAGCGGCTCGATGCGCCTGTTGCCACTGGTCCGCAACCAGTGAAGCGGTTTCCCCATAACGGCAAAGTGGTAACACCGAGCCTTCCAGCAGAGAAGTACGCCCAGCCAGCCGCCGAGATCGCCAGCGCCGTGCCTGATGTGTCGTGGGAGGACCTACCGTCAGAACCAGCGCCAGCGGCTCAGTCCGTGGCAGGCGAGACGCCAGCGCCGGAGAAGGCTGTTCAGCAAACAGCCGGGAGCCAGCTTATCACCTCTGGCGAACCTTCCCTGCTAGGCCGCTGCCTCTGTGAAGCCCTGGATGCCTGCAAGATCGCTCAGGAGCACGCGGCCAAAATCGGGCTGCCCGTCGTGTTCGGACCTGACCAAATCGAGGCTATGGGCGTCTCGATATTCATTGCCCGGACGCGTGACGGCTCTGTCGTCGAGCGCAAGCCTGCCGGACGCGTGAACGGATCGGTGCATGGGTACACCAACGGGGTGGCCCAATGAGCCGCGGAGCCGCTGAGTTGCTAGCCGTCAGCGCGAGTGTGGCGGCCGCGCTGTGGCTGCTCAAAATTCTTTTCGATCGCGCCGAGCGGTCGTTACTGCCGCAAAGAGGCCGCGAGATGACTCGCGCAGATCACACACCTAAAAAAACAGCGGTTCTTGGAGTCATTCTCACGGCCGCGAATGAACTGGAGAACACTACCGACAGGCACGTGAAATACAGTGATGAGCTTTTGTCGAATTTGAGGCCACAATCCCCAGATTCCAAGGACGTAGCGGGCGACAGCGAAACCGGCTACAGCGACCAAGCCGTGTACGATCGCGTTCTCCGTAAGGCGGCCGGCCGAGGCAAGATAGGGTTTTAAAATGCGCACTGCCATTTATGTTCGCGTCTCCACTAAAGACAAGGGCCAGGACACCGCGAATCAGCTTGTCCAGCTTAGGGAGTATTGCGCGCGCCAATCTTGGACCATCAGCGAAGAGTATGTCGACCACGAATCAGCGAAAACCGGTGACCGGGCCGCATTCAAGCGCTTATTTGGCGATGCTTCCCAGAGACGCTTCGACGTGGTTCTGGTATGGGCGCTTGATCGTTTCACCCGTGAGGGCGTCCTGGAGACCTTCACCTATATTGAAAAGCTACGCGGGTTTGGAGTGGCGTTCGAGAGTTACACCGAGGCGCATTTCAGCACCACTGGGCCAGCGGGTGAGTTGATGCTTGCCGTTGCCGCCTGGATCGCCAAACAGGAAAGGCTCCGCATCTCCGAAAGAACTAAGGCGGGCATCGACCGTGCGCGGCGCGAGGGAAAGCACTGTGGACGCCCTCAGCGTGTCTTCCGGCGTGACGAAGCCCTCCGGCTGCGCAGCGATGGCCTGAGCTGGCGCGCTGTTGCGGCCGCTACCGGAGTGCCGGTATCGACTGTTGTGGACGCCTGCCGACGTACGGAAAGTGTGCCGCGCAAGAGCGCTGGAATCGCACTTGAAACAAATGCCGGGGGCACGCTTGAAATCGCGTGCGGATAACGGTCCCTTTTCGTAATGCGGCCACAATGGGCCATCAGGCGATGGGTGCCACAAAGTACTGTGCCACAAAGTACCAGCGGGCCTTAAGCCTAGCCGGTTAGGGCGGAAGGGACGATAGAAGGTAAAGGAAAGGACGCTACATGAAAATCGCACTGCTGTTTTTACTTGCCGCCGTTTTGTGGGCGCAGCCCAACGTCACGGCGCTCACTAACGCAGCCGGCCTGCCTCCAGGGGTCAGTTGCGCTATCAATTGCGGTGATATCGGTCCCAACGCCTGGCTTACGATCTGGGGAACGGACTTAGCGCCTGATACCCGGCCTTGGAACGCCTCTGACTTCATAAATGGACAGATGCCGACCAGCCTGGATGGGGTGAGCGTGAACTTTGTCGAGGCATCTAGCGGCGCGATTTCCCCAGGGTTTATTTCTTATATCAGCCCCACGCAGATCAACGTCTTGACCCCGCTCGGGTTGTCGGGATCGGATAACTCTTATTTCATTCAAGTCGTAACGCCAGGCGTAGCCCCGCCAAACTGCCTTGCTTCTCCCAGTCCTTGTTTCAAGACTACTAACGTGTTCGACCTCACGGCCTTCTTCCTGTATAGTGGCACGGCATATGTCATCGCAGAGCACGCCGATGGTTCCTTGGTTGGGCCGCCTGACCTGGGCGCGACGCCAGCTCAGCCAGGGGAGACGATTGTGCTCTACGCCAACGGCATAGGCGGAGTGCCTACCGCGCTTAAGAATTACACTCCGGTACCCACCATCCCTAACGGCTCTGCGACGCAATTCTTTCAAATCCCGTCAGCCGAGATTGACATAACAATCAACGGGGCGCAAGGTCAACCACAAGCCGGCCGCGGCGAGCCGGTTACGGTCAACTGGGCGGGGGCAATCTCGCCTGGACTGTATCAATTTAACATCGTCATCCCGACCTCAATGTCTGCCGGTGACCACGGCATAAGTGTAGTTCCATATCCAGCGGGTGCCGGCGCCCCACTGTCCTGGGAGGGCGGTAGTTTTTCGCCCAGCGGGGAAATGATTACGATTCAGTAAGCGAACTGGAACCGAATTGGGCATCGGAGACACGAATCCGAGATTGACCCTTTGCTAAATGGACAAACTGAAATGCAACCCCCACAAATACCCCCACAATAAGCGCCGAATACCCCATCAAAAGACCTGTTCCGCCGAGGAGTCGCGACGAAAAATGAACAGGATACATGTTTGGCATTTGCCTTTTAAGCAAAGGGTCGCGGGTTCGAGTCCCGCCCGGCTCACCATTAAATTCCGCATCATCAACACCCCATGATCTGCCATGGCCAATTGTAACCACCCAAGATCAACCGCGCGCGGAACACGCATCCGGCAGGCAGACTGCGCGACTGAGCCCAGCCCTGCAACCCCTCGCGCTGCTCGGCTGTGATGAGAAACAATCCTTGATTATCGGCCACATCATAGAGACGCTCCGATCATACTGAAGGTATCACTGGGACGATCTACTAGCCTGGTCCCAAACACAGCCGCACCAGTCGAGTGAACTGTGCCGCGCCGTCACGTTCGATCACGTCGAGAGCCGCGCCGGTGAGCCAGTGCATTGCTCCGTGAAAACGGAGCGAGTCGGGTTTCAGGGCTATGGCATGACGATGGCCGAGATTGGTTTACCTACCGGCGCTGAAGCGGACCGCGCATCGCTCCGATCTGTCCTAGAAGATGACTCGCTAGGCGTAGATCGTTATGACGTGCTGCCCGACCGCGTATTATTCTATCTTTGGCCGCAAGCTGGAGGGACGTCGTTCGATTTTACTCGGCGAGCTCGTATGCCAGCGGTGGCCAAATCGTTTGCGTCGACACTATACGACTACTACAATCCCGAAGCCCAATCAGAGGTTGCGCCAGTTCCATGGCTCATCAAGTAACTACCTGAGGCGACTTGGAATGAGTACGTCGTTGAGCGCGCCACGGCAAACTAGCTCATGCACACTCCGAGGCCCTAGATTTGAACGTGTTCATAATTTCCTTGACAGAAGTCGGGAACCGGCGTAGCATCTAATTTGAACATGTTCAGGTCGGCGGACATGCCCGAAACGGAGGTATGGAATGTACATCGTCGTCTGCTACGTCACTTATCTCGCCATCAGCCTGGCGGTAACCATTTGGGTAGCCCGCACGCTGCACCACAACGGCCGCAGTTTCCTGGTCGATGCCTTCCAGGGCAACCAAGAGCTGGCCGATTCCGTGAATCATCTGCTGGTCGTGGGCTTTTATCTCATCAACATCGGTTATGTCACGCTAGCCATGCGCACCGGCGACACTGTCCCAACGGTTCGAAGCGCCATCGAGCTGGTGTGCGACAAGCTCGGCGTCGTGCTGATCGTGCTTGGGATCATGCACTTTTTCAATCTCTATGTGTTCAATCGGCTGCGAAAGAGAGGACTTGCGGATCTGCGACCGCCAATTCCTCCCGATGCGCGAATTTCGATTCAGCCGGAGTCGTGATGTCAGCCATAACTAGCTTCATGATTGTCTACGATGCCGACTGCGGCCTCTGCACGCGCGCCAAGAATTGGATTCAGCAGCAGGCGCCCTTGATCCTCCTCGACTTTCTGCCGACCGGATCATCGGAAGCACGAAGACGATTTCCGCAGCTTCCCGCGGGCGAACTTGCAGTAGTGGCCAACACAGGGGACGTCTGGTTCGGGAATCACGCGTGGATCGCTTGCCTATGGGCGCTCAAAGAGTACCGCGACCTGGCCTTCCGGCTAACCAGTCCCCTTCTCGCGCTGATGGCCCGAGAAGCGTTCTTGGTTGTTTCCAAGAATCGCCAAGCACTCTCTAGCATGCTGCGCCTGGGAAGCGACCGCGAGCTAGAGCAACAACTCAGGAAGGTGGTTGTTCCAAAATGCCAGGTCGAACAGAAGTAAAGGCCGGAGCAAAGAGCGAGGAGACTCGCGCGCGGATTCTCAACGCGGCCTTGGCTTCGTTCCGTGTGCGCGGCTTTGATGCCGCTACCATGCGCGACATCGCCGAAGAGGCCGGCGTCGCAACCGGGGCCGCCTATTACTACTTCCCCTCGAAGGAGGCGATCGTCCTGGATTTCTACCGCCGCTCTTGCGACGAGATGCAGCCCAGGATCGATGAGGCGCTCCAGGATTCAGGCGGTCTGGAAGATCGCTTGCGCGCCGTGATTCGCGTGAAGCTAACACAGTTTGCGCCCAACCGCGGCGTCCTGCGTGCGTTGCTCAGAAACGGCGCCGATCCGAAACATCCGCTTTCGCCCTTCAGCCCCGAGACCAAGGAGATCCGTGAGATCGATATCGCCTGGTTTCGTCGCATCCTCACCGATTGTGGCGTGCGCATTCCCAAGGACCTCGCGCCGCAACTGCCCGGCATGCTGTGGTTCTTTCAGATGGGGGTGATTTTCTATTGGCTGATCGATGAATCGCCCAACCAAGAGCGCAGCCAGCGGCTCTTAGCTCTCGCCGCCAAGAGCGTGACCGCCCTGGTTCGTATTTCCGCTTTGCCGCTCATGCGGCCCGTGCGCAAAGCCGCGCTGGAACTCGTCGAAATCGTCCAGGAAGTTGGTCAGTGAGAGGTTGGGCAGCGAGATGGTCACGCTCGAAGAAATCACGGTCATCGGCGCTCCCATAGAGCGCTGTTTCGACCTGGCTCGCAGCGTAGAAGTGCATCTCTTCGGAAACGTCCATTGGGGCGAATCCGCCGTCGCGACCGCCGGCGTCACCTCTGGCCTGGTAGGTCTGGGGCAGCGC
The DNA here is from genome assembly GCA_963732175.1 of Bryobacterales bacterium. Lineage (GTDB taxonomy): Bacteria > Acidobacteriota > Terriglobia > Bryobacterales > Bryobacteraceae > Palsa-89. The sequence goes on along the minus strand of CAVSYF010000015.1, from coordinate 44,612 downwards.
GTCAACTGGCGAGCGAAACACTTTGGCGTCTGGCACGAGCTCCTCAGCGAGATCACGTCCATGTACCGGCCCATATATTTTCAGGACCGCATGCTTCACGGACCGTTCCGTTTCATGGAACACGACCATTTCTTTCGAGTTCTTTCGCGCGATTCCACCGAGATGAAAGACGCCTTTCGTTTCGCCGCGCCGCTGCCGATCCTCGGCCGCATGGCTGAGACCGCTGTTCTTCGCCAGTACATGCAGCGCTTGCTGCGCGAGAGAAACCACGCGATCAAGCAGATCGCCGAGTCCGATGAATGGCGGGGGTACTTGGCGTCATGAAAATCGTCATACCCGGCGGAAGCGGACAAGTGGGACGTGTGCTGGCCCGGCACTTCCATTCCCAAGGCCACGCGGTCACCGTGTTGAGCCGGCAACCGCGGCAGGCTCCGTGGCGTGTCGTCGCCTGGGACGGCCTTACGCCAGGCGCGTGGATTACGGATCTCGCCGCAAGCGACGTGTGTATCAACCTTGCCGGAAGGAGCGTCAATTGCCGGTACAATGCCACCAACCGAGGCGTCATTTATGAATCGCGAATCCAAAGCACGCGCCTGCTAGGCCAGGTCTTAGGCTCTCTTAAGCCGGCGCCGAGTCTTTGGATCAATGCCAGCACCGCGACCATCTACCGCCATGCCCTCGACCGCCCCATGAACGAAGCCGATGGCGAACTGGGCGGCAACGAACCGGGCGCGCCGGACACCTGGAATTTCTCCATCGATGTTGCCAAGGGTTGGGAGGAGACGTTCTACTCCACGCCCACACCGCTCACGCGAAAAGTTGCCATCCGCAGCGCGATCACACTTAGCCCGGATCGCGGCGGAGTGTTCGATGTCCTTTTGGGTTTGGTCCGCCGCGGTCTTGGAGGCAGACAAGGATCAGGTACGCAGTTCGTCTCGTGGATTCACGAAGTCGACTTCGTCCGGGCGATCGATCTGTTGATCGCACGAGAGGAATTATGCGGCGTCGTCAATCTCGCCTCGCCCAATCCGCTGACGAATCGCGATTTCATGCGGGCCTTGCGCGAAGCTTGGGGCATCGGCTTTGGATTACCCAATCCCAACTGGATGATCGAAATCGGGACGTTTTTGATGCGCACGGAATCGGAACTGGTGCTCAAAAGCCGCCGTGTGGTGCCGGGCCGTCTCATGGATGCCGACTTCGAGTTTCTCTTTCCCGAATGGCCCGCTGCAGCACGGGACCTCGTTATTCGATGGCGGAAGAAATCAGTTTATGAGTGATGCGATGCCTTCCTGGAAATTGATGTGGCTCGTGGCGGTCGGCATCTATGCTGGCTGCAAAGCCGCGACATGGATGAACGCGCGTATTCCACAGGCGCCCGTATGGAGGCAAACCGCATACTTGCTCGGTTGGCCCGGAATGGACGCCGCACGCTTCCTTCAAAACACATCAGCGCCGAAATGTTCAATCCCGTTGTCGAATGAAAGGCGAGCTGCAACCACTAAAGTCGTGCTCGGCGCAGTCCTGTTGTTCGGCGTAGCACGAATGATTCCGTTCGGATCATCAATACCTCGCAGGATGGATCGGAATGCTCGGAATCGTGTTGATGCTTCACTTTGGCGTTTTTCATTTGCTGTCCTGTTTCTGGCGAAGTCTCGGCTTCGATGCCAGGCCTCTGATGAATCGTCCAATGCGATCCACCAGCCTGGGCGAGTTTTGGGGGCCAACGTTGGAACACCGCTTTTCGAGATTTGACGCACCGGTTTCTATTCCGCCCACTCACGTCGCGGCTCGGGCCACGGTTAGGGCTGCTCGCCGGATTTCTGTTCAGCGGCGCTGTACACGAACTTGTCATCTCCGTTCCAGCTCGCGGGGGTTACGGCGGTCCGACGCTATACTTCGCGATCCAAGGAGCTGGAATCGTGGTCGAGCGCAGTAGATTCGGCCGCCGAATTGGATTGGGCTCGGGCTGGCAGGGACGAGCGTTCATGATGCTAGTGTTAATCGCCCCGGTGTTCTTTCTTTTCCATCGGCCGTTTGTGATCCGAGTCATCGTCCCATTCATGCAGGCTATAGGTGCACTCCGATGAACCGTTGGCTGCCGCATCTGGTCTTCCTGGCCGGCATCGGCCAACTGATGATCCTGCCCGTTTCCGCTCTCGTCCCCTTTCGTCTGAAGTGGCGAGAAGAACTGCGCAGCCTCCCGCGCCTGCATCGACAGATGCATTGGGTGTATGGCGGCTATATTGTGCTCGCGATCATAGCCTTTGCGGCGTTAAGCATCTGCGACGCGAGTGAACTGGCAAACGGGAGTGGTTTAGCTCGGGGATTCTGTGGTTACGTGGCTGTTTTCTGGGGCATTCGCCTTGCGTTGCAAGGCGTCTTCGACATCAAAGATTACTTGGACAGTTGGTGGACCAAAACGGGATACTTCGCGTTGACCCTAATGTTCGCGAGCTTGACAACAATCTACCTTTGGGCGGCGGTCCGATTTTAACCGCATTTTATCGGTATACTAACAGCATGTTAATGCCTTGATATCGGCATTACCTCGGTGCCGATGACAACGAACAAGCGTGCGCACTTTAATCCGATTTTCAGCATCACTCCGGCTGTCGCCAGCGCATTGATGCGGATTGAGGCCGTCAAACAGACCATCCAAACGCTGCCGATCACTCCACGTGTGCTCGCTAACTTGCGAGAGACGGCGCGGCTCACGCGGCGTGCGAATTAAAGGTTTCTTCAATTCGGCGCGTGATGAATAAAGCACCGGTGTCCTAATCGGTAGCACCGCCGGGTTTGCGGACTTCCCCAGATCCGGACTTCTGGCAGCGATCGGAAAGCGGATGATTTCCGGATGCGCCATCATCCAGGAGTTGACGGCCAGCGAAGCCAGCACGGTCACCTCGACCAGAAGGACGACAGTCTAAGTCCTGCCATTCGCATGTGGCGCACGCTGCTTGGCATGGGTTCTCATTCCTGGTCCACCGGGATCTAATGCCCCTACCGCCAAAAATCCAGCCCCTGCTCGCATCTCAGACTAATTCACTACTTTCGAACTGTAGCGGCGCGCTTCTCTTGTGTGCACTACAACGGCGCGAAGCGCGGGTCTTCGTGGCGCGATTTAAGATTTGGGTCGCCTTCAATAGCCAGGCCTTTGAATTATCTTCTTCCGCCACCCAAGGTAATTAGGTTGGTGGTCGGGTCTTTGTTCAGATCAACCAGCCTGGTCGATTTGAGGGTTTTGGCATCATAGAACTCGATCGTGGGACCGGCACCGTAGATAAGGAGGTTCGACCCATCGCTGGTCAACGTGAACACCTGATGTTCGCCACCTCTCGCCAGAAGAACAGAATTCGCGCTTGATCACTTTGTGGGCCTCGATATCCCACAGCCACCATTCCGTAACCCGGTTCCCGCCGGTGCTGTAGACCATCAGCGAGTACCCCAGTTTGCGGTCCGGCGAAAGGACAAAGCCGGCCATCGGAAATGCAGGTCCCAGCGGAGTGTATTCGACCCTTTTAGTTGCCAGATCGAGCTTGGCGAGACCTAAGGTTTGCTTATGAACATCCGGATCCACCGAGGTAAATACATTGGTCACGATGCCAGGAGGATCGTTCGGATCGTCATTGGCCGCGAGGAGATAAGGAGATGCGCCAGGATACTCGGGTTTTGACAGCTCTATCCGGTCCACCTGATGGAGGTCATTGATATCCAGCACGGCGATATCGTCGTCAAAGACGTAGAGGAGCTTGCCGTCCGGCGAAATCTTATAAGTTGCGTTGACGCCGAAACCGTCCCCGTCGCTGTACTCCTTCGGGAATGGTATGGTCTTGACAATCTTCTGGTTCTGCAGATCGATTTTTACGAACACTGGCGGATCGTTCCGAAGGTGGTCGATCTCCTTCACCGTTACTTTCAGCGTGGTGTAGATGTAGGGGCCGCTTGGATCGACAACCATGTCCGAGAAACGACGTGGGTACCGTTGCATCAGGCGCGGAACGCTCTTGCCGTCCGACAGAGGAAAGCTGCCGACGACCTTGCGCGCGACAAGATCCACTGTCTCGAGATCAAGCTGCATTGTAAGGATGTACAGCTTGGTCTGGTCGGGGGAAAGGGCGGTAATTCGGGGAATTCCGTCCAACGGGATTTCACCCGCGACATTGGCATTCGCTTCATCCATGATGAGAAGCTTATGGTCGAGGGTCCCGACGTACATGAGACCCTTAAGGCTCGTCGGCTTCTGGCCGTACGTGCTCAGAGGGAGCGCGCAGCAGATCAAGGCGAGAGCTCCGAAGATATGGGTGAATCTTGAGTCCATACTCTTCTCCTTGCGAGGCAACTCTTAGGGGTAAATGACGTCGACGTTGCGCCAGTCGTTGACGGTCGCGCTGCATTTATCGAGCCAGTGGGGGGTATTATTAAAGTCGGGCACTTGAGCTGGCCATGCGCATCCCAAATAGCAACCGTACAAATCGCGTTCCACGGGATGACATAGCCCGGCTGTTCCGCCGGAGACATCAACTTCCCAGCCTGGGCCAAAGGAAAGAGCGCAGCCCAGCGGGTAATAGACACGCCCGGCCTTGGACTCGTCTTGCAGGGCCTGCACGTCGCCGGTTGCGGCGATACGAGCTTGCTCCATTTTGCGAGCCTTGAGATTAAACGGTTGCAGCGATTTCATGGTTGTCCTTCCTTTGGTCGAACTAACCGCAACTTCAGTCATCGAAACTTTCCAAAAACCTCGGATTCACCATGCCGATCTCCGCATAGATCCGCAGGCACAGGTCGATCCAGCCGCGAATGTGGTCGCAGGTCTTGAGCAGAGAAGCTGCGTACAGGCGCTTTGAGCAGAAAGCCATCCCGCGCCCAGCGCAGGCAAAAAAGCAGCCCTAGTAAATCCGATTTCAAAAGACATGAATCATCCTTGCCCTGAGTGAACGCCGCGTTGTCGCTTCTACGCGGAGGGTGTCCGGACTAGGGACAGGAGGGGGCGACACATGCGCCTAGATAAGCGGCTCCCAGCTCATCCAACGCAAACTGCAGACGAAAACGTCTAAAGCTACCATGACCAGTTGATATGATTCAAGCGCGAGAAATCTATGGGCCTCATAACATCTTTTAATTTCTCTTTGACGGCCGGAATTCACCTGAACAAAACCTTCTTTAGAAGCCGGGACTCCCATGGCCCTATTCGACGCGCACTTGGTGCATAGCCCAGCTAACGTCTTGTTCCAAAATAACGTCAGCCGCGGACGGCAAGCGTTTCCTGTCCGACACGACGGCCGGCTCTGGCGCGGCGTCGCCGCTGCTGACCGTGGTCACGAATTGGATCGCTAGCTTGAAGAAATCACATCGTCGATCGAGAAATCTTTCAAGACGTACCTGGTCTCGTTGCCGACCCAGATCTCGCGTTCCCAATCCGGCGATGTAGTGGAGCGGATAACGACGGAATAACCAGCAAGATCGGGTGCGTCGCTGGGCTTCCATCGCATGGCTGCGTCGTACCCGGATTTTCCGCGGCTCCACATCGGAGACCGATCGCCCTTTCGATCACAGGACAGAGGTTCGCATGGTTGGAGGGTGCCGGATTGGTAGCGCTTCTTCTCAGCCGCGCCAGAAAACAAGCTCACGCTTGGTAGTTCGTTGGGAGAACAACGTTTGGCGCGAACGCAACTGAATTCAAGGATAGCGGCGGGACCCTTTTCTGCGGTAGACTTCTAGCGACTGGGTTCCCCTCGTTACGTGTAGCCCTCCGACCCCGTCGGTCCCAATTACCTCGTCGTTCGCCTGAGTCGACATTTGTTCGAACGTGTCCGAAGGGAGCACAGGTATGCCCCAAACATATTTGAGGAGCTTGAGTTGGTGGCGCCAACTGGCTGGAAGTATTATCTGCTGTTTTGTGTCAGCTGGCACTGTCTGGGGCCAGTCCACTGTGACGAAAGCTGTGCCGGAAGAGGGCATTCCCGTGACCGACCAGTTGGTAATCGCCAAATGCGGAAAGTGCCATACTCGCGATGATCGCGGAAACATGCAGCGTATTTCCTTTGAGCGGACAACGCCGGAAGGCTGGCAAGAAGTCTTGAAACAAATGGTGCTTGTGAACCAGGTCTCGCTTACTCCGTCCGAGGCGCGGTCCATCGTCAAGTATCTCAGCACGGACCATGGGCTGGCGCCCGAGGAAGCCAAGCCTGTGATGTATGACGTCGAGCGCCGGATTCGCGAAGAGACCAATATTCCTAGTGACAATCTGCGCAAAGGCTGCGCGAGGTGCCACTCGTTCGCGCGCCCGCTTTCGTGGCGGCGCTCGCTCGAGGATTGGAGGCAGTTCGTCGAAATGCACGCCGCGCAGTACAAAGTGCGTGAGAGCCAGGAGGCCATCGCTTACCTGGCGAAGGCGTCCCCGCTTCACACTCCCGCCTGGGATTCCTGGAGCGCCGGCAACCACACGCCGAACCTGGCGGGCCGCTGGCTGGTGACCGCTACGATACCTGGCCGCGGTAAGTTCTACGGCGAGATGCAGGTGGACCCGGGAGGAGAGGACGAGTTCAACACCAGCGTGCGGCTGACGTCTGTTAGCGATGGCTCGAGTACCGTGCGCTCGGGACGCAGCGTGGTGTACGGAGGGTACGCCTGGCGAGGGCGGTCCAAGGGCAACGATCCGGTGATTTCCACTCCGAACGATCTGTCGAGCGAAGCGCGCGAAGTTCTGTGGATCGCGCCCGACCAGTCCAGCATGGAGGGCCGCTGGTTCTGGGGACAGTATCAGGAATTCGGTTTCGATGTGAAATTGCAGCGCGCCTCCCCCGATCCGACTTTGCTATTGGTCGATCGATTGTCGCTGAAGAGCGGCTCGCAAGTGAATCGTGTCCGCCTGATTGGTGCTCGCTTTCCCGCGCAAGTGACGCTTGGCGACCTGGATTTCGGGGCTGGCGTGACGGTGCGGCGCGTCGTTTCCAACACTGCGAGCGAGATCGTAGCCGAGGTTAGCGTCGCTGCCGATGCACCACTCGGGAGACGGAACGTTGCTCTTCGCGGTTCCGTGCTGCCAGCCGCCATTGCGATTTACGATCGCGTGGACTACGTCAAGGTAACGCCGGAATCGGCTTTGGCGGCATTCGCCGACCGGGAGCACAAGCGCGGGTATCAGCAGTTCGAGGCCATCGGATATCAAAGGGGCGCAGACGGCAAGGCGCGCACTGCCGACGATGTGGAACTCGGCCTGGTGGATGTCACCTGGTCACTGGAAGTGTTCTATAGGAAAGGGGGCAGCAGCACGAATTTCGTAGGGATGGTGAGCTCAATGGGCCTTTTTACACCCGCCACCGACAGCCCCCAGAATAACTTCGATGTCTGGGTAACAGCGACGGCCAAGGACGAGAAGAACAAAGACGGAAAACCGCTGGTTGCCAAGTCGTACCTGGTGGTCACCGTTCCGGCATACGATTTCGGCGGACGCAGGTATGTTCGCGATCTCGATCATTGGGTGGACGACGGGCCAGCGCAAGGCGGGCCGAGATAGCAATGAATAGGCTGCAGAAGGAACAAAAATGAAAAATAGCTTCTTGATTCTTATAGCGGCGGTTGCGGGCTTTCTCCTGATTCCGGAGAAGGCGGATGGCCACCACGGCCGGGCGTCGTTCGAAACATCAGAGGTTACGTTCACCGGAACCGTAACGGATTTTCACTTCGTCAATCCTCACTGCGTAGTGGAATTCGAGGTGAAGGACGAAAAGGGTCAAGTTCACAAGTGGGAGGGTCAATTCGGCAGCGCGAGCAGCATAGCTTCGAGAGGCTGGACCGCGGCTTCGCTGGAGGCCGGCGACGAAATAACGATCAGCGGCTATCGGGCCAAAAACGGCGCCCTTACGCTGTGGGTCAGCAAGATAGTTCTATCGAATGGCCAGGAGCTCAAACTCGGCCGCGCAAGGGATTAGTGGCAGCCGAGGACCGATGGTTGTGAAGGTCAAAGATACGCCAGAACTATTTTCCGCCGTCCAGGTCCGGCATACTCGTCCAAAGCGGTGTGCTTTGATCGAGCGGGCGGGGCCGGTGGATGCTGCCGACAAACTCAAGTCGCTCTGTAATGAGGTCGAGCGGCGTAAACTGCGCCTTGGCAATGCCGCTTTCCTCATGATCGAGGTTCTGCGTGAGGACGTGGTACATCTCATGCGCGAGCAGGCGAGCCAGCGCACGTCCGTAAACATGCGCGCGCTGCGGACCCGGCATTGTAGCCATGGAGTCTGCCAGGAACGAGTTGACTGCGCTGCAATCTACCCGGCTAAAGGGAAGAATATGACCGTCGGCGACGGCGCTGGAGGCCAAAGCCGAGAAATTGGGCACCGGCATTGTAGCCGCGCCCGCCTCCGGAGTAGTGCAGGTTCCCCGAAGATCAATGACCACTAGATCTCCTTCCACGCCGGAAGACTGGTTGGTCGGCCTCCACCACCCGATCCGCACTCCAACAGTGCGCATGAGCGAGGCAAGTTCACTCTTCATTTCATTGAGAACGGTAGGGGAACTGCCACCGTCGGACTTTAGATACAACTCAACGTTACTGCCCCGCAGCGTTTCCAGGTCACCCGCCGCGGCGCTTACCGAGAGGAGGCAAAACAAAGCCGATAGTCGCGCGTACATGGCGCAAGCCTATGGATATTATACGCTTCGGGGCTGCCGCGCCGCTGGGGCCGCGGCCGGAAGGGGCCTGCCTGGCCCGGAGGCGCTGGGCATGGAGCAGAGTTGCTCGAATTGAAAATTGAAAATTTCTATCGTCTCGATAACCTACGTCCGCTGATCTCGCGAGAGGCTTACAATCGATCTTTCATGCCGGGCAACATAGTGATTCGGGGCGATGGCGTCGCTGCCCTCTGCTGTGTTCGCTTGCTCGAACAGGCCGGGCTTGGCGTAACGGTGGGGGGGCCGGCGCGTCCTAAACTGCCGGCCATCATGCTAAGCGAAGGAACGCAGAAGCTGCTCCAGGATGTTTTTGACCGGCCGGACATGTTCGAGGGCATGACGCGCATCCGCAGCCGGATGGTGGCCTGGGGACCTGGCAGCAAGCCGATGGAACTGCCTCATTCGGCGGTGGTGTTGTCGGAACAAGAGCTTTTGAAGCGCATACCGCAACCGCACGCTGGGGACTCGCCCGAACCTAGAGAGGGTCAAGCCTCGTGGACGATCTTCGCAAGCCGGCCCCTGCCTCAGGTGGTAGAGGAACATCACTTTGGTTCGCGGATCGCGAGCGTGGCTGCGGTGAAACTGAAAAACAAGTCGCCTGCGGACGCCTGCTGGATTGAATCTCTCGATGACGGATGGTTGTTTCTATTGCCGGTCAATGAAGGTGCGTGGCTGCTTTCCGTGGGGGGTGCGGTTGAGTCACTCATGGGGCGGAGCCGGTTGATAGCCGATCAAGTCTCGGAAGTCCGTCCAGCGGGAGGCGGTTTTCCCTCCCATCCGCGCATCGCGCAATCACTGTGTGCGCCGGGATGGTTGGCCTGCGGAACTGCAGCCTTGGGCTTCGACCCTCTGTGCGGGGATGGCGCGGGACATGCCGCTCGGGAGGCGATCCTGGCGTCCGCCGTGGTCCGCGCCGCTATCGATGGGGCGGATGTGAATGCGGCTGTTGCGCATTATCGTGGCAGACTGGTCGCAGGCTTTCACAGGCATCTCGTAGTGTGCGGGGAATTTTATAGGTCCGGGGGCCGGGGTCCCTGGTGGAAGGAACAATTGGAAGCCATCCGCCGAGGAGTGGAGTGGTGCGAGTCCGCGCGCGCTACGATTGCCATTTCTCGATATCGCCTGAACGGATTCTCACTCGAAGCTCTCGAGTAGCGGCCGACAAACAGAGTCCGGATTCTTCCAACTAAACAAAAATAAAAAGATGTTATGAGGGCGATAGAATTCTCAGGCTTGTATCGTGTTAGCAGGTTATGGTAGCTTCAGACGTTCCCGCCTATGGTTTCGCGTTTGAATAGCCGGGAGCCGCTTCTCAGGCCCACGTTCCGCCGATCCTGTCCCTGGTAAGGACACTCTCCGCGTAGAAAAAACACCATAACGCGGTGTTCACTCAGGAGCAAGGATCATTCATGTCTTTTGAAAATGGATTCACTCGTGTTGCTTTTTTGCTCGCGCTAGGCGCCGGGCTGCTTTCTGCCCAGAGCGCCCTTCCCCAGGGTATTCCCATCAATGACCAGTTGACCATCCGCAAATGCGGCGGCTGCCATCAGCGGGATGCCAATGGCATGATGACGAGAATCTCCTACATGCGCACGTCGCCGGAGATCTGGGAGCAGGCGATCAAGCGCATGATCCGGCTCAATGGCTTGTCGGCGACTCCGCAGGAAATGCGCGATATTGTGCGCTACCTGAGTAATAACAACGGGCTCGCTCCCGAAGAGATGGAAGCGGATTTCTGGGAAGTGGAGCACCGGACACAGGGCTACCAAGGCGACCATGTCCCCAACCCGGTACTGCAGGGAACCTGCAACCGATGCCACAGTATTGGCCGAGTACTCGCTCAGCGGCGTACTCGTGATGACTACGAGTACTTGCTCGGAATGCACATCGGCCTGTTCCCGGGTGCGGAAAATGTGTTCCGCCCGGCGCCAGCCCGGTTAGTCCCGATCGACTTGGCTCCTGCCCGTTATACCGCCAATGACAATGGCGGCATAATCCCTGAAGCGCCTCGCGCGCCGGCTCAACGGCCAGCCAACGCCAAGAAACCAGGCGAGGCCGCCGTCGACTATCTGGCTACCAATCAGCCGCTGATCACGCCGGAATGGACCGCGTGGCGAGCGGCCATGCGGGAGCCTAAGCTCGCCGGGACGTGGCTTCTCTCGGCATATCAGCCCGGTCGCGGCAAGATTTATGGCCAGGTTGTGATCACGCCCGGAGCTTCAGACGACTTTTTCACCACCTCGACACAATTTACTTACGCGAGTAGCGGAACTACGGTCAAGGTAAGTGGCAAGAGCATCATTTACACCGGCTATAGCTGGCGCGGCCACTCCGACACGGCCGCCATCCCCCCCCTTCCGCACAGCGGTCCAACTGCGCCGGCCATGACCGGTATTGGCATTCCCTCGGACTGGCGTGAAGCCATGATGGTTTCTCGAGATGGAAATCACATGGATGGACGCTGGTTCTGGAGCAGTTATGGCGAACTCGGTATGGACGTTCATCTGGTGCGCGCCAGCTCGGAGCCGACGATTCTTGGCACCGACGTCTCAGCCTTGAAGTCGCCTTCGCGCACCGAAGTGAAGATCTATGGCGGTAACCTCCCGACGTCGCTCAAACCGGCTGACATCGCATTCGGCCCTGGTGTTACCGTGACCAAGGTCGTTAGCGCCACTCCGTCGCTTGCAACCGTTGAAGTGGAGGTGGCGGACAAACTTCCCATCGGCATGCGTGACCTCTCGATGGGACGCGCCAGCATGGTGAAAGCACTGGCCGTCTACGACAAAATCGCCTACATTGAGGTCACGCCAGAACGCGCAGATCTCTCGGCTCGGTGGCATCAAGTGGCCCAAGGAATTCGCGCAGTTTGATGCAATTGCCTACGCTGCTGGACCCGACGGCAAGCCCCATACCAAGGACGACATCTCACTCGGACCGGTCAGCGCGCAATGGGGGTTGGAGGAATTCTTCTCGACACCCGACGACGATGACATACAGTTTGTTGGGAAGATGGACGACTCCGGCCTCTTTACTCCCAGCTTCGAAGGCCCCAACCCGCAACGCAAAAAGCAGGCCAACAATTCCCCCCTGGATAACTATGGAGATGTCTGGGTAGCTGCGACTTTCAAGTCTCCCGATGGCGGTGATGCTCAAGGCCAAGTCTTATCTTGTGGTCACGATTCCCAACTACACCATCTACGACCAACCTGAGGTTGCGCAGCAATGACGGCTCTTGAACCAAGGACGGACCCGTACCGGCAAGCGGAACACCACCGCTTCGCGGTAGCCGGGGCGGAGTTCCTGTACCTCGTCCCGAGCGGCGCCGTTTTCGGCCTTAACGGCCTATCGAAAGATATCTTTGATGTCCTCTCCGAAGACCCAGTGGGGCGCGAAGAGTTAGTGGCCCGGTTAGCCCGGAAAGGATACGCTCCGCCCGAGGTCGAAACCACCATCGATGAGATGGCGTACTACGATGTTCTGGCGTCGGGCGATGGCCGGCGTAAATTTCCTGGCATGCCTGCGGGCGACTTTCCACTGCAGCGGATGGTCTTGAATGTTACTAATCAGTGTAATCTCAGCTGCGGCTATTGTTACGAATACAGCGAGGACAAAATCACCCTCACCAAGGATAAGCCGAAGTACATGAGCGATCCAGTGGCACAGGCTGCTATCGACATGCTCTTTCGCGAATCCGCCGGCCGGCCGAAATTGCACGTAACGTTCTTCGGCGGCGAGTCCCTGCTGAATTTCCCTTTAATGAAGTCCGCCGTGGCCTACGCCGACGCCAAAGCGTCCGCAGAGCAGAGGACTGTCGAGTATAGCCTCACCACCAACGCCACGCTTCTGACCGAGGAGATCGTCGACTTTCTAGCGGAGCATCGCCTGGGCGTGACTGTTAGCATTGACGGCGACAAAGAACTGCACGACCGCATGCGCGTTTTTCACAACGGGCATGGGAGCTATGACGTCATCGTTCCGAAAATAAAAATGCTGCTGGCGCGGCATAAAACCAATTCGATCGGCGCCCGTGTAACGCTGAGTAGCGGCGTTCACCACGTGCGGCGAATCTTCGACCATCTGACTAAGGAGATTGGCTTCCAGGGAGTTGGTATTTCCCCCGCCACAGCCAACCCCGAGCGTCTCTATCACATCGGCGGCCAAAAGATGGAAAGTGTGCTCGATCAGTTCGCCGAGCTGGCGTGGGAATATCGCGATTACGCTTTGAGAGGCGGGCAGCACTACTTTACAAACGTCAGTGACACTATCAAGGAACTTCACTCTGGCGTGAGCAAGGCGTACACATGTGGCGCGGGCCTCGGCATGCTCGGCGTCGGCACCTCCGGAGATATTGGCGCCTGCCACCGTTTCGTCGATGCGCCCGTAGCGCAGATGGGCAACGTCATGAACGGCGGTGTCGATCATACCGCCCGGCGAGACTTTTTGGAGCAACATCACATCGGCGCACGCCCGGACTGCCATACCTGTTGGGTTCGGCCAGTTTGCGCAGGCGGTTGCTACCACGAGGCTTTTATCAATCATGGAAACACGGCCGCATCCCTGCTTAAGACCTGCGATCATATCCGCGGCTGGATTGACGTTTGCCTTCGTATCTACGCCGAGATCGGTATTGCCAACCCGAAGTTTCTGGAACGTTTCGACGACTGACATTACGTTATTCGACCATGAAAGGACAACGATGAAATCGCTGCAACCGTTTAACCTCAAAGCCCGCAAAATGGAACAGGTCCGTATCGCCGAAACCGGCGACGTACAGGCTCTGCAAGATGATGCCAAATCTGGGCGCGTCTATTATCCACTGGGCTGCACTCTCTCTTTTAACCCTGGGTGGGAGGTGGATGTCTCTGGTGGCACAGCCGGACTATGTCAGCCAGTAGAGCGTGATTTGTTCGACTGCTATCTCGGGTGTGCGTGGCCCGCTCAAGTGCCTGACCACGTCAGTAACAATCCCTCGTGGGCCGACAAGTGCAGCGCGGCCGTCAACGACTGGCGCAATGCCGATGTCATTTACCCGTAACGGCGGGCTCGCAAGGAGAAGAGTATGAACTCAAGATTCACCCATATTCTTGGGACCTTGGCGCTGGTCTGCGCGTTCTCCCTGAGCGTTCATGGCCAGAGGCCGACAAGCCTCAAGGGCTTCATGTACATCGGGACGGTCGATCACAAACTGCTTGTTATCGACGAGGCCAGCGCCGACGTCGTCGGTGAAATCCCGCTGGGCGGAATTCCCCGGACTACCGTTCTCTCCATCGACCAAACGAAGCTGCATATCCTTACCACGCAGCTTCAGCTTGAGACAGTGGATCTGGCCACCCGCCATGTGATTAGCAGCTTTCCTCTCTCAGACGGCAAAAGCATTCCCCGCGTCATCCGGGCCGGCGGCCGAAATTTCTCGGGCCTCATTGTCGATCCCGGTGGCCGGTATATTTACACCACTCTGAAGGTCACCGTGAAGGAGATCGACCACTTTCGCAATGATCCGCCCGTGTTCGTAAAGATCGATCTGCAGGAACAGAAGATCGTCAAGACCATCCCATTCCCGAAACCGTACGATGAAGGTTTTGGCTTCGAGGCATCTTATAAGATTTCGCCCGATGGCAAGCTGCTCTACGTCTTTGACGACGATATCGCCGTGCTGGATATCAACGATCTTCATCAGGTGGACCGGATCGAGCTGTCAAAGCCGGAATATCCCGGCGCATCGCCCTATCGCCTGGCAGCCGCCGACGATCCGAACGACGCTCCCGGGATCGTAACGAATTTGTTTACCTCGGTGGACCCGGATGTTCATAAGGAGACCTTAGGTCTGGCCAAGCTCGATCTGGCGACCAAGAAGGTGGAGTATACGCCTCTAGGTCCGGCGTTTCCGATGGTGGGTTTTGCTCTTTCGCCGGACCGCAAACTCGGGTACTCGCTCATGGTCTACAACACGGGTGCGAACCGGGTGACGGAGTGGTGGGTGTGGGACATCGCGGCCCACAAAGTGATCAAGCGCGAATTCTTCAAGCCGGCTCGCATAAGCCGGATCGCGTTGACCAGCGATGGATCGAAGATCTTGTCGTATGGAGGGGGTTCCACGATCGAGTTCTACGATGCCAAGACGCTGAAGGCCATCAAACTGGTCCCTCTGAACAAGGACACGACTACCAACCTGATTACCTTGGGTGGCGGAAGAAGCTAAGTCAGGATGGAGGCGCGCGATGGAGTAGCTCAATGGCACGCTTGGCGCAGGCTATGGGTTTTTCTCAGTCCATATAAAGGGCGGCTGGTTCTGATCCTCGCGATCAGTCTGGCCGCTACGTGTCTTAGTCTTGTTCAGCCCTTTATCTCTAAGCTCCTCATCGATACCGCGCTTCTAAAGCACGATATGCACGCGCTTATCCGCGTCGCGAGCTTGATGTTCGGCGCCGGCGTGCTGAGTTTCGCGCTCAACATTCTTTCCAGTTATCGCTACGTTAAGGTTTCGGCCGGCATGTTGTTTGACATACGAGTGGCGTTGTTCCGGCACCTGCAGACGCTTTCGCCCCGATTTTACGCACGATTCCGACTGGGCGACCTCATGTCCCGGCTCAACAACGACGTGAGCGAAGTGCAGCGAGTGTCGGCCGATACATTGCTTTCCGTGCTGTCCAACGCGGTCTTTCTTATCGGTAGCATCTTCATGATGGTGTGGCTCAACTGGCGTTTGTTTCTTGTGAGCGTCGTGTTCGTTCCCGCCTGTCTTTATACCTTTCTCCGCTACCAGCGCCGGCTGACAGCCTTGACGAGAACGCTGCGTGAACGCAGCGCCGATCTGGGTAGTCTTTTTGTAGAAACAATTCTAGGCATGCGAGTGATTGTCTCGCTTCGAGCGAACGACCATGAGGCCTCGCGCTTCAAGGAGCGTAACGACGCCTTTGTCCGCACCATGCTCGCTGTCCAGGTCGCATCCTTTATGACAGGCGCGTTGCCCGGGACAATTCTTACCGCCGCAACCGCAGCCGTTTTTCTCTATGGCGGTTGGCTCATCTTTCACGGCGCGATGACCATCGGTACGATGGTCGCCTTCATGGCCTATCACATGCGCCTGCTGTCACCCATCCAGAACCTGATGGGAATGACCTCTGGTCTCGCCTCGGCTCGAGTGTCGCTCAGCCGCATCTTCGAATTATTCGATACGCCCGCCGAAGTGCGTGAGGCCCCAGGCGCCATTCGCCTCGATTCTGTAGAGGGTGGCATTCGGCTCGAGAACGTTTCCATCAAATACGACCGTAACCCTGTGTTGGAAGAAGTGTCTCTTGAGATTCCCGCAGGTGCCTTTTGTGCCATTCTCGGACCCAGCGGAGTCGGTAAGTCGACCATGGCTGACCTGCTGGTCCGCTATCTCGATCCAGACCGCGGGCGCATTCTTCTGGATGGCCGGGATATCCGCCGGGTCGCGATCGACGATCTTCGGCGCGAGGTGATGCTGGTGGATCAGTCTCCTTACCTGTTTAATGTCAGCATCCGCGAAAACATCGCGTTCGCGCTCCCCTCGGCGACCGCCCTCCAGATCGAGCGAGCGGGCCGCTCCGCGGGACTGGATGAGCTGATCCGGCGCCTCCCTGAGGGCTACGAAACCAAAACCGGAGAGCGCGGTCTTGCGCTGTCGGCCGGCGAAAGGCAGCGCATCGCACTTGCCCGTGCTCTAGTGCGCCGCCCGCAAGTACTCATCCTCGACGAACCGACGTCAGCTCTCGATGCTGAAACGGAAAGGCTGATCGCTTCGAATCTGCGCGATGCATTGCCTTCGTCCACCCTGATCGTCATTACCCACCGGCCCGCATTGGCTGCGATTGCCGATTGCGTGATCGAGATCGAGGCCGCACGGGCGAAGATGACGACTACCCATGACTTCAACGGCGCACTCCAGTACTGACCCGGAGCCCGCGCTTCCATTCACGGGCGCAACCGGGCGAGGTCTCCGCGTCGCCGTCATTGATAGCGGCGTCAATCCGCGTCACCCGCACATTTCCAGCGTTGCCGGGGGCGTGTCTATCTTGGGTCCCGATCGCGTGGAAGAGGATTCTTTTCTAGACCTGCTGGGTCATGGGACCGCGGTGATGGCGGCCATCCAGGAGAAGGCGCCCGAGGCCGAGTACTTCGCCGTGAAGCTATTTCACAACTCATTAAGAACCGCGACTCCAGCTCTGCTCGCCGCAATCGAGTGGGCCATCGACAAGGGTGTGGACGTCATCAATCTGAGCCTGGGCACGTTGAACTTCGACTACGAGAGTCGTTTCCGGACGTTGGTCGAAACCGCTGCCGCGCGCGGAACTATTCTCGTCTCGGCTCGGGAAGCCGGCGGACAGGCTTGCCTTCCTGGCAGCCTCCTAGGAGTGATCGGCGTGAGTCTTGATTGGGAGTGCCCGCGCACGCGCTACCGTTGCACGAAGGAGGATGGTGTCAAAATTTATTATGCTTCGGGCTACCCTCGCTCGCTCCCCGGGATGCCCCGAGAGCGCAATCTTCACGGCATCAGCTTCGCGGTCGCTAATATGACGGGCTTCGTCCTGCGCGCGCGAGCTTCCCACTCCGCGGACGACCTTGCCGGAGCGCTCGCCGCGGAAGCTCTCACTGCTTTACCGGCGGCACTGTAATGTAGACCGCCAGTATCATGTCGTTTGGTTTCGTTGGCACGTTTCCGGCGCTATAAGCACGTGAGCTGTCCAAATACGGAAACTCCTTCGGAAACGCCCGAATGCCCCCATAAATGTAACCGATCAAAGTCCGCTTGCCTCGCAAGGCCCCGAGGTCGAAAACGTCTGCATCCTCCCGGATTCTCTTCAGTCCAGGCACCGGGAGAAACGCTGCATTGGTCCCTATGTACCCGCCAAGTTTCGCCTCCTGAACAGTCTCCATGCTCTCGCGCCCCCGGCGGATCAGCGTAGAGATCTGGTCGATCCAGGGCATGCCATCAAAGTAAACTGGACTGGTCTTGTCGCCTACCAGCGGAGCTTCGGCGAACTCCTTTTGGGTTTTATCCCAGGTCCATCGGCTGATGCCCCCGAAGAACGTCGTGTACATGGTCTTCGAGTCCGGATCGAACATTTCCATACTGGCGCAATTGTAAGCGCTCATCTTTTGCTCGAAGGCGTCTTCATGTGGGGTAGTTGCCGCCTCCCAATAGATAGGCTTCGAGAAATTCAGCTGATCGCGCGTGAACACGCCGCCGTAGAGAGCGGCGCCCAGCGAATGTCCGTCGGGAAGAATGATGAAGCCGGCGTTCATGTCGCGCCGCGAAAATTGCGGGTCGGGGTAGTGTTCGAGCATCGAGACTGAGAGGTGGTCACCGGCGGTGTGACCGACCTTCAGCTTCCGGATTTCCGCCAGATAGGTCTGCGACGCCGTTGCACTGGCTTGTTCACTGCTCCCTTCGAAATCGCGATAGGTACCCGTGAAGACGTGGCCGCCCGCCAGGTAGAACATTCCATCGTCCAGCTTGAGTAACGCGCCCCCGGCGGACTGAACCAGGGGATTCGTCGCCCAGGCGATCTTCTTCGAAAACGTGTCTTGGCCCTTCATCACTCCTTCTACCAGCGAAGGCAGGTCGACCGATGAAAGGATCGGATAGGTTACCCACTTACCCTCCGAGTTCATGCCATAGCCGCCCGCCAGATACAGCGTCGCCTTGTCCTGAAAAAATAGCAAATTACTGGACAACCACTGATCTTTCACGGCCTCGAGGCGGGCGGGAAGTTGGGCGACGGGGAAGCTGTACGTTCTAGCTGCGCCGGCGATGCCGGGGTCGATCACCCAGATCTTATCGTTGCTTCCTTTGCGCGGAAAATCCGCGTCGGCAGCTCCAACTCCGTGATATCCGGTCGTTCTTCCGGAAATGAAAATCCATTTGCCGTCCCATTGGGCCCAGGCAAAGGACTGCAGCCTGGGTGCTCCGGGGAAATGCGCAGCGACATTGTCGGTGGCCTCAAGGGTAAAAAGCGGGTGCGCCTGAGACCAGGCGGAAGCTCCTGCCGCGAGGCAAGACTCGGCCGCGCTCAGCGTAATAATCAAGGAAACAAAATGCTTCAATAGGGTCATCGTAAGCGAACTTTCGGAGAGCGCTCACGCTATCGTGTACTGGGGATGACCCTGCGCCATGGCGGGGAGCAGCGCGCGCTTCCTTCGATTCTCGCTCTTCTGGTTCCCGTGTTCAACACAATTCTGCCCTGATGCGACGCGATCGTGAAACATTCGAGCCAGCCAAACAGAAATAGAAAGACGTTATAAGAGCCATAGAATTCTCCTGCTTGAATCCTACGAACGGTCATGATAGCTTCGTCCATCTGTCTGTGGTTCGTTCAGAAGCGTGGCGAACCGCGTGAGGCCCGCGTCCCCTCCCATACTGTCCCTGGTTTGGACACTTTCCTCGTAGAAGCGCCGCGCAGGATTAGTGCAAGGAGAAAAGTATGAACTCAAGATTCACGCAGATTCTCGGAATCCTGGCGCTGGCTGCGCTCCCCATGAGCGTTTACGGCCAGACGCCGGCGAGCCTCAAGGGTCTCATGTACGTGGGGACGATCGATCACAAACTGCTCATTATGGAGGAGGCCAGCGCCAATGTCGTCGGTGAAATCCCGCTGGGCGGAATTCCTCGCATCACCGTTCTCTCAACCGACCAAACGAAAGTGTACATCCTTACCACGCAGCTTGAGCTTGAGACTGTCGATCTGGCCGCCCGCCAAGTCATCAACAGCTTTCCTCTATCAGATGGTAAGAGCATTCCCCGCGTTACTCGCATGTATCCGGGTCGTTTCTCCGGTTTGGTTGTCGATCCGAGTGGCCGGTATGTTTACACCACTCTGAAGGTCACCGTGAAGGAGATCGACCACTTTCGCAACGATCCTCCGGTATTCGTGAAGATCGATCTGCAGGACAAGAAGATCGTCAAGACCATTCCATTCCCGAAACCGTACGATGATGGTTTTGGCTTCGATGCGTCTTATAAGATTTCGCCCGATGGCAAGCTGCTCTACGTCTTTGACGACGATATCGCCGTGTTTGATATCGACGATCTTCATCAGGTGGACCGGATCGAGCTGTCAAAGCCAGAATATCCCGGCGCATCGCCTTATCGCCTGGCAGCCGCCGACGATCCGAACGACGCTCCCGGCATCGTGACGAATGTATTTACCTCGGTGGACCCCGACGTTCATAAGGAGACCTTGGGTCTGGCCAAGCTCGATCTGGCGACCAAAAAGGTGGAGTATACGCCTCTAGGTCCGGCGTTTCCGATGGTCGGTTTTGCTCTTTCGCCGGACCGCAAACTCGGATACTCGCTCATGGTTTATAACACAGGTGCGAACCGGGTCTCGGAGTGGTGGCTCTGGGACATAGCGGCCCACAAAGTGATCAAGCGCGAATTCTTCCATCCGGCTCGCATAAACCGGATGACGTTGACCAGCGATGGATCGAAGATCATGTTGTTTGGAGGGGGTTCCTCGATCGAGTTCTACGATGCCAAGACGCTGAAGTCCACCAAGCTGGTTTTTCTGAACAAGGATACGACAACCAACTTGATTACCTTGGGTGGAAGAAGCTAAGTCACGAGGAAAGCGCTCCATAGTGCCATCTAAAAATATTTTGTGCTTGGCCGGATCGGATTCACAAACACATCCTGGCAGCCAAAGAAAAATAAAAAGACCTAATGGGAGTCATAGAATTCTCCTGCTTGAATCGTGGGGACGAGCATGATACGTTCGTCCATCCCGTCTGTGGTTCGTTCCCGGGTGGCGAGCCGCTCATAAGGCCCACGTTTCTTCCCAATTTGTCCCTGGTTAGGACACTCTCCTCGTAGCAGCGCCGCCGTAACGGCCGGTTGAACTCAGGAGCAAATTTAAAAACTAGGAGAGTGTAACTTGAAACCCTCTATCATTTCCCGGTCGGTCGCGACGGCATTTTGGGTGGCTTTCGTTTGCACCAGGCTACTCGGCCAGTCGACCTTCGGTTCCTTTGTCGGCACAGTGCATGATCCATCGGGTGGCATAGTTCCAGAGTGCGTGATCACACTGACGAACACTGGCACCTCGGTGCAACGATCCGCTGTGACGGACAAGGCCGGGAGTTATGTGCTGGTCAATCTGGAGCCAGGCATATATGAGATAGTCATGAAAGCGCCAGGATTCGAAATACTAACTTTAAAAAATTTGGAATTAACGGCCCGCGAGACGATACGTGCGGACGGCGCTCTGAGCCTCGCAGGCCAAGTCCAGACCGTGGAAGTCCAGGCTACCGCCGAAGCGCCGATCACGACCGAGGTCTCCAACATTGCCGAGACCAAGAGCGGCCACGAACTGCTCGACCTGCCCATTGCGATCGGCTCGCGCGCGGCGGGGTCCACCAGCGCTATATCGACGCTGACAACGCAATCCGGTGTGCAGACCGATAACTCCGGCAATCTCTCGGTTGCAGGGACGAAGACGAGCCAGCTTTCGATCTCGATCGACGGCATCAGCACGATGAACGTGAGAAGCTCAGCGCCCATCGCGGAACTCTTTCCCTCCTTCGGATCCATCGAGGAAATCCGCGTCAGCGAAATCGACAACTCGGCCGAATTCGGCGGCGTCAGCGATATCACCACGATTTCCAAAAGCGGCACGAACTCGCTGCATGGCGGTGTCTACGAGAACCTGCAGAATAGCGACATGAACGCACGCAATCCTTTCAGCGCCACGGTCAGCCTGGTTAAGATGAACGACTTCGGCGGGTTTCTCGGGGGACCTGTCGTTATTCCGCATCTCTACCACGGTAAGGACAAGACGTTCTTTTTCATGAGTTACGAAGGCCTCCGTTTGCCCCGGCAGCAATTCATCGAGGAAAGCGTCCCATCGCTCGCGCTGCGCAGCGGCAACTTGTCCGCCTATGGTCTTGGCCAGATTTCTCAGAGCCAGATTTCTCCGGTGGCGCTCGCGGCGCTTCAGTATCTGTATCCGCTTCCGAATATCGGCTCGGCCAACGCCATCGCTAATAACTATGGGGTTAACTTCCCCACCCCGATCTCCAGCGACCAAGCCGATCTGCGGCTCGACCAGGTCATTAACTCTAAGCAGACTTTTTTCGTGCGGGGAACTTACAAGAATAAAGATGTTACGAACGCCCCTCTGTCTAGCGGCACCATATTCGCAGGAGGTCTCGAGCAGCCGGAAATGGATTACTCGTTCACTGCGGCCCACAATTACGTCATCACACCCGCGTTAGTCAACGAGTTGCGATTGGGCGTTACCGCCGACCGCACCTTTACCAGCGACAGCGCCAACGCCCAGCTCCTGGCTTCCGAAATCGGGGTGCCGCTGCCGCAAGTGCCCGCCGGCAATATCACGCCGTGTTTTCAAATTACCGGCTTCCAGTCCACCTGTTCCACCGCGTCTACGAAATATAGATCGCAAGCCAAACAGCTGATCGACAATGTGACCTGGACGAAGGGATCGCATACCTACAAGTTCGGCGCCGATATACGCCGTCTCGAAGCATACTTCGACAACCCGTCCTGGGCTTTTGGCAATAGCGGTGGTGTGGACGGCAGTTACACATTTAACGGATCGGTTTCGGGCCTGAACCCTTATCTGGCTTTTATGGAGGGAATCCCCGACAAAACCGGAGTCAATACTATCACCCAACCCGACTCCAACAGCAATGCTATCCATTACGGTGTGTTCGCGCAGGACGACTGGAAAGTAACACCTCATCTGACCATCAATTACGGTATCCGGTGGGAGTATCATCCGCCCTTTCTTGATGTATTGCACAACATGGCTGTACTCATACCCGACTATTTTGGGGTAATTAATGGCGTAGTCGTTCACGGAGAGGTCGCGGTGAACAACAATTCTCTCCTTAATCCGCAGTTCGTAGCTTCCATTGCCCCCACCCCGGTTCTTACCGCCAACCAGGCGGGGTTACCGGCCGCGCTTCATTACTCCGACCTAACCAGCTTTGCTCCGCGCGTTGGCTTCGCCTGGCGCCCGTTTAAAGACGACAAAACCGTGATTCGCGGCGGCTACGGGAAGTTTATCGAGGCCATGCTGGGAACGCTGACCGGCGCGGGCTGGGGTGTACCGGCGGCCTACGATGGCGTCTACACCAATACCGTTGTCAGCGGAAAACCAACTCTGACGCTGGCCAATCCGTTTCCCTCCCCCCTGGATCAACCCGGCACGAACAGCTTTGGACTTTCGGGGGCGCTCCACTACTTGGACCCCTATGTCCAGCAATGGAATCTGACGATTGAGCGCGATTTGGGTTTTAACACGGGCCTTCGCATCTCCTACGATGGCAACCACGGCTCGAACATCGGATACAACGAGAATGTGGATCAGGTCGCCCCCAACACGATTGGCTACGCCAAAGCCGCAGTCGCGTCGCCCTATCCGTTGTGGTCATATGTCTCACAGGACGCCAACGGGGCCCGCAGCAACTACGAAGCGTTGACCATCGCAGGGAACAAACGTCTGTCCCATGGTCTGCAGTTCGCCACGAGTTACACCTTTGCCAAGAATCTTTCCAACGGCCAGGGCTATGACCCAACCGCTTTCGCCAGTCAGGGAGGCGGCACCGTGAGCGACATCTATAACATCAATCTCGATTACGGCAATGTTTCCTTTACTCACCGAAATCGCTTCCTTTCGACGTTCCTGTACCAGTTGCCCTTCGGCCATGGCGGAACGTTCTTGAGTTCGGCGAACCGATTTGTCGATGCCATCGTTGGCGGGTGGGAACTCTCCGGCGTGGTGCTATTCCAGAGCGGACCGTTCATGACCGTAATCGCGCCGGGAGCCGATCCCGCCGGGAACAATTCGGAAAATACCTCGGGGGCCGGACGCGCGGA
This sequence comes from Bryobacterales bacterium, assembly GCA_963732175.1. Taxonomy (GTDB): domain Bacteria; phylum Acidobacteriota; class Terriglobia; order Bryobacterales; family Bryobacteraceae; genus Palsa-89. The sequence goes on along the minus strand of CAVSYF010000015.1, from coordinate 21,079 downwards.
TATCATTTCGGGCGTGCCTCTGTATCCCACGAACCAGGGCGTCGCGGACTGGATCAATCCCGCCGCATTCGTGAAACCGGCCAACAACATTGGACGCATCGCCAATTCACCGGTCGGTTCGGTGGTGGGTCCCGGAACGCAGGCCGTATCACTCTCGATGTTCAAATCCTTCCTGATTAAAGAGGGAGTGCGTTTCCAGTTCGGTGCGGGGGCTTCCAACGCGCTCAATCATCCGAATTATGCGCCGCCGACGAATCTGAGCATCGGGACGGCGGGGTTCTCGAGCCTCACTAACGTGCAATCGCAGGAGAACGGCGGGCCCCGCTCGATTCAGGCCACTGGGCGCCTCACCTTCTAACCTTCAAAGTCAACCCACCGGGGACGATCAACGTGGCCGGTACATCGGGAATGGGCGCGCGCCCTCGTGGCCGCTCTCTTCTCGCCAACCTATTCAATAGAATTGCGCGCTGGCGTCCGTTCAGGCTATTGAGGACCCGCTCGGAAGGCCCTTGGTTGCGGGTTCCAATCGTTCTAGCCACCATAGAAGGCAAGAAGCTCCAAAAGAAAGCAAAAAGATGTTATCGGGATCATAGAATCTACTGGTTTGAATTGCGCGGACTGTCATGGTAAATTCAAACGTCTCCGTCCGCGGTTCGCTTTGAATTATCGAGAACCGCTCTATTAGGCGCACGTCCCGCCCTTCAGTCTACGTCTCGACATTCACCACGTAGGAGCCGCGCTAGCCGCGGTGTTCAACTCAAGAGGTTCTTTGATGTCGATCAACGGGGGCGGCGGGCACGGGATCTCTTGTCTCCACTCGCCGACGCTTAATGGCCACTCTACTTTCGGCTCTTTCGCGCGGGTATCATGACGGTCCCGGAGATGAGTCTCCGCACTTTGCGGAAGGCGATTCGAAAGAATGAGATCTCGTTTCCTTCCCAAGTGCCGATATTCCTTCGCCAGTCGAGAGCGGATGTTCAGTGGCGGCTAGTCACGCTCTACTTTGTCTGCAATTGGTCGTGTTGCCGCTTAGGGCAACGATATGGGATAACCAGCCAACGAGTCCGGCAAATAATTTCGAGTTGGGTCCAGCGTGCGAGCTTTCTGGGTTACTTACAAGAAATTCCGCCCATAACTTGTCTCTCGCCCAATCTATTGCCTGGCTTACGCTTGCAGCAGCACGACTACCGTACCGATTCTCTGCATGTTCCACCGTCGGAGTTGGTTGAGCGGCGGTGAAATCCGGTTTAGGCAGGAGTAGACTCAGTCCATTAACTCTCTCTATGAGTGCTAGCAAACAAAAATTAAAAAATGTTATGGGGAGCATAGATTCTCTCGCTTGAATCCTGCCCGCCCGCCATGTTAGCTTCAGACGTTCCGTCCGCGGTTTCGCTTTTGGATGCACGCAAACCGCTTCCTAAGGCGCTCGTTCCGCCTTCCGTCCCTGGTCTGGAAACTCTCCGCGTAGAAAATAAACCTGAAGCTTCAGCATACAAGAGCAGGAAGTTATGTCTCCGTCGTGCTGTTAAACGAGAGCATTGATCATGGCGTGTCATCAGCTCGATGTCGCCAGCGGACTCGTGTTCTAAGGAATCCTTGTGACTAAGAAATTTCCGACGCAGGCCCATATGGCTTTGTGCGTGTTGGCGTCTGCCATTTTTGCTTTTTTCCTCGCGGCTCAACCCACGGGCGATCCCGTCACAGTGGCGCGCAACGCCCTCGATCTTTTGCTAGCCGAAAAATACACGGACTTCCGAACTATGCTCAGCCCAACGGGGAGTCAGAGGCTTTCCGAAGGGGTTCTGCGCAATCAGCTCGGGGGCAGGATCCGCACATTGGGACAGGTAGACGGCATCGGCCAGCCGGTGATGGCCAAGGATGGTAGCGACACCCTGGTCAGTTTTCCGGTCCACTTCGCATCGATGCCCATCAATATCCAGTTGACCTTGAATTCGTCGCTCGAGGTCGCGAGCGTAACATTACGTCCTGCCGACGCTCCCCTGCCAAAGCTGTGGCAGAGACCCGCGTACAGCCGCCCGGAGGCCTTCACGGAACGCGAACTGACGATCGGGAGTGACGACTGGAAGCTGGGCGCCACGCTCACTCTGCCCGCCGGCAAGGGTCCGTTCCCAGGTGTGGTCCTGGTTCACGGGCCGGGACCAAACGATCGCGACGAGTCGATCTACTCCAACCGCATGTTTCGAGATCTCGCCGAAGGCTTGGCGTCGAGCGGTATCGCCGTGCTGCGTTATGACAAACGCACGCTGGTTTATGGCGACAGGATGGGCGCAGAAGCGTATACGCTTGAGCAGGAGACGGTGGAAGACGCGGCTCGAGCTGTTGCTTTGATGCGTCGGCAACCCGGAATCGCGGACGGCCGGATCTATCTTCTGGGACATAGCTTGGGTGGTTACGCGGCGCCCCGCATTGCGGCTCGCGACGGGAAACTGGCAGGGTTGATTTTTCTAGCAGCCAACGCCCGTCCGATCGAAGACGTAGCGTTGGGGCAGAACGATTACCTAGCCCATCTCAACGGCGATCCCTCGGCGCAGATGCAACAACGCCTGGATGCTTTGAAGACCGAGGTCGCAAAAATAAAGGACCTGCAGGCCGGCCAGCCGGTCCCGCAGGTTTTGATGGGCCTGCCCGGTGCTTATCTCCTGGACCTAAAAGCCTACGATCCGGCAGGACAGGTTAAGCGGCTCGGCATGCCACTGCTCTTTCTCCAGGGCGGGCGCGATTTCCAAATCACTTCCATGGATTTCGAAATCTGGAAAACTGCCTTGGCCGGACGGAGTAATGTTATGTTCAAGGAATATCCGGCCTTGAACAATCTTTTCATGGCCGGCGAGGGAAACCCGACTCCCGCCGAATACCTAAAAGCGAGCAATGTGGATGCCGCGGTAATTTCTGACATCGCCGCCTGGATCACTCACGGGAAAAACTAAATTCAATGTTCAACCGATGGGAGTTTCTCGCCGTGGCTACGGCAGGACTGTCATCCGCCGATGCGGTGCCAAAGGTCAAAAAAGTCAGGTGTGCCAACTGCAGATTGTCTCAACGAAGGGGAGCAGCTCAGGTACGAGTGTCAAAACAGGCGCCATAGGATCGGCAGGGCGCCCACGTTTTTATAAACCGATCCTCAGGCCCAGGGGCTGGCGTATGAATGCTGTTCGGGATATTCGGAAGATCCTGGCCACTTTCATTCGTGGTGCCCATAGCCGATTGATGGGTCGTATCGCTCGCGGCGATTTCGAAAATATAGAAGAGGCGGCACATTAGCTTGCTCGCTATTTTGAGCAGTTCAAGCAGGATTTTCAGCCCGCCACGCGTGGGCATCTTGCCCGTCAACTCGAAACGCTTATCGACGCTGCCGAGCACATCGCCAGTGAATACGCAGCGGAGTCCGCTGACCGTATTCCATCGGTTGCACCGGTTTGGGGCAAACTCATCTTGCACCGCGACGACCTGCTTAGCCCGCACGATGATAGCAACCGCACACCGCTTCCGAACAGTAGAAAAAATGGGTGTTCAGCGCGATTTCGAATTTTCATCTGGGACCCCCGATTCGAAATTCACGCACGATTGTCGATTTCCGTTTCGCGCCAGTTTACACTCGTCAGAGGACCTATTCGAAGTGCGCTCGGTGATCCAGAAGGTCTTCGCCGATCACTAGCGGTGCTACGGCTACCGGCGCGTGTCAAAAGAGCTGCGGGGCAGCGGCTGATGCGCGAAGACAATCTGTTCGCCATACAACCCAAATCATTCGTAATTCTCACAAGAGCGAGCTCCCCGTGGTACTTGGAGTAATGGTACTTCCCGCCGCTGTCGACGGCACAAATTTTTGCGGGCGGCAGCAAGCTCCACGGCCGATTACGTGATAACGTTTTAAGAACAGTGCTGAAAACCTCCCTGCTAAGCGGATAGAAATCCAGTAGCAAGGTCGGTCGGGCGAAACGAGAATGAAATACTTCCTGGCATGCTCCTACTTCCTCTCGGCCGTTGCCGCGTTGGGTCAAGTCGACCACACAATGTGGCAGTCCGATACGCAGCATAGCGGAGCCAACCTTAACGAGACGATTCTCACTCCCGGAAACGTCGGCTCGCCAGGCAACTTTGGGCTTCTGTTTACGCAAACCATCGATGGTCAAAGCTACGGGCAGCCACTATACGTGAGCGCGGCTACGCTCGGGAAGTTCGCCGACGGTTCAACCCACAACGTGGTGTACGTCGCCACCCAACACGACAGCATCTTTGCGTTCGATGCGGATACCAACGGAACGGCACAGACCGGCGTACCGCTTTGGCAGGTTTCGTTACTCCAGCCGGGCCAGACTCCTGTTCCGCAGGGTGTGGTTGGATCGGGCGATATAACGGTGGAACTGGGAATCACTGCTACTCCGGTCATCGATCCTGTTGGGGGCACGCTTTACACTGTCTCCAAAGTCGCCATCCCGTCGAACGGAACCTACCAGCAATATCTCTACGCTCTGGACTTGAAAACGGGCGCAACGAAGTTTGGCAGCCCGGTCTTGATCAATCCGACCTTCGCGGGCAGCGCCCAGGACGGAGTCAACGGCGTCGTTCCCTTCAGCGCCCTGCACGAGCATGGTCGTAGCGCCTTGCTCCTCTACAATGGCGTGCTCTATATCACGTACGCTTCGCACAGCGATACACAGCCATACCATGGAGAGATCCTGGGCTACGATCCCACCTCGCTCCAGCTAGTCAAGACATTCATCACTTCTCCGAACGGCAACGAGGCGGGAATTTGGGGGTCCGGGGCCTCGCCAGCCATCGATAGCGAAGGCAACATGTACGTTGGGACTGGGAACGGAAATTTCGATCAGAACCCTTCGTCCTATACGACGAACACCGATTGGGCCATAAGCGTTCTCAAGCTGCCGACCAATACCACCGGACCGATAACTCTCCCATTCTCAAATACGCTGAATTGGTTCACTCCGAACAACTGGTCCACTCTCGACAACGGAAATCTCGATCTGAATGGCGGGCTGCTGTTGTTACCGGATCAGACCGGCGGCAATCACACTCACATCATGGTTCTCGGGGGCAAGGGGGCGGTTCTGTACGTGCTCGACCGCGACAATCTGGGAGGGCTCAATACCCCGGACAATGCCATTCAGGAAATTGCGGAGCCGCAAGGGTATTGGCTGTTCGCCACGCCGGCCTACTTCAACGGCTATATGTACTATTCGGCGTCCGGCGGCCCACTGGAGCAGCGAGCAGTCGGATATGAACCTGCTACCGGCGATTACATCTCAACCACGCCTATCACCTCGACCAACGTATATAACAACAAGGGCTACGGTGTTTTCATCTCGGCCAACGGCAACAACAATGGCATCGTTTGGACTCTCAGCGGAGGCGGTCTGGATGCCTACAATGCCACCAGCGTCGCGGGATCGCCTATTTATACGGCACAATCCACCATCCCCACCGGCAATATCGCCACCCAAAACACAAAAATGAGTTTACCGTTGGTGGATAACGGAAAAGTCTACTATACGGCGTTCAACACGACCACCAATGTCGGCTATCTCCTGGTCTCCGGCCTGCTTCCCACGCCCGCTGGTTCGCCGGCGGCTCCCAGCAATCTTCAAGCTTCGGGCACAAGCTCCAGTACAGCGGTCCTGACGTGGACGGACAATTCCAACAACGAATCGGGCTTCCTAATTAACCGCGCGACCGTAGCCGGCGGACCTTATACTCAGGTCGGGTCCGTGGGCGCTGAAATCACGACTTACACCGACGCTAGCTTGACTCCACTGACCACTTACTTTTATCAGGTAGTGGCTACGAATTCCGCCGGCAACTCCCTTGCGACGAACGTAGCGAGCGCCACGACGTTCCCCGTCTTTACCCCCTCAGGCTTGGTTGCCTACTGGAACCTCGACGCGCTCGGCCCGAACAGCACAGTAGCCGATGTCACGGGCAACGGCAACACCGGAACAGTCAATGGCGAAGTGGTGTTTACTGAGAGCGGCTTCATCAACGGCGCGTTTTCATTCCATGGTACCCCGGTGATTTCCAACATCTCCGTACCAAATTCGCCCTCCATGCAGTTTGCCGTTAATCAGAGCTTCACAGTCTCCGCTTGGGTGAACCCCGCCAATCTTAACGGAATAGAGCAGCCGATCATCGCAAAATCCGTCGGCGTTGGAAACCAATACGGCATCTACATCAACGCAAACAGCAACTGGGTTTTCCGCGGCCCGAGTGGCGATCTGGTAGGGCCTACTGCTGTACAAGGCGTCTGGACGAATGTCGCAGCAGTACAGGATGGCGTCGCCGGAACGCGCAGCCTCTATGTAAACGGAAGTCTAGCTGCAACCGGGGCAGCGCAAGCCGGCGATGGCGCCGGCAATCTCGTGATCGGACAGGCAACAGTCTCCGGTGGAACTTTTGGGTTCGAGGGCATTATCGATGAGGTTCGTCTTTACAATATCGCGCTTCCTCCCGGTGGGGTAACCGATATTCTGGGCCCGCCGGTTCTGGAAGCCGCCTCGATCCAGTCCCAGGGAGCCGCCGGTGTGATGCCCCTGGTCATATCGCCGTCGACCGCGACAGTCATTGAGCCACGACAAGGATCTGTCACCGGCTCCTATAGCGTGGCGTTTTATTTCGATGCTCCGGTTTCCCCCGGCATCACCGCTACGTTGACTCTGCAAAATGGTGGAAGTGCAGTGGGCAGCGTCAACTCCGTGACTTATGATCCGACCGGGAAGATTGTTACAGTCAGCTTGACCGGCGTTGCCAATCAGCAAGCTCTGAACATTCATCTTGCCGGCATTATGCCGGGCAACGGAACCGCTGATGTCCCGCTCAATATTCTTTGGGGAGACGTGAACGGCGATGGCGTGGTCAACAATCTCGACCTTACGATCGTTGAAAATAGTTTTACGCAACTGGTAACGAATGCCGTTGTCGTGAACGCTAACGGCGCAGTCATAAATCAAAGCTCAGCGCTTTATGACATCAACTGCGACGGAATGGTGAACAGCACCGACGCCTCCATAATAAGCTCCTTCATAGGCACGAGTCTGGGACCTGAAACCCCCACCAACTTGGCCCTGTTTCAGCCGGCCACCGCTTCCAGCGTCAATAACACTAATGTCGCGGCATTCGCGTTCGATAACAATTTCAACACCCGCTGGGAGAGTGTGCAGGGAACGGCCGCCGATCCTTCGTGGCTCGAGGTCGATCTCGGTTCACCTGCCATCATCTCTGAAATCGTGGTGGATTGGGAGACTGCTGCAGGCGCGGACTACCAGCTTCAGGTGAGCAGCGACAATCAGAATTGGACCACCGTAGTAAACGTGACGGGTAATACCAGCGGCGGCTTCAAGTACTATCCGAATTTGAATGTCGTTGGCACATATGTACGCATGTACGGCACCGAGCGTACCACCATGTACGGTTATTCCATCTGGGAGTTCCAGGTAATTGGCATTCCCGTCTCCAATAATAACGGCAATATTGCTCCGTACATCATCAGCCCGCTCACTGCGGCAGGCACAGTGGGCTCCACGTTCAGCTATCAAATTACGGCCACTCCGACCCCAGCTAGCTACAGCGCCAGCGGGCTTCCGGCGGGACTGAATGTGAATACCAGCACCGGCGCCATCACCGGCACACCAACGGCTCCCGGGACCACCTCTGTGACGCTAAACGCAACTAACGCCACTGGCACGGGCACAGCTAACTTGGCGATTACGATCAACCCCGCTCCCACCGTGCCTGGCGTCCCGTCCGGTGTCATGGCAAATGCTGGCACCGGCCAAGTGAGTGTCAGTTGGTCCGCTAGCACGGGCGCAACGTCCTATAGTGTATTTCGCGGCACGGCCTCGGGCGGGGAAGGAACCACCCCGCTCGTTCAGGGGCTTACCGCGCCACCTTATGTCGACACAGCCGTCACGGGTGGAACGAAGTACTTCTATTACATCGAGGCGGTGAACGCCGTGGGCTCCTCCGCGCCATCCTTGGAGGTCTCAGCGACTCCGGCTACCGTTGTCATTCCTGCGGCCCCATCAGCTCTCACGGCGGCGGGAGGAAACGCGCGGATCGCTCTGCAATGGACCGCGAGCACGGGGGCCACCTCGTATAACGTTTATCGCGGTACGGCGGCCGGAGCCGAGAGCGCGACGGCACTGGCGACCAGCGTCACGGCAACCTACACGGATACGACCGTCACCAATGGCGTGACTTACTACTACAAGGTAGCGGCGGTCAACAGCGCCGGTGTATCGGGCCTGTCGAATGAAGCCTCCGCGGCAGCGCTAGCTCAGACAGGTCCGGTTGCAATCTATCAGATTGACTCGGGAAGCGCCTCAGGCTTTGCTCCGTTCTTGGCGGACGAGTTTTTCAACACTGGAACCACCACCGCCGTGGGCACTACCATTTCGACCGCCGGAGTGAGCAATGCAGCGCCCATGCAGGTCTATCAGACCAACCGCTATGGCACGTTCAGCTACAGCATTCCGGCGCTGACGCCGGGAGCTAGCTACACGGTGCGTTTGCACTTTGCGGAGACCTACTGGACGGCAGCCGGCGAGCGGCAGTTCAACGTCGCGATCAACGGCGTGGCGGCGCTATCGAATTTTGACATCATTGCCACTGCCGGAGGCCCCAATATCGCGGTTGTCGAGAGCTTCGCTGCAACGGCGAATAGCAGCGGCGCTATTGGGATAGCGTTCACGCCCGGATCGGCCGACCAACCCCAGGTGAACGGGATCGAAATTCTAGGCAGCAGCGTGCCGGTTCCCGCAGCTCCGGTGGGGTTGACTGCGACTGCCGGTAACAATCAAGTCTCGCTTTTCTGGAGCGCAGGGAACGGGCCTTCGGGCGCCTACAGTGTGTGGCGCAGCAACACTTCGGGAGGCGAAGGCGGGACCCCGCTCGGCTCTGGAATCACGGGCACACAGTTTATCGATACGACCGTGACCAACCTAGCCACCTACTATTACGAGGTGACGGCCACTAATAGTGCGGGCACATCCAGCTACTCGAATGAAGCCAACGCCACTCCGGGCGCGCCGGTCACGGGCACAGTGGTGTATCAGGTAAACGCGGGCGGGGGCGCGGCAGCGCCGTTTGCGGCGGATGAGTTTTTCGCGGGCGGAGGCGAGGCGGCAACCGGCAATGCGATCAACACCAGCGCGGTGGTCAGCCCTGCACCGGCGGCGGTTTACCAGAGCGAGCGTTCCGGTGGGAGCTTCACTTACACGTTCCCGAATCTGACTCCGGGCGGATCGTATCTGGTTCGGCTCCACTTTGCAGAGTTTTATTGGACCACGGCCGGTCAACGCGTTTTCAACGTGGCCATCAACACTACGACCGTGCTGCAGAACTTCGATATCATCGCCGTCGCAGGGGCGGCCAATACGGCGTTAGTAGAACAATTCATCGCTACGGCGGATGCCAATGGAGATGTGACGGTAACGTATACGGTTGGCTCCGCCGATCAGCCAAAGGCCAGCGCGATCGAAATTCTAACCAACAGCAGCAGCGGCTCGGCGCCTGGCGCCCCGTCCAGTGTGATGGCAAGTGCCGGCACCGGCCAAGTGAGTCTCAGTTGGTCCGCTAGCACGGGCGCAACGTCCTATAGTGTATTTCGCGGCACGGCCTCGGGCGGGGAAGGAACGACCCCGCTCGTTCAGGGGCTTACCGCGCCACCTTATGTCGACACAGCCGTCACGGGTGGAACGAAGTACTTCTATTACATCGAGGCGGTGAACGCCGTGGGCTCCTCCGCGCCATCCTCGGAGGTCTCCGCGACTCCGGCTGGGGTGGCCATCCCTGCTGCGCCCTCAGGTCTCACGGCGGCGGGAGGAAACGCGCGGATCGCTCTGCAATGGACCGCGAGCACGGGGGCCACCTCGTATAACGTTTATCGCGGTACGGCGGCCGGAGCCGAGAGCGCGACGGCACTGGCGACCAGCGTCACGGCAACCTACACGGATACGACCGTCACCAATGGCGTGACTTACTACTACAAGGTAGCGGCGGTCAACAGCGCCGGTGTATCGGGCCTGTCGAATGAAGCCTCCGCGGCGGGGGTAGCCATCCCTGCTGCGCCCTCAGGTCTCACGGCGGCGGGAGGAAACGCGCGGATCGCTCTGCAATGGACTGGGAGCACGGGGGCCACCTCGTATAACGTTTATCGCGGCACGGCGGCCGGAGCCGAGAGCGCGACGGCACTGGCGACCAGCGTCACGGCAACCTACACGGATACGACCGTCACCAATGGCGTGACTTACTACTACAAGGTAGCGGCGGTCAACAGCGCCGGTGTATCGGGCCTGTCGAATGAAGCCTCCGCGGCGGGGGTAGCCATCCCTGCTGCGCCCTCAGGTCTCACGGCGGCGGGAGGAAACGCGCGGATCGCTCTGCAATGGACTGGGAGCACGGGGGCCACCTCGTATAACGTTTATCGCGGCACGGCGGCCGGAGCCGAGAGCGCGACGGCACTGGCGACCAGCGTCACGGCAACCTACACGGATACGACCGTCACCAATGGCGTGACTTACTACTACAAGGTAGCGGCGGTCAACAGCGCCGGTGTATCGGGCCTGTCGAATGAAGCCTCCGCGGCGGGGGTAGCCATCCCTGCTGCGCCCTCAGGTCTCACGGCGGCGGGAGGAAACGCGCGGATCGCTCTGCAATGGACTGGGAGCACGGGGGCCACCTCGTATAACGTTTATCGCGGCACGGCGGCCGGAGCCGAGAGCGCGACGGCACTGGCGACCAGCGTCACGGCAACCTACACGGATACGACCGTCACCAATGGCGTGACTTACTACTACAAGGTAGCGGCGGTCAACAGCGCCGGTGTATCGGGCCTGTCGAATGAAGCCTCCGCGGCGGGGGTAGCCATCCCTGCGGCGCCCTCAGGTCTCACGGCGGCGGGAGGAAACGCGCGGATCGCTCTGCAATGGACTGGGAGCACGGGGGCCACCTCGTATAACGTTTATCGCGGCACGGCGGCCGGAGCCGAGAGCGCGACGGCACTGGCGACCAGCGTCACGGCAACCTACACGGATACGACCGTCACCAATGGCGTGACTTACTACTACAAGGTAGCGGCGGTCAACAGCGCCGGTGTATCGGGCCTGTCGAATGAAGCCTCCGCGGCGGGGGTAGCCATCCCTGCTGCGCCCTCAGGTCTCACGGCGGCGGGAGGAAACGCGCGGATCGCTCTGCAATGGACTGGGAGCACGGGGGCCACCTCGTATAACGTTTATCGCGGCACGGCGGCCGGAGCCGAGAGCGCGACGGCACTGGCGACCAGCGTCACGGCAACCTACACGGATACGACCGTCACCAATGGCGTGACTTACTACTACAAGGTAGCGGCGGTCAACAGCGCCGGTGTATCGGGCCTGTCGAATGAAGCCTCCGCGGCGGGGGTAGCCATCCCTGCTGCGCCCTCAGGTCTCACGGCGGCGGGAGGAAACGCGCGGATCGCTCTGCAATGGACTGGGAGCACGGGGGCCACCTCGTATAACGTTTATCGCGGCACGGCGGCCGGAGCCGAGAGCGCGACGGCACTGGCGACCAGCGTCACGGCAACCTACACGGATACGACCGTCACCAATGGCGTGACTTACTACTACAAGGTAGCGGCGGTCAACAGCGCCGGTGTATCGGGCCTGTCGAATGAAGCCTCCGCGGCGGGGGTAGCCATCCCTGCTGCGCCCTCAGGTCTCACGGCGGCGGGAGGAAACGCGCGGATCGCTCTGCAATGGACTGGGAGCACGGGGGCCACCTCGTATAACGTTTATCGCGGCACGGCGGCCGGAGCCGAGAGCGCGACGGCGCTGGCGACCAGCGTCACGGCAACCTACACGGATACGACCGTCACCAATGGCGTGACTTACTACTACAAGGTAGCGGCGGTCAACAGCGCCGGTGTATCGGGCCTGTCGAATGAAGCCTCCGCGGCGGGGGTAGCCATCCCTGCTGCGCCCTCAGGTCTCACGGCGGCGGGAGGAAACGCGCGGATCGCTCTGCAATGGACTGGGAGCACGGGGGCCACCTCGTATAACGTTTATCGCGGCACGGCGGCCGGAGCCGAGAGCGCGACGGCACTGGCGACCAGCGTCACGGCAACCTACACGGATACGACCGTCACCAATGGCGTGACTTACTACTACAAGGTAGCGGCGGTCAACAGCGCCGGTGTATCGGGCCTGTCGAATGAAGCCTCCGCGGCGGGGGTAGCCATCCCTGCTGCGCCCTCAGGTCTCACGGCGGCGGGAGGAAACGCGCGGATCGCTCTGCAATGGACTGGGAGCACGGGGGCCACCTCGTATAACGTTTATCGCGGCACGGCGGCCGGAGCCGAGAGCGCGACGGCACTGGCGACCAGCGTCACGGCAACCTACACGGATACGACCGTCACCAATGGCGTGACTTACTACTACAAGGTAGCGGCGGTCAACAGCGCCGGTGTATCGGGCCTGTCGAATGAAGCCTCCGCGGCGGGGGTAGCCATCCCTGCTGCGCCCTCAGGTCTCACGGCGGCGGGAGGAAACGCGCGGATCGCTCTGCAATGGACTGGGAGCACGGGGGCCACCTCGTATAACGTTTATCGCGGCACGGCGGCCGGAGCCGAGAGCGCGACGGCACTGGCGACCAGCGTCACGGCAACCTACACGGATACGACCGTCACCAATGGCGTGACTTACTACTACAAGGTAGCGGCGGTCAACAGCGCCGGTGTATCGGGCCTGTCGAATGAAGCCTCCGCGGCGGGGGTAGCCATCCCTGCGGCGCCCTCAGGTCTCACGGCGGCGGGAGGAAACGCGCGGATCGCTCTGCAATGGACTGGGAGCACGGGGGCCACCTCGTATAACGTTTATCGCGGCACGGCGGCCGGAGCCGAGAGCGCGACGGCGCTGGCGACCAGCGTCACGGCAACCTACACGGATACGACCGTCACCAATGGCGTGACTTACTACTACAAGGTAGCGGCGGTCAACAGCGCCGGTGTATCGGGCCTGTCGAATGAAGCCTCCGCGGCGGGGGTAGCCATCCCTGCGGCGCCCTCAGGTCTCACGGCGGCGGGAGGAAACGCGCGGATCGCTCTGCAATGGACTGGGAGCACGGGGGCCACCTCGTATAACGTTTATCGCGGCACGGCGGCCGGAGCCGAGAGCGCGACGGCGCTGGCGACCAGCGTCACGGCAACCTACACGGATACGACCGTCACCAATGGCGTGACTTACTACTACAAGGTAGCGGCGGTCAACAGCGCCGGTGTATCGGGCCTGTCGAATGAAGCCTCCGCGGCAGCGCTAGCCATCCCTGCGGCCCCCTCAGGTCTCACGGCGGCGGGAGGAAACGCGCGGATCGCTCTGCAATGGACTGCGAGCAGCGGGGCGACCTCGTATAACGTTTATCGAGGTACGGCGGCCGGAGCCGAGAGCGCGACGGCACTGGCGACCAGCGTCACGGCAACCTACACGGATACGACCGTCACCAATGGCGTGACTTACTACTACAAGGTAGCGGCGGTCAACAGCGCCGGTGTATCGGGCCTGTCGAATGAAGCCTCCGCGGCGGGGGTAGCCATCCCTGCGGCGCCCTCAGGTCTCACGGCGGCGGGAGGAAACGCGCGGATCGCTCTGCAATGGACTGGGAGCACGGGGGCCACCTCGTATAACGTTTATCGCGGCACGGCGGCCGGAGCCGAGAGCGCGACGGCGCTGGCGACCAGCGTCACGGCAACCTACACGGATACGACCGTCACCAATGGCGTGACTTACTACTACAAGGTAGCGGCGGTCAACAGCGCCGGTGTATCGGGCCTGTCGAATGAAGCCTCCGCGGCGGGGGTAGCCATCCCTGCTGCGCCCTCAGGTCTCACGGCGGCGGGAGGAAACGCGCGGATCGCTCTGCAATGGACTGGGAGCACGGGGGCCACCTCGTATAACGTTTATCGCGGCACGGCGGCCGGAGCCGAGAGCGCGACGGCACTGGCGACCAGCGTCACGGCAACCTACACGGATACGACCGTCACCAATGGCGTGACTTACTACTACAAGGTAGCGGCGGTCAACAGCGCCGGTGTATCGGGCCTGTCGAATGAAGCCTCCGCGGCGGGGGTAGCCATCCCTGCTGCCCCTCAGCTCTCACGGCGGCGGGAGGAAACGCGCGGATCGCTCTGCAATGGACCGCGAGCACGGGGGCCACCTCGTATAACGTTTATCGCGGTACGGCGGCCGGAGCCGAGAGCGCGACGGCACTGGCGACCAGCGTCACGGCAACCTACACGGATACGACCGTCACCAATGGCGTGACTTACTACTACAAGGTAGCGGCGGTCAACAGCGCCGGTGTATCGGGCCTGTCGAATGAAGCCTCCGCGGCGGGGGTAGCTCAGACAGGTCCGGTTGCAATCTATCAGATTGACTCGGGAAGCGCCTCAGGCTTTGCTCCGTTCTTGGCGGACGAGTTTTTCAACACTGGAACCACCACCGCCGTGGGCACTACCATTTCGACCGCCGGAGTGAGCAATGCAGCGCCCATGCAGGTCTATCAGACCAACCGCTATGGCACGTTCAGCTACAGCATTCCGGCGCTGACGCCGGGAGCTAGCTACACGGTGCGTTTGCACTTTGCGGAGACCTACTGGACGGCAGCCGGCGAGCGGCAGTTCAACGTCGCGATCAACGGCGTGGCGGCGCTATCGAATTTTGACATCATTGCCACTGCCGGAGGCCCCAATATCGCGGTTGTCGAGAGCTTCGCTGCAACGGCGAATAGCAGCGGCGCTATTGGGATAGCGTTCACGCCCGGATCGGCCGACCAACCCCAGGTGAACGGGATCGAAATTCTAGGCAGCAGCGTGCCGGTTCCCGCAGCTCCGGTGGGGTTGACTGCGACTGCCGGTAACAATCAAGTCTCGCTTTTCTGGAGCGCAGGGAACGGGCCTTCGGGCGCCTACAGTGTGTGGCGCAGCAACACTTCGGGAGGCGAAGGCGGGACCCCGCTCGGCTCTGGAATCACGGGCACACAGTTTATCGATACGACCGTGACCAACCTAGCCACCTACTATTACGAGGTGACGGCCACTAATAGTGCGGGCACATCCAGCTACTCGAATGAAGCCAACGCCACTCCGGGCGCGCCGGTCACGGGCACAGTGGTGTATCAGGTAAACGCGGGCGGGGGCGCGGCAGCGCCGTTTGCGGCGGATGAGTTTTTCGCGGGCGGAGGCGAGGCGGCAACCGGCAATGCGATCAACACCAGCGCGGTGGTCAGCCCTGCACCGGCGGCGGTTTACCAGAGCGAGCGTTCCGGTGGGAGCTTCACTTACACGTTCCCGAATCTGACTCCGGGCGGATCGTATCTGGTTCGGCTCCACTTTGCAGAGTTTTATTGGACCACGGCCGGTCAACGCGTTTTCAACGTGGCCATCAACACTACGACCGTGCTGCAGAACTTCGATATCATCGCCGTCGCAGGGGCGGCCAATACGGCGTTAGTAGAACAATTCATCGCTACGGCGGATGCCAATGGAGATGTGACGGTAACGTATACGGTTGGCTCCGCCGATCAGCCGAAGGCCAGCGCGATCGAAATTTATCAGCAATGAGACCGCGCAGCGTTCTCGGATCGCTGTTGGCGTCGTGCCTTCTTCTGGCAGCGGCTCCGCAGACAATACCTGGAGCCGGCCAGGCCCGTCTCGACTTTCTCCGTGCTCTGAATCTCGCCGAAGAGGGGAGCAAGCCGGAAGCGCTGCGAGTCCTCGCCGAAAGTCTTCGACTGCAGCCCGAAGGAAATCCTGCCTCGGCGCTCGCCTTTGAGCTGCTTACTGAACTCAGGACCAACGGCCGTTTGGTTTTGATCGGGCATCGAGACGCAGTTCTATACGCCGCCTTTAGCGCGGATGGGACTAAGATCGTCACGGCATCGAAGGATCACACCGCGCGCATATGGGACGCCCGGACAGGCGCTCCGCTGACCGCTCCTCTCCAGCACGGCGACGACGTCCTTATGGCCGAATTCAGCCCGGACGGCGAACTTGTGGCCACGGCTTCTGAAGACAATACGGCCGGAGTTTGGGATGTTCATACGGGCAAGCCCCGGGGTGTTCCCGTGCGAGCAACCCATGCCGTTCGTTCTGTGAAATTTAGTCCCGATGGCCGGCTGATAGCCACTGGGTCGGATGACAACACCGCCCGCATATGGGATGCCAGGACGGGCTTGCCGGTCTCACCCGTGATCCGTTATCACGCCACCGTCTTCTCGGTCAACTTCAGCCCTGACGGATCGAGAATCATAACGGCGACTGGCGACGGCGTAGCCGAGATTTTCGATGCCCGGACAGGCGCGCGGCTGCTGAGTCCCTTGACGCACGTGAACAACATATACACGGCCGTTTTTAGTTCCGATGGCAGGTATATCTTGACGGGTTCGGCAGACGGCACAGCACGGGTCTGGGACGCCAAAACCGGACGCCCCCTCGGTCTTCCTCTGCGGCATGGAAAGTGGATCATGTCGGCCGCATTCAATGCGGACGCGTCGCGTGTTGTCACCGCGTCCTGGGACCACACCGCTCGAGTTTGGGATGCAAGGACGGGAGAGCCGGTGACGCCTCCTCTTCAACATGCGGACGCAGTTGTCGCTGCCGCTTTTAGCCCCGATGGCAAGCTGGTTGCCACCGCTTCACGAGATCACACAGCCAGGATCTGGAACGCGAGCAGCGGAGAACCGCTTACTTTACCGCTGCGCGCTCGAGATGAAGTGACGACGGCTGTGTTTAGTCCCAGCGGCTCCTCCCTCCTGGTGGCGTCCAAAGACTCCTCGGTTCAAATTTTCGACCTGCCTCCGCAGGGGCCGCCGCCAACCTGGCTGCCAGATTTGGCGGAATTCGCCGCGACGCAAACAACGTACGATCAACTGCATCGCCCGGATCTCGATAAGGTGAAGCTCCTGCGGGCGCGACTGCTGGCTTCCACCGCCGCCGACCGCTGGGCCGTCTTTGGACGCTGGTACTTTGCCGAAAGCGCCCAGCGTTCCATTTCTCCCTGGAGCACTCTCAGCTTGCAACAATATGTCGATTCGCTAATCGCCCGAGGCGATAAAGAATCACTCGACTACGCGAGCTTGCTGTCCCAGGACCACCCCACTTGGATGATGAAGATCGTCCCGCTGCGCGCTCGGTTTGGAACCGCAGCGCCTCCGAAGCCGGCCCCGCCTGAATAGCAAACATTCGCGGCGAAGTCGACGCTGAGCAGTTCACGGATGGAACCCCCTGAACTGCTCAGCGCGATTCTCTTACTGCCCGCCCGCCGTGCAACCCGGGCACTGGCCGAATTTGCCCGAGCCATTGATCTGGGTGAACTCGCAGATCTGCGTGATATTGGCTAACTCGGACGCGCTCAGGCGCGCGGTCGAGAACGGGGTCTCGGTAATCGTGTAGCCCGATGTCGCCACGGCGTGAAGGGAGGTGCCCCAAGCGTGCATGCCAGCTACAAGTGTCCCAGGAGTAGCTGCATTGCAAGCACTCGAGGTGGGAGGCGCTGGTGTGCCCGGCGGTGCGGTTGACGAAGTGCCCGCCGTAGTGGACCAAGCCAGCAGCTTCACTACCAGCGAGGTTGGATTCTCTCCCGTAAGGCTCGCCGCGTTGATCGCCTTGGCCGAAAGACTGACCAAGCCGTCCGGCGTCACCAGGCAGGTGCAGCAGGACTGCAGCTCTTCATTCGGGTCGAAGGCATAGACGCCCACGCACAGGTTGCCGCCGGCGGAAGGCGGAGGATCTGTGGGAGTGAGCGCGTTTAGACCATCGTTGGTGATGTCGACAGATGAATCCCCGATATTGAGGTTAGAGGTGTACCGGCTTTGAAATGCGCCGATCGGCACCACCGTCAGTGTAACCGTCGGATCGGTCGCCACCATGCTGCACGAGCTGGTAAATACCGCCTGGTAATGGTATCCGTTCATCGACGGCTGTACATCCGTCAGCGTCAGGGTCGTCGAGTTTGCCCCCGAAATAGGGGTCCAGGTCATCCCGCCGTCCATGCTGACATACCACTGCACCGTCGTGTAGGCTGGATACCCTGCCGCCATCGCCGTGAAGGTTACCGTTTGCCCCTGGTTCGCGAACACCGACTGCGGCTGCTGGGTGATTGTGAGGTCGTTTTGGGGAGAGGCGCACTCCACTATCAGCGTACCGGTACCCATGCTGCTCATAAACATGGGGCTCGTTGCGGTGTCGTCATAACTCGCCTGGATCGTGTAAGTGCCTTGCATCGTCCCCCCGGGCAACATGTACGTCGCGGTGGCCGTACCACCGCTGACCGTCCCCTGCACCGATGTGCCGACTTGATTATTCATCGAATCGTACACGGTAAACGTCACCTTTCCTTCGTTTACAGTTGAGGTAGAAGTGACCATTGCCGTCAGCGTAACCGACTGATTTGATGAGCTGACGCCCATCACGGTGACAGTCGGTACCGTCGTGTTCGTGGGGTACTCCGACAAGCTGTCGAACGAGACTGCGCCGAGAGCGGATTGTTGGTGCCCCACCGTGCCGACGATCTGATAAGTCTGACCCGCCACTCCGTTCGTGATATCGAAATAGATCCAGTCGGGAATGTTGTCGTTGTACGAGGGAACGCCCGTGCTGGTCATAGAGACTGGGGCTGGCGAAACCGCAGGACTGCAGTTAGTGCAGGTGAGTTCAGTCGCGGAGCTATTGAACTGTCCCCGGCCACCATCTTCGTTATCGACCATTACACCGACCCGAATCTTGTAGGGAACCGTACCGGTCAGGGTGAACTGGAACAGGGCGCCGGTGGTGCCTAGATTGATATTGCCGCTAAGCTCTTTGGTGGGCGTCAACCCCGGCGTCGTCGTGGGGTTGTCGATCAATGCATAGTTCCCGTTGCCCCCGTATGATCCAGTACCGGCGGCTGGCCCAAAGGTCGCGAGCACGGTATAACTCGGAGCGGACGAATAGGTAGGATTGTTAGGCGCGTAAAAGCCGTCAGTACCGAGCACATTATTGCCGTCGATATCCATCTTGGGGACCGATGAGTTACGCCAGCCCGAATAGCAAGTGCTGCCCGTCGCGTTGTAATCGCTAGGGCAAGGAGTACCGCTCGCTAAGTCCATGTCCGTTCCTGGCGAAGTAATCGTCGTTTGTGCGAAAGCCGCTCCGCAAGTGAGCGCCAGAGCCATTGCTGCTGCACGGAAGAAGTTGGTGTACGTCATGCTCATCGTCCTCGCCTTCAAGAAAGTAGCCGGGCGATATGCCCAAGGCCAGCCAGCCGGCTCCGTGGATCATTCTGCGGCCTATTTCGTTCCAGTACAATTCTCCAAATGTACTAGTCACAAGGCACTAGTCAGGATGACTACGCGCGCCCGGCCTGGACCGGACAACTCACGTGCTAATTACAACGTCGTTAGCAAGAGCGGTGGTGTAACGCCACCAGCGGCGCGTCGCGGCATCGGGTTCGGTGGCGATGAGAGCGGCCGTTAGCCAAACCAAGCCCAAGCCGAGACAGGTTTTCATAAGGCGAGGTCTAGCCTGGCGAAGATGGAGAGTCGTGCCCAAGCGGTAGCCCGGTAAGAGCCGCGGCTAGGCTCTTATCCCTAGCAGGGCGATCAGTGGTCATAAGCGATCGGTGCGACGGCGGCGGCTGTAAGCTATTTGCTCTTCGGTTTACTTAAATCGGCGTAAACAGCTTCAATAAACGCGTCCTTGGTCCAATACGCAGTGGGCGCGCCGTAGCGCGGATCGTAGTCGAGAGTGGGCTGCGCGGCCTTGATCTGATCGAGCGTTCGGCCATCCGCCATGAGATCCGCGATTCGGTCCCGGATGATCGTAACCATATCGCGGTATTCGACGACGTCGGCCTCGTCGCAGATTCGCCCATGCCCGGGGATGACGTAAGTGCCGCCTTCCTGCTTGTCCCGCGGAACCGTCAGGTCGATGATGTGATTCAAAGCTGCGATGGTCCCGTTGATGCTTCCCCCGCGGCTCCTGTCGATCACCGGGTACGTGACCGTGGAAAAGACGTCGCCGGCGCTGATCACGTCCGAACGCCGGAAGAAAACAATGCTGTCTCCGTCGGTGTGCGCAGCCGGCTCATGAATGATTTGAATCGCTTCCCCGTCGAACAGTTCATACTTGGGGGTCTCGAAGGTTTCCGTCGGCCAAGCCCCAAACGGCAATTCGGATTTTGCGCCGGTCGGTGCGCTCAGGCGCTTCAAAACGTTCTCGTGAGCGATAATGGCGGCTCCCATGATCGCCTCTGCTCCAAGATCGCGCCCGATGTTCAAACCACCTATGGAACTGCCCGCCTTAGCGATTGCTTCGTTTCCGCCGGTATGGTCCGGATCGGCATTCGTATTAATCACGTAGCGGATCGGCTTGTTCGAAAGCTTTTTTATGGCGGCCAGAATTTTGCCGCTAAGCGGCGCAAGTTGGGTATCCACTACGGTGACGGAATATTCACCGACCTGTACGGTGGTGTTGCCTCCCGCCCCGACCAGCAAGTACACATTACCCTGCACCGGCAGTACTTGAACCTCGATTTTGTCGAAGTCCGCTTGGGTCCTGGGTGTTGGCGGCGCCGGCGGAATGGGCTCCGCGTGGTAGGTGAATGGTTCGGAAAACGTTGCGGACGGATTCTTGATCTTAGCTTCAAATTCCGGATACATCGTCTCCGGGCCGCCTCCTACGGCCGCCTCGGGCACCTTATAACGCTTGACGGCGTTCATCAGGAACGGATTCTTGCCTGGCAGATAGTGCGCGACGTATCCCTCAGAGCGGTTGGCGATTTCAGCGGCTGGAGTGCAGGAGTAACCGCTCATTTGTTGGTTCAGACTCAACTCGTAGTTCCGGGTGCGAATGAAAGGCTCAGCGAGATACACCGGATCGGTAATAATGAGCATCACCGTCAAGTAGTTCCCGTGCCGGATCCAGCGCTCGAATAGGTTGCCGATGTCGCTGCGGAAAAGCCCGTGCCGCTCGTACATCGCCATCTTCAGATGCGTGGTCGTGATCGCGAGCTGATTGCCTTCCCACTTGCCGGTAGAGAAA
>CAVSYF010000014.1:0-430996 GCA_963732175.1 Bryobacterales bacterium | reverse complement strand
ACCCGGCTGCCGGATAAGAATAAGGATTCGAACGCCAACGGCGGCGGAATGCTTGACCAAGATGAGCCGCTGCACGCGCGCGCCAAGAAAATGACGTCCAAGGACAACAATCTGAGATCCGCTACGAGGGGGCGCGGTGGCTTGGCAGGATTCCAATCGCTTGACGGCCGACATTATGGAAATCGACCGGGAACACGACATCCTGAAAGCGCACGGTCACGTGGTCAGCCAGTTACTTGACAAACCCAAGGATCAGGACAAGGACAACAAAAACGAAAAGCCGCAGAAAGCCAAAAAAACGCGAAGACTGCAAACGCCGGCGCCGTGTTTACGATAGTGAAGGCACCGGAAATGGACTATAACGATGACGACGATCTGGCACACTACACCGGCGGCGTTACTGTTGAACGCGGCCGACATGGGGGTGAAGTGCCAGAAGAACTGAAGCGTTCTCCGCGATAACGACGATGCGACGATTCCTCGCTCGATCACGCCTTTGCCGACGGCCACGTGACGGTACACGCAGATGGCTGCGGATCGCACGCGCGATGCCTGTCCGAGCATGCCGAATACTACGTGGACGAAGACAAAGTTATTCTAGAGAAAGGAGATCCGCATTTCGTGGACAGCACTAAGGGAACGACGAAAGGCAGGAAATTGACTTGGTATCTCCAACAAATAGGCTGCTGATGAACGGCGCGGAAGACGCCGGCGAAAAGTCGCCTGCACAAGAAAACCATTCCCAAGTTCATGCGCACTCTCCAGACCTTCTGACATCTCGAAGACCTATCGCGGCCGCAAGGTCGTGGACAACGTATCGGTGTGGGTGAAGCAGGGCGAAGTAGTGGGCCTGCTGGGCCCCAATGGCGCCGGCAAAACCACGTCGTTCTACATGATCGTGGGACTGATCAGCCCGGATTCGGGACCGTGCATGGTGGCAACGGCGAGGGCCTCGGAAGACATCACCAACATGCCGATGTACCAGCGCGCCCGCCGCGGCATCAGCTATCTGCCCCAGGAAGCTTCGGTCTTCCGCAAGCTCACGGTGGAAGACAACCTGATGGCGATCCTGGAAACCCTGCGCATGAGCCGGCGCGAGCGCCGCGAGCGCATGAACCGGCTGATCGAGCAGCTGGGCCTCGAAACGGTGCGCCACAGCAAAGGCTACATGCTTTCGGGAGGCGAGCGGCGGCGCGTGGAGATCGCGCGCTCGCTGGTGATCGAGCCCAGTTTCCTGCTGCTGGACGAGCCGTTTTCCGGCATCGATCCCATCCAGGTGCTGGAGCTGCAGCGCATCATTTTCGATCTGAAGAACTCCGGCATCGGCATCCTGGTCACCGACCACAACGTGCGCGAGACGCTGGCGGTGACCGATCGCGCCTACATCATCAACAACGGCAAAATCTTCCGCGCGGCACGCCCGAGGCGCTGGGCACCGATCCGGAAGTGCGGCGCGTGTACCTGGGCGAGAACTTCAACATGGAGTTCGAAACCAGCCGCTGGAAAATCCTGGCCGACCAATAAACGCGTCCGCGCCGAAACTACGCCTCTCTCACCCGCAGCACCGCCGCGCCGCGAATGGCGTCGTTCTTCAGCGCATTCAGCGCGCGATTGGCTTCCGCAGCGGAAACACCTCGATTTCGCGTGTGAATCGGAATCTCGGCCGCCATGCGCAGAAAATCGTGGCCGTCCTGGCGCGTGTTGTTGGCGACGCTGCGCACCACGCGCTCCTGGTACAGCAGATCGTAATCGAGCGGCGGAATGGCGCTCATGTGGATGCCGCCCAGCGCCAGCGTTCCGCCTTTCTTCAGAGCCTTCAGCGCCGCGGGCACGATCTCGCCGGCCGGTGCGAAGATGATGGCGCAGTCGAGCTTGGCCGGAGGCTCGGCGATCGTTCCGCCGGCCCACACCGCGCCCAATTCCAGCGCCAGCTTCTGATGCCGCTCGTCGCGCGTGCAGGCGTACACCTCGGCGCCCCAGTAGCGCGCCACTTGAATGGCCACGTGCGCCGCGGCGCCGAATCCGTACAGCCCCAGCCGGCCGCCGCGCCCGATGCCGGAAAGCCGCAGCGAGCGGAATCCGATGATGCCCGCGCACAGCAGCGGCGCGGCTTGCAGATCGTCGAATCCCTCCGGAATCGGATAGACGAAGCTCTCTTCGGCCAGCGCATATTCGGCATAGCCGCCGTCCACGGTGTAGCCGGTGAAGGTCGGGCTGTTGCACAGATTCTCCTTTCCCGCGCGGCAGTATTCGCAGGTTCCATCGGTCGAGTGCAGCCAGGCGATGCCCACGCGCGTTCCGATTGGATGCGGCTTCGCGCCTTCGCCGACCGCCTCCACCACGCCCACCACTTGATGCCCGGGAATCATCGGCGACTTGCGCGGCGCCAGTTCGCCTTCGATCACGTGCAGATCCGTCCGGCAGACCCCGCAAGCGCGCACCCGCACCAGCACCTGTGTTCCACCGGGCTCGGGCTTTGGGACGTCGGTATATCCAGCGGATTGGTTTCAATCGGCGCCGGTGATCGA
The DNA here is from genome assembly GCA_963732175.1 of Bryobacterales bacterium. Lineage (GTDB taxonomy): Bacteria > Acidobacteriota > Terriglobia > Bryobacterales > Bryobacteraceae > Palsa-89. The sequence continues at coordinate 428,468 of CAVSYF010000014.1, read as the reverse complement.
AGAATGCAAGCTTTCATGGTTCCGCATTATAGTAATCTGAGGGGAGTGTGGATACCGGGACATCACTTTGCGCGCAATCTGATTCGTCGCCGTACGCTGCTGCTTGAAATGGTGCGGCGCGATTTCGAACAGCGCTTCGTCGGATCCAGCCGCCGGATGGGTGTGGGGTTTGATCCATCCGCTGGTTCTGCTGGTCAGTTGGGTCTTCGTGTTTCAAATGTGCTTGCACACTACCGCTGCCGGCCACCGAAGTCACCCAGAACTACTCCCTGTTCCTGTTCTGCGGTTTTCTGCCCTGGCTGCTTTTTCAGGAGACGGTCACGCGCTCGGCATCGTCGTTGCTCGAGCATGCCAACCTCATCACCAAGACCGTTTTCCCGGCCGAGATCGTGCCGGTCTCGATCTTTCTTTCCTCGCTCATCAGCCATCTGTTGGCGGTGGTGCTGGTGATCGCCGTAGTCGGGTTCACGGGCCAGCATTTCAGTTTGTGGATGCTCTCGCTTCCGCTCTACATGTTTCTGATCGGACTGTTCGCGGTGGGCGTGGGCTGGATTGTGGCCAGCTTGCAAGTGTACTTGAGAGACACGGCCCAGGTGCTTTCGGTCCTGCTGACCTTCTGGTTTTGGGTCACGCCGATCATGATCGACGAACAGCGTTATCCGCAAGCGGTACGGTTCGTACTGCGGCTGAACCCGCTCGCCTTCCTGGTGCGCGCCTATCGGGACCGGCTGCTCTCCTATCGCGTCCCTAGCCTTCACGACTTCGCGATAGTGACCACCTACGCCGTCACAGCGTTCGTGCTGGGAGGTCTCTTTTTCCGCCACCTAAAGCGCGGCTTTGCCGACGTGCTTTAGGCCTGGTCACGTTTACGTAACGTATCCCTTGACCACGTGCTTCATCGAATAGGCAGGAGGCCACAAACATGAAGCAATTATTCAAGAAGATTGGCATTCCGGCGATTGCATTGGCGGGAGCGTTGGCTTTTATAAGCCCGCGCCGGCGAACGCAGCGGTCCGATTTGGTGTTTACCTGGGCGGCCCGCTTTATCCGGATTACCCTTACGCTTACTCATACCCATACGGCCCCTATTATTCGCCATACGCTTATCCGTACGCCTATGGATATGGCTACCCGTACGGCGGTCTTTACTGTGGTTGGGGTCCCGGCTATGGATACGGACATTTTGGAGGGCACGGGTCTTATGGACATGGATTCCATGGGGCCGCGCGGCGGGGATTCGCGGTGGCCATGCAGCGCATGGCGGGCATGGCAGGTAACCCGCTTTGAGATCTCCTCACCTGCATCGAGGGCTCTCGACGCTCTCTTGCTGGGAGCCCTTTTCTTTTCACGGTTCCTGTTAGCGTAGATAGTTTCTAGTGTCCAACCAACGCATCGGTATTCTCACCGGGGGCGGCGATGTTCCGGGCCTGAACTCGGTTATTAAAGAGGTGACCTACCGCGCGACCGAAAACTGCTGCGAAGTTGTCGGAATTCGACGCGGCTGGGAGGGCCTAACCCATCTGAATTTGACGATCCAGAGAGCAAGGCCAAGTATGTCCTGCCGCTGACGCGCCAGAACACGCGCACTATCGACCGCTATGGCGGCACTGTGCTGCACAGCAGCCGCACCAACCCGTCCAAGATGGCGACCCTGCCGGAGTTCCTCAAGGAACAAGGATTTTCCCACAAAACAGATCACCAAAGGCGGGAAAACTTCAACGGTCTTATGACTTGAGTCCTCAGGTGTTGAAGAGCATCGAGGCCCTGGGGCTGACTTCGCTCATCGCCATCGGCGGTGACGATACGCTCAGCTATGCCGCCAAGCTTCACAGTCTGGGCGTAAAGGTGATCGCTGTCCCGAAAACGATGGACAATGACGTGCGCAACACCGAGTACTGCATCGGCTTCTCGACCGCAATCACCCGCGCGACGGATGCCATTAGCCGCCAGCGCACCACCGTGGGATCGCACGAGCGCATCGGCATCTTTCGGGTCTTCGGCCGCGATGCCGGATTCACTTCTCTTTACACCGCCTTCGTCGCCTCCATTCGCTGCTGCATCCCCGAGTTCAAGGTCAATCTCGACAAACTGATCGACTTGCTGATGAACGACAAGAAGAACAATCCCAGTAATTATTGTTTGGTCATTCTCTCCGAAGGCGCTGAATGGGAAGGCTATCAAGTCCGTGAATATGGGGATCCCGACGCGTTCGGCCATCGCAAGAAGGAGAATGTGGCGGAGGCCTTGAGTGATGAGATTAAGAAGCGCACTCACGAGGAGACCATCGTGAGCGATCTCACCTACGACCTGCGCAGCGGCGCGCCGGATTTCGTGGACAAGCTGATCGCTTCCACCTTCGGTACCATGGCGATCGACTGCGTGCTGAGCGGCCAGACCGGACTGATGGCCGCGCTGGTCAACGGCTGCTACACCATGGCGCAGATTCCCGATCCTGCCTTGGGGCCGCGGCACGTGGACATCGCGACCATGTACAACACCGAACGCTATCGACCCAATTACGCTAACAAAATCGGCTTGCCGATCTTCCTCACGCGAGCTTGATGCAAGTCTGATGACCGCGCTTTGGAACCGAATTTTCCGCAAGCCGCAGCGGCCGCCTATCCAAGCGATCGCCAGTCATTTCAACGAAGCCGCCGGTGACGAGGAGCATTTTCCTTCCACCATCGATCCGCGCATTTACCACGTCCAGCTGATCCTTGAATATTTCGGCGACCTGAACGGCAAGCGAGTGCTGGATGTCGGATGCGGCAAAGGCCGGTTCGCGCAAGTTTTTCTGGAGCGCTATCCGCAAGCCGCCATTTTTGCCTTCGATCTGTCCGAGAGCATGCTTGGTTATGCTTCTCCTAAGCTCTGCAAGATGCGCGGGATCGATGACCAACCTCCCGTTTGCGAGCGATTCGTTCGCCTGCGCCTATGCCACCGAGTCGCTCGAACACGCCGTGGATATCGAGGGCGCAGTCGCCGAGATTTGCCGCGTGTTAAAACCGGGCGGCCGCATCGTGATCATCGACAAGAACATCGAGCAGTGGGGCAGGCTGAAAACTCCGGAATGGGAGCAATGGTTTGGCCGCAAGCAGCTGGAGAAGATGCTGGCCCGGCATTGCCGCGCACGTCTCCAGCCGGCCGATTTCCTATTGGGAGGATGTCGCACCGGACGGTCTTTTTCTAGCCTGGCTGGCGGAGAAATGAGCCGGCGCGGCAGCGAGAAGGTGGGGGCCTTTTACAGCAGCGGTTATCCTGTATCTAAGACATCATGAACGCGCATACCAGCGCGCTTCCCCTGCAAGAACGGGTGGAAGCGCAAGGCCACTTAATCGACTCCCACATCATGGAGCAGATCTTCGACACGGTAGTGGAGTTCCACGGCCGCTTCGAGGTCGAGCAGTTCCGCATCGGGCGCACCAATAGCGAACCGATCCTACTTGCGTCTCAAGATCGACGCGGCCGATCCCGACTCGATGCAGAAGATCCTTTCGCAGCTGCTCGGGCTGGGCTGCTCCATGGTCGATTCCGGCGACGCCGAGCTTCGCGCGGTGGATCGCGACTGCTGCGCGCCCGAGGATTTTTACTCCACCACCAATCATCGAACCTTCATCCGCCAAAACGGGCAGTGGCTGGAAGTGCAGAACCAACGCATGGACGCGCTCATTGTGGTGCAAGGAGAGCAAGCCTTCTGCCGCCGCTTGCGTGACATCAGGGCGGGCGACCAGGTGGTGACCGGGATGCGCGGCATCCGCGTGATTCCCGAATCGAAGGAGCGCGACCGTCTTGCATTTGCATTCATGAGCAACGGAATCTCCTCCGAGCGTCAGGTGGAGACCGCCGTCCGCCAGACCGCCGCTCTGATCGAACAAGTCCGTTCAGCGGGACAAAAGATCGTGGTCGTGGCTGGACCCGTGGTGGTCCACACCGGCGGCGCCGCGCCGCTTTCCCGCTTGATTCGCGAAGGCTACGTCAGCACGCTGTTGTGCGGAAACGCGCTGGGTGTGCACGACATCGAAGCAGCACTGCTCGGAACCTCGCTCGGTATCCGGCAAAGCGACGGCCGCCAGGAAGAGCACGGGCATCGCAATCATATGCGCGCCATCAATGCGATCTATCATTGCGGCGGAATCCGCGGCGCGGTCGAGAGCGGCTGTTTGCGCAGCGGCATCCTCTATGAGTGCGTGCGCAACAATGTGCCGTTCGTGCTCGCCGGCAGCCTACAGAGACGACGGACCGCTGCCCGACACGATCACCGACATGAACCAGGCGCAGGATGCCTACGCCGAGCAGTTGAAAGGCGCGGGACTGGTGCTGTGCCTCGGCTCCATGCTGCACTCCATCGCCGTCGGCAATATGCTGCCCAGTTGGGTAAAAATTGTTTGCGTCGACATCAACCCCGCTGTCGCTACCAAGGTGAGCGATCGCGGAACGGGGCAGGCGATCGGCGTGGTGACCGATGTCGGCCTCTTTCTTGATTTGTTGGCCAGAACCTTGATCCCCGCGCGATGAAACGCTTGTACACGGATGAACAGGCCGCGGCCGGGACCAACGCGAAGCTGCCCGAAATCGAGACCTGGCCCAATCAGTATCCTGATTACGAGATCGAAATCGTGTTGCCGGAGTTCACCTCAGTTTGTCCGCGAACCGGCCTGCCCGATCACGGCAAACTCACCTTGCATTACGTGCCCGACAAATTGTGCCTGGAATTGAAATCGCTGAAGATGTACATGCTCGCCTATCGCAACCTGGGCATTTTCCAGGAGAACGTCGTCAATCGATTTTTGGCGGATGTGGTGAAAGCCTGTCATCCTGTCTCGGCCATGCTGATCGGTGAATTCACGCCTCGCGCGGCGGCGTCTACACGAAAATCACGGCCAACTGGAGCAGGAAGAGGAGCAAGCGGTAAGCGTGGATCAAAAAGGTGAAGAGCTAACCGCCGTCATTGCGGAGATCCGCGAGCGAGTACGCGCGCGCAATCCACAAGGCGCGGTTCTTGGCGGGTTGCCCTTGCCGGATCTGATGCCGCTGCTGCATGCGCGCGACGCCGCGGAGGCCAAGGTCGCCAGCATCGGAACGGTAAACCCGCGTCCTCCCGGCCTGGCGAATTCCATCATCCAGTGGATCAAGCGGCAGGTAGCCCGCGCGCTGGACTGGCACGTGCGCGACCAAATCGAATTTAATCGCGCCGTCCTCGAATGTGTGCAGGCCACCCTCGAAGCTTTGAACGGCTGCAACCGCGCGCTCGCATCCTTTGACGGAGATTCTCAGAAGATCAAGGACACTCGGGGCGCATTGGATCGAGTGGAGCGCCGGATGGGAACAGCGGCTGACGGCCACCGAAATTCAGTTCTTGCGTAGTATCGCCGAACTGCAGGCTTCCTTCCAGCATCGCGTGACGCTGATGGATGCGAATTATCGCGAACAGGTGAAGGCGCAGCACGCCGATTTCGAAGCGGCTCTCGATCGCGCCACCGAGGACATTCAGAAGCGCCTGTGGAACGACTTGCTGAAGATTCGTGCCGATTACGACGCCATGATTCATACCGAGCTTCGTCTGATTCGTCAGCGAGCATCCATCTCGCGCTCCGTGGAGCAGGCCGTTCAAGCCGCGCCGCCGGAGTTCGCCGCCATCGATTGGCTCAAGCACGCTGAAAGATTCCGCGGCTCCGAAGAATCCGTTCGCGCTCGCCAGCGGATCTACGTATCGCGTTTCCAGGAACACGCGCCGGTGCTCGATCTAGGTTGCGGCCGCGGTGAGATTCTAGAAATATTTCGCGACGCCGGCATCCCGGCCTATGGCATCGATCTGAACGATGATTCCATCGCCTTGTGCCGCAGCAAAGGGCTGGACGCCGAAAAGGCCGATCTGTTTGCTTATCTCAATGCGCTGTCCGACGGTTCGCTGCGCGGCGCGATTTGCTGCCAGGTCGTTGAGCATCTCCCGCCCGAGCGCTTGCCGGAGCTGATTCGCACGCTGCACAAGAAGCTGCGCGCCGGCGGAGTCATCGCCATTGAGACTCCCAATCCGGAGTGCCTTGCGATTTTCGCCACTCACTTCTATCTCGACCCTACTCACCGCCACCCCATACCCTCGGCGCTGATGAGCTTCTACCTCGAAGAAGCGGGCTTTGGCCAGGTTGAAATCCAGCGGCTCTCGCCCGCCGTCGAAGCCATGCCGTCGCTGGCGCAATTGCCGGAGGATTTTCGCAGAGACTTCTTCGGAGCCTTGGACTACGTTGCTTTCGCGGTCAATCTCGGGTGAGCGCCGGCGCTCCGATCAGTTCTTCATAGAGCTGCCGCTGCTGGTCCGCGATCACATTCCAGTCGTACTGGCGTTCTGCCGTGCGCCTCGCTTCGCGCTCGATGGCTTGCCGCTGTTCCGGATTCTCGAAGAGCCTGCCAATTGCGAGCGCCATTTCCGCGCCGGATTCAGCCACGATAACGTCCTTGCCAGGACTCAAATCCAATCCGTTGATACCCGCCGGCGTGCTCACGATCGCCTTTCCCATAGCCATCGCTTCCATAATCTTGATATTCGTGCCGGCGGAAGCGAGCAACGGAGCCACGACAACGGTAGCGCGCTCATAAGCCGGTCGCACGTCTGAAACGAATCCTTCAATTTCTAACCCGGGCTGGTCCAAATTCACGCTAAGACGGTCCTGATACCGCTCCAGATAATATTCGTGCCGCGCTCCGGCAATGACGTGCAAAGTGGCGCCGAACTCCCGGATGCGTGGCCAGACCTCGCGCAGAAAAAAATCGACGGCCAGCAGATTGGGCAAGTGCGCGAAGGAGCCAATGAAAAGCACGCGCCGAGGTTCGGCCCCGCCGCTGCAAGGACAGAAACGTTCCAGGTCCACGCCGTTGGCCAAGCATTTCACCTTCGCCACAGCTGCCCTGCGCTGGAGCACCAACCCCCGGTCTTTTTCCGACATCGTGACGACGCGGTCTACCCTTCCCCACGCGTCCGTCTCGAAAGGAACCCAGCGTTTCAGTTGACGGCGCAACTCCCAGTCGTCACCCTGCGCAAGCAGCTGCTGGTATAGATCGAGCGTGACATCATGTTCCACCAGAATCGTTTTTGCAGGCGCGCAATCGGCTGCATACTGCGCCATCTGCGTAAATTCCAGTTGAGCAATCGCGGGCTTCCACTTGCGGATCGTTTGACGCAAAGCGGCATGAAACGCCGGCGAATCGAACTCCTCCACCACGTCCGGCCGCTGGGTGGACGGCAGCAAATGGCTTCCCCGGCGTCTCACCAGAACCACTTCGCAGCAAATTTCTAACAGCTCGCTCGCGATTGGCGCAAGCTGGTCGGCGAACGCGACCAGCACCTGATCGAAATCCTGCGCGCCTCGCCGCAAGAGGTTGTACATGCGGACTGCGCCGCCATGCGCCAAAGGAAACGGCAAATAAGGAGTGGCGACCAGCACCACCGGCTTGCCCCGCGCTGCGCGGCCCGGTGAAACGGATACAGCGCCGCTTCCGATGGCGAGAATCTCTGAATCGCTGATCTCGGACGCTGGCGACCGCTTGATCCACAGCGGAGCGCGCCAAGCCTGCGCGAGAGCCGCGCCAGCCGCCGGATTCCCTTGCATGCCGCCCAATATTTCCAGCCGATTGACCGCCTCCCGCCACAATCGCCGAAATGTCCCTGAATCCGTAATCGTGCGCGCGAGAAAACGCAGATAATTGCGCTCCAGGACTTGCTCGAGGAAAGACGCAGAGTAATATCGCGAAGTGGTCGCCCGGTGCCGATGAATGACACGCGCGTCCGCGACGAAAACCGACGGCCAGCCTCGCCGCCAAGCGCGAAACCCTAGGTCGAGATCTTCGACGTAAGCGGGCTGGTACACTTCATCCATTCCGCCCAGCACCACCAGTTTCCCGGCTTCAAAGAGCGAACAGCCTCCGCTCCCGTAAAGCACATAACTCAGATCCTCGCCCGGAACCGGCAGATCACAGCGAACCAGAAAATCCGCCGGCTTGCGTTCCGAGACGAACGGCATCACCGCTTTACCGGTCTCTTCGCGCCGAGCTCCTGCGGGGAAGAAAATCTGCGCGGTTGCCGAGAACAGTTCCGGCACACGCCCAAACGCCGCCATCAGAGCCTCGAAAAAGCCCTCGGAGATGACCATGTCGTTGTTCAGCAGGCAAATGTGCGAGAAGCGCGATGTGCGAATGCCCACGTTCACCGCGCGTGCAAACGACAACGGCTCTGAATATTGTTGAACGCGCACGCCCGGATGTTCACTGCGCAAAAAATCAGCCGTTCCATCATCGGATCCGTTGTCGACGACGATAATCTCGCCGCCCGCTTTCTGGATCTGAATTTCCGCCTCTGGTAACAGCTCTCCAAGGAGCTCCCGACCGTTGCGCGACGGTATTACTACTGAAATCCCATGTGCGCGGGGCGCTGCGACCGACGTCACGTTCGCGGCGCGACTACTGCCATATTTCAACGCGGCCGCCAATCGCCCAGCGATTCTCGCGGCGAATCCGTACCAAGGCAGCCGGAACGCGCTCGGATGCGCCACGCGCCATAGAAACGTGTAAACCCGGCCGCGCGGCGACAATTCGGAGACCACAAAATTCCGCGCTCTCCACAACACGTGCCGGAGAACTGTCCCGAGCGACTGCGGCCGCAGCATAAAGTGGCCGAAGTTCTCGTTGAAGGCGAGAAAGTTCCGAGGCGAAAGAAAAAAACCGATCATCCGCATCTGCCAATACGGCACGCGCGGTTCCAGGATCACTGCGGAAATTCGAATGCTCTCGTTACGGAAGCGCCACCGGAAAAATGCGAAATTGTCCCGGAAACCCCGCGATATCGGAAAAGGAACCCAGGGGCTGGCTTCGACCGGAAATTCGGAAACGACCACCAGCGGTAGCTCGGGCATAAGCTGCCGCATGTGCTCAATGGCTTGGGGAATTAGTTGCTCGTCGGCGGACGCGAACAGGATCTTGATTGGCCGGCCCAACTCGCCACTCAAATGAGCGCTTGCCGCCGAGCCTCGAACGTCCCGTCCCTGCGATCCTCCCAAAGAACCAGCGCCTGCAGGCAAAACGCCGTGGAGACCGGATTGACGAACGGCAACGTCTCGCCGCCCTTGCGCCCAAACCAAAATCCGCCGGCTAGCCGCGTGTCATCGGAGACGATCTGGAAACTGCAGGCGTGGCCGGCTTCCTGCGCAGCCGCGCCGAAGTCGAGCGATACACCCGCCGAGTTTTCACCGTAGAGGCGAAGACGCAACAACTGCGCATAAACGTCCGAGCGAACGAACAGCGGAGCGATGTCCCTCAGGTACTCGCTCGCTCGCCGTAGACCTTTTTGAAAAGCTTCCGCGCAATCCGCACGGTGGAGAACCGGCAGCAAGCCCTCCAGAAAATAGGCGTACGCGTGCAGACGATCCATCAACCTCTCGCGGCTCGCCTCGCCCGCCAGGAAGTCATCATCGTTGGCTAGCGCCCGCGCGACCGCCGATTCATAGGCGCGAGAGAATTGAGCCTCGCCGGTGATTTCGAAAAGCTCCTGCCAGGCTAACGCTGCTTTCAGTTGATAACAGCCCGGACTCGCCGACCATCTCGATTCATAAGCCAGGGGCTGCTTGTCCGGCAGCGCCAGGATGGGATGAATCGCCTCGCTCGCCTGAAAATCCGATAGCATCGCGTGTCCGGCCGCGATCGCCACTTCACGAAATTCAGACTCGCCCGAAATTCGCCACGCATTGAGCAGGCCGCGAACAATAATGCCGCAATCGAAAAAATATGCAAGCGGCCGGGCGCCTTCGCCGGCGGGACTACACTCGAACGGAAAAGTCTGCAACTCTGCGTCCCACGCGCTGCGCGTCAGGAACCGGGCTGCGCGCAGCGCTGCATTCAAATAGTCGTCCTCACCGGTGCGCTCGTAGAGAAAAAGCAGAGTGCTGACCGCATAACCGGTAATCTCCGTCGACACGCGAGCGCCCGAGCCGAGTTTGGCGTTGTAATACCGCGCCACGCCGCCGCTCGAGTCCTGAATCCCCGACTTCAAAAACCACGCGCCGGCCGCCTGGAGCAAGGTATCCGTATTGGACAAACGAATCCCCGGTGAAGACAAACGACGATTGTAGCACTGCGATGAAATTTGGCGACTTATCCTTTGCAAGGCGCAAGCTTTGTGATAAAATACCTTTCCGCATATTCCGAAAGGAGTTGGCGTAATGAGGATTTTTGCTGGTCTCGCTTTATTGGGAATGCTCTGCTGCAATATCATCTTCGGCCAAGCCGTTTCTCAGATCAGCGGCATCGTGAAGGACAGCACCGGTGCGGTGGTGCCGGATGTTCAAGTAACGGCCACGCAAACCGACACCGGCGTGAAACGAATGGCCATGACCGATAGCGCAGGCTATTACGTGCTTCCGAATCTGCCGCTCGGACCCTACCGGCTGGAAGCGATGAAGGTGGGCTTCCAAACCTATGTGCAGACCGGCATCGTACTGCAAGTCGGCACTGCCCCCGAGATTCCGCATCACGCTAGCCGTCGGCCAGGTGACGCAGGCCGTCCAGGTGGAAGCCAACGTCAGTCAGGTGGAAACGCAAACCGCTGGTGTCGGCGCATGTGGTGGAGACCCAGCGCATTCGTTGACCTGCCGCTCAACGGCCGCGATCCCACGCAGTTGATCACTCTGAGCGGGCGCGGCCGTGCCAGGGAGCCCGACTGAATCCCAGTTACGAGGCATGCGCACCGGCTATAAATTCGCTGTGGCCGGGTGGAACCGCGCTCGGGTGTCCAGTACAACTTGGACGGCGCGAATTATGTCTATCAGTTCACCGGCGTCGGCATGCTGCTGCCCTTTCCCGGACGCGCTCCAGGAATTCAAGCTCTCCACCAGCGCGCAGGATGCCTCCAGCGTCAGGCCAGGGCGCTGCCACCATCAATGCGGTTACCAAATCCGGCACGAACTCCTTTCCACGGCGACGCTGTTCGAGTTTCTCCGCAACTACGACGTCAACGGCCGCGATTTCTTCGCCCCACCTCTGCCCGGGATGGATTGAAGCGCAATCAGTTCGGCGGCACTTTCGGCGGCCCCATCAAGAAGGACAAGCTGTTCTTCTTCCTGGGCTATCAAGGGACGCATGGTCCGCCAGACTCCCCATCGTCTCCGGAATTTGTTCCCACCCCCGCCGAATTGCAAGGAAACTTTACGGCCTGGGCCTCTCCGCAGTGTCAAAACGGCCAGCAGTTGACCTTGCGAGGCGGGTTCGTAAATAACATGATCAGCCCCTCGTTGTTTAACCCCGCTGCCGTCGCCATAGCCGCGCTCCTTCCCCAAGGGACGGGCCTTTGCGGCGCTATTACAGTCGCAACCACCGCTCCACGAGAACGACACTGAGGCCCCCGCCCGGTTGGATTATCAGCTCAGCGATAAACAGACGCTGTTCGCGCGGTTCATGATCGCCACGGCAGGATGCCGCGGTTCCCTATACGTTGGACCCGAACAACGTTTTGACGGACGGCGGCGTCGGCCAGACAATGCCATGGAAAATTCCGTTACCCTCGGCGATACCTACTTGATCAGCCCCTCGACCGTCAACTCCACGCGGCTGTTCTTCAACCGCATCTCGGCCTTTCTCCCCGGCGCCAGATGCGTTTGGTCCCGAGAACGTCGGCATCAACGCGTACACCTATCAGCCGAACTATCTCTCGGCGGACGTGGTCGGAGGGTTCGACCTCGGCAGCGGCCTTTTCAGCGAGAACTCTTTCACCTATACCACCGACTTCGGAGTCAATGAGGATTTCAGTATCAGCCGCGGCTCGCACCTGATCTCTTTCGGCGGTTACTTCATGCACACCATTGAGTGGTCCGTGGCGCAGGCCTGGTCGGGAGGCTCTTATACGTTTGCGCCTGCTTATAACCGGCAATGGCCTTTCGGACTTTTTGCTGGGCTTCGTGGCCTCGTTCCGCCAGGCCAATCCGAATCCTGCTGAACGCCCGGCAGAACTCCATGGCGTGGTATGTGCAGGATACTTGGAAGATCACCCCCAGGCTGACGCTGAACTACGGGCTTAATTGGCAACCCTTCTTCGGCGTTTCGTTCCCGCAGGGCGATGTTTACACTTTTAGCCTGTCGAACTTTTACGCGGGGATCCATAGCACGGTGATTCCCAACGCTCCTCCCGGGTTGCTCTATCCTGGCGATCCCGGATTCAACGGTAACTCAGGCATCCAGTCGGATTACAACTACTTCGATCCGCGCGTGGGGCTTTCCTGGGATCCTATCGGAAGTGGCAAGACTGCTATCCGCCTGGGCGGCGGGATCACGCATGACCTTATCCCGCTGGACCTGTTCTACAATAACGAATCTTCTTCGCCGTTCCTGGCAACGGCTATCCTCTCGGGTGTCAACCTCAGCAACCCGTACGCCACCTATCCCGGCGGGGATCCCTTTCCGTATAACTACAACAAGGCGAATCCGGTCTTTGCGCCTTCTGCCGCGTATCTCCCGGTACCGGAGAATCTGAAGGCGCAAGACGAGTATTCGTGGAATTTCGGAATTCAGCGGCAGATCAATTCGCGCTGGTTCCCCTCGGCAACCTATCTCGGAAATCATTTCATCCACATCTGGGACGCGGTGGAGTTGAATCCGGGCGAGTATATTCCCGGCAATTGCGCCGCCGGGCAGTACGGTCTGACGGCGCCCGGCCCCTGCACCAGTTCTTCTAATATCAATCAGCGCCGCGTTCTGAATTTGTACGATCCGAGTGCGCAGCTCGGATATATCACATCGTACGATGACGGAGGGACACTGAACTACAACGGCCTGCTGCTGCGTTCGACTTTGCGGCTCCGCAACAATGTGGCTCTAAATGCCAACTACACCTGGTCCCACTGCATCGGAATTAACCCTCTCAGTTACGGAAGCGTTCTGAATCCCGGCCAGAATTATTTATACCAAGGCTATCGGACAGAACATCGCTCCCGTGGACCGGCATCTGGATTACGGCAATTGCCCGTTTGACCGGCGGCAGATTTGCGAACTTTACGCTCGTTTATCAGACTCCGCGTTTCTATAACGGCAACGGTTTCGCTCGGCCGTCTGGCTCTCCGATTGGGTTCTCTCGACCCTCATCACCGCGACGTACTGGTCCTTACTTCACGGCCTATACCGGTACGACCCCTGACCCGATCACCGGTTTCGGCGGCAACCCTCCCGGAGACCAACTTCCAAACTCAGTTAATGCTACAACACGGCTTCAGCCCAATCGAGGGCAGGCCTGTGCCAATATCGCTCCGTGCGTGCAATGGCTCAACCCAGCCGCTTTTGCCGCAGCCTTCGTACGGCGGAGTGGCGAACGGCTGGGTTCGGCAGTATGGCTCCCTACAGCTTGCTCGGACCCGCATTTTGGGAGTGGGATCAAATGCTATCTCCGGGAGTTCCGGATCAAGGAAGGCCAGACTCTCCAGGTCCGCGCCGAGGCTTACAACGTGACCAATAGTGTTCGACTCGGCATCGGCTACAATGGCTCCCTCGGAACCACTCAAGGGACGACCTTCGGCAGCACGTTCGGCGCCGCCACCAGCGTTGCTAATTCCGGATGGATCGACCACGGCCCGTCCCGGTGATGCAGTTCGCCTTGAAGTGCGTTTTTTGACGGAGTCCGAACTCCATCACCGCAACACGCTGTCAAGCCCAGGCTGAACTCCATCTAGTTTGTAATCAATTAGTTATAAAACAATATTGTCACTCCTCCCGCGAGTCTGCTAATATAATCAGCGGCGAGGCGAAAGTTTCGCCACCGCTCAAATACTTAAAACTTTAAGAGGAGGTAAGTGCGTATGAATATTCGACCGCTCTACGATCGCATTGTTGTGAAACGAATCGAGGAGCAGGAAACAAAGGTTGGTGGTCTGTTCATTCCGGATTCCGCCAAGGAGAAGCCGCAGGAAGGCGAGGTTGTCGCCGTCGGAAAGGGCAAGCGTCTGGAAGACGGTAAAGTGGTTGCGCTCGATGTGCAAAAGGGCGACCGCATTCTGTTCGGCAAGTATTCGGGCAGCGAGATCCGGATCGACGGAGAAGAGCTGCTGATTATGCGTGAGGATGAAATTCTCGGAGTCCTGGAAGGCGCAACCAAGAAGGCCTCCGGTTCCAAGTAATTCAACCCCTAGACTTCTAAGGAGACATATAAATGGCAGCAAAACAGATTGTATATAGCGAGAATTCCCGCCAGGCGATCCTGCGCGGCGTCAATCAACTGGCCGACGCCGTGAAGGTCACGCTCGGTCCCCGCGGCCGCAACGTCGTACTCGAGAAAAAGTTCGGCGGCCCCACCATCACCAAGGACGGCGTCACCGTCGCCAAGGAAGTCGAGCTGAAAGATCCGCTCGAGAATATGGGCGCGCAAATGGTGCGCGAGGTCGCTTCGAAGACCTCCGACACGGCCGGCGACGGCACCACCACCGCGACCATTCTGGCCCAGTCGATTTTCCGCGAAGGCGTGAAGGCCGTCGCGGCCGGCGCCAATCCCATGGCCCTGAAGCGCGGCATCGAAAAGGCCGTCGAAGCCGTGGTGGAGGACGTCAAAAAGCTTTCCAAGGAAGTAAAGGACAACGAGACCATCGCTCAGGTTGGCACCATTTCCGCCAACGGCGATGCCAAGATCGGAAACACCATCGCTGATGCCATGAAGAAGGTGGGCAAAGATGGCGTCATCACCGTGGAAGAGTCCAAGACTATGGAAACCGTGCTGGACACGGTGGAAGGCATGCAGTTCGACCGTGGATATCTCTCGCCCTACTTCATTACCGATCCAGAGCGGATGGAGTGCGTCCTGGAAGATCCGTACATCCTGATCCACGAAAAGAAGATCAGCAACATGAAGGATCTGCTGCCGTTGCTCGAGCAGATCGCCCGCGCCGGCAAGCCGCTGCTCGTGATCGCGGAGGAAGTGGAAGGCGAAGCGCTCGCAACGTTGGTGGTGAACAAACTGCGCGGCACCCTCAATGCCTGTGCCGTGAAAGCCCCTGGTTTCGGCGACCGCCGTAAGGCCATGCTCGAGGACATCGGGGTCTTGACGGGCGGCAAGGCCATCATGGAAGAGACCGGCATCAAACTGGAAGGCGTTCGCCTGGATGATCTCGGACGGGCCAAGCGCGTCACTGTGGATAAGGACAACACCACCATCATCGACGGCGCCGGCTCCCAGAAAGCGATCGAAGGCCGCATCAAGCAACTGCGCGCCCAGATCGAAGAGACCACTAGCGACTACGATCGCGAAAAGCTGCAAGAGCGGCTGGCTAAGCTGGCCGGCGGCGTTGCGGTGATCAAGGTCGGCGCGGCCACCGAAACCGAAATGAAGGAGAAGAAGGCTCGCGTCGAGGATGCCTTGCATGCCACTCGGGCGGCCGTCGAGGAAGGCATCGTTCCGGGCGGCGGCGTGGCGTTACTGCGCGCCGTGAAAAGCTTGGATGGTCTGAAGGCGGTACACGACGAGCAGATCGGCGTGGACATCGTTCGCCGGGCCTGCGAAGAGCCGGTACGCCAGATCGTCGGCAACGCCGGTTACGAGGGCGCTATCATCATCGAGAAGATCCGCGCCAACAGCGATCCGCACTTCGGATTCAATGCTGCCACGGGGCAGTACGAAGATCTGGTGAAGGCGGGCGTCATCGATCCGACCAAGGTCACTCGTTCGGCGCTGCAGAACGCATCTTCGATCGCGGCACTCATGCTGACTACCGAAGCGATGATCGCCGAGATACCCGAAAAGAAGCCTGCTCCGATGCCGGGCGGCCACGGCCCAGAAATGGATTACTAAGCGCCTAACCGCGCCTCCGGCGCACAAGCGTTCGCTAATCGAGCCCGCTCTTCGGAGCGGGCTTTTTTCTTTGCTGGGTATTCCACCCGCTCCAGAAACAATCCGGACGCCGGCGCGGTCCACGCCGCGACATCCAGCGCGGGATTTGTTTTTCCCTCCAGCAAGCCGCGAAAATCATCCAGCGTGATCACGCCCGCGCCAACCTTCACCACAACGCCGACCACGCGCCGGACCATTCTCCACAAAAAGTGGGACGCGGTGATGTGAAAAATGATGAGATCGCCTTCGATCTCGATACCGGCATCTTCGACCACCACGATCGGCGACTCGTCCGGCCGCGCCGGATCCGCCGCACGAAAGCATATGAAATTGTGCCGGCCCGCCAGCATTTTGGCGGCGCGAGCCATGGCTTCAGTGTCCAGCGGCTCTTTTATCCACCATATGTACTTTTTGAAAAAAGCCGTGCGCCGTTTCGAGATCTGATACACATAGGTGCGAGCCAGCGCATCGTGCCGCGCGTGAAAGCTATTATCGGCTTCCGCCACGTCGATGATGCAGACGTCCGAAGGTAGCCGGTCATTCAAGGCGCGCAGGATTTGTCCGGCGGGCGGATAACGGCGCTTCTCATCGCTCAAAGCCCGTACGCGAAGATGCGCCGCCTGTGCGCGGGCATGCACGCCGGCATCAGTGCGGCCCGCTCCTTGAAGGTCCACTTCGACGCCCAAATAATCCTCGGCGGCTTTGCGAAGCTGGCCTAGCACCGTGCGCGCGTTCTTCTGTTCCTGCCAGCCGCTGTATTTGGTCCCGTCGTACTCGAGGGTAAGTTTCCAGGTTTTCAATCCTTTAGTGTACTGGCCCTTAGTGTACTGGCCCCCAGTGTACTGATGTCAGAGTCGTGGCATGCTATGAAGATGCTCAAAGAGTTCAAAGAATTCGTTATGCGCGGCAACGTGCTGGATTTGGCGGTGGCCGTAATCATCGGCGCCGCATTCGGGCGAATCATCACTTCGCTGGTCAACGACATCCTGATGCCGCCCATCGGCATCATATTGGGCAAGGTCGATTTCAGCAATCTCTTCATCGACCTGTCTGGCGGCGAACCATCCTACCATCGCGGCGGCCAAAGCCGCGGGCGCGGCGACCGTCAACTATGGAATATTCCTGAACACGATCATCGACTTTCTGATCGTGGCTTTCGTGATCTTCCTGGTGGTAAAGCAAGCGAACCGGATGAAGAAACCGGCTCCTGCGGCGGCGCCGGTTACTAAGGATTGCACTTACTGCTATACGAATATTCCGCTACAGGCGACGCGCTGCCCGAATTGCACTTCCCAGCTGGCGTAGCGATCGAGATTTCGCAGCCCTCGTACGCGCAGGCGACCTGGAGCGGCGAACCTAAGTCCTGCGCGAGTTGCTGCGCGCGCTTTTCGATGCTCGCGATAAAAGCGTCGTCATGGGAAGGATCGTGGTGCGTAAGTATTAACCGCCGCACTTGGCTGGCGGCCGCCAATTCCACCGCATAGGCATAGGTGCTGTGGCCCCAATGAATTTTGGCTGGATACTCTTCCGGCGTGTATTGCGCCTCGTGAATCACCAGGTCGGCGCCGCGCATGAACTCGGCGTGGCGGCGATCGCCTTCCTCCCGAATCGACTCGATTTGTCCCGGCTCCGCTCCTTCGCGCCAAATACCGTCGAAATGGGGCTCGTGATCGCTTAGATAAGCCACCGATGCGCCATCCGCCTCGAATCGATATCCAAGCGTGGGCGAGGGATGGTTCATCCACCGCGCATGAATCACGAGGCCGTCGATTTCGTGCCTACCCTCCGTCAAATCCTGATACGTTATGCGCGCCGAAAGCTGCTCCAGCTCCACCGGGAAATAATGATGCTCCATTTGCCCTGCCAAAACATCCCGCAAGGAAAGATGAGCCTCGTCGGGACCGTAGACCTTGAAAAGGTTTCCCGGAACAAATAGCGGCGCGAAAAAGGGAAAGCCCTGGATGTGATCCCAGTGCGTGTGGCTGAGAAGAATGGTGGCTTCCACCGGCTGGCTCGGATTGGCCAGCAACTGGTTGCCTAATAGCCGAGCGCCGGTACCGCAATCCAGCACGATGGTGCCGCCGGTGGGCGTCGTCAGCTCGATACAGGAGGTGTTGCCGCCGAAATGGTTCGTACCTGGCCCGGGCGTCGCAATGGACCCTCGGGTACCCCAAAAGCACAGCTTCATGCTGTCTACATTATCGGCCTAATTTGGTAGCCGCTGTAGACCCGGCTACGGCTCCGTTTCCACAATGGCCTCAATGGTCTGGGGAGCGTTGCCCTCCAACCGGTTGTTCACGAAGATATAGGACGGTTCGTGCCGCTGGCGCGCCCGGGCGATCAGAGCACGCAAAGCCTGCCGGGCGTCGGGATTGGGGTCCTGCACCTGCTTGTACGGGGAAAATCCAGCCACCGCGTTTTCATAAGAACGGCCTCGGCGGAGCAGCGCGCGGGCCACGGTAAAATCGGCGGTGTAGATTTCGGGCAGAGCGATTTGTTCGCCGAGGTCCGGCATCCGCGTCCAGGCGTTGAACACGTGCGCGACCCCATGACGCCTCAGGCAGGCGAAATAATCGGCGCTGAGAAACTCCTGATTCCGAATCTCAACCGCATAGCGAAACAGCGGCGGAAGAACAGTCAGAAATTGGTCGATCTCAGCGACAAACTCGGCCACATCGCGGTAGCACTGCTTGGGGAAAGCGCCGAATTCGAAAATCAATACGGCTATCCGGTCACGGTAGGCCTCCAACGGATCGAGAAACGCGTTCCGGAGTAGCAAGGCGTCCAAAAACGAAGAATTCGGATCGCCTGCGCGACCGCCGTAGCGGGGATGGATCGGAAACGCCTTGACCGTAATCTCTTCAGGAACCTTAAACGCGTACTTCAAAGAGCCGGGCGCGGAGGTGAACAGGCGTTTCCAGTATGCCTCGGATGGAAACTGGTAAAACGTGAAATCGCCGCACACGATGGGGAAGGTTGCGGCGTATTCGCTCAGGCACTCGGCCTCGAATCTCTTTTCTGAGAAGCGGCCGCGCACCATGTAGCGCTGAGGCGAATAAATCTGGCCGAGCCAGCCCGGGTATTTCCAGGAACTGGTTCCGATAAAAATGTTATTCGAAGCCAACACAGCCAGCTCGCCGCGCAGGCGCTCACGGTCAAATTCCGACGGCTCTTCGAAGAGCGGAAGTGTTTCCAACCTTAATAAGCGTGGGCGACGCGATAGCCGTACGGATCGGCTCCGGCCTCGATCACGCCGTCGGGCGTCACGCGAATCATCACGGGAGCCGCGCCGCTGGACCACTTGGATTCGGTCCCGACCTTGTGACCGCGCGCCGCAAGTTCCGCGACGGTCGCCGGAGGGATGCGCTCGTCGAGCAGCAGGTCGCCGCGATTCCACGCGTGATTGTCGAAGCTCGAGACCAGGTGACGGGTCTGGAAACGAGGCGCTTCCACAGCGGCTTCAGCATTCATGTGGAACTCGACCACGTCCAAGAAAAGCTGGATAAGGCTCTGCTCCTGATTGTCGCCGCCGGGAGTCGACAACGCCAAAAAGGGCTTGCCTTGCTCGGTTACGATGGTCGGGCTGAGGGTGACGCGCGGGCGCTTCCCGCCGGCCAGTTCGTTGGGCGAACCGGGCACCAGAATAAACTGCTGCGCACGCTCGGTAAGAGGGATTCCGGTGTCGCCGGCGATGACGGACGGTTCCCAGGCGCCCGAAGGCGTCGCGGAAAAGACCACGCCGTCTTTATCGATGGCATCCACGCAAGTGGTGTCACTGGCCATCAACTCGTCGTCGATCTTGGTGCGGGCGATATCCATCTCGGTGGGATGCTTGGCGCGCTTGCCGTTGATGGTGCCGGGAATAAAATCCATCGACGCGGTTTTGCCGATCAGATTGCGGCGTTCGGCGGCGTATTCCTTCGAGAGCAGAACATCGGCTGGGATGTGAACGAACTTGGGATCTCCATAGTACGCGTCGCGGTCGGCATAGGCGAGTTTCAAAGCTTCGGTGAGCTTATGAATGTAGTCGGCCGAATCGAAGCCGAGCGACCGCAAATCGAAGCCTTCGACGATGTTCAGCGCTTCGATCATGGCCGGGCCTTGCGTGTAAAAACCCGGTTTGTAAACCTTGTAGCCACGATAGTCGGTGGAGACCGGCTCCTCGGGCTGGAGCTTGAACGCGGCCATGTCTTCGTATCGCAGCAGGCCGTCGTTGGCTCGCATGAAAGTATCAATGCGATGGGCGATCTCGCCGCGATAGAAGTAATCGCGCACGGCGTCGATAGCAGCAGTGCGGCTGGCGCCGGATGCCAGCGCCTTTTTCTCGGCGGCGGCCATGGAGCGCAGCGTTCGGGCCAGATTGGGCTGACGGAAGATCTCGCCCGGCAGCGGCACGCGTCCCTCCGGCAGGAAAGTCTTCTTGGAATCCGGCCAGAGATCGAAGAAACGGCGTGATCGTGCGATGGAACTGGAGCGCTGTTCGTCAATAGCGACGCCGTCCGCCAGCTCAATAGCCGATTCAATCACGTCATTGAACGATTTGGTTCCAAAGTCTCTGAGCGCGACCAGTCCCGCTTCGACCATGCTGGGCACCAGCGCCGGCAGGATACCGGCGACCGGAATCACGCCTTTCAATCCGCCGGGCTCGAGCGTGAGAATTTCGCCGGGCCGCGGCCGGTGCTCGCGGAAAAACTGAGCCGTCGCCAGCTTGGGCATGGTTCCCACACCGGCGATCGCCATCACTTTGCCTTCTTTGGTGCGGATCAGAATGGGCGCCTCGCCCCCCATTCCGAAATGCGAGAACTCGGAGACCGAAGCCGCAAACATGCCCGCCACGCCGGCATCCACCGCGTTGCCTCCTCGGAAGTACATGCGCATGCCTGCTTCGGCGCAGTATTCGCTGCCACAGGCGAGCGCTCCATGCGTGCCCCGCGCGGCGTGGGTTACGGGCGGCTCCATAAACTTCTGTTGCGCCGAGCACAGGCCCAGCACGCTGAGGAAGAGGACAGTTAATTTGCACGGCATACGGCTAGGCTCATTATAGCCCCGCAGCCGTTCCAGCATGGCCGGCCGCGGTCCTGCCGGTACCAGGCGGGAGCGCTTTCGGGAGGGCCGCCGCACGGTAATCGAAGGACTCCGAAGTTCCCGCTAAAAGCTCTGACTGCGCGTACACTGGGACTAGACTTCCGTGAACAAACGCCTTCCATTGCTGCTGCGCGAGGCCATGTACAACCTGCGGGGCGGGTTTCTGATCCGTCCGCTGACCATCGCGCTCACCCTCGGCTGCCTGGGCGCTTTCCTGTCCTGGCTGGAAGAAACCTATCCCGTCGTGGACGATTTTGTACCGGTGGCGCTGTTCCCATCCCACGCGGACCCGCAGGTGGCGCAAGTGATCCTGGGCGCGATCGCCGCCTCCATCATGACGGTGGTTTCCATTGTTTTCGCGATCCTGCTGATGACCCTCACGCTGGCGTCCATGCAATTCTCGCCGCGGATCATCGTCAGTTTTGCCAAGGATCGCGTGACGCAATGGACGCTCGGGATGTTTTTGGGCACGTTCTGCTACTGCATGGCTGCCCTGCCCGCCGCGCGCTCTCGCCCCACGCCGTTCTCACCGGTTGCAACGGTAATGGGGGCGATGCTGCTGGCTCTGGCGTGCGTAGCCTGGCTGCTGTTCTTCATTCACCACATCTCGCGGGCGATCAGCGTCAGCCATATCGTCGACCGCATCGCGGCGGAGACGGAAGCGGTGATTGACGACCTGATGCCGGAACAGCGCCAAAAACAAGCCGTGTTTGACGAGGAACCGCGGGAGCTGAGCACCTGGGATGTTCCGCTGCTGAGCGAGAAGTCCGGATATATTCGATTTGTCGACACAGGCCGTTTGGTCGCGCTGGCGAAAGCGAATCACGTAAAGGTCCGGGCTGTCCGCCGGGTCGGCCAATTCGTGCCGGCGGGCACGCCGCTGCTGCTGGCTTATAAGGGCGATCGGCTGACGCCCGAGAGCAGAGACGAGATGCTGGGGGCGTTCGATCTCGGACCGTCGCGAACGCTCCAGCAGGATGTGGAATTTGGAGTTCTGCAAATTGTCGATATCGCGTTGAAGGCCATCTCGCCCGCCGTGAATGATCCAACCACGGGCGTGACATGCGTAGATCAGTTGAGCCGCATCTTGATTCGCTTCGCGTCGCGGGAGCCACATCCCGGGGTGCTGTACGATCCCCCGGGAATTCTCCGCGTCGCCATTGCCTGGGTCGATTTCGACCGGCTGCTCAACTCGGCGTTCGAACAGATTCGCCTTTATTCCAGGAGCGACCTCGCCGTTAGTATGCGGCTGCTACGCGCGCTGAACGATATTATGTCGACCACGTCCGACCCTGGCTACCGTCAGGCGCTGCATCAGCTTGGCCAGCGGATTGTCGACGGTTGCGCGGACCGGCTCAAGGAGGAGGAATCAGCGCCCTTGCGCGTTCGGCTGGCCGCGCTGGACCGGCTCATGAGCGCCCCCAGTTCGGTAGAGAATCATGTGCAGACCACTTGATGTATACGTTCTGAAATCTTGCCGATTCGTTTTTCTATTCTCGCTGGCAGCGTCGCTGAGTTTCGCTCAAACCTGGTTCGGACGTTTGGTTGATTCCAAATGCTACGAAAGCGAAGAGCGGAACATCAATCCGAAGGATACGCTGCGCTACGTGGATCGCGACCAGAACTGGGAGATCCGGTTCTGCGCTGCGAAGGCGAAGACCAAGTCTTTCACGATCGTGGAGCCCGACGGCGAGAGCTTCAGACTGGACGCTGCTGGTAATGCGAAAGCGGCCGAGTTGCAACGGACCATGGGCCGGCACCCACACCAGCTTTACGTCACAGTGACCGGAGAATTGGCCGAGAATACGCTAAAAGTAGATTCGATCGTTGCGGCGAAGTAGTCGTCAGGCGTGGTGGTGATGATGGTGACCGGAAATGGAGGGCTGACCCGGCGCGGTGAGGCCGTGCTCACGCTGTTCCGCGAGCCAGGCTAGGACGCGATCAAGGCCATCGCTGGTCTTGAGATTTGTGAATACGAACGGGGCCTCGCCACGCTGCCGGCGCGAGTCGCGCTCCATCACCTCAAGCGAGGCGCCGACGTGGGGCGCCAGGTCGATCTTGTTGATGATGAGCAATCCGCTGCGCTTGATTCCTGGGCCGCCCTTGCGAGGAATCTTGTCGCCGCCCGCGACATCGATCACGTAGATAAACGCGTCCACGAGTTCGGGGCTGAAAGCCGCCGCCAGGTTGTCGCCGCCGCTTTCGACGAAGATTAGTTCCAATCCCGGATGCATTGCTTCGAGTTCCGCAATGGCATCGAGGTTCATGGAGGCATCTTCGCGAATCGCGGCATGCGGGCAGCCCCCGGTCTCGACGCCGAGCACGCGGTCCGCCGGAAGCGTTCCCTGCCGCGTCAGGAATTCGGCGTCCTCCCGGGTGTAGATATCGTTGGTCACGACGGCCATGTTCACCGCCGGCCACAGGCGCTTGCTCAGGCAATCCACCAGCGCTGTTTTGCCGCTTCCCACTGGCCCGGCGATACCAACTCGAAACGCTCTCATTAGTTCCCCTTAAAAAAGAAAATAGCGCTGCGCGAGCGGCAGTGTCTCGGCCGGCTCGCACGTCAACAGTTCGCCATCTGCCCGGACTTCGTAGGTTTCCGGATCCACGTCGATCCTCGGCGTGGCGCGAATTATGGATCATGTCCCGCTTGCCGATCTTCCGGCAGTTTTGCACCGGCACGGCGCGCTTGCGGAACAGCTTATCGATGCCCTCGGCGAACGCGGCTTGCGAAATGAAGGTGACCGCGGTCGACGCCGTAGCGCCGCCGAAACTCCCGAACATGGGCCGGTAAAGCACCGGCTGCGGCGTTGGGATGGACGCGTTGGCGTCGCCCATCACGCTCCACGCGATGAAGCCGCCCTTCACCACCATCTCCGGCTTGACGCCGAACATGGCCGGCTTCCACAGCACCAGATCGGCGAGCTTGCCGGGTTCGATGGATCCTACCTCATGCGCAATGCCGTGCGTGATGGCGGGGTTGATGGTGTACTTGGCGATGTAGCGGCGCACGCGAAAATTGTCGTTGCGCGGGGAATCTTCGGCGAGCGCACCACGCTGCGTTTTCATTTTGTGCGCGGTCTGCCAGGTGCGCGTGACCACTTCGCCGATCCGCCCCATGGCCTGCGAATCGCTCGAAATCATGCTGAAAACGCCCAGGTCGTGCAAAATATCTTCGGCCGCGATGGTCTCAGGCCGGATGCGGCTCTCGGCGAAAGCGACATCTTCCGGAACGAGCGGGTTCAGGTGATGGCACACCATCAGCATATCCAGGTGCTCGGCGATAGTGTTCACGGTGTAGGGCCGCGTGGGATTCGTCGATGACGGCAAAACGTGCGGCAGCGCCGCAATGCGGATAATATCCGGCGCGTGGCCGCCTCCCGCTCCTTCGGTGTGATAGGTGTGAATGGCCCGGCCGGCGATGGCCGCAATCGTATCCTCGACAAATCCAGCTTCGTTGATGGTGTCGGTATGAATCGCCACCTGCACGTCGAACTCATCGGCGACGCGCAGGCAGGTGTCGATGGCCGCGGGCGTGGTTCCCCAGTCCTCGTGCAGCTTGAGGCCGCAGGCGCCGGCGCGCACCTGTTCGGCCAGCGGCTCGGCGGTTCCGGCATTGCCCTTGCCGAGAAATCCGAAGTTCATCGGCCAGGCGTCGGCCGCTTCGAGCATGCGGGCGAGGTTCCAGGCGCCGGGTGTACATGTGGTCGCGTCGGTGCCAGTGGCCGGGCCGGTGCCGCCGCCGATCATGCTGGTGATGCCGTTTGAAAGCGCCTCATAGACCTGCTGCGGCGAGATGAAGTGAATGTGGCTGTCGATCGCACCGGCCGTGACGATCAGGTTTTCACCCGCGATCACTTCCGTGGACGCACCCACCACCAGTTCGGGATCGACGCCCGCCATCGTGTCGGGATTACCCGCCTTTCCGACCTTCACGATCCGGCCGTCGCGGATTCCGATGTCGCCCTTGACGATGCCCCAATGGTCGACAATCAGGGCGTTCGTGATGACGAGATCGAGCGCGCCGTTCGAGCGCGTGGCGCGTGCGCTCTGGCCCATGCCGTCGCGAATCACCTTGCCGCCGCCGAAGGTGATCTCGTCGCCATAAACGGCGAAGTCCTTCTCGACTTCGATTATCAGCTCGGTGTCGGCCAGCCGGACGCGGTCGCCTTGGGTGGGGCCGTACAGGTCGGCGTAAGTGCGCCGCGGGATGGAAAGACTCATTTTGCGCCTCGCCCTTTGTGTCCGAGAATCACCCGCTCGCCCGCGAATTCCACCAAGTCGACCTCTTTTTCTTCCCCCGGCTCGAACCGGACGGAAGTTCCGGCCGGAATGTTCAAGCGCATGCCGCGCGCCGCTGTGCGGTCGAAATCCAGAGCATCGTTGACTTCGAAGAAATGATAATGGCTGCCGATCTGCACTGGCCGGTCGCCGGTATGCCGAACGACGACGCGGTGCGTCTTGCGGCCCACGTTGGCCTGGATCGGCTCGGTTTCTAGGAAATATTCACCCGGCTTCATTGGATGGTTTTCATTGGATCGGATCGTGCACCGTGACTAATTTCGTTCCGTCGGGAAAGGTCGCTTCGACCTGGACTTCGTGGATCATGTCGGCGATGCCGTCCATGACGTCGCCCGCGCTAAGCACCTTCGCCCCAAGGGTCATGATTTCCGCGACCGTTTTGCCGTCGCGCGCCCATTCCAGGATCTCGGCGGTGAGGATCGCCATGGCCTCCGGGTAGTTCAGCTTCAGGCCTCGCGAGCGCCGGCGGCGAGCCACGTCGGCTGCGACGTAGATCATCAAGCGCTCCTGCTCGCGAGCCGTCAAGTGCATTCTGGTCTCCTCGGGTTACGCATTGCGCCTCAGTAAGTTTTTCGCGGCGGCACGGGTTCCTGGCCCGTCATCGCCCGCCTGGCGACGCTCCAGAACTCAAGCAGGGCGGCGGGGAGGGATCGGCCGGTCGCACTGAGACCGCGCACGATTGCGCCATCGGAGGCGAGCGCACTCGCAGCCCACACCGCCTCGCCGGACCGCGACCGTTCCTGAGCCACTTGGTTTAGTTTAGCTTCCAGCGCTCGCCAGAACGCTGCCGGTTGTCCTTCCTGGCAAGCATAGAAATTTGCGATATACGAGTATTGGTGCATTCTGGCCGTCGACGAAAGCGGCCGTTCACGAGGTTCGAGCAGGAAGCTTTCCTTCAGCAGAGAGCGGCCGTCAGTATACACGTTGGCTTCGACACGCAGCCGCTCAAATGCAAACCGCTCGCCCGCCGCTTGCCGTCCCGGAGCCAGGATCTCCCACCAGAACAGACTCGCGCCCCTGGCCAGGCGAATGTCGGTGCGCTGCAGGTGCCGCGACCCGGCATACGGGATCAAGGCATCCGGAAGGTACTCGAGCAGTGCTCCTTCGCCAATGGAGATGCTGGTGCGCTGCTCGGAATCAGCGGCGCCGTCGCGATGGCGGTATAAACGCGTGGCTCCCGTGGTCGTGATTTGCGCTCGAGCGCCCGGCTCTACTTCAACATCCAGCGCCAGCCGATCGCCTGCCAGCACGCCGCCCGAGACGTTGTTCAAATGCACCAGCGTACTGCCGCCGGCCACTGGGAATGCCCGCACGACCTTCCAAGGAGGGTCGTGTCGATCCACACTGAGGCGCGTCTTCCCCAAACGCAGACTCAACTGATGAAGAGGCGCGTCTCGATCGACCCGTGGCGCATCGAGGCCAACTCGAGAAACGGACTGAAGCACCAAACCTCCTCATTTCCGGCGTGAGCGGCCGCACTGGTTATGACCGCGTTCAGGTTCCAAATTATTTCGGTGGCCGCCGCTTGTCCCAGCGGCATCAGTCGCTGGCAGGCGGAAACCAATCCGGTCGCGGACTGCTGTAGATAGGCCAGCGCGACGGCATCCTCCGGGATATCGAAGGCGGCGCCGGCAGCTCCAAACGCGATCGGGTAATGCAGCTCCGCCGGGATGAGGGAAGCGTCCCCGAGCCGGTTTACAAGCTGTACAAATCGCCGCCCGAGTTTCAGGCTCGCTTCCCGCGATTCGCGGGCCGGCTTTCGCGCACTCAGTTCTTCGTTCAACGCGCGCAATTCCCCCCCCCGCCATGCCCGATGAACAAAGGCAGCTTCTAATGTTCCGGACTCTTCGAGATGATCGCGCAGAAACTGCTCGACATTTTCGGGCCGAAGCGCGCCGTCGGACGCCAGGGTTTCGAGGCCAAACGAGTGCGCCGCACCGCCGATCGGCAGCGCCGAATCCGCTAGCTGGAGCAAGCGCAGGAGGGCCGTGTCGTCCACAGGTGTCTGTTAGTTTAATTGATCGCGGGGCCGTGCGATCAA
Organism: Bryobacterales bacterium; assembly: GCA_963732175.1. Lineage (GTDB taxonomy): Bacteria > Acidobacteriota > Terriglobia > Bryobacterales > Bryobacteraceae > Palsa-89. Next base: position 401,199 of record CAVSYF010000014.1, on the reverse strand, counting down.
TCGAGCGTTGCAACCACGCTGGCCTCGTGCTTAGCGTTCTCTTCCATATCTTCGCCGCCGAGACTCAGAACAACCACGCGCTGCCCGGACTTGAGACATTGTAGAAGCGCCTCCTGGCCATTCGCGAATCGCACCGCATCGCGATAAACAAAGGATTCGGCGCTCTTCTGCACGAAGGTCACTTCTTCCACCGGGCCGACGTTCAAGAATTGCTGTATCTGAGCGGGCACATCCTGCAGCAGCAGGCGGGCGCCGGGCGGCACGCACACCGCGGGTTTAGAGCCGGGGAAGAGGATCTCCTTCCAGCGTCGGCGCGCCGATGCCAATCCGAGGGTGTGGGTCGCGAACCGATGAATGACGAGCTGTTCGCCCTCCACGGCCAGCCGGTTGGGAAAATGGGCTAACGAATAGTCACACATCGATCCTCCTCCGAAAAGCGGAATTTTTCTGGCATCACGCGATTGGCGAAACGCGGAAACTCAGCTACACGACGAGGTGATGAAGAAGCTTAGCATGCACATGGCGGATTTCGCCAATCGATATTTTTGATGGCCGGCAAAAATTGTCGTAATCGCCGGTCTTTACGGTACGCCGGAACTGGGGCCCAAGCAGGGTGCGGGGGCGGTGAGCGCGAAATTGCGCTTTAACCCAGTCCTACCGGGTGGTGACCGGCTGGAGCGCGCGGCTCTCAATAATGCGGTCGATCATGCCGTATTCGAGCGCCTGGTCGGGCTCCAGGATGTAGTCGCGATCCACATCGCGGGCAATCTGATCCACCGGCTGGCCGGTGGCGTTCGCCAGGATCTGGTTGAGGGATTCGCGCATGCGCAAAATCTCGCGGGCGTAAATGTCGATGTCGGCGGCCTGTCCGCCGAGTCCGCTCATGGATGGCTGATGGATCAAAATCCGGGAGTGCGGCAGGCTGTAGCGCTTGCCCTTGGTTCCGCAGGCGAGCAGCACCGCGGCCATCGAGGCGGCCTGGCCGACGCAGTACGTCACGATGTCTGGTTCCACCAAATTCATCGTGTCGAGGATCGCAAGCCCGGCTGTAATCGAACCTCCGGGCGAGTTGATGTAGAGCGAGATGTCCTTCTCGGGATCTTCAGCCGCCAGGAAGAGGACCTGGGCGATGATCAGGTTGGCGACGTTGTCATCGATCGGCGTGCCCAGGAAAATGATGTTTTCTTTGAGCAAACGCGAGTAAATGTCAAACGCGCGCTCGCCCCGCGAGGTCTGCTCCACCACCATCGGCACCAGTACGGAATTGTGCATGAACACTCCCTTCGAAAATCCCATGATACCTCGGCGGCAGTTATTGACAACAACGCCATCGATCAAATGCGTGCAGTTGCGGCAGTTCGGCGTAGCATGGAGGCATGCATGACACATTTCTTCATGGACGGACAGCGGTAATTACGGGCGCCAGTCGCGGGATTGGGTTCGCCATCGCAAGAGCTTTGGCCGAAGCTGGAGCAAGCATTGCCATTTGTGGACGCAGCCCGGAGCACCTGGAAACGGCCGTAATGCAGATCACCAAAATCGCCGCCAGTAAAGTGATTGGGAAAGTTGCCGATGTATCGAAGAGTACAGAGGTTCGAGATTTGTTTGAGACGGTGGATCGGGAATTCGGGGCGCCAGACATCCTGGTGAACAACGCCGGGATCGGCGTATTCAAGCCCACGGCCGAGCTTACCGTGCAGGACTGGGACAGGACGCTGCAGACCAATCTGTCGGGCGCGTTTTATTGCAGCCGGGAAGCCTTGGTGAGATTCAAGAAGCGTGGGGCTGGATACATCATCAACCTAGGTAGCTTGGCGGGCAAAAATCCGTTTGCAGGTGGGGCAGCTTACAATGCTTCCAAATTTGGTTTGAACGGATTTAGTGAAGCGATGATGCTGGATCATCGATACGACAACGTAAGAGTGACTCACATAATGCCTGGAAGCGTCGATACGGAATTTAGTCCAGAGTTCGGGGAAAACCGACTGGAAGATAGCTCCCGAAGATATCGCGGAGATCGTTCTCATGTTATTGAAGACACCGGAAAGGACTCTGGTGAGCCGGGTCGAAGTAAGACCTTCAAAGCCCCGGAAATAAAGGTTTGCGACTAGGGTCCCGCAGGAATGGCATGGAATTTGCTCTAGCAAAGTCGGGAGTGGTTTTGAAAGGGGCCCAGAAAATGTTACGGGTTAATGTTCCTCTAGATCCCACGAGGACGGGGCGAGACGCAGAAGCGCTGGAAGTGAATCTGCGCCGGATGATTGTCGGTCAGGACGAAGCCATCCAGCAGATTGTCAACATTTTTCAAATGCATCTGACCGGCATGACGCCGCCAGGCCGTCCGATCGCGAACTTCCTGTTCCTTGGACCGACTGGCTCCGGCAAGACTCGCATCGTGGAGGCGACCGCGGAAGCGCTCGTAAAAAATCCACGGGCCGTGATCAAGATCGATTGCGCGGAGTTTCAGCACAGCCATGAAATCGCCAAGCTGATCGGCTCTCCTCCCGGATACCTGGGACATCGCGAAACGCATCCGCTTTTGAGCCAGGAAGTGCTGAATCAGTATCCATTCTGAAACGTGTAAGCTGAGCTTCGTCCTCTTTGACGAGATCGAGAAGGCCAGCGACGCGCTTTGGAACCTCCTGCTGGGCATCCTGGACAAAGGGACTTTGACGCTCGGCGACAACCGCAAAGTCGATTTCTCGCGGGCTCTGATCTTCATGACCAGCAACCTCGGCGCCACCGAGATGAGCACACTCATGAACCCTCGCCTGGGCTTCAATGCCGGCGAGCAATGCCGTCAGGCCCAAAATGGAACGGTGGATGACAAAGCTGAACGGAAAAATCCTCCGCAGCGGCGCCGAGGCCGCCCGCAAGAAGTTCACGCCGGAATTCATCAACCGGCTGGATAAGATCGTGACCTTCCGGCCGCTGGGAACCCCGGAACTGCGCAAGATCCTGGACATCGAACTGAACATGGTTCAGCAGCGAATCTTCAATACCTCGCCGGAGAAGTCGTTTGTATTCAAAACCAGCGACGAGGCGAAGGACTTCCTGCTGCGCGAAGGCACGGACCTGAAGTACGGAGCCCGCCACCTCAAACGCGCCATCGAGCGCCTGCTGGTGCAGCCCATGTCCAATCTGATCGCCACCGACCAGGTGCGCGGAGGCGACTGCGTCTACGTGGATTACGACGCCGATGCGCAACGCATTAACGTTCCTCAAGGAAGCCGAGGGATTGGCCGTCAACGCCATGGCCGATCTGGTCGATCGCTCCATTTCCATCCCGGCTTTCGCTCTTGCGAATGGCGCCTTTATCGAAGCTGCCAAAACACAAAGCGCTCGATCCTCCAAGCGGGCCTAGAACACGTAATTTCGGCAGCATTCCAGCGCGCGGTCAACCGGCCGCGCGCGATTTCTTTTAGCGCACTAAGCCGCGCATTCTCCGCGCCCTAGCTTGAGCGAATACTCCTGGTCGTCGCCCCAATCCCGATACATCTCGGGCGCCAGTTCCGGCGGCTTGATGAGATCGTTCGTCATCAGCCGGAAAGTCTCCACTTTGTGTCGAAGCACGTAATCGCGAAAGCTTTCCCCGGTCTGCCGATGGACGACATAGTGGTCGAGAACGCGCCGGACAGCGATGGGCGCCAGACGGGCCGGGATGCTCTGAACGGCAACGCCGAAACGCATCATGCCTTCCGCGTCGTAACCACCGCCCAGGAGCATCTGATAGTAGGGAACTTCTTTGCCGTCAATCTTGCGAGCATTACCGTAAAAGCCCAGATCGGCGATCCAATGTTGCCCGCAGGAGTTCGGACAACCGCTGATCTTGATGGCAAGCTGTCGAACCTGCGCGTCCGGGTGATCGCGTACCGACTCGGCCAGAGCAGCGCCCAGGTTCATCGATTTCGTCAACCCCAAGTTACAACTGTAGGCGCCCGGACAGGTGGTGACGTCGTCGATCTCATGCACGCCTGATCCCGCCAGATCGATTCCGTCCAGAACGTGGTAAACCTGCGGCAAAACGCGCAACGGGATGTAAGCCAGCACTAAGTTCTGGTCTACCGTGACCCGCAACAGCCCGTCTCCGGCGTTCCGCGCCAGATTTGCGAGCCCCCGCATCTGCGCCCCGGTCAAATTTCCTTGCGGAACTTTCACGGTGACCATCGCGTAGCCCTTCTGCTTCTGCTCGCGGATGTTGGTTTCGAGCCAATGTTCGTAGGCTGGATTCGGATGCCCGTTTTTTTGGAGAATCGGCAACAGCGAGCCGTCGGCGAGTGGTGGTGGCACTGATTGAAAACCACCAAAAGAATCCGGAACGACTTCGGGCGCCGCGATCCCGCCGTTAGCGAGAATGTCCTGGTAATTTTTTTCGATCTCTTCTCTCACCCAATCGAAGCCGCGCTCTCGCACAACAAATTTCAATCTCGCTTTGTTCTTGTTTTTGCGATTGCCATGCTGGCTGAAGAGGCGAATCACCGCCTCAATCCGGTTGACCAGACGCTCCTCGGGCACGAACTCGTCCAGCAGATGCGCCTCGATCGGCAACGGACCGAGCCCGCCGCCCACCACCATGCGGAATCCGCGCTGTCCGTCTTTGATGACCGCCCGCAGACCGACGTCGTGGATCGCTCCCAGCATGCAATCTTCCTTGCAGCCGGAAAACGCAATCTTGAATTTCCTCGGCAGGCTGTCGGTAAGCTCCTTATGCAGGAACGCGAAGGCTACCTTCTGCGCGTAGGGATGCACATCGAAAACTTCGTCTTCCAGCAAGCCGCTCAAGGGACACGCAGTGACGTTACGGACGGTGTTATAGCAGGCTTCGCGCGTGGTCAGGCGCACATCCGCCAGCCGATGCAGCAAATCCGCCACCTGGGGCAGCGGGACGAAATGATACTGTATGTTTTGCCGTGTCGTCAGATGGCCTTTGCCACCCCCGAACTCGTCGGCGACGCGGGCGAGCTGATCCATCTGCGCCGCCGTCATGAGTCCGCCTGGAATTTTCGTCCGGATCATGTGAACGTCCGCCTGCCGCTGGCCATAAACGCCGCGGCGCAGGCGCTGGGCGCGGAACTCGTCATCCGAGATCTGCTTGGCCATGAACTTTTCCGCGTACGAACGGAACAGTTCGATGTCGGCTCGAACGGTGGCATCGTAAGCCGCTTCGGTGGCGGCTTGCAGGCTTTCAGAATCCAGTGCTGCAGTTGCGTCAGCCATAGCATTCTCCCTATCTCTATAGAGATTACTATATTTGAGGCTCTAATTACAATCCGGAAGAGTACGGCCTGCGTAGTACTGGATGCCGTAGCGCCGCGCCCGGCTGGTTTTCTCGATGCAAATACTTGATTGTAAAGCAAAAGTCCGGGCAGATACGGTGCGATCCAGAAGCGGGTAGGCCTGCCAGACAATTTGAACCGTCGAGACAACCACCAGTAGACCAAGCACAGCGATCGCCCACGCTCGCCGCGAGCTCTTCTCCAAAAAAGCACAGCACAGAGCCGCCAACACCGCCGGGGCGATCCAGGTCAATGGCAAGCTCACTCGGGCGTGCGATATTCCGTTCAGAAGCGCTTGCGGCAGCGCGGCCAGAATAGCCGGAACCAAGCCAAGCAGTAAAGCAGTGGCCGCCAGGATCCCCGCGACTCTCAAGCTGACTCCGTGTACCTCGGCGAGGACAATGCCCAGCAATGCGGCAGCGGCCGGCATCAGAGGCAGCAGGTAGCCGGGCAATTTATTCCGCGCGATGGAAAAGAACAGCAAGCCCCAAACTAACCACGCCAGCAGGAAGAGCGCGCGCCGGTCCTGGTACACGTGTTTATCGAACAGGAGCAGCAACAGCGGGCACCACGGGAAAAAGCCGGCTACCAGCACCGGCAGATAGAACCAGAATGGCTGTCCGTGCTGCAAGGCGCTGGTGGTGAACCGCTCGAAATGGTGTTTCCAGAAGAACTCCTCTAGGAACGAAGTCCCATTGCGCAGTGTCACAGCAATGTACCAAGGCAGCGCTACGATGGCCGTCGCGGCGAAGACCACGAGCAAGTCACGGAGCCGGTCGCGCCAAAGCCAAAGCGCGGGAAGGAACAGAGCGAGCGGAACCAGCCCCTTTGCCAGGACCGCTAATCCCAGCAGTGCGCCGGCGATCCAGGCATCGTTGCGCCCTGGCGATTTCTTCATGACCAGCAGCATCGCCGCCGCAAATGCCGCCGACATGGGAAGGTCCGTTACCGCGACATGGCTGTACGCGAGCCAGCCGGCCGAGGTCGCGAGAATCGTTGCCGCACAAAACGCCGCCATCGCGCCGAATTCGCGGCGAAGAGCGAAAAAAAAATACGCCAAAAAACCGACGCTCACGAGTGCCACCGGTAACCTCGGCGCCAAATCCAGGCCGAGTCCCGCCTTGAAACCGGCGGCGGTCATCCAATAAAGCAGCGCGGGTTTTTCAAACCAAGCTTGGCCCCACAGACGCGGCGTGATCCAGTCACCCGACTCGGCCATGGCGCGACCGATGGCGGCGTAGCGCGGCTCGTCGGGACCCAGCAAACCGGTGCGCGTAAGGCCAAAAAAATAGAGGAAGAATAGTGCCGCGCAGCAGAGCGCGGTGAACGCCCAAATCCTCCAGGAGTGCAACCTCCAGTATGCACCCGCGTATATAATTCAGCCATGGGCCTGCTCGAGATCGCCAAGCTTCCAACCGCGGAAAACGCCGTGATCCATTTGAATCCGGCGGACAACGTCGGGATTGCGCGCGTGGCACTTTCTCCCGGCCAGGAAATTCGCGTGGAAGGTCGATCGATTCAGGTTGCCGATGCGATTCCGGCCGGACACAAAGTCGCTCTGGCAGCGATCGGCGGCGGGGAAAATCTGTTGCGATACGGACAAGTGATCGGCCGGGCGCGTATGCGCATTGATCCCGGCCAGCACGTCCATACGCAAAACGTCTCCTTCGAAGAACTGGCATTTGCCTACGAATTTCCGGAAAAGGATCTCGCGCCGCCCGAGACCGCGCGCAATGCGCCCACGTTTCTCGGTTATCGGCGTGAAGATGGCCGCGTCGGCACACGCAACTACATCGCCGTGGTTGCCGCCAGTAACTGCGCCGCGCATACGGCCGAATGCATCGCCGCGAGCTTCGACGATGAAACGCTGCCGCCCAACATCGACGGAGTCGCGGCATTTCCCCATGGCGAGGGTTGCGGCCACTCCATCGGACCGGACACCGAGCAACTGCAGCGGACGCTCGCGGGCGTTCTGGATCATCCTAACGTTGCCGCGGCCATCATCCTGGGCCTCGGTTGCGAGGTGAATCAGATCGATCATTACCTGGGCGAAGGAACGGCGCGGACCGATCGGCTGGTGGGCATGACGCTGCAATCATCCGGTGGAACTCGCGCCACTGTGGAAGCGGCGCGGAAAGTGATTCGCGAGCAGATGGAGCGGGCTTCGGCGGAAAAGCGCGTCGAAACATCCGCGTCGAAAATTGTTCTAGGCCTCAACTGCGGCGGCTCCGATTCATTTTCCGGAATCACCGCCAACCCGGCGCTGGGCGTCTGCTGCGACATGCTGGCCGGCTTCGGAGGCACGGCCGTGCTGGCGGAAACCACCGAAATTTTCGGCGCCGAGCATTTGCTGGTGCGGCGCGCGCGCAACCGGAAAACCGCCAAGAAACTGCTCGACTGCATCGGCTCCTATAAGGCCTACCTGAACCGGTTCGGCGGCAGCTTCGACGACAATCCCACGCCGGGCAACAAGCAGGGCGGGCTGACCAACATTCTTGAGAAATCGCTGGGCGCGGTCGCCAAGGCGGGAACCTCGCCGCTAATGGATGTCGTTGATTACGCGGAGCGAATCCACTCGTCCTGGCTTCGTTTTTATGAATACGCCCGGCTACGACCCGATCTCGTTAACCGGCCTGGCTGCGGGCGGCGTGAACGTCATCGCGTTCACCACCGGCCGGGGCAGCGCGATCGGATTCCCCACCATTCCGGTGATCAAGATCGCGAGCAACAGCGCCACCTACCAGCGCATGCGCGACAACATGGACGTCAACGCCGGCCGCATCGCCGATGGCGGCAGCACGATCGCCGAGGTTGGACGCGAGATTTTCGATCTTTTGTTGCGGGTCGCATCCGGCGAGAAAACGTCGAGCGAACGGCTGGGGCACAAGGAATTCGTCCCCTGGCGCATCGGTCCGGTTCTCTAGGACTACTCCTGGCGCGGGCTTAGCCCGCCATTTGATCGGTCTCAGCAGCACTTGCGACTGTTTTTCCATTTCGCCGTGCATTGCGATGACGCTCTTCAGTAGCTGGCTTGCGCCCGCAATATCGCGTTGGCCGATCAATGCCTTCGCCAAATAAAAACGGGCACGTTCCAAATAAGGCGTGCTGCCGGCGTCAATCACGCTCAGGAGCTGTTCCCTCCCGGCGGCGCGATCATTCGTGAGCAGCAGGCAGATGCCGAGATAAAATCGCGCTTCGACGGCATCCGGATGCACTTGCACTACGGCACGAAACCCGCGAATCGCGCCGGCATCGTCGCCCTTCAGATAAAGCTGGATAGCTTGCGGAAATTCGCGAGGTTCCGCAGTGCCGGGGCTGGGCTGGTAGGACGGCGGCACAAAGCGCGCCAGCAATTCGTAACGTTCTTCTGAAACATGCCCGGTAAGCACGGGTCGCGCATTGGCCGTTCCGCCGGCCCCCGCTTCCTTGCGTGATTCCGACGCCAGCCACGCGAAAACTCCCACGGCCACGCACAGGATGAAGGCCGTGAAGCTATAGATCGCGACCCAGAAGCGCGTTGCAGGTTTCAATCTCCACTCTATCGCTACTGGCTATGGGTACGCAGTTCGGCGGTACCAAAGTTCTAAGAATGATCGTAAAGTTCGCTCCTCGGTGGTCCGAATTCCTGATAAATGGCCCCTCAACCGAGGAGGATGGGATGAGAGTCTGCGTTCCGTTGCTGGCGCTATTGCTCGTAGCGGGTGGAGCGCTGAAGGCCGATCGCCACAAGCCTGCTATCGATCCGGAAAGCCCGGATGGAATTCTGATTCAGAGAATCCAGCAGGAGCCTACCCTGCCCCGCAAGCAAGCTTTATTGGAGAAGTTCGTGGCGGACTTTCCCAAAGCCAGCTCCATCGCCTGGGTGTACGAGCAACTGCTGCCAATCTACAAGGACGCCAAGGATAACGATAAGGTAATCGCGACCGCGGAAGGATTGTTGGCGGTCGATCCCAACGATCTTGATTCAGCCCACGATGCTCTGCGCGCGGCGGAAACAAAGAACGACACTGCGCTGATGGAAAAGTACGCGGCGCTGGCGTGGGACATCGCGTCGCGGGTTGCGCAGTCGGCCAAGCCGGCCGATCCGGATGAAATAGCCGGATTGGACCAAGCAGGTGCTGTTCGCTCACGACGTTCTGGCATATTCCGAGTACACGCTCGCCGCATTGGCGAAAGCGCAAACCGACGATCAGAAACGCGTGGAACTGACGCAGGCGCTCGAGCAGCGCAATCCGCAAAGTCAGTATCTGGTCATTACGGAAAAGCCGGTGGTCGTCGACCTGGCGTCGCTGGAGCCGGAGAAGGCCTTCGCAATAGCCGAGCAGGGCCTGCTGAGCGATCCCGACAACGAAGACTTCCTGATCACAGTGGCGGATTTTTACATGAGCCATGACAAAGAATTGCCGAAGGTCTTGAGTTACGCGCTGCACATGCTCGATCTGATGCAGACCAAGCCGAAGCCCGATCAAATGGCCTCGGAAGACTGGGAGAAAAAGAAGGCGAAGCTAACCGGCTTGGCGAACTGGCTGGCCGGAGTAGTTTACGGCAAACAGGCGCGCTACGGGCTGTCGGATCGCTATCTGCGGACCGCCCTCCCCTATGTCAGAGGGGACTCGCGCCTGATTGCCGCGGCTTATTTCTACTTGGGCTATGACAATTACGCCCTGGCGGGCCAGTTGGACGACAAGGAGTCCGCCGCCGAAGCGGTGAAATTCAGCAAACTCTGCGCCGCCATGGACGGGCCATTTCAATCGCTCGCGCGCAAGAATCTGGAAGCGCTGAGAAACGAATACAACCTGGAGTGAAATCGCGGCCGCGCTGCCTGATTCCGGTAAGTCGGCGCTGGACGGCCGATGGTATTCTTATAAGTGGATTTCAAAAACCACGCCCGGACTCACCTGGCAATTCCACCCACTTGCTTTTGCGCCCTCATTTGTTGCAAGCTGGATGGTTTTCCAACACTTATTGACGCTAATCGCATGCGGGTGAGAATCCTGTATCACGATCACTGTTTCGACGGAGCCGCATCGGCTGCGTTTTTCAGCCGGTTCTTTGAGGCCAAGTACGCGCCTGAGGCGCGAGTTCGACTTTACCGGCCTGGCTCACAAGGCCTCCCAGCTTTTTGAAGACCGTCTGTTCGACGGCGACGTCAACGCGATCGTGGATTTCAAGTATTCGCCCGAACCCGCGGCTTAACCTGGTGGTTCGATCATCATCAGAGCGCGTTCTTGAGTCCCGAAGACGCCGACCACTTTCAGCACGATCGCAGCGGGCAGAAGTTCTATGACCCGTCTTTTAGCTCCTGCACCATGTTTATTGCGCGACGTCACGCGCGAGAAGTTCGGATATGAGGCGCCGATCTTGCCGACCTGGTGAAGTGGGCCGATATCATCGATGGCGCGCGCTACGCGAACGCGCAGGAGGCGGTGGAACTCCGGGCGCCGGCCACGCAGTTGACGCTGGTGATCGAAAGCGCCAAAGGTTCGGAGATCATCCACAAGATCATCCGCTGGATGCGGCAGTGCCTCTGAGCGAGATTGTTCAGCAACCCGAGATCCAGCAGCTGTACGGTCCTTTGTACGAACGGCATATTCGCTCCATCGACATTATCCGGCGGCACGCCCGAACCGAGAATGGCGTCATTTTCTTCGATCTGATTGGCGACGGAACTGGAAGGCTACAACAAATTCATTCCCTACTATCTGTTTCCCGACTCCACTTACACGGTATCGGTGAGCACCTCGAGTTTTCGCACCAAGGTTTCGGTGGGGTCGAACCCCTGGGCGCCGGAGATACCGCGAGCATAATCTGGCGACCATTTGCGAGCGCTACGGCGGAGGCGGGCATCCTCGCGTGGGCGCCATCAGCTTCGAAATCGGAGCGGTGGAGCAGGCGCGCCAGGTGGCCGATGAGATCCGGCGCGAGTTGGAAACAGACGCTCAGATTGGCCGCCAGCAGGCCAACTAAACCCCAAAGTTCCATTGCAATCGACCGGCATTCCGCGGGTGTATACTGACCGGAGGCTCTAAGGAGAACCTGTCATGATCAATCGCAATGATGCCGGCGCCACGTCTCGCCGCGATCTGTTAAAGGCCATCGCCGCCGCCGGAGCGGGCGCGCTTTTGCCGGCTACCAGTCTAATCGCGCAGGGGAACAATCCCGGACGCATCGACGTGCATCATCAGTATTCGTTCATGAAGAACGGAGCTTACGGAACCGGCGCGACCAAGGGGCAGCCGGAGGCGTCGCTCGCGCAGATGGACAAGCATGGGATCGCTACCGCGATCCTCTCCACGGCCGGCTATGGCGACGAGGTCTACGACGGTTCCGAGAACGCCCGCACGCTGGCGCGAAAATCGAACGAATATGCGGCCAAGCTGGTGGATACTCATCCCAAGCGTTTCGGATTCATGGCGATCCTTCCGATTCCCGACACCGACGCCGCGCTACGGGAGATGGAATTCGCGTTTGACAAGTTGAACGCCGACGGCATCGGAATCCTGAGCAACGTTGGCGATAAATGGCCCGGGGACCCTGCTTACTTCCCGGTGTTCCAGGAAATCAACCGCCGCAAAGCGGTGGTGTTCATTCATCCCTTCGTGCCGAAATGCTGCCGCGGTCTGGTAAAGGGCGTGCAGGATTACGTGGTGGAGTTCGACTTCGACACCACGCGCGCGGTCACCAGTCTGCTGTACAACGGCGTGCTCTCAAAGTGCCCCGATATGCGGCTCATTGTGAACCACTCTGGAGCGGCCGTGCCGGTGTTGTCGGGACGCATCAAGGACCGCGTGCCGGGCGACGAGAGCCGTGATCATCGCGACGCCCCGCGCTTAGGCAAGAACGCCAACATCCCGAACGGCGTCATGTACGAGTTAAAGCGGCTGTATTACGAATGCGCGCATGCGACTTATCCGGTCTCGCTGGCAGCGCTGCTCAAGTTCGCGCAAACCGATCGCATTCTATTCGGCACCGATTATCCCGCTGAGCCGATGGAGAGCACGCTGCGCGAGCTCGACGCCGCCGGGCTTTCGCCAGAACTGCTGCGGGCGCTGGGACGGACGAACGCCGAGCGCCTATTCCCCCGGTTCAAAGCGTAACCGCGCAGGTTTATCTTAGAATCTGCTGCTCGCGAACTTCGGCATGATGCCGCACGTCGATGCCCTTAATCAGGAACAGGACGTCTTCCGCGATGTTGGTGGCGTGATCGGCAATGCGCTCCAGATTGTGAGCGATAAACATCAGGTCGACGGCCCGGGGAATGGTGGTGGTCTGTTCTTGCATGAAGGTCACCAGCTCCTTGTAGACGGCGTCGCGCAGCCGGTCCACCTCGTCGTCTGAAGTGAGCACGCTGCGGGCCAGCGCCTCGTCGCGCTTGACCATCGCATCCAGGCTTTTGCGGACCATATCCTCGGCCAGGCTGGCCATTTTCGGGATGTCGATCAAGGGCTTCACGGGCGGTTCCCGCATGAGCGAGAGCGCGCGCTCGGTAATATTCACGGCCAGGTCGCCCATGCGCTCCAGATCGCCATTCATCTTGATGACGGCGGTAAGAAATCGCATGTCGCGCGCCATGGGCTGGTACAACGCCAGCAAACGCGTGGCGAACTCGTCGATTTCGATATCCTTCTGATTGATCTGAGCTTCTTTCCAAAGAACCTCTTTGGCGGCCTGCTCGTCACGCTGGACGAGCGAAGCGACGCTCTGATGTATGGCCGATTCCACCAGTCCCGCCATTTCCAGCAAGCGGTTCTGCAACTCGTCCAGTTCTTCTCTAAAGTGGATCACTGGTAGCTCCTCAATCAACTCCCCATTAGCCGAATCGTCCGGTGATGTAATCTTCGGTCTCCCTTTTCGCCGGCCGCTTAAAGATGATTTCCGTCTTGTTGAACTCCACTAACCTTCCCAGCAGGAAGAAGCCGGTGAATTCCGCTACGCGGGCGGCCTGTTGCATGTTATGCGTCACGATGACCTGCGTGCACTGGTCCTTCAGCGCGAACATGAGGTCCTCGATCTTGGAGGTGGCGATGGGGTCGAGAGCCGAGCAAGGCTCGTCTAACAGAAGAATCTCGGGATCGACGGCCAGCGCCCGGGCAATGCAGAGGCGCTGCTGCTGGCCCCCCGACAGCCCGTAGGCGGATTGATGCAATTTGTCCTTCACTTCGTCCCAAAGCGCAGCGCGTTTCAAGCTGTGCTCGACGATTTCCGGCATGGGCCGTTTTCCAGCCAAACCATTCACCTTGACCCCATACGCGATGTTGTCGAAAATCGATTTGGGGAAAGGGTTGGGGCGTTGAAAGACCATGCCGACGCGGCGGCGCAGCTTGGTGACGTCCAATTCCAGAACGCTCTGGTCATCCAGCAGCACCTGACCTTCGTAGTGGGCGTTCTTGACCGTTTCGTTGATGCGATTCAGCGTTCGCAGGAAGGTCGACTTGCCGCAACCCGAGGGCCCGATCAGCGCGGTAATCCGCTTCTCGGGGATCTCGACATTGATATCATGCAGAGCTTGAAATTCGCCGTAAAAGAAATTCAGGTTCGTCGCCTTCAGCTTGGTCTTCGCTGATCCTGTTTCCGGTTCGGCGGGTGGCGGCGTCGGCGTAGGCGTCATTGGTTCACTTATTTTGACGGATTCTGGCATGGCTCCCATACACAAGCTTATCCTCTTTGCGTGGCAACGCCGTGGGACAGAACCCAGCGGCAGGCGATGTTGGCTACTAACACGAGGACCAGCAGCACCAGGCCGGCGGCCCAAGCCTGGCGGTGCCAATCGTCATAAGGCGATATGGCGTGCGTGTAAATCATGACGGGGAGCGACGCGGTGGGCTCGCTCAATTTGGTCGCCCAGAACTGATTGTTGAAGCTGGTAAAGAGCAGCGGAGCGGTCTCGCCGGCGATGCGCGCCACGCCCAGGATCATCCCGGTAAGGATGCCTTGCCTGGCGGCGGGAACGATTACCGTCATAATGGTGCGGGTCTTGCTCGCGCCCAGAGCGAGCGATCCTTCCCGCAGCGAATCGGGCACGCCCCGCAGGAACTGTTCGGTGGCCCGCAGGCCGATCGGGACCATCATCATGCTGAGGGCGAAGCCGCCGGCCCAGGCCGAAAAATGGTGGGTCTTCACCACGATGATGGTCCAGGCGAAGATGCCGATGACGACCGAAGGGACGCCGTTGAGCAGGTCTGCGGTGTAGCGGATCATCATGGAGAAAGCCGGTCCGCCGAATTCCGCCAGATAAATCCCACCCAGAAAACCTGCCGGGATGCCGATGACGGCCGAGATCAAAATCAAAACAGCGCTTCCGACGATAGCATTCGCCATGCCACCGCCCATCTCACCCGCGGACAATGGAAGCTTGGTGAAAAAGTCCCAATTCAGCGACCGCCAGCCATTAATGACTAGAAAACCCAGGATCAGAAACAGCACGGACGAAGTGATGATGGTGCACACGCCCGTGAGCGTGAGCATGGTGTTGTTCAGAACGTTGCGACGAGCGGTACGATCCATTACCTTGAACCTTTTCTGGTGGTAGCGATGATCAGCAGCTGCGCGGCGGCATTCAGAACCATGGTCACAGCGAACAAAACCAGTCCGAGTTCGATCAGAGCGCTGAGATAGACATCGCCGGTGGCTTCGGTGAACTCGTTGGCGATCACGGCCGCGATGGTGTAACCGGGCGCCAGGAGTGAAGTGTGGATACTGGTGTCGTTGCCGATCACCATGGTGACCGCCATAGTTTCACCGAGCGCCCGGGCGAGCGCCAGAAAAATCGATCCGATAATTCCCAGCCGGGCATAGGGCACAACCACCTTCCAAGTGGACTCCCATTTGGTGGCGCCCAGGGCCAGGGCGGCTTCCCGCTGCTCTCGAGGCACCGCGAGCAACGCCTCCCGAGATATCGAAATGATAAAGGGAAACGTCATGATGGCCAGGATCGCGCTGGCGGTGAGATAGCCGACTCCGTAGGCCGGTCCTTGGAACAATGGCAAGGTGCCGAGCGACTTCTTTAGAAACGGCTCGATGTATTGGCGCATCAGAGGGACCAGCGTGAATATGGCCAACAGGCCCAGGATGACGCTCGGAACCGCCGCCAGCAACTCGACCAGGAACGTGCAAGCGTTGGAAAGCCTGGGAGGCGCGAGCTCGGCGAGAAAGATGGCCGCGCCCACCCCCAGGGGAACCGAGATCAGCAATGCGACAAAGGACGTGAGCACGGTGCCGTAGATGAATGGCAGCGCGCCGAAATCGTTGGCCACCGGATCCCAAGTTGTACGCCACAGAAAGCTGAAACCGAACTTGGCGCGCGAGGGGGCGGAATGGATCCAGAGTTCGTACACCAGATAGACGGTGACCACGAACACGCTGGCCGCAAAGAGCATGGTGACCAGATGCGCGATCTGATCACCGTCTCGGCCATAATTTAGAGATTCTCCGCTCGCGCGGTTGGGCTGGAGCGGAGAGCACGGTGCTTGACATTAGAAATTTCTACTTTATCAAAGCGATCTGCTTTTCTTCCTTGGCAACCACCGGCTTCGGAAGCGGAGCATAGCTCAAGCTCGCGCAGTCCTGCTGGCCGGTGGTCAGCATCCATTTCAAGAATTCGGTGAGAACGGCCTTCTTTTGCGCATTATCGATCTTATCGGGAAGCAACATCCAGGTGAAGCTAGAAATGGGATAGGCGTCCTTGCCGGGAGCGTTCGTGATCGAGACGCGAAAGTCGGCCGGCATTTCCTTGGCTGCGCCGGCGGCGGCGGCGGTGACAGTCTTGAAGTCCGCCTTTATGATATTCGCCCGCCGCATTCTTCACCACGCCGTAACTCATTTTGTTTTGGACGGCGTAGATCAATTCCACGTAGCCGATCGAGCCGGGCGTCTGCTTCACCAGTCCCGCCACACCCTCGTTGCCCTTGCCGCCCAAGCCGACCGGCCAATTCACCGAGGTGTTGGCGCCGACTTTCATCTTCCATGCAGGACTGACCTTGGAAAGATAGTCGGTCCAGACGAAGGTCGTTCCGCTGCCGTCGGAACGGTGCACTACCGTGATGTCGTCGCTCGGCAGCTTCACGCCGGGATTGTCTTTCACGAGCGCCGGATCATTCCACTTCGTGATTTTTCCCAGATAAATGCCCGCCAAAGTGTCGCCGCTGAACTTCAGATCCATCGATACACCCGAGACATTGTACGTTGGGACCAGGCCGCCCAGCACGGTCGGGAAATGCAGAACGTGATACTTCGTGACGCCCTTGAGTTGCTGGTCGGTCATGGGCATGTCGGAAGCGCCGAAATCGACCGTGCCTTCGGTGAGCTGGCGGATTCCGCCGCCCGAGCCGATCGACTGATAGTTGATCTGAACGTCGGGATGCGCCTTGTGAAACTCCTCGAACCATTTCTGATAGATCGGCGCCGGGAACGTGGCGCCCGCGGCATTGATCGTGTCCGCAGCGGAGGCCCCCATCGACCCCGCAGCCGCTAACAACGTTATCCAAAGAAACCGTTTTGTCATAATCGAATCCCCCTTGATTCGTTGAGGGCGGAATAGAACTCCGCCCTTCTGTTTAGACGCGCAACTTTAGAAGTTCGGCATGCCACCGGGCAGCGTATAGCGAACGTCAAAGTAAATTGTATTGTCGTGCGTTTTGTCCGGCGCACCGATAGCCACATACCATGGCATTCTCATCAGATATTCATATTGGCCGATCAGGTTGATCGCGCCGTAGCGCGGGTTCCGCCACATGGTCTGGTTGAAACCCATGGTGATTTCCTGGATGGCGCGGTTTTGGCTGTTAGCGGAACCACTGTAGCCGTAGCCAACCTTGCTTCCATTGGCATCGATGATCACGTCGCGGCCGATATAAATGCCGCCGTAATAGGCAAACAACAACGTGTTCTTGATGGTAGCTTCGAAGCCGTCCACGGTGCCGCCCGCGTGCAGTAAACTCAATGTTCCAGCCGCGGTGACGGCCAGATCCGGAGCCTGTCCGAACAGATACCGGCCGCCGCCATCGCTCCAATAATTGGTCGTGATGAGGCGCAAGCCCGGGAAAATTTCGCCGTTTATCCCCGCCAGGACGCCTCCGCCAGTCTTAGTGGAAGTTTGGCCTAGCGCCAGCCCCGGGCTGTTGGGGTTGATGATCTTGAACGTGTCCAAGACGCCGCCAACTTCCGCATGGAAGCGCGCAGTCGGATCAAACGCGATTTTGCTGATGAAGTCCGGAGTGAGCTGAGGCGCGGCAAAAACGAGATTGCCCTGATCCAACTGCGAGCCGGAAAGGCCGGTGAACGCTGCCGGCAGGACGGGCGCTCCAGCGCCTCCGTAACCACCAATATACTGATCGGGGTTTTCCGCCGAAAATCCCCACGTCACTGCGTTGTTCGGATGGAACAGGATGCGCAAACCCGGTTGGCGTGTCCAAGTCAAGCCCGCCATGTAGTTCACGTCCATGACTTGCGAGTAGAAGATATCGCCCGGGAACGGGGAGATGCCCCTGCGGTTCGGGGTCATCATGCTCCAGCTTTGGCCTGCGAGAAATTCGATCTTGCCCTTCCGCACGTCCACCCAATAGAGGCGGATGCGGGGAACGACAGCGCCGTTAGTAACCGTAATGTTGGTCGCGCCACTGGTTCCCAAGAAGTCCCACTCGTTATAGCCGATGAAATGAGTTCCCTTCCAGTCACCATCAAAACGGAAACCAATACGGGAGTTCTGAATGCTGAAGCGGTCTTCAGAAGTCCTGCCTGCGACCGTGTTGTTGTAGGGAACGCTGCCGAAATTGCTGCCGATACCCGAGCCCGCGTTTTTGTCTCGCCACACGAACGTGTCGTCCATGAACCCGATCGGGACCAGGCAGGTGCTTCCGATACGGATGAAGGCCGGAGCCGGTCCATCGGGAACCGCCTCGCAGGGATTGGTCGTCGCACCGGCGGGCGGTTGCGCGGCTGCGGGAGATGCCACCGCGATCGGCGAAGCAGACCCAGCGATGGGTGAGGCTACGGCCGTGGGCACTGCCGCTGCTGCCGGGATGTAGGGCGTCGTGCTGGCTACTTCACCGAGCGCCTTGTCGCGCGGCAGGGTGAAATCTGATTTGGTTTGGACGGGCTGTTGTTGCGCCGAAGCGGTAGCGCTGTTGCTCACGCGCTCGATCGCCTTCTGCTCGTCCTCGAGTGCCGACTTTAATTGATCAATCTGTTTCTGCTGTTCAACCAGCAGAGCTTTCAACGCAGCGACGTCGTCATTAGTCGCTTGCGTCGGCGCGGTTTGCGCAGGGGTCTGCGCCAGCAGGCCGCCTGATAAACCGGTCACCAGGACAACCAGCAGAGTGACTGCTGTTAGTCTTTTTGAGTTCATCGTGTCCATTCCTAGTCTTGGATTAGTTTTTTGATACCGCTATTGGATACGGCCGGCGATGCTCTGCCGCCGCTTTGTGAGGATAGCTCCATCACATGAGCGATAAATGACGGTTTGGTTAAGATCGTGTTACTAGAGCTAGGTCGGCTTCTAGTGCACGGTGGGGATGATCAGCGTAAACCGCGTGCCCTGCCCTAATTCGCTCTCCACTTGCACGCTCCCGCCCATCTGTTCGATCGCGTGCCTCACGATGGAAAGGCCTAATCCAGTACCGCCCATCGCTCGGGACCGCGCTTTGTCAACGCGATAGAAGCGCTCGAAGATTCTTGGCAGATCCTCGGAGGGGATTCCGATCCCGGTATCGGAGATTGTTACGCAAGCGTCGCCGTTTTGCAACCGGGTCTCTACTTGAACCTGCCCGTTGGGGCGATTGAATTTGACCGCGTTATCCAGAAGATTTACAAAGACCTGTTCGAGGCGCAGCTCTTGCCCGATAACCTGGCAGTCTTCCAGGGTTCCACAAATGATTCGCACGGCGCGCATCTCGGCGGCCGATTCCACGGTGCGCAGTGCAGACTCGAGCGCGGTCCGAAGCGAGATAGCTCGCGGCTGGGCGTTCGGCCCGCTCGACTCCAGCGCCGACAGAGTAAGCAGGTCGGATGCGATGTTGGTAAGCCGGTCCGCCTGGGCCAAAATGATCTCGACGAACCGGCGATTGTGCTGCTGGTCTTCCAATGCGCCTTCCAGCAGCGTTTCGGCGTACCCGCGAATGGCGGCCAGAGGCGTTCGCAGCTCGTGGGAAACATTAGCGACGAAATCCTTGCGAACACGTTCCAAGCGTTCCAGTTCGGTGATGTCGTGCAGGATCGCGAGCGCGCCGCGCGTGGCCGGACCGGCCAGGGGCCCGGCGAGCACCTCGAACGCATGATCCCGGGCGGCCGGCAGGATGAGCCGGCGCTCCACCCGCTGACCGGTTGCTAATACCTTGGTCATGATCTCGAGCAGCCCCGGATCCCGCACCAGTTCGAGCAAAGGCATCCCCTGGGTAACCGGGATGCGTACCCCCACGGTTCGGGCGAACGAGTTGTTGCAGAAGGTCACTCGCAAATCCCGGTCCACGGCCAGCACCCCTTCCAGCATGCTGGCCAGAATTGCTTCGCGCCGCGAGCTTTCCAGTTTTAGAGTCTCCACCAACTCGCGGATACGGGGAGCGGTGCGCTGCAGCGACAGAGCCAGGCGCCCGAGCTCGCCCTCGTCGGTGGGCAGCGGCTCCTCGGAAATCTGCGGATCCAGAAGCCGTTCCACGTATCTGCGCAGTCGGGATGTCCGGTCGGAAAATGCGTGCAAGAAGAAATAGGCCAGTATAACCAGCAGCGCCAAAGCAGTGCCGGATACCGCCAGCGCGGGATACCATAACGCCGGGTCAGCCTGCGCTACATAAAGGTCCAGGGCCGCGAACGATACCAACAGCAGTAGAAAGCTGCTCCAAAGGAAGCGTTGCAGGATGCGGCCTTTCACGGAATTCCCGCTGCCAGTATACCCTTCAGGAACGCGTTACACCGAAAGACGGCGCGCTACCGGAAATAAAGGACGTCGGGGCGCAGTGCATGACTGGCCTCCGAGCACGGCCCGCATTGCATCTGGTAATCGGGACGAGCGGACCGGACTAGTTCGGGAATGACCTTGGGATCATCCGGATTGTGGTAAGAAGCGATGGAAAGCCTCGGCTTGAATTTCGCCAGCGTCTGCTTGGCGCCCTGCAGCGCTCTTGGCTCGGCGCCTTCAATGTCGAATTTGATGTAATCCACGCGCGGCAATTTCAGATCCGACACCAGTTCATCGATCGTAGTCAGAGGTACTTTCTCAACGCTCACGGTTCCTTCACGACGCATCACGAAGCTGTCGGCCGCGGAATTCTTCGGATCGACGCGCAAGGTAAGAAAATCGTCCTTGTCCCACACCCCCTTGGCCACCACGATGACGCGCCCGGAGGCGATTTCGCTCGCGTAGTTACGGCGCAGGCATTCCAGATTCTCCGGCGCCGGTTCAATGGCCACGACCTTCTCGGCCCCGGCTGCCAGTTCTTCACGCACCGTCACACCGACATTGGCGCCGCAATCAAGCGCGATATCGCCGGCCTTCGGGCCATTGAGGCCAGTGCCGTAGATCTTCCGCTCCTGTTCGGCTAGATTGAAAGGAAGCACGTATCGGCTTCCGGCGGGAATCCAGTAGCGGCCCCGGGGAGTGTCCCACAGCTCATAGCCTTGCGGGTCCTGCTGGAGGAGCTTGCTCGCGTTGAGAATCTGGTCTTTGTAGGCGACCTGCCGGTTGACGTTGTCGGCGGCTTTCACCGCTTGATCGAGCGGACAGACCGGACTGCGGCCGGCCACCACGAGAGTAAGGTAGCGGAACGGGGGAAGGTAGGCGTAGGCTGCCGCGCCTAGAATAAGGACCAGGACAAGCAGCCAAATAAAGCGGGAAAACTTCACGACTGAATCATAACTCATGGAAACGTTCACTGGACCAAACGCGCAATCCTTTCGCCGCCGTCTGCTCGCATGGTATCGAGCCAACCAGCGCGATTTACCTTGGCGGCGCACGCGCGATCCCTACCGGATCTGGGTATCCGAAGTGATGCTGCAGCAGACGCGAGTCGCGGCGGTGATTCCTTATTACGAGCGGTTTCTCGCGCGATTCCCCGATGTGGCCGCGCTGGCCGAGGCGCCCGAGCAAGGGTTGTTAGCGGCCTGGGCAGGCTTGGGATACTACTCGCGCGCGCGAAATTTACAGCGGGCCGCGCGGCAGATTCTTGAACTGGGAGCTTTTCCGGATGATTATCCGTCGCTACGGCAATTGGCGGGCATAGGCGAATACACCGCGGCGGCGATCGCAAGCATCGCCTTCAATCGGCCGCATGCCGTGGTCGACGGGAATGTGATCCGCGTAGCCAGCCGTTTAACCGCTGAGCCGGGAAATGTCGATTCGATGGCCATCCGAAACCGATTGCGCGAGTTTGCCGCCCAGTTCCTCGATCCAAAGCGGCCCGGAGAATTCAACCAGGCCTTAATGGAGTTGGGCGCTACCCTCTGCCTGCCGAAACAGCCGCAGTGCGGCCGCTGCCCGTTGTCGCAGCAATGTCGTGCGCAACTGGCCGGAATCCAAGCGGAGCTCCCGATGAAGACCAGCCGCGTGAAGCCGACCGCGGTCGAGAAGCAATTGGTGTTGATTGAAAAGCGCGGAAGGGTATTGCTGTGGCAGCGCCCCGCTGACAGCCGCCGTCTGGCTGGCTTTTGGGAGCTTCCTGAAGTTGGGCAGCTGTCGGAAGTGCGCATCGCCGGCGAGACGGCCCGATTCCGCCACACCATCGTGAACACAAACTATTTCTTTGCGGTTCATCGGGGTTTCATCGCACGCCGTCCTAAGGGATTCCGGTGGGCACCTCTCGGAAAAATCCACGAAATGCCCCTAAGCACTACAGCCAAAAAGGCCTTGTCCTGTGCGGGAAACCACGTTTCCAACCCTAAGTAGGGTGATGGAAATGTAACATTTCGTTCTGGCTGTTAGTCACACCAAAGCATGACCCGAAGACTACTCTTGTCGTTGCTGTTCCTCGCGGCGCCAGCTCTATTCGGCGAAAGCAAGATGCCCGCGATCGGCTATACCGGCGCACCAGCCGACCACAACGGTCAGAACTGCAGCACCTGCCACAACAGCTTCGGCGGCGCGATCCAGAATTCATCCGCCCTGATGGTGGACGTGACCGATTACAACCCGTATATTTCGCAAATGATCCGCGTCATTGCCCAAGTCCCGCAAGCAGTCAACTATGGTTTTCAGATCACCATTCGCGAAGTCAGCAATGAGACGCTATCGTCAGGAACATTCTCGCCGCCTGGTTCCAACTCAACTACCAGTTCGTATGTGCAGGTGGTCTGCGATGACGGGTCGATGTTTGGCTCCGCTCCGCCCTGCACGACGGCCCGCCAATTTGCCGAGCAGAACGGCGCGCAACCTGGCAGCACGGGCGTGGAGTTTGACGTTCAATGGACGCCGCCCGAGCAGGAAGTGGGCAAATTGCACGTGTACGTGGCGATGGTGGCCGGCAATGGCGACGGCACGCCTGCGGGTGATCACGTTTACACGTATGTAGGAACGCTCGCCAACGTGGGTGCCTGCGCTCTCACGAAACTCCCCACGGTACAGACCGCTGTCAATGGCGCATCTTTTCAGGCGCCGTTTTCCTCCAACGCGATCGTAAGCATCTTTGGAACGAACTTTCAAAGTTCGGGCGTTACGCGCGGCGCGGGTCTAGGCGACTTTGTGAATGGCGGTTTCCCAACCGAACTCAGCTGCGTGTCGGTACAGGTGACCGGCCCGGGTTTATCGCAACCCGCGCTGTTACCGATCCTATATGTGCAAGACGACCTGATCAATGCGCAAATGCCGGAGTTCACCGGTGCCGGAACGGTAATGCTGGAGGTGATCGCAAATCCGGGCGTGTCGAACGAACTGGACAGCGATCCCGCCACATTCATCACGCAACTGCAACCGTTTGCGCCGGCATTCTTTTTATTTCCGAACTCGACCAGCATTGCCGCGGAGTTCGCGAACACTTCGAATATTGTGGCGAATCCCGCGGTGGTACCGGACGTCGGAGCCAGTCCAGCCACACCGGGCGTCGGTCATTACGCTCTATGGCACGGGCTTCGGCAATACCAATCCGCTGGTAGCGGCTGGGCAGCTGGCTACGGTGACGTCCCCGCTGACGACGAATCCCATCACGGTGACCATCGGGGGCGTGACGCTTACCCCATCACAAGTCCTCTATGCCGGGCTTTCCCCGGGCTCGATTAGTGGACTTTACCAGATCAACCTACAAATTCCTTCTTCCCTAACAGCGACCGGCGACGTTCCAGTAAGCGTCACAATCGGCGGCATCCAATCCTCGCCCGGCGCAACCATCCCGATCCAGTAACGCGCTGGTCTACCATAACAGAGTGAGACCCCTTATCGCACCCGTGGTGTTTCTGTGCGGCGCGAGCCTGCTGTTTGGCCAAGCTTCGAACCAGGAAACGCCGCTCATCTCGCTGCCTTACAGTCCCAGCCTGGACGTCTCCGCGATGGACCGCTCGGTCGATCCCTGCACGGATTTTTTCCGCTATTCGTGCGGCACCTGGAATAAGAAAAATCCCATTCCACCCGATCAAGCCCGCTGGGATGTCTACGGCAAGCTGGCGGAGGAGAATCAGCGCTTCCTGTGGGGCATTCTCGAGGAAGCGTCCAAGCCCGCCGCTACGCGCAGTCCGATGGAAACCGAGATCGGCGATTATTATTACGCCTGCATGGACGAAGCGGCCGTGGATAAGGCCGCCGATGCCCCGCTCAAACCAGAACTGGATAGGATTGCCGCGCTCCAATCGGTCCGCGGCCTGGCGCCGCTGGTGGCCCGTTTGCATCTTGCGCTGGTCGGCGACGGGCTGCTGTTCGGCTTTGGATCGAATCAGGACTTTGCGGATTCCTCGCGCGTGATCGCCTTCGCGAATGGAGGCGGATTGGGTCTGCCGGATCGCGATTACTACGTTAAAACCGACGCGAAATCGGAAGAGACCCGCATGAAGTACGTCGAGCATGTCGCGAAGATGTTCGAACTCATCGGCGAGCCGCACGATGCCGCGCAGAAAGACGCCCGAACGGTGATGGACATCGAAACCGCGCTCGCCAAAGCTTCTCTCACGCGGGTGGAGAAGCGCGATCCCTACAAGCTGTTTCACAAGATGAACCGCGCCCAGTTCGAGGCGCTCACTCCGGCGTTTGCATGGAAACCTTACTTCCTGGCGCTGAAAGCTCCCGACACCTCTGTGATCAACGTCACCGAGCCGGCCTTCTATAAGGAACTTCAGAAACAGCTTCAGACCAGAAGCATCGAGGATTGGAGAGCCTATCTGCGCTGGCATCTGGTTCACGCCAAGGCGCCCTATCTTTCCTCGGCGTTCGTGAACGCCAATTTCGATTTCTTCAATAAATATCTCCGCGGCCTGGAAGAGATGCCGCCCCGCTGGAAGCGCTGTGTGCGCCGCGTGGATCAGGATCTCGGCGAAGCCCTGGGACAGGTATTTGTGCAAAAAACCTTCGGACCGGACACCAAGCAGCGGGCGCTCGTGATGACCAAAGAAGTGGAAGCGGCCATGCAGCGAGAGATCCAACAACTGCCGTGGATGGGCGATGCCACCAAGCAGCGCGCCCTGGAGAAACTCCACGCCATCGTAAATAAAATTGGCTACCCCGATAAATGGCGCGACTACAGCTCCATCGTTATCGCGCGCGGCGACTATTTCGGCAACGTCGAGCACGCCATCGAATTTGAAAACCGGCGTCAGCTCGCAAAGATCGGGAAACCTGTCGACCGCGCCGAGTGGCAAATGACTCCGCCGACCGTAAACGCCTATTACGACCCGCAAATGGACGACATCAATTTCCCGGCCGGCGTCCTGCAGCCGCCCTTATTTGATCCGAAGATGGACGACGCGCCCAACTACGGCAATACCGGCGCAACCATCGGCCACGAACTCACGCACGGCTTCGACGACGAAGGCCGGCAATTCGATGCCAAAGGTAATTTGAAGGACTGGTGGACCAAGAACGATGCCGCCGAGTTCGAGAAACGCGTCAAGTGCGTATCCGACCAATACTCGCAGTACACCATCGTCGATGACATCAAGATCAACGGGAAGCTGACGCTCGGCGAGGACGTGGCCGATCTGGGCGGAACATTCCTGGCCTATCTCGCCTGGAAGAACGTCACCAAGTCCCAGGACCTGCCGCCTATCGATGGCTTCACTCCCGACCAGCGCTTTTTCATCGGAATGGCGCAGTGGGCCTGCGGCGATGAACGTCCCGAAAGCAAGCGGCTGGGCGCCATTACCAACCCGCACTCGCCCAATGAATACCGGATCAACGGCGTGGTGTCGGACATGCCCGAGTTTGGGCGTGCGTTTTCGTGCCGCATCGGGCAGCCCATGGTTCGCGAGCAGCCCTGCAAGGTCTGGTGACAGGAGTTCCAGTACGTTCTAGTCCGCTTTGGTTATCACACTTTGTAACGGACTGGAGCATTCTAAGTGGGTGGATGGACCAGCCGCAGCAAAACCAGCAGTGCTGGCAAG
This sequence comes from Bryobacterales bacterium, assembly GCA_963732175.1. Classification (GTDB taxonomy): domain Bacteria; phylum Acidobacteriota; class Terriglobia; order Bryobacterales; family Bryobacteraceae; genus Palsa-89. The sequence goes on along the minus strand of CAVSYF010000014.1, from coordinate 375,421 downwards.
AAGTCGGGCCAGCGTGGCGGGCAAACGGTCCATCCCCTCCCATATTCCGCTGCCGGATTCAGAGGTCCGGTTCCTCAAGTATCGCCTGGAAGTAGTCGAATCCTGGCCGGATTCGATTCGGAAGAATGTAGCTCGAGCAGGAATTTTGTCGCGGCTCAACGGGGCCGCTTAGCACGATTCAAGCGCGCACTCGTTCAAATTTGATTTTGAGGCGCGTGCCCGTCGCGGCGGCGAGACGCTCCAGGGTCTTCGTCGACGGCTGCACCCGCCCGCTCTCCAATCGCGCGATGACAGATTGACTCGTCTCCATGCGTCGAGCGAGCTGCTCCTGCGTCAACCCAGCTCCCACACGCGCGCGGATTAGGGCGCCAGCGAGCTCGAACTCCGGCTCCAGCGCCTGATGGGCCTTCCGGTATGCGGGATTCTTCATCCACTTCCGGTGAAGTTCGCTCACTTTGGTCATGTCAGCACCTCTTTCGCCCGGCTCAAAAGCATTCAGGGTCTCCACCCTCCATGCCATCTGGATGTTTGATTATACCTTTTTTGCTATGGTCAACGCTGAGACTTACAAACCACTGGTGGCAGCAAGAAAGTTCATGCATGGTGGCCCGAATGCGTTTCTTCGGTGTGATTGATTCGACCGCAACTACTTCTTGACACAACCGGCTAGCCTTTTCACTAAGCCTGTGCACCACTATTTGGACGCCACGCGGTGATGGAATCTTGCACAATTGAATCTAGCCCGAGACATACACCATGAGAACATTAACCGCATTCGTCGCGAAGAGCTTCCGGCGAGAGGACCGCCAGAAGACAGAAATAATCGAGCAATTTCTCGACAGATTTAAGAAACTCGGATTCGTTCGGACGACGGCTGAACAAGCAGAAGTCGAGTCCGTTTCTCAAAAAGTACGTAGCCTGATCGATACTTCGGATGCCTTTGTGGGCATTCTTACTAGGCGCCACCCTTTGTACGAAACGGTGCGCGGAATGAGGAATGGCATACAGGTTTGTTTAGGCCGTATACAGCCTTGCGGCTGGAGCGCGCCACCGTGGGTACTTCAAGAGTCTGGCTACGCGCTCAGGGCAGGCAAGCCTCTGATCCTGTTTCGTGAGGCGGATGTCGATATTGGCGGGTTGCAGGGGGATCTTGAGTACATCCCCTACGACCCAGAACGGCCAGACGCAGCATTAGCGAGAGCACACGAGATGGTGAACGGCCTCATCGCGAAAGAGAGCTCCATCAGGGTCGAAGTCATCACGCAGACGGCAATATCAGCGGCGGAGCCGCATGAGGCCCCTGCACCCGTAGTTCCCGCCGAACCGTCACCAGAGGAGGGATCGAGTCTAACGAAAGCTGTCGTGCAGTTGGCTGAAGCTATCGATGCGCGCGATTTCCGAGCTGCTGAAGCTGCATTTACATCTGGACTCGCTAAGATCGACCCAACTGATGCCTCAAACGTAACGAAGTGGAAGAGCTTGTACTATTCGTGGACATATAAGATCGGTTGCGAGAATTCGTTGGCAGCTCTCGCAGATCTGCAGAGCCACAACCCGACAGATCCTACACCGACCCTGATGATCGCTGCAGTATATAGGGAATTTCAACAGCACGATAACGCGGCGCAGGCTTATGAACGAGCTTCAGAAATCGCTGCAGGAGAAAACAGCGTGCTCCATCTGGTGACACGCGCCGAGTGCCTAAGAAACGCGAAACGATTGGAGGAGGCCCGGAGCCAACTTGAACAAGTATTGGCACGACAGGATCTGTCGCCGACGTTGAGAGTGAACGCTTTGAAGGAGTTGTATTCTGTCCTGAAGGAGTTAAGCGAGGAGGAGCCTGCATTTGCGGTCGGTGAGCTGATACTTGTTACTAATCCGGGCGACGCAGATTTTCGGTTCACTCTGGCATACGATTGCCAGGGTCGGCACCCTAGCTTAGCGCTCTATCATTACGAGCTTATTTGTGGACAGCGAGCAGACGCACTGACCCTGAACAATCTCGGATATGCGTATCAAGAAAATAAGCTTCCAATCCATGGTGCCAGAAAATACAAGCAGGCAGCCGATCTTAAGTTGCCAAGAGCATTCAGAAACCTGGGCCTGAGCTATGCTGATGCTGGCTTGGCAGACGATGCGCTGGCTCTACTAGAAGGCGCGAAGGATACATCTGACCCCGAAGGATTGATTCCCCAAGCGATGGCAAGCATACACGAGCAAATCACTAGTGAAGAGACTAGACGAACAGAGATAATCGAATCGACTCGCCAGCACCGAGAGTTTTTATCCGTTGCAGGCGAGGCGCTGGTCAGTAGCCCAGAAGTCCCGGTCAGTGGCGAATGGGCCTTTCCTTTTGGCGATCTCACCTTGCTGCAGGGTGGTAAAGAGGTAAATGGTGAGGGGGTAAAGCTATCCAGTGGGGGGAACACATCACTTGCCGGGCTGATATCTGGGCAAATGTTGGCCGGCTCGTCTCTTACTAGCAACCCGATTAAGCAAAAAACAACGTTCCGCTTCGAGGGCGACTTAGCCGGTAGATTGTGCCGCTTCACAGTCAAAGCCAAGATTTCCTACGACAATCCGTACATGTCGAATGAGGCGGGTGAAACTAGACGAGGGTACATAGCTTTCGAACCGGACGGAACGTCAGCCAGGGTCGGCGAGTACAAAAGCGAGAGGCCCACAATTTTTTACAGGATTACGAAGGGACCAGTTTAAATTGCATCAGTAGATTGCAAATCTCCTACGAGAACGCCTCACGCCTGCCGGAGGGTCCTCGTTCTACTGATTGGTGAAAATATACACCGCACCCGCCCCCGGCGCGGAGTTATCGTTCATATTCCCGTTCACGCCCTTGGCGGCGCTGGCCTCGCTACGTGCGCCGACCGCCATCAGCTTGCCGTCCTTGCTCAACGCCATGGCGCTGCCGAATTCGTCGTAGGCCTCGGCGTTCGATGCCTTCACATAGGCCTTCTGAACCCACGTCGACCCGGTGCGAGTGAACAGATAGATGGATCCCGAATCCTCGGCCGACAGGTCCGCCTGATTGCCGTTAATCCCCTTCGACCCGCCGTTTTCGAGCTGCGCTCCCACGGCCAGCGTGTTGCCGTCGCCGCTGACAGTGAGCCGCGAGCCGAACCAATCTTCTTTATTCGGGTGCGACGACTTGATGAAAGCCTGCTCGGTCCACTTGCCGTCGTTGCGAACAAAAACGTACACCGCTCCGGTGGAACTATCCAGCTTCACGTCGTTGTCGCAGCCCGGTGGATTGATGCCCGGCGTGTAGCAATCTTCATCGGCCGCGCCTCCCACGACGGTGTTGCCATCCTGGCTGATGGCAATCGCGTAGCCGAGCGAATCTCCCGCCTCAGCATTGTGCGCCTTCAGATACGCCGTCTGCGCCCAATTCGTGCCGGTGCGCGTGAACACATAGATCGCGCCGGACCCGCGCCGCTTCTTGTCCATCACCCCATTAATCTCGCGCGCGGAACTGTCTTCGTCGTAGGAACTGGCCGCCAACGTATTGCCGTCCGCGCTCAAGCCCACCGAGTAGCCAAACAGATCGTTGACGTCGGTGTTGGAAGCCTTGATATAGGCCTGCTGGGACCAAGTCGTGCCTGCCCGCGTAAAAACGTACACCGCGCCCGACGACATTTGCGAGTTGTCGTTCTGATCGCCATTGACGCCTTTCGCGCCGCTGTCTTCAGAAATTGCGCCCACCGCGAGCGTGTTGCCGTCGGCGCTCAGGCCGATCGAAAAACCGAACTGGTCGCCTTTGCTGGGCGTATCTCCGTGCGCCGCCTCGCCGGTATTCGACGCTTTCACGTAAGCCTGTTGCGTCCAGGCCGCGCCCTTCCGCGTGAACACATAAACCGCACCGGCCTGCGGAATGGACTTGTCGGTCTGGTCGCCGTTAATGCCTTTAGCGGCGCTCGCCTCGAAGTGCGCCGACACCGCCAGCGTGTTGCCGTCCTGGCTCAAAGAAACCACGTGTCCGAATCGATAGCTCTGGCCGGGATTGGAGGCTTTGATATACGCCTGCTGGCTCCAGACGTCGCCCTTGCGGATGAAGATGTAAACCGCACCGGCGCTATAGACGGAGGTGTCGTTCTGATCGCCGTTGACGCCTTTCGCGCCGCTCGATTCGTAAGGAGCGCCCACCGCCAGCGTGCTGCCATCGCCGCTCAACGCCACGGCGTGTCCCTCCAAAGTTCCGCCATTTCCGAAATGATCGTTCGCGTGCGGGTTGGACGCCTTCAGATACGCCACCTGCTTCACTCCGGCGGCGGCGGTTCCAGAATGTGATTGTGCGCTTGCAACCGCCGCGCACACCAGCACTAAAGACGAAAGCTTGCTGCTTCTCATCAGGCCTCTCCAGTGAATCGGATGCCGGTCAGTTCTGCGGCGGAGTTGCGCTGCCGGTGGGCTGGTCGCCGAGGCCGGCTGCCGGATGCTTGCGCTCGTTGGTGCCGTAATTGGGTGTGCGGAACACTTCCTTGCCGGTGTCGGTCATGACGATGTTGGCTCGATCGGTCAGGTTCATGTACGGCGCGCCGCTCTTTACGCGCCGCCCGGTGAGCGTGATCTTGTCGCCGGGCTTCAGGGTGTCCTTGGTCCAGCCGAAATCCTTGATCATGCCCTGCCTGGACCCCATCTCGGCCTGCCACCGCACCGTCTTGCCGCTCTCATCCGGCACGTCGAAAACGACGATCGAATGCGGGCTGATCAATTGCAGCTCCACTACGGTCCCTTTCAGAATCGTCAAGTTGTCCTCGTAACGGCCGGCGTCACCGTGATGAGCGAAAACCGGGACCGAAATCAGCACGAGACTGGCAACCGCCACAAGCGAAGTCAGCACCATGTTCTTCATGGAGGACACCTCCTGTCCTTAAGGTAATTTCTCATGATTTTCCCGGAGGTGTCAAAATGTCCGTATGCACCGAAACGCAATGCGATCGAACCTCTGGATAATTTTGGCGGCACTTCTGGTACCCGCCTGCGGCCAGACGCCGGAGGCAACCGCCATCAAGAGCGCTGCCGACGCGCCTTGGCGGCCAGGATCGCGTCCGTTCCGTGAAGACCTTGGTCATTGAAGGCGAAGGCACCAACCCCAACGTCGGACAAAATCGCAACCCGGACGATCCCTTGCCCGACTGGAAAGTCACCGAATACAAAAAGACCATCGACCTCGCCACCGGCCGCATGCGCATCCAGCAGCACCGCCAGGCCCAGTTCGCCTTCTCGATGGCCAACGATGTTCGCCAGAACCTGGTGCTGGATGGCGATATCGCGTTCAATGTGGACGCCTCCGGTAAGGCTTCGCGCGCGCACCAAGCCGCTGTTCGCGATCGTCGCATCGAGATGCTCGACGAATCCCGTGGCGATCGTCCGCGCGGCGCTCGATCCGGGCGCCAAGCTCGGTCATCTTCGCAAGGAAGGCAAGCTCCAGCTCTGTAGATGTCACCACGGCGAAAGGCGACGAGCTCACGCTTAGCGCTCGATGCCGACAACCCACTTACCCGCTTCGGTTCGCTGGCTGAGCTCCAGCGACAACCTCGGAGATATCCACAACGAAACGTTCTTCCTGGACTATGAGAACGTCAGCGGCCTGAAGCTGCCGAGGCGCTATCTCACCAAGATCGATTTCCGCAATTACACTACCGCCGACATTCACGTTTCCAAAAACACCGTGGATGGCGATGCCGGAAATCTGGCCGCGCCCGCCGATGTTCGAGCCGCCGCGCCGCCTCCTCCGCCGACCTTCAAAGTGAATCCCGTGCACGTCGCCGACGGCGTCTGGTGGCTACAAAGCACCGGCAACCACTCCAGCGCGATGTACGAATTCTGCGGACCACCTGACTATGTTCGAAGCTCCCGCGAGCGCCGCCCAAGCCCACGCGTTGTTCGACGCGGCCCGCGCCGCCGTGCCTTCCAAGCCGCTCACCGAGATCATCATCTCGCACCATCATTTCGATCACACCGGCGGCCTGCGCACCGTGGTCGCCGAAGGGCTGACCATCATCTCGCACAAGGACAACGAGAAGTTTTTCCGCGAGCTGGCCGCGCGGCCCGCCACGCTGCATCCCGACGATCTCGCCCAGCATCCCATGCCGCTCAAGTTCCGCGGCGTGGGCGAGCGCGCCGTGCTGAAGGACAGCGCCATGGAGGTCGATCTTTACCAGCTCAGGGACAACATTCATTCCGGCTTGATGCTGGTGGCGTGGGTGCCGCGCTATCGTTTCCTTTCGCAGTCCGATATGTTTGACGCCTACTGGTACCGCTTTCTGTGGACTGACAATTATTTTGCGAACCTGGACCGCCTGCATCTGCACTTCGACAAGGACCTGCCGGTGCACGGCCGGATCATGACCTACGACGAAGAGCTCGCGGTCGTTCAGAAGTACAAGCAGTCGCCCGAGACCTACGCGCAGGTTGCCATGAAACTCTGCGCCAACGGCGCCCCGTGCTCGGGATTTCCGGCGCCTCAGAGTAATAAGGTTGCCGGCCGCTAGTCTTCGGCGACGCAACCCGCGCGGCAAGAAATTGTCAGCCGCTATCGATTTGGCATCGCGAATCGTCCGCTGACCGTTCCCTTTCAATTAGTTACTCGCGGTCCTTAACCTGCCGATAAGGCCAGCATGAGTATTAACCCACTTTCTCCTGTATCCAACAGCTACCTCCAATCGTTGATCGGAACTGCGTTGGGTAACGCCAACTCGGCGAGCACCAGCAGCGCCAGTAGCACCAATGCGTCTTCTCTGTTGGGCCTCCAGGACAACAACACCATGTCGCCTTTCGCCCAGATGCTGAGCACGCTGCAGCAAATGCAACAATCCAACCCATCCCAATACCAGCAAGTGACGCAGCAGATCTCTACGCCTTGCAGAGCGCCGCTCAAACCGCTCAGACGGATGGAAATACCAATGCAGCTACCCAATTGAACCAGCTCGCGACCGACTTCACGAGCGCCTCGCAAAGTGGACAGCTTCCGAACGTACAGGATCTCGCGCAGGCTGTCGCGGGAGGCCACCATCATCACGGACACGGGCACCATCATTCCGACGCTGCGTCTTCCAGTTCAAGCACCTCCGACAGCAGCTCCACGGGGACCACCAGCGGTACCTCGACCAGCGGCAGCTCATCCATCAGCCAGCTATTGAGCAGCTTTCAATCGAATAGCTCGTCAACGTTTGACCCGACTGCGATCATTCTCAACACGTTGTCGAACGCAGGCGTTCTTACTTAACGAAGCGAGTATCGCTTTAAGCGCCCGGTTCCGGCGGCGTGAGCCCGGCCGCGGCGATCTGCGCGATATCCAGAAGTTTCGGCGGCTTATTCGACACGCTGGCCAGCGCGTCGCGAAACATGGTGTTGCAGAACGGGCAGGCAGCGGCGATGACGCTCGCTCCGGTGGCCACCAATTCCTCGGCGCGCTCGACGCTAATGCGCTTGCCTTTCTCTTCCCCCAGAAACGCCAGGCCTCCGCCCGCGCCGCAGCAAAACGACCGCTCCCGCGATCGCGGCGGATCGACCACCGTCCCGCAGCGCGCCACCACGTCTCGCGGCTCATCGTAGACATTCCGATAGCGGCCCAGATAGCACGGATCGTGATAGGCGATGGTCGGACCGGTCGCCGTCCGAGCCGGCAGCTGATCGATATGCCGCGCCAAAAACTCGCTGTGATGCTCGATCGCCGGCGCCTCGCCGTACTCCTTCCAGTCCGTGCTGATGGTTCGCACGCAATGCGGGCAGATCGAAAGAATCTTCTTCACCTTGCTCTGCTGGAAGGTCTCCAGATTGCTCTCAGCCAGTTGTCCGAACGCCAGATCGTTGCCTAACCGGCGCGCCGGATCGCCCGTGCATCGCTCCTTGCGCAACACGCCGAAAGCTGACGTTCAGCTTTCGCATAATCGCGGCCAGCGATGCGACGATCTCGCGGCCCTGCGGATCATAGGCGCCCATGCATCCCAGCCACAGGCAATACTCCTGCGTGCCGTCAAAAATCGGCAGCTCCTGCTTCTGGACGAACTTGTCCCGCTCGCTTGCCGAGAATCCGAGCGCGTTGCCGTTCCGCTCCAGATTCAAAAACAGTTTCGAGCCGTAGTCGTCCTCCCACTTGCCGGTATTCACCGCGCCGCGCCGCAATCCCACGATAATGGGCAGATGCTGGATCCCCACCGGGCACTGAAACTCGCACGATCCGCAGGTGGTGCACTGAAAAATCGCTTCCTGCGAAAGATGCGCTCCGATCAGCGGCTCTTCGCTCCCGGGACCCAACTCGTTCAAATATCCCCGCACGCCCAGGGCGATTTTCTTCGGGTCCAGCACCTTGCCGGTATTGGTGGCCGGGCAGTGCTCGCTGCATCGCCCGCACTCGACGCACGAATAGGCCTGCAAGGAAACCAGCTGCGTGATGTCCTTGCCCGTATCCAACCCGAAATCCTCGTCGCCCACCAGCGGCGGAATTTTGCTGAACCCGTCCCGCTTCAGAAAAACAGTCACCGGACTCAACACCAAATGCAGGTGCTTGGTGTGCGGAATCAGCGGCAGAAAGATGAGGATCGTCGCCACGTGCGCCCACCACAGCGGCTTGCTGTCGGCCTGCCCCGGCAGGAACGTCGCCAAATAAGTGACCATCAGGATGAAAATCAGCAACGCGATCACGCCCGACTGATACGAGAGCGGCCCCAGCCATTTGGGACGAATCACAAAGCGGCGGAACGCCAACCCGGCAATCGATACCGCCACGCCAATCGCGAACACCGCCGCGAAGTAGAAATAGAACCGGCCGAAAGCGCTCTCTCGCGACAAGAACCCGAGCCGCACCGCTTCGGCGAAATCATTGACCGTCACCAGCGCAAACGCGCAAAAACCCCAAAAGACCAAGGCGTGCGCCAGACCGGGCAGAGGCCGCTGCCGGATCACCTTGCCTTGCAGCATCACTTCCCAGATGAAATCGCCGGATCCGGCGCGCCACCGGCTGAATGCGGAAGTCGGGATCTTTCTTCGAGCCGAGCACGATCCGCCAAACTTTCCCAAAGCGCAGCCAGAAGAGACGGACCGAAACAACCACGAGCGCGGCAAACAGAGTGCTTTCCGGCCAGGAGAGCTGAATCATCTAGTGCGAGTGTAGCGCACGAATTTCTTCTATCCATAAAGCCATAAGGGATTGGCTACGATAGATGAGTTGGGGCGCGCAGGGCGCTACGGCGACCTCGGAAGTATCAATGCGGCCGTGGCGATCCGTTGTGCGCCAAAAAATGGGGTGTACGCTTTGCGATTCCTAATGTCCGGGGCCGCCGGATTCATCGGCTCCCATCTGTGTGACCGGCTGATCGCCGAAGGCCATCAGGTTCTTGCCATCGACAATTTCATTACCGGCGATGCTCGCAATATTGAGCATCTTCAAGGCAACCCGCGGTTCGAGTTTCGCGAGTGGGACGTGTGCCGTCCGCTGGAAGTCGATGGCAAGCTGGATGGCGTTCTCCATCTGGCTTCGCTCGCCAGCCCGGTCCATTACTTCGCCCACCCCATCGAAACGCTCGATGTCGGCTCGATCGGAACCCGGAATATGCTCGAGCTCGCCCGCCGGCATCAGGCGCGCGTTCCTGGTGACGTCCACTTCGGAATGCTATGGCGACCCGCTGGTGCATCCGCAGGTGGAGACCTACTGGGGCAACGTGAATCCGGTGGGCGTGCGTTCCTGCTACGACGAAAGCAAACGCTACGCCGAAGCGCTGACGATGGCCTATCATCGCGTCCACGGGCTTCGGACCAATATCGCGCGGATCTTTAACACCTACGGGCCGACGCATGCAGTTGAATGACGGCCGCGTGGTGCCCGCGTTTATCGATCAGGCGCTGCGCGGCGAACCTTGACGGTCTTCGGCGACGGCTCGCAAACCCGCAGCTTCTGCTACGTGAGCGACCTGGTGGATGGTTTGTGCCGGCTGATGTTTTCCGAGGAGCGCTATCCCGGTGAATCTCGGCAACCCGCAGGAACTGACCATCCTGGAATTCGCCGAACGTATTCGCCGCATCACCGGAACCAGCGCGCCGCTCGAGTTCAAGCCGCTTCCGCAGGACGATCCCAAGCGCCGGCAGCCCAATATCGCAAAAGCCAAAGCGCGTGCTCGGCTGGGAACCGAAGGTCAGCCTGGAAGAAGGGCTTCAGGCAACGATCGACTATTTTCAGAAGCTGGGCGCTCCGGCGTTGGCGCGCCGCTAGCCGCCAATTCCACCCAAACTTTGGCCGCCGCGCCCGCGCCCAGTTGCACGGCTTTGTCTTCGATCTTGAGCGTCAGCGTGTCATCGTAGTTCGAACCCAGGATCCGGACCGCCGCGCCGGGATGAATCCCCAGCCCGTGCAGATACTCCAGCAAGCGGCGATCGCGCTCAAACACGCTGACCACGGTGACCTCTCTGTCGGATGGCGCCTCGTCCAGCGGCTTCCAGCCCAGATTGCGCCGGTCCTTCGGCGTATCGGCCTCCACGCGATTTCCATGCGGGCAAGCCTCGTTCGTGCCAAGCTTTTCCAGCAGCCGCCGTTCGAAATCCGAGGAGACCGCGTGCTCCAGTTGCTCGGCTTCATCATGGACCTTATACCATTCCATGCCGAAAACTTCCGTCAGCATGCGCTCGATCAGATAATGCCGCGTGAGCAGCCGATTGGCGATGTCGCGCCCGGCCGGTGTGAGCGAGATCTGCCCGCTTCCCGGCTGACGCGGATCAAGCCGTCGCGTTTCAGCCGCTTGATGGCCATCGTCACCGCCGGAGCCGAGACATTCAACCAGCGCGCCAATGTGGCCGCGATAACCGGCTCGCCTTCCCCGTCGGCCTCGGCGATGGCCTTGAGGTAGTTCTCCTTGGAGATGGTAATCTTCACGCCAAATCAGATTGTAACGTGGCGCGGTAACCCGTTTCTCCCTCGAATGCGCCATGATAATGAAATATGCCCGCGCGCAAAACCATTCCTGCATTGTTTTGTGTGGCGCTCGCCGCTGTCCCCCTGCTCCTATGGGCAGAAGAGAACGTGGACCTGGCGATCGTCAACCGCATCAAGTCCGAAGCCTTCGAAAACTCCAAAGTCATGGATCACCTGTTTTTCCTCACCGATGTCCATGGCCCGCGCCTCACCGGCTCGCCCGCCTTCCAAGCTGCCGCCGATTGGGCTGTCCAGCGGCTCAGCGAGTACGGCCTGACGGCCAAACAAGAAAAATGGGGACCATTCGGCCGCGGCTGGGCTTCCAAGCACTTCGAGCTGGCCATGGTCGAGCCGCAATATCAGCCGCTCATCGCGATCCCGCTGGCTTGGACCGGAAGCACCGAGGGAACCGTAACCGCCGAGCCGACCCTGGCCGTCATCGACGCTGAAGCGGACTTTGAGAAATATAAAGGTAAGCTGCAAGGCAAAGTCGTTATGCTCATGAAACCACAGCAGCTTGCCATCGAGACCAAAGCTCCTCGGCCGCCGCTACACCGACAACGATCTGGCCGACGTCTTCACCGCACCCGATCCCGGCCGCAATCTTCCCGGCGCCAATGGACGCCCCACGCCCGACGAAGCCCGCGAGCGGCGCGAGAAACGTCAAGCCTTCCGCGACAAGCTGGCCGTCTTCTTAAAGGATGAAGGCGCGGTCCTCGCGCTCACCTACAGCGGCGACGGCGGCACTGTGTTCGCCATGGCCGGCGGATCGGAAGATCCCAAGCGCCCGCTTCCCATCGCCTCCGCCGTCCTCACCCCCGAGCATTACAACCGCATCGCCCGCCTGATCGACCACAAAATCCCGGTCAAGCTTCAGTTCAACATTCAGAACGAAATCTATGAAGGCAATCATGATTCCCTCAACGTGATCGCCGAAATCCCCGGCGGCCGCAAGAAGGACGAGATCGTCATGCTGGGCGCCCACCTCGACTCCTGGCACGGCGGCACCGGCGCCACCGACAACGCCGCCGGCAGCGCCGTGATCATGGAAGCGGCTCGCATCCTCAAATCGCTCGACCTCAAAATGGACCGCACCGTCCGCCTCGCGCTCTGGGGCGGCGAGGAGCAAGGCCTCTACGGATCGAACGCCTACGTCAAGGAGCACTTCGCCGACCGCGAGACCATGAAGCTCGCGCCCGAGCACGCCAAGCTCTCCGGATACTTCAACTATCGACAACGGCACCGGCAAGATCCGCGGCATCTACCTGCAAGGCAACGACATGGTGCGGCCGATCTTCGAGGCCTGGATGCCGCCCTTCAAGGACCTCGGCATGACCACCACCAGCATCCGCAACACCGGCGGCACCGACCACCCGTCCTTCGACGCCGTCGGCCTGCCCGGCTTCCAGTTCATCCAGGACCCCATCGAATACGACACCCGCACCCACCACTCCAATATGGACGTGTACGACCGCCTGCAGCCCGGCGATCTGATGCAGGCCTCGGCCATCATGGCGTCGTTCGTGTATAACGCCGCCACCCGCGACGAGATGCTCCCTCGCAAGCCTCTGCCCAAGCCCGAGCCACCGCCGAAGAAGGAAGGCGCGGCGCGACCACAGCGACGCAGTAGAACTTGATGAATCCCCACCTGCGATATAATACTTGACCGCACAAACGTGATTTCACAGACTTGAATTCGCTTTAGCACCGTGACTTCAGCGTTCCTTGGCATGCTCATTCAGCCGTCTTTGCAACGCCGCGAACTGCTCGCTGTCATGGGTCGAATGAGTCGCTTGGGACCTCGTGCCGAGGCAGCGATACCCAGTCTGATGTGAGGTAACTCCAGTCGGCACCACACATGATTCTCGTAGTTTCAGCAATAGTCGACTTTTTTCCACGGAGATCCTCGCGGTTCCCGGCATCGTCGAATATGAGCCTCCGCCACCGAATTCCCCGATGATGACGCCTGCTTTTACAAGTATCGGGATTGGAAATATGAAAAGAGTGGTGTTACGTTCGTGAACTTGACGACTTGGAAGATGGCTGTGTCCTTCGAAGAGCCGGTTCCCGTCGCCCAAATCATTTTCGGCCAGGACATGAAGGATGGGCACATGGCCGAGATTGTCTCTCGATTGACGTTTCGACAAGTACATCATCGCTGAAGAGACTGGTCGCGTTTCTTGATTAACCCCAGATCATCTCGCATTCCGGTTTGTCAATGAGCCAAAAGCCGTCGAATATTGCCATCATTGCCACGGCAAGGGATTTGTTCTGACGAACACGGCGTCGACAACTTAACAGGCTGATGACGACGCCCCAAATCCTCCCCCGACATCTGCCTCTTCCCAGCCCGCGAAATGGCCCGCCACCCGCCAAGCGTACCGGCGCAGCAACCCGGCCCTCGACCCATCTTGATATCGCAATTTGCGATATCAAGCTTGAAATCACAAACTGTGATTTCAAGAACCGGCAGCCTGCGTACTATCTCTATGATCATGCTATACTCACTTTGTGAGCAAGCGGCTGCAAGTCCTGCTTCCCGATTCCGACATGGAAGAAATCCGGCGCTTCGCCCGCCGCGAAAAGCTGACCGTCGGCGAGTGGGTCCGCAAGACCCTCCGGGACGCACGCTCGCGCCAGCCCGTGCACGAACCGCAGGCAAAACTAAAGGCCGTTCGCAAGGCCACCCAGTACTCATTTCCCACAGCCGACATCGACCAGATGCTGAGCGAGATCGAGCAAGGCTATCTGAAGTGACCTTTATCGACTCCAATATTCCGATGTACCTCATTGGCGCGGATCACCCCAGGAAGACTGAAGCGGAGATTCTCATCGAGCGGCTGATCGGAAAAGGCGAACGCCTCGTCACCGACGCAGAGGTTTTGCAGGAGATTTTGCACCGCTACACAGCCATCAATCGGCGTGAGGCCATTGCGCCGGCCATGCGGCTCACTCTCGACATCGTTGACGACGTGTTCTCGATCGAAAAGACGGACGTGCTTCGCGCAAGCGAAATTACGCAGAACCCCGCGGCGCTCTCAGCTCGCGACGCCCTTCACATCGCTATCATGGAGCGTCAAGCGGTTCGCTCGATCCTGAGCTTTGATTCCGACTTCGACCGCTGGCCGGGGTTGCAACGCGTTCATGAAGTCTAGCCCACAAGCGATCCCCGACATCTGCCTCCTCCCAGCCCGCGAAATGGCCCGCCGCATCCGCGCCAAGGACCTCTCGGCCCGCGAAACCCTCGCCGCCCACCTCGCCCAAATCGACCGCGTCAACCCCACGGTCAACGCCATCGTCACGCTCGCCCGCGACCACGCCACCCATCGCGCCCGCGAACTCGACGAATCGCTCGCGCACGGCGTCACCCAAGGTCATGCCCCCGGCCCCCTGCACGGCCTGCCCATCGCCCACAAGGACCTGCTGCTCACCCGCGGAATCCGCACCACGTTCGGCTCGCGCATCTTCGAAAATTTCGTGCCCTCCGCCGACGCCCTCCTCGTCGAGCGCATCCACAACGCCGGCGCCATCGCCCTCGGCAAGACCAACGTGCCCGAGTTCGGCGCTGGCTCGCAAACCTTCAACGACATCTTCGGCGCGACGCTCAACCCCTACGAGACCACCAAAACCTGCGGCGGCTCGAGCGGTGGCGCGGCGGTCGCGCTCGCGTGCCGTATGCTGCCCATCGCGGATGGCACCGACGTCGGTGGTTCGCTCCGCAATCCAGCGAGCTTCTGCAATGTTGTCGGCTTCCGCCCCTCGCCCGGACGCGTCCCCGTCTGGCCCGCGCCTCTCGGATGGTCGACGCTCGGCGTCGAAGGCCCGCTCGCCCGCACCGTCGACGATCTCGCCTTCTTCCTCTCCGCCATCGCCGGCCCCGACGCGCGTTCGCCCATCTCCATTGACGAACCCGGCAGCCGCTTCGCCGCGCCGCTCGACCGCGATTTTCACGGCACAAAAATCGCCTGGTGCACGGACTTCCAAGGCCTGCCCTTCGATCCCGAAGTGAAAGCAGACCGTCAACGCCCAGCGCCGCGTCTTCGAATCGCTCGGCTGCATCGTCGACGAAGCCGAGCCCGACCTCTCCGGCGCCGACGAAGTTTTCAAAACGCTTCGATATTGGCAGCGTTATTTAGGCGCACTCGCCAACGGCGTCGCCAACCAGCGCGACCAAGTCAACGCCAACATCCGCGACGAAATCGAGCAAGGCGAAAAGCTCACCGCCGCCGAAGTCGGCCGCGCCGAGATGAAACGCACCGAGATTTACCACCGCGTGCGCCAATTCATGGAGCGCTACGAGTTCTTCGTGCTCCCCACCGTCCAGGTGCTGCCCTTCGACGTCAACCAGCCGCACCCCACCGAAATCGCAGGCGTCAAAATGGAAACCTACATTGACTGGATGAAGTCCTGCTACTACATCTCGGTCACCGGCAACCCCGCTATCTCGGTGCCGTGCGGATTTTCGCGCGCTGGCCTCCCGGTTGGCCTGCAAATCGTCGGACGCCATCACGACGATTGGGGCGTCCTTCAAATCGCGCACGCTTTCGAGCAGGCGCTCGCACTTCCACAGCAACTCCCGCCCGCGGCCCTCTAATACTCCACCGATATCAGGAACAGCCCGCGCGCCGGTGCCGTCGGGCCCGCAGCAATGACACGTCCCGGCTCCAACCGCGCCCTCAAACCGGCCTCGTCCACATTTCCCTTCCCCACTTCCAACAGCACTCCAATGATATTCCGCACCATGTGTTTCAAAAATCCGCTCCCGGTGACGCGATAAACCAGCCGCTCGCCCTCCATCGCCAGGCGCGAACAAAAAATCGTCCGAACTTTCGACGCTCCCTCCGCATCGCGCTCATCGGACGCAGCAAACGCCGAAAAATCGTGCTCGCCTTCAAGCATCGCCGCCAGCCGCGTCATCTCCTCCACGGCCAACGGATAGGGATGATGATAAACATACCGCCGCTCGAACGGCGAACAAATCTCGCCGCGAAAAATCCGGTACTCGTACGTCTTCGCTTGCGCCGCATAGCGCGGATGAAAGTCGAGCGGCACCTCGTCGGCACTCAGCACTCGAATATCGCGAGGCAGCAGCCGGTTCATCGCCCGCCGCAAATTCTCCAGCGGAATCGGATTCTCGATGGTGAACGCCGCCACCTGCGCCAGCGCATGCACGCCTGCATCAGTCCGGCCCGATCCGGCCACCTGCACCAACCGGCCTTCGATCTCGCCGACCACGCCCTCTAACGTCCCTTGAATGGTCGGCAAACCCGGCTGTACCTGCCAGCCGTGATACTCCGTGCCATCGTAGGAAACTTGGATTTTAATTCGCCGCATGCACTAATGCGAGTCTCGCTCAAAACCTGTGCGCCCCATCACTTTTTCGTCACATGCTGTCCGCCGGCGGACTTCCATTCCGCTCCTACGCGTTCGTTCGTACCGGAATTGCACTGCTCCTGTGCCAATCCGGTAATTTTTGCGCCGGTTCAAATTCGTTAGATCTTTGGAACACATAGCATTACGATTTTGGCAGGGCGCTTGCTCTCTGTGTAAGCGATGAAATCATGTAAAGCTCAAGGAGCCATGGTCGTACCTCTGAATCACCCTCGTACCTAGTCTCTCCAAACCAATAACTTCTAAAGATCCCTACTATAAAAACCCTCCCGGCCAGCTCCTTGAGTCTTTCTGATTTGCAGCTCTCCCAGCGGCAAATCTTCGTCACGCGACAATATATCGTCACGCCGGCTCGACACCAGTTGTTACATTAGCAGCATGCTGCGGATCGTTTCGCTGATCGCCAGCGCCACCGAGATGGTGCATGCTCTCGGCCTGACGCCGCAACAGGTCGGCCGATCCCACGAGTGCGATTATCCCGACCAGATCCGCTGCCTGCCGGTGTGCACCGCTCCGGCGTTTTCCACCGACGGAAGCAGCGCCGAAATCGACCGCCGCGTCAAGGATCGCGTGGCCAACGCGCTGTCGGTCTACAAAGTTTTCGAGGACGTGCTGGACCGTCTCCAGCCGACCCATATCGTTACACAGACGCAATGCCAGGTCTGCGCCGTCAGTCTCGCCGATGTCGAACGAGCGTTGGCCTGTTCGGTGTCCAGCCGCCCGGTTCTGGTCGCGCTGGAGCCCAACTCGCTAGCCGACATTTGGACTGACATCCAGCGCCTGGCCGACGCTTGCGGCGTTCCTGCCCGAGGCGCGAATCTAATTCAGATGCTCCAATCGAGGATGACGCAGATTGCGAGCCGAGCCGCCACGGCCAAACGCCGCCCCCGGGTCGCCTGCATCGAATGGCACGAACCGCTCATGGCGGCCGGCAACTGGGTTCCCGAGCTGGTCGATCTGGCCGGCGCCGAAAACCTGTTCGGAAAGGCCGGCCTCCACTCCCCCTGGATGAGCTGGGAGGAACTGGCTGCCTCCGACCCGGACGTCATCATCACGATGCCCTGCGGCTTCGATCTCGACCGCACCCGCCAGGAGATGTACTGGCTCACCCAGCGCCCGGAATGGAACGATCTGCGGGCGGTTCGCAACCGTGCCGTCTATCTGGCCGACGGCAATCAGTACCTCAACCGGCCCGGGCCAAGGATCGTCGAATCGCTCCAGATCCTGGCAGAGATCCTGCACCCGGCCGAGTTTCCCCCTCAACTCCAAGGAATAGGCTGGGAACCGTGGCGATCCGAAATGGCCTACTAAAGTCATGTAACAAAACAGACGACCCTTAGACTTGATACTGAAGGTCAGTGTACTGTCCTCGGGAGTCGTCTTGTTGGATGGTCAAGCCGTCCGTTTCGACCAGCTAGAGGAGGCCCTCGAAGCCGCTAAACGCGACGACAGCGTGGTCTGGTATTACCGGGAATCCGCCAGTCAGACGCCGCCGCCGCGCGCCCTTGAAGTATTAAACCTGGTGGTGCAGAATCAGCTGCGCGTCAGCTTATCCAGCCGTCCCGACTTCTCCGACTACATCGATGCCGAAGGCGTATCTCATCCCAGAACGCCCGCAGCAGCGCCGGGGCAGCAGGCGCAGCCTCGGGTTGCGGCTACGGCAATCGCGACCGCCGAGGACGGTCTGGCCATCCCTGAAGTCGACCTTACCGTGGACGTCGAGGACAGCTTCACCCGCGCCCGGAAAACGGCTGCCGGTGACAGAAAACGAACCGCCCTGGTCATTGTTCGTCCCAACCGCGAACATCTCGTAATGCCCGCCATGGCGGAAACGCCCGCGCTCAAGCACGCCATGCAGGCTCTGCAGCGGCTGGTTCCCTCCAACGCGAAGAGAACCATCGCGGTCATCGCCTATACAGTGTTTCCCGGGAACGGCGAGCCAGGCGTGAACGACGTAAACCGCTCCATCCCGTTCATCGGCATGCTGATGGGCTTCACCTATATCGGGCATGCGGTGGTGGTTTTCGAAGGAAACTCCTCCGCGCTCCGGGCCGGCTGTAGAAACGCCGATGTGCTGATCGTCGACAGTGCTATGATGCCGCTGCTCGAGGAAGGCTGGCAGGACACCGCATCCTCGGTCATGCGCAACGCCAATATTCTGGTGCACGACCGCGATACCTTTCAATTGCGGATTCTGCGCAAATACGGCGAGCAGATGGGCGCGCTCGGGTTCGTTAGCTAACTAACTGCACGTATAACGGCGGATTCCGTGCGCTCGTCCCGTCTCCGGATCCACCGTAATAATGGTCGCGTGCAGCTCCACGCCGCCCTTGGCGCTATCCAGTCGAATCGGCATGCCGGTCATAAAGCGCCGGAGCGCCAGGTGTTTCTCCGAGCCGATCACGGAATCATACGGCCCCGTCATTCCAACGTCGGTTTGATAGGCCGTGCCACCGGCCAGGATGCGCTCATCCGCGGTCGGAATATGCGTGTGGGTGCCCAGCATCGCTGACACGCGTCCGTCCAGGTGCCAGCCCATGGCCATCTTCTCGCTGGTGAGCTCGGCATGAAAATCCACCAGACGCACGCGGACGCGCGGATCGAGAGACCCTAGAATCTGGTCCGCCTTTCGAAACGGACAATCGGTGGGCGGCATGTGCGTGCGGCCCTGCAGGTCGATGATTGCGACCTCCACCCCATTGCGCGCTTTCGCAATATACAGGCCGGATCCCGGCAGTTCGGCCGGATAATTGGCCGGACGCAGCAGCCGCGGATTGCGCGGAAGATAGTCGAAGATCTCCTTCTTATCCCAAACGTGATTGCCGGACGTCAGTACGTCCATTCCGGTGGAGAAGAGTTCCTCGGCGATCAGCGGCGTAATCCCGAAGCCGCCGGCCGCATTCTCGGCGTTCGCCACCGCCAGCTGGATCTTCTCGGACGAGATGATTTCCTGCAGATGCCGTGCAACTAGACTCCGGCCGGGCGAGGCGAATATATCGCCGATAAACAAAATGTTCATGAAAGCTGAATTCGGGAGGGAAGCAGGGAGCGCAACCAACCCGTGCAACCGGCCCCGTCCTTGACCCCAGATCTCAACAGGGGCGGAGCCCCCCGAGCGTCTTTAGGCTTCTCCATGGCAGCCTCAAATGCCGCCGGAGCTTGCACACCAACGCTTAAACCGAGTCGGACCCCAAGACAATTGACTGTCGGATCAATTATAGGTAACCGATCGCCAAGCCGAGCAGTAACGCTCCCACGGCAATAATACCAGCAAATTTTGGGTTAAGAAAGAGCCCTGGGGACCAGCCCTTTGGATCGAAGAGCAAAGCGGGCTGAAAGACAGGCGACTAATCGCCAGACAGGTAAAAACTTCCAAGCGGGGAATGTCGTGGGTAGATTGTTCATGGTGGGTCTTTGGCGGTGCCTCGTTGATCTCAAGCCAAATTCCTGATTCTACTGGTTCCCAGGGCTTATTTTGGAATTCGCGAGACTGGTGGGCAATTTCACAGCCAAGGCACGAAAGCACTGGGCGAAAACGCGCAATAGCCTGATCCGTCGGTGTCCTCTGAGCTGTATTGGAGCCGTAAGTTCTTTGTTTCCAGGGCAAGGTGAAAGAACTGCTTTAGTCGCGGTGAAATGTCGGCAAGCCCCTTCCAACACATTGCTTCTGCTCATCATAAGCCTCGAGACTATTCCCAGACGCCCCTGAATATTTACTGGGAGATGACCCAGGCGTGTGCTTTAGCCTGCCGGCATTGCCGCGCTGAGGCGGTTCCTAACCCGCACCCCGACGAACTCAGTTTCGAGCAAAGTGTGGCTTTCTTGCGACAAATTCAGGATTTTGGCGATCCGCTTCCCCAATTGATCTTGACGGGTGGTGACCCGTTGGCCCGGCAAAACCTATTCGAGCTGATCGATGAAGCGCGCGCGCTCGGCATTGGTCTCTCCATTACTCCGGCCGCGACCCCGAAGCTCACTCGTGAAATCTTGGTTCGCCTCCAGGAGCACGGGGTGGAGGGTTTAGGCCTGAGCCTGGACGGATCGACCGCCGAACGGCACGACGCTATTCGTGGCGTGCCCGGCACCTTCGACCGCACCATGCAGGCTCTCGCCTGGGCGCAGGAACTGAAGATGCCGCTTCAAGTCAACACCCTGGTGTCGGCCGAAACAGCCGACGACATACCGGCCATCTACGAACTTCTGAAGAAGTTTGCGGTCACCCGCTGGAGCCTCTTCTTTCTGATCAGCGTTGGCCGGGGGAAAGTCTTGCAGCCGCTCAGCCCGGAGGATGGCGAGGGATTGATGGACTGGATCTACGAAACCTCGCTGGTAGCGCCCTTTACCGTCGCCACCACCGAAGCCCCGTCCTATCGCCGATTTGCTCTCAGCAAGATGCGCGCGGAGGGCAAGACCGGCGACGAAATCAAACGAACCGGCGCTTATCGCGGCTTCGGCATTCGCGACGGACACGGGATCATGTTCGTCTCCAACACCGGCGATATCTGCCCGGCCGGCTTTTTGCCGTTGGTGGCCGGCAACGTTCGTCGGGATCGGGTGGCCGACATCTACCGCAACTCGCCCGTGTTCCGGGAGCTGCACGATCCGTCCCAGTTCGAAGGCCGCTGCGGCTACTGCGAATATCATTCCATCTGCGGCGGTTCTCGCGCCCGGGCCTTTGGCGCGACGGGCAATCCGTTAGCCGAGGATCCGTTTTGCGCTTATGAGCCGCACAGCCAAGCTAAGTGCGGCGCTTAAAGAATATCGCTCTGCGAGCCGTCAATCTTGCTGCCTGAAACGACCGCCGCGAAGAGTCCCAGTTGAAACGTGAACAGCGCTCGCAAGATCTCCTTGATACGAAACGCAAGTCCGCTCACGAAGCCGTAATGCTTGCTGAAATAGACCGCCGCGCCGTGAATCCGGTCGGCCGTCAGGATCGTTTCCGACCCGGCTGAGTAGGGAGAGTTGGCAGTGTAAAGCGCGGTGGCCTGCGGCAATACCAGCGTCTTGCGCGACGCCCGCCGGATCTGATAGCACAGCTCCACGTCGGACCAGGACTCGCCGTAGCGTTCATCCAGGAAATTGATGCCTTTGACAAAATACTTGCGCACCAGGAATGCGTTGAACGGGGCGTATTCCACCGGGATCGTCTCGGCGCTGCTGTTGATGGCGACGGGCGTCAAGTCCAAGCCGCTCGAAGGCGTCGGCAACCGATAGAACTGTTGCGCTTGCTTGGCGTCGGTGTCCAGCAACAGCGGGCAGACCGCCATCACATTGGCGTCCGCTTCGAGCTGTGCCACGAGCGTGGGAATGGTAGTAGGAAGAACTTCGACTTGCGGCGTGAGGAAGAACAGATATTCGCCGGCGGCGGTGCGAGTGCCGATATTGAGAGCTTTGGTACGGCCAAAGTAGCGGGGTAGCCGCAGAATGGTGATGTTGGAAAACTCGGTATCGAGCTGCGGGCTTTCGTCGTGAGAGCCGCAGTCGACCACCAGAATCTCGATTAGCGCGCGATCGTTGGAAGCTTCCAGAGCGGTCAGGCAGCGGCGCAAGGCGGGCGCACTGTCGTAGGAAAAAACCAAAGCCGTGACCTTGATCGCCGGAGCTTGTTCCACTACCAGCGGCTGCGGCGCCTCTTCGACGAGCGGCGCACTTTTCTTGGCTTCTACTTTCCTTTTGGACGCAATGGGCATGATTCAGATTTCAGGAGTGTACGACGTTATCGGGTTACGATCAAGCAGTCCGACGCAAGCAGCGTGACTTTGGTGGGCGGCGCTTTGAGCTCGATGGAGAACGGCACCGGATCGCTCCCCGTGGGCAGCCAGTACACCGTCTTCTGCTTTCCGCTTTGCACTTCCACCGGCACGAATGCGGAGAAATCGTCGTCCACGTCGCGCTGCAAGACATCGCCTGTCAGTTTCGATCCGCGCAAAGTGTAGGCGAGCTTCACGGCCGGAATGCCTGTTCCGTAGACCCAACTATCGAAGAAAGCTTTGAGCGACCGATCCGGCGATTGCGGCGGCATGAATTGCTGAGCCAACTCGCTAAACTGTTCGGTGCTGATAGAACCGAGGCGATAGCGCTTGCAGATCTCATGCAGAAAGCTGAAAAAGCTTTCGTCGCCCATGCGTCGCCGGAGCATGTGAACGATCCAGGTTCCTTTCTCGTAGGTCACGGTCTGCCAGGCGCGGGGCGCGAGCGACGAACTGAGACGATAACCCCAAGTAACCGGTCCGGTGGATTCCAAGGTGCGGCCATCGTCATCCTTGGCGACCAGATCGCGCTTGTACTGGTCGAGCACATCGTCCATGGCCTTGCTGCCCTTCTTCTTTTCGAGCAGCAGCAGCGCCGAATAATTCGCCAGCGCCTCAATCATCCAACCGTCGCGATAGCCGGCGGGCACTACCAGGTTGCCCCACCACTGATGGGCGATCTCGTGCGTCTCCAGGAGTTCGGAAAAGAAAGTTTCTTCCGGCTGGTTGCGTGTGCCGGCGGGCCGCTGCTCGGGATTCAGATAGGCCAGCGTCGAAAGATAAATGAGGCCGGGGAATCCCTGTCCGAACCGGCCCGGGATGGGCGTGATCGCGAGGTTTCGCAAAGGCGCGGGGCCAAGCGTGCTGGTCATGAACTCCAACGCGTCGATCACGCTTTTGGTCAACTGCTGGACTCGCGCGCCAGGATCGGGCGGCGTCTGAGGAGCCCCCAGAGCCGGAGCGTCTGTCGGATCGTTCTCGGTGAATGCGCGTCTGCGGCGATGCGTAGGAGCGACCGGAACTTGTTCCACGGTGGGAGGCGTGAGCGCGCTTTCCAGCTCCCGGTTGGCAAATACCTCGATGTGGTAGCCGCCCTGATCGAGCGCCACGGAGTGGAAGTTTCCCAGATTGAAGCCGGCGAACAGAATGGGGGAATCGGGCTTGCGACGGGTAATACGCCAGTCGCCTTCGATCCGATCCTCCACCTGGCTGCCGCTGGCCACCAGAGCGAGATTCTTCGGATATCGGAACGTGAGGTCATAGCTGGCCAGATCGACACCGATGCGCGGATACCAGGTGCCCCGAGCGGTGACGTAGTACACTCCATCGCCGGCCCGTTGAATTACCGCTCCCTCGTGATGCAGTTCGACTTCATGCGGCTGGGCGGGATCCAGCGCCGTTTGAGAAACCAGCAGGACCTGCCGGTCGTCGCCGGAAGAGACGATGCCCAAGGTGTCTGACTCGCGGTCGAACACCTCCACCGGTTGGCCGTCGATGCTCGCGCCGGTGATACGCATGGTTCGCGCCAGGTTCACTGGGACCGCCACAGCCGGCTGTTCCTGGATCCGGAGCGTCGCGTGAGTCGCCACCTTCATACTGAGGTCGGTCGCGATGTTGGCGTCGATCCGGAAATTATCGAGTAAGAATCGGCTGGGGCGCGCCGGAGCGCCGTTACGGGCCGAGCGCGCTGGAAAGCCCGTCCAGGTGTCAAAGTATTTCCGATCGTCGCGCACCGCCAGCCGGCCCGCGGAAATCTGATCCTGCTTGGTAGGATCGTAAACCATCTCAAAGGGACCCAGCTGGTTGCCGGCTACGGCCATATAAAAAACGCCCGCCGTGCGATCGCCCGAAAGCAGGTCATACACCATCCTGGTCTCCATGCTGATCGAGAGCGTGCGCACCGTGGCGCTATATTGGGACGCGATCAGCTGGCCTGCCTCGGGGCTCTTCTTGCGTCCCTCGCCGTTCTGAAGTTGAGACAATAGATCTTCTCCGGTCCCATCGGTAAACAGAAACGTGGCGGCCTTGAAATGTTCGTTCAGGTTAGGCGATTTCGTGAACGCGGCCAAGGATTGGCGCTCGCTGCGCGTGGGAGGCAGCAACAGCACTTCGGCGTCACCCGAATCGGAGTCGGCCACGAAAGTGGCACCGAGGCGCACTCCGGCAATGGGGCGGGAAAACGTCAGGTATCCCGAGGTCAGGTAGACCTTCAGGTCTTCTTTGGCGAAGCTGAGATCCAGGACGCGATAACATTGGTCGGGATCGAGCGCCAGCTGTTCGATCTGCAGGGCGAGGGCGGAGGCTGTGGCGGCGCCGGCCGGGCGAAAGGCGATCAGCAAAAGCAGCAGGAGAGAACGCGCCACATAATCAGTTTAGCCAACCTGCCCGGACTGCGAACCGAAAAAACGGGAGTAACGAGGCGCGGCTAATTACGCCGGGTCTCGACGGTGCTCACGACACCGTTGTCGAGCCGGATAGTTCCCAACTGGCTGCCGTTGGCCCAATACTGGAGGCTTTCCCGCAGGTGGCCATCGTCGTCAGGAACGCTAACGTGAGAGGCGGGCACGCCCAGAGTGGCCAGCACGTCCTTCTCGCTGGCGCCGACTTGAATACCGGAGACCTCTTGAAGGGTTGGTTGCTTCGGGGCCGGCGGTTCTATTACGACGGGCGTCGTGAACGGCGAGGGCGTTGGCTCGAACGCCGCGGTGGAATTGGCGGCCGGCTTCAGGTGGCGCACGGCGGCCCTGCGTGAGGCTGGGGCTGCGCTCGTGGAAGCGGCAGCGGATCCACCACCGCCGGAGGAGCCGAGCGGTCCAGGATCGCCTGTTCCACCAATCGGACCAATGGCCGCGCCCGGTGACCCGCCCGGCGCCAGCTTTTCGGCTGGAGGCGGCGTGCGCGTGGACGGTTTCGTGATGGCGTGGTTGGTGGTCTTGAGCTGCTCGTCCGTCTGGTCGAAGATCTTGTTAATCGCCCCGCTGAGCGGCTTTCCAGCAGCCGTGCCAATGGTAGCTCCAGCAGCGGCAGCTGCGTGTTCAGCCAGGCTCTGGGCCTGTAGGTTGGCAATGGTCAGAAAAGTTCCAGCCACGGCAATGGTCGCCAGCAAGCGCATCGATTTTTTCCTCTGATCTAATGCTAAGGGCAGAATTGGATGCGCGCCAGACTCGAAAAACCTTAGTTCTCACCTAATGGAGAGTACTGTCTTGGGGGGAGCGGGCTGGCCCCCGCGCGAGTAAATCTCGATCCATTGCCCACGCTTACTCCAGCGCCGAACCGGCGTCAGCCCGAAATGCTCGCGAACTTCGGCGGCACTCATTTGGCGTTGGTAGTCATAGAATCGACCAAGAAATTGCTGTACGGGTTGCCATCGTAAGACGCCCCAATCGGGACTCCCAGGTGCGGGAATACAGGACGAGAACGCCGACGCTACGAGGGTCGAAGGCCAGCAGCGTGGAGTAGTGGAGGTCGGATGTTTCCATGGCCTGCAACGGCTGTTGGATATAGCCGAACGCTGGATTGCGAAGCGCGGCGGTGAGCGGCCAGGCGGTATAGATGATTTGGCTGGGATAGTTTTCTTCGAGGAACTGAGCGGCAGCGCGGTCGAGTTCGACGAAGTCAATCATCGCGAGATTGTTTTCGTATGGAAACGGAAACGGCGGGTTGACGAAGAGGCCTGCGAGTAATCCGGCCGTGCAAGCGACCACCGCTGTGTTCCGCAAGACCGGGCGCAACGTCAGGAGAGCCGCGGCAGCCGCCGTATAAATGAGCGGGAGCACCGGCAGCAGATAGCGCTCCAATTCAGCGCCTCCGAGCAAACTCACCATCACGATGTGAGCCGCAATAAAAGACCAAATGATTTTCCAATTCCGCGTCGCGTAAATCGGCGTCTTCCTCCATGCATAAAGCATGGCGAGCGATAGTATCCAGCGGAAGTCAGCGATGAAGAGATAGTAAAGACGGCGCGCGAATGATAGGCACGCGCGGATCGGATGGAGCGCATAGTCTACGTTGTACTGCGTGAAACCAGGGTCGCCGAAGATGTGATGCGTCGCATGCCAGAGCAGCAGGAACCAGGCGCCCAGGATCGCGAACGGCGCGAGGTAGTACAGAGCGCGCTTGGATCGTGGCCGATCGAAAAAAAGCGCCAGGGCCAGCAGGAGGGGCAACAGCGCGCCGGTCTCCTTTACTAAGACCAACGCAACGCACGTCAGTGCCGCGGCGAAGTGGCGCCCTTTCACGAACAGGAGCAGCGCCAACACGGTGAACAGCGTGGCCGGCATGTCCAGTTGCGCCAGCATGGCCTGCATGTAAAACAAAGGGTCGACCGCGAGCAACAGGACGGGCAGCAATGCGGCGCGCCAGTCGCCGAAAATTTCGGAAGCCAGCAGGAAGGTGACCAGCAGCGTCAGGCTGGCCAGCAGAAGCATGGCGGCGCGAGTGGCGGGGATCGAGTATCCGAAGATGCGCCATACCAGCGCCAGATAAGCCATGACGCCCGGCGGGTGCGCGTTGGGAACGGCGGAATGCGGGATGAGCGAGCCGTCGTGGTAGAGATCCAGCGCGGCGGGAACGAACTGGCCGAGTTCGTCCCAGAAGTAAGGCAGGCTGAAAAACGGCGCGTGCGCGAAGAACACCAAGAACGCGACGACCGGAAAAAGCCACCGGCCGGCGCGCGGCGTGGAGGCCAAAGCCGACATTACTGAATCGCGCTGGATTGGCCGTGCGGTTCGAGTTTGATTTCGCCGAAGGTGGCCTCGTATTGCGAAATATTCTGCGTCAGAACGTTCAACAGCGCCTTGGCCTGCTGCGGACTCAGGTAGACACCCTGAAAATTATGGATCTGCACGTTATCGGGCGCGGTCTGGTTCACGGTTCCGAACATCAGGAAGAAGTCCCACAGGTTCACGCGAATCTGCACGCTGTTGGCGTAGTGCTCGCGGTAGTCGGGCGTGTTGACCAATTGGAACTTCGGCGGCGTTTGAGAAGGCGTCATAGACACATCCATGGTACGGCATTGGGAGGAAATTGCTGAGCGGCCGGTCCAAACCTCCGCGCGGGCGTAACGCGCGTGGCTTCGTTTCGCTAAAATGCTGGGGTCTATGCGAAAGGGGGAACTATGATCGCCAATGCTCAGGTTGGGATCACCATCGACGAAGTCGCGAGCGGGATCTACCGCATCAGCATACCGGTTCGCGAGCTTCCGATCCCCGGCGGGTTCAGTTTCAATCAATATCTGATTGTGGATGACGAACCGCTTCTTTTTCACACCGGGCTGCGGAGGACGTTCCCGCTGGTCCGGGAGGCGATCTCAAAGGTCATGCCGGTGGAGCGTCTTCGGCACGTGGGGCTGTCGCACTTCGAAGCGGATGAAGCGGGAGCGCTGAACGATTTTCTTAGCGCTGCGCCTTTGGCCGCGCCGCTGTGCAGCCAGATCGGAGGAATGGTGTCGGTGAACGATGTGGCCGACCGTCCCGGTCGCTATTTGGCCGACGGCGAGGAGATATCGCTTGGCCAGCATCGGCTGACGTGGATCTATACGCCCCACGTGCCGCATGGCTGGGACTGCGGCGTACTATTCGA
Source organism: Bryobacterales bacterium (assembly GCA_963732175.1). GTDB lineage: Bacteria > Acidobacteriota > Terriglobia > Bryobacterales > Bryobacteraceae > Palsa-89. Next base: position 347,776 of record CAVSYF010000014.1, on the reverse strand, counting down.
CAGAACGACCAGTACTTTACTCTGCGGCGACTTGTTTACGCAACCGGGCGCGGATACTCCCGCTGTGACGGAAAACGAAGTTTTGACGCCCAGCGAGATGATGCGGAAAGCGATGGATTACTTTGCGCACTCAACGGGGACGAGCGCGATTTTGGAACGGCTGGCGGCGCTCAATCCGGCAACGCTGGCCTGCATGCACGGCAGCGCCTTCCGAGGCGATGGAGCGTCGCTGCTGCGCGGGTTGTCTCGTATTCTCGAAGACGAGCGGCGGCAAGCCGGCGCTGTGACGGCATGATCGCCTCATCCTGCTGAGCGGAACAGTTCGAGTTGGTCGTCGACTGGCCATTCGGGCGGCTTGCGTTCGGCGAGCCCGTGGCGCTCGCGGATCTTGCGCACGCGCTCGGAGATGATTTCCGGATAGGCGCCTTTGAGGTACGCGTTCGCTTCGAAACGCTCTCGGTAGCGGCGCAGCAGGTGCGGGAAGTGTTCCTCGAGAAACGGAAAGAAGACCTGTTGAGCGCAAGGTTTCAAGAATAGCGGAGCGGCGCTGAACGAAGAGGCTCCGTTTTGTACTGCTGCTGCGCAGACTGCATCCAAGCTTGGCTCGCCGTCGTTGATTAGCGGCATCACGGGATGCGCGAGCACGGTGACGGGAATCCCGGATTCGGTGAGCTTGCGGACCGCTGCCAATCGAAGCTCGGGGCGTGGCGCGCGCGGCTCCATCAACCGGGCGAGCCCTTCGTCCAGAGTGGTGATGGTGAGATGGACGCGAATCAGATTTTTGCGGGCGATGCGCGAGAGAACTCCAACATCGCGGGCGACCAGGTCCGATTTCGTTGTGATGCCGAGGTCGAGCCCCGGCTTCGTCTGCGAACACCTCCAGTATCCGGCGCGTAATCTGGAAGCGGCGTTCGGCCGGCTGATACGGATCGGTCGCGGTTCCCACCCAGACCGGTGAGCCGCGCTTGAGCCGCTGCACTTCGGCTCGAAACAATCTGGCGTCGAATCGTTTCGCGTAGATCTTGCGCTCGAACAATTCCGGATCGCGCAGCTCCATGAATTCGTGCGCGTAGCGGGCGTAGCAATACTTGCAGCCGAATTCGCAGCCCCGGTAAGGATTCAGCGTCCAGATGGAGCGCATGCGTCCCGAGCCGCGGCCAATGAAACGGCGGGTTTCGAGCTCGAGATATTCCACGGCTCGCTTCGCTTCCAAGACCTCACTGGAGGCGGCCAGACGAGCGATGCCGACGAGTTTCGGGGGAGGATCTGATTCGAACAACATGCGAGGAACTTCCCTGCCGTTATATATTCGCCTTTTCTTCGCTGTCAACGTCAAGCCCCTATTTAAATGCGAATTGACACAAACTGGCAGTGGAAGCGTCAGATTCATGGGAACGTTTGGAGATGTTGGGATGGGCGATCGCTTTTTTGGTTGCTGCGATCCTAGTGGGCTTCCTAGGTTTCACGCAGACGGCCACGTTGGCCGCGATGTCGAAAGTTCTCTTTTGGATCTTCTTAGTGGGGTTGGTCGTAAGCTTAGTGCTGCATTTCACCAGGACCCGGGCCTGAGCCAAAGCTGGCTCACAGGATCAGGCGAGACTCGCCATCACGGCGGGTGATTCTTTCCCGGTCCAGGTATTCGAGCAGCGGGATGGCGTACTTGCGCGAGATGCCGGTCCAGTCCTTGAACTCCGGGACTGCGAAACGGCGGCCTCTCTTCTGAGCGAGAAGCTCCCGGAGCGACTGGAGCGCGGAAGCATGGAACACCAGATCGTCGCTCACTTTGATCAGACGTTTCTCTCGCAGCAGAATCTGAAGCAGAGTTCGGGCGCGCGTGGATTCGACGCCGGATTTCGAAAGAACCTCCTGCATCGGCGGCACGGCCAGGCCGGCGGAGCGAAAGGCATTCTCGATGCGGCCGGTGGCTTCGGTTTCGTCCTGTTTGAGCGCGACCTGATGGGAGGAGAGGCGCACGGTTTCGCCCCCGAGGGCGAGCGTCTTCGATTGGCGAAGCAGCGCGTCGATCAACCAGGGCTGCGCTCCCGGCAAGTATCGGCTACGCAATGCCTCCTTAGACACTCCAGCGAGCAGCGGATTCTGCCGATGGAACTGCTTGAGATGATCGTGGATCGTTTCCAGTTGCTTCGAAACCCAGCTACGGTCGAGCGCCCAGAATTGCGGCGAATGCAGGACGATCAGAGGAGCAGCGGCGGCGGCTTTTTGGATATCGGCTTCGAGGCGGCCGGTGCGCAGGACCAATTCGGCCAGACCCAGGCCGTAGCGGGATTCGCTGACGAGCAAAGCGATGCGGTCGGCCAGCGGCGCGGTTTCAAGAATCCGAAGGCGGGCAGCGGAGGCGCGGCGCGGAGGCTGAACGTCGAGGACGGTGCCGCCGCCGATGGTCACCACGGGCGAAAACTTTCGCACGATAAAGCGGTCGCCGGGGGCCAGCAGGACGGGCTCTTTGAGGACCAATCGGATGTAGCTGCGCGTGCCGGGTTGAAGCGTCGCGGCGCCTTCGAGAGAGCGCAGTTCGGCCTCCACCTCGGCGGTGCCCGCATGAAAATGGACGGGCGCGCGGTGCTTCAGCGGCTTAGCGGACGGAAGCAGTTCGAAGACGCAGTCAATTTGAGTGGTGGTGCGAAACCGGCCGGTTTCGGCCAGCACCATGCCGCGCCGCAGTTCGGACACATCCACGCCCGTCAGATTCAAAGCGGTTCGCTGGCCGGCGGTGGCCCGTTGGACCGGCTGCGCCGTGCACCTGGATGCCCCGGACGCGGACGCGTTTTCCGGAAGGATGAAGCTCCACTTCCTGCTCGAGCTCGACGGAACCGGCCAGCAGAGTGCCTGTGACCACGGCTCCGAAGCCATGCATCGTGAAAGCGCGGTCGATCGGGAGCCGGAAGTACTGGGAGGCATCTTTTTCGGCCACGGCGGCGGCGATTTTGGCGATCTCGGTGCGAAGCTCGCCCAGGCCGGCGCCGGTCACCGAGCTGACCGCGACAACCGGGGCGGATTCGAGAAAAGAACCGCGCACGAATTCGTCCACTTCCAGGCGCACCAACTCGAGCAGTTCGCGATCCACCAGGTCGGCTTTGGTGAGCACTACGATGCCGTTGCGGATGCCCAACAACATACAGATGTCGAAATGTTCGCGCGTTTGTGGCTTAATAGATTCATCAGCAGCAATGACGAAAAGGACCAGATCGATGCCGACTACGCCAGCCAGCATGTTTTTGATGAACCTTTCATGGCCCGGTACGTCTATAAAACCGAGGCGCAGGTTGCCGGAAAGCTCCAGGTGCGCGAAGCCGAGGTCTATCGAAATGCCGCGCTGCTTTTCTTCCTTGAGGCGGTCTGTGTCTACCCCTGTTAAAGCTCCGACCAGAGCGGTCTTGCCGTGGTCGATGTGGCCGGCCGTGCCGATAATGATGTTTTTCATTTCGACGCTTCTCATCCTAGCGCCGCTGCGCGCTCAGGGGGAGGAAGAAGGGGATCCGGTAATCTTCAAGACCGGCGTCGCGGACGTGCGCGTGGACGTCCAGGTAACGCAAGGGGAGAACCTGGTCAAGGATCTGACCAAGAACGATTTTGTGGTCGCCGATGAGCGGCAGCCGCAAACGATTGTCTCCTTTTCGCATGGCGACGAGCCGTTGAATCTCATTCTGCTGCTGGATATCAGCGGGAGCATGGAAAAGTATATCGACCAGATTTCGCAAACCGCGCGGGAGGCGCTGAATCATTTGCGTCCGGGGGATCGGGTGGCGATCATGGTGTTCGCCAAGAAGACCGCGGTGCATCAGGGCTTCAGCGACAATCTGGCGGAGACGGCCCGGCAGATCGGAAGTGCGGTGACCAACTGGGACGTCGGCACCACTACGCAAATCAATTCGGCGGTGATGGATGCGGCGGACTATATGATGAAGCACGCGGGCCCCAGCGGCCGCCGGGCAATCCTGATCCTGACGGACAATCTCAGCATGAGCTATCAGCTCACCGATGGACAAGTGGTCCGCGAGTTGAATAAAGCCGATACGGTTTTCAACGCGATCGTGACAGGGCACGCGATCCGTCCGGACTTGCCGGGGCCGCGAGCATTGTCGCCGAATCCGGACCTCACACCCGCGAACGTGTTCCACCTGGCCGAGGAGACCGGCGGCGAGTGGACCAAGGTGGGCGATGCGACCGCGACCTTCGCCGCCATGATCGAGCGGATTCGCAGCCGCTACATGCTGGCGTATCACGAACCGGATTCGACGCCGGGAGCTTTTCGTCATATCACGGTGAGCTTGTCGCCCGAGGCGCGGAAGCGGTACCCGACGGCGGAGCTGCATACGCGCAGCGGATACTACGCGCAATAACTGAAATCGCCGCGTCTCTTCCTGCTACTGTAGAGGGTTCTTATGTCTACAGACCGGCTGGCAGAGGTGCGCCGACGCCATAGAAATGCCGAGGCGGGCGGCGGTGAAGAGCGCATGCGGCGGCAGCATCAAGAGGGCAAGCTGGCGGCGCGCGAACGCATCAATCTGCTGCTCGACGAAGGCACGTTCGAGGAGATGGACAAGCTGGTCCAGCATCGCTGCTCCGATTTCGGCATGGATCAGCAGGTGGTGGAGGGCGACGGATTCGTCACCGGCTACGGACGGATCCATGGGCGGCTGGTGTACGTGTTTCGCGCAGGATTTCACGGTGCTGGGCGGCTCGTTATCGGAAGCGAACGCGCTGAAGATCTGCAAGATTATGGACCTGGCGTTGAAGACCGGCGCGCCGGTGATTGGACTGAACGATTCGGGCGGCGCGCGCATTCAGGAAGGCGTGCTGTCGCTGGCCGGCTACGCCGATATTTTTCTGCGCAACGTACTTTCGAGCGGCGTGATCCCGCAGATTTCCGCCATCATGGGGCCATGCGCCGGGGGCGCGGTCTATTCGCCCGCGTTGACCGATTTCATCTTCATGGTGGAACACACCAGTTATATGTTCGTCACCGGGCCGGACGTGATCAAGACCGTCACGCACGAGGATGTTACCAAAGAGAGGCTGGGCGGAGCCGAGACCCACAACAGTGTCAGCGGCGTGGCGCATTTCATCGCGCCCGACGATGCCGAATGCCTGCGGATGATTCGGGAGCTGATTTCCTACATTCCGCAGAACAACCGAGAGGACGCACCGCCGGTCGTCTTCGAGTGATCCGATGGATCGCGCCGATCCGGCGTTGGACACGGTAGTGCCCGCCGACTCGCACGTGCCCTACGACATGAAGGACATTATTCACCGCGTGGTGGATGACGGCGAGTTCTTCGAGGTGCACGAGCATTGGGCCAGGAACATCGTGATCGGTTTCGCCCGGATGGGCGGCCAGAGCGTGGGCATCGTCGCGAATCAGCCGGCGTTTCTGGCCGGTTGCCTGGATATCAATTCGTCGATGAAGGGCGCGCGCTTCGTGCGGTTCTGCGATGCGTTCAATATTCCGATTCTGACCTTCGTGGATGTTCCCGGGTTTCTTCCGGGAACCGATCAGGAGTTCGGCGGGATCATCCGGCATGGGGCCAAGCTGCTCTACGCCTACGCGGAAGCGACGGTTCCCAAAGTCACCGTGATCACGCGCAAAGCTTACGGCGGCGCGTATGACGTCATGGGATCGAAGCACCTGCGGACTGACGTGAACTTCGCTTATCCGACCGCCGAGATTGCGGTGATGGGAGCGGAAGGCGCGGTGAACATCGTCTACCGGCGCGAGCTGATGGCCGCCGCGGATCAGGAGGCTGCGCGAAAGGAAAAGGTCGAGGAGTTTCGCGAGCGCTTCGCCAATCCGTTTGTCGCGGCCGAGCGCGGTTTCATCGATGACGTCATCGAGCCGCACGAGACGCGGCCGAAGGTGATTCGCGCGCTGCGGATGCTGGCGAACAAGGTGGACACGATGCCGCGCAAGAAGCACGGAAATATTCCGCTGTAGTAGCTAGAGACTCCGCACGCCCATGGCGGTGATGTCGTCCACGCGCATGGTTTCTTTCACCACGAACGGTTCGCCGTATTTCACGCCGATCAGATTGCCGTAGAACCGAGCGATGGCCGCCAGGCGTTCGCGAATCTCCTGCTGCTGCGGAAAAAGCTCGGAGGCTTCGGGCGCGTCGCCGTATTGCGATTCGTAGCAGAACAGCGCGGCCATGCGGAGTTCGAATTGCGCCGAAATGTCGACCACGAACGACGGCGTGACGTTGGCATAGAGCGCCGAGTAGATGATTTTTTGCGGGCGGTGCGGCGCGGTTTCCTCGTCCAGCTTTTTCAGGCCCGCCAGGAAACAGGCTTCGAAGCCGATCTCGGATGCGCGGTAATGATCGGGATGGCGCGCCTCCCAATACGGCAGAATCACCACGCGCGGGCGCAGATTGCGAATCTCGGCAGCCAGGCTCATCCGAACGCTGATGGTGTTTTCCAGGCGCGCGTCCGGCCAACGCATGTTGCCGCGCCAGGCGAGCAGCATCTGGCGGGCAGCCGCATTCGGCTTCGCTCAACCGGATTTCGGGGGTACCGCGACTTCCCATGTCGCCGGCCGTGAGATCGAGCACGCCCGGTGCGGTAGCCCATCTGCGCCATGCGGATCAGGGTCCCTCCGCAGGTTTGCTCCACGTCGTCGGGATGTGCGGCGATGGCTAAGATGTCCAGCGGCCGATCGATGCCGGCCGAGCCGGTGGTCAACTCCTGGAACACCTCAGTACCACCGCCGAGCGCGCCGCTTGGTAGGCAACAGCAAAATTAAACCTATTCCGGCGAGGAAACCGCCCACGTGCGCAAAGAAAGCGACGCCACCGTCCGACGCTTGTGAATATGCGATGGAACCGACGCCGCTGAAGAACTGAATGGCAAACCAGTAGAGCAGCAGGAATGCCGCGGGAATATCGACGGTGGTCAGGAAGAAAATGATGACGACCAGAGTAACGATTCTCGCGCGCGGAAATTTGATCAGGTACGCGCCCATCACGCCGGCGATGGCGCCGCTGGCTCCAATGGTGGGAATCGTGGAGGTGGGGCTGATCAGGATCTGGGCAACGGCTGCGACGATGCCGCACAGCAAATAAAAGAAGAGATACTCCGCGCCACCCAGGATGTCCTCCACATTGCGGCCGAAAACCCAGAGGAACCACATGTTGCCCGCGATGTGCAAAAAGCCGCCGTGGATGAACATCGAAGTGATGATCGTATAGAGGTGCAGCTGGTCCGGCACGATCCCGTAGTGCGCGATGAAGTAATTGAGACGATAACTACTCAAGCCCAGGCTCAGTTCATAGAGAAATACCAGCACGTTCGCAAGGATGATGAGCAGCGTGACGCGGGCAGGTGCGTAGTGCGGCTCGGAGGATCGAAGGGGGATCATGGGCGCTTTCCCGGGTCAGGTGCGCTGCTCAAAATCGGGATGCGAATGCCGGCGGCCGCTGCGGATCAGATCCCGCGCTTGCTCCAACGTGCCGATGCCTCCGCGCGCACCCAGTGCGGTGCAATTCAGCGCTCCCATCGCATTGGAAAACTCCAGAATTTCGGGCAGCGGCATGTTCTCGAACACAGCATAACAGAACGCCCCATGAAAGACGTCACCGGCGCCGGTGGTGTCGACGCAATCGACTGCGAAGCCGGGCGAATAAAGGAACCGGCTTTCAAAACGCGCGAGCGCTCCCCACTGGCCCAGCGTCATGGCCGCGACTCGCATGTGGTATTCATTCTGAATCAACTCCAGCGCGCGAAAGGGATCCTTTTCTCCAGTCCAGCGCATTGGGAATTCGGAGCTGGCCACCAGGTAGTCGACATTGGGGAGCACGCAGTCGAAGCCAGGATAGATCGTGTCGACATCCACCGTCACCGGGATTTTATGGCGGCGACCGACTTCCGCGGCCCGCGCCACGGCCGGGGTATCGTGCCCGTCGATGTGCAGCAGCCGCGCGCCCGTGATTTTTTCTTCGGTAATGTGCGCCGGGTCGAGGCGCAGACAATCGTCGCGATGCCAGAGAATGGTTCGTTCGCCGGTGGATTCATCAATCAATATGTACGCGGTTTGATTGGGGCAATTCTCGCGCACCTCGACGTCGTCCAGGTTGATGCCGGTTTCGCGCAGGCTTTCGAGCTGGATGCGGCCGCGGTCGTCGTCGCCGACGGTTCCGATGTATTTCGTGCGGAGACCCAGTTTCGCGCAGGTCACGAGCGCCGTCGCGACCTGCCCGCCGGGACTGATCAGCTCGCGCGTGAGCGGCATCTTCCCCGCGTAAACCGGAAAATGCGGCAGCAGGATGAGCGTATCGGTGGCGTTGAGTCCTACGCCAACCACATCGAATGGCGGCACAGAATTTAGGATAGCGGTAGGATACTGAAGAAAGATGCGCGTATCGTATTTCGTTCCCGCATTAGCTGCTTTGGCGACCCTGGGTGCGGCCGCCGGCCAGACGCCCGGGCCGCGCGTGGTGGCGATGAACATGGACGGCGTCATTCACCCCATCACTGTGGAAATTGTCCAGCACGCCATCGAGCAGGCCAAGACCGAACATGCCGAACTGCTGCTGATTCGGCTGAACACGCCGGGCGGCCTGCTGGACGCGACGCGCGAGATTATTCAGGAGCTTTCGGCGTCGCCGGTTCCCGTGGTCACTTATGTGACGCCCAGCGGCGCACGCGCGGCCTCGGCCGGCTTCTTCATACTCGAAGCGGGCGATGTCGCCGCGATGGCGCCCGGGACCAATACTGGCGCATCGTCGCCGGTTTCCATGACCGGAGAGATGGACGCGGTGATGCGCAAGAAAGTGGAAAACGACGCCGAGGCTTTATTGCGCAGCATGACCACCCGGCGCGGCCGAAACAGCGCCCTAGCCGAGCAAACGGTCAGCGACGCCAAGGCGTTCACCGAAAAAGAAGCCTTGGATGGGAAATTGATCGACCTGATCGCAAGCAGTGAGCAGCAACTTTTCGAACAGCTGAACGGCCGCGAGATCACGCGCTGGGATGGAGCGAAGCAGACGCTGCATACCTCCGGAGCGGTTGTCGAGGATGTGACGCTGAATCTGCGCGAGCGCCTGATGGCCCGCATCGCCGACCCGAACATCGGATTCATCCTCATGATCCTGGGCGCGCTGGGGATCTATGTGGAGTTTCATTCTCCCGGTCTGATCCTGCCGGGCGTCCTGGGCGCGATCCTGGCGCTGCTGGGGCTTTCATCGCTTTCCATCCTGCCGATTAATTGGGTGGGCGTGGCACTGCTGGTACTTTCGCTCACGCTGTTCGTGCTGGAAGCCAAATTCGCTTCGCACGGAATTCTTGGCATCGGCGGCACGATCTGCATGGTGTTTGGAGCGTCTGCTGCTGGTCAACGGGCCGCCGGATGTTCGTATTCACCTGAGCACGGCGCTGGGTGTGGCGCTGCCATTCGCCGCCATCACGATGTTCCTGGTTTCGGTGGTGGTGCAGGCGCGGCGAAACAAGGTGCTGATGGGACCGACCGGCATGATCGGCGAGATCGGTGTCGCACGGACGGCGCTGGAACCGGAAGGAGCAAGTGATGGTGCACGGCGAGTATTGGGACGCCGTTGCTTCGGCCAACATTCCTGCGGGAGCGCAAGTCCGCGTCAAATCGATTGCGGATTTAAAGCTGCACGTTGATCCAGTCTAGAATTATTAAACTCGGCTTCCGGCGACGCTTTCCGACTGGCGTTGGAACGACCGTGTCACCGAAAGCTCGGCTCTCTCGCCGATGCAGCATGAAATAGGCGACCGCGCCCGCCGCGTTCACAATCGCCAAGGAAAAGAAAGCCACCCCAATATTGGCCCGCCAGACGGCCGATCAGAATACCGAAGAACACCGGCCCGATCGCTGAGACCACGTTACCGGTTCCCGTATAAACGCCGGTAGCGCGCGCGATACCGTCGGAGCGGATCATCCGATGCATCAAGGCTCCGTTCAACGCGCCCGTTGTGCCCGGCACGCCAATCAGAGTGGACAGCAAGATGGCACTCCCCCACGGCGACAGCATCTGAGCGGGAACGACAACAACGACGAACAACAAGCAAACCAGGGCGCCCGTGAGAGCGCGCTGCATAGTGCGATCGGCAAGATAGCCGGCGGTCAGCGTCATCACTGTCGCCAAGCACATAGCCGATGGTGATGAGCGTTCCCATGGACGTGAAGGGGATGTGGCGAACGGAAGTGAGATAGCTCGGGATCCATTGGATGAGCGTGTAGATGGTGGTGCAGGAAACGAATTGGCAAAAAGTGACCAGCCAAAACGAGTTGCTCCTCCACAGTTCGCCCAGGGTGGTTTGCGAGGCTACGTCGACTGCGCCCGCAGATTCGCGCTGCCCCGCGCCAGGCCGATTGCCGACGAAACAGAATACGGCGATCGGCAATAACGAGACCAGCGATAAAATCGCGAGCGCTCCACGCCAATCGCTCGCCAGCATCAATGCAGACACCACCGGAACGCCGACGGCAGTTCCTAAAGTAGATCCGGAAACCCAAAACGTTTGCACGCGTGCATGCTCGCGCATCGGGTACCAATAGTTTGTCAGCGCGTTGCAGACCGGCCACAGATTCCCTTCCGCGACCCCCAACAGAAAGCGGACCAGCAAGTATTCATTGATGGTTGTGACGCGCGATGAGGAGAACAGCAAAGCCGCCCACGCGATACTACCGGCGATCGCACAAACCCGCGGTCCGAAGCGATCCACCAGGAAGCCCCAACCGAAAATGGAGAACCCGTAGCCCAGGAAAAATGCCGACATCAGGCCGCCGAGTTCAGCGTTGTGCCCCACCAGGTGCAGTTCGTTCAGAAAGTGATTATCGGCGATGATCAGCGAGACGTTGGTTTTGTCGATCTGGGCGATGATCCACAAAAACAACATCGCCGGAGCGATAAACAACCAGCGATTGGTGAAGATCCAGCGCCAAGTTTCCTGGTTATTGGCAACTCGCGTCATGCAATCCTCATTTGCCCGTCACCTGCTGCTTCCACAACGCCCAGGCGCGTTCGAAGCCGTCCTGTGGAGCGGCCTTGCGCGCTTCTTCCGGCTCCAAGTAGGTGACCTTTCCGCCGCCGATCTGAAGAGCTTCCATCTGGATCTTGGCACTCACCATCATATAGTAGGATCGGCCGGCGACGACGTGGAGTGAAGGCGCCACAACTACCGCGCCGTGCCCGCGCAGCAGGGCGGCATTTTTGTCTGCCGAGCGTTTGCGCCAGCGCGCGGCCGAGCTTGGAGTCGCGGATCAACATGTCGGTCATGCCGCCCGCATTGCGAATTTCAAACACCGGCACCGGGCCTTCGAGAAAAGCCGCCATATGGGTGAGCGGGCGCATCGGCACGCCGGTTACACTGAACGCAATCACATCGGCGGGATGGGAATGCACAACCGCCATGACGTCCGGCCGCGCGCGATAGATCTCGCCGTGAATGAAGCGCTCGGTGTAGCCCCGGGATGCGTCGCCGCTCACCGGCTTGCAGTCGAAGTCGTATTCGATAATGTCGGCGCGCGTGACCACGCCGGCCGCCATATGGCGCGCCAGGTAAAAGTGATTCGGATTGCGCTGGCTCCGCACGCTGACGTGGCCGTAGGCGTCCAGAACTCCATTCATGGATAGAATGTGATTGGCCAGGACGAGTTCGTCGATCAAAGCGGAATCATTCGGCGCAGTCTGGGCCTGAAGCATGGATATGCAGAGCGCGCTCACCGCCAGCACCCCGCAAACAACACAATTCCCAATTGTCATGGTCACCTCGTCCAGCCTAGAATTTACCTTGGTTAGAGGGAACGGCGCAATTCAGCGGTGACAATTCCGGAGCGTCGCGAATGGCCGGTGATCGTCGTGGGCGCTGGGCCCACGGGACTGACGCTGGCGTGTTTGCTCGCGCGGTACGGCATCGAGGTCCTGGTGATCGAGCGCGAGGACACGACGGTCGCAAGAGCCGCGGGCCGTTTCGATCGACGATGAGGCGCTGCGGACCATGCAGGCCGCCGGAGTCATCCAAGACATTCTGCCGGATATTGTTTTGGGGTATGGCTCGCATTATTACTCTCCGGGCGGGAAGTGCTTTCTCCGCGTGCAGCCCCAGACGCGCGAGTACGGCTATCCGCGGCGCAGCGCGTTCCGGCAGCCTCTGTTGCAGGCGCGTTTGCGCGATCATTTGGCGAATCAGCCGAACGCGTGCCTGTGGTTCAACGCCGAAGTGATCGCGATCCAGCAGGACGCCGAGAAAGTTCTGGTCCGCGTGCAGCACGCCGGTGGCTCGGTCAAGGAACTGGAGTGCTCCTATCTGGCGGCGTGCGATGGCAGCAAGAGCTTCGTCCGGCGGGCGCTCAATATCGAAATGTCCGGCTCAACTTTTCGCGAGCGCTGGCTGATCATCGATCTCGCGGAGACAAATGACCCGACGCGCGACACCAAAGTGTTCTGCAATCCGGCTCGGCCCGCCATCTCGCTACCCGGGCCGCACGGCACGCGGCGGTTCGAGTTCATGTTGCACGATCGGGAAACCGACGCTCAGGCTCTGGACCCAGCGAACATCGCGCGCTGGCTCGGCCTGTATGGCAACGACGACATGCTCGCCCCTGGTCCGGAAAACGGTCTACACGTTTCATGCGCGAGTAGCCGAACGCTGGAGCGAGGGCCGCATCTTCTTAGCCGGCGATGCCGCGCATCTGAGTCCGCCGTTCGCCGGACAGGGGATGAATAGCGGAATTCGCGACGCTCACAACCTGGCGTGGAAATTCGCGGCCGTGCTGTGGGGCGAACTGGGGGCGGGGCTGCTTGAAACCTACGAGCCGGAACGGCGCCCACACGCCTGGGAGATGATTCGCCTCGCGGTTCGGATGGGCCGCGTCATGATGCCGCGCAATGCGCTGACTGCTTTCGGAATGGCGGCTGGTTTTCGATCGCTCAGTTTTTTTCCCGCCATCCGCGACTATTTCGCGGAGATGAAATACAAGCCGAAGCCGAGATTTCATCAGGGCTTCCTGATTCCTTCCAGCCATCCCTGGATCGGGAGATTATTCCCGCAGCCCATGCGTGCAGACCGAGTTCGGCGAAAGGCTCCTGGACGATGTCTTAGGAAGCGGCTTCGCATGCATCGCGCCTCCGGGAACGTCTCCGGACCTGTTCCAAAAACTTCCAGCCGGCTTCTTGAAACCGCTCAGCGTGCGAAGAATTGCGATCCTTGCATCCACGGATTCGGGCGCAGTTCCTGAAGGCGTCGAAGCGGTCGTCGACACGCGCGGCGAAATGCCGAAGACTCCGGCAAAGACTCCAGGCCTGCTGTTACTGCGGCCCGATCGCTACGTCGCTGCGTTCTTGCCCGCACATGCTTTCGCGCCGGAGCAGCAGGAATTGAAGCGGCTGGTCGCGGGTACCTGGGCCGCTAGTGGGCCGCCGCAGATTTAATCGGCGTCACGACGGCCGGCGCCGGTCTTGCAAATCTGGATGGTTCAATCGCGACGTTCGCCTGAACGTCGCTTGAGCTCGATGATCGTTTGCCCGTCGGTCCAAGTCACCACCTATGAAACGGGACTTTCACGCCGGAGACGTCGCTTATAGTCGGAATAATCAACCTGAATTGGTACTGCTCCTACCGGCGTGTCGCTATACCGAAGTTGCCGCGCGAGCAGGCCGTCTTGGTGTCGAAATACAACTTGATGCGCGATTCGCGGGCGGTCCCGGTGCCCTGGATCACGCTGACCTCTTCTCTTCGATCGCGGTCTCGGGAAACCCGTGCGCCATTTGTGAGGGCTTGCTTGATTCCCGCCAGGAAACCAGATGATCGCGTCCATTTTCGCAGCGTCCAGCTCGGCTCCGGGAATGTAGGGCAACAGATGTATCGGCTTATCAACTGACGCCATCCATCCCGCTTACCATCGAACACGGTCGTAGCATCCCCGTTCTGCGTATGCGCGATGGTGGTGAGTTGGTTCGGCGCCTTGGCGAAGAATTCGATACGGAACCTTGGCGTGATAGGTGTCGTAGCCCTCATAGGTGCCCTTGCCGGCGAGACTGGTGACACTGGCCAACTTTTGCGCTCCGCCGAGCGCCTGAATGTATTTATCCAAAATTTGATCGGCCGTTGGACCGGCCGGCGCGTCCGGAACAATTTCGATTTGATCGGGATCTTCCGGAGGAATGCCGTACTGTTCCGCCAGGCTGGGGATGACCTTGGGCACCTGATTGCCGCGATGGCAGGTGTAACACGTCAGAGCGCGACGCCCGCCAAACTGCGTCTTGTTGATGGTGTTCACCATCTCGACCATCTGCCGCGACCGGCGCTTCAGTGGAACGTCCTCGGCGAACTTGTCCCAATTCTCCAGGCTCTCGGGAACGTGGCAGAACACGCAGTTCAGGCCCAGCGACGCGGCGAAAAATCCCATCGTGTCCATGAATTCGTTTACCGGAATCCCCTTCAATACCTGAACATTCTTGAAATATTGATCCGACATCAGCGGCTTCTCCACTGTGGAGACCGGCTGGGGTCCGGCCTGCTGGGCGCTCGCCGGCACGACGGCCAACAGACCGGCAACCGCTGTTGCCATAATGCCGAAAATTACTCGGCTCCATCCGAACTGCATGTTATCTCCCTTCCCTGCGGCATGAAAAGCGTGGGACTGCTCTGCGGCGGGATTAGTTCCGGCTTCCGCGGGTTCTTTTCTGAATATGATTCAGAACCGTATCGTATCATTTTCGTGGATTCGACGCACATCACCGGGTCGATACAAGGATCGCACGCGAAGGCCGCCAGCAGCTTGCCCGGACAATCCGCTATGATCTTATGAGGGTTTCCTAGTTGTCAATTACGGAAGTGAGGCCTACTCACGGCACCGCCGATCCCGTCGCGGCCTATCGCTCGGGACCTCGCGTTTCGAAACTCGTCGCAAGACCGCTCTCCTCGAATTGACACTCTCGGGACCCAGTGTTAAGATTCTTGACGGTTTACGGACAAAGGAGCATTTGAAGGATATGCGGATGAAGTTATTCAATCATCTCGTCTTGGCGGCGGGCCTAATTGCGATTGGAGTTCCGGCATTTGCGCACCACGGTACGGGGGTGTCGTACGACGCTTCGAAGCCGATCACGCTCAAGGGCGTGGTCACCGAGTTTCGTTACGCCAACCCGCATCCTCAACTTTACTTCGACGTGAAGGACGACAAGGGAAACGTCGTGCATTGGAGCGGCGAATTTTACCCCAATCCGGCGCAATTGGTGCAGGGCGGCTGGGGCAAGCGGCGCTCGGAAGCGGCACTCCCCCCGGGACAAGAGGTCATGGTCACCGTGGCCCCCTCGAGAGCCGGCACGCCGGTCGGCGCTATTCTGAGACTCGTGAATGACAAGGGCGAAGTGCTGCTGGGCGTTGCCGGCGGCGGACCGGGCGAAGCCCCACAGGGCGGAGCCGCACCCTCGCAAACCAAACAATAAGGATCTTCGATATGAAGATCAATTGGGTGACTTCAGGCGTGGTTCTGGGCGGCGGCCTGATTTTTTCCTCTCTCCTTCTCGCTCAGGGTGGCGGCGGTGCTCCTCCCGCTGGACGAGGCGGTGGCGGCGGCCGTGGCGGGATCATGGCCGCCAATCCGAAAAACGCCAACAAGCCTTACGATAAGCACGACCTCTCCGGAATCTGGAGCCGCAATGGATCACCCGGCGGCTACGGTGGCGGCGGCACATGCCGCGACTGCGGAGATCGTGGATTTAGCAACGACGTTCCTCCGCTGACGCCGCTCGGACAGAAGATGTTCGATGCGAACAAGCCTTCCTATGGCCGCAATCTGGGAAGCCCCGAGGCCGCCGCGCATCCGGAGGAAGCGATCGGCCGGCGCAGAGCCGTTCCGCCAGCCAACGGCACCGATCCCTATCAATATTGCAATCCCGAGGGCCCGACGCGCGCGCTAATTTATCCCGATCCGGTCGAGTTCATTCAGCTGCCTGACCGGCTCTACCAGCATTTCGAATGGACCTACGCGCTGCGCACCATCTGGACCGACGGGCGAAAAGTTTCGATGATCCCGATCAGCCGAGGTGGTGGGGTTATTCGGTGGGACATTGGGATGGCGACACCTTCGTGGTGGAAACCACGGGTGTGGACGAAAGAACCTGGGTGGATCATTTCGGCTATCCGCACAGCGAGAGCATGAAGCTCGAGGAGCGCTATCAGACGGATCGCTTACGATGTCCTCCAACTCAACATGACGATTTTCGATCCGAAGGTATACACCGCACCGTGGAAGAGCCAGACCAAGAAGTTTCGGAAGATCGATAAGGGCACCATCAAGACCGTCGAAGGATGGGCTGGACTAATAGAAGACATCTGTGCGCCGGCCGATACGGATGTGTTCAACGAGCGCGTCCGCGATCCTGCGGGCGGGGTGGTGCACTAGACCGCGCTTAGAATTTTCGCGTATTACGAACTCCCTGCTGAATCCGGCAGGGAGTTTTTATTTGGCGCGCGGCTACGAGCTGGTTTCGCCGTTCTTCATCCTTCTCACTCGATCCGGCGTGATCTGCGCGATGCTCGGCGTGCCGCACTGGCGCATGGTCCGCTGCAGCTCGGCGTTTAGAATATCGAGCACGCGTTCGACGCCTGGCTCTCCAAAGGCGGTCAACCCCCAGGTGTAGGGACGCCCGATTCCCACCGCTTTCGCGCCCAGTGCCAGCGCTTTGAATGCGTCGCTACCGCGTCGAACACCGCCATCGACCAATACTGGAACGCGTCCGCCGACTGCGCTCACGATTTCCGGAAGACTCTCGACGGTGGGCCGCAGATCCTCAGTGGCGCGGCCGCCGTGATTGGAAACGATGAGGCCGTCGATGCCATGCTCCACCGCCAGCTTGGCGTCTTCGGGAGTTTCCACTCCCTTGATCAACAGCTTCATCTTCGTGAGCTTCTTCAGACGGTCGACGTAATCCCAGGATGCAGTCAGCGGGTTGATCCCTCCTCCTGAAAGGCCGACAAACATTGGAGCTGGACCACCTCCGCGGCCAACCTGCCCGTTGCGGCCGATGGTGTGGCAAGTGGAGCAATTCCGCGTGTCCATGCGCTGGAATCGCGCGAAGGTCTCGATATTGCGGCCGGCCAGATTATCGATGGTCCAGGCCATCGCGGGGCAGCCCGCGGCTTCGACGCGATGCACCAGCTTCTCGGTGTCGTCCCATTTCGTCGGCATGTAGAGCTGATACCACAGAGAGTTTCCGCGCGCCTGAATCACGTCCTCGACGGCGGTGGATGTCTGTGTCGACAGAATCTGCAAGCGCGTTCTTGGACCGGGCCGCTTTCGCGGTCGCAATTTCGCCCTCCGGATGAAACATCTTGTGGCCGCCCACCGGACAGATAAAAATCGGGCTATCGAACGTCATGCCGAAGAGCTCGATTTTCATGTCGATTTTCGAGACATCCACCAGGCGGCGCGGATAGAGCTGGATATGCTTGTAAGCGCCGATATTGGCCTTCAGCGTGAGATCGTCGTCGACGCCGGTCGCCATGTAGCCCCAATGCGCGGGCGGCAGGATCCGGTGCGCGAGTTCTTCAAAATCCATTACACTGAGCGCTTCCTTGGCGGAGGCGATGGGGGCGGAAGCGATGGCTTGCGCGGAAGCTCCTTGAGGAGCGGAAGTCTGCTGGGCCCAGGCCTCGGCGAGCAAAGGGCTGCCCGCGAGAAAACGTAGAAATTGACGCCGGCTTTCCGAGATCGATGTCATAGTCGAATATTGTACAGCGTTCTGAGCGGGTGTGCCGCTCCCTCCAAAAGTTAAACACTCAAATTGACACTCTCGGAAGGCTTGTGATATACGTTATACCCAGCTTTCGTCAGACGTCAACGGGGAGGCTCCACGATGAAGGTTCTCCTGGCTGCTCTTTTTCTTGGCCTATTCACCAGTGCTGTTGTCTGGGGTCAAGCGACTGCACAAATTCACGGCACGATTCAGGACGCTAGCGGCGCAGCCGTGCCCGGCGCCTTGATCAAAGCCACCCAAACCGACACGGGCATTACCCGAACCACCAATAGCCTGGCGGATGGCGGCTTCGTGCTGACCAATCTGCCGCTCGGACCGTATCAGCTCGAGGTCACCAAAGAAGGCTTCACCAAGTACGTCCAATCCGGCCTGGTGCTGCAGGTGAATGCCGACGTCGAGGTTCCCGTCGCATTGAAGGTTGGCACGGTGAACGAACAGGTAGTAGTCGAAGCCAATGCGACCGCGGTGGAAACGCGCAGCTCCGGAGTCGGCGAGGTGGTCCAGACGCAGCGCATCGTGGAACTGCCGTTGAACGGCCGCAACACCACGGACCTGATCGCTCTCACCGGCGCGGCCGTTAGTGTTGGAGTTACGCGATCGTCCTGGTTCAACAATCTTCCCGAGATCACCGTCGCCGGCGGGACGTTCTATGGAACCGGGTACAGCCTGGACGGCGCCAACCACCTCGATTACCTGACGGGCACGACCCTGCCGGTCGCTTTTCCAGACGCCACCCAGGAATTTAAAGTCGAGTCGAGCGGCCAATCCGCGCAGCGCGGCCTATCAAGTTCGGTCAGTATCGTCACGCGGTCCGGCAGCAACGAAGTTCACGGCGATCTCTTCGAGTTCATGCGCAATGACGGTTTCGGCAGCGCGCGCGAATACTTCTCCACCACCAGCAGCAGTCTGAAACGGAACCAATTCGGCGGCACGGTGGGTGGTCCGATCAAGAAGAACAAGATTTTCTATTTCGGCGGTTTTCAGAGCACGATCCTGCACCATAGCCCCGGCAACTCCACAGCGGTTGTTCCTACCCAGCAGATGCTGGAAGGCAACTGGACTACTTTCGCAAAGTGCAATAACGAGACGTTGAAAGCTCCCTTCGTCAATAATCAGATCTCGCCCTCGTTGTACTCGGCTCCGTCGGTATACATTGTGAATAAGATACTCCCATCGCTGCCCACGCCGGACCAATGCGGCAACGTCACTTACAGCGTCCCCAGTTTTGAGGACGACTACCAATACGTGGGCAAGGTGGACTATCAATTGAACGACAAGCAGTCCCTGTTTTTCCGTGTCCTGGATACGTATGAGCACATTCCCAGCGTTCAGGCCCTAACGCCGGTGGTCTTGGCGCAGACGGCCGGCGAAAGCGACGATCTAGCGCAGTCCTATGCAATTGGACATACCTACGTGATCGGCCCCACTTTGGTGAACTCCTTCCGTATCGGCGTGGACCGCACGGCCACCACCGGCTATCCCGTCAATAATTTTTCGTTTTGTGACGCGGGTGTGAACATCTGGTGCGGATCCAGCCCGCACTCGGTCGGATCGAATGCCCTCGGCATCAGCCAGGGGTTCAGCTATTCCAGCTCAAACTCACTGACCTACTGGAAGATGACCTCTTACGGCGTGAACGACGATATCAGTTGGATCAAGGGCGCGCACCAGATGACCTTCGGTGCGGGTGGCCTGGTCGGCAGATACGGTGAGCTGAATAATTTTGCGGGCTGGGGCAGTTTACGTTCGGCGGCAGCACGACCGGCTCGGGCATGGGTGATTTCTTCCTCGGCGTCCCCGCTACGGCGCCACCTGGGTTCTTCCAAGGCCTTCCCAACACCGCTTCCACGCGCCAGAATTCGGTGAATATATACTTCACCGACAGTTGGAAGATCAATACACATTTAACGTTCAATTTCGGGATTCGTTGGGAGCCCTTCCTTCCGATGTCCGTTGCCAACGGCCAGATCACCGATTTTGACATGGGCCGGTTTCTTGCAGGCATTAAGAGCACGGTTTTCGCGAACGCGCCTCCCGGCTTCTATTTCCCCGGCGACCCCGGCTTCCCGGATAAGTCCGCTACTTACAGCCACTGGGATCATTTTGATCCAAGAGGAGGAATCGCATGGGATCCAAAAGGAGACGGTAAAACATCGGTACGCGCATCGTACGCCTTTGGCTATGCATACGTCCCCGGAATCGAACGCGAGGATCAGGCTGGATCGAATCCCTGGGGCGGCCGGGCCAACTATACTGCCTTGAGCTTCGCAAATCCATATTCGGCCACTCCAGGCGGAAATCCGTACCCTTATACCGTTAACCCCAATGTGATTTTCACACCCGGAGGGCAATTCCTTGCTACGCCATACAATCTCCCAACGCCAGATACTTACTCCTGGAACGTCGCGGTGCAACATCAGTTCGGGGCGAGTTGGGTTGCATCGGCCACTTATATCGGAAGCCGCGTGCAGCATCTGTATGTGAACGTCCCCATCAATTACGGCGAGATCATCGGACCGATCGCCGCTTCGCCCGCCACGTGCGGTGCGACCGCAACCAACTGTACTTCGTCCGCGAATCTCCAACTCCGTCGCGTTCTCAGCGTGGACAATCCCGCCGCGGGTGTTTTGGTGGGCAACATGGATCAGTGGAATGCTGCCGGATACCAGAACTACGAAGGCGCTCTATTCTCCTTGCAGAAGCGTTTTAGTAAGGACTTTAGCATGAGCGCGAATTGGACCTGGTCCCACTGTATCGGAATCTTCCAAGGATTTAATTCGAAGCCGGAAGAGACCGAGACGGTGCCCAATAATCCAACCTTTGATCGCGGGAATTGCGACAGCGACCGGCGGAATCTTGTTAACATCACTGCCGTCGCGGTATCTCCGCAGTTCTCCAACCACATGCTGCGGTTGATCGCGAGCAATTGGCAACTGGCGGGGATCTACCGGTTCACCTCCGGAGAGCCCATCTCGATCCAAGATGGCGCAGGCCAAGACCGCGAGCTGAGCGGCATCAATCACCAGCGCCCCGATGTGGTGCTGCCGGACAGCGTGTACACGGGGAATTCTGGCCCGAATCAAGCCTATCTCAACATCAACGCTTTTACTCCTGCGCCGCTGGGTTCGTTCGGCAATCTAGGCTGGAACAGTATCGTGACCCCGACGTACTGGGATATCGATCTGGCCCTCTCCAGAAGATTCCCGATTACCGAACGGCAGAGTCTCGAGTTGCGAGCCGACGCGTTCAATTTAACGAACAGCTTCGTAACTTTACAAGGAGGCTTCATGACTCCGGGCGCCAACCTCAGCACGGCCCAGCCCGGCTCACCGGCAGTTCCGGCTTATGACAGCCTCACCGGCGGCGCCTTGTTTGGCTTTAACAACCAATACGCGGCAGCAACTCGAAAGATCCAGTTCGCGTTGATTTACAGGTTCTAGCGCGACATTCATCAATGGATTGCAATACCTCTCGCCGCGGTTGACACCCGAATGCGGTTTGGCCATACTCTAGCCTATGTATACGCAGCCATCGTCATCTCTCGGCCAGAATCTTCCTTCGCGGCGGAGCTTACTCACCGGGCTTGCCGCGCTTGGCGTTGGTGCGTGGGCCGCCCAGAACCGTTCTGACGCTCAAACCAACGCAGGTCCCCGCCGGATTGATTTTCATCATCACTTCCAATCGCCCGAAGTTTTTTCCTTCGCGGCCTCTAAGGGAATCAGAACCGCCCCGCCCTCTTGGACGGTTGAGAAGGATCTCGACGACATGGACAAGAGCGGCACCGCCACGGCCCTTCTTTCGGCCATGGGGCAGCCGGCCAATTTGGATTTCGGCGATGTGGAATCGGTGCGTAAAGCGGTTCGCATGTGCAACGACTTCGCGGCCAAGTTGCGCTCCGACCATCCCGGCCGTTTCGGAAATTTCGCTTCGCTGCCGTGGTGGTATCCGGATACCGATGGCGCGCTGCGCGAAATCGAATACGCTCTCGATACGCTGAAGGCTGACGGGTTCGTTTCCTACACATCGCATGGCGACCGTTGGTTGGGAAACGACTCGTGGACTCCGATCTATCAGGAACTGAACCGGCGCAAAGCGGTAGTTTTTATTCATCCTCATACCGCCAAGTGCTGCGAACCGGCCGGCCTCTCGAAAGACATCCCGAATGAGGGCGCAATGATCGAGTATGGAACCGACACCACCCGCGCCATTGCCAATGTCATCTTCAGCGGCTTCACCTTGCGCTACCCCGACATCACGCTGGTGTTTTCGCATGCCGGCGGAATAATGCCGTTCATCGTCGAACGGTTTTTCCAGGGCGGCGAATCCGCCGAAGTGATCCCCGGCATCGTGACGAAGGGACAGGATGGGCGGCCCGTGAAGAATTTGGCAACCGGCAATGATGTGTTGCGCGAATTGAGGCGGCTGTACTACGACACCGCGCAGTCTTCCAATCCAGTAGCTATGGAGGCTCTGCGCAAGGTGGTGCCGGTCACGCAGATTGTGTACGGCACGGACTTTTGGTACCGCACCTCGGTGGAAACCAGCAAAGGTTTGACGTCGAACAAGGTTTTTACCGCGAAAGAACTGCATGCTATTAATCGCGGAAACGCCGAAAGAATCCTGCCGCGTTACCGGACTTAGACGCGGGCCTGGCTTTGCATGAAATAAAGAGGTGGTCCGGCCGGCGGGCGCGTTGCGCGGCGATCATCGCCGTCGCGGGCCTGGTCGGCTGCTATTATTTGTGGGCGGTTCGCGCGGCCGGCTCCGGATTTGAGTGGCGCGCGGATCATCCCGGTTTCTACGATTATCTGGCCCGCGGTTTCGCCAGCCGGCATCTCTATCTTCCTTTCGCACCAGTTCCGGAGCTGCTGGCGCTTCCGAACCCATGGGATCCAACGGTAGGTAGCCAGTACAAAGTATCCGACCTGGCTTTGTACAACCGACGCTATTACCTCTATCACGGCGCTGCCCCCGCGGTGCTGCTGTTTACACCTTGGCTCCTGGTCACAAAACATGATCTGCCGGAGACTTTCGCGGTGTTCTGGTTCGTATTCGGCGGCTTTTTGTTCTCGTGTGCGACATTATTGCGGATATTAACGCTTGCAGGCGCAAAACCCGGTCCGGCGCTCGTCGCACTCTTGCTGCTGGCGCTGGGCGTCTGCCAAGGCGTACCGTTTCTGTTCAATCGGATTTTCGTGTACGAGGTTGCTATCGCGGGCGGCTACTTCTGCCTCTCGGGAGCCTTGTTCTTTCTCGCCCAGGCGATGCCCTCTGGAAACAGGTATGCGCTCGCCGCATCGGGCCTGATGTTCGGGCTGGCGGTAGCCTGCAGGCCAAATATGGTACTCGCGGCCGGAATCGGCGCCGCTGCGCTTGCGATCTACCTGCAGAAATCGCGTGCCCGACAAATCATCCCGTTCCTCATTCCTCTTTGCATCGTCGGAATCGCTATTGCTGCCTACAATTACCTGCGATTCGATAATCCATTCGAATTCGGCGTTAATTATCTACTCGCGAGCGGAAATAATCAGAACCGTATTAAACTCTCTGCGGATTTCCTGCTTCCTGGTCTTTATTTCTTTCTGGGGTGCGCGCCGGACTTCAGCCCGGTCTTCCCTTGGGTGCGATTGGCTTTCCGCTATCCGTTCGGTTCTCCGGTGCATTCCTTTCCGCAGGGTTATTTCATCGAACCAACAGCGGGCATCTTGTACCTGGCGCCGTTCGTCGTGGCGGCTTTTTTTATCCCGCGGCGCGACGTGCTGAAACGGACTCATCCGGCCGAGTTTCCCGCCGCCCGAATGCTGCTCTGGATAGCGTTGGCAATCGGCCTCGTGTTGCTCCTTTCGGTTGTATGGACCGGCTTCACAACCCAGCGCTATGAGGTGGATTTTCTCCCCAGCTTGGTCCTGGCCGCGCTAGCGAACTTTGCGATTTACATCGATCGAAATACGGGATGGAAGCGCACCGTCCTCGCGGCGGCTCTGGTCGCATTGACCGGATTCGGAGCGGTCGTAAATCTGGCGCTCGGAATCTCCGGGCCCCATCAGGAAATGCTTCAGAATCACCCCCAACGCTACCTGCGCATAGCAGGCTGGTTTAGCCCGATCGCGCGATTCCGACCGCTTCTCAATCCCTCGGTATCCATCAGCTTTACAGCTGAGTTCGTGCCGCAAGACGATGGTTTTCGCGAGCCATTGGTGACGCTCGGCAGAACCGATCCTCATTTCCTGTACGTGGAGCATCAGGCGGGAGGGCTGCGCCTGGTCTCACGATCGAGCGGTTCAATCGCTTGCGTATGACCTCAAATCGACGGATCAACAACCGACGCACATCGCCGTCACGTACTCTCCCGAGACTCGCGCTCTCACAACTAACGTAAATGGGCAAGACGTTCTGGTTCAGCCTGTGTCGTTGCTGCTAACCGCACCGGCGGAAGTCACGATCGGAGAAAATCGGATCGAGCCGAACATGACGGTAAGCCGCTTCACCGGACGCATGTTCGACGAGCGCACGTCGATTCGGCCCCGGCGAAATTAACGCGCTCTGCAAGAGTAGTTGGCCGGATCGTTGCTATCGCCGCTGCCCTTATACGTGGCCATTTGCGGGTATTGGCAGACCATCACTTTGCGATCTTCCTTGCCGTTCACGTAGTGGGTCATGGTGAGCTGGTCCGGCGCCTGACCTTTTTCCTTCCAGTCCTGGATCGTGTGGAAGGTATCCACGTAGTAAGCGCTAGGACCGGCCTTGCCGGGGCAGTGACCCATGTCCGGCACCATGTAAAAACGGACCGAATCCTTCATTTTCTTGGCGCCCATTTTCGCGACCATGGATTCGTAGTACTCGGTGTTGCTGAAGGGAGCGATGCCGGTGTCGGCCCAGCCGCCGATGATGAAAAGCTTCCCGCCGCGATTGATGAACTTTGAGATGTCACCGTTGTTCGCGTTGAGAATTAAATTTTCGGGCTGGTCGGCCGCCTTGGCGTCGCTGTCGAAATTGACTGGACGCGTTTTCGGGTCCCAAGCGGGATCCTTGAAAACGAGGTAGCGGAAAAAATCTTCGCCGTAACCGAATGGAAGCGTACCCGCTTGCGCGGCCCACCCAGCTCGCTGCCCGGCAAGAGCGGACCGAATAGCTGCTGATGCGTGCGGGGATTGGTAGGCGGCGTGTAAATCGTACGAGCGGCCGCTACTTGCGGTGGAGTCAAGCAATTGGACGTGTCGGTGCCCTTGCATTCGAGCACGCCGGGATCAAACTTGCAATGCGTCGGATCGGAGATGACGCCGTCCTTTACACCATCTTGGGCGTCGCAGGCGGCGATGGCGGCTTGATGAATGATGGGATATTTCGAGGGCGGGATGTAACTGGCCTCGTCCTTATGGGTCGCCTGCCAAACCCAGAGTTGGCCAAGGCTGTGGTGCGTCGAGTGGCCATCGAGTCCACCGGCGGCGACGGCATCATAGTCCTCCGGGAAGCGCTGCATTTCGGTTAAAGCCTGGCGGGCTCCGCCCCCACATTCATCCAAAAAAGAAAGCTTGGGCCCGCTGCCATAAAAACCCGCGATGAGCGTCTTGGCGTCAACGGTCATCTCGTGAAATGAGCGTTCGGCGAAATCCTTCAGTTTCTCGGGATGCCCGAATACAAAAGCTCCAGCGCCGGCAGCGCACCCGGCGGTACTGTCGTGTCCCGCGTTTGTTCCAGCAGTAGCGGACCCGGTTCGGATCACGTTGCCCATGGCGCCGTAATTGATCGCGCCGCCGAAGCAGCCGTTCCCGGTGGGTTGAAACTTGCCGTTCCAGTTGGAAGCCGGCAACCAGACCTCGATTTTTATGTCGGAGTCGGAGGTCGGCTTGGACGCGATGGTAATTCGACAAAACGAAGCCAAATCGTCGTAACGTACTCCACGGCCAGGAGTTACGGGCACAGGCGACTGGAACGCTCCGGGCGCGACGAGTTGGGCGGATCCGATGGTGGCATGCGGCAGCGCGCTCGATGCGAGACTTTCGCACGTGGCAGCGGAAGCGCTCTGCGGCGGCCAAAGCACTAGAACTAGAAATATTGCAGCAGCGGTGAAACGAAAGTAAGCAAGCCGTGCCATGAAGAACCTAGGGAGTTGGACAGTCGTTGCGGCCGGCCTTGGCGCACCAGTCGAGTTTCCAGGTCTGAGCATTCACCCGGCGATTCGCGACGTCCCAGTGCTCCTCGACCTTGCCGTTCTTGAAACGCACCATTTCGAAGCGGTCCACTGGATAAGGCTTTCCGCCGGGACCTTTTTCCTCCTCGTCGTACATGAATAGAACCATATTGCCCTTGGCGAGCAGGAGATTCGGAATGAGGATCAAGTTCCTTGTGGAGCGGCTCGGGCTTGGGGAAGCGGCTGCCGAGCATCGCCATGAGCCCCGGCGGCGTCTTCGGGTCGTTGGGGTTGTGATTGATTTCGTTCTTGGCCAGGAAATTGTCGACCAATTCGGGATGATGCGACTGCACGCAGTCGCGATAATAGCCTACGGCGGTGTCGATGTTCTTCTGCTCCTCGGGCGTGTATTTCAACGAGCTGACGTCGTAGGTGTTTTTCATCGGCACTCCGGGAGGCGCGTCGCCGTGTCCGAGCTGAGCGGCCGCGGACGGTGGGCCGGAAGGCACGGGCATATCCGTCTTCACGTTGTCCCAGTGTTCTTGAATTTTGCCATTCTTTACTCGCACGACGTCGTACATGAAATATTTGTACGCCGTGGAAGATTTGGGATCGTTGTCGGAACGTTCCCACACCAGCACTACATAGTCGCCTTTGGCGAACGCTTCAGCCGGCTTGGACATTGGCGGACGCGCCGAGGCGTTGCTGTAGTGTTGGACGAAGCCGGCCCGTCCACCAGAGATGGCTGGGTCGTGTTCGATGTAATCGTCGGCCATGTACTTGGGAGCCTGATCGACATGGCCGGACACGATGACGTCCCGATACCAGCTCAGCACCATCTGCTGGTTCTTCGATTCTTGCGCGCTGCTGGATTGCGCGGCTACCAGCAGGCAACCGCCCGCAGCCATGGCAGCGCAGCACAGACTAGCGTTGAAACTTCTCATGGCGAGTCATTTTAGCATACGAATTTAAGACTTTAGCCGCGGGAACAGGCGCTCGGCGTTGCCGCGATCCATGGCGCGTTGCACGTCGGCGGGCAGCTCGGGCTCGGTTTCATTGAATGGATCGATAGTGGTGGTGTAGGGCCAAACCGGAAAATCGGTGCCAAATAAAAGTTGTGTCGGCGGAGCGAACTTTGTGACCGCAGCGATGGGCGCGGCGTAGGTGGCGTGCGCGCACTCGAAATACAGCTTCCTCATTTCATCCAAGGCTCCGGCCGAGCCGCCGGGAATGAACTTCGCGCGGTCGCCTCGCGCAATGTCCTTGATGCGTCCGGACAAAACTGGCACGGCTGCGCCGGAATGATTGACGATGAACCGAATATCCGGACAGCGCGCGATCACGCCGTTGAAGAGCAGGCTGAGGATGGCGCGGGTGGTGTCGAAGTCAAACTCGGCGGTGGTATCGGGGACGCCGGCGGTGGCGTTTCGGCAACAGTGCGGAACCGTGGGATGGAAAAAGACCACTGCCTTGCGGCGATTCAGCTCTTCGAATATGGGCAGGAAGACAGGATCACCGGGATGCTGATCACCGATGCTACTGAAGAACATGACGCCGTCGGCTTTCAAGGTGTCGAAAGCATATTCGATTTCTTTCAGGGCGGCGTCTTGATTCGGCACCGGGAGGCAGGCGAAGAATCCGAATCGCTTGGGGTGATCGCTCATGGCCTTCGCGCCAAATTCGTTCATTTGCCGCACCAGGCCGCGCGCCCGATCGGTGCCGTCATAGTACAGGTCGGCGTAAGAGGGACCCAGACCCGTTACGGAAAGGACGGCCGTCTCAGTGCCGTACTTGTCCATGGCTTCCAAGGACACTTCGGGCGACCAGTTGAAGCCGACCGGATAGTTGGGAAAGGTTCGCGGATTTTTCCAAAGGTCGATGACGGGCGGCAGCATGTGGTGATGCACGTCGATGCGGCGGCGGTTGGCAGAGCTTGTGGATTTTTGATTCGCCTGCGCAAGGATGCGGCGCGCGGGAAGCATCGCGGCGGTGGCGGCGAGGCTCGCAAGGATCGCTCTGCGAGAGATCATGTGCGCTCCTTAAGACTTCAGTCGCGGGAACAGGCGCTCGGCATTGCCGCGATCCAGCATGTGCTGCACTTCGCGCGACAGCTCGGGCTCGGTCTCGGCGAGCGGATTGATGGTGGTGTCGTAAGGCCAGACCGGGTAGTCGGTGCCAAACAGGAATTGCGTGGGGGGAGCGAACTTCTGAAGCGCGGCCATCGGCGCCGGGTAGCTGGCGTGCGCGCACTCAAAATACAGTTTTTTTAACTCCTCGAAGGCTCCGGCCGAACCGCCGGGGATGACCTTGCCGCGATCGCCGCGAACCTGGTCCTTGATGCGGCCGGAAAGCACCGGTACGGCTGCGCCGGAATGATTCACGATGACGCGAACGTCGGGGAAATCGGCGAATACGCCATTGAAGAGCATGCTGGTGATGGAGCGGGTGGTGTCGAAATCGAATTCGACCGTGGTGTCGCCGACGCCAGGAACAAAGTTGCGGCAGCATTTCGGAATGGAGGGGTGGATGAACACGATCGCCTTCCGGCGATTCAGCTCTTCGAACATCGGCCGGAAAGAAGGATCTCCGGGCCACTTGTCGCCCATATTGCTGAAGAGCATCACGCCGTCGGCCTTGAGCGTGTCGAAGGCGTATTCAATTTCTTTGTGGACGGCGTCCTGGTCCGGCAGCGGCAAGCACGCAAAGAGGCCGAAGCGTTTAGGATGATCGCTGACCGTCTTGGCGCCAAAGTCGTTCATTTTACGGACCAATGCGCGCGATTTTTCATTGCCGTCGTAAAAAAGGTCGGCAAAAGTAGGTTGCAGACCGGTGACCGAAAGGATGGCGGTCTCGGTGCCGAATTTGTCCATCGTCTCCAAGGAGACTTCGGGCGACCAGTTTCGGGCTTTCCACAAGTCGATGAAGGGCGGGAGCATGTGGTGGTGCACGTCCACGCGCCGGGGACTGGAGGAATTGCTCGTTTTTTTGTTCGCTTGGGCGAGCAATCCGCCGGCAGGCAACAGCGCCACAGCCGAGGCGAGGCCGCGGACCAGCTCACGCCGCGAGGGCTTAAGAAAATTCTGCGCGTCCATGGTCGTGCTCCTTTGGGACTAAAACAGGTACTTTAGCGCGAATTGAACGACGCCGGTAGCCCCAGCGGGAGCGGAGAGATTGTTGGCCGCGACTAAGAAAGTCCTAGGCGGTCGGAATTTCCTCGATCTGAAAGGCGCGCTTGTTGCCGGTAGATGACAACGTGACCGCGGTACTTGTGCCGCCCGTTGACGGTCAGATCGAGCGGCCTTCCGACCGGGTAATCGAAGGTGAGGACATCATTTTCCTTGAGATCCAGCAAGTCCTCCACGCTCATGGTCGGACCCGAGAGGCGGCTGTCGAGTAATATGCGAGCCCCGCGCGCGAGGCGGAGAACGCGAGCCTGTTCCTCTTCGCTGGACTGCGTTTTCCGCACCGACCACTGCTGGTCGAATTTGTGGCGCAGCATCTTGACGACGATCGAGGGAATGCCGATGTTCATCATTCCGGAATTGTCGCCGATGCGAACTTCCATGCTCACCGCGACCACGGCTTCGTTCGGAGCCAGGATGCGGAGGAGCTGCGGCTCGGTTTCGTGCGAGTCAATGGCAAATTCGAGCGCGGTGACCGCATGCCAGGCGGACTTGAGGTCGTGCAAGGTGATGCGGAAGAGGCCGTCCAGCACGCTTTGCTCGATCTCGGTAATTTCGCGATTAACCTTCAACAGCGCTCGGGCGCTGCCTCCCAGCAGCATCTCGAAGATCGGGAAGACCAGGGCCGGATTCATCTCCAGCACCGCGTTGCCTTCGTACGGACTCATCCCAAGTGAGACCAGGCAGGTAGGCGAGGGCAGGCACTGCAGGAACTCCATGAACGAGAGCTGTTCCACCGAGACCAGGTTTACAGCGACATACGCTCGCAGGTAGGCGGAAAGACTGGCGGCCAAGCTGCGCGCAAAATTCTCGTGCAGCAGGTGGATGGCGCGCAGCTGGTCTTTGGCGATGCGATCCGGACGGCGGAAATCGTACGGTTCCGCCTTGGTGGCGGGATCTTCCTCCACGGGAGCCTCCCGCAGATTTCTAAATACATCGTCGATTTCTTCTTGCGAGAGAACGCGATCCATCTAAGCATCCATCGGCGCGAGATCGCGGTTTCTTTACTTTGGATTTTTGGGAATTTCGAGGATCGCAGCGGCTCGGTTGTTAATCGGTTGTTAATATGATGGGGTGCGAAGCTTTCATGTGCACAATTTTGGATGCCGCGCCTCCCAGGCCGATGGCGCAGCCATCGAAGCGGCGCTGCTTCGCGAGGGTCTGGCCGCCGCGCCGGATACTTCCAATGCCGAACTAGTGGTCCTAAATACCTGCACTGTCACCGCTTTTGCGGATGAGGACGTGCGCAAGGCGGTCCATCGGGTGCATCGCGAGAATCCGGATGCCCGAATTTTGGTGACCGGCTGCTACGCGCAGCGGGCCGCCGGCGAGCTCGCCGTATTACCTGGGGTCTACTGGGTGGTAGGCAATTCGCATAAGGTTCAAATTCCTGAGATCGTGGCCGCAGCAGAGGCGCCAACAATGGATGCGCCCTATCACGGACAGGTGCACGTAGGCGATATTTTCGCGCAGCAGGAATTTCTGTCTTCCCCGGTGGAAGACGCCGCGGGACATCGCACACGGCCGAATCTAAAAATTCAAGACGGCTGCAATAATCGATGCTCGTTTTGCATTATTCCGTTCGTGCGGGGCCGCAGCCGCAGCGCGCCTGCCGATCAGGTGGTGGAGCAGGTTCGCAATCTGGCGATGCGTTACCGCGAGGTGGTGCTGAGCGGCATCAATCTCGGCCGCTGGGGCCGGGAGGCCGGGAGCACGCATGCGGCTGGCCGATCTGATTCGCCGGTTGCTGGATGAAACCGGAATCGAGCGCCTTCGGCTCAGCTCGATCGAGCCGATGGACTGGAGCGACGATCTGCTGGAGCTGGTGGCTGGCTCACCGCGAATCGCCAAGCACGTGCACGCGCCGCTGCAATCGGGATCGGACCGCGTTTTGCGGCGCATGCATCGCAAGTACCGGCCGCGGCATTATGAGGATCGCATCCGGAAGGCTCGTGCGTGGATGCCGGACGCCGCGATCGGCGCCGACGTTATGGTGGGATTTCCGGGCGAGACTGCGGAGGAGTTTGAAGAGAGCCGGGCATTCATCGAGAGCCTGCCGTTCACCTATCTGCACGTGTTCACATATTCGCGAGCGGCCCGGGAACGCCGGCGGCGGAAGCTCCGGATCAAGTTCCGATGGAAGTGCGCAAGGAACGCAACCGCGATCCTGCGGGAACTGGCGGCGCGCAAGAACCTGGAATTTCGGCGGCGGTTCGTCGGCCGCACGCTCTCGGTGGTGACGCTGACGGAAGGCGCGCTGTCGGACAACTTTCATCAAGGTGGAGTTGGCGAACGCCGCGCGAGGCGAATCAGATTGATCGACGTGAAGATCGGCGGGGTCAGCGCGGATGGCGTGCGCGAGCAGAGCGCGCTGACAGTTCTATAGCTTCTTATAGAAGACCGTGGTATCGCAGAAGCGCCCGTCCGGATAGAGCGCGTACTTCGGGATCACGCCGACTTTGATCCAGCCCAGCCGTTCGTAGAGTCTTTCGGCGGCATCGCCGGTGACCGTATCGAGCACCAGCAGCGTCTTACCTGCGGCGCGCGCGTGTTCTTCGGCTTGCTGCATCAGTAGCGTCGCGACACCCTGCCCTCGGGCGGATCGCGTTACCAGTAACTTTGCGATATCGGCGCGATGCGGCTGGTTGGGCTGCCAGAGAAACACGATCTGAACGGTACCCACCAACTTCGCATCCAAATGAGCAGCCAACAGGATGCGGCCGCCGGTTTCGACATCGTGCAAAACCTTTCTCGAAAAACGCTTCCGCCTCGGCTTTCGAGAACGGCGCCATGAAGCTGACCGATGCGCCTCCTTGGACGCAATCGACCAGAACTTCGGCGAGCGCGCCGAGTTGCTCGCGCCCCTGCTCGGCGGTCAAACGCCTGGCCTCGATCACGCGCTACATCTCCCGGCGGTTCTCGAGCGATTTGCCCATGGTCACTTCGTCGGCGAACTCCAGATCGCTGCCGACCGGGATGCCCATGGCGATGCGGGTGACCTTGACGCCGAGCGGCTTCATGAGCCGGGAAAGATAAACCGCCGTGGCCTCGCCCTCGACGGTCGGGTTGGTGGCGAGGATCAGTTCCTGCACTTCGCCCGACTGCATTCGCTGAAGCAGATTTGCGATGCGCAGCTGCTCCGGCCCGATGCCGCGCAAGGGAGCGATGGCGCCGTGCAAGACGTGATACAGGCCCGTGAACTGGCGCGTGGTCTCGATCGGAAGGATGTTGTGCGGCTCCTCGACCACGCAGATCACGGAGTGATCCCGATGCGGATCGCGGCAAAAGTTGCACAGTTCGCCGTCGCTGATGTTGTTGCAGACGGCGCAGATGCCCAGCTTGTCCTTGACGTCGACCAGGGCTTCGGCGAGGCGCGCGGCATCTTCGCGCGGGGTGCGCAACACATGAAAAGCCAGCCGCTGCGCCGACTTCTGCCCGATGCCCGGAAGCCGCTTGAATTCCTGAATGAGGCGCGAGAGCGGTTCGGCGAAATCCGGCATTCCTCGTTCGCGCTTACATCAACCCCGGCGGGAGGCCGAGGCCGCCGAGCAGGCCGCCCATTTTGGATTGCGCCTCCTCGTCGACCTTCTTGGAAGCTTCGTTGAAGGCCGCCATCACCATGTCCTGGAGCATCTCGACATCGCCGGCGACTTCGGGATCGATCTTCACGGCCGTGACGTTCTTTTTGCCATCCATCTTCACCGTCACCATGCCGCCGCCCGCAGACGCTTCCACGCGAATCTGGGCGATCTCCTCCTGCAGCTGCTTCTGCATCTGCTCGGCTTTCTTCATCATGGCCTGCATTTTTCCGGGGTTCATAGTCCTGCCTTATTCTTTCAGATTTCGCACCACGCGAACCTGAGCGTCCGGAAAAGTCTCCTGGAAGCGCCGCACCTCGGGATGCGCGAGAGCGCGCTCCGTGACGTCATCGGGGGGCTTGGGGGCTTTGGCGAGTCTCGGCTGTGTTGGGCGTGCCGAGCGTGATCTTGATGCGCATCGGCCGCCCGGCGATTTTCTGCACCGCCTTCAGAATGTCCTTCTCGTTCATCGCCAAAGCGAACTCTTCGGGCGTGGTGAAACGAAGCTCGTTGTTCGCTTCGACGACCTCGGAGTGCTCGACCGCGTCGGCGGTGAACTGCATGCCGAGTTCGAGCAGCGCCGAGTGGAGGCGCTCGCGCCAGCCGCCCTGTGGCGCGGAAGGGGCCGCGGTGGGAGCCGGCTTGGATGCCGGTTGGGGCGCAAGCTGTGGCGCGGATTTCGGAACGGGAGCGGGCGCCGGCGGTGGCGAGGGTTTTCGGGGCGCAGGATTCGCCGCCGCCTCCGAGCGACGCCAGCGCCTCTTCGATCGGAACCAGCCTGCCGGCTTGAATCAGCCGCAGCAAACCGATTTCCAGATGCAGCCGCGGCTGGAGCGAAAACTGCATGTCCTTGAACAGGTCCAGCGTGAGCGCCAGATAGCGCGTCAGGTCTTCTTCGGAGAAACTGGCGGCGATCTCGGCCAGCCGCGCCTGTTCACGCTCCGACGCCGCCACCAGCCGCGTGTTCGCGCCGGCCACCTTCGCGACCAGCAGATTGCGAAAATAGCGCGCCAGTTCGCGGCAGAAGTGCTGCAGGTTGCGGCCGTTGCGCTCCAGCTCCATCACCAGGTCGAGCATGCGGCGCGAATCCTGCTCCAGGAGCGCGCGCGTCACGTCGCCCAGCGAATCGAGCGAGAACATGCCCAGCAGGCCGCGTACTTCCGCGGCGTCGAGCTTCGTGCCGCAGCAGGCGATGGCCTGATCGAGCGCCGACAGTGAATCGCGTACGCTGCCTTCGCCGGCCTGCGCCAGCACGCTCAGCGCTTCCGAATCCGCCTCGATGCCTTCCTTGGCGCAGATCTCTTGCATGCGCTGCATCACCTCGCCGAAATCCACCGAGCGAAAGCTGAACTGCTGGCAGCGCGAGGCGATGGTGGTCGGAATCTTGTGCGCTTCGGTGGTGCACAGGATGAACACGGCCCACTCGGGCGGCTCCTCCAGCGTCTTCAGCAGCGCGTTGAACGCTTCGCTGGTGATCTGGTGCGCTTCGTCGACGATGAAGACTTTATATCGATCGCGCGCGGGCCGGTAGCGCACGTTTTCGCGCAGCTCGCGCATTTCGTTGATGCCGCGATTCGACGCCGCGTCGATCTCGATCACATCCGGCGAGTTGCCGGCCGCGATCTCGAGGCAGCTGGAGCACACGCCGCAGGGCGTGGTGGTCGGTCCTTGAACGCAGTTCAGGCAGCGCGCCAGAATCCGCGCGACGGTGGTCTTGCCGGTGCCGCGCTGGCCGGAAAAAATATAGCCGTGCGCGATGCGCTGCTGCGTGATCGCGTTCTCGAGCGTGGTTCGGACATGCTCCTGGCCGATCAGCTCCGCAAAGTTCTGCGGCCTGTATTTTCTGGCGATGACTTGATACATGAAATGCGTGCGTGGATTATGCCAGACCCCGGGTAATCCGCGGCACACGGGCTAAACCGCTACCGTTGCTTCCTTCCGGACCTGGCGGGGTTCACAGCCGACCGTTGCACGAAGCCCGGAGCCTGACAACCACCCATGCTAGCATGCGTGCTACGATTGCGCCTTACACATCCATATGCCGACCATGAAAGCGATTCAAGTGCGCGCGCCCGGCGCCGATTTCGAGCTCATCGAGCGGGAAATTCCCGAGCCTAAGGCGCAAGAAGTCTTAATCAAAGTGGAGGCGTGCGGAATCTGCCACGGCGATTCGCTGGCGAAGGAGGGCGGCTTTCCCGGCCTCTCTTATCCGCGCGTTCCCGGGCATGAGGTGGTGGGGACGATCCATAAGCTAGGTTCCGCGGTCGCGGGTTGGAAAGCGGGACAACGCGTCGGCGTGGGATGGCATGGAGGGCATTGCTTCTCCTGCAGCCCTTGCAGGGAGGGCGAATTTGGCGCCTGCGACAACTCGCTCACAACCGGACTTTCCACCGACGGCGGTTATGCCGAGTACATGATTGCGCGCAGCGAGGTGCTGCACGGAATACCGGAGGGGCTAGGTCCAATCGAAGCCGCGCCGCTATTGTGCGCCGGCGGGACTACTCTGGGCGCGCTGCGGCACAGTGGAGCCAAAGGCGGGGACCTGGTAGCGGTTCAAGGCCTCGGTGGGTTGGGTCATCTGGGCGTGCAGTACGCCGTAAAATTGGGCTGTAAAACCGTGGCGTTGTCGCGCGGGAAGGCGAAGGAAAAGCTGGCCCGTCAACTCGGCGCGCACGGATACATCGACACCGATAGCGTCGACGCTGCGAAAGAACTACAGGCTATGGGCGGAGCGCAGGTGATTGTCTGCACGGCACCCGGCAGCAAGGGCGTAGGAGAACTCGTCGGCGGTCTGGCTCGCCGGGGGCACCTGATCATGGTCTCGTTTAGCAGGGAACCTTTACAAATTCCGGCAGTGCAGTTACTGCGCGGCGCTAGAACTATCAGTGGATGGGTCGGCGGCGACCTCGACGATACGCTGCGCTTCAGCATGCACGCCGGCGTCAAGCCAATGGTGGAGACATTTCCGCTCGAGCAGGCCGCGTTAGCGTACGAGAAAATGATGTCGGCGCAGGTGCTCTTCCGATCCGTTCTCAAGATGGCCTGGTAGGCCCGTCGCGCCGGAGCGCAGGCGCTTCCCAGAGGCCCTTCGAAATTTGATATAGTGTCCCGCATGACCCGGACACACGTGCTACGCATTTCCGCTGGATTTGTGTTTCTGATGGGCGCCTGGATCGCTTACACGCAGAACCAAGGCAAAGCGCCGCCGGAGTTGAAGATCAACAAAGTCAAGGACGATCTCTATGAGATCGAGGGCGACGGCGGCAACGTCGCGGTGTACATCACGGGCGAAGGCGTTATCTTGGTCGACGATAAATTCGATCAGGACCATGAGCAGATCGTCGAGAAGGTAAAGAGCGTCACTAACGAACCGATCAAATACATTATCTCGACGCACCATCACGCCGATCACAGCGGCGGCAATGCCAAGTTTCTGCCCACGACTGAAATCATCTCGACCCTGAACGCGCACAACAATATCGTGGAGCACAAGCAGTCCAACGCGCCTCCGGGCGTACTGCCCGCGCGCGTCACCTTCACGGATGAAACGGTGGTGTTTCTAGGCGGCAAGCAGGTGGAGGCGAAGGCCGTCGGCCGGGGCCACACCAACGGCGATTGCGTCGTTTATTTCCCAGCCGACCGCGTGCTCCACACCGGCGATCTGATGGCGGGCACAACACCGCTCATCGATTATCCGGGCGGCGGCAGCTTGAAGGAATGGCCGGCCACACTCGACGCCGCGATGAAGTTCGATTTCGACACCGTGATCCCCGGGCACGGAGCGGTGACCACGAAGATGGGTCTGATGACTTACCGCAACAATGTTGCGAAGGAAGTGAAGCGCGTTACCGGTTTGGTTCACCAGCACAAGAGCGACGAGGAAATCGGCAAGGTCATGATGGCCGAGTACGGCTGGATGCCGAACAGCCTCAATATGCAGTGGAGCTTGCCGGGCTTCAAGACCGAATTCAAGTAAGACAGCTCGATTCGACCTTATTCAAAGCGGGGGCGCAGCCGATGCTATGAGAGAAGCCTTGGCGACCTGCTCTCGAATAGTAAGCGTAATCTGCTGCCTGGCGATACAAGCGCTGGCCGGGAGCGTTTCGTACGATGTTACGCAAAATCCTGCCGCCTGCCATGAAGTGCGCCTAGGTTCCCTGACGAAACCTCCGGAGGTTCCCTACGAAGAAGTGAGCGGTGGCTACTGCCACGCGGAGATCCGTAGCGCTCTTGAAACGGAAATTTACCTGACCGCTGCATGTGATTTCACCAAGGGATTTAAGACAAGATATCCACTTTCTCGCGAGAAGTACGCCGTCGATCTGAGCCGCCCGAATAAAGTCCGCCGCATCGACGAAAAGGCTTGGGATTCTGCTATGCCTTTGCCAAGATACGTCGGAGCGATCGACGTCCCCCGCAATCCGCAAGAGCGCGGCATCACGTACAACGGGCATGTGCTGAGGAAGTCCGGGCCGAAGTGGGCCGGGATCGGCGAGGGCCCAATCGGTTCCGTAGTCAGCCATAATCTAGCTCTGGTGGCTGTGAACAGCTGGGATGGCACTGATATCACTTTCAGTTTTCTGGACCCGACCTCATTCGGTCAACGAAACAAAATCAAAGGCCAATTCTGGGTCGATATTTACGACATCGCGTCTGAACAGCGGCTAATACAAATTCAGGGGACCTTCCGTGGCGCGGAACCGGCTCACTTCCAAGGGGAGGGTGCTTGGTATGGTGACCGCTATTACGTGATGCCGGTCGGCGGAACGCTTGGATCGGGGGAGTTTGGCTTGCGCCGCTTGCTGATCTGCGACGTGGATGGCGCGGCGCGCAGTCAAGGGAATACCGTTCTACGCGAGAGAAAATAGTCTTAATCAGTTCTGTTCGTCAATACGCCGGCGGGACCGCGCGATTTTCGGTTTTTGTCGCGAGGCTTGTCGCCGACGGTCCTGAGCCCCGCGTCTTTGTACCGCGCCTCGGTCTTGACGATGAAGTCGTCGACGATCGCCGGAACGTTAGTCACCATCTCGTAAGCCCGGAACGGCTTGGATTCCGGCACCTCGGGATGCAGCGTGAGCTTGTCGAACGAAGCTCCCTGGATGCCTTGTTCGCAATAGCCATCGGGAGTGGGGATGAGCGTGGCGCCGGTTAGCTGCGCGTAGAGTTCCGAGCGATCGCGGCGATGTTGCGGCGCGGCCGGGCATCCTTGAATGATACCGACGGGCGTGCCGTTGGCCTTGATCTGGCGCAGTTCATCGGCGGTGATGCCAATGACCACGTCCGGATTGGATCGCATAGCTTTTCCCCAGCGCCGCATCACACGCGCAAACTCGTGCGGGTCAATGGTGAGCAGACGCTCGCGGTTGGAAGGATTCAACTGAATGCGTTCGGCCCAAAATGGCGTCTTCGCCACAGCCTCCATGCCTTCTTTTTCGGCGAGATCAGCGTAGTTGAAATAGTATTGCTTGGCCAAACTCTCGCCAATGGTGCCGCCGCCGGTAGTTAGAAAGGTGAACAGCCCGCGCGCATAATCGGGGTAGCGCAAGGCCATCGTGTACGCAACACGGCCTCCCGAGGAAGCGCCCAACAAGTAGGCGGGCCGAGCGTTCAACTGTGGGAGCAGCCCAGCGAGCTGGTCGGTCCACAGGTCGATATCCCGCGCTCCTTTGAAAACCACGTCAGCGCGACCGAGGTTGGCGCGGTCCCAGGTGATCACCCGATATTTGGCCGCAAGTTTTTCGGCTAAAGGGCGCAGCGTCTCGACCCGATTTTGGCCGCCCGCCGCAATGACGATGGGTATGCCGCGGCCGCGCTCCTCGTAATAAATCTTGTTGCCGTCAACGGTCAGGTATTTTCCGGCGCTGCTCGAGGTTGAGGTTTGCGCGATGCCGGCGCGCGGTCTCAGCAGGGACACGGCTGACATTCCGGCCATCATGGTGAGCGCATTGCGGCGGTTGATTGCCGATTTCTCGGGACCCTGTGAGTTTGGCATATTATCCACACAGAATTGTAACTCTAAGGGACACTCGCGGGGATGCTGCGCGACGTTCTACTTCGATTGGGCGGTACGGCGGCCAGCCTTGCGCACTCGCGCAAACAGCCGAACCGGCGCGGTAAGGGGCTGCTTGCATTGCGGGTTGGTGCAAACCCTGTCGTTTGCGCTTGGCACTCTGCAATGCCGGCAAATAGGTTTGGGTTGCTGTAGCATGGGGGACCGGTGAGCTGCCTCCAGGCCAGAATGCCAGCGCCAGCGTGCCTGCGCCATGTGCTTTTAGTTCTAGACGGGTCGGTTCCAGTACCGGAGCTAGGTGTTCATGAGTTTTTAACGAAGCGCGATATGATTAATCCATGCATTCCGTCGAGGTCCTTCCATGAAGGGTGTGGTTTTGGCCGGTGGTACTGGGAGCCGTCTTTTTCCGCTCACCAAAATCACCAATAAGCATTTGCTGCCGATCTACGACAAGCCGATGATTTATTACCCCATCCAGACGCTGGTGGATGCGGGCATTCGGGAGATTCTGACCGTCACCGGCGGGCGAAATTCGGGCGATTTTCTTAGGCTCCTAGCCAATGGGAAAGAATTCGGTTTGAAGCACCTCGATTATACGTATCAGGAAGGCGAGGGCGGGATCGCGGACGCGTTGGCGCTGGCGGAACATTTTGCCGATGGCGGGCGCATCTGTGTAATTCTGGGCGACAACATCATCGAAGGCAACATCCGGAAGGCGGTCGAGGACTTTCAGAAACAGCCCGCCGGCGCGAAAATCCTGCTGAAGGAAGTGCAGGACGCCGAGCGTTTCGGTGTGGCGGAAATCCGCGACGGCCGCATCGCGGGGATCGAAGAAAAGCCGAAACGACCGAAATCCAACTACGCCGTGACCGGTATTTACATGTACGACGAGACGGTTTTCGATAAAGTCCGAACGCTGGTGCCATCGGGTCGAGGCGAGTTGGAAATCACCGACGTGAACAACGCTTATATTCGGGAAGGCACCATGACTTTTGCGCATCTGGAAGGCTGGTGGACCGATGCCGGAACCTTCGACTCTCTTCTGCGCGCCGGAAATCTGGTAGCCGGAAGCAGACCGCGCAGCGCCTCGGATGACAGAGACGTGGAGCAGATGGCCGCTTCCGTGGCGACGGAAAAATCATGAGCAGCGCGGCTTCGGAACCGTCTTTGGAGCTGGTGACACCATCGTGTGAAAAGGGCATCGGCAAAGTCATCCTCGCGCCGGATTCTAAGGATCTCATCGCTGGTGTGCAGATCTATCCTTATCCGGCGTGGCCGGACGACCGCGGATATTTTCTGGAAGTGGCTCGCATCGGCCAAGGTTTGACACAGCGGTTTCCCAAGGAAACGACCCAGATTTCGGCTGCTCTGAGCTACCCCGGAACCATCAAAGCCTTTCACTTCCATCGCCGCCAAACCGATTGCTGGGTGCCCATCGAAGGCATGTTACAAGTGGCGCTGGTGGATCTGCGTAAGGATTCCGCTACCTTCGGCGCGCGCAACACGCTCTATCTGGGCACGCTGCGGCGCTGGCAAATGATAATTCCTCCGGGCGTGGCGCACGGTTACAAAGTGATTGGGACGCAATCCGCGATGCTGGTTTATTTGACGGATCGTTTCTACGATCCCCAAGACGAGGGCCGTATCCCGTACAACGATCCGCAGATTCAATACGACTGGGAGACGCAGCACAAGTAGCGTAGCCGCGAGATCTTCCTCCTCAGCTGGTAGTGATCCCTTTTAATTCGCGGTTGCGATGTTCGTAATTGCGGGCGTAGTAGGTTTGATATTCGCCCGAGCGTACGTGCTGAATCCACTCCGGGTTTGAACGATACCAGTCCACCGTCGCCGCCAGGCCGCGCTCAAAATCCATCTTTGGACTCCAGCCGGTTTCCTTCATCAGCTTGGCGCTGGAGAGCGCGTAGCGGCGGTCGTGCCCGGGACGGTCCGTCACGTACTCGATGAGGCTGCTCGGCCGCCCGGTGATCGCGAGAATCCGGTCCACCACGGTCTTGTTCGGCAAAGAACAATTGCCGCCGATATTGTAAATCTCACCGTCCCGGCCCTTCTCCAGCACGGCCAGAATCGCGCGGCAGTGATCCTCCACGTGCAGCCAGTCGCGAATCTGCATGCCGTCGCCATACACCGGCAGCGCTTTGTTCTCGAGTGCATTGGAAATCATCAGAGGAATCAGTTTTTCCGGAAACTGGTATGGCCCGTAGTTATTGGACGCGCGCGTGACAACGACAGGGAGCTGGTAGGTGCGGTGATAGCCCAGCGCGAGCAGGTCGGACCCGGCTTTGGCCGCCGAATACGGGCTGCTGGGTTGGAGCGGGAACTTCTCGTCGGCCTCCAAGGGCGATTCCAGGCTGCCATATACTTCATCGGTGGAAACGTGAATGAACCGGGCCACGCGATGCGCCCGCATGGTCTCCAGCAGATTGAAGCTTCCGCGCAGATTGGTCTCAAACACCGGCTGCGGCGCGAAGATGCTGCGGTCCACGTGCGATTCGGCCGCGAAATGAACCACGGCGTCCGCCTTCGCCTCCTGGAAAATACGCTTGAGCTCTTCCAGATCGCAGAGGTCGGCCTTTATAAACTGATACCGGGGATGACCAGCGACGCTGGCGAGATTCTCGAGATTTCCCGCATACGTCAGCTTGTCGATATTGACGATCCGGAGCGACGGATTCTGAAGCGCGAGGCGGACAAAGCAGGACCCGATGAATCCCGCGCCACCAGTGACGATAAGTTTCATTCAGCCTCCATCGTACCAGCAGGAACTTCGCCGGCAAAGCCAGCATCTTGCTATCCTTGTTAGTACACATTTTTCCAGGAGAAGGAACATGAGCCCCAAGTTAGCGCGCTCTGCCGTATTCGGGCTGGGATTTCTGTTGGCCTCGGCCACGATGTTCGCACATCATGGAACGCAGGTCGCTTATCAGGTCGACAAGACCATCACTTTGAAAGGCACCATCACGGAGTGGGCGTTTGCCTATCCGCATCCGCAGATCTATTTCGACATGAAGGACGAAGGCGGAACGGTCGAGCATTGGGCCGCTGAACTGCTTCCGACGCCGATCATGATGCGGAACATGAAAGTGGGTTGGACCAAGGACACCATGAAGCCGGGGGACGAAATCGTCCTCACTTGCAACCCCTCGAAATCCGCCGGTTCGAAGGTTTGCTTGGCAAGGAAGTTAAGCGTCAACGGCAAGGAAATGCCGCTAGGAAATGCGGCGCCTGGGGCCGAGAACAAGCAGTGAAGTCCGCTTCCTGGCTGGCCAGCAGATCCGCGATCGCGCCGGCGGGAAGTAATAAGTAACTGGCGGATCGGCTCAGCAGCAGCCGGGTTACTCGAAGCCGCATCCACCGGGGAGGACAGGATGAGGGACTTAGTTCGCCGCTACTTGGAAAGTGGCTTGAGCCGCCGCGGATTTGTCGACCGCATGATCCAATCCGGATTCACCCTCGCGGCCGCCCAGTCGGTGATCGGCGCCCTCACTCCAGCGCTCGCGCAGGAAGCTGAAACCTTTACCCGAAGCTTCCAAGGCACCGGAGGCGAACTGCTCGCCGAGCAATTGCGCGCCGCCGGCGTCGAGTACTTGTTCCTCGGCAATGGCAGCGGCATCAGCCCGCTGTGCGACGCAGCAGTCGACCGGCCCGATCTGAAGATCATCCTGGCCGTGCATGAAGGCCTGTGCGTGGCCATGGCGGATGGCTACTCGCGCGCTTCCGGCAAAACCGGCTTCAGCATGTTCAGCCGCGTGGGCATCCCCAATGCTTCGTCGAACCTGTACAACGCGATGAAGGACCGCTCTACGCTCGTAATCGGCACCGACCACATCGAATCGCTTCAGTCCGGCCGCGATGCGCACGAGGATCTGGACGACACCCTGGAGCCGGTCAAGGAGTTCACCAAGTGGCGTTGGAACATCGACGCGTCCGTGCGCATTCCGGAGTGGACCACCAAGGCTTTTCGCCTCGCCTCAACGCCTCCCGGAGGCCCGCCTTCCTGATGTTCCCGCGCGATATGCTGACCGCCCGGAACGTGCAGGCAGAAATCTATCAGCCGGGGACTTTCAACGTCGCGATGACCGTTCGCGCCGATTCGGCCACCATCGACAAGATCGCGCGCGCGCTGGTCGAATCCAGAAGCCCCCTGATTCGCACCGGCTGGGAAGTATGGCGCTCGAAGGCCATTCCTGAAGTCGTCGAACTGGCGGAACTGCTGGGCATCCCCGTGACCAGCGGCGAACAGCGCGAAGGCTTCCGTGTTTCGTGCAATTTCCCGACGAATCATCCGCTCTTC
Organism: Bryobacterales bacterium; assembly: GCA_963732175.1. Lineage (GTDB taxonomy): Bacteria > Acidobacteriota > Terriglobia > Bryobacterales > Bryobacteraceae > Palsa-89. Next base: position 304,822 of record CAVSYF010000014.1, on the reverse strand, counting down.
ATTGGCGGATATAATCCGCGCATGCGTTATCCGCGCAACGTGGACCTGGTCCTCAATCTGGGCGGGAAGCTGCCCGATCCGGGCGGCGGCGAACCACAAATCCCGCGTTTGGTGAGGATTATTGACGTGCGCATCGAGGCGTCGGACATCGGTACCGACTATCCGCTGTATGCCGGAGTCGCCGCGGACGTCCGACTGGTGGCGCAGGATCTAGTCGCATCCATCAAGTCGATGTGCACACCCGAGCGCCTCAAGCAGATTCGTGGCGATCGCGTCAGCCAGACCCGGCAATACGCGGAGCGAATGCGCCAGTCTCGGCTCGAAGCGCTACAGGCCGAATCGGGCGGCCCTCCGCTGAGCTGGGGGCGTTTGGGTTTCGATATCAATGAAGCGTCCGAGCGCGACGCCTACATCGTCGCCGAGTTTGGCACCGAGGGACCCAAGGCCCTGAACTGGTTTACTTTCGCCGAGGGCGAGAAGACGCTGATCGGCCGCACCTCGGGCGCTGCGCTCGGATGGGGCGTAGGAGCTGCGGTGGGCGTCAAGGTGGCGCAGCCCGATAAGCAAGTGATCTGTTTGCAGGGTGACGGCGGCTTCATGTTCGGCAGCCAGCCGATGGCTCTATGGACCATGGCGCGCTACCAGATCCCGGTGACGACCGTGATTTTCAATAATCGCTGCTATAACGAGACGCGCGAACGTGCGTTTTCTGAAGGCGGCCGGCAGGCTCAAACCGGCCGGGACATGCTAAGTTATCTCGGCGATCCTGATATCGATTTTGTAAGGCTCGCCAGCGCCTTCGGCGTTTCCGGCGAACAAGTGAGCACCGCGGATCAGATCAAGCCGGCCCTCAAACGCGCTGCGCGCGCGGCGGCCGACGGTAAGCCCTACCTGATCGACGCACTGGTGAGCCCGACCAGCACCGAATCCGTGAAGCAGTTGTATCCCAAGCTATCCATCTCCGCGATGCGAAGCCGCAAGGTCTAGCCGGCATGAGACTCCTGGCGCTGGTTTTGACCGCTCTGTCGCTGGCCAGCGCCCAAACTCCCGACGGCGTCGCGGTGATGTCTGCAGCATGCACCGGATGCCATAATCTCCGAATCATCGCGAACGCCCGCCGCAGCCGAGCGAGTTGGTCGGCGACCGTGGGCGACATGATTCAGCGCGGAGCACCCGTGTATCCCGAAGAGATGAAAATACTGATCGACTATCTCGCCCAGACGGTCGGGCCGCAGGTGAAAGAAGAACAGAAAAAAACGGAAAAACCATGAGCAAGATCATCGACGACCTGTTAACCGGACATCTGTCCCGCCGCAGATTGATGGAGGCTCTAGCCATCCCACTGGCCGCTGTGACGGTTTCTGCGCAGGAGCAAAGCCCCGGCAAATCAAGCCCCGACCAGCCGCGCCGGAAAGCCGGCGTCGTATATAGTCCCGACAACATCGGCGGGGGCGGGCGCATCGAGCGCAACTTCTATCGCGAATGGACCAAGACGAGTAAGACCCCGATGGTGGAAGGCTACTCGATTCTCGATGCCAAGACGCAGGAGGTCCACCCCTGGCCCGAGATCGGCGGCCGCGGCGTCTACCTGAATTTTTCTGGCAACGTCCACATGGACGGCTTGATTATGGAAATTCCGAGCGGCAAGGCGCTGCTCCAAACCCGAAAGTTTTACGAACAGCTCGTGGTCTGCATTGCCGGCCGCGGCACGACCACCATCGGCAATGGCAGCGCAAATAAAGTCGAATGGGGCGAGGGCAGCTTGTTTTCAATCCCCATGAATGTGCTGCATCAGCACAAGAACACCGACTCGCAACATCCTGCTCGTCTGCTCGCTATCACGACCTTCCCGCTGAACCTCAATCTTTTCGGAAGCATGGGTCTGATCAGCGACTCCAACTTCTCCTTCGCGGACCGCTACGACGGCTCGCCCGGCTACTACGACAAGACCGAGCGCGTGGAGAAGCGCTGGGACAAAACGAATTTCGTGAAGGATATTCGCACCTCGGCGGTGGTGGAATGGGACGAGCGCGGCGAAGGCAACGCCAGCATGTTTTGGGAGATGGCGGGCAACACGGTCCTGGAACCGCACATGTCGGATTTTCCGGTCGGTTCCTACAAGCTCGGCCACCGGCATCCGTACGAAGCCATCATTCTCACGCTCAATGGCCGCGGCTTCACGCTATTCGGCAAGGATCATCTCAAGGGTTCCGACGCCTTAGAACTCGAATGGAAAGAGGGGTCGGTGGTTTCCCCGCCATACTACTGGTTCCACCAGCACTTCAACACCGGCGATACTCGCGCGCGCTACTTCGCCGTTACTGAAGGCGATTTTCCGAAACGCTTAGGGGTTCCGCTCGAAGTGCAGCAGATCGAAGCGCCCGAAGAAGATCCGGAAATCAAGAAGCGATTCGACGCCGAGCGCCGGAAGAAGGCAGCCGCATTGCGTCGGCACTCGCACCAGCACGGCCACGAACACGCGTAAGCGATCAGCCGATCCCGAAAAACACCGTTGCGACCCTAGTTGGCTGGGAGGCAGGGACTCGAACCCCGATACGCAGATCCAGAGTCTGCAGTCTTACCATTAGACGACCTCCCAACAGAATTTCATTCTAGCATCGGCTTGCCGCATTTCAGAGCTTCAGGCGGCCGGCGTTGATTTCTTGCGGACGCTTCGTTTGCGGGGGGGCCTGCGAGTGCGGGTCAGGTACGCCTTCCAGCGTTTCAATTGACCGTCGGAATCGAATTTGTTCCATTCGGCGTGAAACTCTTTGATCTTCCGGCTTTGTGCCTTCTGAACCTGATGCTTCAGCGGTTTGTCATCGGCGATCATCCGTTGAATGCTCTGATAATCGCTCACCTTTCCAAGGGCGTCCTGAATGCCGCGCAGCAGTTTCAGGTGGCGATCGAGCGTGGCGCCATAAATCGGTCGAAATATTTCCAACGCATAGCGGAAGCGCTTCGTAGCAATTCGAAATCGATGGAGATCCTTCGGTTTCGCTTCCTTCTCGACCGCTTTGCGGCCCGCGCGGAAGTACTTTTCGGCTAATTTGGGCAGCAGTATGGCTGCACTTTCAGTGGCCTTCGGTGACCGATTCCACTTCATAGGCCGCCGAGCGACAAAGCGTTGCGCCACTTGGCGGAAAAATCGCGCGCACTCCAGCGGCGCAGCATCTCGGAAAACTGCCGCTCATAATCGGAGCGCTCACGCTTCAGCCGCTGCTGATGCTTCAAATTCCGATGTTTGATGAGAAATTCCAGCGCGATATCGCGGTCTCGGATCTCAGACGTCAGCCCCATCACGCGCTTCAACATCCGCTTAATCTTCTTGGTCTCCCACTTCGGAAAGAAATCGGAGAATAGCAGCAAGCCTTGAGTAAACCGGCGGATGCTGACGCGCAAATCGTGAATTTCCCCGGCTCCGGGAGTTTTGGCCGCGCGGTGGGCCTGGAACGCGAGCCGGGTCAGTAGTCCGTTCATCTGCTCGATCGCGTAGTCGTGCAATGCCGTATTGCCCGTCATGATCTCGCCTTGGTCAACGTGAGAGAGGACTGGTAGGTCTCGCGAAAGGCGTCGGCCACTCGCTCCACGGCCCACATTTCGAGATCGGTGTCGCCGCCGGATTCCACTTCCACATTGACGGATCCGTTGCGGAGATGAACCTGGACGTCCGAGACGCGCTGCTCGTGCCCGCGATCCAGGCTGTCGGCAATGCGCAGCAGAGGCGTCAGTAAAAGAATGGCGCGGCGTGCTTCCGGGTCGAAATCCTGGTAGGGGGTGTGCCGGGGCGCGGGCATCGATTTTCTATGATAGCGGCATAGCAGCGCGATCATCTGCCGCTCGGTATCTGTAAAACCCGGTAAATCGGAGTTGACCACCAGATAATAGGAATGCTTATGATGCGCGGTGTCGCTCACGTAATGCCCGATGTCGTGCAAATAGGCGGCCGCTTGAAGCAATTTGCCCAGGGCCGGAGAAAGCCGGTGAAGCGGCTGCAGGGACTCGAACAGCCGATGCGCCAGGTCCGCCACTTTGCGGGCATGCGGAATCTGCACGCCGTAATGCCGTGCCATCTGCTCCACCACGCGGCGCTGGTAAGCGCTGAGCATGGTGAGTTCGCGCCCGACGCCCCGGTTTGCCAGGTCGGCGATAATGCCATCCCGCACGCCGGCCGCCGAGTAGTGTAGCGCCGGATGCTGGAACAGCTCGAGGATGCGCCGAAAGACCGCCGTGCCGGCCACGATCAGCTCCGCCCGTCTCGGTCCAATGCCCAGAATCTTGCGCCGTCCCGCCAGATCGAGCGAAGAGACCTCTCGATTAAACTTACGGATCTGTGCCAGTGACGCCTTCAGGCGGTCGGCTTCGTCGCGGCGCGATCGTGCTACCCGATTCACAGCGCAAACCACCGCTGCCGCCGTGGCTGAAGTCGCAATGGCACGCTCGAACGGACCTGGGCCGATACGCCGCAGCGGAGTCATCAGCTTTTCTTCGATATATTCGTTCATCCGGTGCAGCTCGAGTGCCGCCGGAGGGTCGCTCTTGAGGAAAACCTCCGTCAGCCGGACGGCGCCTAGCGGCTTTGAAAAAGCTTCCATCAGAGTAGCGCTTTCGCTCAAGATCACTTCCGCACTGCCGCCGCCCAAGTCGATCATCAGGACCCGCTTGTTGCCCTGCGGCCACTGCGCCTGAACGCCCGCATGAATGAGCCGCGCTTCCTCTTGTCCGGAGATGATCTCGACCGGCGCGCCGAGCGCTTCCGCGGCGCGTTCCAGGAACTCGTGCTGGTTGCTGGCATCCCGCACCGCGCTGGTCGCGACCGCGCGCACGGCCACCACGTCCAACTTCTGGTAGGCCTGCGCCATCCGGAAGAGAGTGCTGCATGCAAATTCCAAGGCTTCGCGAGTGATTCGGCCATCTTTGAACACACCCGCCCCCAGCCGCGTCACCTGGCGTTCCGCCGCCAGAGTTTTGGTGGATACGCCGGGGCCGGTCTCTGCGGCCAGCATACGGATGGAGTTGCTGCCGATATCGACGGCGGCATAGCGCGGCATATGTTTCATAGTACCGTCACACTGTGAAAAGCTGGTGAGAAGTTATAATGGTTCATCGCTGCCCCTATGCTCCTGGCCCCTAATCGCTTCCGTGGAAAACTGATTGTGGTGGAGGGCATCGACGGATCCGGCAAGTCCACGCAGCTCTCCTTGCTGAGCCAGTGGCTGCGTTCGCAGCGCATCGCCGTCGCGTTCAGCGAGTGGAACTCATCGCCTTTAGTCCGCGAAACCACCCGGCGCGGCAAAAAGAAGAACATGTTCACGCCGGTGACATTCAGCCTGATTCACGCCACCGATTTCGCTGACCGGCTGGAGCGATACATTCTTCCGCTGCTCAAAGCCGGCGCAGTGGTGTGCGCGGACCGCTACGCTTATACGGCGTTCGCACGCGACGTGGTACGCGGCGTTAGCCGGCGTTGGGTCCGGAATCTTTACCGCTTCGCCGTGCGTCCGAATCTGGCGTTCTATTTTCGCGTGCCTTTAGAAGTCGCGATTGGCCGCATTCTGGGTGGGCGCAACGCGATTAAGTTCTATGAAGCCGGCATGGATTTGGGTCTTACCCGCAACGTCGAGGAAAGCTTCCGGATTTTCCAGGGCCGCATTCTCGACGAATACGAAGCCATGATCCAGGAAGTTGGTTTTCACGTGATCGATGCCACCGGCTCGATCGAGGAGCAACAACAGCAGATGCGCGACATCGTGATGGAGGAATTAGGCGTAAGCTTGCGCAACGGCGTCATGCGGGCTTCTCAGGGGGACATCGATGCTGCACAAGCAGCCGCTCGAATTCTATAGTGAACCGCTGGCGGGCGTCGATCAGGAGGAGCTGCAAGGAAAGTTGATCGTGATCGAGGGGCCCGATTCGGTGGGCCGGTCCACGCAGGTCGCACGGCTGCGCGCCTGGCTCGAGCACGAAGGACACGCAGTAATGGACACCGGCTTGGCGCGCGGAGCGCTCGCCGGCAAGGGAATCTCTCAGGCGAAAGAAGGCAATCTTCTCGGACCGGTGACCATGACGCTTTTTTACGCCACCGATTTCGCCGACCGATTGGAGAATGAGATCGTTCCGGCGTTGCGAGCTGGGTTCGTCGTGCTTACCGACCGCTACATTTTCTCGCTGATCGCGCGCGCCGTCGCACGCGGCGAGGACCGCACCTGGATCGAAAAAGTGGCCAGCTTCGCGTTGGTACCACACGCCGTCTATTATTTGCGCGCCGAGGTTCGGGACTTAGTTACCCGCGTGGTCCTCGGGCGCGGAGCGTTCGATCATTGGGAAAGCGGCATGGATATGCGTTTCGGGCAGGATATGCACGACAGCTTTGTGCGCTACCAAACGCGCGTCATCCGCGCGCTCGACCGTATGGCGAAACGCTACAACTTCGTGGTGATCGACGCCACCAAGACTCCCGATCAAATCTTCCGGGACCTGCAAAAGTCGATCGCCAAGCTGTTCTAGCTGGGCACTCGCTCACATCAATGCTCGCCGAACAAGCTGTAGACCAGGATCGCCAGCACGATCGCGGTTAGCACGACATAGGTCTTGTCGTGCTCCATCCCAAAAGCAACCAGCGACAGCCCAACGCGGGCAATGGGCGTAAGAATCAACAACAGCAGACCGAGTTGAATGACGGCCTGGCAATTCGACGGACCGGCCGCTTCCACAATGCCGCGCACGCTGCGATCGGCCTGCGGCGCTCCATGGAAAACGTGATAGGCGGGCGCTTCCGATGCATGGCGCACCAAATAACACGCGCCTCCCAACAGCACCACGGCGGCAGATAGTATGACGCCGCTAATCAGGACGACGCCGATAATTCGCTCTAGCCTTTCATCATTCCAGGTGGTCATCTACAGCGCTCCCTTCACGCCGGTCACGATCATTTCTATAGCCATCACCGCTACAACGATTGCAAAAAGCAAACGCAACATTCGGACACGAGCGCCCAGCAGATGCCTCGCGCCCAGCATCGACCCGCTCAGTACGCCCAGCATTACCGGCATCGCCAGCCCTGGCTCCACGTAGCCCCGGCTTAAATAGATTCCGGCGCTGGCCGCCGCCGTCACGCCGATCATAAAATTACTGGTCGTGGTCGAAACTTTAAAAGGAATATGCATAGCCTGGTCCATGGCGATCACTTTGAGCGCTCCCGACCCGATACCCAGCAGTCCAGAAATCGTACCGGCGCCGAACATCAATCCGAAGCCGGTTTTCACGTTGGAAACTTTGTAGCGCTGGGGACCTTCATCGGACGGGTACGTCCCATTCAATTTCAGACGCGTCGCCAAAGGATCCTGCTTCTCGCTGGTTGAGTCCGCTGGACGGCCGCGGCTCGATTGCCAGGCTGCATGCATCAAAATTAAGCCGAAAATCAAAGAGAGAATGGAAGTGGGGGTCCGCGTCGCAAGGTAAGCTCCCAGCAGCGCGCCGATAGTGGTCGCTATCTCGAGAAACATTCCGATTCGTATGTTGGAGTAGCCTTCGCGAACATAAGCCGCCGCGGCACCCGAGGACGTCGCAATCACCGAGATCAGGCTGGCGCCGATAGCGTAACGTATATCGACTCCAAGCAGCAGCGTGAGCGCCGGGGTTACCACCACGCCGCCGCCCAATCCGGTTAAGGCTCCCAGCCATCCCGCCACGCCGGCAATCAGGAATACCAGCGGCGTGAACTCGAGATTCGTCATCTTCCAAAGGATATACGCAACCGCTCGGACGGTTGTTTCTACAAAAGCAGACACGAGTGGTTCCCGGGACTCTAGGGTTCCCAGCTTAAACCGAAAAGCGGCGTGAACTGTTCGAAGATTCCGCGCGCGGTGTTGTGGGGAGCAGGCACGATCTCCTGCCGCGGAAACGTCGTCAGATAGTCGCGAAATTCTCCTCGGATCAGCATGTGAGGGCGCAGCCGGAACTTCACGCCGCCGCCCACGTCGAACACCGTTTTCCAGACGTCGTTGGTAGTCAGGCTGGCGATCTGAGGAATGGGCTGCGGAAAAGGGGCCGGCCCGGCGATCACATACTCTTTCCCGCCCACGCCGCCGGCCAGAAACGGCCTCCAGCGATGCTCGCGCGTCTTGAAGTGGAAGAGCAGGTCCGCCGTCAGAGCATGCGACTGGCCCTGTATATCGGTATCGACCCCGGGAGCTTCCAGGAACGGATGCCCGTCGTGATACAAGTAACGAAATTCGGCGGCGACGTACTTGGAAAAATTATCGCTCAGAATGATTCCTGCGGCGAAACGATTTCGAATCCCGGCCTTCGCCGTGCCTTCGTCCGAATAGATGCTGCCGTTCCTATAAAAGCCGTAACCGATGTCGGCGCCTATCTCGTACTGCTGCGCGAACGCAGCCGAGCCGAAGAGAATTACCAGGCCATACTTCATTGCACCCATGCTGATCTCACCACGGCTGGATAACGTTGGTAACATGCTCGCGATCGGGCGAGGTTAGACAGAACGCGACGCATAGATACGGGACCTGCGGATGTGGATTGTGGCCGCGATGGAACTTTGCGATCGGCTCTGAATACACGTCTCCGGCTTTCGCTTTTATCAATACGCCTTCCTGAAAGTGAGCCTCGAAAACGCCTTGCAGCGCGACAAAAAAAGTCGGGCCATTGTGGCAATGCCAATTCGTATATCCGCCCGGCGCGATCTCCGCGTTGTAGACCAGAACTTTCACCTCTGGATCCCGTGGAATCGATGCGACCAACTGGTCGAACAAAACATTCCTGTGAAGCTCATGGCCGGGTTGGGTGTAACCACTGAGTCTCAGCTTGAGGTCGCTAAAATCCGTGCCGATTGCCATACGAGTCCCTTCGGATCTATCCTACGTGTTTAATGGCAAGAGGTGCACAGATGTTGACCGACACGCGCCCCCACGTACGGGGACGAGCGATATGGATCGCAATATTTCTTCTCGGAACTGGAGCATTCGGCCAGGCGCAGGAAGGCGAGAAGGTATTTCAAAAAGTTTGCTCCACTTGCCATCGCGAGGGAAGTAATACCGATGCCCCGCTCCCGGACGTGCTGCGGCGCATGCCGGCCGCCTCCATCCTGACGGCGTTAGAGAGCGGCAAGATGCAAGCCATTGGAATGTCGCTCAGTCCTGCCGAGCGCGCCGCCGTTGCGAAGTATCTGGGTACTGCGGGCGGCGAAGTGATTCCGCAGTCGGCGTTTTGCTCCGCGAAGATGCCTCTTGCTAAAAATGCTCCGAGCTGGAATGCTTGGGGAATCGATGCCGTCAACACCCGTTTCCAATTATCCGATTCCGCGGGCCTCACTGCCGAGACCGTCCCGAAACTCAAATTGAAGTGGGCTTTTGGATTTCCGGGCGTCACAACCGCCTTCGGTTCGCCGACCGTTTACGGTGGCAGGGTCTATGTCGGTAGCGCCGACGGCACAGTCTACTCGCTGGATGCTAAAACCGGATGCATCGATTGGACCTACAAAGCCAGCGAGGGCGTGCGCGCCGCCATCGTGATCAGTGACGACGGGCAGACCGCGTATTTCGGCGACCTGCACGCCAACCTGCACGCTGTCGATGCCGCGACCGGTGTCGAAAAATGGCAAGCGCATCTGGACGACCACCCTCTCGCCGTAATCACCGGCACGCCGAAACTATACGCGGGCCGTCTTTATGTCCCGATTTCAGCAGGCGAAGAGGAGGTAGCGGCCGGCAATCCGAGTTACAAGTGCTGCACTCTGCGCGGCAGCATGGTCGCATTGAACGCTAGCGATGGAAAGCAGATTTGGAAAACCTATACGATCCCGGACGCGCCCAAGCTCCTCGGCAAGACCGCTGTTGGAACCGAGATGTGGGGGCCTTCGGGCGCCGCGCTCTGGTCGTCGCCCACCATCGACGCTCAGAAGGGCATGCTCTACATCGGCACCGGCGCCAACTTCAGCGATCCCCCCACCAAAAACAGCGATGCGATACTTGCTTTCGACATGAAATCCGGCCGCATCGCATGGTCGCGCCAGTTGCTCGCCAATGACGTTTATAATTTCGGCTGCCTGACTGAGAAGCAGGAGAACTGCCCCAAGAAGCACGGGGTAAATCAGGATATCGGCGTGCCCCCGATTCTGAAGACGCTCGCAGGCGGCCGGCGCATCCTGGTCTTCGGGCAAAAAAACGGTATCGTCTATGGACTCGATCCCGACAAAGACGGAAAGGTGCTGTGGCAGACGCGTGTCTCACAGGGCGGGCCGCAGGGCGGTCTGATTTGGGGCAGTGCCGCCGACGACAAGTTCGCGTACTATTCGATCTCCGACTGGGATCCCGGAAAGCCCGAGGCAGGCGGCGGAGTGGTGGCCCTGGACTTCGCAACGGGAAAGGTCGCATGGTCCACGCCGGCCCCGAAACCGGCTTGCCTGGCGATGAAGGGATGCAGCGCGGGTCAGCCTGGCGCGGTCGCGGCGATCCCGGGCGTGGTCTTCGCGCCGTCGCTGGACGGCCATCTGCGCGCCTACGAAACGATGAACGGCAAAATTGTTTGGGACTTCGACACCCTGCAGGACTTCCAAACTGTCGACGGCATTCAAGCGCATGGCGGGTCCATGAACGGCACCGGGCCGGTGATTGCCGGAGGAATGGTTTATTCCAATTCCGGTTATTCGCGAAATCCGGTCATGCCGGGAAATGTCTTCTTGGCTTTTTCCGTGGACGGCAACTGAGCTACTTGCGGAACACAACGCCGCCCTTCATAACGAACTTGACGTTCTGGACAGCGCTGATCTGTTCGAGTGGATTCCCCGCGACCGCGATCACGTCGGCGAGATACCCGGACTTCAACGCCCCGATCTGGCCTTCCCAGCCGAGCAGTTTCGCTCCATTCAGCGTGCCGGCCTGAAGCGCGGCCAGCGGCGTCATCCCGTATTGCACCATCAGGACGAATTCGCGCGCTTGTGTGCCGTGCGGAAACGGACCAACATCCGAACCCATCGCCACCGGCACGCCCGCGGCAAGCTGTTTGCGAAATTCCTGCGCGTGATACTCGAGCGTCTGGCGCAGCTGAGCCGCCTCATCAGGCGTCGAGGCATGCGCGGCGAAGTACTCGGAGATCGTGAACGTAGGCACCGCGTAGATGTGTTTTTCGCGCATGACGCGCATGGTTTCGTCGCTCAGTTGGTAGGCATGATCGATGGAGACGACGCCGGCTTGTGCGGCATAGCGCGTCCCCGGTTCTCCGGTCGCGTGAACAGCAACATGCTTGCCGACGCGAGCCGCCTCAGTCACCGCAGCAGCGAGTTCGGCTTCACTGTATTGGTAGACAGTTGAGAACTTGCCGCCGATGATTGAGTCGCGGCCGGTCTCGTAGATTTTGGTGAAGTCCGCACCCAGCTTGAACTGTTCCCGGATCACGTTGACCAACTCGGCGGCGTTGTTCGCGATGGTCGCGTTGGAGAGCACGTGCTGTTCCGGATTGAAATGGATCGCGTCCTCGTGCCCGCCCAGAATGTCGACCGCATTGCCGCTGATACGCAGCCTCGGCCCGGGTATCAAGCCTTTGTCAATGGCATCGCGCACGGCCGTATCGGCAGCGCCTGCGCCTTCGGTTCCCATGTCGCGTTCCGCTGTGAAGCCGGCCATCAGATCATCGCGAGCGGCGAGCGTGGCGAGAATCGTCCGCTGCGGGACGGATTCCTCCACGGTTTGCAAATCCTCCGCGCCCGGGTGCAGGAACAAATGCACGTGCGCGTCGATCAAGCCCGGCAACAAGGTGGAGTCGCCCAGATCGATTACGTTCGCTCCGGCCGGGTGAGTGATGGACGAGCCTACCTCCGCGATGCGTTCGCCCCGCACCAGCACTTCGCCGGGCGACAGGATTCGTCCGGTCTCAATCTCGAGCAGGCGTGCGGCATGTAAGACGATCGTTCGTGTCTCGGCTGGAGCGGGCTGCGCAAGGACGGACGCGGCGCCCAGGAGCAACAAAAACCCGCCGCCTAAAAGCGCTCGCATGTCTTTCAACTATCGCGCCGCCGCGGCGCGCGATTCTTCGAGCACCTGCTCAACCTCGGCCTGATATTGCTTCAGTAAACTCCCGTTGGCTGCCTCGAATCGCATCACCAGAACTGGCTGCGTGTTCGACGCCCGCAGCAGCCCCCACCCCTCGGAAAAAATCACGCGCACGCCGTCGATATCCAATGTTCGGTGAATCCTCTTGAAATGTTCGGCGACGCGCTGAACCAGATCGAACTTCACTTCATCCGGGCAGTCGACTCGGATTTCGGGCGTTGAAACCATCTTCGGCAGACCGGCGAGCTGCGACGAGAGCGGCCGGCCCGATTTCGCGACGATCTCAATCAACCGGCAGGCCGAATAAAGCGCGTCATCGTAACCGCGGTAGCGGTCTGCGAAAAACATGTGTCCGGACATCTCGCCGGCCAGCTCGGCGTGTTCCTCTTTCATTTTGGCTTTGATGAGAGAATGCCCGGTCTTGTACATAATGCCGTTGCCGCCCAGCTTCTGGATCTGATCGTAAAGCACCTGCGAGCACTTCACTTCGCCGATGAACGTCGCGCCCGGCTTGCGCTCCAGGATCTCGCGCGCGAAGATCAGCAGCAGCATGTCGCCATAAACGACGTCGCCCTTTTCATCCACCGCGCCGATGCGGTCGGCATCGCCATCGAACGCGATCCCCAGTTCCGCGCCGGTCTGCCCGACTTTCCCCACGAGCGCGGCAAGATTGGCCGGAACCGTCGGGTCGGGATGATGGTTCGGAAATCTTCCGTCCATCTCGAAGAACAGCTCCGTCGCGTCGACATTCAGCTTTTCGAAGATGCGATGCATCACCGGTCCGGCCGTTCCGTTGCCCGCATCGGCCACCAGCTTCACGCGCCGGTCGAAGTGAAACTGCGACGCGATCTCATCCACGTAAGGCGGAACCACGTCGACGCTCGCTAGCCCACCGCTGCCCCGTTCGAAGTCTTGGCTCTCGATGATCCGCCGCACCTCCTGGATGCTTTCTCCATGCAAGGTTCCCGATCCGCACACCGTCTTGAAGCCGTTGTACTCCGGCGGATTGTGGCTGCCGGTGATCATCACCGCGCCGTCGGCCTTCAAGTATTGCGCCGAAAAATAGAGCACCGGAGTCGGCACCACGCCGATGTCGGTGACATCGCAACCGGCGGCCTGCAGGCCTTTCATTAAGGCGTCGCGCAGACGTGTGGAGCTGAGCCGGCAGTCGCGGCCGACGTTGATCTTGCGACCGCCGCTCTTGCGGATCAGCCAGGTACCGAGACCAAGTCCCAGCTGTTCGACATCGGCGCTGAGTAATTCCGAATTGGCGATACCGCGAATGTCATACTCGCGGAAAATGGTCGGCTTGAGCATACTTTGATTCTACTCAGGCGGCCATCCCGGCGAAGCGGGCGCTATGCGCTAGGTCTCGTGTTAAGGTGCTAAGCTTTAGCCTTTGACATGACTCCTCCCGATTTCACCGCCCGCCGCACGGCTTTCCGTAAGCTTCACGAGAGCGGCTGCTTCGTCATTGCCAATCCCTGGGACATCGGCACAGCCCATTATCTGCGCCACCTTGGTTTTCGCGCCCTGGCTACCACGAGTTCGGGCTTCGCGTTCTCACGCGGGCTGCCCGATACCGACTGGGCCGTGCCGCGCGACATGGTGCTCGGCCATATCGCGGAAATCGTAGCTGCCGTGGATTTGCCGGTGAATGCCGACTTCGAATCCGGTTATGCGCACGAGCCGGAAAAGGTAGCCGAGAATGTGCGCCTTTGCGTCGCGACCGGCGTAGCGGGACTTTCGATTGAGGACTCAACCGGCGATCATCAGCATCCTCTCTATGATCTTTCGCTCGCGATGGACCGGCTCAAGGCGGCTCGGCGCGCGATCGACGCATCCAACTCCGGCGTGCTGCTGACCGCACGAGCCGAATGCTACTTGGTCGGCCACCCAGATCCGCTCAAGGAATCGATCCGCCGGCTCCAGGCCTACGCCGAAGCTGGCGCCGACGTCTTGTACGCGCCGGGTCCGCGAAACCGGGAAGAGATACAAGCCATCGTTCAGGCGGTGAGTCCGCGGCCAGTGAACGTCCTCATGAGTCCAACACCGGCCTGAACGTTGCCGATCTCGCCGAGATCGGCGTGCGACGCATCAGCGTAGGATCGTCATTGGCGCGCGCGGCGTGGACCGGTTTCATTAACGCGGCCAAACTGATCGCCGGCGAGGGCAGCTTCGCCGGGTTCGATGGCTCGGTGCCCTTCGCCGAACTCAACAGCTTCTTTCGCGAGGACTCAAAGAAGCAGTCCGCGTAATCCTACTTGCCGCACCCGTGGCTAGCCTGCTCGAAATGATCGAATAGGCGATGCGCTCCATCTCCAGCCAGCGTCGCCGGCACGTGGCCCTGCCCCTTTTCGATCGCGAACTGAACGTTCATCCCCTGCGCGCGAAACTTCGCGGCCTGCTGTTGCATGTCTTCTAACCAGCCGGTGTCCAGCTCGCCCACATACATGTTGATGCACATTTTCGAAATCTTCTGGACGCGGTCGGGAGTATCGTCCGGCAGATAACCGGGAAAAACGGTGATGGAGCGGAAGTACTGCGGGTATAGCGCGGCGATATGGAACGAGCTGATACCGCCGTTGGACATTCCCGTGATGTGAAACTTATTGTCCTGAATTTTGTAATCGGCCAGGATCCGATCCAGGAACTCGGGGAAGATGCGCTCGCCGCCTTCAAAGAACAGGATGCCATTGGGCGCGGCCGGCAGCACCACCAGGTAACCGCGCTGTTCGGCTTGCTGCCGCCAGAAGCGCTTGATGGTGCTGTCCACCATATCCATGGTTTGCGGGCCGCCGCCGAACGCCAGCACGCCGGGATACGCCTTGGCCGGATCGTATTGGTTGGGAAGTATGACCTTGTAGCGGACCGGGATTCCACCAATGTTTTTGGCCCTGTCGAGAACTTCTCCGGTCAATAAGGCTGCGGTAAATATCCAGACTGCCGCTAGGGACAGGAGCATATTACCGGCGTTGCGCAGGTTCTTCATAGATGGCCTCTCTCCATGAATTCTATCGGAATGACAGATTCTATCGGAATCGCCGCTAACGGCTGATGAAGCGATTCCCCGCGATGAAGAAGCGCAGCGGCCAATCGGCGCAATGCGTGATGCCGATGCGGCGCGTCACCTCGATTTCAAACCGCGGCTCGTTTCGTTCCTGAAAGACCCGGAGGGTCCCGCGGGTTAAATCCGCACCGTTCTGCTTGCGTGTAATGCCCATGGCGAGCGTGAGCTTGCCAGGCCCCGACGCCAGGTCTTCCACTCGTTTCGCGCCCGGCCGGCGGCGTCGCATCAGCGCGATTCCAGCCACTGGTTCGAGCGCGCGGATCAGCACGCAGCCGGCTTTTCCTTCTTCTTCGGCGACGAAGTTAAGGCACTCGTACATCCCGTAGATGAAATAAACATAGGCATGGCCGGGCGGCCCGAACATCACGCGAGTCCGATCGGTCACTCCGCGCCAGGCGTGTGCCGCGCGATCATCCACGCCGAGATACGCCTCCGTCTCGACGATGCGGCCGGCGGTGCTTCCGTGCACCAGAATTTTCCCCAGACAATCCCGCGCAACGTCCACCGCTGCCCGCGCATAGAAATCGCGCCCGAGCAACGCGGCGCCGGCTCTCGACTCGGCTAACGGAAATGCTCCCTGCTTCCTGTATGCTAGGAGATTAGCATGCGGCTATTCACAGGGATCGACCTGCCGGAGCCAGTGCGCGAAAGGCTGGAGCGTCTGTTGATGCATCTGCGTCCGGCCGCGCATCTGAAGTGGAGTCCCGTTTATAACCTGCATTTGACACTGAAATTCATCGGCGAATGGCCCGAGGAAAAACTGCCGCAGCTCGAGCAGGCGCTGCGCTCCATGCCGCACCGGTCGCCGATCACCGCCGAGGTGAAAGGCCTGGGGTGGTTTCCCAATGCCCATCATCCGCGCGTGTTCTGGGTTGGCTTGCAGGCCCCCGATGGCTTGACAGAACTCGTGCGCGACACCGAAGAAGCTCTCGCGCCGCTGGGCATCGCGAAAGACGATCGCGCGTTCACGGCGCACCTGACCCTGGCGCGCATCAAGGAACCGGTACCGCTGGAGCCGCTGCGCAAGGCCATCGCGCAACTGGAATCCATGGAATTTGGCTCCGTCGTCGCCGACCGTTTTTATCTTTACCGAAGCCAGCCCGGCTCGGCTGGATCCATTTACACCAAGCTATCGGAGTACCGATTCCAAGCTGATGCCGGTTCTCATTCTGCTCGTTGACTATCTGATCGGCAGCCTGCCCTTCGGTTATCTGCTGGTGCGTTTCAAAACCGGGGAAGACGTGCGCTCCCTCGGCAGCGGCAACATCGGCGCTACCAACGTCCTCAGAACCACCGGGCGCGCCGCCGCCGTGTTTACGTTATTGCTCGACATCGCCAAGGGATTTTTCGCCGTTTGGCTGATGGCTCACTTCACCGACCGTTCTCCGCTCTGGATGAGCGCCGCTGCACTTGCCGTGATGGCGGGACATGCCTATCCGGTCTTCTTAAAATTTCAGGGCGGCAAGGCGGTAGCGAGTTTCATTGGAGCGTTCCTCTATCTGACGCCCGCGCCGATGGCCGCGGCTCTGGTGCTATTCGTCATCGTCGCGACCGCCACCCGGCACATTTCGATGGCTTCGATCATTGCGGCGGGCAGCCTGCCGTTGGCAGCCTATTTCATAGAACATCCGCCCGCTCCCGTTCTGATCGCCACTCTTGCCGCCGGCGTCTTTATCATCTACAGGCATCGCGCCAACATCTCCCGGATCCGCGCCGGCACCGAATATACGCTCGACTTCGGCGGAAGGAAATAGCCCCGCTATGGGTGGTTCACGCGCGACCGGCTCCATCGCAATCATCGGCGCCGGCAGTTGGGGGACCGCGCTGGCGATCGTGCTCGCGCCGCGCTTCGAGCGCATCCGTCTGTGGGCCCACGAATCCGATCTGGTCGAGCGCATGATCGCGACGCGCGTAAACGATATTTTCCTGCCCGGCTTTTCGCTCCCGGCCAACGTCGAGCCGACCACCAACCTCACGATCGCTCTGGAGCACGCCGACGTCGTCCTGGGCGTAATGCCATCCCGCTTTGCGCGAACACTGTACCGCGCCATGCTGCCCCACTTGACACCGGAAATGCGATTCGTCAGCGCGACGAAGGGCCTGGAGAACGGCACGCTGCTGCGAATGTCGGAAGTGGCGCGCCAGGTGATCAGCGAGAAATTCCCGCCGCGCATCGCGGTGCTCTCCGGCCCCACCTTCGCGCGAGAAGTCGCCCGCGGAGAACCCACGGCGCTCGTCATCGCCGCCGAAGATCAAGCGCTCTCCGCATGCATGCAACGCGAGTTCTCCGGTCCCACCTTTCGCCTCTATGTCAATGACGATCCCGCCGGCGTGGAACTGGCCGCGGCCCTGAAAAATGTCATCGCCATTGGCGCGGGCATCTGCCAGGGGCTAGGATTGGGGAACAATTCACTGGCGGCGCTGATCACGCGCGGGCTGGCCGAGATCACTCGTCTGGCGGTCGCCATGGGCGGCCAAGCCCGCACTTTATCTGGACTCGCCGGCTTAGGCGACTTGGTTCTTACCTGCACAGGCGAATTAAGCCGGAATCGCAGCGTCGGCATCGAGTTGGCGAAAGGGCGAAAGTTAGACGAAATCATTTCGTCGATGACCATGATTGCCGAAGGCGTCGAAACCACCTCCGCGGCGCTCGAATTGGCTCGTAAGTTCCACATAGATATGCCGATTACCGAGCAGATGGCTTCGATTTTGCAGAACGGCCGCCCGCCCCGCGACGCTATTCGCGAGCTCATGGAGCGTACCCTTAAGAACGAATAATGTGAGAGCCCAGGTAAACCCTCCCGCGAATCCTACGTCGGAGACTGCAGATGATCACGACTGAGCTGCAGATCGACGTTGCCGCGCAACCTTCTCGGCATCGGGGTGTTGAGAATCCTAGGGGGGCAGCGGCGCCGCTGGAAGGCGACGCCCAACTGATGCTCCGGGTTCGCGATGGAGATCAGATAAGCTTCGGGCTGCTGCTCGAGAGGCATCGCGGGCCGGTAGTTCACTTTTTGTATCGGATGGTGCAGAACCACGCAGTCGCGGAGGAGTTGGCGCAGGAGGTATTCTTGCGCGTGTACCGGTCCCGTACGAATTATGAACCCACCGCGAAGTTTACAACCTGGCTGTTCCGGATTGCGACCCATTTGGGGCTGAACTGGATTCGGGATGGGCGAAACGAAAAGTTACACGACCGATTAGATCAACAGACTTCGGACGGCGCTACCAGGCAGTTGCCGGATCGGGGCAGGACCGCGGAGCAGGAACTGGTTTATCAGGCGAGGCTGGGGGAGGTGCGGCAGGCCATCGAATGTCTGCCGTCCAAACAGCGCGCCGCAGTAATGATGCACAAATACGAAGAGATGGAGTACGCGCAGATCGCCTGTGTGCAGGGGTGCTCGGAATCGGCGGTAAAGTCGCTGCTGTTTCGAGCTTATGAGTCGTTGCGAATGCGGCTCGCGCACATGGCCTGATCGAACCGGTTACCCCGGGCGCCCTCTTTTCGTAGTCAGGAAGAGGGAAGAAAATGGAATGTCCGCTCAACAGCGGTTTGAGCGATGAATTGACGGTGGGCTACGTCGCGCGCACGCTGGATGCGCCCACGCTGGCTGCCTTTGATCGCCACATCGCCGTCTGCCCGAAATGCGCCGCGGCTACCGTAGCTCAGCAAAATGTGTGGAAATCGCTGGAAGCGTGGCTGCCGGTTCCGGTCTCTCCCAATTTCGACCAGCGGCTCTTCCGGCGGATTGCCATCGAGCAGCGGAGCCAATCGCCTCGGGTTCCCGAGTGGCGGCCGATCGGCCCGATTGGGGCTATTCACGCCGCAATCCATGAGTGAGTTCGCGCTCAGTTCGCCCGTCACCCGGCAATTTACTTAGCTTTTCCACGAAATTGACATGGCACTCGATTTGCACCCTCTTGCGCCGGACAGACACTCGGGAGCGCAGTTGCGCAGGACAGCCTCCCACCGTTCGCCACGGCTCCCGGGTGTCTTGTTTTAGCGGCTGGACTGTGGCATTCCCGGGGAGAATACTTCCCGGATGACGCGGCCCGGTAGTTCGGAAGCCTCTCTCCGCAAACCCATTAGATCGAGAATCGTCGGGACAAAACTCAGGCTGTCGTAGGGTTCCTCAATCCGATCGTGTTGGGGAATGCCGGTGTCCGCCCCGCCCGCGAACATCAGCAGCGAGCGCGTCGAGATTCGCAGGAACGATCCGTGATTGCCCCCGGGATTAAAGCCGCGCACATTGAAATTCCAATGGTCGTTCGCGAAGATCAGGAAGTCCGCCTCTGCCAGCCGGCGCCTGCGCTGCTTGAACCTCTCGATCAGGCCGGCATCCCCAGCCAGGCCGCTTCGCAATGCATCCCGCCGGAACTGTTCGTGGAGAGCGATGACGCCGTCGGAATATCTGGTTTTGTGCACCGCTTGAAGCCAATCGAGTTCCGAATGCCACGAGTTCAACCAGTCGCTGAGGCCCGCTTCCGGCACCGCGAAATCCGGATCTTCAAAAATCCGCAAAGGGAACCCGGCGGCAAATGGGGCGGCCTGAAAGTGAACCGAACCGTCGGCATCCTGCCGCAGTCCGGAGATCGGCAGGTAACGCAGCTGCAGCATCCCGGACGCATCGTGACGCGCCAGGATCAGAGCCTGGCGTTCTTCACTGCCATACAGCCAAATAGGGTCCTCATCCGGAGCTTGATCGAGCGGCAGAGCCAGGTTGGACTTAGGAATCCGCATGGCCAGAAAATCAACCGGACGGGATGCGACGGCGGCCTGCACATTGTTGCGGACCGTAAGACCGGCAAGCAGCGGAAAATAGTTGACTCTTTGAAAACTGGCGGGACCCTCCGGCCCAGGTCCAACAACATAATTTTGGAGTTGGAAGACGGTGTTGGCGTCTCCCATGGCGCGCTTGGGAATCAGGCTCGCGGCGCTGACGTGGTGACCGGCCAAATCAGTCGGACTACGCGCCAGGAGTTTGTCGAGAGCGCGGGCATACTCGGAGTAAGTGCGCTGCTCCTCCCGCCATGCTTCGAGCTCCACCGCCATCCGGCGCGCGGCTTTATCCAGGCCGGCCTCGCGCTGTTCCGTGGTCCACTGCTTGGGCTGAGCTTCGATCCGGATCCGCTGCGCTTCGATCCCGCGTCCGATCGCCCCAAGCTCGGCGTTCAGTTGATCCACCGTCGATCGCCATTGGCTGCGATGCTCATCCAGTATTTTGAAGAAGCCTTGCGTCGCCGCGCCGCGAGCCGCCGGATCAATACCAGGGCGATCGATCTCTTCGAGAAGAATCTGCAGCGCATTGAAATCAGAATTCCGCAGGTAGACCGCGGCGCGCTCATTCCCGTCCAGGTCGAGCAGCGCGGTCGGGTACTGATTCGCCGCGCCTTTGAGGTAAGCGGAATCGTCGCTGGGCGTCACCACTTCCGAGACGAATGGATCCAGGCCCTTGAGCTTGTACTCGGTCAGCGGGTGACGATCGGTGATCACGTGATGCCCGCCCCCCGCCCGGCTGTTAAAGAACTGAACCAGATCGTAACCCTGGCTATAAATTCCCGGTTGAGTGTTCATGCCGTGATCGGAAACCACTACCAGAACCGTTTGCGAACCGAGCGGGCTGGCCTGAATCGCAGTCCAGATGCGTCCTATCAAAGCATCGATGCGCTGGAGTGCCAGCCGCTGGGAAACCGGATCGGGCGTGCTGTGGGCGACATGATCATAGTCGCCTGTGAAGTAATCGAGATATCGAACCTGAGGGTCGGCCAGCTTCGCAACCAGTTCTCGTTCCGTCTGATCTTCGATGCTGCTGCCAACCTCAAAGCCGATCATCCACTCGTCCAGCAGCCCGCGCAGCGAATGCGAAAAGCTCCCCTCCAGGCTGTGCTGCAGCGTGGTCCAACGCACGCCCCGCTGGTAGAGCTGAAAGCTTTGGTAATTGGCCGGATCGGGAAAGTAGTCGGCCAGCAGAGGAATCCCGAGATCATCGAGAACCTCGACGCCCGGCATATCCACTTTGTGCGACAGCGCATAACCGAGATAAAAAGGAAAGAAATTCAGGTAATCGTATACGCGCCCGGTGTAACGGTCAAACTCGGCGTTGCCCCGGATTTGGAGATGCTGCCCGGTGTCGAGCATCGACCAGGAGGGCGCCGAGAGGCTGATGGCGCGCACGTAGAAGTTCTCCAGCCGCGTGCCGCCCTGGGCGAAAACCCGGTCGATCCATGGCAAACTGCTCTTGTGCGTGAGCGGGTCCACGCGGGCCAGTTCTCGTTCCAGCACCGCTTCGGGAACCCCGTCCAATTTGATGACCACCACGCGCCGTACTTCGGCGGCGGTGGAACTGCACACCAACAGAAAGAGTGCCAGGCTGACCGCGGGACGCTGCATCTAATGTGTGCCGGATTGCGCCACCACCGCACGGACGGGCGCTGTTGCGACTTCAGCTGGCAAGCTAGAATCGCGAGCAAGCCGCGCAAGCTCATTGCGAGCTTCCTCGGTATCCAAGCCGCGCAGAGCCCGGATGCAAGCCGCGCGAAGCTCGTCGTCTTCTGAACTCGCGAAAATGCGGCCGATCAAGTGCGCTGTCCGGGGATTCACCTGCGGGCCCGCCGAAACCGACTCGACCGAGCGGCGAATCCGGGCGGCATCCCAGGACACATCGGGCTGCGGGCTGGAAGCCAAAACCTGTTCGAGAAAATGCGTTTCAGTCGCCGCTTTGCGATAAGAGTCCAGCTGAGCTTGCAGTTCGGCGCTCTGCGCGGGATTGAGCCGCGGCTCGCCAGTGAACACGCGGCCCAATGCACTCAGGAAACGGCGGGCGCTCGGCTGCGTATAGGAATCCAGTTCCCTGCGCCGGTCGCGCTCCAGTTTGGCTTCGAGCCCGGTGGGCGATTGCGCGTACTGCGATAGCGCCGCATACTGCTGCCGCGCGATAGAAGCTTCCGTAGCGGCCGCGTTTTCGAGCGGGTTCAGCGCCAGGTGATCTAACCTATGCAAAAGCTCAGTCCTGAGGTCCGGATCCAGGCTCGAATCCGCCAGAAGAAAGTTCAGCGCGCCGGAATACGCCTGCAGTCGCGCGGAGCGGTTCACGGCGTTGCCGCGGCGCCCGTTCACGAAGGTCCACGCTGAATTCGCCGCGAAAAACGGCCAATTTCCGAAGCGTGCGATGCCCAGCACGCCGGCGAACAGTGTCCGCGCTCCTTGGCGAACGACTTCGCGCCGCTTGGGCTCGAAGCCATTCCGAAAATCTACCAGCAACAAGGGCGCACGCGGGTAATCCAAGCTGTAGAGCGCCAGCGGAATCATCTCGACCGGATGAGAGTCCGGCTCACCAGGCGCCACAGGGCGATTCTCCTGGTCGAAGTAGAACGTTTGCGAAGCGCCGGTCCAATGCAGCAAGCGGTCATCAGTCCAAGGATTGGCGAATTTGAGAAACTGCGGATTGAAGCGCCGCTCGGGACGCCGCTCCAGGTCGGCGCGGGCGATCCATAGCAAAGCCTCACTGGGGCTATCGTCCGGCAGCCCGAGGGGTTCGAAGTAGAAGCCGTTCAGTTCGGCTCGCTGCCGCAACAATTCCCAGTTGTGGCCGCGGTTCTGTTCGCGCCGGCTAGCCTGCCGCTCGTAAAAGCGCGATAAGTTCTCCTCGCGCACCAGGCCTCCAAACGTGCGGTTGGAGAGGCTCAGACGCGAATAGACCTCCTGCATTTCCTGATCGGAGAGCAAGTGTGTGCCGGCCGGCTCGCCTGCCAGGCCGTCTAGCGAGGTGAGCGCCTGAAAGACCTGAAGCTCACGATAATCGCTCGAATTCCCGCGATAGCTGCGCGTGGAGGATCGCACCGGCGCGCCCATGGGATCGAACCGTAATGCCTGAAGGCCATCGCCGAACAAATTTGGCCAGACATTCCTGGAAGGCGCGGTGAGATCCAGAGTTGGCTTCGGTAAGCGGCCCGCGTGCGGATGGCCTCCGGCCCGGAAGTATGTAAACGAGAGCGCCGAAACCACGCGCTGAAGTGGAGTGGGTGGCGTGCTGGTCAGGATCCAGACATAACGCAGGCGATCGTTGTCAGGATCGTTATCGCCCAGGCTGTCGCGTAGAACGCTCAGCAGAGGAACGTCCGCGGCTTGGCTGCCGGACTCTTCCAGGCGTCCAAAGACAGTGACCAGTTCCGCGCCCCCGGCCACAGCTTCGCGCTCGGCGTGGTAAATGGGAGTGGGTTGGGCAACGAGCTGCGCCCCCAGCAAAAGTGTTGTCAGGGCCGATTCCAGCACCAGGACAGCCTCTCCTTATCAAGGTAATGCATCAGCCCCTACTGGGCAATGATTAGACGCACGCAACCGTCCTGGTAGTCCAACTTTCTTTTGCCGATAAGAGGTCCCGGACGGAAGCCGGGGTCCAATTTGCAGCAGAGAAGCTGAACGAACTGGTCGGAGGCGCGTAGGTTAGCCGCGCATCATTCGAATGACCGGCCAGCGAAACGACCGGCCAGAATCCTCTTCCGCTGAGTGGCCGGAAACCGTTCGATGGCGTAGCGCAGGGCGGTTCTCGGCATGTGCGCATGATGCTCCTTGAGAAACTCGAGCAGCGCCACGGTCGAACGTTTGCCGGTTTCGCGCAGCATCCAGCCCACGGCTTTGTGAATCAGATCGTGCGGGTCGCCGAGCAATCGCGCCGCGATTCTGAACGTGTCCTCGATCTCGCCGTTCCGGATGAGCGCCAGCGTGGCAACGATGGCTATGCGGCGCTCCCAAACATTCTTGGATTTCGCAAGCTTATCGAGCACTCCGCGCGGCTGTGACAGAAGATGCTTGCCCAAAATATAGGGAGCGGAGGTGTCCACTAAATCCCAATTGTTTACGTTCGGCGTGTTCTGCAAATAGAAGTCGACAATCGCCTGTTTCGAGGCGGCGCCGCCCGCGTCGTATTGGGCAACCAAAGTTTCTAAAGCCGTGAAACGGTGTTCGTGTATTCGCGACGCCAGCAGCTTTGCAATCTCGTCGAAAGATAGATGCTGATAGCGTCGGGCCACTCGCCGCAAGTCCGGAACGGAAATGCCGATGAACCGGTCGCCCTCGCCATATTGCCCCTGGCCGGTTTTGAAGAATCCGGCGGAGCTGCGGGCGCGATCCGGATCGGCCAGCGCAGCGAGTTCGCTTTTAAGGGCGGACAATCTGGGCGGGTTGGATATTTTTGGCATCTTCCAGGTACGCGCGCAGCACTTCGGCGACGCTCCACGCTTGCGCGATGCAGCCTCCGGGGAGGTGCGGCGGGTCGCCGTCAAACACCTCGGAAATCTGGCCGAGTCCGGCTTCGGACAGATGCTGACGGAGCGGATCCAAGAAGCGATCGATGCGGCTGCGGACTTCCGGCGTGCGCCCGTGGACTTGAGCGTAGGCCGTCAAAAATGGACCGAGCAGCCACGGCCAAACCGTGCCCTGATGATAGGCGCTGTCGCGGCTGGATGCATCGCCGCTGTAATGCCCGCGATACTGAGGATCGTGAGGCGACAGCGTGCGTAGGCCGTAGGGAGTCAGCAATTCCCATTCAACCACTTCCACAACGCGGAGCGCTTTTTCGCCGCTCACTAAGGGATAGGGCAAGCTCACGGCAAAAATCTGGTTGGGCCGGATGGAGCCATCCGGAGCGGTGTCAGTTATGACGTCGTAGAGGCAGCCGGCCGCGTCGTTCCAGAAGATCTGGAGGAAACGCTCGCGAGCGCGCTCGGCCATCGCGCAGTAACCGCTGGCGGAAGCGGCGTCACCAAATGTCGCGGCCAAGTCTTCGATCACGCAAAGGGCGTTATACCACAGCGCCTGAATCTCGACCGGCTTACCGGCGCGCGGCGTCACCACCCGATCGCCGATCTTGACATCCATCCAGGTCAGTTGCACACCCGGTGCGCCGGCGTGGAGAAGACCGTCGGAATCCAACCGAATGCCATGTCGCGTTCCGCGTTCATGCCAGGAAATTATATCGGCCAGCGGGCCGTAAAGTTCCGCGCGAATGAAATCGTAATCGCCGGTGTAGCGCAAGAATTGATGGACGGCGTGAAACATCCAGAGCGTGGCGTCCACGGTGTTGTATTCCGGCTTTTCACCCGCTTCCGGGAAACGATTGGGTAACATGCCCTGGCTGATGCTCGCGGCGAAGGTGCGCAGGATGTCGCGCGCGTCTTCATAACGGCCGGTGCTGAGCGTGAGACCGGGCAGAGAAATCATCGTGTCGCGACCCCAATCGCCGAACCAGAGATAACCGGCGATCACGGACTTATGTTCTCCCCGCGCAACCAAGAACTGATCCGCGGCGGCTATCAGGGTGCCAGCCAACTCGTCACTGGCAGGCGCTGTTTCGAGAATCTTCCGGCGCCGTGCGAGCTCCTGTTCCTCGAGCGACGCGTCTTCGGCGGCCTGTCGCCGTAACGTCGAGGCGATTACCGTGGCTGGCGAGTTGGGGCCGATACGGAAGCGCAGCAGGAATGGACTGTAGAGGTCTTCTTGATAATCCAGGCCGCGCTCGCGCTCGCGTTCGTAGAGAAAATTGTAGAACCAGAAACCCGCGCGATCGATCGATTCGGCGTTGTGGGCGAAATGCAAGGTCGGCAGGCCGGGGTAGGGAGTGATCGAAGCTAAGCCCGGACTCGTTTCTACTTCACGGCGCAGCGCGTCATTGGCATGGGTAGTGCCGTGAAAATCACGAAATGAGATCAAGGGGCGAATCTCCAAGGAGCACGGCCGTCCTTTGAAATCCCCGCGGACCCGATAGCGGACGACCACCGCATTTTCTCCGTGGACCAGGAAGACGCGTTTCTGAATCTCAAGATCGCCGGCGCGATAGGTGAATGTCGGGAACGGGTCCAGACGGAAAGGAGTTCAAATAAAGATAGCCGCGCGGATGGACGACGCCGGCGTATTGATTGGCGCTGAGTTCGAAGCGCTGCGTGCCGAGAATCAACGTCTCTTCGAAGTTCGAGAGCAGCGCGACACGGCCGACCGGCGGCTGGGTAGCAGCGATGAGCAATCCATGATAGCGGCGGGTATTGAGATTGACGATGGTGGAGGATGCGAAACCGCCGATGCCGTTGGTCTCGAGCCACTCGCGGCTGGTAGCTTCCGCCAAATTGCCGCAGATCCGGCTATCGAACTGGATCGGCAAGCTAAGGCCGCTCCACGCCAGGGCTTCGCATTTTCGGGGTAAAATAAGCACAGGAATGGATACGAACACGTGGTTCGGCACTTCCGAGGACACCGTTCAACTGGCGGCGCACCCCAACTTTTCCGATGAGGTGAATCGCAACATTATCCAGTCGGAGATCGAAGGCGGGGTGCACTTGCGAGATCTGCCGCCGAGTTCGGTTCTCTCCATTCAAACCAGGAATCGCGTGTACACGTTGGTGGTTCTGAATGACGACAGCGTGCTTATTTCCGGGCATCCCGAGTTTTGTCCAGAGCCGGCGGAAGTCCGCATCAATGGCTCCACTTGGGGCGGATCGATGATCAAGAGCAAGTTCGTGGGCCGCGGCATGCATTTGGAATTCGAGCATCCGGTGCACCGGACCATCATTACTTCCCGGATCGTGGACATTCAAGCCCAGCACTAAGCGGCCAACGGTTTCAGCCAAAAACGAGATCCGTCAGTTCGCCGATCAGCTTGGATTCATCTTCGCCGAGATTGCTCTCGCCCAGGTCGATCCATTGATTCCGCCGGGTGTTCTGCACAAACATCACTTTGTTCACCGGAAACTTCTTGGGCAACGAAGACTCCGACCAACGGGCTGCGGGCTACGCGCGCCAGTTCATCTACTTCGTCGGATTGAAGGTCCTGCGCCAGGGTGACGTGGGGGACGTAAGGGAAGGGCTCGCGGAAGCACAAGCCGGCGATGTTGAAGGCCGCGTTCATCTCCCGCAATTCCTTGGAACCTGCCGAGATACCGATGTAGATCACGTCAGAGACGGGAAACACCTCCAGGTTGTTCAGTTCGATTTCGAACGGTCGAAAACCGGGGGTCAAAGCCTGGATCACTTTCCAGGCTTCTTCCGGGGAAGAAGAAATTGGCCGCGGGGTCAGGATCGTCACGTGGGCTCGCAGAAAGCAGTTCGGAACCAGCTCCTGCCGCAGCCTGTCAAGAAAGCCCGCTAACGGGTCGGGAATGTAGCAAACCAATGCGAACGAGTTGATCCGATCCGCCGCGGGCGGATCTTTGTACATGTCTTTGATCCTAGTTTAGCGCGACTGCAGAGGCGGCAGCGGCCATGGATGTTTCCGGCACATGCCAGCGCGCCTCTTCGAAACCGATGTACTTGAAGATCCAAAGCTGGACTGAGTCTTGCAATTCGAGGAGATCGCCGACTTGAAGCGCGTCTTCGGTGCCGCGCAGCGCGAGCCATAGAGCGTAGGGGCTAGCGGCCTCCCGGAGCGGGCCCTGCTCGTAGTCCTTGGGCTTGACGGTACTGGCGCCCGAAGCGTGGGGAGCCCAGCGGAACTGCTGCCGGGAAGGCTCTTTCAAACGGTGAATGTGGTAAGCCGGCATATCCGTTCTATTTTCGCTCAAAACAACTCGCGATGGAATGTTTTATTTGAGCCGCGTCCCGCTCGCCCGCAAGAATCCAATTCTGGACGTTTTGGCGGTTCCAACGGATGGCTTCCAGCGGAGAGCCGAGCAGCGCCGGAGGAGCAACGCGCACGACCTTGAGCCGGCTGGGAACGCTGGCGCGAAAACTTGAGAGACGCCGCATCGCTGCCACAAACGTTTTGGCGATGAGACCGGGAGGCACAGGCAAAACGTCGATTACCAGCGCATGAGTAGCCCCTAACTCAGCAGCTGCCCAGAGTGGCACGGCCGACAACAGACCGCCGTCGGAATAGATCCGGCCTGAAATTCGGATCTGATCGAAGAGGCCGACGATCGCCGTGGTCGCGGCCAAGTGCTGCCAGGTGACTTCCGCGCCGCGGAAAATTTGCGGACGTAACTTCAACAGGTCGGTGAGAACGATGGCGAGATCGATCTTAGGCTGAAAGGACTGGCAGATTTCTTGAATGGCGCATTGCAGCGGCGCCGAATCTAGCACGCCCGCCCACGGACGCGTGGGCAACTTCCATCGATAGCGAGCCGCGCAATCCAGATTTAGCCAATGTCGAATCAATTCATCGGGCTTGCAGCCGCCGGCGATGGCCCAACCGTTTAACGCTCCGACGGATGCACCCACGATCAGGTCCGGCTGAAAAACCGAACTGAGAACCTTCCAAGCGCCGGCCTGATAGGCGCCGTACATTCCTCCGGCCGAAAGCACCAAGGCGCACTTTGGTTTCTTAGTATTCTCGCTCGCTGACGGAACGGGGATGATTTCTGCCAGGATTTCTCCCTTCCAACAACGTTAGCTGATCAACCGGGCGGCGGCCTGATCGAGAAACCATAGCACGTTGCCGTGCCCCTGATAGGTCGCGATCTGGGCGGGATACTGGAGGGGGTCGGAGGGACCGGATAATACCGAGTGCAGCGGCTCGGCTTTATCTTCGCCGGCAACCAACATGATGGTATTCCGCGCTGCCGACAGAACTCCCGGCAGCAAAGTCACGCGCCACTGCTGGAACTTTTCGGCGTACACGGCGGCGGTGAGATTCTGCAGATCGTTGATCAGCGGGTCGCCCGGAAAAAGACTGGCGGTGTGCGCATCCGGGCCCATCCCGCGGTGGATGATATCGAAGCGCGGGAATTCGCCGGGTGCGAGCGCGAAGAATTCACGGATCGCGTCGCTGTAGATTTTTGGCCGCGATCTGCGGCGGAAGTTCGCCCTGGATACGATGAACGTTCGCGGGCGGGAAGTGGGCTGGATCGATGAAGTTTTCCTTCGCCAAGCGGTAGTTGCTCTGAGGGTCGGCGGGGGGAGCCGAGCGTTCATCCACCCAAAACAGATGCACTTTGTTCCAATCGAAAGGGCTGTTTCGCCAGTTCTTGAAAGAGGAGCTTGGGCGTGGTGCCCCCGGAAACCGCGAGCGCGGCAGTCGGCTTTTCCTGGAGGGACTGTTCGAGTAACTGGATTACTTTCGCGGCGCAAGCCGCCGATGCTTCGTGAGCATCTTTGTATATATAGGAATGGATACTCATCGGAAGGCCAGACGACCGATTCCGCCGCCGTTCCTATTATTAACTAACAGCCGAAACGCGCGGCGCGCCATGCTAGAATGAATTTTACCTGCCCACATAACTTGCTGCCTCTTAGACGGTAGCTACATTCGATAAGCGCTAAAACGTAATTCTCATATATGCACAAGCGGGAGCGAAAGAAAATACTGGCAGTGGTAGACGATCTCCTGTTCACCGTCAAGATCAACGATGCAGCGAAGCGCGCCGGGCTGAACGTAGAATTTGTGAAATCCGAGCGGGACGTGATGGAGAAGGTCAACGAGGAGAAGCCGTTGCTGATCATTCTGGATCTGAACAGTAACTCCGTGGAGCCCCTGGCGCTGATCTCCAAATTGAAGGGCGACGGGGATCTGAAGCAGATCAGCCTGATTGGATACCTGTCGCACGTGCAGGGTGAGCTAAAACAAAAGGCGCAGGAAGCGGGCGCCAACATCGTGATGGCTCGCTCGGCATTTTCGCAGAACCTGCAGCAGATTCTGAAACGGCACGCGGGCGTGGTTTAGCACTTAGGGCAGCTTTATGCCGATGCTTAAGAAGCTCGCGCGGTGAGGGCTTCCGCTCGAAGATAGCGCTCCACTCCTTCGGCGGCTTTACGGCCCTCGGCGATCGCCCACACCACTAGCGACTGGCCGCGGCGCACATCTCCGGCGGCAAATACGCCCGGCACGCTGGTGGCGTAATTCGCATCGGTGGCGACGTTGCTGCGGGCGTCCAGTTTGACGCCCAGCTGTTCGACGATTCCAGTCTTTACCGGACCGAGGAAGCCCATAGCCAGCAGCACCAGGTCGACATCTATCGTGAACTCAGTGCCAGGCATCAGTTCGAATTTCGGCGGCGGTCCGACGCGCATGGCGTGCAGCTTTTGCACGTTGCCGCTTGCGTCGCCGCTGAACGCGGTGGTGGCGACGCTCCAATCGCGAATGCCGCCTTCTTCGTGCGAGCTTTCGACGCGCAACTGTAGCGGCCACAGAGGCCAGGGCGTGCTTTCGGAGCGATCAGGCGGAGGCATCGGCAACAGCTCGAATTGATACACCGAAGCGGCCTTCTGGCGATGCGACGTACCCAGGCAATCCGCGCCTGTGTCGCCGCCGCCAATGATCACCACGCGCTTGCCGGTGGCGAGAATCTGATTGGGCACCTCGTCGCCGGCGCAACACTTGTTCTGCTGCGGCAGGAACTCCATCGCAAAATGAACGCCCTTCAGTTCCCTGCCCGGAACCATCAAGTCGCGCGGCTGCTCGGCGCCGCCCGCAAGCAGGATGGCATCGAAGTTCTTTTGAAGATCAGCGCCGGTGACATCCTGGCCTACATGCACGTTGGTTTTGAACTCCACGCCCTCGGCGAGCATTTGATCCAGACGCCGGTCGAGAATCCGCTTCTCCATCTTGAATTCGGGAATTCCGTAGCGCAGCAGGCCGCCGATGCGATCGGCCTTTTCGAAGACAGTCACAAAATACCCCGCCCGATTTAACTGCTGGGCCGCAGCCAGACCGGCCGGACCCGAACCGACAATTGCGACGCGCTTTCCGGTGCGCTCGGCGGGCGGCTCAGGGCGAATCCAGCCCTCGCGGAAGGCATGCTCAATAATCGTTTTTTCGATCACCTTGATGGTGACTGGGGGTTCATTGATGCCTAAAACGCAAGCCGCTTCGCAGGGCGCGGGACAGATCCGGCCGGTGAACTCGGGGAAATTGTTGGTCGCATGCAGCATGCGGATGGCATCGCGCCAACGGTCGTGATAAACCAGATCGTTCCAGTCGGGAATGATATTGCCGAGCGGACAGCCGGTATGGCAGAACGGCACGCCGCAATCCATGCAGCGCGCGCCCTGGGTGCGAACCTTGTCTTCGGGAAACTCAAAATAGACTTCCGACCAATCGTTGACTCGATCGGCCACCGGCCGGCGCTCGGGCGTCTCGCGGCCGAATTCGACAAAGCCGGTGATCTTACCCATGCGCGACCTCTCTCTGAAACGCAGGCTGCGCTGGAATATGTTGCGGCGGCACGGCTGCAGCCTTGGCGGCCGCTAGTCTAGGGATTCCGAGCACCCGCTTGTACTCGTGCGGAAACACCTTCACGAACTTAGGCAGCAGAGCGGCCCAATTTTCCAAGACCCATTTTCCGCGCGGGCTGCCGGTAGCCTGCACATGCTCTGTGATCAGGTTCTCGAGCGCTCCCACGTCGGCGGTATCGGTGACCGATTCGAGATCCACGCCGGCCTGGTTGCACTGGACGCTGGCGAATTCGCCGGTCTCATCGAGGACGAACGCGATGCCTCCGGTCATGCCAGCCGCGAAGTTGCGTCCGGTTCGCCCGAGCACCACTACGAGACCCTTGGTCATGTACTCGCAGCCGTGGTCGCCGACGCCTTCGACAACGGCTGTCGCGCCGGAATTGCGAACCGCGAAGCGCTCGCCCGCCATGCCGTTAAAGAACGCCTCGCCGCTGGTGGCGCCGTAAAGAACCGTGTTGCCGACCAGGATATTTTCTTCCGGCGGGAAGGTGGAAGTGCGCGGCGGATAAACGATCAGCCGGCCACCCGAGAGACCCTTGCCGATATAGTCGTTCGAATCGCCCTCGAGTGTCAGCGTGACGCCCTTGGCGAGAAATGCCCCGAAGCTCTGGCCGGCCGAGCCAGTGAAATGGAAGCGGATGGTATTGTCGGGCAGGCCAGCGGACCCGCAGCGCCGCGCGATGGCGCCGCTCAGCATAGCGCCCACCGTCCGATGCACGTTGCGAATGGGCATCTTGAAATCGACGGGCACGCCCTGATCCAACGCGTCCTTGGCCAGATCGATCAGCTTGTAGTCGAGCGCCTGATCGAGGCCGTGATCCTGCGCGATCAGACAGCGGCGGCCAACGCGGCTCGGCAGCGGGGGATTATACAAGATGGAAGAATAATCTAAGCCGTGCGCCTTCCAATGCTCGACCGCCGGCCGCATTTCCAGGCGATCCACGCGGCCGACCATCTCGTCCATGGTGCGGAAACCCAGTTTCGACATCCACTGGCGGACCTCTTCGGCGATGAAGAAGAAAAAGTTGATGACCTGCTCGGGCTTTCCCTGGAACTTCTTGCGCAGCTCGGGGTCTTGCGTGGCAATGCCCACCGGACAGGTATTCAGATGGCACTTGCGCATCATGATGCAGCCCATGGAGACCAGCGGCATGGTGGAGAATCCGAACTCTTCGGCTCCGAGCAGCGCGGCGATGGTGACATCGCGACCGGTTTGCAGCTTGCCGTCGGTCTGCACGCGGATGCGGCTGCGCAGGTCGTTCATCACCAGCACCTGCTGCGTTTCGGCGAGGCCGAGTTCCCACGGAATACCGGCGTGCTTGATGGAAGTGAGCGGGGACGCACCGGTTCCGCCGTCATGCCCGCTGATCAGGACGAGATCGGCATGCGCCTTGGCGACGCCAGCTGCGACGGTGCCCACGCCCACCTCGGCCACCAGTTTGACGGAAATGCGCGCTCTGGGGTTGACGTTCTTCAAGTCGTAGATGAGCTGGGCTAAGTCTTCAATGGAATAAATGTCGTGATGCGGCGGCGGCGAGATCAGTCCGACGCCGGGGATGGAATGCCGCACTCGGGCGATTACCTCGTCGACTTTGTGGCCGGGCAGTTGTCCGCCTTCGCCCGGCTTGGCGCCCTGGGCGATTTTGATCTGCAGTTCGTCGGCATTGACCAGATAATTCGTGGTGACGCCGAAGCGCGCGGAGGCCACCTGCTTGATCGCGCTGCGCCTCCAGTCGCCGTTGGGATCGCGCTGGAAACGCGCCTCGTCTTCGCCGCCCTCGCCGGTATTGGACCGGCCGCCGATGCGATTCATCGCGATCGCCAGCGTTTCGTGCGCCTCCTTGCTGATCGAGCCGAACGACATGGCGCCGGTGGCGAAGCGCTTTACGATTTCGCGGGCCGGCTCCACTTCTTCGAGCGGAATCGGTTTCTCCGCCAGCTTGAACTGCATCAGGCCCCGCAATGTGCAGAACTGCTCACTCTGCCGGTCGACCAACTGCGTGTACTCCTGAAACGTTTCGAAGCTGTCCTGCCGCACCGCGTGCTGGAGCTTGCTCACCGTCTGCGGATTCACTAAATGGAGCTCGCCACGCAGGCGGTATTGATAACTGCCTCCGACGGCCAGTTCGGTGTCGGCATCGGACATGGTGTGGAAAGCATGATCGTGCTTCAGTTTCGCTTCCCGAGCCAGGACGTCCAACCCGACGCCTTCGATGCGCGAAGCGGTTCCTGTGAAATATCTGTCGATGAGCGATTTGTTCAGGCCGATGGCTTCGAAGACCTGCGCACCGCGATAGCTCTGCAGCGTGGAGATACCCATCTTCGAGAAGACCTTGAGCAGGCCCTTGTTGATGGCTTTTTTGTAGTTCTTCAGGGCTGTCTCAAAAGTTACGCCGGCCGGCAGATGCCCGCGCGCCGCCTGATCTTCCAGCGTCTCGATGGCGAGATACGGATTGATGGCGCTGGCTCCATAACCGATCAGCAGGCAGAAATGCATGATTTCCCGCGGCTCGCCGGATTCGATAATGAGCGCCACTTGCGTGCGCGAGCCTTCCCGCACTAAGTGGTTGTGCACCGCCGAGAGCGCCAGCAAACTCGGTATTGGCGCGTACTCTTCGTCCGTTCCGCGGTCGGAAAGAATCAGCAGCGTATAGCCGGACTTGATGGCCAGCGAAGCGCGGCGGCACAATCCATCGAGAGCGCGCTCGAGCTCCTGCTCACCGCCGGCAACGCGGAACAACATGGGGAGCGTGTTGGCCAGCAGGCCGCCGGTAGAGACTCGCCGCAACTGTTCGAGATCCCGATTGGTCAGCAGCGGATGCGGGAGCTTCAACGTGTGGCAGTGCTCCGGCGTTTCTTCTAAGATATTGCGCTCGGTTCCGATGTAGCTGGTCAGCGACATGACCAGCTCTTCGCGGATCGGGTCGATGGCGGGATTGGTCACCTGCGCAAAGAGCTGTTTGAAATAATGAAACAGCGGCTGGGGCTTGTCGGAGAGGCACGCCAGCGGCGTGTCGGTGCCCATGGATCCAATCGGCTCCTGACCCTCCACCGCCATGGGCAGCATCAATACGCGAATATCTTCATCGGTATAGCCGAAGGCGCGTTGCCGCACGATGATGGTGTCGAGATCGGATTCGTAGACGTGGGGCGGCTCGGGCAGCCGGTCGAGCGTGATCTGATTGTTCTTCAGCCACTCGCCGTAGGGCTGCCGGCTCCACAACCGCTCTTTCAGCTCTTCGTCGGGAATGACACGGCCTTCCGTGGTATCCACCAGTAGCATCTTGCCGGGCTGCAGGCGGCCCTTGTACTTCACGTCGTCCGGCTTCACCGGGAGCACGCCCGTCTCCGACGCCATGATCAGCAGGCCGTCCTTGGTCACCAGGTAACGCGCGGGCCGCAATCCGTTGCGATCGAGCGTCGCTCCGATTACCCGGCCGTCGGTGAACGCGATCGCCGCCGGACCATCCCAAGGCT
The DNA here is from genome assembly GCA_963732175.1 of Bryobacterales bacterium. GTDB lineage: Bacteria > Acidobacteriota > Terriglobia > Bryobacterales > Bryobacteraceae > Palsa-89. Next base: position 270,054 of record CAVSYF010000014.1, on the reverse strand, counting down.
CCATCAAGGAGGCGTGATACTCGTAGAAGGCCTTCTTTTCCGGAAGCATGGTCGGGTCGGCATCCCAGGCTTCGGGAATCAGCATGGCCATCACGTGCGGCAGACTGCGGCCGGCGAGCGTGAGCAGCTCGACCGCGTTATCGATGGAGGCCGAATCGCTGCCGCCGGGCGCAATCACCGGGAAGATCTTCTTGAGATCGTCGCCGAACAACCGCGAAGACAGGATCTTCTCGCGCGCGTGCATCCAGTTGATGTTTCCGCGAATGGTGTTGATTTCTCCGTTGTGGCAGATGTAGCGGTAAGGATGCGCCAGTTGCCAGGAGGGGAAGGTGTTGGTGGAGAAGCGCTGGTGCACCAGAGACAGTGCGCTCACCGCTTCCGGATCGCTCAGCTCCCGATAGAACGCAGCGATTTGCGGCGCCAGCAGCAGCCCCTTGTAGACGATGGTGCGCGAGGAGAGCGAGGGAATGTAGAAGAAACCCTTGTCGGGCAGATCGGAGGCCGCGATTTCCGATTCGGCGCGCTTACGGACCACGAAGAGCTTGCGCTCCAGCTGATCCTCGGTCATGCCGGATGCGCCGCGAATGAAGATCTGCTCGATGTAAGGCTGTGAGGCGCGGGAGACCCGGCCGATCGCATCCGCGTTGATGGGCGTATCGCGCCATCCGAGCACGCTGAGCCCCTTCTTCGCGCGCAATCCGCTCCAGAATCCCTTCGGCGCGCAAACGGTGCGCCGGCTCGACAGGCAGGAACACCATTCCGACGCCATACTCGCCCGCAGGCGGCAGCGTGAAGCCCAGTTTTGCGCACTCGCGCGCAAAGAAGGCGTGCGGGATTTGGATCAGGATGCCTGCGCCATCGCCGGTCTGCGGATCGCAACCGCAAGCGCCGCGATGCGTGAGATTGATGAGGATTTGCAGGCCTTTGGAGATAATGTCGTGCGACTTCTCGCCTTGAATATTGACTACGAAGCCAACGCCGCAGGCGTCGTGCTCGTTGCGAGGGTCGTAGAGTCCTTGAGCGGGGGGAAGTCCAGCCATAGTTCAGTATAGCCGTGACACAATATTAGGTCAACAGAAATTTTACTTGACGCAGAATAAGGTAGTCTTATATTATTGAGGTCGGATGGATCTCGACCGGTTGAAGATTTTCAAAGATATAGCACAAACGCGCAGCGTTAGCAAGGGGGCTCACCTCAACGGGGTAAGCCAATCTGCTGCCAGCCAGTTCCTGCAAGACTTGGAAAACCAGCTGGGCGTCACGCTGCTGGACCGCACCAGCCGTCCGCTGAAAATCACTCCGGCGGGCAAGCTTTATCTGGGAATGTGCCGCGACATCCTGCGGCGTCATGCCGAGTTCCGGGCGGCGTTTGAACGCTTCAAGACGGAAGTGGAGGGAACGGTTCGGGTCGCGTCCATTTATTCGGTGGGGCTGTCGGAATTGTCGCGTTTAGAGGAAGAGTTTTCGCGCCGCTATCCGCACGCGCATCTCGCGGTGGACTACTTGCGTCCCGAGAAAGTTTACGAAGCCGTGCTAACCGACCAGGCGGACCTGGGCCTGATGAGCTATGCCGAATCCACCAAGGATGTCACGGTGCTACCGTGGCGTCAGGAAGAAATGGTGGTGGCCGCCTTCCCGGAGCATCCGCTGGCGAACAAGGACGAAATACGCCTGGAAGATTTGGAAGGGTTGGACTTCGTCGGGTTCGATGAAGAGCTGCCCATTCGCCGCAACGTCGACCGATTTCTGCGCGAGCATCACGTGCATGTTAACGTAACGCTGCATTTCGACAACATTCAGATGATCAAGGAGGCCGTAGCGCACGGCTCCGGCGTCAGCATCATGCCGGCGCGCGTGATGGAAGAGGAGATCCGGCAGGGCCGGCTCATCGCGGTTCCCATCCATAGTTTCGAGCTATACCGGCCGGTCGGCATCGTTCACCGGCGCAAGAAGCGCTTCCATCGCGCGGCGCAGGCCTTCCTGGAATTGCTGAAGGAGCCGCCCGCCGGCTGGACACCGCGAGCGGCAGTGGGCCAGCCCGGCAAGCGCGCTTATTTCGATTTGCCCAGGACCGTGACCGGATCAGACATATCGGCCAGCGGGAAGATTTCATAATGAGCGTGGTTGTACACGGGCGCCATCGCGAGTAGCAGGTCCAGTTCCTCGTTCGACTTCACGTTGTAAATCCAGGCGCCACCGTGCCGCCCGATCAAGTGGTAACGGCACTCCAGTTTTCCGTCCGCCTCCAATTTTTTTGCGTAATTCGGCTGTTCAGCGACAGCCTTGATGACTTCGGGGCTGGGATGACCCACCCCGAGGTGCCACAGCACGAGAAATTTCATAGGTTCTCCGGTTGAGATCTCCGGGGCACGCGTTCTGCCTCGATTCTAAGATTCTAGCTTGCGGGCGTTCCCAGCGGTTATTTGTGGATTCGAATAATGAGGTACGGCGGGAGGCTCATAAACACCGAACCGGAGATGCCGTCGCAGGTCAGGCATTGGTCGCCGCGGCTGCGAAACCACACCATCACCTCGTAGCGGTCGAGCGAATTGACTGCATCGCTATCGGGCATCCAATAATCTTTGTAGTTGGGCGTCAGGCGGCGGTAGTGCAGCGCGGCCGGGCCGCCGAATGCGAACGCGGTGGCGCGAACCAGCCGGGCCGAAACGCGCGACGTAGCTCGGGCGAGGAGCGAGGTGCGAAATGGAATACTCGCTTTGATCAATTTTCCTGCAAGATCAAAATCGGAATAGGGGCGCACCGGGTTTCCGCTAGCCGCCCAACTGGGTACGTTCCAGGCCGGAAGCAGGAACAGCAGGACTCCATCACGCAAGACCCGCCGGCACTCTCGAAGCGCCTGCTCCGGATTGGGGACGTGCTCAAACACGAAGATGGACCAGGCTGCATCGAAGCTATTGTCCGGGAACGGCATCGCCGTGGCCGATCCCAGCACAAATTTCTTGTGATAGAAGCGCGACACGGTGGGCGAGATGTCGAGGCCGGTGTAATCGTCCACCAGGTCCTGCAGGTAACCGCGGCCCGATCCGATGTCCAGAACTGCGCCCTTCTGCAAGTGGTAGCGGTTGACGAAATCCTGAACTTGTTCGGTAATATGGCTGTTTTGGGCGGCTTCGGCGGCAATTTGAAGATATTTGGTCTCTGCCGGAGAGTCGGGCTTTTCCGGCGCGGAGGCAGACGATTGGTAGGCGGCGGCATAGTATTCGCGCGACTTCTCGATCTCCTGAGCGCTCAGTGGAGCATCGACGTCGTAGGGATAACTAAAAACGGCAACGAGCGCAAAAAGCAACACGAAGGCCAGCGAGAGTCTAGCGAGCAAGGCTTTCATGATACGGCCTGACGGCGCATACGGAAATGGTAGACCAAGGCGCCGAGGGCGACTGTGAGCACCGCGACGGCCGAGATCTGCGGGCGGAATGTCATACCAAAAATGGTCATCCAGACTCCGACAACGACAAAAAATAAGGGAATGAGCGGATAAGCGAAACTGACCACGGGGAGCTTGCGCCAACCCGGACGCCGTCGAAAGAGAAACAGCGAGCCTACCGACAGGACGGCGAAGAAGTTCAGCAAGAAGCCGATGTAGAACAGCAGATTCAAGAACGAGCTCATGGTCATCAGCATGGTGCAGAGGCCTTGACAGACGATCGCGACGACGGGCGTGTGCCAACGCGGATGGACTTCGGCGGCGGCGGCGAAGAACGCGCCATTCTTGGCCATCGCGTAATAAACCCGCGGGCCAATCGTGATCATAGCGTTCACGGTCGCGAGCAGCGAGAGTACCATAGCGCCGCTAAATATTCCCGCCACTGCGGGGCCGAATAAATGTGCCGCGGCGAGAGACCCGATGGCGACTACCTCCTTCATCGACTCCAGCGGCACGGCGTAAATAAACAACACATTGAGGCCGAGGTAGAGCAGGGCTACAAAGGCAGTGCCCCAGGCGAGCGAAAGCGGAAGCGTGTGGGCCGGTTGTTTCAGTTCTTCAGCAACATAGGTGGCGGCGTTCCATCCGCTGTAGGCCACATAGATAAAAAACAGGCTGACCACGAATTGAGAAAAGATCGGCGTGGTGCTAGTCCGGACGGCCGGGTGCGCGAAGTTCTGCCAATTCCCTTCCCCGAATGAGAAACCAGCGACAATAAACGCGAGCAGGACGAACACTTTTATCGAAGTGAGGACGTTCTGAACGCGCGCGGCGCGCTGCACCCCCAGGCAATTGAGTCCCGTGAATACGGCCACCAGAGCGCAGGCCGCCAGTTGCGGCCAACCGAACTTGAATTCGAAAGCGCCCGAGCCGGCGAGATGGCGCGCGTTTTCCAATTTCAGCACCGGGAAGAAGTAGCCGAGATAATCGGAAAAGCCCAGGGCCGCGGCGGCGACGGGAGCGGAGAATCCGGCAAAGAAGGAGACCCAGCCGGTCATGAAGCCCCAGGTCGGGCCGAAGGCCTGCGTGAGGTAAACGTATTCGCCGCCAGAACTCGGGAAGTTGACGCCCAGCTCCGAGTAGCAGAATGCACCAGCTAGCGCGCAGACCGCGCCGACGGCCCAGATTAACAGAATCCAGCGTGCGGAGCCGAGCTGACCGGCCAGGAATCCGGTGGTGGTCAGGATGCCGGTGCCGATCATGTTGGAGACGACCAGCGCGGTGGCGCTGCCGAGGCCGAGTTGGCGAAGCAGGGCTGTGGTTCGAGGCGTCAAAGGTTTTCCGCTAGCGCTAGACTGGAGCGCGCGAGCGAGTGGCCGCCATCGCAGACGTAAACGGCGCCGGTTATATAGGCAGCCGCGTCCGAACAAAGGAACAGTGCAAGATCGGCTAGTTCGTCCTTCGTTCCGAAACGCCGCAAAGGGACCGTGTTTTCGATTTTGCGGAGGGATTCAGCGGTCGGCGCCAGACGCCGCATTCCTTCCGTGTCATCGGTCGGACCTGGCGTGATGCAATTGGCGCGAATTCCCGCGGGACCCCACTCAATCGCCAGCGTTCGCGTGAGAAGCTCGACGCCCGCTTTGGCTGCGCAAACATGCGCCTGCCAGGCGATGGGGATGGAGGCATGCGCCGCCGAAATACTGATGATGCTCGCGCCAGGCTTACCAAGATGCGCATAGGCGGCACGGCAGGTGTTGAACGTTCCGAGCAGATCGATATCGACGACGGACTTGAAACCATTGGCCGACATCCCGATTACTGGCGCAGGAAAATTGCCGGCTGCACCGCAGACCACGATATCAATTGCGCCGAACTGATCGTGAGTTTTCGCGAGCGCGGTTTCCATGGCGGCATAATCGCGAACATCGGCTGAACAAGTGGACGCCTCGCCTCCCCGGGACCGGATCGACGCCGCGGCTGCATCCAGCTTCTCTTGCTTGCGCCCCAACAGCATGACCTTGGCCGCATGCTCGGCGAAGCGTTCGGCGATCCGCTGGCCAATGCCGCTTCCGCCGCCGGTGATGAACGCGGTTTTCCCTCGAAGCAGGCCATCGCGAAAGATGCTAGCCATCGTTGAGCAATGTATCACATGGGTTTCGCGGAGCGCCCGCGCGGGTATGCTCAACCCCGGCGAAATTACTTTTCGAAGGCTTCGAAAAAAAGCTTGCGGAAAGCCGCAGCATCGGCATCCAGAGCCACTTCGGCGTTGGGCTTGCCGGCCGCGATCACCGTTTTTCCCTGTTCCGGCGGATCCTGACGAACGTCGATGCGAAGAGGGTAAGTCTTCACTGCACTCGGATGGATTGAGGCGACTGCCGCGAGCGGGTCCCAGGCGTAAAATTGGCCCTGATCGATCATGGAACGATCGGTTGCAAGGATCTGCGCGGCGATTTTTCCGAGCGGAGAGCGAGCCGAAGACTGAAATTCGCGAAGAAATTCCCGATCAACGGGCACTTTGTCGGTGGCGTCCAGGGGGATCAGACGGATGCGCACACCGGAGCGAAAAACGATGCGAGCCGCGTAAGGATCGACGAAGATGTTCCACTCGGCGGCATGATTCGGCCCATTTCCCGCTACGCGAATCGCACCGCCCATAATGACAATCTCCTGAATGCCGGCCGCGATCGATGGGTCGCGTTCCAGCGCTTCTGCCAGATTTGTTAGCGGGCCCAGAACGAGGATGCGCACCGGCGGGCCTCGCCTAAGACGCTCCAACAGGAAGGCGGCTGCGGGCCGGGTCTCTGGCTGGCTTGAGGCAGCAGGCAGCGCAACGCCGGGGAGCTCGTCGGAGGCTTTGCGCCAATCGGCGGGAAATTCGGCACTGCCTCGCAGCGGGGCGCTTCTGCCGGCGAAAACAGGGATTGCCGGACGGCGGGCAACTTCGAGCAGGCGAATCATATTGCGAGCGCCGGACTCAACATGCGCCATGCCGTTTACAACCGTGATCGCTTCGATGTGGACGGCGGGCTGCGACAGCAAAAACGAGATAGCCAGGAAATCGTCGGATCCGGCGTCGGTGTCAATAACAATGGGCGCTGGCTGCGCTAGCAGGCAAAAACTCGAGAGAGCGCAAATGAGAATCAGCCGGAGCGCCACGCGGATATTAGAGTAACAGAGCTAGCTGGTCTTCGAAGTGAGTGCTTTAGGATAAACCATGACGCCGGCTTCGGACGCGCGAAAGATTTTATATAAGATCTGATTGGTCGGCAGTTGGCTTTCGAGATAATCCACGCCATCGGCCGAGATGATGAAGCTGCTGCGGTCGTCCTGGACGACGTAACGCTTGGCGCGGAGATACCAGAGCGCGAACAAGAGCCGCTCCCGCGGAAACGCCATGATGTTCTCCATGTCGAGCAACGAGAGGGCCGCAAAATCGGGATTTGCGCGCCGCTTACTATAGAGCAGGCACAGCACGCCGATGCGGATCTTGGCTTCGGCATCGATGCCGTCGGTGAATTCTTTGCCAAGGAAAATGGGAAGCGGGCCGGCCGGATTCACTTCAAACTGGCGGTCGTATTCGGCGCGGCGAGCGGGGTCCCGGAGGACTTCGTAGGCTTCCGTTAACAGGCGAAAGCGCTGCGGGTCGCCGGTTTGACGATTGTCGGGGTGGTAGCGTGCCGCCAGAATGCGATAGACGCGTTCAATGGCTTCGATTTCGGCGCGCGGGTTGATCTGCAGCAGATCGTAATAATTGATGGCAGACTCGATCGGCATTTCCATCCCATTCATCGGAGGGATGGCCCCGAAACCTGATAGGGCTTGTCGCCTAGGCTAACCGAGTTGCTGCAGAGCCTGTTCCAATCCCTCGACGAAGAAATATTCGCCCCACATCACCGACTCATCCACGCCCAACTCCTTGTGCAAGTGGTACACGCCGCCCTTGAGGATTCCTTCCCATTTCTTGTCGCGCCGGGCCAGGTGCTTCTCGCACAGCATACGCAGCATGAGAAGTGCGGTGGACCAATAGTAGTGGCCCTTCACTGCGTCGTGGAGCAGGCCGGAGAGGCGCAGCAATCCGGAAGCAGCAATGGCCGCCGCGGAGGTATCCAGCAGCCCGCGGCTCTCGGGGGGCGCATTGAAGTCCCAGGGGGGAACGCCATCGCCGTTGGTGTGGATGATGTAATAATCGGCGCAGGCCTGCGCGGCGTCCAGGAACCGGTGATCCCGGCTGTATTCATACGCGACGCTGAAGCCATACAGCGCCCAGGCCTGTCCGCGAGACCAGCAGGAATCGCCGCGATATCCTTGCTGGACCCCGGAACCGACAAACGCTCCGGTTTGAAGATCGAAAATACCTTCTTGCGCGGTCGAGCCGTCGCCGCGGATCAGGAATCGCCGGGTAGTGAGACAGTGCCGCATCGCAATATCGCGCAGCCGGCGGTCACCGGTCTCGCGCGCGGCATAGAAGACGATGCCCACGTTCATCATCAAGTCGATGAAGAGTGAATTTTCTCCAACAAAGGATCGCAGATATTGCCCGCTCTCCTGATAACGCAGCGCTTCGGTCTGGCCGGCTTCGATGAGCGTGTCTCGCAGTTTGGGATCGTGCGTGAGGCGATACCAGCGATAGTAGGTGGAAAAGAATATAAATCCTAAGTCATGCGCATCGCGATCCTGTTTGCGCGGCTCGAGCGGCGTGGTGTAGCGGATGGCCTGCTCCAACCAGTACCGGTCCGAAGCGGAGTTTTGGGCATTACGCTTGTGAAAGATCCACATCATGCCCGGCAGGAAACCGTCGCACCAGTTGGTCCACATGCGGCCCTCGTGCTTCCAGTGGCCGTCCACGGTGTACATGGGATAGAACTCGGGATGCATTTCGACCAGCTTGCGCACCTGTTGCTGCGCGAACTTCAGGGCGTCGTCGAAAAGATCCCGATCCGCTTCACTGGCGAACTGGATCATGATCTTCGGATTTTACCAGTCGGCTGTGCACGATGAGACGAGTGCCGCGCGCCAGCTTCACCCGGTTGAGCCGGAAGATCAGCGCCTGAAGGGATTTGGTGGTCACCTTGTTCTCACGCTGGCCGAGGTCGGCGTGGCCGTGTTCCAGATTGAGAGAGTCGAGCGAGAGGCCCAGGTAATAGAGAGCGCCCTGCTTCTCCAAACGAGCAATATGGCCGGAAATTCGGGCGCCTTTCGAAAGGACGGCTTCACCTTCGGCCTGAACATTCTGCCTGAGAACCACTTCCACGGCATCCCCCACCGCTGAAGAGGCGGAGTCAATTACGGTATCGAGGCTCACCTCCATGGTGAAATCATCCGGCAAATCGAGCTGCGCGAGTGTTGGTTTGGCCGGAGCGACGAAGCTTTCCGCCGGCCAGTTCTCAAAAGAGAGAGCCGATTCGCCGACGAATTCGTGGCAGGCCTGCAACCGTACCCGGTTTTGGCTTTCGTTCCCAACCGAATCTGTAATATCCAGCTCCGCGCCGCGAGGAAGCAAGAATTGCGAACTGCCGATCGAGACTCGATCGTACTCCATCCGATCCACTGCGGACGCCAGCTTCAGTCGATTCGGAATATCGTCGGCGGAAACCTCCAACCGCATAAGATCCAGGGTATCGGGATCCACCCAAAAAGATCCGTGGTAGCCAACGATGGCCGCGGCCGATCCAGCCTGAATCTGATATCCACTGGCAACCTGCGGGACCGCATAGTCGTAGCGAATCGCCGGCTTGCCATCCAGCTTGGATGCCCCGTTGTACTGAAAATGAGCGGATTGTCCCAGAAAAATGCTGCTTGGGAGGACGCCGAAGTCGCCATTGCCAATGGTTCCGCCCACCAGCTTGGTGATTTGAGGTTGATCAATTTTTCCGGAACCCGGCCACCCATAGAGCTTCTTTGCCTCCGACGTAGGCAACTTCCAGGCGAACCGTGTCCAGGCGCTGGAGTTTGGCCGCAGGCGTCCGGCGCAAAGAGCGTATGATAGTTTGCGTGCAGGTGTAGTTCGGCAGCCGCTTCAGATTTTCGGCGACCTTCGTTCTAATCCTGCTCAACAGCGACACATCGGGGGTAGGCCCTTGCTGTGCCTGTGCCAGCAGCACGGCCAAAAAAGCCAGCCACAACCGCATTTTTGGCAATTATACAACTGGAGTAGTGCCTCACCGCAAGAGTTTTCTCATAAATTCGGCGAACTCGAGTACGCGGCGACCCGGGACAGAGGCTTGCGCAGGGAAGCCTGACCGGGCGCAAGTTATAGGGAATAACACCCTACCGCCGCGATCCGGAACAGCTTCCCCGAATTATTTATCGACCGAGACGGGTGGAAGTTGAATTCATCCGAAGCGCGCCGCGGCGTTAACGACATGGCTGGTTGGAGCGCCGCTGGGCTTGGTTCCTCAGCGAAATTCCTTTATGTAGAGCAGATTGATGCTGAAGATTCCGTTATAATCCCGGGTGGCATTGGCCGACCATCGCGGGCTCAACGCCACATCGACCTCGATGGTTTCGGAGTTGCTGTTATCGAGGGCAGTTACGTAGGTGAACGTGATGTTGTCCGCCACACGCTGTTGCAGCGCCAGTTGCGCCTGAGGAAGCTGGGAACCATTGGTGAAGCTGGGATCAATCATCAACTGGCTGACGCCGAAGACGCGCTGCAATCGGCTGGCCACCGGATCCGCGACAGCGGCGGTGACGAGGGCAGATTCTCCCATCTGCTGGAAGCCTTGCGCCGGCGGAGAAGGCTGATTTACCAAGATATTTGGATCCGAGGTGGGCGTCGTGCCTGTTGCCAGCAACGCGACGATCTCTTGAAACTGCAGAGGCGGATCCGAGGTGTAGCTCAATTTCATATTGTCGACCGGGCCCGTTACTCGAACCACCACGTCCACGCCCTTGGCCTGGGTCTCGAGGCTCAGGTCGAGAACAGGTTCGATGCGAACTGGATTGTAGAATCCGATCGTCCCGGTATTCACCGTATAGGTTGAGCCAAAAAACACCAATTTCCCTTGATTTATCGTGATACGGCCAAGCACGCCCGGATTAGCAGCGGTCCCACGCACCCGGAGGTCGGCGTCGATCTGCAGGTTCTCGGCCAACGATGCTTGCACCGTAAGCGCGCTCGAACTTCGCACTCGGAGGTCCAGTCTCATTTTGCCTAGAAGCGGCGATGGAGCAGCGGCTGCCTGGATTCCTGGAGCCGCCCGCGTCAGTAGGGAACCGATGTCGGTTTGGGGCGAGTAAATGACTTGGTTGATCGTTATCGTTCCGGAAACCAGGCTGGATTGCGTGGTGCCTGTCAAATCTACCGTGCCGCCGGCCCTAAGGCTGGCACCTTCATTGACGAGAACGCGGACGTTCGCGGCGTTCGCCTTCAGGCCGAACCGGACATTATCGCCAAGAGCGGCAAACCCGCTTACCGTGATCTTGCCGCCTCCCGATTCGGCGGTCAGATTGCTGATGGACGCACTACTGCCGCTAAACAAGATCACTCCATTGGCCTTGGAAATTCCATTTGGAATGGCCGCATAGTGGAACGAGCCGTCGTGCAGTTCGACGCGTCCGCTCACGCGGGGAGTGGTAAGCGTGCCGCGAACGGTCGTGGAAAGCGAAACAGCCCCGGAGGAACTAACGTCTTGGTTGAACCGCTGGAGAAGCGCAAGATTGAGATTTCCATTGACGGCGACGTCCATGGCCTGGTCATGAAGCGGGATCACGCCAGTGCCCTGAAAATCGGTCTGGGGGCCGGTGATATGCGCGCCGGCAATGCGAACGACGCCATGATCCAACCTCGCTGAAATGGGGCCTTCATTTTGTAACAGCACTGTCTTAACGGCGCGCGGCGCAGTCGCTATGCTGCTCGCTTCCAGACGTGTCAACTGTAACGAGCCGCTGAGCTGGTCAGCATTCAGGAGCGGGCCGCGCAGACTGACCTGTCCGTCGGCCGACGCATCGAACCGCGCTGCCTCGCCGTCGACGCGTCCCATTAGATCCTCGATCCGCGCCCAGGTCAGATTGCGAAACGTGAGCTGGGCATCGAGCGGGTAGTTGGCGGCAAGCTGGGCATTCCCATCGCCGTGAATAGACGCGCCGGCTAAATCTGAATCCAACGCGAAGTTTAGCCGGTTCGCCGAAGTATTGGCAGTCAACGTAAGATTACCGAACTTCTTCCCTCCCGCTCCCAGATCCGTGGCCTTCACGTCGGCGTTGAGATCATGGATCAGCAGGCGCGGCTCGTTCGGGCGTATTTCGGTGGCGCCGCTGGCTTCGATTTCGAGGGAGCCGCTCAAGCCGGGCCGCCGCTCCTGAACATTTTTTATGCGCGCCAGATCGATGCGGCTGCTGGTGAGGCGGAATTGCAAGTTGCCATCCTCGAAGCTGCCCGCGCGATGATCGTAGCGCGCGCTAAGGTCTATGCGAGAAGGTCCGGCGGCGATGGTGAACCGCGGCACATCGATGCTTTGAGCAAGGTATGTGACCTGCGCTCGCAAATCATCGATGGTCTCGTTATAGAAGGTCGCGTTTGCGATCTCCAGGTTTGCATTTCCTTGCGGATTGCTGATTGTTCCGGTGAAGTGCGCCGTTCCGGAGAGATTTCCCTTGGCGGGAATATCAGCGCGGTGCGCGAGGACCAATACTCGCTGGATGGGCAAATTACTCAGGTTCGCATCCGCAGTGGTGGGATATCCCGGCATGAGCTGCGTGTCGCCGTCAACGCGAATATTTGATCCTGCAAAATTCGAGCTCACGTTATAGCGGACGGTCTGTCCGCTGGTGCGCGCGTTCAGGTTCAGATTTCCGTAGTCTTGCCCCTCGGACCGCAGACCCTTTACCGAAGCATCGCCGTTCACGCTGGTTAGCAAAAGTTTCGCCCCCGTCAAAGTCGCGGATAGGTTGGCGTTCAACTGTACGATTCCTGCTGTATTCGGCCGCTGTTTCTGTAGCGCAGCGAGGTGCGCGAGATCGATCTCATGGCTGTTGAGATGCGCGTCTACGCTACCCGTGGTAAAGCTGTCGCGAGGATGCTGCAAGGTCGCGTCGAGGTCCACGCGCTGCGCTCCGAAAGTGAAATAGGTATTCGACACCGTCGCCAGCCGATCGGAAAAATTCAGTTGCGCTTGAATTCGGTCGAATGGTTGGTCCTCGATCCGTCCGTCCGTGGCGACGAGTGACGCGGCGCCCTTAGGATTGCCGATCGTTCCACTGATCGTGGCATTGGCGCTCAGCATCCGGGAAAAATCCGCACCGTTATGACCGGCCAGAGCCATCAAGTCCGCTAAATCCGCGTCGTGTACCGAGGCATTGATGGACAGCGGCTCAGTCGGAAGCGGCTTCCAGTCGCGCAGCCCGACCGATGCGGCAACCTGGGTCCGCATTGGCCCGCGCGTCAAACTCGCATCGCGGATGACCGCTGCCGTACTGGAGGCCGCCGCATCCGCACGAAACTGATCGAACGCGCGGCCTTCGACGCTAAAACGATCGGCCGCCACTTCTCCGGTAATGCGGGGAGACGCAAGATTGCCGGTCAGCGTGCCGGTGAAGCTGGCTTGTCCACCATGGATAGCGATCGGCGGATGAGAAGCCTCAGACGTTGCGGCGAAAAAATCATTCAGATTTGTGCTGGACAGCGCAACCTTTAACTGTTTTCCGACGGAGCCGCTGACCGCAAGGCGCGAATGCGGAAGCGCGACATATGAGTTTTCCACAGCGATAGTGCCGTTGGCGCCATCATAGGCCGCGTTCACACGGCCTGAAAGCGGGATGCCACGGTTTCCTGGCGCAATCGTTAGCCGGGCGGTTGCGGTAATGCTTTTCACTGCAGGCGCTTTTAAGTCTCCCGCGGCTTCGATCGCACCGGAGATCACGCCGTCGTATGGCAGCGGTTTCTCGCCAAGCGTTTGCGCGAGAGCGCGAAGATCGAAGTTGCTGAGCTTTGCTTCGATGCGGTAATTATGGAAATCCTCCAGCGAGGCGTTGCCGGTGAGTTCTCCACCCAGAGCGGATAGCCGGAGCCCATTGAGGTCGAGACTGTGGGGATCGGCATCCAGGGCTGAATAAAGATTGATTTTGCCGATGCGCTCCCGGCCCTGTTGCACTGAAACATTTTTCGCTTCTATGTTGCCCATGATCCAATAACTGTTATTCGCATCCAACTGAGCCGTGCCATTCAAAAGAACTGTGCCGTCCGGGCGCGCAGCCAGCTTTGCAAGTTGGCCCAATTCGCCGAGCGAGAGCCGCGCTTTGAACTGAAGGGATCCTTGACCGTTCGGCGCCTTCAGCGGCCCGGAGGCTTCGAGGTTGGATTGTCCGAGGCCGAGCCTCAGGCCCGTAACCTGAATCCGGTTGCTCGCAATCGTGGCGTTCGCATCCAGCTGAACGCTGGCGGGTAGATTGCCGGAGTTGGTCGCAATTGACAGATCTCCGATATTCCTCAAATCCGCCAAAGCGACGTTTCCATTGAGATGCGCCGATATCTCTGGATTCCGCAAATCCTGGATGGACGCATTGATGAGCAGGTTTGATCCGGGCGTGGTAATCCGTGCCCCGCGCAGATCGATGCGGTCGCGCTCGAGCGTCACTGGCAGAATAACGGCAAAGTTCACGGGCGTATTGCGCCCGGAAACGACATAGAGCGGCTGGAAGGATAACTGCCCTTTGTATCCCTGATCCAACACGTTGTACCAAAGCTCGGCACGCAGATTTTCGCCACGCAAATTGAAGTTTTGTTTTTGCGAGGCCACTGAGATCAACCCGTTGCTCAGGTCGAAATGTCCGATCGCGAGGTTCACGACCGTTTCGAGGGGAGTTTGCTTCGACCTGGTTTTGCTTCTGGGAGTCGGAATGTTGGTGCGGCCATCCGGCAGCACGATTACGTTCACGGCCGGACGCTCGACACCGAGATAAGCAATATCCCACAGGTGATGAATGCTCGTAAAAAAACGAATATCGATCTGAAGGCGAGCTACCTGCACGAACGGTGCGGCGTCGGAAGGCTCATTTCCATGGATCGAGAAATTGGCGAAGTTCGCCCGCAGATGGCGCGCGTCGAACCGAAATGACCCGACCTCAACTTTGCCGCCGATGCTGTCTTCTGTGGACGCAATGATTTTTTGCTTAACGTAATTCCGAAACCATTCGGTCTGGCTCAGGATAAGAGCGGTGACGGCCACCGCGACAATCAGCGCTACCAAGCCGAATGCGATGTTGCGAGCTATTCTTAGCGGTCTGCTCATTCGAAAGCTCCCGGTTTGTATTGGATCTGATAGCGACTGCGCGCATCCTTGAGCCATTCATCAAAGTTCTGATTCACGCGCTCGCCCTCCAACAAACTTCGCATCTTTGGCGCGAGATCTTCCAAACTGTTCTTTGCCGGATATTGACGCCGTAGTTCGGCAAGGTGCTGGCCGTAATAGGCGCGAACGTCTTCGTCGGTGATAATGACCCCTACGCGGAAGCGCTGGTCGATGAATCGCAACACCGTGAGTTGCCACAACAATTCATCGCGCAATTGCTTTTCCGCGAGGCCGTATCGCGCCAAGGCCGCTTCGAGACGGGCCTGCGAACCGCCGAATCGATCCTTCCTCAGTCGCGCCTCCAACGCATTTGCTTCGGCTTCCGTTGGCCGCCGGTACCCCCCTGTAATGATCTCCTGCCGGATAATTTCCTGGTCGATCAGCCGCTCGGCGGATTGGCGTTTCGCCGCGGAGATCAGACTGAGAGGTTGCTGGTTCAGGAACTCCGTCACCCGTAAGTCGCGATCGATGTCGCTCTCCTTGATGACGTGCTTGCCGACAATTACCGCGATGCGGTCGAGCACGATTGCGCCCTGCAGCAAAATGTTGAACAGGCTCAGGACGAGAACGGCTCGGCGCATTTCAGAACGTCTGTCCTATGGAAAAAAAGAACTGAAAGTGGCTGATGCTTTGCTGTACGGGCTGGCAGGGTCCCGACGTAAAGTTGGCGTTCGGTCCGCATTGCAACAATTGCGCGGGAGTGCCGTTGAATCCGACGAACGATGGCGGATTGATGCTATAGGCCAGATCGAGACGAATGGGTCCCACCGGCGTTCGATAGCGCACCCCGAAGCCGACGGCGTGCACCGCATAGTTGAAGTCTTGTGGATTGCTCTGGCGGAAACGAAATGAAATGTCACTCAGTGTGCTGTATACGTTGCCCATATCGTGGAACAACACGCCCTGGATATTTTGCGCAAGGAATGGAAATCGCAGCTCGATGTTATTAATGAACAATGCATTGCCTCCCAGCGGGAAGCCGGTTGGAGCGGATGTTGGGCCGTTGGGGACCAGCGACGCCCCGGTGTCGCGCGGACCGGCTTCGTTGTAGGGAAACGCGCGCAAGGAGTCTGCTCCACCGGAGAAAAAGCGCTCGGGAAGGGGAATCGCCTGGGAGGCCAGCTCGCCCGGGCCGACGTCGAAAGGCTCAATCACTCCGAACTGAGTCTGCCGCGCCAAGACGAGGTTCTTGCCGAGCGAATAGTAAGTCGCATTGCGCAATAGGATTCGCCCAAAGCTGCGCTGCGAGCCAAGAAAAGTGGCGCTTATCCCCACATCAGCGGTATTAAACATACCCTTGTGAGGATCAGCGGGATTATCGCGGCGATCGTAAACCAAGTTCGCCGAGAACATGCCGATGCGGACCGCTTGCAGGAATTGCGGAACGAGCAGCACCGGAATTACAACGTCGTTCACACTCACTCGCCGGTAAGCGAATTGAAATAATCCGGTGATCGTTTTGCTGAACTTCTGAGAAAGTTGCACGGAGCCTTCTTCGCGTTTGGAAGCGAAAGTTTGGACGTTCAGCGTGTTGTCAAAGAGCACCGTGTAAGTGATGTTCCGGCCCTCGGCATTCATAAAGCGCGGCTGAAGGTAGCTGAGTGATGCGCGCTTTTCAATCGAGGAATACAGGCCTCGTAAAGTGACAGTATGCCCCAGTCCCCACAGGTTGAGCCGATTGACGGTCAGCGAGAAGTCCGGGCTGAAGCCGGTTGTTCCGCCGGGAGCGGCCAAATCAGTGGAACTGGGCGTGCCAAAGCGCGCCACCTGCGCCCCTACGCCGACCGTGATGGTGTAACGATTAGCCTCGTCGAAATGATAGAGAACGTTTTTGTAATCGGTATCGCCATCGGGATTCTGGATGGCCGTATCTACTCGAGCGAAAATTCCAAGGTCGTAGAGGTGCTTCTGAACATCCGTTTCGTCCAGCGGAGAGAGCGGATCGCCGGCCTTCATCGTGATTTTCCGCTTCACCAGGCTCGGACTTGTTATGCGCAATCCGGATGTCAAAACCTCACGGACATACTGGCGATTCCCTTCCGTTATGCTGTACGCCACGTTGACATGGCGAGGGGTTCCACCGGGACGCCAGGCAGCATTGAAGGCCGCGTCGGGAAAACCATGGCTGTAATAGTAGGTCAGGATGGTATCTCGATCGGCCGCGAGGTTCACTTCGGAAAACGGTTGGCCGGCCACCGAAGCGAGTTCGGGAGTAAAATCCTCGCGCTTCACTTGCTTTACGCCTGCGATGCTCAGCCCATCCACGAACCATTGCGCGCCTTCGTCGATCCGCACCGTGACCGAAACCTCCCCCATCTTTCCGTGGAAGTCGCGCTCCACCAGGGATGTGACTTTAACGTCACGAAATCCATTAGCGCGGTATAGGTTCGAAATGTTCTCTTCGTCTCTGCGACGAAACGCCTCGCTATACCGCCCATGACGCAGCAGCAGAAATCCGGCGGGCTGCATGAACATGCGCTCCCGAATGGTCCCGGCGTCGAAATACTTGTCGCCTGAAATCAAGACCTGCACCAGCTTGTAACGCTCTCCGCGCGAGATGACATACTCGATTTTTTCCAGGTCATTTTCGGGCGGCAGCACGCGGAAGTCGACGTCCGCGTCGTAATAGCCCTGGCTTTGAAAATAGTCGCGCAGGTTCAACTTCCCCGTCACCAGCAGATCGTCGTCCACTGCGTGCTGCTGAAAAACCGGCACGTAACGCTTCAGCACCCGTTTGGATACCTTGGCTTCGACGGCCTGCACTTTTATCTTTGGGCCGGCCTGGATGTCCAGCTCTGGCCGAACGCGATTATGAGTGTGATCGTACTCGAGCTGCTTCATATCGACGCGAGCGGTCAGCCGATCCTGGCCTTCATATTTCTTCAGCACTCCCTGTACCCCTTTGTGGGTCCGCGTGTCGGTGACTTCGCGCCACCAGTGAATGATCGGGAGACGCCAACCGGTGGCATGGACAATGGTGCCGTCCGGCAGTTTGGTTTCGCCCTCAATCATCGGCTGCTCATACTTGGCCCGCTTGCGCTCCTTTATTTGAAAGCTGATGAATACCTGTTGCGCATCGTTGTCCCGCTCGGTGGAAGGCGTAATCGTCGCTTCATAAAAACCATTTGCCCGCAATAGCCGCTGGATGCTTTCCGCGGCGCGAGCGACGTCTTCCTCCCGAAATGGCGCGCCTAACGAGAACTGTGACGTGCTGACAACCTGCCCGCGATTAGGGTCCACCAGTACATTTCCCTCCACAGAAACGCCGCCCACAAACCATCGAAGCTGAGTGACAAAACGCACGATAACGCCGTCACCCGACGGCTCTGCTTCCACCACGATGTCGTCGAAGCGGCCGGTGGCAAACAGACCGTCGATGGCGTGCGCGACGTCGTCAGCGCGCAGCGGCGTGTCCTTCCTAAGCGGCTGGGCTCTTACCAAGTCCGATGGCGCCAATGGAGAAGGCGGCGAGAATTGGATATCGACGATGCGGGCGGCCTTCAAATTGCGTTACTTGCGCGCTGGCCCCGCCGGGTCGGAACAAAACCAAGCACAATACTGGCCAGGTTAATAACAGCCTTGTCACTTATCATTGGACACCTTTTAGTCAGTTTAGTTACGGCTGTTGAACGGTCTCAATCCGTTTGGAAACCTGCGATCCCCGCCGCTTGGTATAGATCTTGGTGAACTCCGCTCCAAGAAAGAATAGTTGCGATGAGTAGTAGACCCACACCAGCAGCATGACCAGCGATCCCGCGGCTCCATAAGTAGAGTCAAAACTCACCTTCCCCAGGTAGAGGGCGATGAGCTGCTTTCCGATCGTGAAGACCAGCGATGTCGCGCACGCACCAACCAGGACGTCGCTCCACTTCAAAGTGATATCGGGGACGATTTTGTAGATGGCCGCGAAGACAAAAGTAATCGCCAGGAAGGAAACCACGAAGTTCGCAAGGTGCAGCAGGGGCTCCGGCACGGGCAGAAAGGCTCTAAAAAACTTGCCCATCAATGCGATCCAAGCGCTCCAGACCACCGAAGCAACCAACAGCAGACCTCCCGCGACAACTACGGCGAAGGAATAGAATCGCTCTCTCAGGAAGCGTCCAGAAGCTGGCCCACAGTGTAGTCGCGGGAGCGGATGGAACCCGCCAAATTAGTGTTCAGCGCGTCCTGTAGTTCTATGACCACGGAAGAGCTGCCGAATAGAAGCGTCAAGAGGCTGAGGATAGAGGCGACGATCCCGGCCGTGGGCTTCTGGGCGCCTTGAATGAGAGCCTGAATGGCCTGCGCCGCGTTTAGCCCTACTAGATTCTGAATCTGCCAAGCGAGCTGGCCTCGCACCGCATCTTTTCCAAATACGAGCGCAGCCACGGCGATCACCACTACCACGATTGGCGCCAAAGAGAGCAACGTGTAGAAAGCCAGAGAAGCTCCAAGACGTTGGGCGTTATCGGCGCTCCACTCGGTCAACGCCTCCTTTAGGAGAGCGCCGAGTTCACGCGATCGCAGACCCGGAAAAGACATGTAACGTTACGTTCTTCCCGCGCGGTCCATTGTTGACACTTCCTCCGTCTCTGAGACGCCGGCGGTGCAGTTCGATTTCGGGACGGCGCGAATATTTGTTTGTAACCGTAAACCTTCCCCGGCGCGAGCGAAACGTGCACAACGGCGCCATGGTCTACCGTTTAGGAGCAATCCAATTATGAGAAAAGGAGTTCCTCGTATGCGAAGAGAAGTCTTGAGTTTTCTGTTAACGGCAGGCGCGGCAGCTGGCCTGGCGTTCGGGCAAGTGGACACCGCCGACACCCATTTCATGGACAAAGCGGCACAAGGAGGGATGGCGGAGGTGAAGCTCGGTCAGCTGGCTGTCGACAAAGGCTCCAGCCAGGCCGTGAAAGATTTTGGGCAGCGCATGGTGACCGACCACACCAAAACTAACAATCAGCTACAGCAGATCGCCAGCAAAGATGGCGTGACCTTGCCGTCCAATTTGGATGCGAAAGATCAAGCGACCTATGATCATTTATCGAAACTGTCCGGCACAGAATTCGATCGCGCCTATATGCGGGACATGGTCAGAGACCATCAGATGGACATCAACGAATTTCGGCGGGAAGGTCAGACCGCGAAGAATCCGGGCGTAAAGTCGTTCGCGCAACAAACACTGCCGACGCTGCAGGAACATCTGAGTTTGGCCAAGCAGGACAGCTCAAAAATCGGAATTTCGGCGCAACGGTAAACCCTCCTAACTTACTGGCCGAAAAAAACAACCGCCGTCTGATCTTTTCCAGACGGCGGTTTGATTTTGCGAGGTGCTAGGGAGAGGACTAGAACACCAATCGCAGGGCTAGCTGAAGGGTACGCGGATTATTGGAGAGCACATTCGACGGACTACCGAACGCCAGCGAGCTCGCGTTCAGGAAGGCAAAACTCTGGGACAAAGACGCGAATCCAATGTTGTTGAGCGCGCCCGTGGTGAACTGCGGGTGGTTCAGCACATTGTAGGCATCGGCCCGGATTTCGAAGTTGAACTTATCGTAAAGGCCGAAACGTTTCACGGCGCTGACATCGAAATCGTTGATGGGCCGTAAATCGGGGGCAATGATACGGGCTCCGTTGGTGTACAAGCCGGGAGCGCCGGCGATGTACTGGGCGTTCGGATTGGTAGCCAGATAGGCGACTGTCTGACCGAACGAATTGGTCAGAGGCGATACACCGCTGGCACTTCCGGCGATGCCGTTGGGATTGACAATCACGCCCGAAGAGGCCAAGGGATTCGTCAAGCCCGGCGCCGTATCCGCTTAGGACAGGAAGCGGCGCAGGCGTTTCGTAGATGTAGGTCCCCGAAAGATTGAAGTTGGCGAAAATATCTTTGCCAATTCCACCGTGATCCCCGAAGGCAGCGCCGACATCCCACAGCCACGTCAGCGTACCGCGTTGCCGGTGATCGTACAACGAACTGCCATATGAGGTGAGTTCATTGAGGTAGCTGAGCGTTGGGGCCGCACCGATAAGCGGCTGGGTAATATCGTCGGTCGTGTGACTCCAGGTATAGGCAGCGATAAATTGGAAGCCACCAGAGAACCGCTGCGATCCTTGCACCGCCAAACCGTTGTACCAGGACATTCCCTCGGTGGTCGGTTCCAATATGGGGTTGGTGAAACCGGCCGCGGCCAACGGGTTGCTGGCGGCTGCCGTGGCATTCAGACCGGCGAGCGTAGTAGTCAAGCCGTTCAGAGTAGCTTGCGACGGCATGCTAGTGTACACTGGCAGACCTGTCGTTGAGGTTACCGGCGACACACCGGCGTTTAAAACGCCGAGCGCGGGGAGATGCACTCCGCGGACGCCGAGATAGCGGACCGTGAGCACAAATCGCTTGATTCCTTGCTGCCATTCCGCGTTCCATTGCATGGTATACGGAAGCCTCATATCCGGGATATAAGACGTGGTCGCCGCCTGCGGGGTCAAACCAGTCCCGTAGGTCGGACTAAAGAATGTTGAAGTAGGGCTGAAGAAACCGGGAACATTGGCCAACCCGTTCGTATAAAGGGCGCCGCTGCTGGCAGCAAACAGGGGTGCCAACTCGCTGTAGACGCCGGCATCGTAGTTCATCCCGAAGCCCAGGCGAAACACCGAGTTTTTCACGATTCCAGGAGAATAGGCGAGGCCCACTTGAGGCGCGAAGCCGGTTCTCTGAGTGCCGGGCACTCCGAAATTAATCGCGCCGGAACGTTCGCGATCGAGTTCGCCGATTGCTGCCTCAAGTATGCGGGAAGGGACACGAACTCATAGCGCAGACCAAGGTCAATCTCGAGATTGCCAGTCAAGCGCATCTCGTCCTTGACGTAGGCATAGGGGTCCCACTCGTTGGTCTGGTAGGTCAGGTTCCCAGTCGAACGCAGTCCGGAAACGTCCGGAGGAAGATTTGACAGAAATCCTCCCAGTGAGCTGTAGACGATAGCTTCCAGCCGCCAATTGAGAGAAGACTCTCCGGACCGATGAATCGACGTCCATCGACGCCGAAGCGCAAAGTGTGGTGACCGAGGTTCATATGGAAGTTATCAGCCAGCTCGTAGGTGCTCAAAGCGGCGGATTGCGGCCCCATCAACCCCTGCCCCAACTGCGCGTTCAGGTCTTCGATCGAAACCAGCGGGAACCCGGTCGTGGTCGTAAGACCGGGAAAGGTCAAGTTCGTTGGCGTGGCGTATTGGTCGAAGCGCGTGTAGCCCAGGCGGAGTTCATTGATGGACCCCCCGGCGAAATCGTGAACTTCGGCCAGGGAGGATGTCATAGCCCGATCGTGCATGGGCGCCCAGAACGACGGCAGCGCCAGGCCGTTATTGTTCGCCAGCAGATCGTTAATCGAAAAACGTCCCAGTAGGCTATCCGATTGGCCAAATTTATAATCCATCGCGCCTACGCCGTTGTACTGGTCTTGATAAGCTTTGCCAAGCAACGGCGAGAAGCCCACCGGAATGGAAGCTCCGTTGACTGTGGTGAACGTCGTCGCGCTGGTAGCTGCCGGGAGTAAGCCACGCAGGAACCCGAGATTCGTGGCAGAGATCCCGCTCAAACCAGCCGAGTGTGGCATAACCCGCCGCCGTTGGACTGTAAACTGGGCTCACGGGCGCGCTATCAAGGCCCAGCGGGATATACTCGAAATCGGCAAATATAAACGCTTTGTCTTGCCAAAGCGGAGCCCCGATATTTCCTCCCGCGTGGTTCTGAACGTAATGAGGATTGCCGGTGAGACCTTCATGCGTGAAAATCTGGTCTGTGGCGTTCAAGTTGTTGTTTTGGAAGTAGTCAAATAGCGCTCCATGAACTTGATTGGTCCCGGTCCGCGGGAATGCGTCAAACTGCCCGCCGCTGGCGTGACCATACTCCGGCGGGAACTGGTTTTGGAAAGAAACGAATTCGCTGGTCGACTCGTTGGATAAATTGGCGAGTGGACCGGGGAATCCAACATTGGTGTTATCGATTCCCGCCAGGTAGTAGTTATCCGAGTACGGAGGCTGGCCTCCCACTACCGGACCGACTGCGGGTCCAATGCCACCATTCGAAGCGACCCCGGCCGTCAGTAATGAAAGATTATTGGCGCCATAGAAAGCCCCATTTTTAGCCAAAAAGTCCGATGTGGGCAGATATTCGATATACCTCGTGTTCCAGCCCGTCTGAATCTTCGGCCCAATCATATCCTCGACAGGCGAGGCCTGTTCTACGGCAGTAACTGGCGAGGTGGTGGCTACGGTGCGAGAAGGCTCTCCAACGCGTGAGGTTAACAACCGATACCGTCGCCGGCATTACATCGACTTCACCGGAAGGTGTGGATGCAACTCCGCCGGATGTCGTACTCATGCGGTAGCGGCCCGGCTCCACATCATCGAAGCGATACTTTCCCGAGGCATCCGAAGTCGCTTGCCGCTTGGCGCCATTGTCCATGCTCTCTAACACAACCGTGATATTCACCATCGGCGCACCCGACGAGTTGTCCACCACTCCGCTAATAGCGCCGCGTCCAGGTTGAGCGTAAGCGGCAGTGAATGTCAAACACAAGACCCAGCAAGGTTGTGAAACCTAGCTGTTTTACTAAAGCACATTTGTACATCTGTCTCCTCCTCTGCGGGACATGCCGAATGAAGCAAGCAGCTTGCCACCCACATGTACGAAGGAATGCCTGAACGCGAGGATCATTCTCTCCGGCGCCGTTATCTCAATGAATCGACTTTAAGCAGAGAACGCTCGCGGGATTTGCGCGGGACCCAGCCAGTCCCATTCCGCAGAAGAGGCTCAGGAGTTTTTTCCGACTCAGGCTAAACTTTTCAACGTTACTTTAGTGAGATCACGTTACAGTCGACCTGCCAACTTCCATTTTTTGTAGAGATCTACGGTAACTAAAATAGCAACGCGACTTATAGCTGAACTCGCAGTTACAAATAGTAACTGGCGTCTGAAAGGGAATCGTCTATGCGCGGGAAGTCGGATTACTTCTGACGAAAGGCCCGGACGTCGACCGTATCGTTGTTGTAGACAGGGACTCTTTTGTGACGCGGCGATCGCCACCGCTTGGGCCAGGTACTGGTCGGCTTCTTTTTTACGATGGAGCTTTCGCAGCGCTTTCGAGAGCGAGAACATCGAAGTCGCCACGTCCACTGCATTTTCTCCCAACATCGCGGTCCTCATCGTCAGTGCACTGCGGTATTGCGCCTCCGCATCTCGCCACCGCGACCGATCCATGTAGTAGTCGCCGAAGTACGATCGAACCAGAGAATAAGATAAGGGCACTTTATCGCGCTCAGATTCTAATAGCTGAATCGACCTATTAAATAATCCTTCGGCGTCCCCATACTTGTGCTGATCCGTGTCAATCCGAGCAAGTTCCGCGATAACTACCGCTCGTACCGATGCATTCGGCCGCGTCGTTTGCTCATGCATCGCCAAAACGCGCTGGAACATGTTCTCCGCGGATTGGTTATCCCGCAGAATTGCGTAGAGCTGTCCCAGGTGCAGGAACACCTCGCCATACTTGCTCTCTTCGCCAGCATATACTTTGTCGCCGATCACCAGCGCCCGTTTCCATAGTTTCTCGGCTTCGGAATATTTCCGCACGGAAGTCAGGAAGGATGCTTGGGTGTCGAGAAAACGAATCAGCAGCGGATCATCCGGTGCGATTATTTTTTGCGCCAAGTTCCATGCCCGATGCAAGTATTGGTCTGCTTCTTCCGTCCTGCCCCAAAGCGTGTAGAGCCACCCCAATCTATTCAGCGCCGTTGCGATTTGGGCGTCATTCGCTTTGCCATGCCGAATACATCGATGGCGGATTTGTAAGACGTCTCCGCGGCGGAAAACGCGCCCTCGAGTTGCAGCACTCCAGCCAGCGATAGATACGCGCGGCCGGCTGCGGCTTGATTGCTGCTCCCCGCGAGAACATCTAACTCACGCTGCATATATTTTTGAGCCTCGGCATAATGGCCCTCTTCGCTCGAAAGGACACCGATGCTATGCAGATCTTGCGCGAACTGTTCAGCCGGTATGTGGGAGGACTGAGAAAGACGCAGCACTTCGCGATAACAAGCGATCGCCGCCGCCAGTTTGCCCTCTTTCCAGTCTACATAGCCGGCTTGCCGCAGCTCATTCAGCGCAGTTTGGCCTGAGCTACTATTCGTCCGTGGCGGCGCCGTTACTGAATCTGCGAAACATAAGGACATGAAAAGCAGCTATCGCGATAATGATGGTACGAGTCATATTGTTCACGCTCGAGGAAAGGCACATGTCGCGTCCGCACAGCGGTAGGACTCGACGCGCAGTTGTGAATTTCAAAAAACGGATTTACTTAACAGTGAATAGGTACGACTTCGAGCCTTCCTCTGGAAATCGTTCCAGGCTTTCGCTGGCCGCTTCGTCGGTCTGTTCTGATGGCTGCTGGAATAGTGCGAGTGCGAGGGTATTCGTCTCTCGGTGTACTCTTGGCCCGGAGCATCCGGTCCTGCTGACCGAAGCAGCGTTTTTGTATATCCATCGGCGAGTGGCCGCCGAGAGTGGTTGCCGCTTTTCCCAATCGCGTGAGAAAGATGAATGGTTACTGGGCTTTTGTAACAGATCGGGCCGCCAGATCATCCACAACCTGGGAGCACCCAGATCTCAGTGCGACTTGAATATGCTGCTCACGGAGGTCCCGTCCGGGATCTATCCGTACGCTGGCGTGCCCTGGTTTAGCACCCCGTTCGGCCGGGATGGAATCATTACCGCGTTCGAATGCCTATGGATTGCGCCTCAAATGGCGCGCGGCGTTCTGGCGTACCTCACCGCGACTCAGGCCAAGGAATCGTCACCGGAGCAGGACGCCGAACCCGGCAAAATTCTTCACGAAGCGCGTGACGGAGAAATGGCGGCGCTCGGAGAAGTCCCGTTTCGCCGATATTACGGCAGTGTGGATTCGACCCCGCTCTACCTGCTGCTGGCCGGCGCGTATTATCGCAGGACGGGCGATCTAGCGTTTATTGAATCGATTTGGCCGGCCATTGAACTGGCGTCCAACTGGATGGACCAATATGGTGACTGCGACGGAGACGGTTTCATCGAGTATTATCGCCACTCCCCCCAGGGGCTGCTTGCAGCAAGGTTGGAAGGACTCGCAAGACTCCATTTTTCACGCCGATGGTTCGTTGGCGGCCGGGCCGATCGCTCTATGCGAGGTGCAAGGATACGCGTTTCAAGCCAAGCTCAGCGTGGCGCAGATGGCGTCCGCGCTGAAGCATGAATCCAGAGCGCACCAGCTATTAGAAGAAGCGCGTCACCTACGAGAACGTTTCGAGCATGCCTTCTGGTGCGACTCTATCGGCACTTATGCCATCGCGTTGGACGGAAAGAAAAAGCCCTGTCAAGTCAGAACCTCGAACGCCGGACAGTGCTTATTCACCGGAATCGCTGACCGGTCTCATGCCGCTGCCATCGCGGAACAATTGACTTCCGATCTGTTTTTCTCAGGCTGGGGCATCCGCACTGTCGCCGACAGCGAACGCCGTTACAATCCGATGTCTTATCACAACGGATCGGTCTGGCCCCACGACAATGCGCTTTTGGCCGCCGGTTTCGCTCGCTACGGCCTGACGCAAGTCGCCGCGAAAGTCTTGCGAGGACTATTCGAGGCCTCCGCTTGGTTCGATCTCAATCGGCTTCCGGAACTGTTCTGCGGCTTCAACCGGCGTACCGGCAAAGCTCCCACCTCGTATCCGGTGGCCTGTTCTACTCAGGCTTGGGCGGCGGGCGCAGCGTTTCTTTTGTTGCAGTCCTCCATTGGGCTGTCCGTCGATGCCATCGAAAGCCGGATCGTTCTGGCCTATCCCGTGCTCCCGTCGTTCTTGCAACAGGTCAAGATTCAGAATCTCGCGGTTCGCGACGCATCCGTGGATCTCACCCTTTTCCGGTCCGGCGACGCCGTCGCGGTCACTGCGGAACACCGGGCCGGTGCAATCGAGTTGTTGTCATGCAGTGATTCGTCGCCGCCAGGCGAAAACGTGGCCGCCACTAGTAAATAACTGGATAACTTAGTCATTATAGTCTAAGACCTCCTAATTACACTTAACCGCCTCTTATTGAGCAAGTCACTACTTACTCGGTTAAGTAACCTAAACTTCTTCGTCGATTCAGAGGCGTCTCCCCCGCCTGCCGCCATCGCGCTGCTGTGCTATTTTGAGTCCTTATGGCGCAGCGCGTTATTACGGTCTCTCCCATGCCACCGGAGAAGTGCGCTTATGCGCTGGCGCGCTACAGCCGCTCGCCCGATTCGATTCGCGAGTCCATCGAATGGGTGCGCAAGCACGATTCCACCAAGTTTCTCGAGAGCTTTTATTTCCAGTACGGCCACGCGTCCATCGCCGATCTCGGCCACGTGGTCTTGTGCTTCGAGGGTATCTCGGAGTTGGCCGCTATCGAGGCCGAGGATGAGCAGTTGTGGGACGGGCAGGCGCGATCTTCCCGCTATCAGGATTTCTCGAAGGGCGGATTCGTAACTCCGCCGGAGTTCGACACCACTGATGCCGCCACTTATCAGGAAGCGGCCGCTCAGTTGTTAGCCGGTTACAACGAAGTTCACGCCAAGATATTCGACTATCTGACGGAACGTCTTCCCCGCCCGGACTCCATGAAGCCGGACGCTTACGCGCGCAATTTGAAGGCGCGTGCATTTGACGTCGCTCGTTATCTATTATTCTTGGGTATTCCCACCGGCGTTGGCCAAGTCACCAGCATTCGCACGCTGGAGCGGCAAATTCGCCGGCTGAAAACTTCGGAATATGCCGAGGTTCGCACGCTCGCGAGTGAGATTGCCGAGGCGTGCGCCTCCCAACCAGCCTGCGCTTGGGATTTGAGCGGCGCGCAGGAACCGGTGGCTCCGACACTTGCCCGGTACGTCGGTCCGGACCAGCACTTCCTCCGCAGCCGCGAGGATCTGCGGCAGTGGGCCGAACAAAATTTGCCGCGATCGGAGCCCCAGCGCGTCGATGCCGTCGATCTCCTGAAACCCGTCGATACCGCGGCGGACATCGCTGCCACGCTACTTTACCCCGTTACCGATCGCTCCTATCGCGAGCTCTATGAGATGGCGCGATCCTGGAGTCCAGCATGCCAGGCCGAAGTCATCGACGTGGCGTTACAATCCCGCACCTCTCGAGATGAACTTCTTCGTAACTTCCGCTGCACGCCGTACGCGTACGACATTATTATGGACATCGGCGCATATCGCGATCTCCACCGCCATCGCCGCTGCCAACAGTTTCGCCAATCCTTCTCCCCTGCGCTTGGTTTTGAAACTCCTGATTTGCTCCGAGAAGCAGGATTAGATGATCTTTACAGCTCGCTTTTGTCACGATCGTTTAACGTCGTCAAGCAATTGCCCGCGCCCGGAGCGCACTATTTGCTGCCCTTCGCCGCTCGCGCCAGATTCCTCTTCAAAATGGATTTCGCCGAGGCGGAATATATCGCGCGGCTTCGCTCGGGGGTCAAGGGACATTTCAGTTATCGCCGCATCGCATGGCAGATGAAGGAGAAAATGGCGCGGCTCGAGCCGGAACTGGGACGTCTCATCGAAGCCACGCCCCCCGATGTTGAAGATCCGCTCCAGCGTTAGACGCTGATCGTCGACACTGTTGTCCATTTACGGACTGTAAAACTTGCCAGGATTCTTTCGTCCGAACCTGCAACTCACTGAAAATCGGACCTTCCCTATTTGGCAGCGCAGATGCGCTTCAGGAAGCGGGTTGCGAACATGAGGAAAACAATCGGCAGCCTAAGTGACACCGCGCGGTTGCTAGCAGGCGACTGCAAGGCGGCAAATCTTCAAGAATAAGAAAAAGGAGTTCTCTAATATGAAGCGTCTGTTGTTTGCAGTTGCATCCGTCGGGCTGCTCGGAGTCGCGCTGGCGCCGGCCGCCCTGGCGGGTGAATGGGATAAACTAACTTATCTCACGGTAAACGAACCCATTCAGGTTCCGAACAAGGTCCTGC
This sequence comes from Bryobacterales bacterium, assembly GCA_963732175.1. Classification (GTDB taxonomy): domain Bacteria; phylum Acidobacteriota; class Terriglobia; order Bryobacterales; family Bryobacteraceae; genus Palsa-89. The sequence goes on along the minus strand of CAVSYF010000014.1, from coordinate 241,380 downwards.
CTCCTGGCAAATATGCCATGAAGCTGTTGGACTCCCCCGGCGACCGTCACGTCGTCCAAATCTTCAACGCCGATCAAACCCATCTGGAGACCACCATCCTGGCGATCCCGAACTATCGGCTCGAACCCACCGGGAAAACCGTTTTCACGTTTTGGGAAACGCCTCCCGGACAACCCAAAGCTCTGAGAGCCTGGTTCTATCCCGGCGACAACTTCGGACAAGAGTTCGCTTATCCGAAGTCCGCGGCCACTCAAATAGCAGCGGTTTCCCATCAGCCGGTGCCGACCACCGAGGCTACCAAGGAATCCGAGTATAAACAGGCCGAGGTAACCACCACCCCGCCTCCCGAGCAGCCACAGCAGGAAGTTGCGCAGAACACTCCGCCGCCGGCACCCCCGGAGGCCGCGCCTGAACCGGCTCCCGCTCCGCAAGAGCTGCCCAAGACCGCCAGCCCTTATCCTCTGATTGGATTAGCGGGACTGCTTTCGTTGGGTTTGTTCGCTGCAGTGCGAGCCTTTCGCCTGTCGTAACATAAAAGCGAGTGGTTATGACCCGCCGCCGCGACGTTTTCCGGATATTGGGAGTCGCGCTGGTCGCTGGATCCCGCGTTGGCTGGAGCCAGGAGACGGCCAGTAATCAAAAGAGCGACCAAGATTTTACGATCCGGACAACGTCGCGGTTGGTGCTTTTAGACGTGAGCGTCAAAGACGCAAAAGGCGGTTACGTTTCAGGGCTGACGCAAGCGAATTTCAAAATCTTTGAGAACGGCGCCTTGCAGGAAATCTCGCAGTTCGGCGATGCCGACATCCCAGTTACCGTCGGACTCGTCGTGGATGAGAGCGGAAGCATGCGTCCCAAACGCCAAGACGTAATTACCGCCTCATTAGAATTCATCGAAGCCAGTAATCCGAATGACGAGATCTTCGTGGTCAATTTTAACGAGCGGGCGCGCCGCGGTCTTCCTGATCTGATTCCGTTCTCTGACAACATCGATGTATTGCGGTCCGCTTTGTGGCAAGGAGTGCCTGAGGGCAGAACCGCACTTTACGACGCGATGGAAATGGCGCTTCATCAACTCACTCTCGGCCGCAGAGACAAGAAGACTCTGGTGGTGATCAGCGATGGCGGCGACAACATCAGCCTGCACAAGCTGCCGGAACTGATGCACGACGTTCTGACATCTTTAACCACCATCTACACCATTGGCATCTTCGACGAAGACGATCCCGAAAGGAACCCGGCCGTCTTGGAGCGTCTGGCCCACATAAGTGGAGGCGTAGCATATTTTCCGAAAACGCTCAATCAGATTACTCCTATATGCCGCCAGATCGCCAAAGACATCCGGACTCGTTACACCATCGGATACATCCCCACTGCCGAAGGCAAGCCGGAGCGGCGCATTAAGGTAGTGGCAACCGATCCTAACCATGAAAAGTTGATCGTTCGAACGCGCACTAGCTATCTTTTTACGTCGGATGTGAATGAAGCGGGTTCCGGCGGCGCGGGAGGTTCGAAATAATATGAGCACGCGAGAGTCGGCGTCCCGAGCTCGCCGCAATTTTCTTCTTGGGTTAGAGTATCTATTCCTGTTGTTGGGATTGATCGCTGTGGACTGCTATATATGGGTCAATACCAGTAGCACGCTATATCAGGCCTATCAGGATTGGGCTTTCGATCAAACCCTCCGCGGTCTCTCACCGTCCGTGCCGGGATTTGTTGAAGATGAGTTCTCGTGGTTTTGGCGGGGCGAGCGCACCAATACGCCGGCCATCACCGAACCCTCGCAGGCGTTGGAACCTCTGCCGCCCGAAAAGCCACTCACGCGCTCGATGCTGATTGGACGATTGGAGATTCCCCGTCTGCACGTGAATGCGATGGTTCGCGAGGGTGCCGATGAGAGCACCCTACGGCGGGCGGTCGGCCATATCCCGGGGACAGCCCTGCCCGGCGCGATTGGTAACGTCGCGCTCGCGGGACACCGGGATACATTCTTTCGCGAGCTGCGCGATATCCGGAAGAACGACTCCATCGACTTGAAGACCGAGGATGGCACCTACCGTTACGAAGTTCAGTCCACTAAAATTGTGAGTCCGCGGGACGTTGACGTCCTGGCCGCCTCGGGCGGCGAGACGCTTACTCTGGTGACCTGCTATCCCTTCTATTACATTGGTTCCGCTCCTAAACGCTTCATTGTCCGCGCTACCCAGGTCGCCGCTATCCCGCAGCACCCGCCGCAACGAGGCTCTTGAGCTTGGCCGACAGCGTGGTGCGTTTGAGGCCGAGCATCTCGGCTGCAAGCTTCTTGTTGCCACCGGTCTTCTTCAACGCCTGCTCGAGGATGTTCCGTTCGATATATCCTACCGTGCTCTCGAAATCGAGTCCCTGATCGGGAACAGCAATAACCGCCGGTTCGGCGCCTGGCGGGGCTGCTGCTAGTTTCCGGCGCGGAAGCGGAAAATCACTCGGGAACAGATCGGACCGGTCGCCGCTCAGTACGATCGCGTTCTCCACCGCATTCTCCAATTCACGCACGTTGCCAGGCCAATCATGCTGCGCAAGACGGTGCAGCGTCTCCTCCGAGATGCGCTTGATTGGGAGCTGTTCCTCACGGCAGATCTTCTCGATAAAGTGACGGACCAGAATTCGAACGTCGGATTGGCGCTCGCGGAGCGGCGGCGTCGCAATAGGCACGACATTCAACCGGTAATAGAGATCCTCCCGGAACTTGCCCTGTTGGACCAGATCCTTCAAGTTCGAGTTCGTGGCCGCGATCACGCGCACATCCACCCGGACCGTCTCAGAACTCCCCAGCCTTTGGAACTCCCGTTCTTGCAAAACACGCAACAGCTTCGATTGCAAACTAATGGGCATATCCCCAATTTCATCCAGGAAGATGGTGCCATGATTGGCTTGCTCAAAACGGCCGATACGCTGGTGCATCGCGCCCGTGAAGGCCCCCTTGACATGGCCGAAGAGCTCCGCCTCCAGCAAAGTCTCCGGAAGCGCGCTGCAATTCACCGAAACCAGAGGAGCATTCCCCCGGCTGCTGGCCGCGTGAATCGAACGCGCCACCAACTCCTTGCCAGTGCCCGTCTCGCCAGTGATCAACACCGTACAGCGGCGCTGCGCCACTAAACGTATCTTTTCCATGATCTGCTGCATCGGTCTGCTTTCGCCGATGAGCAAGCTCCGCGCCGGTTCCCGTTCCCGGGGACATTCGGACTCGTGTTCATGCGACCACTTCGAGCTAGCTGCCAGATACAGCAGACTGGTTGCGTCTCCTTGTCCAAACACGTGAAATGCGCCCAGATGTAAGAGCCGCACTACTCCCGTCGCACTGGCTTGTGGTGCGTGAATCACCACCGGGGTGCCCGGCTGCGCTTGACGAAATTGCTCGAGCATGTTGGCGGCCCCATCCTCATCCTGCACGGGTAAGCGCAGCAGCACCACGTCGAAATTTTCGTTCTCCAGCCTGAACAGGCCTTCTGTTGCCGACGCGACAACCACCGGGGAAAAGCGATTCAGATCGACGATCTCTTCTTGCCCGTCCGTAATCCACAAAATCCTTGGCGTAAGAATGGCCGTTAACCTCCGTTGCTTTTCCATCGGCATTCAATCCAGCCTCTTTAAAACAATTTGTTCTTACTCCTCTCTAAAGCAGTTGTATTCTCGCGGAGTAGCTCCTCGCTTAGCAGGAGGTAATCGCATCCGACGCTCGGCCCCTTCGAATCGATCTCAACCGAGCATGCTCAGCAAGCTGGACGCAGTCGAGTTATTGGCAGCATTGATGGATGCGTACTGCGAAAGCAGGCTGGATGTGCTGTTCGACAAAATCGGGTCGGTAGTGGTAGTCGAGGATTCGCTGTCAGCAGATGACGCTTCCGTCTTGTGACCGTGGTGGCCATGGTGATGCATGCCCTGAACTCCGCCATTCTGCGAGAGAGCCGATTGAAAGTCGGTCTTCATCTGCGCAAACTGCTGCTGAGCCTGGCTTAGATTCCCGGACGAAAGATCTTGTCCGAGCGCGGTGAAGTCCTGTTGACAAGGACCGCTCCCCGACACCGGCGATGTATTCGACCCACTGGCCGAGGCCGTTGCTTGTAGCTCTGAGTACGCCTGCTGCGCGCCGCTCAGGTTGCCCGATTGCAAGGAGCTGGCTAAGCTCTGGAAGTCCTGTTGTTGCTGGCTCATCATAGCTTGCCAATTCTGAATGCTCGAGGGATTCATCAGAGAAGAAATACTGGAGATTGACATTCGCTTTCCTCGGCTACCAATACCGCAAGTCGAAGGCCATCAGGAGATGCTCGCACAGCCAGGAAAATCACTCAAATAGACTTGCCCGCCGGAAAATCGCGCGACCAAAAAATGGCACCGCGCTCCCGGGCGCCACGCGCTTGCCCCCCGCGACGGTTGCAGGCCGGCCTCCCATTCTCGACTGGCCCTTATCAAGGAGAGCATCGCCGTCGATATAACAGTTGGAGGTTCGTCAATGGGTTCCGTCTCGTCTTCGCTCAACCCCGGCCTTGCCGACTTATTTCAAACACTTTCTAATATCGATTCCCCGCTGCTGCCCTCCCCGGCCGTAACATCCGCTTTGGAGAACGCCTCGCCCACCGACATCGTCCAACTCAGCCTGGCGGCCGATCAGCTTCAGAATGTGGACGCGATGTTCGGAATGCCGAACACAGTGCCAGACCTTTCCGGCGCTACTTCCGCGCTCTTCGGCAACACGTCGCCCAGCAGCCTCCCCGAGTCTATATTCGATGTAATGGCTTGACCCCGGCCCGAAATCGCCGCTGCGTGCTCCCGTCCGACCCATCGGCAACCCACCTTTTGTAGTAGAATACCTATGCGTGTAACCTAGGGCAGGCGTGACCCTTACGGCCTCTTTCACGCGCCCTGGGGCCAGTCGACGAGCATTAAAACAGATAGATGTTAGGGCCGCTTCCACGGCCAGAGGAGGCACTACCATGAAGACCAGTTTCTTAATGTCCGTTGCCGCGGTTCTAGCGGCTTCGGCTGCCATGGCGCAAAACCCGGTCACCTTTACCAAGGACGTGGCCCCCATTCTCGCCGATCATTGCCAGGTCTGCCATCGCGTCGGGCAAATCGCCCCCATGTCGCTGATGACCTACCAGGAAGCGCGTCCTTGGGCGAAATCGATCAAAGCCAAAGTCGCCGCCCGTGAAATGCCGCCCTGGTTCATCGACAAGACCATCGGCGTCCAGCATTTCGCCAACGACGTGTCGCTGAACGATCAGGAAATCGCCACCATCGTCAAATGGGTTGACGCCGGCGCGCCTCAAGGCAACCTCGCCGACCTGCCGCCCGCGCGTCAATTCCCCGACGGCCAGGCTTGGCAAATCGGCAAGCCGGATATCGTCGTATCGTTGCCCAAAGACGTCATCGTCAAGGCCAAAGGCCCCGACCAGTGGCCCGACATCCTGGTCGACCCCGGTCTCAAAGAAGACCGCTACATCCAGGCCGTCCAGATCATTCCGCTCAAAGGCCAGCCGTCGATCCATCACATCCGAACCTCCCTGGTCGAGCCTAAAGACGACACCGTTCACAGCGGCCAGCTCGATGGCAACGTCGCGCTCGAGGTCGGCGAGATGGGCGTCTTCCTCAACGAGTACGCAATCGGTAAAGGCGGCGACGTATTCCGCGAAGGCTCCGGCCGCTTGGTCAAGGCTGGGACGAAGCTCAACTTCCAGTTCCATCTGCATGCCAACGGCAAGGAGACTCCGGTCAACATCGCGCTCGGCCTGAAATTCTATCCCGAAGGCTACACGCCCAAACACTCCGTCACGTCGCTCACCGTCGGCGCGAACGAAATCGACATCCGCCCGCACGCCGAGAATGTCCGGTCCGACGGCTACATGCCGCTGATCAAGCCCGCCCGGCTCCTCTCATTCCAGCCGCACCTGCACAACCGCGGCAAGGCCGAGTGCCTGGAAGCCATCTATCCCAACGGAAAAACCGAGATGATCAACTGCGCCAGCTTCACGTTTAATTGGCACATCAATTACGTCTATGCCGACGACTCCGCTCCGCTGCTGCCCGCCGGTACCGTGCTGCACTCCATCATGTGGCACGACAATTCCGACAACAGCAAGTTCAACCCCGACCCCGACGCCCAGATCACCTGGGGCCAGCGCACCGTCGACGAAATGGGTTCGGCCTGGCTCAGCTACTACTACATGTCCGACGAGGATTTCAAAATCGAGACTGAAGCGCGCAAGGCCAAACAGCGCGCCGTCACCGCCACTCGGTGATACAGTAGTTAATCGATGACGCCACGTCGATTACGTTTTTTTGGATTCCGATTTGGGGCCTGTGCTGCCATCGTTTTGTTCAGCGCGGGCCTCATCCGTTTACACGCCCAGTTCCCCTTCCCCGGCGCCAAATATTCTAAAGGACAGGACATCAGCCCCACCTACGAAGGTTGGCAGTCGAATCCCGACGGCAGCTTCAGCCTTTACTTCGGCTACTACAACCGCAACACCGAAGAGGAGTTGGACGTACCCATCGGCCCCGCCAATAACTTCGACAACATCAGCACTGGCGATCAAGGCCAGCCCACCCATTTCTACACTGGACGCCGCTGGTTCGTCTTCAAAGTCAACGTCCCGAAGGACTGGCCCGTCGACAAGCGCGTCATCTGGACGCTAACCACCAACGGCCGTACCGATCCGGCCAAAGGTTGGCTCCAGCCCGAGTGGGAAGTGGATAACCCGCTCATCACCAAAAACGCCGTCACCGATCGCACCATCGGCGTCTGGGAAACCGAGGAGATCGAGGGCAACCAGCCTCCCGTGGTCACCGGCAGCGGGCCGCAAACCGTCACTCTTCCTAACCCCGCGACTCTCTCGGTCAACGTCACCGACGACGGCATCCCCAAGCCCAAGCCCGGTGGACGTGGACGCGGCGGCCGACCGCTCGGCATACAAGTAAGATGGATCTTCTACCGTGGCCCCGCCAAACCTCAATTCGCCCCCGAAGTCACCAACTCGCCCTACCCGACTCCCTCAAAATCCGAGACCAAGGTGACTTTCGCCGTCCCCGGCAAATACCGCATCCGCGCACTCGCCTGCGACGGCGCTTTGTTCACTAGTTACGACTACGACATCACGGTCAACCCCGGCGCATCGGCGGCGCGCTGACCAAGCCGCGCAGCGGGCATACCTACATTGCGCTGAGCGCTATCAGCGTCTGATGTATCCAGTGCCAAACGGTAGGATTGGTCGCCGCCGTGGCCACGAGGCTTGAGATTGCGCTCTCCGTGATATTTCGAAGGCTGCGCGCAGCTTGGCTTACGATTGCAGAGTCTGGTTCCCCGCTGAGCTCGGCATTTAAAGTGGCGATCTGCAGCTCGGCTCTCTTCCTTTGACGGGCGTCAAGATTCAACTCATCAAGATGCTCACCGAAATCCTTGACCAATTTCGCGAGGTCTTGAGTCTGAAGCCCGACATTAGCCGCCTGTTTAAAATGTCGGCCGTGCTGAGATATGTTTCCCACACTCCCGTAAACGTTAGTAGTGTAGTGAATGGCCGCAGCCCTCTGCTGCTCGTCTTTCGAGAAGGACATGCCCTCTCCAAGAATCCCGTCCTTTTCTAACTTCAATCCCCATTTAAGAGTCTCTGTCCTGACGGCATCCAGCACGCCCTTCACGTCTTCCACCCTTAAAAATCGTGCGAATTTCCTTACTTCCTCATGACCAATCCACTTAGCAAGCTGAGCATCTTGCTCAGGCATAAGATCGACGCTGAGGCTCCCCTGTTGTTCTTCGCGGGCGTGCTGCACTATTGCTTCCAGTTCTGCTACTGAATCAAATAGCGGGACCGTTGCGACCATACTGGTTATTTCATTGTTATTGAAAACTACGGGTATCCACCGGGCCCGAGGGTATAAAACAGATTGTGTAAACGTCGGTTCTCCATCAGACTTGGAGGACAGATGGCAATCGACAAGGAAATACTGGATCAGCTGCTGCCGAAGTACGAAAAGCCGGAAGACCTGCTGGGCGAGAACGGACTGTTGCGGCAACTGACGAAGGCGCTGATGGAACGAGCGCTAGAAGCCGAGATGGCCACACACCTCGGCTATGAGAAGAGCGATCCGATCGAAAAGCCGGACGGCAACCGCCGCAACGGGAAGAGCAAAAAGACTTTGAAGGGTGATTTCGGCGAGTTGGAGATCACCACGCCGCGCGATCGGGAAGCCACGTTCGAACCCCGCCTCATAGGCAAAGGCCAAACCCGAATGGCGGGTCTGGATGGCAAGATCATCTCGATGTACGCACGAGGCATGACGACCCGCGATATCCAGGGCCACTTGGAAGAACTGTACGGCGTGGAGGTCAGCCCGACGCTGATTTCCAACGTCACCGATGCGGTGTTGGACGAAGTGCGTGCCTGGCAAAACCGGCCGCTCGATGCGGTGTATCCGATCGTGTACTTGGACGCGTTGGTGGTGAAGATGCGCGAGCAAGGGCAGGTCGAAAACCGCGCCGTATATGTAGCGATTGGCATCGATATGGAAGGTCACAAAGAGGTGCTGGGGCTATGGACCAGCGCCAATGAAGGCGCCAAGTTCTGGCTGAGCGTATTGACCGAGTTGAAAAACCGCGGGCTGGAAGATATCTTCATCGCCTGTGTGGATGGGTTGAAAGGATTTCCGCAGGCCATTGAGACGGCTTACCCCAAGACTACCGTGCAACTGTGCATCGTGCACTTAGTGCGAGCCAGCCTGCGCTATGTGAGCTGGAAAGACGCCCGCGCGGTGGTGGCCGCCTTAAAGCTCATATACCGCGCGGCCAACCGCGAAGACGCTGACCGGCAACTGGCTGCTTTCGAAGCCGCCTGGAATGGAAAATACCGCTCGGTGGGACAGCTCTGGCGCCGGCACTGGGAACAGGTGGTGCCGTTCTTCGCATTCCCTCCGGAGATTCGCAAGGTTATCTATACGACGAACGCGGTTGAGTCTCTGAACATGACCCTACGAAAGGTCATTAAAACCCGCGGCTCCTTCCCCAACGAAGAGTCCGCCATCAAACTGCTCTATCTGGCTCTACGAAATGTCGCCAAGAAATGGCATACTATCCAGGGCTGGCCGCAGGCTTTAAATCGCTTCGCGATTCTCTGGGAAGATCGCTTCCCCGAGCACGCCAGGCAATGACTATCCGAGAATCCCGTTTACACAATCCTGTTGACACTACCCCGGGCCCCCTCGTCCTGACCCTTTACGTCCCCTCTAACGATTCGATACTGTGGAACATCGTTCCGGTCACGATACCCCCGCAGTTCATTCTCGATCCAAATTTGAAGTCCGGAATTCCCAGTTTGGTCGCTATTACAAGCGCCTTTCGTAACAGCGTCGACACGTCAACGTCGGGACTCAAAGCATCACGTCGCAGCTCGATCACGATAGATCCCATGCCTGAAAGTCTATACCACTGGTATTCCCCGCATCCGCCCATCAACCCGCAAACCCGGTCACGCCTCTTCCCCACCTCCATCCCGTTCCCCTCCAACCACCTGCCCCACCTTCGCCTCATCACGCGCCACCAACCGGCCGCATTCTGAAAAGAGGCCCCATCGCGCAAAATATGACGCGAAAACATGCCTCGAAACCCTTCGCCGGCACGCAAACAAAAATTACCAAATGAACCCAAGCCCGCCACCCGCGCCCAAGGGTTCGTGCTACTTCACCATTTCCTGCCGATATGTCCATCATGAGCGGTCTCCCAATTCGATCCGACTACGGCGCCGGCTACGAAGAACTCGACCACGACCATGCCCTCTTAATCGACATCCTCCGCCAACTCAAAGCCTCCACCAACGCCCCGCCCAGTAGGCTCAACGATCTCATGCTCCAGCTGCGCGCCTACCTGGACGCACACTTCGAGCACGAAGAATCACTCATGGACCGGTTCCACTATGCCGATGCCGCCTCCCACAAGGCTTGCCACGATGTGTTTCGCAAGCACGCCGACGATTTGGCGGACGCCATCCAGGCCGACTGTCCGCTCGCCATCTCGACTTCCATCTCAGACTTGGAATCGTGGATCGATGTGCATGTCTGCGACGTCGATCGCCGCTTGGCCGAATATCTGAAGCAGGCCGACCCGCAAAACTAGCCCCGGTCACGGCTCTCCCGCACCTCCATCCCGTTCCCCTTCAACTACCTGCTCCACCCTTACCTCATCACGCACCACCAACCGGCCTCATTCTGAAAAGAGGTCCGCAGATCCCCAAATATGCCGCCAAAAACCGCCCCGCGCTCCCAAACAAAAATTACCAAACGAACCCAAGCCGGCTACCCGCGCCCGCCCGCTGGGCGTATAATCGTTCCTAACTCCCATGCGGCTAAAGATCGTTGCTCCCACGTTGGTGGCGTTGATCGTCGCGCCCGCCACCGCCCAATGGCTGAACTACCCGACCCCCGGCATCCCGCGCACTCCCGACGGCAAGGCCAATCTCTCCGCCCCCGCGCCGCGCGCCGCCGACGGCAAACCCGACCTCTCCGGCATCTGGCACATGGAGGTTCCCTGCCCGGCCGGCAACTGCGACTCCGACCAGGCCGCTCGCGAGTTCCTGAACATTGCCGTGAGCCTCAAGGACGGCCTCCCCTACCGGCCCGGGATGGCGGAGTTAGCCAAGGCCCGCCGGCAGCCGCCCAAACGCGACGAGCCGCTCACGAACTGTCTGCCCATCGGTATCGTGGAACGCTACACCCATGTCACGTTCCGCAAGATCGTCCAGACGCCCGGCTTGCTTCTAATGCTCAACGAGCACAACAAGAGCTACCGGCAAATCTTCACCGACGGCCGTCCGCTCCCCATCGGACCCGCAGCCTTCCTGGGATGGCTACTCGATCGGCAAGTGGGATGGCGATGCCCTCGTGGTTCAAACCACCGGCTTTCGCGACGGCATTTGGCTGGATGCTTTCGGCGATCCCATGACCGATGCCGCCAAGATCACAGAGCGCTTTCGCCGCGTCGACTTCGGCCATCTGCAGATCGATCTCACGGTCGACGACCCCAAGGCTTACACCCGGCCCTGGACCGTGACGCTACACCAGATTCTCGCGCCCGATACCGACTTGATCGATTACATCTGTCTCGAAAACGAGAAAGACCTGAAACACCTGGTGAAATGAAGCTGCCGCGAACTACGCTTTGAAACGCGGGAACAATTTCTCCGCATTTTCGCGGTCGATCGCCCGCCACACCTTCGCCGGAATCCCCAGGTTCGGGATTTCGTCTGCGGTGGATTCGATCGGCTCGAACGGAAAGTCGGTCCCGAACATGATGTGGTCCGGAATGCGCGAACTTCATCATCGCAGCCATCGGATACGGGAAGGCGGCGTGCGCGATGTCGATGTAGAACTTCTGCAGCTCTGGGATCACGCCGTTCGGAATGTACTCTTCGTGCTTCGGATCGTGCGGATAACGGTCCTTGATGCGGCCCGCGATCATCGGCATGGTCCCGCCCGAATGCGGAATGATGATCTTGATGTTCGGATATTTGTGCAGCACGCCGTTGGCGAGAATGCTGGTGCAGCCGCGCGTGATGTCGAAGTCGAATTCATTCATGGCCGTCGATACGCTGTCGTTGAGCTTGGTGCAGCACGGCGGCGCCAGCGGATGCATGTACACGATCGCATTGCGCCGGTTCAGCTCCTGCCACATCGGATCGAAGTACGCGTCTCCCGGCCAGCGCCCCTGATTGTCGTTGGTGTAAATCCCGATGCCGTCCGCCTTCAGCGTGTCGAAGCCATACTCGATCTCTTTCATCACGCCATCGATATCGGGCAGCGGCACGCCGGCGAACAGCCCGAAACGCTTCGGATGTTCCGACATGATCTTGGCGCCGTAATCGTTGCCGGTGCGCACCGCCTTGCGGCCTTTCTCGGTGTTGTCGTAGAGAATGTCGCCCATCTGCGTCATCGAAAGGATCGCGACCGCGATGTCGAATTTCTCCATCTGAGCCAGCGTCTTCTCCGGCGTCCAGGGAAAACGGTCGCCGCCAAAACCGCCTCGCCCGCCGTTAAAGTTTCCAAACGCGGGCACGTGATGATGATGCACGTCGATGCGCCCGCCCTTGGCAGCCGACTTGTTAATCGACTGCGCGAACAACTCTCCGGCCGGCACCGTCGCTGCTAAACCCGCCGCCGCTCCCAGCGCCTTCAATGCATCCCGGCGGCGAATCTGGTCCTGTCCAAATCGTGTGTCTTTCAAATCAATACTCCTTTTACCCGGAAGACAGTCATTATAATAAACCGCGCGGGCCGATGGCGAAATCCAGTGAGATTTGGTTTTCCGTCGGGAGGCCGTCTATCCTAAAAGTTCTACTTTAATCGGCAGCAACATCGCGCCGGGAGGGATGGAATGCCTACTGATACCCGCCGGAAAACACCGGAAGAGTATCTTCGCGAATGTCAGGCTGAGGAAGAGGCCAGTATCGCGGCAAACAAGGGACGCCTGAAAATCTTCCTCGGCTATGCGTCCGGGGTCGGAAAATCGTTCCGCATGCTGGATGAAGCGCGCCGCCGCCGGGAGCGCGGCCAGGATGTCGTCATCGGCGCCATGCAATCCAAGGTCCCGGCCGAAGTCGAGCCGCTGTTGCGAAAACTGGACGTGATTCCGCTGAAAGCCGTCGGAGAAGGAACCGCGATGGACGTCGACGCTCTGATTCAACGCCATCCGACGGTATGTTTTATCGATGGCTTGGCGTACAACAATCCACCCGGCTCGCGCAACCCCACGCGCTGGCAGGATGTCCAGGAATTGCTCGAAAATGGACTCCAGGTGGTCGCCTCCATCAATATTCAATACATCTGCGAGCTGCGCGAGCAGGTGGAGGCCATCACCGGCAAACACGTGGATCAAACCGTTCCGCTTTGCTTCATCCAGAGCGCCGACGAAATCGAAATCGTGGATGCGCCCCCCGAAGAGCCGCTGGAACGGTCCCCCGACGAGCAGGTGCAGATTAAGAAGCGCCAGGAGCGCCTCTCGAAGCTGCGTGAGCTGGCCTTAATCGTAACCGCCGACATCGTCGACCATCAGCTGAACGATTACCTGGAGCGCCATGGCATCCGCCAACATTTCGGCACGCACGAACGGATCCTGGTCTGCATCACGCCTCGCGCCAATATCCAGGAGATGATGTCCACCGCTCAAATCGTCGCCAAGCGATTTCATGGACAGCTCATCGTCGCGTACGTAAGGCAGCCGAATATCTCGGCGGAGGATCAGTCCGCGCTGGATGCGAGATTGGCCATTGCGAACGCGGCGGGCGTGCACGTCGAGATCCTGGAAGGCGACGACCCGGGAGAAGCGCTGCTCGAGTTTGCCAGGTCCCGCGACATCACGCAGCTTTTCGTCGGCCATAGCCAACGCAGCGGAATCGCCGCCCGCCTCAAAGGCAGCCCCCTCGACAAGCTGATCGACCAGGGCCACGGCATGGACGTGTGCGTGTTCCCGCAATAGCAATGCAGCCACACCGCGGGAAGCTGAAGATCTTCATGGGCTATGCCGCCGGCGTCGGCAAGACTTACAAGATGCTGGAAGAAGCCCAGGAGCGAAAAGCTGCCGGCGTGGATATTGTGATCGGCTATTTTGAGCCGCATGGCCGCAAGGAAACCATCGCAAAAACCGAAGGCTTGGAGCTGGTCCCTAGAAAGACCATCCGCTATCGCGACACATTGTTTGAGGAGATGGATACCGACGCCATCCTGGCGCGCGCCCCGCGAGCCTGCGTCGTGGATGAGTTTCCGCACACCAATGTGCCCGGCTCGGAACGCGCCAAGCGGTGGGAAGACGTAGAAATATTGCTGGCCGCCGGGATCGATGTTCTCACCACCATGAACATCCAGCACCTGGAAAGTTTGAACGACCAGGTTTACCAGATTAGCGGCATTCGGGTTCGTGAGACGGTGCCGGATTGGGTGGTGGAACAGTCCGACGAGGTCGTGATGGTGGATCTCACGCCGCGCGCCCTGCTCAATCGCCTGCAGCGCGGTGTGGTGTACGAGCGCGAAAAGGCCGAGCAGGCTCTGCAAAATTTCTTTCGCGAACAGACGCTCGTAGCGCTCAGGGAGCTGGCCCTCCGGCAGACCGCCCACGAAGTGGAGCATCGCATGGCCGGCGAAGAGCCGCGCCCTTCTCCCGCCGAAAGCGTGTTCATGGGTGCGCGAAAACGTCACAAGATTTTGGTGTTGGTTACGCCCAATCCCAAAAGCGCGGTCGCGATCCGGCGGGCAAAACGCGTCAGCGACTTCCTCGGCGCGGAGTGCTTCGCCGTCTCTATTCAGCGCACCGGGGACCTCAGCGGCCTGCCCGTGATCGATCGCGAAGCCATCGAACGCCACTTGAACTTCGCGCGCAACCTGCACATCGAGACCAGAATCCTGGAAGGCGACGATGTCGCCGCTACGCTGGTCGACTTCGGCCGGCGCAACGAAGTCACTCAAATCTATCTCACCCGCCCTCAGAAACAGAATCGGCTGCCGTTCTTAAACAGCGACCCCGCGCGGAAAGTGATTGACCTCGCTAAGGACATGCTCATTGTCATCGTGTCCGATCGAGAACCGGCCGCGGTTCGTTGAGGCGTTGCCGTGCCAGGCCGCGGCGGTATATGCCATAATCGAGCGTCTGGACTTGAAGCGATTTCCGCTTGCATGTTTTTGGAGGATCAATATGCGCAAGGTTGGCGTAATGATATTGATGCTGGCGCTGGGCGTCGGAATTGGATTGTGGATCTCCGCCAGAATGAAACCGGTTGAGGCGCAGGCTAAGCCTGGCGCAGGTTTCGCGGCTGTGCCGGGGAGTCTCGGAGCCGAAGATGTCACCGGTCCCTATGAAGTGGTGAAGAACTGGCCGCAGGACATCAGCGCTTTGCCGGGTAATGAAAAGTGGACTTACGGCGCAGGTGAAAGCGTTTTTGCCGAAAGCCCGAATCGCATTTACATGTTGTTTCGCGGCGAGCTGCCGAAGATGAAGCCGCCCAAGGCGATCCTGCTGCCACAGGTCGGTCCGAGCCTGAGTTATCCGGTGTCCGGCTTTTGGCGCGACGCCACCGTCGCCTCGCTGCCTGGCACGGGTGGAACGGACAACAACATGAAAGAGTGGCTGACGGCCTGGGAAGGAAAGGCGCCCGATCTGGGCATCAAGGGCCCGCCCTATCGCCAACTCGGCGTGGATGCCAAATGGGAGAACTGCTTAGTCGTGGTGGATGGCAATGGCAAGATCCTGGAGACGTGGAAGCAGTGGGACCACCTCTTCCGGCGTCCGCATTCCGTCTACATCAGCCCCTACGATCCGGAGAAGCACGTCTGGGTGGTGGACGACAACATGCAGACCATCTACAGATTCACGCACGACGGAAAGCAGTTGGTGCAGACCATCGGCACGCCGGAAGTGGAAGGCGCCGACGCGACGCACTTCAATCGACCGACCTATCTTGACTGGCTGCCCGACGGCACGTTCTTCGTTTCGGATGGTTACACTGGAACGCGCGTCGCGAAATTCGACAAGAACGGCAAGTTCATCATGCAGTGGGGCAAGCTCGGCGGTCCGCCGCGCGGGCCGATCGACACGCGTCCAAGCTACTTCAGCAACGTCCATGGCGTGGCCGTGGACCCGGCCACTCACCACGTTTTCGTGAACGATCGGAATAATCACCGCATTCAGGTGTTCGACGAGAACGGCAAGTATTTGTATGAATGGAAGATCGATGCCGATCCTTCCAGCCTGCATCTGCTCTACATCGGGTCTGGAAAGACGATTTGGAGTTTTGATCGGACCACTAACAAAATGCTCCAGTGGGACCTGCAAGGCCACCTGCTTTATTCCTGGGGCAGCATGGGCGATTTCCCGGGCGGGTTGTGGGGCGTGCACGGGCTCAGCGTGGATCAGGACGGCAATCTTTATGTCGCCGAAGTGGACGCCGGGCGCGTGCAGAAGTTCCGTCCGAAGCCCGGAGCCAATCCGGAATTTATGGTTGCGAAACCGATCTATTCGGCCTGGAAGTAACTCGGGCCGCGGATCATGACGAAGGCCGGATTTGGAATCATGGCGGCGGTGTTTTTGTTCAGCGTCGCGTCCGGTAGCGGCCAGAATGCCGCGGGACAGAAGCCGCTGTTAGCGGAAGACGTCTTCAAAAACGTCCAGGTGCTCAGAGGGATTCCGGTGGATGAATTCATGGGCACCATGGGAATTTTCTCGGCCGCACTGGGAGTCTCGTGTGAGAACTGCCATACCGCCAACGACAGCAAGTGGGAGAACTACGCCGGCGACAACACCGAAATGAAAAAGACGGCGCGCCGGATGGTCGCCATGATGTCCACCATCAACAAGAGCTTCTTTGGCGGGCGACAGGTGGTGACCTGCTTTTCCTGTCATCGCGGCGGCGATCATCCCAAGACCACGCCGGATCTAGGCGCGATCTACGGCGCTCCGCCCGAGGACGAATTGGATGACAGGATCCAACCAGCTCCCGGCGCGCCATCAGCCGATCAGGTTCTGGACAAATACATCGAGGCGCTCGGCGGGGCGAAGCGGCTGGCCGCGATCACCAGCTTTGTCGCCAAGGGAACCAGCTCCGGATATGGGCCGGAGAGCGGGCAGCGTGGGATTGAAATTTACGCGAAGGCTCCCAACCAGCGCACCACCATCATCCATACCGACAACGGCGACAACACGACAGCGTTCAACGGCCAAGTTGGCTGGATCTCCGCGCCGCTACGACCCGTGGCGGTGCTCGGACTGACGGGCGGCGAGTTGGAAGGAGTAATGGTGGACGCCGCCCTGTCTTTTCCAGGCCGGATCAAGCAAGCTCTGGGGCAATGGCGCGTCGGCAGCCCAGGCATCATCGACGATCACAAAGTCATCGTGGTTCAGGGAACCGCTCCCGGCGGATCCATCGCAACGCTGTACTTCGATCCCGACTCAGGCCTGCTGGTGCGGATGCGGCGCTATGCGGCTTCGCCGGTGGGGCGCATTCCCACGCAGTATGACTTTTCCGATTACCGCGATGTGGCCGGCGTAAAGATGCCGTTCCATTGGATCATGACCTGGCTGGACGGGCGAGAGAATGTAGAGCTGACCGAGATCCAGCCGAACGTCGCGATTGACGCCGCAAAGTTCGCTAAACCAGCGCCGCCCGTTGCACCGTCGAGACACGCGGCGCAATAACTCGCTGCCTTAATTTACGGCCTTGCTGAAATCGGCTGCCTGACGCGCTGAGCCGGTCAGTTGCAGGATGTGCATGCCGGTGTTGGCGCGATCGACGATGTAGATGTAGCCGCGGTCGTCCACCTCGACGTTGTTGGTCTGGATGGCCACCTTGCAGTGCCGCTCCGCGCCTTGACCCACGCAGCGCTGATCCGTCTTGGCGGTGATGGCCGGGATGTAATATCCGATCTCCTTGGGCTTGTACGGATCGCGAATGTCGAGCGCGCGCACGCCGGCATTGAAATGGGCGATGAACACGACGCGATCGTAGTAGATTGGCGTGAAGCTCTCATTCGAGGAATGGGTGCCGAAGCGGCCGCCCGCCGTGCAGAAATTGCCGCTGTCTTCGGGAACGGTCCAGGTCGACACGCCCACCGGCTTCGTCTCAGTCGTGATGTCGAAAAGGCGCACCATCTGCCGGCTCTCCTGGCATTCGTTCGGAGTGGTTTCGCCGATGAGCAGCATAAAATCTTTCACTTTGCTGTATTTCTGTTTTTCGAACTCCGAGAGCTGCATCCGCAGCATGGGGAACGTGGTGTGCGCGCCCATATCGTCCGGCAGATCGACGCGCGACGATCACGGGATAGCGCAGGTTTTCCTCGGTAGGTTCCTTCGGCCCGTTCAACAATTTTTCCCGGTCGACGATCTCGATGACGCCATCGCGCGCATTGTCGTAGGCAAAGTACACGCGGTTGCCTTTGGGACCGGTGGAGATCGGGCCGTGCAGGCCTCCGGGCGTCGGACCCTTCGCGCCGGGCTGCTGGCCCGGCAGGCCGAAATTGCGGATGAACACCGGCTTGGTTGGGTCGCTCAGATCGTAGATCTGCGCCATGCGGTTGACGCGCCAGCCGACCACGCCGGAAACCAGGTAGGCGATGCCGGTATCGCATTCCCACCAGCTCTTGTGCGTATCGCGCAGGCCGCTGACGATGACGTTGATGCGGCTGGGATGCGCCGGGATCGGTGACGTCCCACATCTCATGCGAGCTCTTGCCGAAATCGCGCAGCATGTAAAACTTGCCCTTCTCGGCGTGCGGCAGTTCGTCGCCGCTGCACACGCGCACCATGGATGCGCCGCCGCTCTCGCCTTGGGCGTTGGATCCTTAGGCTCGCCGGGAATATGAAAAAGGTAGCGAGGATGTTTGGGGTCGGTAACGTCGACGATGGAAGTTCCGTTCGGCTCGGTTTTTCCGGTGAGCGGGTTGGGCTGCTCGCCGCCATGATGGCCGATGTAGGCGATCCAGCGAGCACCCTGTTTCTGGATCACGGGCTGATAGGCGCTGCGAGCCTGGAGGTCGTCGTAGCCTACCAGATCCATATTGCTGGCGCGTGGCGTGCGCTGCGCGTCGGTCTGTGCGCCGAGAAAACCAGGAAGGGCCCATCCAAACAGAAACAGTCCGAAAACAGAAATGGCGTGTGCTCTCAATTGCATCGGCCCTCCTCTTGCTCCAGATTACATATCAGAAATTAAGCTTCAGGCCGAACTGAATCTGGCGCGGCGTGCTGCCGGGGTTCGAGGCCGTGATGACGCCGGCTGCGGCCGTGTTGATTAACCCCGAAGCGCTGAAAATGTTGTTGCCCGGCATTCCAAGGTTCTCGTGGTTGAAGATGTTAAAGATCTCCGCACGGAACTGGAGCTTTGATTTGTTCGCGGATCACAGTGTCCTTCGAGAGCGAAAGATCCGTGTCGAAGAAGCTTGGTCCTCGCAGCGTATTCCGGCCCGGTATTGCCTAAAGTGCCCACGGGCTGCAGAGTGTAGCAATTCGGATTGAACCACATGTAGCGTTGCCGATCATCGGGTCGTTATTGCAGGCCGGGTAGCTGATTCCGTTCACGACAGCAGCGGGATTGTTCGGCGAGTAGTTCGGGCGCGACGTTTCGCCCGACGTGAACACGGCGCGATCGAAGCCGGCGTTCGCGTTAAACGGAACGCCGTCGTAGCGCGCTGAGAATGCCACTGAGCTGCCAGCCCGTTACCAGCCGGTTGCCCTTGAACGGCAGCGCCCACAAACCGTTGATGCGCAGCACCTGAGGAATATCCTGAAGCCGCACGCCGCGTGGTCGATCGATTGGTTGAAGGGATTCTCCAATCATTTCCCGGCGTGGTGGCGGTGCTGGTGCCGTCGAAGCTAGTCACGCCGAATGCACCGTCGTCCATGCACCTCGACCAGGTATAAGATACCTGCGCCTGCACGTTGCGGGTGAACCTCCGATTCAAAGAGACTTGCAACGCGTTGTATTGCGACGTGCTGATCGGCCGCAGGGTCGGGAAGTAGCCCAGGTTCGGATTCTCGCGCGGATTCTGTACGCCCGCAGCATTGGAGAAGTGATACACGCCGCTGGAATCGATCACTGGCGTCGGCGGATTCGACTCGATACCAGTAAGCAGATGAATGCCGTGCGAACCTACGTAGCCCACGGTCAGCACCGTGTTCGCCATTACTTCGCGCTGAACGTTCAAATTGTACTGAATCATGTACGGCGTGGTGTTGATCGGGTAATACCACGGCACCGTCTGCGACGGAATGGGCGCGTTCGCCAGCGTCGGCGGGAACGGATAGATCGCCGTGTTGGTCGCCGGATTTCCGGTGCCGACGATGGTCGATGCCCCCCACGGCGGCGCGCCGCCGAAGCCTGTTTGATAGGATTGCACCGAGATCGGGTCATGGAACATGCCGAAGCCGGCGCGGATCGACGTCTTGTGATCGGAGAAAGGATCGTAGGCCAGACCTAGGCGGGGATCCCAATCCTTCAGCGAAGGATTGGATTGGAACATATTCGGAATCCGCGTATAATCCGGTAGCCGTGGCGAAGTTGGTAATCGCGAAAAGATTGTCGTGCCGCTCGGTTGGATTGCTGTAATACTCCCAGCGCAAGTCCCAGGTTCAGCGTGAGCTTCGGCGTCACCTTCCAGTCGTCCTGAATGTAGGGATTGAAGTCGTACTGGAAGTAATCGCGATGCGCGGTGTTCGTCTGGCGCGGGGACAACTCCGCTCTCCAGCGACGCCTGACCGGCCAGGAAATTGGCAAAGCTGGTGAACGTCCAGACCACGTCTTCATTAATTGGGTTCCAGCTGTTGTTGAGCAGTCGGTCGCCCGCAGAATCCCATGCGGATGGAATGCGCGCCGTGCGTCCACAAAAGATCGTCTCCGATGGCGTATCGGTTCTCGGCTAACGTAAAATGACCCGTACCGAGGGCCGGTCCCAACGGCGTCAAACCGTATGCGTGGAGCTGATAAAACCATCCTCCACACCAGCGCCGGTGCCGAAAAACTGCAAAGGCGTGGTGCCGTTCGGCGCCGTGGCGGGAGTGAGTTCGGCGGAACTTTTGGTGGGCCGCGAATAGCTGATCGTCGCTAAGTTGACCAGAGTGGGCGAAATAATGTGCCGCTCCTCGATGGTCGCGTATTGCGACAGGGAATTGTCCGTTCCGGGCCAATAGGGAAGCGGGCCGCCTCCGACCGATTGTGCGGCTCCCGCGAACGGCGATAGTTCGGAAGTCTTGTCGGAGAAATACCGCGCAAAAATGGAATCCTTCTCCGAGAACGTGTAGTCGAACCGGGTCAACACGTAATCCTCGTGAACCGTGTCTGTTGCCGAACGTCGTCGCCTGGCCCGAGGCCGCCGTCGGAGTTTGGAGCACCTGGGGCGCTGGATAAAGCGACAGAGTATTCGCAATGGCCGCGGCGGTTGTCGGATTGGTCGCGGTAATCTGGCAAGGGCCGGAAGCGAAACCGGCCGTACAATTCGGAACCGTCGCGACTCCGAACTGTTGCAGCAGTTGCCGGATGCCTTCGTAATCCACGAAGAAGAACGCCTTGTCCTTCATCACCGGACCGCCCAGGCTGCCTCCGAACTGATTGCGGCGGAACGGCGGCGGACTGCTGCGGGTGCGCAGGAAGAAATCGCGGGCGTCCAGATCGCTGTTGCGCAGGAAGTCGAACGCGGAGCCGTGGAAAGCTGTTGCGTTCCCGACTCGGCTGACCGCGTTGATCACGGCTCCATTGCCGCCGAACTGCGCGCTGAAGGAGTTGGTCAGCGTCTGGAATTCGGCGATTGCTTCGACGCCGAGCGACGAACCGGAAATCGAGCTGATGCCGTTGTTCCAGAAGCTCTGCAGATTTTCGTCGTCCAGCATAATGGACTGCCCTTCCGGCCGGCTGCCGGCAACCGAGTATTGCGCGGCGCGCCCTTGCATGGCGTTGTTGGCGAACTGCACAGTCGCCACGCCGGGAGCCAGTTGGATCAGCTGCTCGAAATTGCGGCCGTTCAGAGGCAGTTCGCGCATCTGCTGCTCGGAGGTACTGGTGCCGACGGCGGCGTTGGTGGTTTCCACAACCGTCGCCTCCCCTTCCACCGTCACGGTCTGCTGCTGTTGTCCGACCGGGAGCGAGAAATCCACCACTGCCTGCGCGCCGACGGTCAGCGTTATGCCCTTATGCACAACCATGGAGAATCCCGCCTTAGAGGCCTGGATTTCGTATTCGCCGAAGAGCAAGATCCGGAACGCGATATCTTCCCTGCGCATCGCTGGTGAGCGATTGCGTCGCGCCCGTCCCCGAGTTCTTCACCTGCACCATGGCATCGGGAACAGCCGCGCCGGACATGTCGGTGACGGTGCCCAGGATGGTTGCCGTGGCGCCTTGGCCCCACAACGAATTGACACCGAGGACGCTGATGGCGAAGGCCAGAATCGTGGCCGAGAAATAAACTGTGAAGTTACTTTTCACCCGTTTCATAGTCATTGTTCCCCCTCCAAAATGACCTTGTCCCCAAGCTGGCCGGGGAACGTGGGTGGTAGTATATCACTCTTCGCCGGTTGCGCGCGGGCACACTGTGGCTAATTCCGTCATAGACGCTAAAGCGCGGTCTGGCGGTCGGTACTAAAGCTCCATTCGAGCCCATCCGAAGGTTTATACAGATAAAATAATTAGATGGCTGCCACCGCTGAGACCGCATTTCGAACTTCCGGCATAGTTCCGCTGACGCGCCATCAGTTGGTCGGCACGATGGGCGGCCTGATGCTGGGAATGCTGCTAGCGGCCCTGGATCAAACCATCGTCGCCACGGCCGAACCGCAGACCATCGCCCACTTGTCGGGTTTCGATCGCTACCCGTGGGTGTCGACCGCCTACCTGCTGACGTCGACCATCTCGGTGCCGATTTTCGCCAAGCTCTCCGATCTTTACGGCCGAAAGTGGTTCGTTCTGTTTGGGGCGATCTTGTTCGTGTTCGCCTCGGGCTCTATGCGGCGCGGCAGGCAACTTTGGGTTCTTGCACATCGATGGCATGAATCAGTTGATCCTGTTCCGAGGCTTGCAAGGGATCGGCGCGGGAACTCTGATGGGGCTGATTTTTACGATCGTGGGAGACATTTTCTCGCCCGCGGAGCGCGGCCGTTATCAAGCGTTCTTTTCGGCGGTATGGGGTGTGTCGTCTGTTTTTGGACCGACGCTGGGAGGCTGGCTGACGGACCATATTTCGTGGCGCGCCGTGTTTTACGTGAACCTGCCGGTGGGCTTGATCGCCACCGCCGCGATTTATCTGTACTTCCCCGATATTCGCCCGCAGATCTCGAAACGGCGCGTGGACTGGGCCGGCGTGTTCACGCTGATTTTTTGCATGGTGCCGCTGCTGCTCGCTCTGACCTGGGTGACCGATTACGGTTGGGCCGGGGTCCGCGTGGATGTGTTGCTGGCGACGGCGGTGGTGATGCTGGCCGCTTTCCTGTACGTCGAGAAGCGTGCCGCCGAACCGCTGATCCCGTTGTCCTTATTTAATGACTCTGTAATCAGCGTGTGCTCCATCGCGGTATTCGTGCTGGGCATGGGCATGTTCGGAATCGTGATTTACCTGCCGTTGTTTATGCAGGGCGTGCTGGGGATTTCGGCGACGCAGTCCGGCAATCTGCTGACGCCCATGATGCTGGGCGTGGTAACGGGAAGCATGCTGAGCGGACAAACCATTTCGCGGGTTCGCAGCTACAAGCTGCAGGCGCTGGTGGGTTCGGCGCTGGTTGCGATAGCCATGATTCTGTTCTCGCACATGGACGGCTCGACCACGCGCCTGGAGGTGCTGCGCAACATGATTACGGCCGGCCTGGGCATGGGCTTCCTGCTGCCGGTCTACACGGTGGCGGTGCAAAACGCCGCGCCGCGCAAGTACATGGGAGCGGCGACTGCCTCCACTACTTTTTTCCGGTCCATCGGCAGCACATTGGGCGTGGCCATCTTCGGCAGCGTCCTGCTTACGACTTACCACAGCGATTTCTTGAACCGTGTACCGGCGGGAACCCCGCGCGGGTTGCTGCAACCGTTCTCGAATCCGCTCATGCTGGTTCAGATTCGCGATCAGCTCGAAGCGCAATTTGGCCGTTATGCGGGCGGAGCCGATCTATTGCACACGCTGATGGGCAATGTCCGGCTGGCGCTCATCCACGGACTACACCTGATCTTCTTCACCAGCTCCTTCATCATGGTGGCGGCGGTGATCTTGAACGCCTTCCTCAAAAACGTGCAGTTGAAGCAGCACGCGCACGAAGCCGAGAAGGTGGCTGTGAGCGCATCTCACGACTGAAGTACGCTGGGCGGCGGAGTCTGAGTCGGCGGAGGCGGTGGTTCTTTGGGCGCGGTCGCTTCCCGGAGCAGCTTGATGTGCTGGTGGGCTTGCTGCACCTGCTCGTACTGCTGTTCGATCAATCGAGCGGATTCCGACCGGCAGGTTTCTCGCCAAAGCCTCGCGATAGGTTTTTAACGACCAATCCTCGCCGCGCTCGGTCTCTTCGAGAATGGCGTGTTCGCTATGGCTGGTGAGCGCGCCCTTCACGGTCATCCAGGCTCCATGCAGTGTCCCCGCGATGCCGGACGGATGGGGCGTGTCGAAGCCCATGCTCTTTACGGCCTCCTGCAATTCGTTGGCGAAACGGCCGCGCTGCTCGGAGTACTGCTCGAACATTTCTTTCAGTGCCGGCTGTTTCACCGCATCGGCCGCGGCACGAAAGCCCTGCTCGGCGTCCCGGCAGATGGAGATGACATTTGTAACGGCGGTCGCGTAGTCTTCTAGTGTTCCAGGCATGTTTTTTCCTGTAACGTTAGACTAGCCGGCGAGGCGATCGTTTCCTGGATTAGGGAGCGGGGGTCTTTTCGAGTTGCTGCTTGGCCCAGACGCGCTTGGGATTGAGTTCGACCGATTTGGCGATGGCCTGATGGGCCTCCTCCACCTGATTGGCCCGGCGCAAGGCGATGCCCAGCCAGAGCCAGCCCTCGGCGTTCTTGGGGTTCAGCTCGATGGCCTTGCGGAAATCCTTGATGGCCGCGTCCATACCGCCGCCGAACATGGGCGGAAGATAATAGTTGCCGACGCCATGACTGAGATACACCATGGATGACTTGGGATCCAGCTCCAGAGCCTTGTTTACGCCGTTCAAAGCGCAGTTGCCATATTTGAGCGCCGCGAGCCCGTTGCTGGAAATCATTTGGCCGCATAATGTGCCCAGGATACGCTGGTATTCGGCCGAATCCGGTTTGAGGCCGACAGCGCGCTCGGCTGCGTCGATGCCGGCTTGGGCAGCGTTTTTGGCCGCGTTCTTGTCGCCCGTTTCGACGTCGATTTCCGCCGCATACGACTCGGCCAAAGCGGCCCGGTACTGAGCGGTGACATCTTTAGGCTGCTGCTCGGCCACGATACGAAGTTCGGCGGCCATCTTGTCCAATGCCGCCCGATCTTGCCGGTCACGCGCTTGGATTAAATCGGAATCTTCGGCCGTGGCGGCCAGCGCACACAAAACGGGGATACAGACGAGAAGGCGCATCTCGTTCGATTTTACGACGCGCGGAGCGGCCTAGAGCGTTACAATTTTTCGCTGCACGATGAGGAAATATAAGGCGAGCGCTACCAATAGGACGCCGTTCCAGGCGAGCACTGACGGGGCAGTGAATTTGTGGACCAACGCCCCAACAATCAGGCTTCCAAACGGCATGCCGCCGCGGAAAGCTACGTTATAAACGCTCATCACGCGCCCGCGCATTTGATCGGAGGTGATCATCTGGACCAGGGAACTGATGGTGGCGAAGACGCTCAAAAGCGTAGCGCCGGAAAAAAAGATGAGCACGCAGCTCAGAATCAAGGACCGGGATAGCGCGAAGGCCGTGATCAGAGCGCCCAGGGCGATCAACAGGAGCAAGGTGGTCAGGCCGTGACGCTGCTGCCTGCTTCCCGCGACGATCAGAGCGCCGCAGATGGATCCGATCCCGGAGCACACCAGGAAGATGGTGTAGAGATTCGGCCCGCCATGGAAAACATCGCGGGCAAAGACCGGTAGAAATACCACCACCGGAAACGCCAGTAGCGTCATTAAGAATGCCAGCACAATCAGCGCCTCCATAGTGCCCTGCTTGCGGATGAAGCTGAAACCTTCCTTCATACTGTGGAGCACGGATTCGCCGCTTTTGGTGGGAACGAAGTGCGGATGGATGATCATTAACGAAATGATGACGGCGACGAAGGAAATCCCGTTGAGGGAGAAACACCAGGATGCGCCGAGCAGCAGAGCAACGCCGCCCAGCGTGGGGCCGAGCACGCGCGCCAGATTGAACTGAATGGAATTCAGAGCGATGGCGTTCTTCAGGTCCTCGGGTTTGACCAGCGAAGGAATCAACGCCTGGTAAGCCGGGCCGCCGAACGATTGCGCGGTGCCGTTAATAAAAGACAGCAGCAGAATATGCCAGATTTTCACCACGCCGGTGGCGAATAGAATCGCCAGCGTGAACGCGCAGGTCATTTGAACATACTGCGATCCGAGCAAGAGCTTCTGTCGTTGCGTGCGATCGGCGAAGACACCGCCGACCAGCGAGAACAACACGATGGGAATGGTGCCCAGGAACGAATCGAGCCCCAGCAGGAACGAGGATCCGGAAAGCTGCAGCACCAGCCAGGCTTGGGCGAAGGTCTGCATCAAGGTTCCGATGCTGGAGGTGCAGGCACCGATCCACATGATGCGGAAGTCGCGGTATCGAAAGCCTTGGAAAACGCGTGTTAGCAATGCAAGTTCCGATTACGGCAGCGGTTGCGCGCGTTGAATGAGATGCAGGATATTGCCATCTCCGTCGCTGAAGAAAATGAGACGGTTGGGTCCCGCGAAGCGAACCTCGCTCAAAAGCTCGACGCCGCGCTTCTTCAGTTCCTCCGCGGCTGCGTCGAAGTCGTCCACGTCGATCGCCAGATGACGAATTCCGGGATCCTTCATGGTCTGCGGTGCACGCTCTCCTTCCGATGGAATGATCTCCAGCAAAGATCCGTTCGCCGCGCGCACAAAATAGTTGCCTTCATAGCTGTAGTTGATGCGAAAATCGAGTTTCTGCACGTACCATTCCGCCAGGCGCTGCGGATCGGGCGATGCTATCGCGGTATGCTCCAAGCCTCGAAACATAAACCAGGATTGTAACAGAAGCACCGCATCCGGCTACGTTACAAGCAAGACAGTGAGCTTCCAGTTAAGCTAAACGAAGGATTGAAACTCACGCATGACATTTCTGAAAGATAGTCTGATTGAGCTGATTACTGAGACCTCCACCAACCTTCCGCCGGATGTGCGCGCCGCGATGGGGGAA
This sequence comes from Bryobacterales bacterium, assembly GCA_963732175.1. Lineage (GTDB taxonomy): Bacteria > Acidobacteriota > Terriglobia > Bryobacterales > Bryobacteraceae > Palsa-89. Next base: position 214,534 of record CAVSYF010000014.1, on the reverse strand, counting down.
GCGCTTCGCTCTGAGATCGCCGGCACGCAGGCCGCGCAGGCGCTCGGCATCATTGCGACCAATATCGATATGGCGCAACAGGACGAAGGCCCGATCTGCCAGGACACGGGCATGCCGACGTTCGTCGTGCATACGCCGGTGGGCGCGAACCAGATCGAGGTGAAGCGAGCGATTCGCGAAGCGGTGGCCGAGGCGACGCGGCGCGGCAAGCTGCGGCCGAATTCGGTGGATTCGCTCACCGGCAAGAACAGCGGCGACAACCTCGGCGAGGAGACGCCGGTAATTCATTTCGAGCAGTGGGAAGAGGACGAGATCGAGGTCAAGCTGATCCTGAAGGGCGGCGGCTGCGAGAACAAGAACATCCAGTATTCGGTGCCCTGCGAGCTGGAGCATTTGGGGCGCGCCGACCGCAATCTGGAAGGCGTGCGCAAGTGCATCTTGCACGCGGTGTGGCAGGCGCAGGGGCAGGGCTGCGCGCCGGGTGCGCTGGGCGTTTGCATCGGCAGCGATCGCGCGCATGGGTACGAGCTGGCGAAGGCGCAACTTTTCCGCACGCTGGACGACGTCAACCCGAATCCGGTGCTGGCGAAGCTGGAAGCCGAGATCATGGAGGAGGCGAACCGGCTCGGCGTGGGCGCGATGGGATTTGGCGGAAAGGTTTCGCTGATCGGCTGCAAGATTAGCGCGGCCAACCGGCTGCCGGCGAGCTTCTTCGTTTCGGTGGCGTACGATTGCTGGGCGTTCCGCCGGCTGGGCGTGCGGCTGGATGCATCCAGCGGCGCGATCACGCACTGGCTGTATCGCGATCCGGCGCGACCCAGTGGAGCGCATGGCGCAAGCCGAAGGATTTCCGCTGACGGGACGCGAAGTGGTGTTGACGCGCGCCGCTGACGGAAGAGCCGGTGCGCGCGCTGCAAGGTGGGCGACGTGGTGCTGATCGATCGGCGAGATGTTCACCGGACGCGACGCCGTGCATGCGCACCTGATGAAGAATCCGCCGCCGGTGGATTTGCACGGCGCGGTGCTGTACCACTGCGGGCCGGTGATGCTGAAGCAGGGCGAGAAGTGGACGGTGAAGGCCGCCGGTCCGACGACCAGCATCCGCGAAGAGCCGTATCAGGCCGACGTGATCGAGAAGTACGGCGTGCGCGCGGTGATCGGCAAAGGCGGCATGGGCGCGAAGACGCTGGCGGCGCTGAAGGAATCGGCGCGGTGTATCTGAACGCGATCGGCGGCGCGGCGCAATTTTACGCGCGGACGATCGAGCAGGTGCTGGGCGTGCATCTGCTGGAGTTCGGCATTCCCGAAGCGATGTGGCATCTGCGCGTGAACGATTTCGCGGCGATCGTGACGATGGACGCGCACGGCAACAGCCTGCACGCCGAGATTGGAAAAGGAGACCGGCGCGAAGCTCGGCTCGAACGTGCAGCAGGTGTAGACGGTGCTGTTAGAATGAATGTTGTCTCGCGGCCAGGTAGCTCAGCTGGTAGAGCGCAGCCCTGAAAAGGCTGGCGTCGGCGGTTCGATTCCGTCCCTGGCCACCATCATTCTAAATAACTTAGCGGTAGCCAGAAACACAGGCTTTCAGTCGCGCGAACAATACGCGAACATCGTGGTCCGCGCGGACGTTGAGGACATTCTGCAGCGCGTCTTATGAGCTGGTGGAAGCGAACCAATCGTTTCTCCTTGACCGCGTAGTTCGTGGTCGTCACATCCATCAGTCCGGTTGGGAGGAACAGCAAGCGGAAATTGGTGATTGGGCAGGGGACCGTGACAAAGGACGTCAGGGACAGCCGGGCGATTTAAGACGGGAACCTAGGGGGACCCGCCGACCGGCAGCGGTACATCTGCGGTTTGGCCGTTACAGAGGACTTGAAGGAGCATTATTACGGGTCCGTGAAAAAGGGCTTAATTATTCATGTGACGTTCATCCTGCCGTAATATCTGTTGCCTATGATGTTTTCGCTCCAAGCCGGTTGGTTCGACTGCCCCGCAGTGGGCTGATTCACTCCTGCTGCTTTTTTGCAGCACCCAACCTCCTTGGTAAATAAGTCGAAATGTTACGCCATTCTTTTCGCTTCTATTTCCGCAATTGTGCCTTGATCGTTTTCGTGGCTTCTTTCCTATATCTGCCCCCGGCCTTGGCGCAGAAGGAGTCTCCCGGCGTCACCCCGGACAGCATCAAGATCGGTTCGTGCAGCGCGCTCTCTGGCGCGGCATCGTTTCTGGGTACGCAGATGGTGGCAGGCGCAAAAGCGTATTTCAACCTGGTGAACGCGCAGGGCGGCGTTAACGGTCGAAAGCTCGCACTGGAAACCGAGGATGACGAATACGACCCTGACAAGGCTGCGCCGTGCTGGGAGACCTTGCAAAAGGCTGGCGTGTTCGCAGCCGCCTTCTTCGTGGGCACTCCGACCGGCGTGAAATACATCCCGCTGGCCGAAGCCAGTCACACCCCGCTGGTGGGACTGTTCACCGGAGCGGAAGCCCTGATTGACCCGGTTCACCACACCATTTTCAACGTTCGCGCCTCATACTTCGACGAGACGCGCGAACAGGTAGACGGCTTGTGGAAGCAGCTCGGCGTACGTAAGATCGCTGTCCTCTACCAGAACGATGCTTTCGGGACGACCGTTCTCGAAGGCGTGAAACGCGCTTTGGCGCAGTACCACTCCGCGCCCGTGGCCTTGGGCACCTTTGAGCGCAACACGATCGCGGTTGAGCAGGGCTTGAAGAAGGTGCGTGCCGCCAATCCCGAAGCGGTCATCGTCGTGGGTCCCTACACTCCGGTGAACGTCACCCTGAGGCAGGCCCATGCCGCCGGATGGCACCCGCGGTTTTTGACAGTCTCCTTCGTAGGGACCGAAGGCCTGCTGCGGATCGGTCCCCAGGCGGCCGAGGGCCTGATCATCACGCAGGTGGTGCCGCCATACGACCGCACGGACCTGCCTACCGTGAAGCTCTACCGCGAAGCGCTTGAAAAGAGCGGGGGCTATACGGCACCCTCCTTCGTCAGTCTTGAGGGCTTCGTGGACGCCATGGTTCTGGTAGATGCTCTCCGCGACGCCGGACGCGACCTCACGAGAGAAAAATTCATCTCGGCGCTTGGAGAATATTCACCAGAAAAATATCGGGCTGGGTCCTGATCTCACGCTGAGCTTCAGCCCAACGAACCACCAGGGTCTGCATTCCGTGTACGTCACGGTGATTAAAGCCGGGCAGCCCATCGCCGTCACCGACTGGAAACACCTCTAATTTGCCGCTTGAGCAGCTAGATACCCCGCTGTGCTTTGCGACGTTTGTTTGCTCGCTCAAACGCCATAACACTCCGTCCCCGTCAACTACATCAAGAGGCTGCCAAGCCGTCCTCGGCACTCGGCCACCGGGTCGTTTGCAAGCTACGCAGGCCAGCTGCGTTAGCGTTTTCCGCCCACTCGGTTCCCAATCCCGGCCCGGGTGGATTCCGGATCGGACAATCGCAATCGGGCCTGCAAACGTGCCCGCAAATGCGATTCAGCGCAGCCAGGTACTCGTTCTGCAGATGCAATTCTTTGTAGATTAAGCGCGTCACGTACGCCGGCAGGCGCCCTCATTGATCGTCTTTCATCTATCCCAACGCCAGCTGCTCAATCGCACCGATTTTTTTGACGATACGATAGACTCAAATTCTGCGAGAGAGTGGACGACGACTTTGTGAACCTGTCCCCGGGCACAAGGCTGGAAGTGCCCGAATCGGACTCCAACGGTGACTTCAGCGTGGGATCCAACCGGCGATTTATGTTAAAGATGTTTAAATACAACTAGTCTCAAAGAAGAGGATTAATCATGGGAAAAGCTTTGGAGGGTGTTCGGGTCCTGGACATGACGCATGTGCAGTCGGGTCCGACCTGCACCCAGATTCTGGCGTGGTTTGGCGCCGACGTCATCAAGATTGAGAAGCCGGGCGAAGGCGATCCGACGCGCGGCCAGTTACGCGACGTTCCCGGCGCCGACAGCCTTTACTTCACGATGCTGAACAGCAGCAAGCGCGGCATGACGCTGAACCCCAAGACCGAAGCGGGCAAGAAAATCTTTGCTCAGCTGATCGAGAAGTGCGACGTGATGGTCGAAAACTACGCTCCCGGCGCGATCGATCGCATGGGCTTTCCGTGGGAGAAGATTCAACAGATCAATCCGCGGATGATCTATGCCTCGGTGAAGGGCTTCGGGCCGGGCCCCTTTGAGGATTGCAAGGTCTATGAAAACGTCGCTCAGTGCACCGGCGGGTCGGCCTCGACCACCGGCGAGATCGATGGTTTCCCGATGGTTACGGGCGCCCAGATCGGCGATTCCGGCACTGGCATTCATCTGGTAGCTGGAATCCTTGCGGCCCTGCTGCATCGCGAGAAGAGCGGCAAGGGACAGCGCGTGAGCGTCGCGATGCAGGATGCCGTGCTGAACCTCTGTCGCGTGAAACTTCGGGACCAGCAACGGCTCGCCCGCACCGGCGTCCTCAAGGAATATCCGCAATATCCCAACGGCACATTCGGCGCTGCGGCGCCGCGAGCGGGCAATGCTTCCGGAGGAGGTCATCCGGGCTGGATCGTTCGATGCAAGGGTTGGGAAACCGATCCGGACGCTTATGAATATGTGATCACCCAGGCCCAGGCTTTTCCTGCGCTGGCCAAGATTATCGGCCATGCGGAATGGTTGGAAGACCCGGAATTCAACACCCCCGAAGCGCGCCTTCCAAAGCTGGACTTTGTGTTCGCCGAAATTGAGAAGTGGACGATGACCCTGACCAAGATGGAGGTCATGGCCGCCCTCAATGCGGTGAATGTGCCCTGCGGCCCAATTCTCTCGATGAAGGAGATCGCGGAGGAGCCGGCTTTGCGCAAGACCGGTACAGTGGTCGAAGTCGATCATCCCACCCGCGGCAAATACCTCACGGTTGGCAATCCGATCAAGCTTTCAGACTCGCCTTCGGATGTGCGGCGGTCGCCGCTGCTCGGTGAGCATACGGAGGAGATCCTGAAGACGGTTCTTGGATTGAAGGACGATGAAATCCAGGCCGCCCGCCAGCAGGGTGCGATTTAACATGAAAAGCAACGTACTCATCCTGGGCGCCTCCTACGGTTCGCTGTTCGGCACCAAGTTGATGATGGCCGGACACAGCGTTGCGTTGGTTTGTACCAAGGGCACCGCCGACTTGATCAACAGTCAAGGAACAGTCGTGCGTTTCCCTATCAAGGGACGGGAAGGGCTGCTGGATATTGCATCGAAGAGCTTGCCGGGGGCACTTTCCGCAAGTACGCCCGAAGATGTGGATCCGGGCCAGTTCGATCTAATCGTGCTCGGCATGCAAGAGGCGCAATATGGCTCCCCAGGGGTTCGGGAATTGATGGCCCGTGTCGGCCAATCGCGCAAGCCCTGCCTGGCGATCATGAACATGCCGCCGTTGCCCTACCTCAAACGGATTCCCGGACTTTCGACGGATTCTCTGCTGGGCTGCTACACAGACCCCGAGGTTTGGGATGAATTCGATCCGAAGTTGACGTCGCTGGCGAGCCCCGATCCGCAGGCATTTCGTCCTCCGGAAGAACCGAAGAACGTGCTCCAAGTGGGGTTGCCGACCAATTTCAAAGCCGCGCGCTTCGAAGCTGAAGAGCCGACCGCGCTGCTTCGCAGGCTCGAAACGGACATCGAGGGAGCACGGTTCGATGCGGGAGCCGGTCCCATCGAAATTCCGGTGAAGTTAAAGCTTCACGATTCGATCTTCGTGCCGTTGGCGAAGTGGCCGATGTTGATCACGGGAAACTATCGCTGCATTCGCAAAGACGACATGATTTCGATCAAGGATGCGGTGCTCGGCGATGTCGGCAAATCCCGCGAGATCTACGGATGGGCGTCGAAACTCTGCATCGGCCTGGGTGCGGACTCGGACGACCTGGTTCCCTTCGACAAGTACGCCAAAGCAGCCGAAGGCCTCGGCAAACCCTCGTCGGCAGCGCGTGCGTTGTTCGGCGGCGCCGCAAACATCGAACGCGTCGATTGCCTGGTCCGCCGAATCGCCGTCCAGAAAGGGCTCCAGTCCAGCACGCTCGATGAAATCGTCACCCTGGTTGACGAACGCCTGACAAAGAACCGCGCCGCCGCTGAGTACGCAGTGTCGTAGTTATGGAAGGGCATTCGTGCCGGTATCCCGGTTTCCTTGCGTGGATTCGCTTCGCTCGCGAAATCGCCGGGCACGTGACAAGAGACACACTGCACGCCCAGCGCCTCGTTGAAGCCTTGCATCACGTCGATCAAGTGGCGTCGGCAGGCAGGAGCTTTAGATTCTTGGGCGTGCCGTCAGGGCACGATGGCGAAAATGCGCCCGAAACGGTTAGGTCCAAGCGCGATCGCCATTTGCATGCGCAGCGGCCATCCCGCCAAGCACACGCTGCGGCTGGTGGAATCGAGCGACCTGATCGTCGTCGGCGGCGCCGGGGGCCAATGGACGCCGTTTACTTGCCGTCCGGCCGGCGGGCGATTTCCGCGCGAATGCATTCGGAAACCACGCCCCAAAACTTGGTGTACTTGTCGATGGACATCACGAATGGATTCGGCTCGCCGGGCTTGCGCGCCTTGAGTCGCGCCAGGCGGCCAGGCGTGTCGTCGAACCACGCGTGATTTTGGATTTCCACGTCCACGTTCATCTGCTTCGCCGTTTCCAGGAAGTGATCGACGGAGTGCAGATATTGGTTCAAGCCTTCGGTCGGGATGCGCCCCGTGCCCATGATCGTACCGCCGAACATGGCGACGGTGTGCGTTTGGCCGTTTTCCGTCACCTTGAAAATGAATCCGGCCGAGCCGGGAGTGTGGCCCGGAATCTCAATGATATTGATCGTTTCGCCTCCCAATGTGACCGGCTGGCCTTCCTTCAAGACCAAATCGTGATGCGGCCGGTCGTCGTTCGGCTTCAGGGGCTTGTCCGGAGGAAACATGTAGTTCCAGTCCGCGGCGGTGGTGCCCACGCGCGTGGCGTAATGCTCCTGAAAATACGCTGCGCCGCCGTAATGATCGGCGTGGCCGTGCCCGAGCAGGATGTACTTCACCTGGGCGGGATCGAGCCCGACTTTTCGTAAGCCCGCAACTATATTTTCCGTCTTGCCCTTTTCCCCGGAATCGAGCAGGATGATGCCTTCGCTGGTCGGAATGGCCCACGCCGTCGTTTGCTGCCAGGAACTGCTGGGGATCGCATAGAGGTTATCGAATACTTTCGTCGCCTCGATCTCCGCTCCGAGCTGGTTGCTATCGCGCACCGTGCAGAAGAACTTCCACACCATCCCCAACTGCGGATCGTCACCGGCGAGCTGCTTCGCGGCGTCGGTATGAGCCAGAGACTGCGGATTTTCGATTCGCGCGGGCTGCGCAAGCTCCGCCGCGACCGCCTTCCTGCGCGAACGCACCGAATGGCGCACAGAACCACGCACCGAGGACTAAGCTCGGTACGATACAAGTCACGATCCTACTATCCATTCCTTGGTTCTCCTTTGGCTAGCCGTCCTGTCTACTCTATCACCGCGGACGGCTCCAAGCCTGCGAGTACGCCCGAGACTGATGACGCATGTATACTCAGAACATCCGGCGACCGCGCAGGGCAGTCGTTAGTATAAGACAGCAGCGAGTCACCGGCCGAAAAAAGAGGCGGAGTTATGGAACAAGAAACATCGCGTCGTGGATTTCTAGGGGCATCCGGCCTAGCATTGGCCGCAGCAAAGCTGAGCGCCTATCAGAGGCCCATTGATGGCCGGCTCTTCGCTTATGTCGGCAGGCACACCACTGGAGGCTTTTCTGGACCACCCGGCAAAGGAGGGGGCATCAACGCGTTCCGCGTGAACATGTCCGACGGCTCATTGACGGAGGTCAGCAGGACGGGGCCTGAAGTTGACGATCTGAACGCCGATGGCATGTGCACCTCCGCGGATCAGCGTTTTCTCTACAGCATCAACGTAACCCCATCCCTGGGAGGCAAGGCGGGCGCCGGCGGCGGTATATCAGCGTTCGCGATCAACCGCGAGGATGGTTCCCTCCGATATTTGAATACACAACCCTCGATGGGGGCCAATCCCACTGCGGTGATTATTGACAAGACGAACTCGCGCGTCATCGTGTCAAATCATGGCGCGGTGAACAAAATCGTCCTGGTCAAGAAAATGAACGGCGTTCCCTACATCGAGAATCCTACCGATGACGGAACCGCGGCGCTATTTCCCGTGAGGCCGGACGGCTCGCTGGAACCGGCGTGTGATGTTTCCGTCTTTGAGCAGCGGCCTTTATCGGAGGCCGGTCCCGGCGCCGCGTGTCATTCCGTGATTTTCGACCGCACGCAACGATGGATCATTGCCTCCGACAACGGATACGATCACATATACGTTTATCCGTTCGATCCGGGCTCGCGCAAGCTCGATGGGAAGTCGTTCCCGACACCTCCCGGGAAAGCCCCGCGGCATTTCGCTGTGCATCCACACGCCCCGTATTTCTTTATGACGAATGAGCGCGAAGCCAGCCTATCATCGTTCTATTTCGATTCGAACAATGGTGACGTGCGTCCGATTCAAACCATCGCCACGGTTCCCGAAGGCTATTCCGGACCCCGCGTGGCGCCTTCCGACATTCGTATCCATCCGAATGCCAAATTCGTGTACTGCGCGAATCGGGGGGACGATAGCGTCGCCGTCTTCGCCATCGACGAAGGCACGGGCCGTTTGACTCGAGTCGAAGTTGTAAAGACCGGGGGCCGGGGGCCACGCGAAATGAACATTGAACCCTCGGGCAAGTTTCTCTTCGTCTGTAATCTGCAATCGAACGACGTCGTGACATTCGCGTTGGACGCCGATACCGGTAAGATGACTCAGGTCGCCAAGCTTAGTGTGCCGCAGGCGGCCGTGATCGATTTCGCGACGCTCTGAGGCGCCGCAGAAGACATCTGCGTGCGTAAGGCGATTAAGAGGTTAGGACTAAGCGCATGTCTGGTGGCCGCGCTGTGCGCGCCGCTCCCAGCTCAGTGGAAGGTCGCCGACAATGGGATTCCGAGGCTCCCGAATGGAGAGCCGAACCTAAACGCGCCCGCTCCTCGCCGGACTGACGGCAAGCCCGATCTAACAGGAATTTGGCTTCCGGATCCGCCCAAGGCGGGGAACATTGCCGGCGGACTGAAGCCGGACGAAGTGTCCGCGCAGCCGTGGGCTCAAAAGCTGCTCGACGAACGCAAGACCGGCGAACTCTCCGCTCTGGATCCCTCCGCCAACTGCCTGCCACAGGGGGTGCCGAGAATCAACTCAGTGCCGGCTCCCTTCAAGATCTTCCAGGAGCCGAACGTCGTGGTCATCCTCTATGAGGAGTTCGGCCAGTTCCGCCAGATCTTCCTGGACGGCCGTTCGCCGGTCAAAGATCCCAATCCGCAGTGGTACGGCTACTCTCAAGGCAAATGGGACGGAGACACACTGGTGGTGGAGTCCTCGGGCTTCAACGCCAAGCTATGGCTTGACCAGGCGGGCCATCCCGCTACGCAATCCCTGCATGTAACGGAGCGCTTCCACCGGCGCGATCTTGGACACATGGAGGTCGCGGCGACTATCGACGATCCCGGGGCATACACCAAGCCGTGGAGCTACACTCAACCGGTGACGTTGATGGTGGACACGGAATTGCTCGAATATGTCTGCGACGAGAACAATGGCGCCGTTCCGCACTTGAAGGGGAGATAGCGAGCGCAAAAAAGCAGTATACCCTCGGCAGTTGATTTCCGCGGCTTTCCGGACAGCAGGGGCAATGCCGCGGCGCTTTCCAGGGTCCGTGGCCCACCTAGGCTCGCCATTTGCGCTATCATTTTTCTGAGTACACTCAATTTGTAGTTGACATCATTTCGGTTTCGGTCGTAAGATACGGCTGTTTGAGGTGTACTTGGCAATCAAAAAAATGCGCGCTATCTCTTTCACGCCGGTGCTGGCATTCGCCGTATCGGCTTCTTTCCTGTTTCCCATGGCACTCGATGCGCAAGCCGGACCCGCTGCCGCCGCGCCCGCCAGCGCCAAGGCGGCCGCTCCCATCGACTTCACGGGCCAGTGGGTCTCCGTGGTAACAGAAGACTGGCGGTGGCGCATGATGAGCCCGGCCAAAGGCGACTTCACCAGCATTCCGCTGAACCGGGCCGGCCAGAAGATCGGGGATGCTTGGGATCCCGCGAAAGACGAAGCGGCGGGGCTCCAGTGCAAGGCTTATGCTGCCCCCAACATTCTGCGCATGCCGGAACGGCTGCGCATTTCCTGGGCCGACGACAATACGCTCAAGCTGCAAACGGACACGGGTATGCAGACCAGGATGTTCTATTTCGAAGAACCCAAGTCGAAAGGCGGCGACTGGCAGGGAGTATCGCGAGCATCCTGGGAACTCACCACCGGTTACAGCTTTATGTCCGTGATGGGCTCCTCGGGCGGTCCTGAGTCTGGGCGCCAGGCGAATGGAAAACGAAACCGCAAGCCGACCAGTTCATTGAATGTGCTGACAACGAACATGCGAGCGGGATATATCCGCAAGAATGGCGTCCCCTTTAGCGACAAAGCTGTTTTGACGGAATACTTCGACCGAACCATGGAGGCGAATGGCGATAGCTGGCTGGTGGTGACCAGTATCCTGGATGATCCGGTCTACCTCAACCAGCCGTTCGTGCTCACTACTCAGTTTAAAAAAGAAGCGGATGAATCGGGCTGGAATCCAACCCCGTGTAGCGCGCGGTGAATAGGAAGGGAATTATGAGACATTACCCGACAACATCATTCGTACGTGGCGGACTTCTTTTCTTTGTGGGCATTTTAAGCGCGTCTTGCGTTTACGGACAGGTGGACCTCAGCGGTGACTGGAGCCTGCTGATGCACGAGGATGAGGCGTGGCGCGGACCCGGTCCTGAGCTGGGCGAGTACGAGGGCCTTCCGCTGAATGCGGCTGGCCAGATGAGAGCCTGGAGCTGGAATGCTTCTATCAACACTCTGCCCACGCACCAATGTATTCCTCTGCCGGCCGACGATTTTACGGATTTCGGCAACATCCGGATCTGGCAACAGGTCGACCCCGCAACACAACAGGTGGTCGCTTGGCACGAGTATACGGAATGGCAGGCCCAGGAGCGCGTCATCTGGATGGATGGGCGGCCGCATCCGCCGGAACTCGCGGCTCACACCTGGCAAGGCTTCTCTACCGGAAAATGGGACCGCAATGAGTTGACCATAAACACGACTCATCTGAAAGACGCGCAGTTCGAGCGCGTCGGCACCTATCGCAGTGATCGTGGAACCCTGGAGGAGCACTGGATCAGGCACGGTAATTACTTGACCGTGATGCTGATCATTTCCGATCCTGTGTATCTTGCGCAGCCGCTCGTCCGCACACGGCAGTACGTATTCGACCCCGATCAGAAGATGAGGGGCTACTCCTGTGTCCCCACCGCCGAGATCGCGAATCGCGCGCCAAGCTACGTGCCCGACTACATTCCCTGGAAGAACCCGTACAAATTCGATGCGGTCAAAAAGTACAAGGTGCCGGAGCTTGCCGTGAGCGGCGGACCCGATACCATGTATCCGGAATTCCTCGCCAAGCTGAAAAACCCGAATGCGAAGATTCCTGAGGTAACCGAGAACAGCACGCCTCCCGCGCCGGCTGCGCCTCCCGCGCCACCCGACCTCGATCACGTGACCATTGCCACTCTGCCGGTTCAACGCAACGTGTACATGTTGGCTGGGGCCGGCGGAAACATCACCGTTCAGGTCGGTGATTATTCGGTGTACGTGGTGGATTCCGAATTCGCGCCACTAGTTCCCAAGATCCTTGCCGCGATCAAGCAGATTAGCGACAAGCCGATTCGATACATTATCAACACCAGTTTCGATGCCGATCATATTGGCGGGAACGCCGAATTGGCGAAGGCAGGTAATCAGATTGGCGGCTTTGGCACCGACAAGCCAACGTCCGCGATTCTGGCCCAAGAAAACGTGCTCATGCGAATGAGCGCGCCAACTGGCCAAGTATCTCCAACTCCCGAAAGTATGTGGCCCACCGAAACCTACGCGACCATTGAAATGCAGCTTTCTAACGGCGAGGGAATTCAGGTGATCCATGAACCGGCCGCGCACACCGATGGCGACAGCATCATATATTTCCACGGTTCTGACGTCATCAGTACCGGCGACATATTCTCAACCGTGACGTATCCGGTAATTGATCAAAAACACGGCGGGTCGTTCAAAGGTACCCTGGCGGCCTTGAATCACATCATCGAGCTCAGCATCCCGAAAGAGAAGCAGGAGGGCGGAACTTATATCATTCCCGGCCACGGCAGAATCTGCGATCAAGCGGATGTCGTCACCTATCGGGATATGGTGACCATGATTGGCCACAGAATTTCCGATTTGATCGCCGAAGGCAAAACGCTGGAACAGGTCAAGGCTGCGCAGCCCACGATGGACTTCGATGGCCGGTACGGCGCAGCCACTCCGTATTGGACCAAGGAAATGTTCATCGAGACCATCTATAACGAGTTGCGCCAGGCGAAGAAATAACAGCACACCGCACCTAAAGTGGCCGCTACTGAGTCAGCAGCTGACGTTATGGGAAACCGGTTGATTGATGACGGAGATCAACGTTTCCAGGCTCTGCACTCCAGTGAGCACCCGATTGCCGATTACAAATACCGGAACGCCGGTGATCGCCATTTCTTGGTAAGCGTGCTGAAGCAGCTTATCCACGCGGTCCCGGTATTGGCGCGTTTCTAGCGCAAGTTGGAAAGCGTCGCCGGGCAGGCCCGTCTCGGCGGCTAATCGCGTCAACACGGCTGGGTCTCCGATGTCCTCGCGCTCTTGCCACATGCCTCGCATTACGCGAGAGAAGTACTCAGCGCCTTTCCTGTGGTCCTTTGCAAATTCCAAACCCTCAAAGGCCAAGCGGGTGTAAGGCAGCGGGGAGACATGTGGCAAATGAACCTCCACGCCTAACTGACTGGCGAGCGGAGCCACTGAATTGCGCCAGGCATTCTGGACGAACTCGCCTTCTGGACGAAGCGTTGGCGCCGGGTATGGGCGCAGTTCATAGGGCATACGCTCAATATTGACGTCTCTCCCCGCGATCGCCTGCTGCAGGACACAATCGGCGAGAAAGCAGTATGGGCACGCGAAATCCGCGTACAGCTTAATCGAAATGCCTGTCGTCATTTGCCCTTGCCGCTCGTCAAGTCGGCATAGACGGCCTCGAGGAACATGTCCTTGGACCAGGCCGGGGTCGAAGCGCCATACCGGGCGTCGTAATCCAACGTTGGCTGGGCCGCTTCGATCTGCGCGAGTGTCATCTTATCCTCGATCATGCTTTGAATCCGGTCGCGGATAATCGTAACCATGTCGCGATACTCGACCACATCGGCGCGGTCGCAAATCCGTCCATGGCCGGGGACGATATAAGTGCCGCCTTCTTCCTTGGCCTTCGGAATACTCAACTTGATCAGGTGGTTCAACCCAGCGATAATTCCGTTGATGCTGCCGCCGTTTTTCCGGTCGATCACCGGGTAAGTCACCGCGGAGAATACGTCGCCTGTGCTGATCACGTCGGATCGGCGGAAGAATACGATACTGTCTCCGTCGGTGTGAGCAGCCGGTTCGTGGATGATCTGAATCCCTTCACCGTTGAAGACTCATAATCCGGCGTAGCGTAGGTGTCCGTGGGCCAAGCCTCAAACGGCACCGACGACTTGACGCCGGTTGGCGCACTCATGCGTTTGAGCACGTGTTCTTCGGCGATGATGGACGCGCCGGGCGGCTTGTCGCCGCCTGCCGGATCGCGCCCGCCGATTTGATTACCGGCCGCCGAAATTTGGGCATTGCCGCCAGTGTGATCCGGATCGAAACTGGTGTTGATGACATAGCGGATCGGCTTATTCGATATCTGCTTGATCGCGGCGAGTATCTTCGCGCTAAGCGGCGCATACGAGGTGTCCACCACCAGCACGGAATCGTCGCCCACTTGCACCGTGACATTACTGCCGGCTCCGGCGACCAGGTAAACGTTTCCCTGTACGGGAAGCGTGGTGATGGTCACCTTCTCGAAGTCGGAGGGAACCGCCTGATTGGGAACAGCCGGTTGAATCGCCGGCACTGGCACCGGGAGCGAAGTGGAAGCGAATTTGGGATCGGCCAGCTTTGACTCGAAGTCGGGATACATGGTTGCCGCTCCGCCGCCAATGGCTGCTTCAGGAACCCCGAACCGTTTAGCGCTCATTAAAAACGGATTCTTTCCGGGCAGGTAGTGCGGTACGTAGCCCTCTGCACGATTGGCTATCTCGGCGGTGGGTGTGCACGCGTAACCTCGGAGCTGCTGATTGGGGTTCAGAATGTAGTCGCGGGTGCGCACGAACGGCTCGGTGAGATACACCGGGTCAGAGATGAAGACCATGAAAGTGATGTGATCCCCGTGCCGGATCCAGTGCTCGCGAAGCGTGCCGAGGTCGCTGCGATACAGACCGACTCGCTCGTACGGCGCCGTCTTCAAATGAGTGGTCGTAATCGTCAATACATCGTGATCCCATTTGCCCGTGGAGAAGCCCTGCCAGGTATGCGGAGCATACTCGGACGGATGGGGCCGGCCGTCCATCCAAATGACGCGCTCCTGCGCCTGCCATTCCGTGTACTCATGCCAAGCGATCACCTGCTGTGTGGCTGGATCGATCTCCGGCCAGATGCGCACCGCGCCGATGTCGGTAAAGTCGTCGGCGGGGAGCGGATTACATTGCTTTTCCGGCAGCGTATTGATGGACGCATTCCAACTTTCGGCCCTCAGGCGGCCGGCCGCGCTGAGCGGAATCCCTTGATACTCGCCCAAGTCCGAGCCGGGCCCGCGCCAGGGCTGGTCTTCTTGAATCCGGACCGCCCAGTATCCGCTCAGATCCACTTGGGCGAACAAGGGACCGCTCGAAAGCACGGATACCAGAACGAATGAAGCGACGCTGAGAAATCTAAGGCTGCTGAACTCACTCATAGCGGTTCTCCTTGAAGAGATCACGGTTCACCGGGATGAGCACGGCGTGGGGTTCCATCCGGATTGATCGTTTTGTTTTTTGAAATGCGAACTGGTGATGAATTCCTCGGCGAGATCCACCGGATCGTCGACTATCGTTTGCACCACGAGCCAGCTGTCTCCGTTCGGCTCCTCGACACGATCGTAGTACTCCGTCAAAACGGTTTTGTCGCTGTACGGCACGCCGTTCTTGCGCAAATAACCGGGCTTCAAGTTAGTGGTGACCACCTCCAGACCGCCGCTGAGGGCGATGGTTCGGTTGACGATTTCGCCGCCGCCCCCGCCAAAGTTCGGGCCGCCGGTTCCGGCGCGCGTGTTCCGGGTTTCCCAAGTTGCCTGGGATCTTCCTTGCCAGTCGCCCCCGGGCGTCTTTGGATCCTTGAAGTAGAGCAGCCGCGTCTGAGTCCCGGCTTCGGTTTCGATCTTCAGAGTTTCGTCGTCGGCCCAGGAAATCCGAATCCGCCCGGGATTGCGCATCACGCCTGCGGCGCCGTAGCTGCGGCATTGTTCACCGGCCGCTTCGTCTTTCGACGGATCCCAGCCATTGGCCATTTTGCGGCCCGCGCTGCTCACCGGAACGCCGCCGAAGTCGCCTTTTTTCGGCAGAATCATGCGATATCGCCAATCTTCGCTGACCACGCTGATCCACTGACCCGTAAAGTCGGTCGGCGCTTTTGCCTTCGCCGTATTTTTCGGGGGGCTGCCGCTCGCGTCGCTGCCCTGAGCGTGCAAACTCATAGGCAGCAGGGAAATTACAGCGACTGCGGCTACTAGCCCCGGGATGCGCCTTGCGAACATGCTTCCTCCACGAACCGCTGATCCTCGCGGGCACACCGGCCGGTCGTGCAGCCCGTAAGAATACTGAGTGAACTCAATTTTAAGTTTCGAAACCGCTCTTGTCAAGACAGCGCGACGGTTTGACACGTTCTTTTTTCGTGCCAACGCAGTTTTACTTGACCCTGGCCGGCGACTTGTTGTAGAAGGTTACATATCGGTATGCTCCGAAGATACTCAATCAGCGCTTTCATTTTGGCCCTTGTGCTGACCGCATTCGCGCAGAGCAAGGACCCGCTCCTGGGCACATGGGAACTAGATCGCGGGAAGTCTGACTTTCAGCCCGATAACACCATGCAGAGCCGGACGCTCATCGTCGAAGCGAAAGGCAACGCGATCAGCGTCTCCCAAAAAACCACTGCTCAAGACGGTCACGCAAGTTTCGTCGACTTCACGGCCGGCTACGACAGCAAGGACGTTCCCATCTCCGGTTCGGCGCTGGACACCGTTGCCCTGAAGCGCCTGAATGCATCAACGGTGGAGCGCACCGGCAAAATCCACGGGCAGGCGGTTGAAGCCGCGACCATGTCATTGTCGCCGGACAACAAGACTCTCACGATCACAACCAAAGGAACCTTAAACAATATTCAGTACGCGAGCACTCAGATTTTTGAGCGGCAGTAGGGCGCGAAATCGCACGCGCGGCGACGTTCGCAATCAGGATCTGCCACTGGCCTGCTGCTTGTGAAAATGCGGCAAGACCTTTTCGCCGAACAGCCGCGCCTGTTCGAGGCGGTCATCGCCCCAAAGTTCCAGCAGGATGTGGGTGCAGCCGGCCGCGCGGTATTCCTCCAGGCGTTCAATGCACTGCTTGGGCGTACCGGCGATCGGGCAGACCTTATCGAGAATCACATCGCTGACGGCGCGAGCGGCGGCTTTCCGGCCACCCTGCTCCATGCCTTCGGCGATCGGCCGGATCTCATCGAAGCTCAACCCGGCGCACTCCAGCAGCGTGTCGGCGGAGCCGCGAATATTTTGCACCTTGTTGGCCAGGTACATCGCAGCCATTTCGCGGGCGCCTTCGCGCGCGGTCTTGGGATCTTCGCCCACGCTGCCAACGATGACGCCACCCAAATCGAGCGATTTCGGGTCCTTGCCGGCCTTGCGGCCGCCCTCTTCCATCTTTACTCGCGCAAGCTTGAGGAACGCCGGGGTCGTGATGCTGGCTGTCAGCAAGCCATCGGAGTGGGAGCCGGCCACCGCTTGCAGAATCGGTCCGGTGGCGCCCACGTACATGGGAACGCGCCAGCGCGCGGCGTGGGCATCCTGTTTGAGCGGAGGAGCGAAGGCTGAAAACGCCTTGCCTTCGTACTTCACTTCCTCGCCCGCGAGCATAGCCTGAATGATCTCCAGGCTCTCCCGCATGACGACGGCGGGGCCGACTTCCTTGCCCTTCTCGCCCTCGCCAATTTCTTTCATGAAGATTTTTGAAGCGCCCAGGCCGAGCAGAAACCGGCCTTCACCGGCGACGTCCTGGAGAACGCGCGCCTCCATGGCGATCTGAACGGGGTGACGAGTATAGGGGGAAATGATACCCCAGCCCACCGCGATCCGCTTGGTCTGATGAGCCACGATCGCAGTAATGGAAGTGGACGAACGAGCTTCCATGGAATGCTTGCGCCACCAGGGGTAAGCCTCGGCGAGCCAGAAGCTGTCGAAACCGGCCGCATCGCAAGCTTGCGCCATCGCCAATGTTTCAGCCACCGGCTCCATGCTCAATTGAAGAACACCAATACGAAAAGGAACGCTCATGCCATCTCCATGCGAGGAATTTGTCTTTTATTTAGGGATTTGTCCAGGAATGCTCCAGGCCTTTGATCAAAGCCCACATTGTTTTGTTCAGCGGAGTTTGGACTCCATGCTTTTCGCCCCATTTGACGATCGCGCCGTTCATGAAATCCACTTCGGTCTGGCGCTTGGCCAGGACATCCTGGAGCATGCTGGCCTTGTGCTTACCGGGAGCCGCAGCGCCCTTTTGCACCAACTGACGCGGGTCGCCATGCAGCGCGATACCCAAGGCCGCGGCTACGGCCATTCCCTCCGAGATCAGGTCGTCGAATAACTCGCCGGTGGCGGGCAGGCGCGTTGCGGCTCCATGATGCAGCAGCGTCAGCGCACCGACGGGGTTCGTGGAAGCATTGAAAATTAGCTTGGTCCACTGCGCGCCGCGCGCATCTTCTAACGGAATCACGCTTAATCCGGCGCGATTCAGCAGGCCGGCCAAATCGTTTACCAGCGACATTGGAGTGGCGGTCGGTTCGAACGGGCCGATCCAGGTGTCGCCTTGGATGTCGTAGCCGACGTGTCCCGGCGCGATGATGTGGCCAGCGGGGAAGGTGGTGCCCCGGATCACATAGCCGACGTGTTCGGCCAGAATTTCCTCATTGCCGACGCCGTTTTGCACCGAGCAAACCGCGCTACCTTCCGGAAAGAGATGAGCGGTCTTTTCGATGGCGGCGCGGGTATGGGTACTTTTGGTGGCGACAATACCGAAGTCGCAGGCGGGCAATTCCCGCGCATCGGCCGAAGCTTTCACTGGAGCCGTGAATTCCGCCGCGCCGGAAAGCCGCAAGCCATGCCTGCAGATCGCGTCCACGTGCTCCTTGGCCACATCGAATGCGTACACCTCAGCTTCGCCGGCTCGAGCTAAATGCGCCGCAAAGATACTGCCCACGGCTCCGCACCCGACCACGCAAACCTTCATGCGATTCCCACGCTCCGCCGCTCAGAGCCGTTGTAGAATTTCCAGGGCAGATTCCCGAGATTTTCCCCTTCGGACTTACCGACGCGGTAGGTGTCCTGCGTGTACAAACAGACCTGCCCGTCGGAGTCGATCACCTGGGGATGCAAACTGAAGATCATGTTTTCGCGCAGCTCCACGTGAGTGTTCGCGCCGATAGCGGGGTATTCGATCATGGTGAGACCGATCGAATGGCCGGAGAGGTGGCCCAGCCCAAAGCCGTGTTTTTCGAAGATCTCGGCACAGGCGCGGTGCACCGCACTGGTCAGTTCGCCTTCGCGCATTTTGAGCCGGGCGGCCTCCAGCGCGTCGGCATAGATTGCGCCCATTTCCGCGGTTCGCTTGCTGGGTTTCCCTTGAATTAGGGCTCTGGAGATCTCGACCCAGTAACCGCCCGCACCGGTTATCTCGAGGGAGTAGAGCAAAAGGTCGTCGGCGTTCACTACCCGATGGCCGGGGACTTTAAAGTGGGCCTCGGCTTCGCCTTTTGTGCCCGAAAGGACGATGTTCATCATTCGGAGACCAGCTCCGCCGGCGAAGAATCGCTCCACGGCCGGGGCCATGATTTCCGCTTCGGTTTTGCCGGGGGCGTAGCCTTCGATCATCGCCCAAAAGCCATCCTCGATGATCTCCACGCTGTCGCGCACGGCTGCCAATTCTTCCTGCGATTTGACAGCGCGGGCCTTATCGAAACGTTCGTCAAAAGATACGAGCTCGTAAGAGGCGCCGGCCGCCAAGGCGCGGTAATCCCTCACGTTCATGACATAGTTCAAACCGTAAACGCCCAGCCGCTTCCATTTGGCGGCTTCGGCGCGTTCACGCAGCCACTGGCCCGGCAAATCCGGCCAGACCTGATCCTTAACCAAGGATTTTTTCTTGTCGCCGATCCAGCGCGCCTCGCGCGGGAAAACCATGACCGGGTCGCCGTCCAAGGGGATCAACACATAGACATAGCGGTGCACGATCTCGAAATCGGAGACGTAACGTACGGCGCCTTCAAAACCGGTGTATTCGCTTCCGCAGACGACGAGCGCGTCCAGGTGTTCCTCGGCCATGGCCATGCGAATATTGCGGTATCTTCGCTCCAGTTCTCCGGCCGATACAGGAACTGCTTGGCGTGTGGTGGTTGTAAGCATGTCTAATTTCAGAACGCGCCGCAGATCTCCGCTGCGGCCAGCGCGTAAATTTTCGTGATGCGGGTTAGCGTCTCGATCGCGACCTTCTCGCCTTCCGGATCCCGCTCGCCACTGGAAGGTCCATAATTCAACGTCTCGATTCCGAATCGCGTCATCACGGAAGCATCCGAACACCACTGCACACAGCCATGCACCGGCGGCGTCCCCATCACCTTGGTGTGCATCATTTCGATGGTCTTCACTAATTCGTGTTTTTCATCGATCTGGGCGCCCGGCACAGAAACGTAGGTTTCAAACTCGAGTCCGTAATCGGGAAAGCGGTCGAGCAGATCTAAAAAGAAATCCTTCACAATGCTCCGGGCTTGCTGGAGTGGAAGCGTAGGCGGCACCCGGAGGTCCAGACAGATTTCGGCATTCTCCGGCGTTCTGCTGGTACGCCAGGGCTGGCCGGCGCGAACGCAGCCGATGTTTACGATCCCCTTCTGTCCGCGATAAGCGCTGTGGGATTCCCAGGTGGGGACCCATTCCTGAATAGCGGCAAGCACATCCTGCATGCGGCTAACCGATGTTTCGCGTTGGCGTTTCTGGCTAAACGCGGTGTGCACGTAAAGACCATGCACGGTGAAGCGGACCCACATGGATCCGTAGTGGCCCAGCACCACCTGCATGTCGGTGGGTTCGCCGAGAATGCACATGTCGGGCACAACTCCGTGATTCACCAAGTAATGCGTGCCTACTCCGTAGCCGCGATATTCCCTTCCTGAGAACTCGTCGCCCACCTGGGTCTTCTCAATTTCGCCGGTCACGGCAGCGATCATCAGGTCGCCGTTCAGTTTGACGCCGAGGCGGCGCAGCGCCTTCACGGCCTGCGTGTAGCAGACCAGGGCGCCCTTCATGTTATAGATGCCCAGGCCATAAATATATCCGTTGCGGAGCACGGCCTTGGGCTTGTATCCGAGCCCGGTGAGGTACTCCTCGCGACCGGAATTGGAAGTGTCCATGTGGCCGTTGAACATCAGGCTCTTGCCGTTGCCCGCTCCCTGCCATACACCGACGACGTTGGAACGCCCAGGTTCCACCTCCTGACAAGTGACACGCATGCCGGCCTCTTCCAGGGCGGCGCGCATATACCTGCCCATCTCCAGCTCTTCGCCCGTGGGGCTGGGAATTTCGATGACATCGCGGGCCATCTTGACGATCTCTTCCTCGCTTATTTCAGAAAGGATGGCTTCAGCCAGGCCGGGCTTGAGCGTGGCGGTTTCAGCAGCGTTAATCATGAATCTCCTGTTTCAATAACGAAAATCGTCGGGATAAGAGCACAGTTTTTCCCTTCCGTCCGCGGTGATCAAAAAATTATCTTCCAGCCGCAGACCACCGCCGTCGGGCCAGTAGATGCCGGGCTCGATAGCAAGCACCATGCCCTCCTTCATGAGGCCGGGCGCGGCCTGATGCGCCCAAGGCGGTTCGTGCGCGCGAGCGCCCACGCCGTGAGCGACGGGATGCGAAGGCTGCCCGATATAACCGGCAGCGTCGATTCCCCGGCGGATAATCCGGTCCAACTCGGCCAAGCTGGCGCCCGCTTTGGAGTGCGCCACGGCATCGTTGAATATTTTGAGCAACTGGTCGAGGAGCTGGTTGTATTCAGCGGTCAATTTTCCGGGGCAGAGGTTCTTGGTCAGATCGGTCCAATAGCCGTCGGCGCACACCCAGATTTCGACCAGGGTCGGTTCATTCTCCTGAATGGGGCGGTGGCTGGTGGCCGTAAAGGTTGCGATCCCCTTGCCCGACCACACCAATGTGAAGGCGCGGGCCATTTCGACTTTGCCCTTATAGCCGACTCCGACAGCGTGAATGTGACCTTCGATCATGGCGGCCACATCGCTCTCCTTCATTCCCGGCCGGATCTCTTTCCTGGCAAACTCCATTCCGATGGCAGCCAGTTCGTTGGCCAGTTTCATTCGCTCGATCTCTTGCGGCGTTTTGATGGCGCGTACGTCGGCAATCAGCGGGGTTGCGTCCACAACTTGTTCCGCTACGCCGCGAAATGCATCGAAGTAACCTTGCGTGTAAAGACTCGGCTCACCCACCATGCGATCGCAGATTTGGGCCAACTGCGACAACTCGACTCCCACGCGGCGGGTCAGCTTCTTTTCGCGAAGCACGTCCAGGCACTGCTCGAGCGACCGGAACATGGGCGGGCGAGGATCGGTCGGGTGGTAGAACCGGAAGAACCGCACGTCCTGGTTCCACGCGGTGCGCTGAGCTTCTCGAAACTGCGGCTCAACGACGATCAGGGTGGGATCCCCTTCTCGCGGGAAAATCGCGATATCGTAGCCCTTCATCGTCCAATAATTGGTGAGATAAAGAATGTTGTCCGGCGCTCGCACGACCAGGGCGTCCAGATCGTGCGCGGCCATCATGTCGCGAACGCGATTCCACTTCTCCTGGTCCAGCGGATAACTCATTGCACGCCTCGGTCGGCTGGAACCGCCGCATGTTTCGTCTTGGTCCAGCGCCAGGACAGCTCTTTGCCTTTGATCAAACGGTAGAGTGCGGTATGAAGGGGCGCGCTCAACCCGTGTCGGCTGGCCTCGCGAGCGATTGCGCCGCCGAGGAAATCGGCTTCAGTCGGCAGCTGATGCTGGACGTCGTAGAGCATGGATGGAGGATGGTCTGTCTGCGCGCCGATTTGGTTCATCTCCCAGGGGTCGTCTTTCAGTTTTATGCCGAGACCTTCCGCTACGAGCTTGCCTTCCTCAATGAGCTCGTGCAGCAGGAATCCCAGATCGGAAAACTGGTCCTCGGCCGCGAACTGCCGGCAATGCGGCAAGCCGGTCAGGGCGGAGACAGAGTTGACCGACGCATTAAATATTACTTTCGACCATTGCGCCGGCTTGGCGTCTTCGAGGGGCTCGGCCTTGAGGCCGGAAGCGACGATCAGGTCGGCGGCTTCTTGGACCAACGCAAACGGCGTGCCGGAAGGCTCATACGGGCCCATCCAAATAGGACGGTCCAACTCCAACTGCACGTGCGTGTCGCTATGCCGCGTTCCGCTCATGAAGGTAGTGCCGCGCATGATGTAGCCGTGGACATGGCGTGCGATGATCTGCTCCCCGCCGAGGCCGTTCTGGGCGGATAGAACAGCGCCCTGGGGGAAATGCGCTTTGAGCGGCTGGATGGCTTCTTCAGTCTGAGTCGCTTTCGTGCAGACGATGCCGAGATCGCATTCCGGAATTTCGCGCGGTGAGGTGGCGGCTCGAGGATGGGAGACGAATTGGTCCTTGCCGGTCACGCGGAGTCCATGTTCATTGATGGCGTGCGCGTGGTCCTCGCGCCGCACGAAGGCATAGACCTCCGCTACGCGCGCCAGATAGGCAGCATATAAACTGCCGATCGCGCCGACGCCAACGATGCAAACCCGCTTGGGCACTTCCTATACTCCTGAACCTTTTCCCAGAATTTCCAGACTGTTAACCCGTGGAGCCCCGATGTTGCGCACGCACTGCGGGACGCGCCGCTCCACTGCTCACATTGTTCAACGCTTGAAAGATACTGTCGCCGGTATTATGGGAATCGGAAACGACAATGCCTTTGGAATTCAAGGCATCCTGCAGCGCTGCACAAATCGTATGTAATGGGGCCGCGCCGCCTTCCCCCATGCCTTTGGCGCCGTTGTAAGAGAACGGCGAGGGCGACTCCAGGTGACCGTAGAGCAGGTCGGGCATGTTCATTGCCGTGATGGGCGTGTAATCGCTGAAAGTGCTCGCCAACATGTCTCCTCCCGAGTCGTAGCGGCAGTCCTCCATGATTGCGGCGCCAATCCCATGCGCCGCCGCGCCGTGCACTTGCCCTTCGACAATCATCGGATTGATCGTGCGACCGCAATCTTCCACGCAGGCATACGACAGAATCTTCGGCTGAAAGGTGTCTCGATCAATTTCCACCACCGCCAAATGCAATTGCGCGGAATAGGTCAGCGTCAGGTTTCCATATTTTCGCTTTATGTCGGGAACCTCAAAGGGTGCTTTGTAGACGTAACGACAGTTGAGTGTCAGATTTTCAAATGACTGCGGCAGCTCGGCGTTGTTCAGATTCACCAGATTCGCCAAGCCCCAATAGTTAATAAATTTGTCGGTATTTTTGACCGCTACCTGCGGCCCTTGCGAACCGATGCTGAACTCGAGATCTTCTTCATTCGCTTTCAACACGAACGCCGCCAACCGGCTCATTTCAGCCTTCAACATCGTGGCTGCGCCATGCAGCGCCGATAATCCTGTTACGACAAACTGGCTGGCGTATGTTCCGGTGTGGCCGGTATAGACGTTGTGCTCGCTGTCGAAGCCCGGTTTCACGTTCACAAGGTCCGGTGATATGCAGAGCACCTCGGCCACCACTTGCGCGGCTGTGGTCTCGTGTCCCTGGCCTTGCGGAACGGAACCCAGGCTGACGACCACCTCACCGTAAATGTCCAGCTTGACGTTCGCCGCCTTGGATTGGCCCGAAAACGGCGCATGCGGGTTGACGATGCGCGCCTGGCCGAAATTGTTGGTGCCGGAATCCAGGGTAGTGCCGATCCCAATGCCGATCAGTCGTCCTTCCGCGGCCGCACTCTTTTGCTTTTCCTTCCAGGCGTCCCAACCCACCAGGCTCTTCGCCATTTCTAACATCTTGGGATAATTGCCAGAGTCGTAAATGCAACCGTTCGGAGTGGTATAGGGGAACTCATCCGGCTGAATATAATTCCGAAGCCGCATAGTGTCGGCCGGAATCCCGAGCGCGTGCCCGCACAGATCGATCACTCGCTCCATGAACCACAATTGCTGCATGCGCGAATATCCGCGATTGGGACCAACCGGGCACTTATTCGTCACAACCTGCGAAAAGTCGATCCGCATGTTCTGGAGGCGGTATACGCCGGGAAGAACCTGGGTCCAGATGACGCAGCCGAGCGGTTCGTAGCGCGGGTATGCACCGCAATCGTCCACGTGCCTCGATTCGATAGCCGTGACGACGCCGTTTTCGTCCAAAGCCACGCGCGTGCCGTAAAACGTTCGCTCATTGCCATGTGCGCTGGCCTGCATGTGCTCGGTGCGCGTTTCGATCCATTTCACGGGACGTCCGCCGGTCTTGCGCGAGGCAAGGGCGCACAGAGCCATGTACGGATAGTTGGTGATCTTGATTCCAAAACCACCGCCTATGTCGTAGCTCTTCATATTGATTTGATCGATGCGCACGCCGAGCGCGGGCGCAAGGAATTGAGCGGCGAAAGCGGGGAAGGAATTATTGCAGGAGTACTGAATGCGTTTTTCCTTGGGGAACCATTGCGCGATGACGGCGTTGCATTCGAGCGGCGTGCTGGAGAAGCGGTGAAAGTGCAAGCGGTCGATCTCAACTACGTGCGCGGCCTCCTGAAAGGCTTTATCAACGTCGCCATACTCAAAGATGTCCTGCCAGATCTTGTTGGTCGCCGCGCCTTGGTGCAAGACGGGATTATCCTTCAATGCATCTTCAGCGGTCATGACCGGATCGAGAGGCTCATATTCCACCTCTACCAATTCGGACGCATCTTCGGCCGCAGCTCGAGATTCAGCAACCACGGCCGCCACGGGTTCGCCTTGATACCGGACTGTGTCGACAGCCATGGCGTAGTCGACAATTTTCTGACCCACACCGGGTCCGATCTCCGGAAACGGCTGCGACAGCTCAGCTACCTCGCGCCCGGTGAGCGTACAAATCACACCCGGAGCAGCGGCGGCTTTCGACACATCCAAGCGTTCGATTTTCGCGTGGGCGTAGGGCGAGCGGACGATCTTCACATACAGCATGCCCTCCATTTTGTAGTCATCTACAAACATGCCTTGGCCCTGCACGAGCCGGGTTTCTTCGAGGCGCTGAATGGATTTGCCCACCCATTTGTTGCCTCCCTCGGGCGGCGGCTTTTCGAGGCTTTTCACAGCTGCTTGATCTTCTTGGCTCAACAACGTGTTCTCCTAGCTACGCGGAAACCTGCTGAGTCGGCTCGTCCGACAACGCGGCCTGCAATCCATCGATCAACTTCATGAGATTCTTTTTCGCCAGGGGTTCCAGCAAGCCGCCGGCCAGAGATGCGACGCGCCCCACCACTTGCGCCTCGCCCTTCCACATGACCTTGGTGGCCGCTCCTTGCGGCTCGAGATCGAAGCCGGCCGTCAGAGTGGCCATTCCACCGACCACGTCTCCCTTGCCTTCATAAACAGCGCGAACCGGCCGCTGCGCCTCAGCCAGCTTCATCCTCACCTTCGCGTCGCCGCGGATATGCGAAATGCCGACGCTCAGAACCACCGTGAAATGGGTGTCGTCCTCCTTCTGCATCGATTTGTAGTCGGGCAGGACGGGGCAGAACCGCTCGGGATCGGTCAGGAACGCATATACTTCCTGATCCGACTTGTTCACAGTGAAGTCGCCCGAGAAATCCATGTGCATGCTATTGCTTCTCCCCGGCCGAGGCCGCCGCAAGCTCGATCGCTTTCAACACGTTCTGATATCCGGTGCAACGGCAGGTATTGCCCGCGATCCCCTTCCGGATCTCGTCGCGCGTGGGTTTGGGATTCTTCGACAGCAAATAATATGTCGACATCAGCAGCCCCGGGGTGCAATAGCCGCATTGCAGCCCGTGCGCCCCGGCGAAGGCTTGCTGAATCGGGTGCAGCTTCCCGTCGCGGTTGAGACCTTCGACAGTCATGATTTCACCGTTGTGAGCTTGCACCGAAAATACCGTGCACGACTTTACGGTCGCCCCGTTCAACAACACCGTGCAAGCTCCGCAGTAGCTGGTGTCGCAGCCGATATGCGTTCCCGTCAGATCCAAGGTTTCGCGCAGCAGCTCCACCAGTAATTGCCGCGGCTCTACCCGGCAATGCCGTTCCCGTCCATTGACGGTCACGCACACTTCGACGCGTTCATCGGCCGATGTATTCATGACTCACCTTTACCTGCTCACCGCGGCTGCGCCGCAGCGCGATTTCAATCGCACGCTTTACCAAATGTTTCACAAGCACTTTCTTGTATTCCGCCGAACCACGCATGTCGGACTGCGGCTCGGCTGCCTGCATAGCTGCTTCCGCCGCGGCTTCAATGCTCGCGTCGCTTACCGGTTGCCCTTCCAGGCGGCTCTCGGCGGTTTGGGCGCGCACCGGCAAAAGTCCGACACATCCCAAGAAAACTCGCGCCTGCGCACAGGTGTCGCGATCCGACATGTTCAGTTGAACCGCGGCACTCGCGCTCGCGTAAACCGGCGCGGATCGCTTGAAGGCCACATAGGCGCCACCGGATTTTGGCGGCGGCACTTGGACGACCACCTGACTGAGCAACTCCGCCCCTGCCAGCGCGGTGGTGTAAGCATCTTTAAAAAAATCCGGCAACGCAATCTTGCGCGATCCCTTCGGGCCTACGGCGTGGACTTCGGTCGAGAGCGCAAGCAGCACCGGACCCCAATCGCCGGACGGGTCCGCCTCGGCCACAGAACCGCCGATAGTTCCGCGGTTGCGGACTTGCACGTCGGCAATGCCCGCGGCACAGTCGTGTAAGATCGGGATCGTCGCCACTAGCTCGGAATCCGCAATCTCGGCATGCCTGGCCAATGCGCCGATCCGGATCGCGCCGTCGGTCTTTTCGATGCCGGAGAGGCCCGGTATAAAGTTCAGATCCACCAGACCTAATGGACGCGCGAAGCGGAGCTTCATGAGCGGGATCAGACTCTGGCCTCCCGCCAAGGCCTTGGCCTCTTCACCCCATTCGCTCAAAACCGAAGCGGCTTCTTCTAACGTGGCCGCCCGGTGATATCGAAATGCTGCAGGGTACACGTGGTTTCCTTTAAAAGTAGCCAGGGATGCCGGTGATGCGCTCCCCGATGATCAGCCGGTGAATGTCGTGAGTTCCCTCGTAAGTGTAAACCGACTCGAGGTTATTCATGTGGCGCATCAGGCAGTAATCGTCGACAATGCCGTTCGCCCCCAGAATATCGCGCGCCTTCCGGGCGGTTTCCATGGCCATCCAGACATTGTTCATCTTCAACATCGAGATGTGGGTGGGGTCAAGGCGTCCTTCATCCTTCAGGCGTCCGATGTGCAACGCCAGCAGTTGGGCCTTTGAAATTTCAGTAATCATGAACACCAGTTTGTCCTGAACAAGCTGGTGCGAGGCGATGGGCTTATTTTGAAACTGCCGGCGGGTCTTCGCGTACTGCAGCGCCGTGTCGTAGCAGGCCATGGCGGCGCCAATTGCACCCCATCCGATGCCATAGCGCGCCTGCGTTAGGCAGGTAAGCGGGCCTTTCAGGCCGTCGACGCCAGGCAGAACGTTTTCCGCAGGAATCTCGCAATCGTTGAACACCAGCCCGGATGTGATCGACGCGCGCAGCGACAGCTTGCCATGAACGTCCCAGGCGCTAAATCCCTTGACGCCCTTCTCGACCAGGAAGCCGCGAATCCGGTCGTCTTCGCACTTCGCCCATACCACGGCGACGTCGGCCACCGATCCGTTGGTGATCCACATCTTTTCACCGTTGAGCACGTAGCAATTTCCGCGGCGCACCGCGCGCGTCAGCATAGCGCTCGGGTTGGAGCCGAATTGCGGCTCGGTTAAGCCGAAACACCCGATCGCTTGCCCGCTTTGCAATCGCGGCAACCATTGGTCCTTTTGCTCCGGGGAGCCGTAGGTGTAAATGGGATACATCACGAGCGCGCTCTGTACCGAGACGAAGCTGCGGAGGCCGGAGTCGCCGCGCTCAAGTTCCTGCATTACCAGCCCGTAGGCTACGTTGGAAATCTCGGCGCAACCGTAGCCCTTCAAGTTAGCCCCAAAAAATCCTAATTCGCCGAGTTCGGAGATTAACTCAAGGGGGAAGGTCGCTTCCCGATTGTGTTTCTCGATGATGGGAATGACCTGCTCGTCGACAAAATCCCGGGCCGTCCGCCGGGCGAGCAGTTCTTCTTCGCTCAGAAGTTGGTCGATTTCTAAGAAGTCCGCGCCGGAAAACGACATCAGCGCTCCGCCCCAGTAAGCGCCGGGTTCGTCGCGAGCGGCGCGTTTTGCGGCAGTTTTCCAAGGCATTTAAATGGGAGAGCCATAATCGGAACGTAAAGTCGCTCGCGAATCAGTTCGGCCGTCGGCACAAATATGAGTAAGCTCATTTTATTTGTGATGCACGCCGTTTGTCAAGGTGTGTCCGCTCACCGTAAATCGAGTGGACGCACCTGAATGAAACACAGCCCTGCTTACTTGACCGAACAGGACGTGGGATTCCAGCGTGACTGGTCTTCCTCTTTTCGAAAATGGGTGCTGGTGATAAACGGCTGGTTCAGGTACATTGGATCGTCAACAATGGTAGTAACCACTAACCAACTGTCGCCATCGGCTTCCTTGGTCCGATCGTAGTACTCGGTGAGCACAGTTTTGTCGCTATAGGGAACGCCGTTCTTGCGCAAATACCCCGGCTTCATTTTCGTCGTAACCACTTTCAAGGACCCGGTAAGCTTGGGACCTCCACGCCCTCCGCCCAGACTTTCCCAGGAAGCTTGCGATACACCTTGCCAATCGCCCCCCTCCGATTTCGGTTCTTTGAAATAAAAGAGACGGGTCTGCTCGCCGGCGTCCGTTTCCACCTTGAGAGTCTCGTCGTCAAGCCACGAAATACGGACGCGCCCCGGAATACGCATGACACCTGCGGCGCCGTAGGCCTTGCATGCTTCTCCGGCGGCTTCGTCCTTGGCGGGATCCCAGGAATCGGCGAATTTTCGGCCGGCCGGGTTGAGCGGAACGCTGGCGTAGTCGCCCTTGGCGGGCCTAATCATGCGGTAGCGCCAATCCTCGGTCACGATACTTACCCATTGACCCGTGAGATCGACCGGTGCGGCTGCCTTGGGTGCCTTGGGAGGGGCAAGCTCCTCTTCCACCGGCGTTTCCCGTTTGCGCATAGGACCCGAAGGGCGCAAGCAGCAACATCTGGACGAGAACAAACGCATGTAGATTGTGCGCCGCCATCGGACCTTTCATGTTCCTCCTTTTAACGAAGTGGGAAATCGTCTACGCGGTGGTCTCCGGGGCCTGAAGTGATGTACGAAGGAGGCGCTCCTCACGATATGGATCATTTACAGCCCTGCACTCGTTGTTGAAAATCATGGTCGCGCGCTGATCCACCGTAAACGGCGCCCAGTTTGGAATCCCTTTATGATTCGGATTGCCCGAGCGGGCAAAGGCGACATAGGCGCCGCTCACCTTATTGGCAAGCGGCTGAGCTTCAGGACCGTTGCCGACCATGGTGGGCGCTAATTCCACGCTATCGAATGCAAACGGAATGTCCAGGGTGTGAAAAGCGCGCAGCTTTCCCCCACGCACCGGCGAATACCATTGGAAGTAATACTTGTAGACCGGCGCCTTCTGCATCGCCTTGCGGTCGGCCTCCACATCGGTCCCGGTGCGGAAATTGGAAAAATCCGTGGCGATTATGAGAGCCAGATCCAGGTTGCTCGCCTTGGGCCGGCCCTTCTTGTAAACTTCGATCAACTTGTCAACGGCTGCATCGTCAACTTTCACGGTATCGCGAACGCGATTGTGGAGGGCGGCGTCGTCGAGCGGGTCCAGTT
Source organism: Bryobacterales bacterium (assembly GCA_963732175.1). Lineage (GTDB taxonomy): Bacteria > Acidobacteriota > Terriglobia > Bryobacterales > Bryobacteraceae > Palsa-89. Next base: position 184,127 of record CAVSYF010000014.1, on the reverse strand, counting down.
TGATGGTATTGCTCCAGGTCACTTCCGTTTCCAGGGAGCCAATCATGAGCGGAACGTCCGCTGAAATCTCGGGCGCAGCCGGATCGAAGGGATGGCGAGGCAAACTTTTTCCATCAACTACCGGGCCAAGCTGAAACATCCGCATGCCACGCATAGCATCCACCAGTTTCCCGGTCGGAAGCTTTTGGAGTTCGTCCACCTGACCGGACTTCAGCCCGAGTTGTTGCATATAGGCAGCGGCGGCCTGGGTGGCCCGTTCGGCCGGAATTGCGCGCACAGCCGATCCGCTCATCGCGATGCCTCGGTGGAATAAGCCTTTGGCGTCGGGCATTGCCAGCAGGGTGCTCACCTTCCCGCCGCCGCCCGATTGGCCGAAGATAGTGACGTTACCTGGGTCGCCTCCGAAATTCGATATGTTGTCGCGCACCCATTCCAAGGAGGCGATCAAGTCCAGCATCCCTACGTTGCTCGACTTCGCGTACTTTTCTCCGCCCAATTCCGCCAGGTACAAATAACCGAACACGTTCAGACGGTGATTCAAAGTCACCAGGACAACGTCGTGCTTGGATGCGAGATTCACACCATCGAACATTGGCCAACTGGCTGAACTGGCCGCATAACCGCCTCCATGGAACCAGACCATCACCGGACGTTTCCCTCGGAGGCTGGGGTCCAAACGCTTAAGTGCAGGCAGTCCTCGTTGCCGTTCCCCTCATCACTCGGCACCTGCGCCATCGATTCCGGTATCAGGTTCGCTAAAAGCTGAGGTGACGCAGGCCCGAAATTCAACGCGTCACGAACGCCGGTCCAGGGATCAGGTTTCCTGGGAGGCATGAAGCGGCCCGAATCTTCGGTGGACGCGCCATAGGGAATGCCCTTGAACACCAGCGCCTTGCCCTGTTGGGAGCCGCGAATTTTCCCGGCAGCCGTCTGCGCGACCGGCCCCGGCGTTGCTCCCGTCGAGGGTGCGGCGCTGATCCCTGCAAAGGCGCCGCCGATGAGGTAGCCGGCGGCCAGCGAACTGCCCAAAAAAGACCGCCGGTTGACGGCCTCGTCCCCGCTGGCTTGATGGAAGCTCCGAAACTGCGCTGTCATGCTCGTCTCCCGCAAAACGAACTTTCGGGCCAGTCCAGACATCGGCTGGGTTCGTTTCGCAATTTTTGCAGCCTGTACAGAACCAACAATACTGAGTAAACTCATTTTATGGTATGCCCCAGCCTCCAGCTTGTCAAGAAGTTCTTGCCCGTCTTCGTGACCGCATCTCTTCCGCTCGCAGCGGCGAACTCCTGCGAGCAATTGAAGCTTTTGCAACTGCCCGAAACGCGAATACTCGCCGTCACCGCGATTGCTCCGGTACCCGCTTGGACGCTGTCGTTGCCGGGCGGCGCCGGGCCTTCAATTACCGTAAGAAAGCCTTTTTGCCGCATAGAAGGCGTTATCGAGAAGGAGATCGGATTTGAGGTATGGCTTCCGCCCCCGGCGGATTGGAACGGCAAATATCTCGGCACGGGCCAAGGCGGCAACGCGGGGATAGAAAACTTTCGCGACATGGCGCGGGGCCTGGAACGAGGCTACGCGGTTGCCAGCACCGATACGGGTCACAAGATCACCGATGTTCACTGGATATTGGAGAGCCCGGAACGCATTGTGAACTTGGGCTACCGCTCGAACCACCTGTTGCCGGACACAGCGAAAAAGATCATCGCTATCTACTACAGCCAGGCGCCGCGGTATTCCTATTTCATCGGATGCTCCGGTGGTGGCCGGCTAGGGATGAAGGAGGTGCAGCAATTTCCGAATGACTATGACGGGATCATCACGGGAACACCAGCGCCGATGCCGTCGATTATGCAGATCCGAATCCTTTGGCAGGGCGTCCAGATGTTAAAGAATCCGTCGGTGAAAATGACGAGTGCGGATTGGCAGCTGGTAGCCGATGCCGGGGTGAAAGCCTGTGACGCGCGCGACGGAGTGGCCGATGGAGTGGCTGAAGATCCCAGGAGTTGCAAAGTCGATTGGGCGAGCCTCCAATGCAAAGCACCGGGGCGGGCGAACTGCCTGAGCGCCGCTCAGATCAAACTGGCTCAGACAATCTATGCGCCTTTTCGGGATGAGAGCGGAAAGCAGCTCGATCCCGGCTTGATGCCGGGTTCAAAACCGACCATTGGAATACCAGGATCGGGCGGCATGATCGGCGAGATGGTTTATCGGGATGCGAATTGGGATCCGCTGACACTACGAATTGCGGACGCTCTCCCGGGTTTGCAGAAGGCTTTTCCCGATTTTGACATCGCCATTACGAACCTGAGGCCTTTTAAAGAGCACGGGGGCAAGATCATCGGTTATCAGGGCTGGCTGGATCCTACCGTGCTGCCGCTGAATACCGTCAACGGATATGAAGCCGTCGAAAAGGCCATGGGCGGTGACGCGCAGACGCAAGACTTCTATCGTCTCTTCATGGTTCCGGGCATGGCCCACTGCGGCGGCGGGCCCGGCGCAAACCAGTTCGGCGGTTCCGGTTCCGATGCGCCTATGGTGGACGCCGGGCACGATCTATTGAGCGCGCTCGAAGACTGGGTCGAGAAGGGCAACGCACCGGACCACATCGTGGCGTCGAGAATCGAGCAGGGCAAGCCAGTTCGTTCGCACCCGCTATGCCGATATCCAGAGCAGGCCGTTTACCGCGGAACCGGCAGCACCGAGGATGCGGCCAGCTTTGAGTGCGCGGCGACTGCGAAGCGCAGCCGTGCTAATTCCCGGGGCAGCGATTGAGCAAAGCTTTTACCGGCCTCGCGCAAATCCGGCGCCGGCCAACAACCCGCGAGCGGGCGACGACGGCGTCGAGTTGTGGCAGGTGGAACAATTCTGCACGTTGGCGGGGAATCGCCGCGAGCGGCTATGAACCGCGTGTACGCGATAGTCGAGCGCATTGTCTTCTTCAAACGAGAGTGCGATATGGCAGGCGAAGCAGGCGCTCCGATCGGTAACGCCGTGCAGTATGCGGTCGAATCCGGCCGCTCCCTGATGACAATTTTCGCAATTCCCCGTTGTTGGTTTAAACGCGGTTGGAACCAGGGTTCCAACCTGGAGCGTCGTGGTGGCGGCGCGATTCAATGCTTCACCGCCAAAAATGCGGCGCGCCTTGATAGCGGCAATGTACGTGCCCGGCAAAGCGTCCGCCGGGATCGTGAGCGAAACAGTGTCGGGAACCGGATCGTTCCAGCGGGCTGGGCCGCCGGTCGAAATTGCAAACGACGGAATGCCTGTAAACACGGCGCTGTAGCCGTCATTCGCTACCGTGGCTACTACTGTTTCACGGTCCACCAGATGCTTGCCGTCCAAAAGGGTTTTGGCTTGCCGAAGTTTGTCCGTTGGGCCGGAAAGAGCCAGCAAAATGTTCCCCTCGCGATGTTTCAAAGCGTAGTACACAGTCGAGTTCACACGCGTCGGGTCGTAATATCTCAGCCCGCTTTCATTCTCGTCTCGCATGAACTGGCCATAGGTCGGCAGCCTGCCCGGGCGGTTTAACGGGCGGCCCTGTCCATCACGAAACAGCGCTCGCAGCTTTACGTTTTCTCCGGGAACGAAGTAGCGCTGGTTCGCCGGCTTCGACACCACGTCCAGCGAAACTTGGAATCCATAGCCATACGGCAGACGGCCGGCGGCGTGCCTCACGGCAACCTGGTACGACAATCCCGGCAGTTGGCTCCACTCGAGTTGGAGCGCCGCGGTTTCAGCGGGCAGAATGGTGGTCTGAGATTCGGCGTGCCGGCTGTACCTGAGTTGAACCAATAGCTCGGACACGAACTTCGCGCCGCGGCAATCGCCTTCGTTTTTGCAGCCGGTGGCGATCTGGCGGGCAAGCAGACGGCGCACAAAAAAATCGTCTTCGGCCGTGGCGTGGTCGTCGCTGCCGGCCTCTGCGCGTATCGCCGGGCCGAGGCGTTTGCCACTCGAGTCCACAGCATAGATCACAAGACGCTGCCGGGCATTCATCCAGTTTGCGTTTCTAAAGAAGCGCTGGCGTTGGAAGCCGCCGGCGCCGGAACGTCGCCAATCCTCTTCGACCATCTGCACGCCGCGCCAATCGAGCTTGGAATACTGGGCTGACCGCATCAACGGTTCGATTCCGTCGTCCAACGTCTGGGGCGACGTCGTATAGATCAGGTCGGCTTCGTTCAGATACCGCGGCGGGTTGCCGTAAAACGTGATCGGCGGCATGCTGCCGTTTTCGAAGTACAGGCTGAGCGAGACGGCGTTCGACCGGCCGTTCGAGGGCGGTTGCGCGTCCAAGAGGAGACTGGAGGAGCCGGTCAGCAAGCACGCGCACACAGCGATTTGAATTCGCCGAATGAAATGACTTCTCTTGTGATTCATGGCTAAACGCTGATGGTATGCTGTAGCATTCTATGACGCCGGCCGGGTCAAGCGGCACCACCCTCGAAGAACGTGCTCGAAAGCGTATCAATCGCCGGCTCCTGCCGTTCCTTTTCATTCTTTATATCATTGCCTTTCTCGATCGCATCAATATAGGGTTCGCCGGCCTCGACATGACTCGTGAGCTCGGCTTCTCCGACAAGGTATTCGGTTTCGGCGCGGGCATCTTCTTTTTCGGCTATGTTCTTCTGGAAATTCCAGGAACACTGCTCGTAGAGCTCTGGAGCGCGCGGAAATGGACGGCCCGAATTATGATCTCCTGGGGCGTTGTGGCCGCCCTCACGGGATTGGTCCACACTGCGGGGCAATTCTACTGGGGCTCGCTTTCTGTTGGGAGTTGCCGAGGCCGGCTTTTTCCCCGGGCTTATCGTGTACTTAACGCATTGGTATCGCGATCAGGACCGGGCCAAAGCAATGGGAACTTTTCTATCCGCGACTGTCGTGGCGGCATTAATCGGAGGGCCTCTCTCCGGGCTGCTGATGCAGATCCACTGGCTTGGACTCTCGGGCTGGCGCTGGCTCCTCATCCTGGAAGGATTTCCCGCAGTTATTTTCGGAGTCGCGACGATCTTTTATCTTACCGATCGACCGCAAGATGCCGACTGGCTTCCCGCCGAAGAGAAGGAATGGATCGCCAACGAACTGGCGCGCGAGAAACAACTCCACGCGCAAGGCCCGAAGATTAGTGTCTGGCAAGCGTTCCGGCATCCTTACGTAGTTCTGCTCACCGTGGTGTATTTCTTGGGTAACGCGGCGCAATATGGGTTCGGCCTGTTTCTGCCGAAGCTGATTCAAAAGCTTTCAGGTTTTTCAACCTTCGAAGTTGGGATGATCGCCGCTATTCCTTTTCTCGTCGCTCTGCCGGCGATGCTAGCCGTTGCGTGGAGCTCCGATCGCAGCGGAGAGCGGCGCTGGCACACCGCGGCGGCTTACATTGTGGCCGGCGCTGGCCTGGCCGGAAGTCTATTCACTGGTCCGCGGATAGTTCCCGGCATGATCATGTTCTCGATTGCCGCCATCGGCCTGAATGCAAGATTGCCGGCCTTCTGGGCTCTGCCGCATTCTTTTCTGGAAGGCGCGCCGGCTGCAGCCAGCATTGGCGCGATCAACTGTTTTGGAGGGCTGGGCGGGTTCTTTGGCCCCTACTTGCTCGGCGCATTGAGCACCGCGGCCGGGAATTATAACGGCGGAGTTTGGTACTTAACCGGCGCTTGTTTGGTTGCGGGCGTGTTAGTGTTGTTGGTCCGACCTTCGCGGCACCGCGCTCGGCAATCGAGCGACGCAGCCTACTTGCTAGCGAATCTCGAGCCGTAGTTTAGCCGACTACTCGCGCTTTGCCGCAGGGTTTTCGAGGCGCTGAATCGATTCGAAAATGAATCCATTGAAATCCTGAAAGAACATCGCGATTCGAGCGCCTTGGTTCATGGCATCGTTGCCGACGGTCAGGATTTTGGTCTCTCCGTCAGCTTTGAGCCGCTTCACGAAACCCGCCATGTCGCCGCACGAGAGTGCAAACGCGCCGCTGCCAGGATCTTGAGTATGCGGTGCCAGAGCCTTCCGGTCGATGCCCCGAAATTCTAAGAACTCGAAAGTCACGTCCGAGCCCGGATAGATGGCGATGGTTTTGCGAATCTGCGCGTTGGGAGTGCCGTTGAGGCGAAGCTCGACTTTGTCTTTCGTGAACGACGCGGCCGGCTTCACGTCGAAATCCAGGACGTCCTTCCAGTAGCGGGCCGTCTTCTCGGTGTCCTCAATAGTGAGGGACATCCTCGCGCCAATGAGATTGCTGGTGGCGGGCGCCGTCGTTTTGGGCAACGGGTCTGTCTGACGCAGCTCAATAAAAAAGCCATCGGGGTCCTGGGCGAGGATGGCGCGACCTTTGTTCGGCCCCGGCATTTTTACGGGCATGCCTCCACTGGTGAGAATGGGGGCGCCCGCTTTCTTGAGCGCGTCCAAGGTGACGTCAAGATCCCGGACGTAGAGAATCAAACCGGCCGCTCCGATATCCTGCCGTCGCGCGCCGACAGGCTTCCGCTCGACGCCGGTGGTTTCGACCAGCTCTACCGGCCAGCTGCACCGGGGATCGGGAGGCTGGCGACATGCGCAGCGCCGGTAACGGTTCCGGTCAACTGGCCGACTGCCGGGAGCGCCGGATTGATCCGCCTCGCCGGAGCGGTGAGGCCGAGCACGTCGTGATAGAACGCGATCGATTTTTCGTGATTGGAGACCGTGAATTCGGCATTCATCCCGCCGATCACAATGCGCCCCGTGTGGGACTGGGCTACCACCAGGCGGGTGGCGCCTCCTAGGACCAACAGAAACAAAACGGCACGCGCCAGTCGAATGGCGGAAGATATCACGGTTTCCTCCTGCCGGCTCGCATTGACAACGCTGCAGCCGGCGCTTAAAATGAGCTTACTCAGTATTAGTCCGCCTAAGCAAGAGGAAGGTTGTTATGATCGTAGGAACGGGAATCGCGGGAGCCGGAATCCTAGGAATCTTTGCCTTGTCCGCACAAGCCCTATTCGGTCAGGTAGATCTGACCGGCGATTGGGCCGTCCGCATTCACGAAGATCAGGCTTGGCGCGGTCCCGGAGCTGAAATTGGGGAATACGAGGGGCTTCCCCTCAGCGCCGCCGGCCGAATGAAGGCGAGCACTTGGAGCGCCACGTCAATCACCTTGCCGGAACGTCAATGCAACCCGCTTCCAGCCGACGATTTCACTGACATCAGCGGCATGCGGATCTGGAAGGAAGTCGATCCGGCTACGCAGCAAGTGATCGCATGGCACGAACACACCGAATGGCAGGCCCAGGAACGCGTAATTTGGATGGACGGCCGGCCACATCCTTCCCCATTCGCCGCTCACACCTGGCAGGGTTTTTCGACCGGAAAATGGGAGGGCAATCAACTCGCGATCACCACCACCCATTTGAAGATGGCCATGTACGAGCGGCATGGACTTTTTCGCAGCGATATCGGCACTTTGTTTGAGCGCTGGATACGGCACGGAAACTATCTGACCGTGATGTTGATCATTACCGATCCTGTGTATCTGGCCGAGCCATTCATCCGAACCAGGAATTACGAGTTGAGCCTGAACCAGCAACTGGGCGGCTACTCTTGCACGCCGGCGGCGGAAATCGCGAATCGGCCGGAAGGATACGTCGCGCATTATCTGCCCGGCAAGAATCCATTCCTGATGAACGGCACCGTGCGATATAAAGTACCCGCGGTGGCTGTCGCCGGCGGACCCGAAACGATGTACCCGGAGTTCGAGGCGAAAATAAGCAATCCATCCGCCAGCATGTCCGAGCCTTTTACGTATCAGGCTCCTCCGCCTACGCCGCCGGCAGCGAGCCCGTTTAAGCCCGCGGATTTCGACAAAATCGAAATCTCCGTGCTGCCCGTTCAAGGCGGCGTGTATTTGCTGGTGGGAGCGGGTGGCAACACCACGGTTCAAGTGGGGGAGTTTTCCGTTACCGTGGTCGACACGCAATACGCACCACTCAGCGGGAAACTGCTGGCCGCGATACGTAAGATCTCGAATAAGCCGATCCGCTACGTCATCAACACAAACTTCGATCCGGACCACGTCGGCGGCAACGCCGAGATCGCGAAGGCCGGCAGTTCCGTGGGCGGTTCTAACATCGGGCGCGACCTCGGCGCGGAAGCGACCATGGGCGCGGCGATTATCGCGCACGAGAACGTTCTGAAGCATCTGAGCGCGCCTACCGGTGCGCAATCGGCGTTACCGTTCGCAGCCTGGCCTACGGACACTTATGAAACTCCAAAATACGAACTCTTCGACGGAGAGGCCATTCAAATCATCCACGAACCGGCCGCGCATGCCGATGGTGACAGCATTGTGTTCTTCCGCCGTTCGGATGTGATTAGCGCCGGCGACGTGTTTTCCACGGTCACCTACCCTGTTATCGACGGAAAAAACGGTGGAAGCATTAACGGAACCATCGCGGCTCTGAATCACCTCATCGACCTCACGGTTCCCAGAGACAAACAGGAGGGCGGCACTTACGTCATTCCGGGCCACGGAAGGATTTGTGACGAGGCCGACGTCGTCGAATATCGCGACATGGTCACTATCATTCGCGATCGAATCGCGGACCAGATCAAGGAAGGTAAGACTTTGAATCAGATCCAGGCCGCGAACCTCACCTTGGACTATGACGCCCGCTACGGCGCGCCGACGACGTATTGGACAAAAGATCAGTTCATCGAAGCGGTCTACGTCGACCTGACAAAAGCAACACCATCTAGCGACCGACGCGCCCGCTAGAATAACAGTACCGGTCCCGATTCTCCGATCGAGGAGGCCGGTGCGAAAAGCATTCTCCGTTCGCAAAAAGCGGGATTAGTGAGCCGACTCAATCATGAGTATGCTACAGATTCTCTTGACTCAGCGCCTAAGCTACCGTAGAATGTTTCCACCAACAATGTTTTTCAGCTCCAGGGGAGACCGCCAGTTCATCGAGCCGAACTGCAATGGTTGGCTCTGTCGCCTCGCCCGTTGGTTGCTTCACTTCACGAACAAAAATACGCAAAAAGGGTCGCGAGCCGGCCCGGGAGGTAGGGCAGATGTTGAACAAGACGTCGATTCAGAAATTGGTTTGTATTCTTTGCGCTGGCATTCTGGTGTCGCCCTTTGCCGTGCGCCGCGCCGAAGCGCAAGCTTCCACCGCTACCATCGTGGGAACAGTTACTGACACCTCGGGCGCCGCAATTCCGAATGGCATGGTCCAGGTGAAAAATACCGGGACCGGCGTAGTGCGAAACACAACCACCGATGCGCAGGGACGATTTCGCGTTCCAGAATTGATCATCGGCAATTACGACGTCCAGGCCTCCAGCCAGGGCTTCCAGACAGTGGTTCACACCAACATCACTCTGACCGTCGGCAGCGAACCGGTGGTCGATTTCTCGTTGCCCGTTGGTCAGGCGCAACAGACCGTGACTGTAACCAGCGAGGTCTCGCAAGTGGAAACGCAGTCTACCGCGGTCGGTTCGCTGGTGGAAGGCACTCAAATGCGAGAGTTGCCGCTCAACGGACGCAACTACACACAATTGATTGCGCTCGAACCAGCCGTCACTCAGATCGTACCAGGCGCGCCGGCCTATGGCAGTTCGTTCGCCGGCAACGGGCTGAAGTACACGATCTCCGGGGCGCGCCCGAATGACAATTTGTGGCTCTTAGACGGTGAGGATCTGTTGGGATGGTGGCGCAATGTGCCTGGGGCCGGCGGATTAGGTACTGCCCTCGGCGTGGAGGCAGTCCAGGAATTTCAGCTATTGACGAATGCCTATAGCGCGGAATTTGGCGGTAACGGCGCGGTCATCAACGCCTCTACCCGTCCTGGGACGAACGCTTTCCACGGTTCTGCCTTCGAGTTCATTCGTAACAACGATATTACTTCGCGCAACTTTTTTGACGGCGCCTCCGCGCCGCCTTTCCACCAGAATCAGTTTGGCGCCAGCGTCGGCGGGCCGATTAAGAAGGATAAGATCTTCTTCTTCGCGGACTACGAAGGCCTGCGGCAAGCCCAAAGCGTCACGAGTCTCGTCACGGTTCCCGATCAGTGCGGGCATCAATTCCTGACATCCACTGCGGTCCCAGGCGTCTGCGGAGCACCCATTCCTCAGAACGGCACACCATTCGCTACAAATCCGGCGGTCCGGCAAGCCATCATGAATACCATGGCTCTCTGGCCGAATACGGCAACCAATGAACTCCTCGCGGGCGGCCAGCCCAGCGGTCTCGGACAAACGTCTGAACTCGATCCCACCGTGGGGCTGGAGAATTACTACCTGGGGCGCGTCGACTACAACATTTCCGATAAAGATGCGCTGTTTGTGCGCTACTTTTTCGATTATGCCAACAAAACCGCTCCCGCCAACAACATCCCTCTCTGGCCCGAAGTAGACCATTCCCGCGGCCAATACACGATGATCCAGTACCGGCGCATCTTTTCGCCAACCGTGGTAAACGAAGTCCGCTTCGGCTATGATCGTCCATACGAGGAAGCCAATGATGCTGGTTCCCCAACCGTCGCCAACGGAGCTGCGGTCCCGGGGCCGGTCACCGCTGCAGGTATTCATCCGCTCCAGTTTTACGGTACATCGTACGGTGAAGTGGATGGCGTCATCAGCGCGATCGCGGGGGGTGCAAACCAACTTGGACCCAACTGCTGCCTCCCGTTCTACCTGATTCCTAACCGGTTTCCGATCGAAGACGATGTGATCTGGACACATGGTTCGCACAGCATCAAACTCGGCGGCAGCGCCACTCGATTCCGCGAGAATACGTTTACGGTGCTCGATCAGGGTCCTGCCTGGACCTTCACCAGCCTCACGGCCTTCGAGCAAGGCAGCGCGGCGTCTGTATCCGGCCAAGCTTCCCCTGCGCAGGCGCCCCAGAGCGGCCTCGGGTCTTACAGGGACTGGCGCTATTGGACCTACGGCCTCTATGCCCAGGACCAGTGGCGAGTCTCTCCCAAGCTAACCGTCAATTTAGGTTTGCGCTATGAGCCCACTTCCATCATCGGCATAGGTCGGAATCCGGTTTATATGATTCTCAATCCCTATGCATCGAATCAGCCCTGGGTCCCGGAAACACAGGAAACCGCTGGGAATCCTTCCCTCAAGAACTGGGATCCGCGTGTCGGAATTGCATATGATCCGTTTGCCGACCACAAGACCTCCATTCGCGCCGGTTTCGGGATTTTTCACGTTGTGATGTATACCAACGACCTGAATTCCTGGTTCCAGCCGCCGCTCCTTTCCGCGTCGCAGAGCGCCGCGCAGGGGCTGCTTTATCCGTCCGCATTCTCTAACATCACACCTTCTGCAGCGGTGAATATCCCCACCAACGGTACGCTCGCGATCGGGGGAAATGGGCAATATTGGGGACTCCACACCACCCCGTATCAGATGCAATGGAATTTCAGCATTCAGCGTGAAATTGCCGCCAATACCGTCTTGACGGTCGCCTACGTCGGAACGCATTACGTGCATGGCGTGGGTCAGACCGACATCAACAGCCCGATCCCCTGTGTTCAGTCGGCGGGCCAAATGCCGCCCAATCAGCCGTTCCTGCTTCAAAGCGCCACGGGGTGCTTCTTTAACGGCGCGCCCACCTACAGCAATGCTGCGGGTGTTCCGAACCAGCGAGTGGATCCACTCTATAACTTCCTGGAATTCGGTGACACTTTGTCCGACGGACATTATGAAGCCTTGCAGCCCAACTTGACTCGCCGCTTTTCGGCTGGATTCCAGGCACAAGTCTCCTATACCTATTCCAAGTCTATCGACAACGCTTCGGGCGCATTCGGACCCGATGGCGGAGGACCTGCCGAGCAGACCTTCAACGTCGCGGCTGATAAGGGCCTTTCCAACTTCAATCGAACCCAAAATTTCCGCGTGAGCGCAGTCTATGACATTCCCTTCCACGGAAGTGGGGTCGCCAACGCAATACTGAGCGGTTGGGAGCTGACGGGAATTTACACGTATCTGTCGGGTTTTCCGAGCAGCCCGGCATCCGCGGCAGATCGCGTATTTCTGGGCGCCGGCTCACCCACGGGCCGTCCCAACGTCGTTTCTGGCTGCAACCTTTACTCGGGCTTCCAGACCCGGACTGATTGGTTCAATACGGCCTGCTACAGCCTTCAGCCACTTGGTACTTACGGTGACGCGGGCAGGGATACTATCGTTGGCCCGAGTCTCTGGGATCTAGACGACTCCTTGATCCGCAACTTTCGGCTCAAGGAGAGGTTCACTCTCCAGTTCCGCGCGGAAGCCTTCAACATCCTGAACCATCCGTCATTCCAGAATCCAAACACCACCATCTTTACTGGTTCTGGTGCGCCCAATGCGAGCGCCGGCCTTATCACCGCCACTACAAGCGCTCCGCGGGAATGGCAGTTTGGATTGAAGCTCCTGTTCTAGATTGTGCTTGTGAGGAAATGACAGCACCGGTTTCGAGCGCTATTTCATGAGGTAAGATCTATAAACGTGACAAGGTTTAGTTCATTTTCGGTCATAGCGCTCGTTTCCGTTGTCGGAGCACTCGCTTGGCAAGCAGGTCCGAATCCTAAGGACCTGACCATGCCTTGGGCCTTCCCGGTTTATCCGGTCAATGTTGCAAAGGACGCTCCTCCTGAAAAGGACGACGGCCAGCCAAAGCACATACCGGGCAGCGCCCTCGCCTTCACGATGAAGCACATCAACGATTATTTCGACACGCCGGATTGGTTTCCCAAAGACCACCCAGCGTGGCCGAAGATCGTTCAGTATGGACGTAAGCCAGTCATCGCGTGCGCGTTCTGTCACCTTGGCAGTGGACTGGGCCATCCGGAATCGGCGAACATCGCGGGATTGCCGGTGAACTACATGATCCGCCAGATCGGTTTGTTCAAAACAGACGCCCGGAAGGATTGCGAACCTATGAACGCGTTCTCCAAGGTCCTTACGGATGAGGAAGTGAGAGTTTCCTGTGAGTACTTCGCTGCATTGAAACCTCGCCCCTTCTATAAGGTGGTCGAAACTACTATGGTGCCGAAGAGCTACCTTGACAGCGAGTTTATGCGGCTTCCGCGCCCAGGCGGTGCAATGGAGCCTCTCGGGAACCGCATCATCACCCTTCCTCAGGATCCCGAGCGCATTTTGAGGCTCGATCCTTATGAAGGATTCATCGCCTATGTTCCTCCGGGGAGTCTTAGGAAAGGCGAGCAGCTTGTTAAGACTGGCGGCGCGGGCAAAACCATCGCCTGCGACGTCTGCCACGGCCCGGGGCTGCGCGGATTGGCGGAAGTGCCACGCATCGCCGGGCTTCATCCCATTTACATAATGCGCCAGCTGTATAAATTCCAGGACGGCAGGAACGCTGGGACCTGGGCTCAACTCATGAAGGCGCCAGCCGCCAAGTTAACAAACGACGACATCCTGTCGATTGCGGCCTACGTCGGTTCGCTTACTCCATAAAACGCGATCCCTTACGAGCGCCGTCGGTTGGTAGGCAAGCGATGAGGATAGGTGACCGGCTTCAGTGAGTAGGTTTCAAGCTACGAGGAATCCTGAGCTCCTGCGATTCGACCGCACGCTCTTGGCTGCGGCGTGTGTCCTCACAGCTGCACGATGGCCCCTAAAGATTGCTCCAGGTCTGCTCCGTGCTGTGGGAGTAAAGCTCGATGATATTGCCGAAGGGGTCCTCGCAGTAAGCCATTTTGTAGGGCTTGCCCGGGATCAACGTCCAGACTCGGGTTCTGCACTTGCCGCCGCTCTCGGCGATCCGGCGGGCGAGATCCTCAATGGCCGGGTCGACGATGGTGAAGTGATAGACGCCCGTTTTCCAATACTCGAAGTTGTTCTCGCGAGCAGCCGAGGCCGGCTCGCTAAAGTCGAAGAGCTCAATGCAGACTCCGTTCGCTCCCGCAAGTTGCGCCAGTCGGCCACCTCGAAAGCCCGGCCCCCAAACGTCTTTGGCGATCTGGCCGAAATGAGAATCGTCGGCGACGAGAGTCAGGGGACCCGCGAGCAACTGGAAACCTAAGATTTCCTGATACCACTGGATCGCCTTCTCAATATTCATCACGGTGATGCCGATGTGGGTGAGCACTCGGGGGTACAGACTGGCCACGCTGCCTCCTATGCGATTAAATGAAACAACCGAACGCGCCTTCGAAACCTTGTTCCACTTTTCCATCCGGCCAGACGACGATCGGCACCATCGCGCCATACTGACGCGCTTCGTCCAAAGTTGCCTGACTTATTTCCACTCGCTTCTCTTCATACGCGATGCCGTCCGCATCCCACTTACGCAATAGTTTCATGCAGGCATCGCATCCGCGGATCGTATAAACAACCGGGAGCCGCACGCCTGTAGTCTGCGGCTCATTCATTTGCAAGATTCAGCGCCTTCGCGAGCGACGCCCGCATCTCTTGGATGGAATCCTTCTGCCATTCCGTAAAGCGCGGAAGAATGCTCGCAATCACCTCTTGCCGGGCCGCCTCCGGCAGAGTCGTGAATGTAGCTGAAGCGGGCTGCCCGAATTTTGATCGGACCTGGTCCAATATCGCGTCGATCTCGGTCTGCGCGCTCGCAGGCCGTTCGATGAAATGGGTAATGTACTGCAAATCGCGTGTATAGAAGACGAAGACCGGGATGGCGCGAGCCTTGCCTCCGTGGCTCAGGAACTCGTCCATGATGTCGGGGTTTTCGTCTCTTAGGAAAATGCGTAGATTTACGCCGGTGCTCTCGGCAATGCGTGCTACTGTCGGCAGCTCCCGGTAAACATCGCCGCACCAGGCTTCGGCCAGGGCGAGTATATTCGCCATTCCATTCCGGACGGCAGCAGCTTTCTTAAAGAAGGCGAGATCCTCGTCGGATAACGGAGACGTCCGATAGTACTGCTCGAAGCGGTCGCGATTTATAACCGCACGCGAGAGGAATTCATCATAACGAAGCCCCTCGGCGAATCGAGCGGGAGTGACAACGGTATTTGCAGTTGGCATTTGCGTTTTGCGTCGGCCGGAACGTTCGAAATCTGAGTATACTCACTTGCTAACGCGATTGACAAGCGCGGACAGAGGCGCTACTTGTGGCCGAATGCCGGGGGGGCGGGATTGAGGGCGCGCAGATGGAGAGTGTAGATGCGCCGCAGTTCCGCGATCCCTTCCGAGACCTTCGGTTTGGGTGACGCGATCCACCACCGCATAGCGCTCTGGGACGAGAAAAAGAGGTGCCGTGCAACGAAGTAAGGATCTTCATCGCACCGGATTGCCGCCGACCGTTCGGCGGCCAGAATCAGTTGCTCGATTCTTGAGATCATCCGAAAACGGCTCTCGCGCAGCCGGTCCGCCTGTTTGCCGGAGCAGAACGTCAATTCTTCAAAAAAGATGCGTTCGAGCGGTATATTTCTGGCTAATTGACGGTACATGACCGTCTCAGGAACGAGCAGTTGTTCGAGCAGCGGCATGTTCGATTTAATGCGGGCGAAGCCTTTGCTTCTAGTTTGTTCCAGTTCGTCCATGCAAATCTGAAACAATAGATCGCGCTTATCTTCCGCATACAGGAAAACGGTGCCCTCGCCGACGCCGGCACGCTCGGCGATTTCAACGGTCGTAGTCTCGTCGAACCCTTTGCTGGTGAATAAGGCGGAGGCTGCGGACTTGATCCTCTGGAGTTTGTCAAGCTTGTTGCGCTCGCGCAAACCGAGACCTGTTTGCTGGGAAGGAGATGTGGTTTGGGCCTGCATGCCGTCAGACGATCCTGTCTATAATCTCTTGTACGGTCATTCTAGCTATCGTACCTTGTATTTGCCCCAGATAACTACTGGAAATACAAAAATCAAATCTAAGTTCGGTTCCGGCAGTACCATTGGTTCCAAGGAACACGTTTTGAGGGTGATCGGGCCGGCGCTATTCTGCTATGGCTCAGTATTGAGTATACTCACTCTTTATGACATGATGTTGAGGGTGCCCGCCGGAAAATCCGACTAGCGCCGGCAACTTCTTTGCGGGCCCCCGGTCTGTAGATAACAACAGCACAGGCTTAGTGCGTTTTTGGGGAGGGAATATAGATGCGGCTGGTAAGTTTTGAGACCGCCGAAGGTCAGCGCCGGATCGGCGCGGTCACGCCGAATAATCTTGCAGTCGATCTGAACCGTGCGGCTTCGTTGTATTTGCGGGACGTAGAGAGGGAGCCGGCGTACGGCCGCATCGCGGATGCACGTGTGCCCAGCAACATGCGCGGCCTGTTTGAGGGCGGCGATCCAAGCCTCAACTTGGCCCGCCAAGCGTTGGAGTATGTTCACCAGTTAGGGTCACAACCGAGGGGCCCCAGCGGCGAACCGATGATCCACCCGCTCGGCGCGGTGAAGTTGCGCGCGCCAATTGAACCGAAAAAGTTCTTCCATACGGCCGGGAATTTCCGGGAGCATCACGAAGAGGCTCAAAAGGCCGGCTTTTCTCATCCGGTGATGCCCTGGATCGTGTTCTTTCAAAACGTCGACGCGATTATCGGGCCCGATGAGCCGGTGGTCCATCCGGAACATCTTACTCAGGAGCTGGACTACGGGCTCGAGCTGGCGGTAGTTTTGAAGAAATCCGGAAAGCACTTCACGCCTGAGGAGGCCTCGGATTACGTTGGCGGATACGTCATTTTCAATGATTTAACAGCTCGGGACATCCAGCGGCGCGAAATGAAGTCGGGTGTATTCAGTTTTTGCAAGGGCATTGACAGCTTCTGTCCTTTGGGCCCATGGATTGTTACCGCGGATGAGATTCCAGATCCCCACAATCTTGCCATGGAGCTGCGTGTCAACGGCGAACCCCGCCAAAAGTCTCACTCTAAAAAGATGTCGGTCAAGATTCCGGAGATCATTGCGAACTACTCGGCTATGGGCTACAGCGCGGGAGATGTCCTTTCCACCGGCACCGTTTCGGGTGTGGCAGCGTTCAGCGCGGACCCCAAAGCCTGGTACTTGAAGCCCGGCGACGTAATGGAATGCGAGATCGAAAAGATAGGAATCTTGCGCAATCCGGTCGTTTCCTGGAAAGAAGCGTATGGGGATAGATTCTCTGCTTTAGCCAGAACGGAAGGAGCCTAGCTCAATGTCCGACCAGGCCGGCAACGGCAAAGTTTGGGTTAGCGAACTGAATGACCGGCAGCGGATTCGTCCGGCGATTCAGACGCAAGGGCCGGTTCAGTTCTACGACACCACGCTGCGCGACGGCGAGCAGACTGTTGGCGTCGTATTGGATGCGGAAGAAAAGGTGAAGCTCGCCCGCCAGCTCGACTCGTTGGGAATTGGCCGGATCGAAGCGGGCTTTCCTCGCGTCTCCGCCGAGGACGCAGAAGCAATCCGTCGCATCTCAGATGCCGGTCTCAAGGCAGAGATATGGGGCTTCGCGCGGGCAGCCCGTCCGGACATCGAGGAACTGATTAAGTTGAATCTCAAGTTCACCGTTATTGAGATTCCCACCAGCGAGGTCAAATTAAAGGCATACGGAATATCGCCCGACGAAGCGATCCGCCGGGCCGCCGATGCCGTGAGCTATGCCCGCAGCCGAGGCATTTATGTAGCGTTTTTTCCTGTGGACTCCACGCGGACGAATCTGGATTACCTGAAGAACATCTATCGAGCCGCGCTCGATGCGGGGGCCAACGAAGCAGTCGTTGTGGACACGATCGGCGCGTGCAGCCCGGAGGCAGTGGAGTTTCTGGTCGGTCAAGTGCGGGACTGGCTGGGGCCGAAAGTTCCGTTGCATTTCCACGGTCACAATGATTTTGGCGTGGCCACCGCTTGTGCCATCGCCGCCGTGCGGGCGGGTGCGAACTGGATTCAAGGCACGATCAACGGTATGGGCGAGCGAGCCGGCAATGCCGATCTCGGAGAGGTTGCATTAGCGCTGCAGTGCCTCTATAATGTTCCGGTCGCGCTCGATCTCACTCGCATCCGCGAAGTTTCGCGAATGGTCAAAGAAGCCTCCAAATACGAAATGGAGCCATGGAAGCCGGTGGTGGGAGAGAACCTCTTTGTGCGCGAGAGCGGGGCCGTGGCCAGTCAATTCCACATGCCCGAAGCGATCGAGCCGTTTTCGGCCGAGCTGGTCGGCGCGGGCGCAAGCCGGCGCATCGTGCTTGGAAAAAAGAGCGGTCTCGATAGCATCACGATAAAAGCCCGCGAGCTCGGATTGGAGGTCCCTGAGACCAGCCGGGCCGCGATTCTGACTGCGGTGAAGAGCAAGGGTGTGGCCTCCCGTCGGCTCGTCACCGACTCCGAGTTTCGTGAAATCGTGCGGCAAGTCGTAAACTCGTAACGCCGCACTTTGAGACTGCGATACTTGGAGGGGGCAGTGCGGAAATGCAAATCGTAGCTCTTGCGGGCGGCATTGGAGCCTCCAAACTGCTGGTTGGTTTGAACCAATGCATGGACCCGCGCGAGTTAACGATCGTCGTGAATACCGGCGACGATATCACGATGCACGGTCTGGCGATCTCCCCGGATCTCGATATCGTGACCTATTCGCTAGCGGGGCTTGTGAATCCCGATACCGGATGGGGATTCCAGGACGAGACGTTCCACGCGCTGGAACAGCTGCGCAACTATGGGCGCCCGGTCTGGTTTAACCTGGGCGATCGCGATCTGGCCACTCACATCCATCGCATGGCTATGCTGCGAGACGGGGCCACGCTCTCGGCAGCGGCCGATTCCATTCGATTGTCGCTGAATGTAAAAGCTCGTATTCTTCCTATGAGCGATCAGCCGGTGCCCACCATGATCGAAACTCCCTCGGGGCGTCTTCATTTCCAGGAGTACCTTGTTCAAAAACGCGCCGAACCGGAAGTACGTGCAATTACATTCGATGGAATCGAAGAGGCGCAGCCTGCCCCCGGCGTCCTCGACGCGATAGAAAAAGCGCGCGGCATTGTTCTGTGCCCCAGTAATCCCCTGATCAGCATCGGCCCGATTCTCGCGGTTCACGGTGTGCGCGAGGCATTGCGCCGGCGCCGGGATGCGGTGGTCGCCATCTGTCCCATCGTGGGCGGAAAATCGCTCAAAGGCCCATCGGACAGAATGCTTGTCCAACTGGGTTTCGATGCCTCCTGTTATGGCGTGGCTCGACTCTATCAGGATATTTGCGGAATTTTCGCGATCGATTCCGGCGACGCGGCCGAGCGTTCGCGCATCGAAGGCTTAGACATGCGAGTGATTGTATTGCCCACCGTGATGCGCACGCTGGAAGACAAAGTTCGTCTCGCCGGTGAGGTCCTGCAACTGTTCACGGCGGGCGCGGCCAGCAGCCAGGCAGTATGAAGGCAATCCTGATACCGGTAAAAGAGTTTCACCAGGCCAAACAACGCCTCGCGATGCATGTTGCTCCGCCCTACCGCGCCTCTCTCGCACAGGCAATGTGCGCGGACCTTTTTCGTGCTGTTTCTCAGGTGCGAGGCGTGGATCGAGTGTTTGTGATCAGCAAGGAAGTTGTCGCGCTTACCCAGGCCAGGGCTTTAGGCTGGGAGACGATTATTGAATCCAACCAGACCTCGGAGAGCGACTCGGTTGACGCTGGCTCCGCCTATTGTGTGAGCCAAGGCGTGCGCGCCCTGCTTCGCCTCCCCATCGATATTCCGCTGGCGCAACCTCAGGACATCGAAGCGGTATTCGAGCGCTTGGATGCGGAGGCCGACGCGGTCATCGTTCCATCCGGCAGCGGGACCGGAACGAACGCAATTCTACGGTCGCCTCCCGATCTGTTCCCTTCGCGGTTCGGCCCGAACAGTTTTGCTCTGCACCATGCGGAAGCGGCGCGGTGCGGGGCGCGTATGCGCGTGTATCGCAATCCTCGCCTGGAGCTCGACATCGATGAACTGGAGGATCTGGTGGCGCTGGCTCCGCAGCTTCGGCACGATTCGGAGACGTCGCGCTGGTTTGCGGCTAACGGCCAACAATTATTCAGCCAAGCCAACCGCGCCGGCGCCGCGGACTAACTTTGCGCTTCACCCCCGCGGGGCGGGAATCGGCAAGCCGGTGAAACGGAGTCCGGCATTGTGAACTTTGTATCTCCGGTTGATCGTCAAGATGAGCGCCGTGATTTGCTCCACGATCCGCGCATTCTCGAGCTTTCCGCCATCGATCGCTCTCACTCCGGGAATCTTTTGCGCGAGTTCGGCGGTCACTTCGCGAGCTCGATCATCGTCGGAGCAAACGATGACGTCGCTGTCCACCGGATTATCGCTGTTCAAGAGACCAGCAGCAATATTGTGAAATGCAGCCGCGACTCTGACGTGGCTCGGGACTAGCTCGGCAGCCTGTTGCGCGGCCGACCCCTGCCAAACGCCGAGCGTGCGAGTCGGCAAGCCGCCTACGGAAGCGGCCAGTGGAACGGTAGTGTCAATCAGGATCGCTTCCGCTGCGAACGAGGGCCGCAGTTTCTTTAGCAAGGCCGCTTGACCGCTGAATGGAACCGTTAGCACCACCACTTCTGAGGCTGCTACGGCCTCTTCATTCAGAGCTCCAGAAATTCGCGCGTCGCCGCCAGTTCGAGACGCAACTTGCGAGGCTGCCTCCTGCGCCTTGGTTTGATCGCGCGAGCCGATTACGATCTCGTCGCCCGCACGCGCCCAGCGCAATGCAAGACCCATCCCTTCCGGGCCGGTCCCACCGATGATTGCAATTCGCACCAATCCTCCTTAGCTGAAATGTTTTCCCGAGTCTCCCCAGCGACTCGCCCGATCAAGAGGCCTTCTTCAACGATCGGCCCAGCAGTTCCTTGGCCACCATCAGGCCCGAAGCGCCATGCAGACCAGGCCCCGGGTGAGTCGAAGCGCCTATATGATACAGGCGTTGGATCGGTGTACGGTGGTGCGGGAGACCGGGCAGCGGCCTCCATAAGAAGAACTGATCGGGACTGCACGAACCGGCGTAAGGGTCGCCACCCACCAGGTTGATGTTCGTCTGGGCGAGTTCCGCCGGCGAAATGACCACCCGTTTTCGGAGCGCCGAGGTGAGATTTGGAATGTGCTTTTCGAGCTTCCGCACCACGCGGTCGGCAAAGCGTTCTTTGAGCGAATCTGTCCATTCCTCGTTTCCAGTATCGATTTTTCCGGCCGAATCGCCGGACGGACGGCTGGGAAGCTCTTGCAGCTGAATCCAGAAAATCCAGCTTCCGGACGGGCACCGGGAGGGATCGACCGCCACGGGTTGCCCAAGCACGATGGTCGGGTCTGCCGGCAATAGCCCTCGTTCCGCCTCGTTTACCGCTTTGGAAACGCCATTCAAGCCGTCGCATATGTGTATGATGGCGGTCTGCTCGAGACGCGTCGGTTGATCCGGCCAACGCGGAGGCTCCGACAGAGCCATGTGGATTTGCATGTCGCCGCGACCGTAGCGAAACTTTTTTGCGCTCGCGACCACCCACGGCGGGAGTACTTTTGAATCGAGCAGTTTCAGGTAAAGCTGCTGGGGGGTCACGTTACAAATCACCGCACGCCGAGCCTCTATGGAGTCGCCCTTCGCGCGTACTCCGGTGGCCCGCCCACCCCGAATCTCGATGCCGTCGACATGCGTGTCGGCGATCATCGTTCCGCCGGAATCACGAATCAGGCGAACGAAGGCATCCGCGAGGCGGGCGCCTCCTCCTTTTGGAACCGGCATGCCGCCTAATTGCAAGGCAACCGCAATCACTTTGTTCATGAACCCGGAGCTGGCCGCATCCGGTCCAAGTCCGGTATGTAAGACCCAAGGAGCGAACAATCCGTGCACTTTGGGCGACCGAAACGTGCTCGAGAGCCAATCGCGGCTGGTGCCCCAAAGCACGCTGCTAAACTCGAGCGTTCCGCGCGTTCGCAGGCGTCTCGCCCACTTATATGCCAGCGTTGCACCCGCTCGCGACCAGAGTTCAGTTCCGAGCAATCCGAAAGCGAGCTCGGCTTTGGAGAGAAAATCCTGAACTTCCCCTCGCCAGGCTTCGCCATCGCCGGCCGCGTGTTCTTCGAATTCCCTCTGATTGGCGTCATCCGATGTTGACAGAAAGGAGGAGGAACCGTCCGGAAAGAGAGCAGCGGTCGGGTACTGCGTGTTGAGGTACTCCAGTCCGCGAGCTTCCAGGTCGGGCTTCAACAACCGAAAGGTTTCCGACCCCGCGAACAGAGGGTGCCAAGCTGAATAGACATCATGGAGGAACCCCGGCTCAGTGATTTCCGCAGACCGTATGTTGCCGCCGAACCAGGCACTGCGCTCTACGACGCACACCTTCCAACCAGCTTTTGCCAGAAGCGCGGCGCCGGCGAGAGAGTTGATCCCGCTGCCGACGAATACTGCGTCAAAAGTATCGCTCATCGTCAACCTTCAGTGTGTTCCGGCAGTCGAGTACCCTTTCGGCCCGCAATTCTGCGTCTACTCAGAATTCTAATGGTTCGGAGCGCGTCGCTGAAGCAACTGCGGCCGTGTATGGCAATTGTAACAGGGACAACGATAGGGTTCCCAAAGAAGTTGCCTTGACAATGCCGCACGCGCTCCTTAAAATGAGTTTACTCAATATTGTGAGTGCCCCACGTTCGGTCCCATGGAGGGTGCGATGATCAGCCCTAACCCGCGGTCGATAGTCAGAAGCGGACTTATTTTGACACTGGCGCTCACCAGTCTTCCGCTATTCGCCCAGATGGATCTGAGCGGCGACTGGGCCATCCGGATGCACGAAGACCAACCCTGGCGCGGACCTGGTCCGGAACTGGGAGAGTATGAAGGCCTTCCGCTGAGCTTGGCGGGCAGGCTGAAAGCTCGCGCCTGGAATGCGTCGCTGAACACATTGCCGGAACGCCAATGTAATCCTTTGCCCGCCGACGACTTCACGGACTTCGGCAATATGCGTATCTGGAAGGAAGTCGACCCGGTAACTCAAAAGGTAATTGCCTGGCATGAGTACACCGAGTGGCAGGCGCAGGAGCGAACCATCTGGATGGATGGCCGGCCGCATCCATCCGCGTATGCGCCGCACACTTGGCAGGGCTTCTCCACAGGGAAATGGGAAGCCAATCAGCTAACCATCTTCACCGATCATCTCAAAATGGCTCCCTATGAGCGGGTCGGATTGTATCGCAGCGACGAAGGCACGCTGCTCGAGCATTGGGTGCGGCATGGGAACTATTTAACGATCATGTTGGTGATCAGCGATCCGGTATTTCTGGCCGAGCCTCTCGTCCGTACCCGAAATTACGAACTCAGCCTGAACATGCAGATGCATGGATATTCCTGCACTCCGACAGACGAAATCGCGAATCGCCGCGAAGGGTACGTTCCGCATTACCTGCCTGGGAAAAACCCGTATATGTTAAACGCCACCAAGCGCTTTAGCGTACCCGAGGCGGCAGTGGGCGGCGGTCCGGAAACGATGTACCCGGAATTCCAGCGAGTGCTCGCAAATCCGGCGACGGCGCATGTACTGCCGCCCGAAACTCCTCCGGCATCGAACGGAAGTCGGCAGGTCGGCAAGCCCCCGAGCACAGACCTTACGGTCTTGCCGGTACAAGGCGGCGTGTATCTGCTGGCGAGCGATCGCGGCAACACCGTGGTGCAAGTGGGCGAGTACTCCGTGCTGGTGGTGGACACCCAGGTTGCGGAGATGGCCGGAAAAATTCTGGACGCCATCAAGCAGATCTCGAGCAAGCCGATCCGCTACGTCATTAACACCAGCGCCGATCCGGATGACACCGGGGGGAACGCCGAAATTGCGAAGGCCGGCAATTCGGTCGGCGGCCAGTACGCGCAATTCATAGGAGAACAGACCGCGTCGTCGTCGGCGATTATCGCGCACGAGAACGTGCTCAAGCGGATGAGCGCGCCAACCGGCGTGAAGGACTCCATACCGTTCGAGGCGTGGCCCACGGAAACGTTCGTTACCCCGGAATATCAGATGTTCAACGGCGAGGGGATTCGCGTTATCCATGAGCCGGCCGCGCACACCGATGGCGACAGCATAGTATTCTTCCGGCGCTCGGATGTGATCGGCGCGGGAGACGTTTTCTCCACCATCACCTACCCAGTCATCGACCGGGAACGGGGCGGCAGCATCAACGGGACCATTGCTGCTCTCAACAATCTGATTAAGGTATCCATTCCGAGAGAAAAAGAAGAGGGTGGAACATATATCGTTCCGGGCCATGGGAGAATCTGCGATCAGGCCGACGTAGTGGAATATCGCGATATGGTAACGATCATACGCGACCGCATTGCCGACCTGATCAAGGAAGGCAAAACTCTTGACCAGGTTCTGGCCGCGCATCCAACGCTCGAGTACGACCCTCGGTATGGAGCGCCGACCGCATCCTGGACTAAGGAAAAATTCGTCGAGGCTATTTATGCGGACCTTAGTCGCCCCCAAAGCAAGTAATTCACTGGTCTTACTTCCGTGTCGATTCCGTTCACAATTTGCCGATTCAAGGAGTTGGTCATGCAACTAAGAATAATGCGCCATTCCGGCTCGCTGATGAGCCTCATAGCCCTGTGTGCGATCGGGGGTGTTCATGGAGCTTCACTTCCAGAATTAGGCACGCTGTCAGGCAAGGTGACGGCTCTGAAACCGTTCCAGGGCGCGCAGGTCTACGTGCGAAACGTCGACAAGCACGTGCTGTACATGGTCTATACGGCGCAGGGGCGATATCGGGCCGTCGACCTGCTGCCGGGCAAATACGAGATTTCCGTCAAGAAAAAAGGATTTACGACGGACGTCAAGAAGCTGGAAGTGAACCCTGGGGCGAATCTGGTTGCTGATTTTTCATTGCAAAGCGGCGAATCTACACCGATGCAGTTGGCCGTCTTTAATGGCCCGAACTCTCCCCGAGAACAAGCCACGCCGGTCTCCTACGACGAGTTGTACCCGGCTGGTCCAGGCAAAGCGGTGGTGGAGCGGACTTGCGTCGCCTGTCACGGCGTGAACTTCCTGCCCGAGCATCGCGGCGGATGGACCGAGCAGACCGCCAGCGCGGCAGTCAGCCTCATGACAGGCGCCGGGAAGAACACGTCCCGCGGTACCGGTATGATCACGCCCCAGATGATGAACGCGGAAGATCGAAAGTCTGCCATCGCCTACATTGCCGCGAATTTTAGTGCCACCGGCCCGCGCAAGTCGGTGAAGGTGGATGATTATCCGATTGAGGAGAAGCCCCTCAGTACGGCGATGTACGTCGAATATTATCTGCCGTTGGATCCTCCCTCGGCGGATCAGGCTGCTGGACCGATGGGACGCGGCCGCCGCGCACAGGAACCGCATTTCGACGCGAACGGGAATGTTTGGTATACGGACCGCGGCATCCCGAATCGAATCGGCGTAGTGAATCCTCGAACGGCCGAGTTCAAGGATTATGTCCTCCCCGATCCGAAGGCCGACCCACATGGCCTCACGGTGGACCCCCAGGGTCACGTGTGGTGGTCAGAAACCAGGGGTCTCCATTTAGGACGTCTGGATCCCAAAACGAACGAGATGCAGCGCTACGAGATGAACATCAACGGAGACCTAACCGGCGGACAAGGTCACACTCCGGTTCTGGACTCTAAGCAAAACATCTGGTTCAGCGTGATCATCGGCAATAAGATTGGCGAATGGGACCGGGCGCAGCAAAAGGTCGTGGCTCTCTATGAGCCGCCCACCCTGAATTCTTACCCGTATGGAATCTTCGTCGACAAACACGACAAGATCTGGTTCGCCGAGTATGCAGGGTGCAACATTACGAGATTCGATCCGGTGACCAAGAAGTTCACGGAGTTTCCGCCGCTCACCAAGCCCTGTCAGATCCGGCGTCTCGGCATGGATGATAAGGGGATTGTCTGGTTTGGGATTTACAGCCACGGAAAGCTGGGCAGGCTGGATCCAGCCACGGGCCAGGTCACGGAATATAAAATTCCTTTGGCATATTCAGAGCCGTATGACGCCTGGCCGGACGCCAATGGCAACGTCTGGGTTCCCGATGACGGACAGGGCGGCACGCTCATGAAGTTCGATCCGAAAACGGAGAAGTTCACTTACTATCCTGCGCCACAGAACGGGGACATGCCGAAGCTGGCCATTACACGCGAGGGAGCGATTTGGTACACGCCGCGATCTTCTGCCAACGCAGCAGTCGGGGTGTTATATCCGGACATGAACAAAATCACTACGCTGGCGGCTTATTATTAAGAGAAAGCAGCTTTCCATGCGCCGAGCAGCCCCATCCTTCCTGCTTCTTGTATCATTGTTTTTGGTCGCTCTCCCTGTGCTGGGACAGAAGGATTCGCTGCTGGGTACCTGGGCGTTAAATCGTGGAAGTTCCGATTTCATGCCGGAAAACGAGACGTTGCAGTCGCGGACGATGATTTTTGAAGCCGCTGAAAACGGCATGAAGTGTACGATCACAACGGTCAACGAGGCAGGCAACGGGCGAACGACCATTGATAACACCTACGTGGCTCGCTACGACGGCAAAGATGTTCCGATTGATTCCTCAGTGCTGGACACGGTCGCTTTGAGACGCATCGATGCCAACACCGTGGAACGAATCGGAAAAATTCGGGGCAAACAGGTTGAAACCGCGACCATGAAGATCTCCGCCGATGGCAAGGTGCTGACAGTCACCACCACCGGCTCGATCGACGGCAGAGATTACCGCAGTACGCAAATCTTCGAGCGCCAGTAAGGGCGCCAGACCGAAATACTTTTATTTAGCTTTCCGCGCGCCCTCTTCTTCGTAAAAACGAAGGATTCCGGGCTTAAGGAACTCCGGATTTTCCCAGTCTGGATATTCATTCTTCAGTTCCTCGCTCAGTTGCTGCGCGGTCTGCTCGGCCGATTTGCCCTGAGACTTCAGCTCGCGCGTACGACTCTGCATGCGTGCGAGGAAAGCACGCTCTCGCGCTATTAGACCTGCGTCGCTGACCTCCCCGTGGCCGGGAATCACCTTCGTGGCATGCAGCTTGGCCAGTTCATCGAGCACTTTGATCCAGCTTGCGCCGTTTTTATCGATAATCGGGAAGAACCGGTTGGTGACCACGTCGCCGGCCAATAGAAGATTGTCCTCTTCGACAAAGATGAAGTTGTCTCCCCGGGTGTGCGCCGGTCCAGCCGTAAACAGCCGCGCCGAGACGTTTCCAAGATGAATCTCCAGTGCGTCGCGAAAGGTCACATCCACCGGTCGCATCTTTACGTCTTTCAGCAAGGCCGCATGCGCGGCGGACCATTTGCTGAACATCGTGATGAACGCGCCGGATTCGTTGACCACTTCTTCCTGCTGAATCGCCGGCCGAATGAGAATGGCCGAAGCGGGAAAGACCTGAAAACCCGTGACGTGCTCGGGATGAAAATGCGTGGTCGTTAAATAGAGCGGCGCAGCCGGGCTAATCTTACGGACTTCATTGAGCGTAACCTTCCCGTTCTGCGGTCCCAGGCCGCTGTCGACCACCAGCGTCGCCTTGCTCCCCACGATAATGCCGATGTTGGGAACCAAATTCACTCGTCCATCCGGAATGAGCCCAACGTGCTCGCTTACCTGGACCGTTTTCCCGGCTTGAACGTACGGAGGCGCCGGCGTTTGACCTAATGACATCATTGGAAGTGACAAGAGAACCAGGAACGACTTCATGCGATGAACCCTCCCCATACAGCCCTTGACAAAACGAGCGCTCCGATCATAAAATGAGTCTACTCATTATTGCAGGTGCCGTGCTGCACGCGTGCGACGCAAAAACAAACTCATATGAAAACATCAGGCGCCTCTCGCACCGTTCGAATCGCGGTATCGGCGCTTTGGATCGCTGCTGCGGCGAGCATCGGTGCGCAATCCCCCGGGATTAAATTCGAACCGCCGCGCCTCCGGGATGGACATCCCGATCTTCAGGGACTCTGGCAGGTTTCGGGCGGTTTCGGTCCCCCCGAGAAGAATGTCCCGCGGCCGCCCGCGTTCGACTATCTACCCGCCGCGGCCGCCAAAAAGCAGGAACTCCTGAGGACGGCGCAATCGCAGGACATTGTCGCGAATTGCATCACGGCCAGCGTACCTCGCGAAATCCTCGAGCCGCCCTATCCGATGCTGATTGTCCAGGACGGAACGAACGTCGTTTTCCTGCACGAGTTCGCGCACGATTTCCGCATCATACCCGTCGATGGAAGCGCTCATCCCGCAAATTTTACGGCCATGGGCGGTGATTCGCGCGGCCATTGGGACGGCGATACGTTGGTTGTCGACGCGACCAGTTTTAGCAAGGGCATACGCTGGCTGCATATGGGCGGCGACTTCGTCGACGAAAACGAACACGCCGTAGAACACTTCACGCTGGTCGATCCCAATACGATCCTCTATGACTTGACCATCGAGGACCCCACAGTTTTCGCCAAGCCGTGGAACGCCAAGCTCCGTCTGCTGCGCCAGCCGAAGAACGATCAAATCCTGGAGTTCTCGTGCCGCGAGGGCGAACAGGACGTCCAACACTACGTTGTCGACCCTGCGAAATGAAACCCGCCTTTAGCCGAACGTTGAAAGTCTTGCTCGCTGCCGTGGGTCTGCTGTCCTCGGCGTTGGCCGCCCGCGCCGCCTCGAAGACACCCGACGGAGATCCCGATTTGCGTGGAATCTGGGAGGTGCGCGCGACCATAAATTGGAACCTCGAAGGGCATCCGTCGCACGACGGCGTTCCAGCATCGAAGACCGTCATCGTCGATCCGCGTGACGGGAAAATCCCCTACCTGCCCGAGGCGCGGGCCAAACGGCTGGCGATGAATCCGGCTGACGACCCGCAGGCCAAGTGCTACATGGCAGGCGTGCCCCGGGTGACCTATAGTCCCGGTCCTTTTCAAATTATTCAAAGCGCCGGCCTGGTGATCATCGTATACCAGGACCTGCACACCTATCGCTACATCCCGACCACGCCGCGTCCCCAGGTGACCAGCGCTCTGTTCTGGCTGGGATCATCGCGCGGACATTGGGAAGGCGAGACGCTGGTGGTCGATACGGTCAGCTTCAACGATCAAACCTGGTTTGATAAGGTGGGCAATTTCCACAGCGAAGACCTGCACGTCGTGGAACGCTACAAGCTGGCTGCGCCGAATAAGTTGCAGTATGAAGCACGCATTGACGATCCCAAGGTCTTCATTAGCCCTTGGACCATGCGAATGACCGCTGAACGGCACACCGAGCCAGGCTTCCGCATTTTGGAGGATGAATGCTTGAAATCCGACGATGGCAAGTTGTATCACACCGCGCCGGCAAGCCGCAGATAATAGCCACACGTCCCACACGCCGCAAGACGGCGCAGGAGTGTACTGATGTCAAAATTGATAACGCCGATTTTTGGAGTTGTTCTAGCGGGCTTATTTTGCGGGATCGCTCCCGCTCAGCCTATAACCGAGCAGCCCAGCGTCACATTAAGCGCGGCCGAGAAGATCGTGAGCGCTTGCGAATCCCTGGCGAAATCGAAAGGCTGGAAGGTGGCGATCTGGGTGCTCGATGAGAATGGGGAGCCGGTTCACATGAAGCGCATGGAAGGCGCTTCGCCCTACGATATCCAGGCTGCCCAGATGAAGGCCAAAACCAGTAAGGCTTGGATGAGCAGCAGCGATCCGTCGGACCCCAAAAGCCGCCTCGGCAAAACCGTCAAGGGGCCGCAAGGTCAGGCTGTGTCAGTGCTGTCCGGTTCGCTGCCCGAAGCGGGCGGACTGCCGATCATCGTGGATGGAAAAC
This sequence comes from Bryobacterales bacterium, assembly GCA_963732175.1. Taxonomy (GTDB): domain Bacteria; phylum Acidobacteriota; class Terriglobia; order Bryobacterales; family Bryobacteraceae; genus Palsa-89. The sequence goes on along the minus strand of CAVSYF010000014.1, from coordinate 154,471 downwards.
TCGCCGGAGCGATCGGAGTCTCAGGGGCTGGTGCAGGGGACGCGCAGTGCGCGCAGGCCGGCTTGAACGCGATCACGAAGTGAACGGAGAAAGCCATGTCTAAGTGCTCGATCTTCCGCTGGGTGTTCGTTGGAATCGTCCTGTCGCTGGTTACTGTTCCGCTTGCCTCGGCGCAGGTCGTGTTCAAAAAGAAAACCATCAGCACGGAAGCCGCGGAAAAAATCACCAATGCATGTTTGGATTGGTACAAAAGCCACTCCGTCCGCGGCAAGCCGACCGTTTGGGTACTGGACGCCAACGGCGACACCATCTATGTGAAGCGTATCGATGGCGCCAATCGCGTCGGTATCGAGACCGCGCGGATGAAGGCCGAATCGGCCCTCTACCTGTTTCGTCCAACCAAGGCCATCGGCGACTTCGCAAAGACGCCCAGCGGCGCTCCGAACAACGTCGGAGAGGCCATGTTGATCCTGCTCAACGGATATCCCTCTGCCGGCGGCTTGCCCATTGTCATCGATGGTGAAGTGGTCGGCGCAGTAGGCGTCGGAGGAATGGCGCCCGATCAAGCGCAGGGCATGTTTCCCGATGAACAATGCGCTCAAGCAGGCATTGACGCGGTTTTCAAGAAGTAGCCGCTCTCAATTCACTCACACTTACGCGCTCACTTCCGCTACTTCGGCCCGCTCGCGCCGTTTTTGAACCACTTTCTTTAACGGCGGGCCAGACGACGGTTTCGTTCCGGCAGGCTCCCTTAGCCCTTGCAGTAACTCAGCCACCCGGCGGCTAGCGAGTCCAGCGTATTCCACTTCGTCTGATGAACGGCCTCGCGATAGATTTCGTTGCTCATCCCAATTGATTGGACGGGCGCAAAGGCGTTCCGGCTTGTCAGAGTTGTGTAATGTTGCAGCGGCCGATTGCATTCCGCGCATGGACCAGCGCGTCGACCCTTCCCGGAACAGGACCAGAAACGGCTTGACGAAACACGGAGCCGGAAGGCGCGCCTAAACACCCGAACTGAGGCCAGCCTCTCGTTTTTTTGAATTCCAGCCGGAGCTAACAAGCGTCTAACCGAGTGAGACTGTGAGCGCGTATTGGAAGCTATTCGACGGCCGCCGGGGGTCCGTGAGTGGGGCAGTAACTAGATGAGAGAGGTGAACATTCCGCTGGATCCAGCGCTGTCGGGAGAGCCGGCAATGTCGCTGGACCAAAGTCTGCGGCGGATGATCGTCGGTCAAGACCAAGCCATCGATCAGATCGTCAGCGCCTACCAAATGCATCTGTCCCACTTGGCAGCTCCCGGCCGCCCGGTTGGCAATTTCCTATTTCTAGGGCCCACGGGTTCCGGCAAGACGCGCATCGTCGAAGTCACCGCCGAGGCGCTATTGAACACCCCGAGTGCGCTCATCAAAATAGACTGCGCCGAGTTCCAGCACAGCCACGAAATCGCCAAGCTGATCGGCTCGCCACCGGGCTATCTTGGTCACCGCGAGACGCATCCGATCTTGTCGCAGGAGGCTCTGAATCAGCATCACACCGAGCAAACCAAGCTGAGCTTCGTGCTCTTTGACGAGATCGAGAAGGCTTCCGACGCGTTGTGGAATCTGTTGCTAGGCATCCTGGATAAGGCAACCCTGACCCTTGGAGACAATCGCAAGGTGGATTTCTCGCGCGCGATGATCTTTATGACCAGTAATCTAGGCGCCGGCGAGATGACCGATATCCTGGCCCCCAAATTAGGCTTTTCAGCCGGAGAGTGGCAGCGAACGAAGTTCGACGGCTGGGAAGACTCGATAGCCGGGAAGATCCATCGTAGCGGGGTGGAGGCGGCCCGCAAGAGATTTACTCCGGAGTTCATGAATCGGCTGGACGAAATCGTCACCTTTCGACCGCTTGGTCCGGAACAGCTCCGCAAGATTCTGGACATCGAGTTGGATCTGGTGCAGCAGCGGATCCTTGCGGGAGGAAGCGATAGTGCGTTCGTGTTTACGCTATCGGAGGAGGCCAAGGGTTTCGTGTTGGAGCAGGGCACCGATATCCGGTATGGCGCCCGGCACCTCAAGCGGACGATTGAGCGGCTAGTGGTACGGCCAATCTCAAACCTAGTTTCCAGCGCGCAAGTGCAGGCCGGAGACTGGATCTCGGTGGGCCGTGACCAGGGTGCGCGCCGCTTATGGTTCACCAAGCGAGCCGAGGGACTATCGGTACAGGATATGGCTGGTCCAGCCGCCATGCTGACCATGCTTCCGCAGGCGGCTCAAACCGCGAAGAAAAGGAAGGCTGCATCTTAGTCCTCTATGTTGCCGTCGCTAAGTGAGAGCGGGCTGCCCGGACTACACCGTCAATAATCCGCGCCTGGTTCCGTTCGGCCTCATGTTGGCGTGGCGCCATCGGAATGGGTGTATACTTTTAACCACGGGAAGGCTCAAAAAGCTGGTTCCGGGCAACTTCATCTCCGAAGGAGAAACCCATGGCTTCGAAAAAACCCAATCGAAGGGGATTCCTAAAAGGTGGCGCCGCGATGGCCGGTTTGGCTGCGGGGGCAGCAGGGTCCGCGAGCGCCCAGTCACAAGGGATGCCCACCAAGAAAGCCGACGAACTGATCGCTTATGGCGAGCGCTCCCATTTCGTCACTTCCATCCGCGAGCCCGTGGCCGATCGGCATTCGCCCGATGAGTTCGGTCTCATGTTTCACGTCTTGACGCCGCTCCAGGACTCATTCGGGATTATCACCCCGTCCTCGCTTTTCTATACCGCGACACACCGCGGCTCCTTTGTTCCCGACATCGACCCCCGCGAGCATCGTTTCATGATCCATGGCATGGTGGATCGGCCGCTGGTTTTCAGCATGGACGACCTGAAGCGCCTGCCGTACATATCGCGCATTCACTTCGTCGAGTGCCTGGGAAACCGTGCCAGGCCCTCGAACAAAACTGTTCAGGAAACTCATGGGTTGACTAGCTGCGCCGAATGGACCGGAGTGCCGCTCTCTTTGCTGCTCAAGGAGGCCGGCGTTCAAGGCGGTGCATCATGGATCGTTGCGGAAGGGGCGGAAGAAGTGAAGGGCTCATCCAGCATCCCGTTAGGTAAGGCTATGGACGATTGTCTGGTGGCCTATGCGATGAATGGCGAGCCGCTCCGTCCGCAGCAAGGCTATCCTCTGCGGCTGATCGCTCCTGGCTTTGAAGGCATTTATCAGGTTAAGTATCTGCGGCGCATCAAAGTTGTGGACCAGTTTTACATGACCTACGACGACTACGGCCATATCAATCCGGACCCGAAAACGGCAGCACTTACTCACATGATCGGACCCAAATCGGTCATCACTTTTCCTTCCGGCGGGCAGAAGTTGCTGGGTCCAGGATTCTACGAAGTCACCGGCTTGGCTTGGTCCGGCGGGGGCGCCATCCGCAGTGTCGAGATATCTACCGACGGCGGCCAGAGTTGGAAGGCTGCCGATCTTCGATCACCGGCCCTTCCAATGGCGCACACCCGCTTCGGCTTCCATTGGAACTGGGACGGGAAAGGGTGCATGCTCATGTCGCGCTGCACCGACGAATTGGGTACCGTGCAACCAACGCGCGCCGATATCGCGAAATACTGGAACGATCCCGTTGATAAAGTCCGGATTCGAGGGGCCGACAACAGTGTTCAACCTTGGAAGGTCTTGAGCGACGGGAGCGTTCAAAATGGGCTTGCGTAGGCTTTTACTCATTACGACGGCCCTCGGGGTCGGCCAGATCGGCTGGACGCAGTCGCCCACCTACGGCGTGGGAAAGACCCCGAGCGCAGAAGAGATTCGCGCGTGGGATATCTCCATCAGCCCGACCGGAAAAGAGCTTCCACCCGGGCACGGAACTGCTAAAGAAGGCGCGGCGCTCTATGTACGCAAGGGGTGTGCCGGATGCCACGGGGCAAATGGAACATCGGGAGGCCGAGCTCCCACGCTGATCCGAAGCAAAGACGCCCACGCGATGCCTAATATGCCTTGTCTCTCCCCTTGTGTCAATGACGCAAATGCCATGGCAGTCCACTCGCCTTTCGCGACGACCATCTGGGATTACATCCATCGCGGCATGCCCCTGGGCAAAGAAGGGTCCCTCATGCCCGATGAGGTCTACGCCCTCACGGCCTTCCTGCTGTTCAAGAACGACGTCATTAAGGAAGACGAGGTCATGGATGCCCAGAGTCTGCCGAAGGTCAAGATGCCGAATCGAGCCGGATTTGCTCTCCCCCCCGAATGGAAGCACGGCGAGCCCAGGCTTCAAGGCTATCCATAAGGCAACGATTCACCCAGGCAACCTATCGCTCAAACGATCGAAGCTTCTTCGTGTACTCGTCATAGGTGCCGCTGTGAATGTAGTGTTCGCCCACTACGCCTAGGCCTTTTTGAAACCATACATCCATCGATCCGCCGCTGCCGAAGTGGCTTGAAAGAATGTGAATGGCTCCAGCGTGCTCGGCGGGCAAGAACGAGCCGACACCGTCGCGAGCTGGCTCAACGCGCCACGGCATATCGTTGTTCCCCCACTCGCTGCCCAACCGCAGAGGAAAGCAAAAATCCGGCGGAAGGGTTCCTTGGCTCAGATACTTCCGGTATTGCGGACGGAGCTGCTGCGTTTGGGCATCCCAGCCGCCGCCGATCACGTACACACAATTGCCGTGAACCAGGTAAGGAGCGCTGTCTCGCGCGACCAGATAAGCACTGGTGTGGAGATTGCCTTTTTGCGGGACCTCGCGTACCTGTCCGTCAGGCGTTATCACCCGTCGTGTGATGATCTCATTGGCGGCGTCGCCCAGTTGCTTCACTTCGCGCAGGACGACGAGGCCTTCAGGAATGGATATCCACCCCGCGAGGGTTTCTCCAGTGGTCCAGCGATCCGTATCCGGATGGTTCCGATCGCCTGACTTCCACTCATGTTCATACACCCAATGGCTACCAACCGAGAGCGGAAACCACGCGAGCGGATCATCCTGAGCGCGTAGCACGACAGAAAAAACGCTCGTTGCTACGACCAAACATCCGATCGATCCCCTGTGCGGCCTGCTCACCCGAATCATTGCTCGCCTTTTTCGGCTGAGTCTATTCTATAACCGCCCAGATGCGTGGCACACTGGACTCATGGAAATTCTGAATATGGAAAGCTTCCTGCCTTATTTCGACTCCATTCGTGAGCGCACCTTGCGGGTGTTGCGCGCTGTCCCGCCTGAAAAACTGGAATGGCGGCACACCGAAGGTGTCTTTTCGTCGGGCGATCTGGCGCGTCACATCGCGGCTGTCGAGCGATACACGTTCGCCGAGAATGTGCTCGGACGGCCCAGCCGATATCCAGGCTGCGGGCCGGAACTCGCTAATGGCCACGAGCAAGTGGTGGTCTTTATGGAGCGAATGCATCGCGAAACTGTCGAAATGCTGAAGGATCTCAGCCCCGAAGAATTGAATCGAAAAGGACTGAGTCCTCAAGGTGCTCCGGTGACTGCCTGGAAGTTGTTGCGCGCGATGATCGAGCATGAGGTTCATCATCGGGGAGAAATGTACGTATACCTTGCCTTGCTGGGAGTGCCTCGGCCGCCGCTGTACGGGGTAACCGAACCTGAGTTGCGGCGCTACAGCGTGGCTTAGACCGGATGTAAAATTCGATATGGATCGAGCCATCAGAGCATGAATAGCGACAAGGTCTGGAAAAGGCTGACTGACGTGTTCCGGGATGTTTTCGACGATGGGAATCTGGTAATCAATCCTAAGACCACGGCGCGCGATGTGGACGGCTGGAACAGTTTGGCGAACATTCGCCTGATGGTCGCAATCGAGGGGGAGTTTGATATCAAATTTGATGTTGGCGAGTTTCAGGAATATCGCAGCGTCGGCGATCTGGTGGCCGGCGTGACCCGGCGCATTGGCTGATTTGGACATGACCGTCCGCCGCATGCCGTGGTTGCGTCCTCCTCCGGATGATTTCCGATCGCGCTGTGAAGCTGTGGAACGCCTGCCCGCCGACCGGACGGAAGCACTGCGCGAGTTGGCATCTTATGAGCTGAACGACAGCCAATTAGTGCGCCTGGTTCGCTCGCTCGAAAAGATTCGATTGAGCGAAGAAGCTTCGCGGCTTGACCCGTTTTGTTTGGCGCTCGTCAGCAACGCCACCACCGATTTTCTGATACCCGCCCTGCAGGGAACGGGCCTGCGGCATGGCTTCGATTTGCGGATTGCGGCCGCTCCTTTTGGCATGACCTTTCAGGCCGCAACGGAGGCCGAACATGGCGTGCTTTCGGCCAATCCGGATGCGATTCTGCTGGCGCTCGATTTTCGAGCTTATTTCGCCGACTATGCGCTTTGCGATGGCGACGCCGAAAGCGTGCTCGACGATGCCATCGGCAAATTGCGCAGCCTCATGGGAGCGTTTCAAGCAGCCGGCCGCGCCGCGCTTTTCGTTCAGAGCATCGCCGCACCACCGGAACGTTTGTTTGGCTCCTTCGACGTCCGTCAGGCCGGCACCGCCGCGTGGCTTGCGGCTCGATTTAACCAGCGGCTGCGGGAAGAACTTCTTCAACCCGGAGCGAGCCTGGTCGATGTCGAATCCTTGGCAACCCAGGTTGGACTCGCGAATTGGTACGACCGCGCGCAGTACATGACTGCCCGGCTGCCCTTCGCTGCCGAGTATGTGCCTTTGTACACCGAGCACGTCCTGCGTGTAATCGCCGCTATCCGGGGCCGGGGCCGCAAGGTTCTGGTGCTCGACCTGGACAACACATTGTGGGGCGGCGTGATCGGCGACGATGGGATCGAAGGCATTCGGCTCGGCCAGGGCGACCCGGTCGGCGAGGCTTTTCTGGATGTGCAGCGCGCTGCCTTGGCCCTCAAACGCCGCGGCGTACTGCTGGCCGTGTGCTCGAAAAACGACGAAGCTCTCGCCTTAGAAGCGATCCGCACACATCCCGAGATGCTGCTGCGCGAATCGGATTTCAGCGCTTTTGAGATAAACTGGGCTGATAAAGTGACTAATCTCGAGGTCCTGGCCGAGCGGCTTTCGCTCGGTCTTGAGAGTTTCGTCTTCCTGGATGACAATCCATTCGAGCGCGATCAGGTTCGCAAGGCAGCGCCCCAAGTCCTGGTGCCCGAATTGCCCTCGGACCCGGCTGCTTACGCGCGCGTGTTGATGACCGGGGGCTTCTTCGAGGCCGTCACCTTCTCCGCCGAGGATCGGGTACGCGTTGAGCACTATGCCGCCAATCGCCGGCGCGAGACGCTAGCCGCGCAATCCCGCGATCTCAGTGAATTCCTGCGATCGCTTCGTATGGAGGCCGTCTTTACTACCGGCGGCAAGCTCGGATGGGCGCGCTTCACCCAGCTCATCAACAAATCGAACCAGTTTAATCTCACTACACGCCGGTATACCGAGTCGGAGATCATGGCCATGGTCGCCGATCCCGCAACGCTGACGATGCAAGTTCGGTTGATGGATCAGTTCGGTGACAATGGCATGATTTCGGCCCTCATCTGCAAGCCGCAGGGAGGGGACTGGATCATTGATACCTGGGTCATGAGCTGCCGGGTGCTGGGTCGGGAGGTCGAGCAGGCGGTCCTTAACCGTCTCGCCGACGAGGCGCAAGCTGCCGGTATCCGACGCCTGATCGGGATCTATCGGCCGACGGAACGCAATAAGTTGGTAGCCGGGCACTACGCCAAGCTCGGCTTCACCGCGCTCGCGGTTGAGGACGGTGATCGTTGGGTGCTGGATTTAAGCGCGTATACGCCCCGGAACGTTCCTATGCTGGTCAGGCATGCTACCGATGGATTCTAACAAGCGGCGGCTGCGCGTTCTGCTGCTCGCGGTTGGAACGGTACTCTGGTTCGGGATTGGTGGCGAGTTGCTCGCCCGCTTTGAGGACGATTGGCGCATCGACGTACTCAAACTGGAAACTCGGCGGGCATCCGCTGCTGAGCCGCCCCCGGTAGTTCCCGTCTCCGATGTAACTTATCTAAAAGGCGTCGACCCCGCCTGGTTCTCAGCAGCGCCGGCCCGAATCGATAAGCCGGCCAACCCGGAGTCCAGGCCCGCACGGCCGCAAACCCGACTGCGGTGCAGCAGGAAAACTATGTTTGGAACAGTGCCGTGTTGGCTCATCCGGATGCACGTCAGGTGGCCTTGATTGAAGGTCTCAAGGAAAAGACGCTCTTCGCCTTCCCCAGCTACGACGGCTCGCCCTATCCTCGCTACCGGCTTTATCCGGACAACGATTATCGGCCTACGCCCTGGGTCACCAATCATTGGGGCTGGCTGAGCGCCGACATGACCGTGCGAAAACCGCCGCGCACGATTCGAGTCGGCATTGTCGGTGATTCAACGTCTCATAATCACTACGGGCTCTATCTGCAGGGCTTCCTGAACGCCTGGGCGCGCGCCTGCAACGTCGATCTACGATTCGAAGTGGCCAACGCCGGCCGCCAGGGATTCGGGTTTGAGGACGGGCTGGCAGCCATGAAGTACGAGTTTGGCCCCATGGGTCTGGACTACGTCTTTGAGTATTTCGCGCCGTCTTTTTCCCTCTCGCTGTCGCAGATGGCCGCCTTTGCCACATTCCCACCCGGCGTAATGGCCGGCGTACTTCCCCCTTCTACCGAGGATCACCCGCTCGGCGACTTTGCGCGCCGTATGCTTGCTCCCCTGATCCCTTACTCGGCTCTGGTGCGGCGTCTCACGAGCAACAGCCGTCCCACGGACTCGAACGGCCTGCTCGCCGAGCCCATCAAGCCCCACCTGGAACTGCATCTTCCGTTTGACAGTAAGGGACAGTTGGTCCTGGAGGAGGCGCGCAAGGACGCGTATTTCGCGAGCATCGCGGACCGCCTCGACCGCTTTAAGGCGGTCGCTCAGGCTTTGCACGCAACACCGTTCGTGTCTACCGAGCGGCTCTGTGTCTGGGACGGCATGGAACTTCGACCCGGCGCCGACGAAGGGCTGTACCAGACCCTGAATGGACCGCTGTTCTGGCCTCTCTCCTATGCAAATGTGCGGCAGATACTGGACGCGCACAACGGCACCATCACGAAGTGGGCCGAAGCGAATGCAGTCAGCGTGATCGACATCGATGGACGAATACCCCGTCGGCCGGAGTTATGTTCAGATCCGTGGCACGACATTGAATTCGGCCAGCGGATGCGCGCCTGGCTCATTTTCCAAACATTGCTACCGCAAATCATACGCGATCTCCGTAACAATATTGTGCCGCATGACAATTCGGAGCCGAGCGGAATCCATCCGTATCTGGACAAGCCGATTGAGCGCATCGATCATGCCCAATGGCTCGCTCGCGCGAAGGCGGCGGAGTAGGTCCGGCGAACTTATGATTTACTCCGACTACGATTTCCTCTTGCTCCTGCCGCCGCTAGTGGCCTGGTTCTACACCATGCGCAGCGCATTCGCGCAAAACCTCTTGTTACTACTTATCAGCGCGCTCTTTCTGGCGTGGACCAATGTATGGAACCTGCTGCCTGCGTTGGTCGTGTTGTTAGTGGTGTATCAGTGGTTCGCCCTCGACAAGCGTTATCGGCTAGGGTGGCGCGGAGCAGGTTGGATTATCGCATTTCTGGTGCTGCAGCTGGCTTATTTGAAGTATCGCAGCTTCATTACCGACACTTTCCGATTTACTCTTCCGGCGCCCGCGTCATTCGCGCTGTTCATTCCGCTCGGCATCAGCTTTTATACGTTCGAGGCGATCAGCGCGATTGTGGATATCGAACGCCGCCGCTTGCGCGTGCGCGCCATGAGCTGGGCGCTGTTTATCATGTTCCTGCCGCACTTGATCGCCGGCCCGATCGTGCGCTGGCGGCTTCTCGCGCCGCAGTTCAGGAAAGCGAAGCAGCTCCGCTGGCGCAACCTCGGCATCGGGCTGCACTTCTTTACGGTTGGATTCCTGAAAAAGCTGGCGGCCGATCCGATTGGCCGGATCATCGAACCGGTCTGGAGTTCGCCGCAGCATGCCGGGTGGCCGGCACTGTTATTGGCACTGCTGGGATTTTATGCGCAGCTTTACTTGGATTTCTCGGGCTACACAGACATGGGGCGCGGAATCGCCCGCATGCTTGGTTTTCGCCTGCCGCTGAATTTTCGCGCGCCGTTTTTCGCCCACAATCCTTCGGAGTTTTATCAACGCTGGCATGTATCGCTGTCGAGCTGGATCCGGACGTTCGTTTATGATACGTCAGCGGCGGCAGTGTTCCGGCGAGTCCGCGGCCGCAAGATGCAGAATCGCGCGCTCTTCGTCGTCATCCTGGGAGTGATGGCGATCTTCGGGCTGTGGCATGGCAGCGCTTGGCATTTCGTGCTATTCGGCATCGCCCAAGGTCTGGTCATCGCCGGGTGGGCAGCAGCAACCAAGGGACGCGCGCCACGCACTCGAATGGGTTGGCTGGTCAGCCTGCTGTTGTTGCAGATGACCTGGCTGTTTTCCCTGATTCTGTTTCGCGCTGGCAATCTATCGATCGCCGGCCAGTTCCTGTGCGGTCTGGGAAGGCCAGCGGCGCCAAACGATCTGCTACTACTCTGGTGTCCGCTCGCAGTAGCGGCGACGCTGCTGGTACAGGCCGTAGATTTTCACGTGCGTCGACGTCCGGTGGCGCAATCATTGCGATTTTTGCGCGGCACGGCCATGGGAGCCTGCGTTGCCGGCATCGTTTTCGCCGGGGCACTGACGCTAAAAGTATCCGTGGATGCCGAACACATCGCTTCCGCCGGCGGGCGCAGCGGAGCGTCCAGCGCCAGCTTCATCTACTTCCATTTCTGATTATGGCCGTGCGATGCTTCACCATGGCGGATCAATACGGCTTTGCCGAACTATCCGGCGACCGCAATCCTTTGCATATCGATCCTCTGTTAGCACGCCGCTCTTTGCTCGGCGGCGTCGCGGTCCACGGTGTCCATCTCTTGCTTTGGGCGCTGGATGTCCTGGCCACCGGCGGCGAGCTTCGAGGTTTCGCCCGTCTGCGCGTTCAGTTTGAGCGTGGCGCACTAGTTGGTGATGCCCTCGAATTAGAATGGCATGCTGACAACGACCGTCTGCTCGGCAGACTGAGCGGGGTCACCGGCACATTGGCTCGGATCAGCCTGATCCCGGCCGAGTGCGACGCGTCCGCTTGGTCCGGGAGCACTGAGATCGATGCCTTGAACTGCGAGGAGCATGAAATTTCGGCACTCGAGGAAAAAAGCGGGGATGCCGCTCTCGCACTGCCACCTGGCTGGACGGCCATGTTTCCCCAATTGGCTTTGGAGTTTCCGCCGGTAATTGTCGCTGCTTTTCTCGCAATCACACGATTGGTCGGCATGGTCACCCCTGGTCTGCATTCGATCTTGTCGGCTCTCGATATAAATTACGGGCCTGGTACAGCGCCTGCGAATAAACTTCACTATAAGGTCATTCGCGCCGACCCGCGAGTGAGTCTGGTAGACATGGCGCTGCAAGCCGGGGGACTTAAAGGGACCGTTAGCGCATTCCTGCGACCGAAGCCATATATACAAAGAGCCTGGCGGAACTGCGCGAATGCTGTACGCCCGAACGAATTCGCGGGCCAGGAAGCCATCGTCATTGGCGGCTCGCGTGGACTTGGCGAACTAGCGGCTAAGCTATTAGCACTCGGGGGCGCAGACGTCACCATCACCTGGCGCCATGGTCAGGCAGACGCCCAAGCCATCACGGAAGAAGCGGAAGCTCTGGGGGTGGACATAGGCGCGCAGCCTTTTGATGTCGCCGCACCGCCATTCGATCAACCGGCGCCCTCGGCGCGCTATACACATTTGTATTATTTTGCGACCCCGCGCATCCTGGCGGGGCAAGCCGGGCAGTTCAATCCGGCTGTGTTCGCGATGCTGCTGGATACTTATGTAGTGGGATTCGCGCGCTCGGTCAATTGGATCGCGCCCCGCGCCGTCCCGAACGCCTGTGTCTGGTTTCCTTCCACCACGTTCGTCGAACCACCCAATCCTCACTTCCCCGAGTATGCCGCCGCCAAGGCCTGTGGTGAAGCGCTGTGTCTTCAACTCACGAAACAGATGGCGCCGCTCCACGTCGTCGCCGATCGACTTCCGCCGCTTGCCACCGATCAAACGCAAGCGCTGACCGATATTGAAACCGCGGATGGTGTGGCAACACTCCTCACTTCGTTACGGCGTCACGCGATATTGAATCGGGAAATTTAGCGCAGTGAGTTGCTGTACAGCTATTTTTTTGTAGTCGTGCCGCGCGCACCGAGTCGCTTATTGTATTCGGCCAGCTCTGACGGCGAACACATCATTTCCGGAATTTCGAAATTGGCGGGTTTTAGGCGAAAACGAAGTTTGTCGAGAGCGGTCCACGCCTTCGTATAAACTTTCGGATCGTCGATCGTCATCGAGAGTTCCAGGTGTCGTGATCGACGCGGTGGAACACTTCCGTCGACGCGCAAATCTTCGCTGTGCGGGCGGCCGGCATTATCTAACCACGTTCTTTCGTCGGTGCCGTTCGTTTCAACGACGAACGTATAGTCGTCCTTCCAATTGCCCACCGAGTATCCAAACCATTTCGGATCGGGATCCTTTGGCAATTGCCGCCCGTCGGTCCAGATGACTCGCCAAACTTTGTTATAGGTGTACAGCAGGATCATCTTCACCGGCGTCTGGACGATCTCCGTAGCCCGAACTTCGAACAGATTTTCGCGCGGAAATCCCTGTGGATCGCAGACGTGCGCCGGATCGTTTTCATCGCCGGGTGCAACTGCGTTCGGTCCGTTCGGCGACTTATGACTCTTGAGCAGCTCTAATCCATATGCCGTGTAGTGCAGTTCGTGCTCTGGTTTTCCATCCGCCGGCATTTCCAGCGCGCCGTTCGGCTGAATTCCTTCGAGATGGCTTGGCGGGCGCCCAAATTCCAGACAAATCGCGGCGAGGTGCGGACGTCGTTTGCGCAACCGCAAAACTGGAAACAAAGATACAGTCGTCAGTGCCAGGACTGTCGAGACCGCCAGGCCTGGAACCGTAGTCACTTCTTACTATTCGTGCCTTCGCCCGGAACGCGGCCGAATCCCTCGTAGGTTTTCCCGTTGACGGTGATGCGCACGATTCGGCCGATCGGCTCGCCATTTTTGGCTACGATCATGATAGCGGTGACCTCATCGCCCGGCTTGAACATCTTCCTCGACCAGCCGCGCGCGATCATGTCCGGAGGGTTGCTGACCTCGGCGGTCCAATGTTTGCTATTTCCCTTGTCGTCCTTTACGTCGAACTCAAGCAGGCAATGCGGATTGGCCCAGAGCCAGCTGGTAACAACTCCGTGTACCGTTACGCCTTTGGTCTCGTCGTAGATCGCGGCGCCGTGATGCGCGAACAACGCGACGGGAGCGGCGACAACGCCCAGAGCCAAAACCATCCAGAGAACGCGAAACTTAGTTTTCATGCTGACACCTCGACTATTCTTGATCAGCTCCCAGTATATCGATTTCAGTGGACTGCGGCGCCCTTGGATGCTGCCGGCCGGGCGAACTTGGAGGCGTCGATCGGCACATTGACTTGCACGTCGGTTAACTCGATTATAGAGCGACCATCCAGCCAGGTCACGACTAATTTGAACGGCAATTTGACGCCGGCGATTTCGCGATAATCAGCGTAATCCACCTGCATCGGATCCAAGCCCACGGGCGAATCGGCGTAGGCGACCGTTCGCGTCAGCAAAGCCGTTTCGTCGTCGAAATACAGATTGACGGGAAACTTGCCGTTCATGGTTCCCTGCACCAGGGTCATGTCGCGGTCGTCGATCACCGCCGGAGGGCCGACGCGCCATTGATGGAGTAGCTGTTTGATTTGCCCGGGGAAAGTCAGAGCGGCGGTCAGTTTGGCGCCATCCACTTCCCCGCCGGTGCGCTCTTCGAGAGGTAGCGGACTCAGGTCGGAGGGCGCCGCGACCCACGCTTCATGACCGTCGAACGTGTCGATACTCTCACCGCCGGCCAGGTTGTGTACGATAACGGTTCGTTGGGCCGGCGCCTTCGCGAACATCTCCAAAGAGTATTTCGTAGGAACGCCGTAGGTCTGAAAAGTTCCTTTAGCGGCGAGGCTGGCTAACCGCGCGAGCTTCTCCGCGCCGCCAATCGCCTGAATGTATTTATCGAGTACTTGTTCGGGCTCCGGCGAGTTAGGAAATGGGTTGACAAGTCGATCCGGCTCCCGATACTTGAGCGTCGCGTAAAACTGCGTTAAGTCCGGCGTCACTTCCGGGCTGGTGCTTCCGCGATGACAGGTGTAGCAAGTGAGCACGCGCTGGCCGCCGAAGAAATTCTTGTTCATGAGATTGACCATGGCGATCATCCCGCGCGTGCGGCGCTTCCGGTCACTGTCGTCGGCATACTTGGCCCAATCGCCGCCGCTTTCCGCGGTATGGCAGTCAACACAGCTAATTCCAAGGGAAGCGGAAAAGAATCCCATGGTCGACATGAACTCGTCGGCCGGAATTCCTTTGAGCACCTGTACGTTCTTGAATACTTGTTCGGCGGGTCTCAGGTCGCGAGGAGCTTGTGGGCGTGCAGTCGCGACGCTCAGCGCGCACGTCACCAAAAATGTAAGATTGCGATTCATTTGCGATGCCTACTTATTATTGTGGGCGGAGCCTGGTGTGCCAACCTTCTTATTGTATTCCGCTGTTTCCGACGGTGAGCATTCCATCTCCATGATGTCGAACCCGCGCGGCTGCAGCCGCAGCGATAACTTGTCAAGCGCGACCCAGGGCTTGGTATAAAACTTCGGGTCGTCGATGGTGATGGTCATTTCGACGTGATCGCGGTCGGCGCGGTGGTAGCGCTCCTCGACGCGCATCGCGTCGCTGTGCGGGCGTCCGGCGTTATCGAGCCAGGTGCGGTCGTCCACTCCAACCGTTTCCGCGACGAAGGTGTAATCGTCTACCCACTTGCCCGCCGAGTAGCCCCACCAGCGGGGCTCGGGGTCTTTCGGAAGCGCGCGCCCGTCGGTCCAGATGACGCGCCATTTCTTGTTGAACTCGTACAGGATGAGAATCTGGTCGGCGGTCTGAACGATCTGGCTGGTTCTGAAATTATGCAGGACAATTCGCGGAAAGCCCTGGGGATCGCAGATGTCGACGGGATCATTGATCAGTGCCGTGGGTGCGGCATGCAGTCCCCAGCCGGCACGATGAGTATCGAAAGCCGCCATACCGGCGGGCGTGAAAGGCGGCTCGTGCTCGGGTTTTCCATCCGATGGCACCGCCTTGGCGCCGGTGGCCTGAATCGCGTCGCCGAAGCCTTTGGCCGGTTCCCAGGTGCCGGAAAGGTCGTGAACAGGAGCAGGTTGAGGCTTCTCGCCTTTGACGTCGTAATCGTAGATGGCGCCAGGCTGGCGGCCGGTCTGCGCGGGGAGCAGCATCGCGGAGGCGATCAGAATGAGGGAAGCGGCAAAGTGCTTCAGCATTGAAAATCCACTACACACGATACCACTGTGAGATATGATTGACAGCGAGACAGGGAGAGAAGCCAATGCCTCGCTTAATGCACTTCGTCATTGCAGCAGCTGTCGTTTTTGGGATTCTAGCGGTCGAGCCGAGCGCCGCCCAACAGACCACGCACCTTGATCTGAGCCTGAGCGTCGTCGGGGTCGGGACCGCCGATTACGCCGAGTCGATGAACTTTTACACCAAGGTCATGGGCTTTCGGCCGGCGTTCTCATTCAGCCCGAATGCGAAGGCGCACAACACCTATTTTCAGGTGAGCCGGGACACCTTTCTGGAACTGCAGCAGGCGACCCCGAACAACCCTCCCGGCTTAACGCACATCCATATGCACACTACTGATGTCGACGCCCTCGTCGCGCGGCTTCGGAAGGCCGGTCTTGCGCCCTGCAGCGACAGCGTCAAAACGGTCTGCGTTACGGACGCTCGCGTCGCGCAGCCCACTCAGGAAAAAAACGCAGTCATCGTCGATCCCAGCGGCATTCGAATCGAGCCGACTGAATCCACTCCCGGGTCGCTCACCAGGAAAGCGATGGATTCCTGGGACAACAAGAATCCCGGCACAAGGCTGCTCGTCGTCGGCATCGGCGTCAAGGATTATCCGGAATCGGAAAACTTCTACGGAAAGCTGCTGGGCTTCCCCGTCGCGTTTAAGTTTTCGAGTCCCGATGGCAAGCGAACCACGACGTATTACCAGATCAGCCGCGACACGTTCCTGGAGATGCAGCCGCTGGCCGCCGACGGGCACCTGATCACACACGTCCATATCCAGACCGAGGACTTGGATGCGATGATCGCACGGCTTCGCGCGGCCGGCCTCGAATCCGCACCGCGCACCTCGACCACTCCCAATCGAGTGACCGAAGCCGGTGTCACTCGACCGAGCAACGTCAAAAGCGCTAACGTTTTCGATCCCAACGGCATTCGGCTGGAGCTGAACGAGTTCCTTCCCGATTCGCTGACCAAAAAAGCGATGGAGTCCTGGAAGTAGAAATAAGCCAGACTTTTGCGCTGATCGCACGCATCGAATTCGGTGAGCCTTCAAAATAGCAGCTTCAACCCGAACTGAACCTCGCGCGATGGCGACGCGGGCCCCAGGATCTGGCCCGAGTTCGACACATGTCCGAGCGTCGTAGTTGCAGTGGGCGTCCCCGAAAATACAGTGGAAATGGGCAGCGAAAGATTCACGTTGTTGATGATGTTGAACAGTTCAGCGCGAAATTGGAGGGTCATGTTTTCCCGGAGCCTGGTGGTCTTCAGGATGCCTAGATCCAGGTTGACCAGGTGCGGGCCATAAAGCCCTTCTCTAGCAAAATCGCCCAGCGTGCCGAACGGCTCCTGCGCGAAGCAGTTCGGATTGAACCAAAGGTTAGCTGTTCCGATGATGGGGCTGTTGTTGCAAGCCGGATAGCTGACGCCGCCTAAAACGGCCGCTGGATTGTTGGGAGCATAATTAGGGCGCGCGGTGCCGGCAGTGCCGCCGGTCTCCAGCTGATTGCTCTGGTCTACGCCGTCGGTGATGTTAAATGGCAGGCCGGTGCTGGCCGCCAGAATTCCCGTGAGCTGCCAGCCTTCAATGAAGCGATTCCCGCGGAAGGGCAAGTTGAAAAGGCTGTTGACTCTTAGAGCCTGAGTCGCGTTGAAAGCGCAAACCGTTTTGTCATATTCGCGGTTGTACGGATTTTCAAAAACCGTGGGAGCGTTTCCGGAGAGTGAACCCAGCGCGGAATCGCCATCGCTCACGCATTTGGAGAACGTATAGGAGACCTGAGCTTGAAGGTTGCTGGTCAGCCGGCGATTTAGGCTCGCTTGCAGCGAATTGTAGCGGGAAGTGCTCCCATTTTCACCGAGCGTAAAGCTTCCGAGCGCCCCGTTATTGCGGCCCGATACACCAGGCGCACAGGTCTTAGGGCCGCCGATGCTGTTGGTAGAGCCGCAGGTGGGCGAGAAAACGTATACACCATTGACGATAGTTGCCGGGACGGGGTTCTGCTCTTGCTCCGTGAAATTATTCACGCCATGGGAGCCAACATACCCGATCGAAACGACCATCCCGGAGGAAATCTCCCGCTGAACGTTCAGATTGTATTCGATCAAATACGGAGTCTTGTCCGCGCGCCAATCGTTTCCGTTCGACAAGCTTATGTTCGGAATGGTCGTCCCAGCAAATGGAACCGGAAAACTAGGATTAAGTTGAGTGATTAGACTTAACGGCGGGGAATTGTTGAAGGCGACCACATACTCGCCTGGAAAGATCACGTCGTGGAACATTCCAAAACCGCCGCGGATAGAGGTCTTGTGATCGGCGAACAGATCGTAGGCGAACCCGGCGCGCGGATCCAGGTTCGTGAATGATGGATTGGTCTGGAATGCGTTCGGAACACTCGTAAACGCAGTGGCGGTGGTGAAATTGGTTATGGCGCTGAGCAGATTGTGAACCTCGGTGGGGTTGCTTGTAGGCTCGTAGCGCACACCCAGATTCAAGGTCAGCCGCGACGTCGCTTTCCAATCATCCTGGGCGTACATCGCGAAATCCAGTTCGCGGAAATCGCGGACGTTAGAGTCCGGATTACTTGCTGGACCGACTACTGAAAGAGCGCTTCCCGCTAAAAACGAAGCCAGGCTCGCGAAGGTCCAGCTTGATCCGGCCTGGAACGGCCACAGATTGGACGGCTGAATTCGATCGACCGACCCGCCGAAACGGAAGCTGTGAGATCCGACGGTCCAGGCTAGGTCATCGCCTTCTGAAAATCGGTTCTCGATCTGGTTCTCGGGCATAGGAGAGGCCGAGGTGCCTAGGTTATTGAGACCCGTGAGGCCACCACCGATCGTGATGCTGCCATCCGCGCGCCCCTGCCCCGGGAAAAACTGCAGAGCCGCGTGCGAACTGGTCGCTGCCGCTCTGAAATCGGTACGCGAAAAGGACGCTCGCAGCGTGTTGACCATGTTGGGAGAGAAGATGTGTCTCTCTTCCATTGTGAAGAACTGGTTGGCTCCATGATCGAGTTCCCCCCAAAGACCGAGCGATGAGCCGCTGTAAGGGTACAGGGCGTTCTGGAGGTCGATAAAATAGCGCGCCAAGAACGAATCCTTCTCCGAAATCGTGTAATCCATGCGTCCCAGCACGTAATTTTCCTTCGCGGTATTGTTCTCGACCACGGTTGTCTGGCCCGTGCCTGCGGCCGTATTGATGTTAAAAGTGGGCTGCGGATAAAGCGCCAGCGCGGCGTTGACGGCCGATGCCACGGTCGGGTTCGTCGAGGTGGAGGTGCGGGTGAGCGGGACCGTCACCGTAGACGACACCCCTTGGACGTACCGTATGCCTTCGTAGTTGGCAAAGAAGAACACCTTGTCTTTCTTGACAGGCCCGCCGATCGTGCCCCCGTACTGGTTGCGGCGAAACTCGGGGACCGAAGGTCCATCGTTGAAATTGCGCGCATCCAGATCGCTGTTGCGCAAAAATTCGAACAGCGACCCATGAAAGTTGTTGGTGCCCGATTTGCTCGCCGAATTCATGACCCCGCCGCTGCCGCCGAATTGCGCGCTATACGTGTTGGTCAGCATCTGAAACTCAGCGATGCCATCTACTCCAAGCGACGTGCCGGTGATCGAAGCCAAGCCGCGATTAAAGAAAGTCTCCAGGCTTTGATCGTCCATCAGCAAAGCAAAGCCTTCCGGTCTGCTTCCGGCGATCGAAATGGCGGGGTCTCTTCCCTCTCGCGCATTCGCTCCCGTAGCCGTGCCCACCGCCTCGCTGCCGGCGTAATAATTCTGGACTCCCGGCGCGAGCTGCATGAGTTGCTCAAAATTTCGCCCGTTCAGAGGCAACTCGCGCATCTGCTGCTGGTCCACCAGCGAACTAACCGCTGAGCTGGTGGTTTCTACCTGCGTCACCGCTCCTTCCACAGTCACCGTTTGCTGAGACTGTCCGACAGAAAGCGAGAAGTCAACGACGGCCTGGCTGCCGACGGTAAGCGTAATCCCAGCGTGAACCGCGGTGGAAAAGCCAGACTTCGAAACCTGGACCTGGTAGTCACCGACTCCCAAATCAGGAACTCTGAATCGCCCTTGTCCATCGCTAACGGTAGCCTGCGATATGCCGGTTCCTGTATTCTGCACCTGGACTGCGGCGTCCGGAATCGCCGAGCCTGACATGTCCGTGACCGTACCCAAAATCGTCGCCGTCGCGACCTGGCCATACAACCGTCCCAGTCCCGCTGGAACTACGCAACTCGCAGCGAATAGAACGCAAGCAAGCACTCTTCGAATATTCGGTTTCGGTGACATGACCAAACCTCTTCCCCTGAAGATTAGGCTCTTTGTGGAGTCTGGGGGATTATATTTCATCGAGTAGAACGATGCAATGGGCATGACCCGATTTGTCGCAGCAAAATGAGAATGTCCTATTTGGGCAAAGTAGAAATGTCCTATTGACAGGGTCCAGCCTGAGGGGTGGACGAAGGACAGCTACTAATGAACCAGGCCGAACGAGACCGGCTGGATGCCCTGAAGAGGGCCAAGAAGAAATTGATCACGCAACGACAAGCCGCTGAGGAGATCGGTGTCAACGAGCGGCACGTGCGACGGCTGTTGCGCAAGCTGCGGCAGAAAGGAGACCGGGCGGTGATTCATGAGCTACGCGGGAGAACGTCCAACCGAAAGCTGTCCGCCGACATGGAACAGCAGGCGATCACGATTTTGACGGATCCGGTGTACCGCGGATTCGGGCCTACATTGGCGGCAGAATACTTGCGCAAGCGGCACCGGCTTACGGTGAGCAAGGAGACGTTGCGACAGTGGATGGCCAAAGCCGGATTGTGGCGCGCCGGTCATCGCCGCATGGTGGAGGTGCACCAATGGCGGCCGCGTCGAAGCCGCTGTGGGGAGTTGGTGCAATGGGACACCAGCGACCACGACTGGCTGGAGGGCCGCGGGGAATCGATCTATCTGATAGCGATGATCGACGATGCCACCAGCCAGCTGTTCGCACGCTTTGTACGGCACGATTCCAGTGAGGAGAACCGGCGGCTGCTGGGGGCGTACCTCGAGCAGTTTGGCCGCCCGCTGGCGTTTTACACCGACAAAGCGGGGATGTTCCAGGTGGCGGTTAAGACCAAACGACAGCAGCAGCGTGAGGACCGCGACCGGCCCCAGATGCCGCCGACACAGATTGAACGGGCGCTGCGCGAGCTGAACGTTGTCTGGATTCCGGCGCACTCGCCGCAGGCCAAGGGACGCATTGAACGCCAATTTTTGACGGCGCAGGATCGCCTAGTGAAAGGACTGCGTGTGGCCGGGGCGTGCACCCTCGATCAGGCCAATGCGTATCTGGAGAACGAATATCTGGCTTGGTGGAATCAGACCCTGGTGGTGAAGCCGGCCGATACCGCCGATGCCCATCGCCCTCTCGGCAAAGAGCATGATCTGGCCGCGATTCTCAGCCACGTGGAACAGCGTCAGGTGACGAATGACTACACGGTGCGATACGAAGGCAAGCTCTACCAAATCGACCGCCGCGACATCCAGGTCGGAATGCGCAAAGGATGGGTGCGGGTCGAACAGCGCTTGGACGGCAGCGTCGCCGTGCAGTTTCAAGGTCGTTATGTGCGGGTGCGCCGCTGCGCGCTGCCACTGGTGTTATCCAAAACGCTCGCACCCCCGACACGCTCAACGGGCAAGATCCGGCGCAAAAGCGATTGGATGAAGAACTTTTCCATCCGCTCGAAGCCTTCTCGTTCTCGACCGACTGAGGTGCCCGATGCTCGCAGCTAAACGCCGGCACCGAAACCAAAACCAATCGGAGCGCTGGGCAAAACCGGCCCGGCGATCTTCGCGCTTTATTTATCCGAAGACCGCTGCTCGGGAGCTCCACCAAAGCAGATCTGTCCTCAAAAACCAAAACCCCCAGAACGGGCATCATCGGGCCCGGTTTGACTGGGGGTCTGGTGCCGTCTGCTTCGGAGCCAGCCCCGTCGCAGCGGTCTTCGGATCTGCCCCAGGGAGCGCGACTCCCCCGGAACATCGAATCCACTGTAAGCCCGCTCCTTCGGCTCCTAGCTCAAAACAGGACATTTCTACTTTGCTGGGAATAGGACATTTCTATTTTGCCTTGACATGGGCATGACCCGATTTGAACGGCGTTCATTTACCGGGCTTACCTAAAACAGAGTATGATGCTCAACTGGCTATAGAAACTCACCCGCTCACTGAAGAGGAGGAAGCATGAGAGTCCTAGCGATTGGTTTGATCGTTTTCGGTGTCGCGGTTTCTATTCCCTATGCGCAGAGTTCCGGCAACACGCGCCCGGCGATCGCAAGCGAAGCCGACTTCCGCCGCGCCATGAAGGAGCTTTCGAACTGGGGAAGATGGGGCGCTGACGACGAACTTGGCGCCGCCAACCTGATCACACCCGCGAAACGGAAGCAGGCCCTCGCATTGGCGAAAGAGGGTCTGGCCATTTCCCTGGCGCACGATGTCGTTCAGGAAAAAGCCGCGGATGCGCCGAACATTCTGGAACGCACTCTAGGCGAGGTCAGACCCACGGGCACCACCGACCGGTACCAGTATACGGGCACCTATCATGGCGTGATTCACAGTCATCTGGATGCCGTGGACTGTCACGTCATGTCCGAAGGCAAGGGTTACAACGGCCGATCGATGGAAGACATCATCGCCACGGGCGGTTGCCCGAAAGGAAATATCAATGCCCTGAAAGACGGCGTGGTCACGCGAGCAATCCTGTTCGATGGAACGCGCCTTCCAGGAAAGGCAACTCCGCAAGGATGGCTCGAGCCGGGCACGGCCATTCATAGGGAAGACCTCGAGACGCTGGAGAAACTGGAGCGCGTGAAGGTGTCGGCCGGCGACGTAATTCTTCTCTATACGGGCCGTTGGAAGCGGCGTGCGGCATTGGGTCCGTGGCCGAATTCCGCCGGGTTTGCGGGCTATCATGCCGACGTTGCGTATTTCATAAAAGAACGCGGCGTTTCCTTCATTGGCGGCGATGGGCCGAACGACGTCTCGCCCACTGGGCTTCCAATGGCCATCGCAATCCCGCTTCATCAACTTTCACTGGTCGCGATGGGTGTTAGTATTTTCGACAATCTCGATTTTGAAAGAGCCATTGAGCAGGCCAGGCGGACCAATCGCTACGAGTTCCTGTTCACGGCGGCGCCGCTGCGGATCGACAAGGGGACCGGTTCGCCGCTCAATCCGCTGGCGATTTTCTGAATTGGCAGGGGCATCGCCCGGGCTTTGATTCTGGTAATATAGGCGAAAGCGCCTCCTTGGCCAAGCTGCCCGGAATATGTCGCCTCCTAATTTATATAAGCTCCACGACGCGCATCGGCTCCCGGAGCATTCCGGATCCCTCAATAACTGCGAATTCATTCATGCGCATCCAGCAGCAATTCAAACCGCATTCCAACCAGTCACAACTTCATCGGTAAGTCCACCAGCAATTCAATTAGTATTGAAGAATTCGTTCTAGGAGGATTTCATGACGAAACACCAGTCTTTTAGCGTGTTGCCGATTCTTATCGGTTTGCTCTTTCTCGCGGTTCCCTCGTATGCGCATCACTCCTTTGCAGCCGAGTTCGATTCCAATAAATGCATGGACTTTAACGGAACTCTTACCGCCATCGAATGGCAGAACCCGCATGGATATTTTCACGTGGACGTGAAAAATGCGAATGGCGGCGTGGACTCCTGGGCTTTTCAAACCGTTTCGCTCATCACCCTCAAACGCAGCGGAACCTCCCGGCGCGATTTTCTTGATAACATCGGCAAGCCCGTCTATGTGAGAGGCTGCCTGGCCAAGAATGGCGTGAAGTTCCGTGCTGCCGCCGAAACGCTCAAGCTGCCGGACGGCCAGTTGCGCATCGTCGGGCAGGAAGTGGAGCACGGCGGCCGGCAAGAGTACTGAGAGATTGGTAGCGCGGCCGAGGAGAAATCAGCGATGAACAAAAGCTTCTGCTATTCGGCGAGCGCAGTGATACTCGCTCTATCCGTCGCACTTAGTCCGGCCGCAGCGCAGGATAAGACCGGCGCCAAGGAAGAGCGGCCCGTCAACGCGAAAAAAGGTGTCCCCCTGCCGCCGGGAGGTCCCACGCCGCGCTTGGCGGATGGGCATACGGATTTTTCCGGTGTTTGGTTCCAGGGCTCGACCGGCGGCCATACCTTCGACGCCGCTGCCCGAAGACAATTTAATCCTAAAGCGACCCCGGAGGAGCCACCCTCCTTCCAGCCCTGGGCCGCGGCGAAAATCAAGGCGATGAGTTCCACCGATTATGAATTGGGCCGAGCCTCCGTGAATTGCCTGCCGCGCGGAGTCCCGGGGATGGTGCTTATAAATCCGTACCCCTTCCAGTTGGTTCAGACCCCCGGTCAGTTAGTGCAGCTTGACGAACTGAACAACAACTGGCGCGTGATTCCCACCGACGAGCGCGCTCATGACCCGGACCCCGACCCCGGCTTTCTGGGCGACGAAGTGGGCCGCTGGGAAGGCGACACCTTGGTGGTGGATACGATTTCTATCGACGAGCGGACTTGGAATAATTTCACTGGATGGTTTCACAGCGATCAGGAACATGTGATCGAGCGCTTCACGCGCCCGGACCTGAATCACTTATTCATCCAAGTCACCGTTGAAGATCCCAAAGTGCTCACTAAAGCCTGGACATCGGCGCCACGCATGTGGACTTTGGGCCATGAGAAACTACAAGAATATTTCTGTACGAACAATCAAGAGGTCGATCAGCTTACCAAGCTGAAGGATAAAGAGAGTGCGGCGAAACCCGCCGTTTCGAAATAGGAGAGAGCGATGAGCAATAAGCTTCAGATTAGTTTTTGGGCAACACTGGCGCTGGCGGCCCTGCCCTTGGCGGCGCACCACTCGATTACAGCCGAGTTCGACACTTCGAAATCGTTTTCAGTGCAGGGGACGCTTACCAAGATCGAATGGGTGAATCCGCATTCCTATATCTATGTGGACTCGAAGGATGATAAGGGAAGTGTGACCAGCTATTCGTTCGAGGCCGGACCTCCCGGAAATTTGAGACGAGCGGGCGTCCTCCGGAATATGCTGAGTGTCGGCGACGCAGTCACGATCGATGCTTATGCCGCCAAGGACGGGACCAAACATCTGGGGCTGGTGAAGGCGATCCATTTTGCCGACGGCCATACCATCGTGATGGGGAAAGACCCGGCTGATTTAGAAAGACTCAACAAATAAGGGAGGCCGAGAAATGAAGCGCTCATTGCAAAAATACACCGGGCCTGCGCTGATCACACTCGCGCTTTGCGCGCCCGCTGCCGCTCAAAATCGTATCTCACCCGTCGCCGTCCAGGAGAAGAAGGTGCCGGTGGGATATGGATTAGACAAGGACCAACCCTTCTCTGGCGCGGACCCGGACGGAACCGGCCTTCCTTTCAAAGAGCCTCCTCCCGAGGCTGTTGAAGCCGCCAAGAAAGCTCCCACGCCGCACCTCATCGACGGACACATCGACCTCACCGGCTTCTGGGGGCCGGCCGGATGGGGCTACGCCATCACGCAAGGAAAAGTAAGTGAGGATGGAAGGACGCAATTCACGCAACGTCAAGAAGACGGTCCAGCGCAGACGCCGCAAAAGGCCGCTCAACTGAAAAAACGCATGGAAGGCGCAAATCTTCCGCCTTACAGGCCTGAGTTAGTAGCCAAGGTGAAGGATCTCGCCGACCACCAAAACAAGAAAGATCCCGCATTTTATTGCGCTCCGAAAGGATTCCCGCGTGTCGGCCCGCCCACCGAAATCGTCCAAACCCCAAAAACGCTGGTATTCCTGTACGACACGGTGAACTCCTCGGAGCAGAACGCGTTTCGCGTGGTCTCCACCGATGGCCGCCCGCATGATCCGACGCTCAACCCGTCTTATTACGGCGATTCCATCGGGCATTGGGAGGGCGACACAATGGTCGTCGACGTCACCAACTTCGTCGATGATACCTGGCTCAGCCAGAACGGTACTGTCCATAGCGACGCCATGCATGTCGTCGAAAAACTGACTCGCGAGGGCAACGTGATCAACTGGCAAATCAGCATTGAAGATCCCAAGGTCTTCAGCCGTCCCTGGGTATATAGCCGTCATTTAATCCATGGCCTGGAGGGCGGCCACGCGTTGGAAGAGGCTCCCTGCGTCGAACACGACGGCAACCACTTAGTAAATAAAGATCGCAATTAATAGCTCCAGTGCAAAACCTATGAAGTCGCTGCTGGCTGCCTTGGCGGCGTGCCTGACTACCATCGGGGCCAGTGCCCAAACGACGACCTCCGACTCCATCGTGAAGATGGATGCGGCGCTGGACGCTATCCTCCCGGCCGACGCCAAGCTCGAAATGCTGAGTGTCGAGGGCTTTGCAGGAGGCGAAGGGCCGGTATGGATTCAACAAGGCAAGGCGGGCTATCTCCTGTTCAGCGACATCCCCGGAAATCGAATTTATAAGTGGACGCCCGATTGTTTTCGCGATCCCTGCCCCGCCACGGGAAAGCTGTCCGTATTTCTGGAGCACGCCGGTAACAAGGATGCTCCGCAGCCAGGCGCTGCAAACTCCAGGGGGACGAACGGCCTCACTCTCGATCGCCAGCACAGGCTGCTGATGGACGCCACCGGCGACCGTGCCGTCGAGCGGCTTGAGAAGGACGGCACGCGCACTATCCTGGCGGATCGTTTCGAGGGAAAGCGCCTGACTTGCCCGAACGACATTATTGTCAAATCGGACGGCGCCATTTATTTCACCGACGGCGCGGCAGGTTGCCTTCCAGGTCGTGAAGACAGCCCGGAGAAAGAACTTCCGTTTCATAGCGTCTACATGTTCAAAGGCGGCAAGGTGCAACTGCTGGACAAAGATCCGGACGGAATTCCGCCCAATGGCATCGCGCTGTCGCCGGATGAAAAGACGCTGTACGTCAACAACGGCGGGCCCGCTCCGAATCAAAGGAAGATTTTCGCCTATGACATGCAGCCGGACGGGACGGTTGCAAATCGCCGTGTAATTGTCGATCTGACCGGCGAGAAAGGTCTCGGGGCCCTGATGGAATCAAGGTCGACCGCAAGGGAAATATTTATTCCGCGGCGACGGGCGGCCTCTGGATCTTTTCTCCCGAAGGCAAGCGCCTCGGCTTAATACGCGCTCCCCAGGGCATCCGGTTCGCCAATCTTGCATTTGGCGACCCCGACAGTAAGACGCTCTACCTGGTGAGCGCTAAGAACCTGTGGCGAGTGCGAGTGAGCATCGCCGGAGTGCGCCCGTAGCCGCCCATTTAGCCTTCCTCCTTGACTCCGGCACTAGCCTGATATAAAATTCTCCAATCGCTTTAGTCGGGGTCTGACTAATCGCGAGATTAGTAGGGGAGGGTCTCATGCCGAAAAAACGTCTGAACCAGTATCTCGCCGTCTGCGCGATCCTGTTAGCTGCTCTGATTATCTCCGGGCCATGTGTTATGGCTCAAACCGCTGCCACCGGAGCGCTGGGCGGAACGGTCACCGACGCGTCGGGAGCGGTTATCGGCAACGTGAAGGTCACAGTCACGAGTGCGGATACCGGCCAGGCGCGAACCACGGCCACTGCGGCCAACGGAACCTACAACGTTGGCCTCCTGCCGCCCGGCAGTTACCGGGTGAAATATGAGGCCTCCGGTTTTAAGACGCTCGAGGTTCCGGCCGCTACGGTCACTGTCACCGAAACAGCCGTCTTGGATCGAAGTCTGGAAGTCGGTAACGCGAGTCAGTCGGTCACCGTGGAGGGCTCCGTCGAGACGGTTCAAACCCAGAGTTCGACGCTCGGAACGGTTGCCAACTCTGCGACCATCACCGATCTGCCCTTGAACACTCGGAATTATACGAACTTGCTGATCATGACCGCTGGTGCGAACTCCTCCGTCGTAAACGCCAGCACCATTGGCAAAGGCTCGCCTTTCATCGCGGTCAACGGTGCTGGAACATCCCAGAACACGTATCTCCAGGATGGAGTCGTGGTGAACAATTGGTACAGCTTCAACACCGGAGTGGAGGGGGTCGCCTTTGGATCTTTTGTGATTCCGATTCCGGACGCCATCGCAGAGTTCAAGATTCAGACTTCCACCTACGACGCCGGATACGGGCGCGGCCCAGGCGCGAGCGTGAACGTGATCACGAAAACCGGCACGAACTCGTTCCATGGCGCAGGCTTCGAATTCTTCCGGAATACGGATATGAACGCGAACGATTGGTTCCGCAATTTCCTTGGCGAACCCCGAGGCGTGCTGAATTCCAACCAATACGGCGGCGTAATAGGCGGACCGATCAAGAAAGACAAACTGTTCTTCTTCGGGTCCTACCAACAGACGGGCCAGAAGAACGGGCTTTCCGGCTACGGCCTATCGAATGTCACTTTGCCGCCGATCCCGGGCGGAGATCGCGGCAGCTGTCCGGCTGGCTGGACCAACCTTTCGCAATGCAATTCAGCAGCACAGGCTTTCGTGCCGGCGCTGGCGTCCGCAATATGCCCAGGAAATCATCCGGGGGTCACGGGCGACGCGACGTCCATCGCGGGCGGTATCAACGTGGCGTGTCCAGGTTCGGGCCAGGGCGATGCGTTATACAACCTGAACCCGGCGGCAATCAGTATTCTGCAACTGAAGCTGCCCAACGGCACCTATCAAATTCCTAGTTCCGGGCTTGCTCCTACCGGCCTCTCCGGCGGCTACGGATTGCAAAGCTTTTCGGACCCGGCGATTTTCAAAGATTACAACGGCATGGGGAATGTCGACTATGTGATCAACGAGAAAAATACGCTGGCCATCCGGTATCAGTACGAACGAGACCCGTTAAATGCACCGTTCCCGGTTCTGAATGCAAATCTGGCGGGTAGCTACGTGCCTGGCAGCCCGGTAGTGACCACCAAGTGGAACCACGCCGCTGCGGTTAAACTCACTACGATTTTGACTCCGGCTATAGTGAATGAAGCCCACGTGGCCTACCAGTTCAACGGCGTTATCGACACGACGAATACGCCGTTCACGAACACGCAAGTGGGCATCACTAGCCTGGAACCCAGCCTCAACAAGCTGAGCGACTTCACCATTGGAAGTGGCCAGTCGGGCTTTTCTTTCGGCTCACAATACCAGTTCGACGGAACCTTTCATGACCAGCAGCTCGGATGGGGCGATCAGCTTTCTTGGACAAAGGGCAAACATACGCTGCGCTTTGGATTCGACGTCGAAAACATCCGATTCGCCACCTATTATCCGGGTCACGCCATTGGCGCCCCCACGTTCACGCGCTTCTCGGATTTCCTCATCGGGCGCGGTTCTTGTCAGGCATTCACCGGAACGGGCACGTGCAGTGCCACCAACCCCGGCAACACGAACGGCTCACCCTCGGCCAGCGACATTAACAATGACGGGACCTTTACGTCGGAAAATGCCGTCGAAACGCACTGGCTGTTCCATGCACTCGAATTGTCCGCCTTTGTTCAGGACGACTTCAAAGTCACATCGCGTTTGACCCTAAATATGGGCGTGCGCTGGGAGTACGATGGGTATCCAACCGCTTCTAACGGTCTGTTCAGCAGCTACTTTCCTAGCCTGGTCCCCGCCGGTAGTCTGCCGCCGCAATGTCCGGCGCTGAACGGCACCATCTGCGCAACCAATGCAGGCACCCTGGTCGGATATGGAGTGCCGGGGAACTATTCGGCCACGGTTCCCTCCGGAGTCACGGTGCTCGGGAACAACGGCCCGGCGCTGAATGGAGCGCCGTTTACCGATTTCGCGCCACGCCTCGGATTCGCCTGGCAGCCCACCAGCAGCAATAAATTGGTGGTCCGCGGAGGAGCTGGTTTTTTCTACGACCTCATCGCCGGTATCGCATACTTGAGCAACATGACGCTCAACAATCCCAATGTCGGGCAGCCTCAAATCAACGGCCTCTCCGGAGCCACTCTGGCCGATCCCTGGGTGAACTCGGCTGCGGTTCCAGCAGGCAACGGCCTGTTCGGTTTCGCCCCGCTGTGGGCGAATCCTGGAAATTTGACTTCCACACCTATCAGTTCCAACCTGACCATCTCAGGGTTCCAGCCGAACATTACAGTGCCGGTGACGTATCAATGGAATACCAATGTCCAGTATGAATTCCTGCCGAGCTGGCTGCTCGAAGTGGCTTATGTAGGATCGCATGGCATCCATCAGGGCTACGAGTCGCAGGCCGCGCAGCAGGGCCAGATCACTACTTTTACAGGCTCCAATATCGCGCCCTTGGTTGGCCAAGGCTGCGTCAGTTGCGGTCTTTTCGGAGTGACGACCAATACCACCCAAAACGTCGCTCTGCGGGTGCCTCAGCTGGGCGTTAGCCCGCAGAACCCGATCCTTGGAACCGAAGAAAATTACAAATTCAATGGGCTCGAAGTGACGGTCCGCAAGCAGATGTCGCACGGCCTGCAGTTGCAAGGTTCCTACACCTATAGCCGAGCCTTCATTTCCGTCCCGTTCGGCATTAACACCTACCCTTATTTGGAGCATTGGTATCAGCCCAACAACAACTACCGCCCCAACGTGTTCATCTTTAACTACGTTTGGAATATTCCGACCGGACATGCGCAGGGCGCCCTCCAGCGCGTGATCGGAGACTGGTCTTTATCCGGCGTCACCACCATTCAGGACGGTCAATACATGACCGTCACCGATACCGGCGGTTCCATCTTCTTCGGCGGCGCCGGCGCGATTTCCACCGCACAATTGTGCCCCGGAGCCACCTACGCCAGCCTGCTCTCCTCCGGCAGCATCGAACAGCGCGTGACCAGCGGGCTGCTCGGCGGCACGGGCTACTTTACGGGAAACTCATCGCTGGCCGGGAGCGCTCTGTGCCCGACGCCTACCATCGGCAACGGGAAGGGCTTCGGCAATATGGGCGGGGGTGCCGTTCTCGGCCCCGGTCAGTTCAACTTTGATACATCTTTGTCGAAGATGATAAAGATTCACGAAAACTACTCGTTTCAATTCCGTTCGGAGTTTTTCAACGTGTTTAATCACCCGCAATTCGCTCTTCCGGGTCTCAGCGCGGCCCAGGCGACCTTCGGGCAAATTACCAGCGCCTCGGTCAGCCCGCGTGTGATCCAGTTGGCGCTGAAGTTTTTATTCTAGGCTTCGGCGGCCCGCTTTTTCGGCGGGCTCGGCGACGAATCAATCGGTCAGGAGGCAGGCCGTGAGAAATCCCGATGAATTACTGCGAAATTCGTTAGCGCGCTGTCTTTTTCGGCTCTGCGTGGCACTCTTCTACCCGGCGTGCTTCACAATCGCGTCCTTCGGCGCGCCCGCGGAACCTTCCGACCAGTGCCCGAATCTCATCAACACTTTCTCGATCCCGAATGCGGCCATCCAGTCGGCTCGAACCGTAGCGGCAGGGACATTCTCTCCCGTAAATCCAGGCGCCAATTCCGCCCCGGCTACCGGCCTGCCCAGTTTTTGCCGTGTAATCGCTACGCTGACCCCGACCAGCGATTCCCAGATCGGCATCGAGGTCTGGATGCCAACCACCGGCTGGAACGGCAAGTTTCAATCCATCGGCAATCACAATTTAGGCGGCGTGATTTACTACGGCGATATGGGACGCGCGCTCATGCGGAATTATGCCGTGGCTTCGTCGGACACCGGTCATACCGGTAATGAAGCCAAATGGGGCGCGGGACATCCGGAGAAAGTTGCCGATTTTGGCTGGCGCGCCGTCCATCTCTCCACCCTGACGGCGAAAGCTCTCATTGCGGCTTTTTACGGCGCTAATCCACGCTATTCGTATTTCAACGGCTGCTCCATGGGCGGTCGCGAGGCGCTGCAGGAAGCGCAGAGGTTTCCAGACGACTACGACGGGATCATCTCCGGCTCGGCGATGAATAACTGGACCCGTTCGCATATCGCGCACATCTGGGCGGCTCAGGTTTTATTGCAGGACGGCGCGGATGGCGCGCATTACATTCCACCCGGCAAAAACGAGCTGATCTTGAATACGGTGCTCGCCCATTGCAGGTCCTCCGATACCCAGGCCTCAACCGATGGCTTCCTGAGAAATCCTTCGCGCTGCGATTGGAACCCGAAGACGCTGGTGTGCAAGGCGGGACAAGATCCAAACACCTGCATCACGCCGGCGCAGGCAGAATCGCTGGAGAAACTCTACACTCCATTACGCAATCCGCGCACCAGCGAAGAGATTTATCCCGCGATCACAATGACCAGCGCACTGCCGAACGCTACCGGACTTACCGCCGGCCCGGCGGCAAAGTATCTTCAATGGATCGTGTTCAACAAGCCGGATTGGAAGTACAGCATGCTGAACTTCGACAGCGATGTGGCGCTGGTAGACAGCGGCGACGCCGAAGGCCCCCAGGTGAACGCGATCGACCCGAACCTCAGCGGATTCGAGAAACGCCATGGAAAGCTGATTGAATATCACGGATGGGTGGATCCGGGCTTCACGCCGGAGTTCAACATTGAATATTACGAGCGCGTGGTGGCGCGGATGAGGGAAACCGTTGCCGGAAAAAACGACGCTGCGGCGCTCCAAGAGACCGGGGATTTCTACCGGCTCTTCGTCGTGCCCGGAATGGGACATTGTACGGGCGGCCCTGGCCCGAACGCTTTCGGTGGTTTAGCCCAACCGGCGGCGCCGATCGATCCCCAACATGATGTTCTGAGCGCGCTCGAGGAATGGGTCGAACGGGGAGTCGCGCCGGCCCAGATCATCGCCACGAAGTATGTGAAAGACGATCCCAAGCAAGGCATCGCCATGCAGCGCCCGGTCTGTCCTTATCCGCAGGAAGCCGAATACAAGGGTCATGGCAATACGACGGATGCCGGTAATTTCGCATGCGTAGATGAGACCAGGAACCTGAAGCCCTCCAGCTCAGACCGCATACAGTCGCAGCCTGTGCCAAGGCGCTGAACAAGCCAACCAGCGCTATAATTTCCGCATGAAACTTATCGATCGGATGCGAATAAGGCGCATCAACGCTCCTGTCGCGATTGTCCTTATCGCGCGACTACCGGCGCTCTTCGGCCAGGACGCCAATATGATGCAGGCCGACAGGACGTTTGTGCAGGCCATTGCGAAGGCGGATAAAGCTTCTCTTGAGAAACTCCTGGACGCGGACTTTACATGGACCACTTCGCAAGGCAAAGTGTTCGCGAAGGCCGACGCTTTGCGGGAATTGCCGAAATTGTCCCTTGCGAGCACCGATGGCGCGGAGTCGAACGCGTACACGTATGGCGATCTCGGCGATGTCCAGGTGAATTCGGGAAAGGCGCACATATTACGAGTCTGGGTAAAACGACCCACGGGATGGAGGGCGATCGTCTATCAGGAAATAATGTCGCTCGAAAAGCCTCCGTCGTTCACGCCCGGTTCCGGGAAGGAGTGCGAGAACCCGTGCAAGACCATCGCCTTCACACCCGGCAATGAAACGGAGCGGCAGGTCGCGCTGGCGTACTCAAAGCTCGAAACCGCGGCTCACGCGCGCAACTCAGCGGCCTTCGGACCCATGGTCGCCGATGAGTTCGTGGCGGTCAGTTCCAATAGCAACAAGATTCAAAATAAGCGCAGCCGGATGGAGGATTTTGACCATTCCAAAGATGCCGGCGTCGCTCCAACCCCGCTATTGTCGGCCCGCATGTTCGACTTTGGTGACGTGGTGCTCATGGTTTCAGAGCACCAGCCCGATCGCGGTAGCCCGCTGCACGTGACGCGCGTGTGGGTAAAGCGGGGCGGAGGCTGGATGGAGACGCTGAGCTATCAGACCTCCGTTGCCGCCGCGCCATAAATCGATCGGCGGGTCGCTGGGATATACTAGCGATCAAGTTGTGCACTCAATTCCGCTAGACAGGAGAACGCCCCGATGAAGCGAGCCTTGCTTGCGCTTTCGCTGCTGCCCCTGACGAATGCGCTGTTCGCGCAAACCAAACCCAGCAAGGAATCCGTCGAACAAACCTTGCTACAAATGGAACACGACTGGAGCGACGCGGACGTGAAGAAAGACCCGGTGGCCTTAAACCGGATCCTCGCCGAGGACTGGATCGGTATCGACTTCCAGGGGACCACCATGACCAAAGCCGACGTCATGAAGGATCTCAAATCCGACCTTACCGCAACCGACTCCACCGAACTGCGCGAGATGCGCGTCCGAGTCTTCGGGAACACCGCGCTCATCAGCGGCCGCGATATCGAGAAGAGCCAATACAAAGGCAGAGACAGCAGCGGCGTATACGTCTGGACGGACGTGTTTGTTCAACGCAATGGCCGCTGGCAGGCGGTTTCTTCGCAATCCACGAAGCTGGCCGCTCCGGAAGGGCCGAAACGCGTCGCGCGGCTGCGTATGCCCGGCGAGCGCGCCGCGGAGACGCGCTAGTAATAACCCAAACGCCCTAAAGACCACGCGCAGCCGATTCGAACGACACTAGAAGTATGAGCATCCTCCGGCTGGAGCACGTCAGCAAAGAGTACCTCTCTGACGGGACCTCCGTGGCCGCGTTGCAGGACGTGTCCCTGAACGTTGCGCGCGGCGAGTTTCTAACGCTGGTGGGACGAAGCGGCTGCGGCAAATCCACGCTATTGAATCTGGCCGGAGCGATGGATTTCCCGACCTCGGGAAAAGTAATTGTGGATGGCGTAGTGACATCCTCTCTGGGCGAAGCCGAACTCACCCGGCTTCGACGCGAAAGAATCGGCTTTATCTTCCAATCCTTTCAACTGCTGCCGACGCTATCGGTAGTCGAGAATGTCGAATTGCCGCTGATGCTCGCCGGCCGAAGCGACGCGCGCGACGCGGCGTTGGCGTGTTTGCGTTGGGTGGAGATGGAGCCGTACGGGCGGCGGATGCCTTTTCAGCTTTCCGGAGGCCAGATGCAGCGGGTCGCCATCGCACGAGCTCTGGTGCACTCGCCTTCCTTATTATTGGCCGACGAGCCGACCGGCAATCTCGACACCGCGACCAGCGATTTGATCATCGAACTGCTGCGGCGCATCGCGACTGAAAAGAATACGGCCATTCTCATGGCGACGCACAGCCTGGAGGCCGCCGGGCTGTCGGACACGACCGTGCGCATGCGGGACGGGCGCGTGGAGGAAGTGCTCCAACCGGCGAAAAGAGCCTAACGCGAGATTCATGCAGTATTTCAAGCTGTTCTACCGTTTAATTCTCCGCCCGCTGCGCAACGAACGCCTCCGCACAACGCTCACGGTATCGGCTGTCGCTCTCGGCGTGGCGGCTGTACTGGCGATCGAACTTGCCGGAGACGCCGCCGCTGGATCGTTTCATTCCTCGATGGAAGCACTCGCCGGCCGCGCCGACTTTGAGGTAACCGCGACGGGTGGCGTTCCCGCTGCATCAATGGTCCGCCTGGCGCGGCTTCCCTACAATTTGAAGCTGCATCCGCGCATGGAAGGCTATGCTCTATTAGCCGGAACGCGGCGAACCGTTCCATTGCTGGGCGTCGATCTGCTATCGGAGCCCCCGCCTGCCACGGACTCCGCCAACAACGCATCGGCGAACAACGGCCGCATCTTTCAGCGCGACGATTCAATTTGGGTCGGCAGCGGCCTGGGATATAAGGCTGGCGATCGTTTGAAGCTCTTGATCAACGACCAGTTCTCCGATTACACGGTGCGTGGAGTGCTCGGCGACCGCTCGGGCGAAGTGGCCGTGATGGACCTGGCGCCGGCCGCCCGCGTGCTTCGTCGAGGCGATATGCTCGATCGCATCCTGGTCGATGTGCCGCCCGGCCGCTCCATCGAGGATTGGGAGACGATCCTTCGCAGCGCTCTTCCCGCGGGAGTGACCGTCGCTCGCCAGGGAACGCAGACCGACGAAAATCGGCGCATGCTGGAGGCATTCCGTTGGAACCTTCGCGTCCTAAGTTATATCGCTCTCACCGTCGGCGCGTTTCTCATTTACAACACGATCTCAGTCTCGGTCGTTCGGCGCCGCTTTGAAATCGGCATCCTCCGGGCCCTCGGCGCTACCCGTTACGCAGTGCTCGCGGCATTTCTCGGCGAAGCGGCCGCGCTGGGTTTCCTGGGCGCGATCGCCGGCATCGTGCTCGGACGGCTGATGGCTCAGGGCGCTGTGAAGATGGTGGCCGTCACCGTCAATTCGTTGTACGTCAGCAGCCGCCCCGGCGCGATTTCGCTTACCTGGGAAACAGCCGCGTTAGCGCTAGCCATGGGAGTGGGGATCTCACTTTTGTCCGCCCTGTCGCCGGCTTCGGAGGCCTCCCTGATTTCGCCAGTGGATGCGATGGCGCGCGGCCGCCGCGAATATGAAACGCGCGTGCATCGCTGGAGGGACTTGTTGATCGCAGTCCTTCTGGCAGCTTGCGCCTGGATTGCGTCCCGCCAACAGCCGGTCGGCGGCAAACCCTTGTTCGGCTATGTTTCCGCACTCCTGCTTATCGCGGCCCTCGCGTTCGCGATTCCGGCCTTGGTGTACGGATTGTCGTCGATATCGGCGGGCCTCTTGCGACGCGTCTTCGGAGTGGAAGCTCTGCTCGCGACACGCAGCCTGGCGGGATCGCTGCGCCGTACATCCGTGCTGGTCGCGGCCTTGGCCACAGCGATTGCGATGCTAGCCGCGGTCGGCATTATGGTCGGCAGTTTTCGACAGACCGTGCTGCTTTGGATGGAAGACCGGCTGCAAGCGGATTTGTACCTTCAGCCCGCCGTGCCCGGCGGCGTCGACCGTCACCCGACCTTGTCCGCTGATGTCGCCGACGCATTGTCGAAACTCCCCGAGGTCTCCGCCGTGGATCGCTTCCGCGGCTATGAGATCAGCTACCAGGGATTGCCCGCCACGCTGGGCGGCGCCGACGCACGGATTGCCGGCCGCTACGGCCATCGGCCCTTTCTCTCCGGTGCGGACCCGCAAACGGTGTTCCCCAAACTGATCGGAAGCAACACCGTCATCGTCAGCGAGCCGTTCGCCAACAAGCATCACATCCGATCGGGTGACGTTTTGAGTCTCACTCTGGGCGCGAGCCAGGCGTCCTTTCGCGTGGCCGACATTTATTACGACTATTCGAACGAACGTGGCTTCGTCGTCATGGATCGCGGCACGCTGATGAAGTATTTGCCCGACGAGGATCTCTCCAATCTTGGCGTGTATCTGAATCGCGGTGTTTCGCTCGATCAGGGCAAGCGCGCGGTGGAAGCAGCGCTGGCAGGCCGCAAAGTGCTCGTCCTTTCGAACCGTTCCCTGCGCGAAGGGGCGATGCGCGTCTTCGATCGGACCTTTGCGATCACCTATGCATTGGAGGCCGTGGCCGTATTCGTGGCCATCATGGGCGTTAGCGGCGCGTTGCTGGCTCTCGTGATCGATCGCCGGCGCGAGTTCGGGCTGTTGCGCTTCCTCGGCGGCGCACGCACGCAAGTGAGGCGAATTATTCTGTTCGAGGCCGGGCTGCTCGGGTTGCTGGCCAATGTGGCTGGGATCATCCTTGGATTTTTTCTTTCGCTGCTGCTGATCTACGTAATTAACAAGCAATCCTTCGGTTGGACCATCCAATTCCACTGGCCCGTGACCGTGTTGCTCGCCGCGCTCTCGGCCGTGTACGTCGCCACGATCATTGCCGGGCTTTATCCCGCGCGCATCGCGGCGAGACTCGTTCCCGTCGAGGTGATCCATGAAGAGTAGGATCGCGCTGACCCGCGCCGTGCTGTTCGCGCTAGCTCTACATCTGTTCGGCGCAGGGGGAACATCCTACCGGCTTGCGCTTCCCGGCTACCGTTACGAATTCCCGCGCGATCATTTCAATCATCCCGATTTTCAAACCGAATGGTGGTATTACACCGGCAATCTTCGCACTGCGCAAGGCCGCCACTTCGGCTTTGAGCTGACTTTCTTTCGCCAGGGTGTCGATCGCAGTGCGCCGCCCGCGAGTGCATGGGATGTGCAGGATGTATGGATGGCGCATCTGGCGCTCAGCGATATCGATGGCGGACATTTCTTCCATACTGAACGCTTGAATCGCTCCGGAGGCGGAATTGCAGGCGCGGATCTGGAACGCGCCAACGTGTGGAATGGAAATTGGCAGGCGAGCTGGCGTCTCGATCCGCATGCGCCCGGCGGCGTCGCGTCTCAAACACTCGATGCGGTCGCCGATCAGTTCTCCTTCGATCTCTCGCTGCGATCCGACAAGCCGCCGGTGATTCACGGCCAGAACGGCGTCAGCCAAAAGGCCGCCGGCCCGGGTCGCGCCTCGCATTACATCTCCTTCACCCGGCTTCTCACGAGCGGCACCGTCACACTCGATGGACAGAAGTTCGCGGTCGAAGGACTGAGTTGGATGGACCACGAGTTCTTTACCCACCAGCTCGAACCCAACCAAAGCGGATGGGACTGGCTCAGCCTGCAACTCGACGATGGTGGGGACCTGATGCTCTTCCGGCTGCGCCGCAAGGACGGCACGATCGACCCTTATTCCGCGGGAACCTATATTGACTTTCGTGGCCACGCGACGCCTCTAACCGAAGCCGATTTCTCCCTCACTCCTGGCAAGACCTGGAGCAGCCCGACTACCGGCGGTCGCTACCCGATCGAGTGGACCATCCAAGTGCCCTCGCTCCAGCTCGAATTAGCCTTGAGCACGCGCCTTCCGCAGCAGGAACTGACCGGCAATACCCGCACCGCTCCTCCCTATTGGGAAGGCGCCATCGAGTGTTCCGGCACTCGGAACAGCCGGCCGATGAAGGCCGTGGGATATCTCGAAATGACAGGTTACACCGGTGCGCCGCCGCTCTCTGAATAGCTAACTGTATCCATGCCCTGCGCAGCAGGGTTCACACCTGGCCAACTCGCTGGGAATCCACCAATCAGTTTAAGGAGCTTTCCGCCCAGCAAGGATCCGCTTCTGAAGGGATACTGGGACTACTTCGGAGACCTCATCAGCTATATTCTGAACAATGTCTGTCATTCGACGTCTTGCAATTGAAGGGATTAATGTTCACTAAAACGAGAGCGATACTCGTAATCGTGCTTTTTGCGGCACTCGTTGCGGGTGCGAGTTACAGGGCCTATGAAATTAGTGGCGGTAGCGGTGGATGGGTGCTGTGGGACGCCAACGAAGCCTACTTCTTCATTCAGGTCAGTGACCTCGGATATAACTGGAGCGGCTTCCAATATCCTTGGATATTATTCAAGAGATATGTTATCGGCGGTTTCGCCGCTGCGGAGTTCCCGACTGACCAACGCGCCTACTTGGTTGTGCTGAGGATTACGGCATCGGGTCTCGAACGCCATGTCCTAAAGTTGGCTAGTCGATTTGATGGCACGCCGGCAACCGATGCCGATCGGTTCACTCCGATAGAGGGCTGGATCTATGCAAGTTGCCCATGGCTAATAGGACACTTTATGCAAGATGGTCAGATGGTCGCGAAAGATGACGACCTCTGCTGGTGGGCTGGCGATCACTTCCAGAAGGCAACCGACGAGGAACGGCAACGGCTCGGTGATTTTAACGCTCTTACTAGGGCGATTTTAAGAATGATCCAAACGGATGGTCTCGGCTTGGATTTGGCGCCGAGCCCAACGACCGCAAGTTCACGATTGATGTAGGCGACCAGTTTCGGGTTTCAATCAAAAACGTGGCAATGGGAATTGGCAATAGCACTGTTTCGATTGACTTACTGCGGCCCGGGAAGCGTCCCGAGAGAATAGGAACTTTCGAAGCACGCTTGGGTAGGGTCAGCAAGTCAGAATACCGATCTACCTTCGGGGCCCTGAGTGAGATCTTTTCATCCGCGCGCCTTCGCTCCAGCTCGAATTAGCCTTGAGCACGCGCCTTCGCTCCAGCTCGAATTAGCCTTGAGCACGCGCCTTCCGCAGCAGGAGCTGACGGGCAATACCTGCGCCGCTCCTCCCTATTGGGGAGGCGCCATCGAGTGCTCCGGGAATCGGAACAACCGGCCGGTGAAGGCCCACCGGCGCCAACACAGTTTCACGCGCGATTTGGGAATATTTACTGATCCCTACCGTCGAAAAACGTCAGCATGGCTGCGCACCTTGCTAAAGGTGCATGATGGTACACCATGCAGACGATACGGGATTTTCGTTCCCGCGTGGAAACTGATTTTTCGGGCCGGTATGCCGGCGCGAGCACGTCTCGCCGTGGCTTTCTCGGCGGGCTCGGTGCGCTTGCCGCGGCTGCGTGGATTTCGAACCGAGAGCTCCTGGCTCAGACGCCTCTCCCCAATACCCGCCGGATCGACTGCCATCACCATTTCGCATCTCCCCGAGGTCTCGAGATGGCGACCGCCTTCAGGCCGAACGGATACCAGATGTGGAACGGCTATACGCCCGAAAAAGCGCTCGAAGCCTTGGATAGAGCGGGCGCCGCCACCGCGATCCTTTCCTGCGGTGTAATCGACCAGGTGCAATCGCGCAATCTGATTTCGCCGGAGATGGTGGTGCGCGACATGCGCGAGATGAACGAATACGGCGCGAAGCTGGTTTCCGACTACAAGGGCCGCTTTGGGCTGTTTGGCGTGTTGCCCCTGCCGGATGTCAACGCGAGTCTGAAGGAGACCGAGCACGTGCTCGACACGCTGAAGGCCGACGGCGTCGTCTTGAGGACCAGCTATGGCAACAAGTGGCTGGGCGATCCATCCTTTGAGCCATTGTTCGATGAGCTCAACCGGCGCAAGGCGGTCGTGTACACTCATCCCGTCGATCCGCCATGCTGCCAGGCGCTGATGCCGGGCGTGCCCGGGACCACTCTGGAATATAATACCGACACCAGCCGCGCGATCTTCAGCCTGATTAACGATGGCGGAGGAGCTGCTCGCAAAATGAGCATGGCGACCCGCTACTCCGACGTCACATTCATTTGGTCGCATGCCGGCGGCACTCTGGTGGGACTCGTAGGCCGGATTCTGGGCGATGCCGCGAGCGGCGTGAATATCGCAAAACCTCCGGCGCAGAACTCCAGATTATTTCACTTGCGGCGCTTCTATTACGACACAGCCGGCTCCGCCAATCCTGCCGAAATGCAGGCTCTGAAGATGCTCGTCGGAGTATCCCAAATCGTGTTCGGATCGGACTTCCCCTTCGGTAACCCGCCCATCGTCAGTATCGCGCGAGGACTCCAAAGCTGCGGCTTCAGCGCCGAGGAACTGCGCAGCATCGACCGCGAGAACGCTCTCAAATTCCTGCCAAGATTCAGGACTTAGGGTCGAGGGCACAACGGCTGGCCGGCTTATCGCATTTCCGCGATAGCCCCATCCAGGTGGCTCATCTGCATCTGGCCCCAATGAAACTCGCTTTGAACCATCTGGGCGATTTCGTCGCGGCTCTTCTTTTGGGCGATCATCTCGTGCATCCGCGCACGCAGGGCTAACGCTCCCTCGCGAAACCGCACCATTTCCTGTTTGGTGGTGACGTCTCCGTGGCCAGGAACGACGGTGTCGAAATCGAGCTGAAGCGCGCCTTCCAGCGTTTTCGGCCATTCCTTACCGCTGCCGCCGCCGGCGTAATCGATCAATTCGGGGCGCGGAAGAGCGGTCTCGTTTGGTCCCCCGTAAGTGAACATATCTCCGGACGCGAGAACACGATCCGCCGGGAAGTAGACGACGATGTCACCGTTGGTGTGCGCACGCCCGAAGTAGTAAAGCTCGACATTCTTGCCGCCCAAGAAGATGTGAGCACGGTGCTCGACCGCGATATTCGGCAGGCCCGGCTGCTTGTTGTCCAGCATGTTTTCGCGAGCCTGCTCGGAGGCGACGATCACGGCGTTCATCGCCAGCATCTTGGCATTGCCGCCGGTATGGTCGGAGTGGTGGTGCGTGTTCACAACGTATTTAATCGGCCGGTCGGTCACCTTCTTCAACTGCTCCAGGATGCCCTCATGATCGACATCAAACTTGTCGTCGACAAGAAGCACGCCTTCGTTCGTGATGAGGACCGTAGTGTTGCCCGGAGCTACATCGTTGTGGATGACGTAAAGATCGTCCTTCAACTTGATGAGACTTAGTTTGGCCGGCGCGGATCCCAACTGGCTATAGGCCATCCACAGTGCACCGCTTCCGACCAGCAACGCCGTTAAGCGGATCATCCAGCTCTTGCGCATGGGCGAAGTGTAGCAATAGCAATTACGGCGCGCAACACGCGCGATTCGTTCCACAGACCCAGCTTGCAAACGTCGCGGCGAGCGTGTAATGTCAGTATCCAGAATGAAAAGTGGATTTGTTGCACTCTTCGTGGGAGTCAGTGTGCTCTCGCTCGCGCAGACCCCTAAGCGCGATGACAATTTTCGGATCGCGCTGGCGGGTGATTCCACTATCGTGCGGCGGATGTCGGTGTATGACGATCCCGCGTATCTTCAAATGATCAAGCGTATCCGGGACGCCGATGTAGCCTTCACTAACTTTGAGGATCTGGTTCACAATTACGAGTCGGCGCCCGCTACTGCCGGAGGCGGATTCGGCGCGCCCAGCGCTGGAACGTATATGCAGGCCGATCCGTTTGTGCTGGACGAGTTGAAGTGGGCAGGCTTCCGGCTTTTCAGCCTGGCCAATAATCACTCCTACGACTACGAGGCCGAAGGCCTGTTGACGAGCATGCGGCATTTTGACCGTGCGGGTCTGGTTTATGCCGGCGTGGGCGAGAACCTTGCGCGTGCGCGCGCTCCCGGATATTTCGACACCTCCAAAGGGCGCGTGGCGTTGATCGCATGCGCATCGTCGTTTCCTATCCATGGCCCCGCCGGAGACCAGCGGGGCGACGTGAAGGGACGTCCCGGAGTAAGCCCGCTGCGTGTCAAGACCATCTATACCGTCGATGCTGCGACTTTGGCATCGCTGCGGCAAGTGGGAGGCCGGGGCGGCGGCAGGGGCGCGCAGGGCGACATGAACTTTCTGGGGGCGACATTTCGCGCCGGAGACAAACCGGGTGTTACCACCGAGCCCGATCCCAAAGACATGGAAGGGATTCTCGTCGGAGTGCGCGAGGCGCGCCGCACGGCGGATTGGGTGATCGTCTCCATTCACGCCCATAACCAGGCGGGGAACATTGACATTCCGGCGGACTTTCTCCGGCCGTTCGCGCATGCGGCCATTGATGCGGGCGCGGATGTCTTCGTGGGACACGGCCCACACGTGCTGCGCGGCATCGAGATTTATAAGGGCAAACCAATCTTCTACAGCCTGGGAAATTTCATCATGCAGGACGATCTGATAAAGTTTCAGCCGCAAGAAGCTTATGACAACTTCCATCTTCCACCATCGGCGACGCCGGCTGATTTTTTCGACGCGCGCTGGAACGCCAACTCCTTTGGTTTTAGAGGAAATAAAAAATACTGGCAGAGCGTGATCGCCGAGCCGGTGTTTAATCAGAAGCGCGAGCTTCAGGCGGTCAACTTATATCCGATCGCGCTGACTTATAGCGAAACGAACCCAGCCGGGCGGGGGCAACCTTGGCCGGCGAATGCCCAAGATGCGCGGGAGATCATCGATCGGCTGGCGAACCTATCTAAGCCAATGGAGACCCAAATTGCGTTTCAGGACGGTATGGGAGTCGTGAGGGTCAAGTGAATCGATGCGGTTGGCGGTATAATGAGCGAGGTTTAAAATGCGTAACTCACGGTTCGGTTTAGTCATCGCGCTGCCGGCAGTAGTGACTTTTTGTTCCGTCGTTTGGGCCCAGACAGCGACAGCGGCAAAAGGAAAAAACGAAGCCACCTTTGATCCGCACAATTTATCGGGAGTTTGGTACCGGGTAAGTCCCTTCCAAACTTTCAGCAACGTGGATCCCCGGCAACCCGGACTGGGTGGTGGCGGCCGCGCCTCCCGCCTCACGTTCCAAGAGGCTCCGTTTACTGCCGCGGGCAAGGCTGCGTTCGACAAAAACAAGCCGGGGTACGGTCCCCGGGCTTCCCCGCCTGCGTTTGGAAATGACCCGATGGGCACGTGCGATCCGCTCGGCGTTCCTCGCATCATCAATGCGGAACTGGGATCGGCGCACGCGTTCTGGGAGATTATCACGACGAAAGACCGGATTTTTCAGTTCATCGGCTACCACCATGATTGGCGTGAAATCTGGACCGACGGGCGATCGCTTCCCAAGACCGATGACCTGGAACCCAAGTGGGACGGCTACTCGGTGGGTCACTGGGACGGCAGCACTTTTGTCGTTGACACAATCGGGTTAGACGACCGAACGTGGCTGGATAAGTTCGGTTATCCGCACACCGATCAAGCGAAGTTGCAAGAGCGCTATCGCCGGTTGGATCGCGACACTCTGGAACTGAAGATGACCTTGACTGATCCCGAGTATTACACGCGGCCTTGGGACAGCGACACGAAGATTTTCAAATCGGCTGAAGTTTGTCTCACGGGAAAAGAGAGGTGTCTCGGGGATCCGATCGCTGAGTTCCCTACCGGTGAACCAAAGATAAAGAACTGGGATGAACAAGTGTACTGCGTTCCTTCCGAGGAGTTTCGATTCAACCAGAGGGTGAGAGATCCCGCGGGCGGCAAGGTTCACTAAGTCGCTTGAATTGGAACTGCCGCCGGCTTCCCTTGGTGAGCCTGCCTTCTGTGCAGCAAGTAATCGAGACTCCACGCGCCGGCGCCTGCCGCGGCGAAATAGAGAAACAGAAACAGGTATAGGATAGTTTCCTGGCCGCCGTTACTAATAGACCAGAAACTGCGAG
This sequence comes from Bryobacterales bacterium, assembly GCA_963732175.1. Lineage (GTDB taxonomy): Bacteria > Acidobacteriota > Terriglobia > Bryobacterales > Bryobacteraceae > Palsa-89. Next base: position 110,298 of record CAVSYF010000014.1, on the reverse strand, counting down.
GAACAGCTACGGTTAGATAAGCTACCGCCGGTCCGATACTGAGAATTAACGCAGTAATTCTGGTAAACAAACCGATGAAAAGTAACATCGCGCCGACGATGATTACAAGGCCCGCGATGTGAGGCAGACTGTCGAGGGCCACTCCGATACGTTGCGCCCGGGTAAGCCGTCCGCCGGCGGGCGTAGCAAAGAAGCCAAACAGCAGGCGATACCCGTGAAGCGAAAAAGTGAACGCTATGATGACGCGGAGTATCGCGCGCACTTGCGCTTCCCAGGAACTAACCGCCGCCCGCAGCTTACTCACCTGTGACATTCGCTTTTGAATTAGATAATCCAAACTCCATGGGCCAGCGCCGGCCGCGGCCAGCCACAGGAAGGCGAAAGACAGAATGACGCATAGTTCACCGCTGTTCGTAATGGGCCAGAATCCGCGCGGCGCCCAAGAGTGGAAATAAGCCACGCACATCTCTCCGGACAGGATGAAGGCGGTCGGTCGCGTGAACAGGCCGAGCATGAGCAAGATCCCGCCGGGAAACTCCAGAAGGCCGGCGAAACCATGCAATGTCGCGAAGTTGTGATCCATTCGCGCGCCCTCAAAACCCCACAGTTTCTCAAGCCCAGGCTGAATGAATACGTAGCCGGCGATGAAGCGGAATATGCTCAGCGTGTATCCGCTCCAGGTGGATGATCCGTTCATGTGCGTGCTCCTCAGTTCGCTCATTATAGCCCCACCACAGCCTGGATGGTTGAACGGGAGTTAACGCGGTGATAAACTAACTCGACATGAATGCCGCTATTGTGAAGCTTCAACTGGTGACTGTCGCGGGCTTGCTGACATGCGCCACGATGTTCGCACATCATGGAACGCAGGTGTCGTATCAAGTGGACAAGACGATCACCTTGAAGGGCACGGTTACCGAGTGGGAGTTTGCCTATCCCCATCCGCAAATCTACTTCGATGTGAAGAATGACAGTGGCAATGTTCAGCATTGGGCAGCGGAACTTCTGCCCGCGCCGATCATGATGAAGAACATGCATGTGGGCTGGAGCAAGGAATCCATCAAGCCGGGAGATCAACTTGTGCTCACCTGCAACCCATCGAAGGCCGGCGCGAGCGTTTGCTTGGCGCGCAAGATGGTCATCAATGGCAAGGACATGCCCCTGGGTAACGCCGCGCCCGGAGCCGAGAACAAGCAGTAACTGGCGCTAAGAAAGCAGGTGAATTTTATGCATCGCAGAATCGTGACGATTGGCTTGTTGGTTAGTGTGCCGACGCTCTTTCTTCTCGCCCAGACGGGCGCGGCTCCTCATCCGCCATTTACGGCGCAGCAAGCGGAGCTCGGCAAAGAGCTGACCGCGAAGGCGGCGGAGTTGCAAAAGCAAATCACGTCTCAGGACCAATGGTCCGAGCCGTCGCAGCCGTTCAAAATCATGGGCAACCTCTACTTTGTCGGCCCGCGCTACGGAGAGGCTTTCTTATTGACCTCGCCGCAAGGCCACATCCTGATGGGCGCGGCGATGGAGAAGGCTCAGGAAATCGTGCAGAAGAACATCGAGAGCCTGGGCTTCAAGATGACCGATATTAAGGCCATACTGCTCACTCATAATCACGAGGATCAGTCCGGAGGAGCAGCCTATTTGAAAGAGAAGAGCGGCGCGCAGGTCATGGCCGGTTTCGCGGAGATTCCGTATCTGGAGCACGGCATGTTCAATCCACCGGCGATACCCGCGCCACCGGCTGCCGGGGGTGGCCGAGGCGGTCCGCGCCTGCATCCTCCGGTGAAAGTGGATCGAGCGCTGTTCGACGGTGACGTGGTTAAGGTAGGGCCGTTGAGCGTAACGACGTACTTGTTCCCAGGCCACAGCCCGTCACCGGCGTCGTTCGCCTTCACGGTGAAGGACGGCGGCCACAACTACAAGGTCTTCGAATTTTGCTGTTGGGAATACCCGGATGATCTCAACCGCAACGCTTATATCACCGAAGCGACGGTGCGCCACTCTTTAGAGACTTTCCGCAAGCTGTACCCGGTGGACATTTACTTATCAGCGGCCGCTTTCCAATGGGGCGGCGTGTTGAACCAGCCGTCGGGCACATTAACCGAGCGCATCGCCAAGCTGCGGACCGACCCGAAGCTGTGGGTGAATCGCGAAATCTACAACGATTTCACCGCCGCGCGCGAGGTGGAGGTCGAAGAGAAGCTCGCGAAGTCGAAGGCTTCCACCCCGTCGACGCAGTAGGCGAATCTAGTTCCGAAGCGCCGTCTTCACGGGATTCTCCTTGAGACTGGTGTAGACGGCTTCCACGAACATATTGGTGGTCCAGACGCCGGACGTCGCGCCTAAGCGAGTATCGTAATCGGCCGTGGGACTCGCGGCGATCACTTGCTGCAGCGTCGCGCCCTTCTTGATCATGGCCTGCACTCGGTCGCGAATGATTACCACCATATCGCGATATTCGGTGAGCTCCCACTCATCGCATAAGTAGCCATGGCCCGGAATGAGCAACGTTCCGCCTTCCTGCTTATTCGAAACAGTCTTGTCGAGAAGGCTGTTGAGCGCGGCGATCTCGCCTTGCACGCTGCCGCCGTTCTTCACATCGATGAACGGATACTGAGTGGTATTGAGGATATCGCCGGTAACGATGACATCGGAGTGGCGGAACTGCACGATGCTATCGCCGTCGGTGATCGCATTCGGCTCCCAGAAGATCTCCACCGCGTCGTCGTTGTGAATTTTTCTTCGGCGGCCTTTGAGGTACGTGTCGGTCGGCCAGCCTTCGGGCGCGATCAAGGGCGCCTGGCCGGTGGGCGCGCTCAGGCGGTTCTCAACGTTCTGATGACCGATAATGGTCGCTCCTTTGCCCGCGTCGGCGAACCTGCTTGCAAAAAACGAACCCGGCGAGCCGGCATCGGGATCTTCTCCGGAGGCCTGTAGCTTTACGTTGCCGCCGGTATGATCGGCGTGAAAGCTAGTGTTGACGATGAACTGAATCGGTTTGTCGCTGAGTTTGCGAATCGCCGCAATTACTTTGTCTGACAGCTTGCCCGCGCCCGTATCCACTACCAGCGGGCCTTCCTGTTCGCCCACTTGCACGGCGATATTGCCGCCGTCGCCGACCAGCATATAAATGTTGCCCTGCACGGGCAGCACATGGATTTCACCATCGTGCGGATCGGAATCAGCCGCGCGGCTCGCCTGCTGGGGACCGGAGGGTGTCAACTCAGTTTTTGCGGCGGCTTCGGCTGCGGCCGGGTCCTTGAGCTTGGCCACAAAATCCGGGTAGATGGTTTGCCCACCGCCTAGCGCGGCTAACAGCGGGACCTTGTACTTTTGGGAAAATTCTCGCAGATAGGGATGCTGGCCCCACAGGTAATTCGGCACCTGATCATTAGGTTGGCCGATGATCACCTCACCGTCGTCGCAGGGTTGGGCCCAGGCGTTGGGATCTCTGGCAAGCCGCACAATCTCTGAAGTCTTGCTGTAAGGTTCATCCAAAAACACCGGATCTGTGGTCACGGAAAAATAAGTGATGCGGTCGCCATGCCGGATGAAATGCTCGCTCACGGTTGCCTGATCGCTTTGGCCCACGCCATTGCCGCGGATCAGACCGCGCTTGAAATGGGTGCCATAGACGGTTAGAACGTTTCCTTCGAACTTGCCGGTTTCGAATCCCGCCCAAGTGTGAGCGGCATAGGCGGGAGGATGCGGACGCCCGTCCATCCAAATCACTTTGTTTGGCGCGATAACATTGTCGATCTTGATGCCAATCAGCTTCTCGGTATAAGGGTCCCTTATCTCTGAGAACCGGAAGTTCCCGGGGGCGACCCAAATATATGGGGTCACGTAGCCGGGGCATTGGTGCTGCTTCAACGTCAGCCGGGATGCGTTGTACGCCAATGCATAGAGGCGCCCGGCTTGGTTGATCGGCAGACCGGTGTAGTCAGCCAAATCGCCGGCGGCGGTACCCAAACCTGCGTCTTGCTGAAAGCCCGCGAATACCGCGGCATAAGGGACCGCGCCTGGTTCCCAATATCCCGAAAAATCGAGGCCCTGACTAAAGGCTGCCCCCGCGCTCAGGATAGACGCGGCCAGCATTACGGCGCTGGATACGATCTTCATTGCACCTTCCCGAATTGATTTACCGAAGCTGCCAAGCAGTATACACTGAATTGGAGAGGGCGCAATGAAGAACGCACGTATTGCAGGGATGCTGGTGATGACCGCCGTTTTCGGCAGCACCACGGCTTTCGGTCAACGGCCAGGCTTCGACATCTCGGGATACTGGACCGACATCCGTCAACAAGACGCTGCGTATGAAACCGCAGCCGGCGATTTGGCCGATTATTCAGGCCTGCCGATCAACGAGGCGGATCGTCTGTATGCGCTCGCCTATAATGCATCTCGATTGACGCTGCGCCAGCACCAATGCTTTGGGTACGTCTCCCCTTATGTTTTTCTGGCTCCGGGCAATTACCGGTTCTTTGAAGACAGAGATCCGTACACGGAGCAGCTGATTGCGATCAAGTTACTGACGCCGGGCAATGGTCACCGGGGAATAGCAAACCGAACCATTTGGATGGACGGGCGCCCCCATCCTCCCGAATATGCGCTGCACACCTGGGCGGGATTTCAAACCGGTAAGTACGAAGGCAACGTCCTGACGGTGTACACCACGCATCTGAAGCGGGGGCTGATCCGCGGCAATGGCGTGGGGCAAAGCGATCAGGCAACTGTGAGCGAGCATTTCATCCGGCATGGCGACCGCATCACTTATTTTTCCGTAACGACCGATCCGGTATTTTTCGATGGACCCTTCAGCAAGACTTCGGAGTTGATTCACCTTGCCACTGACCCGAATTCTTGGTTTCAGCCCTGTGACGACGGCGAAGTGGTCATCGGCCGGCCCGATGATCAGGTGCCGAACTATATATGGGGTCAGCATCCTTACCTGCGGGAATTTTCCGAGAAGCACAAGATCCCGATGTTAGCTGCGCTGGGCGGTTCGGAAACGCTTTCCCTCGACTTTCCAGCCAAGCTGAAGGACACCGCCTCCGCCGAAGCCGCCGCGAAGGCTGAGTTGACGCCCTCCGGTCCGCAGCAGTCGAGCCGCGCGGTGGATCCGGATCCACACGACGGAGAGATTCATGTGCTGCCGGTGCAAGGCAGTGTTTATATGCTGATCGGCGACGGCGCCAACATCGCCGTGCAAGTGGGCGATCAAGGCCCGCTGGTAGTGGATACGGGAGCGGGCAAGCTGTCGGACAAGGTAATTGCGGCCGTTCGCAAACTCAGCGACAAGCCCATTCAGTTCATCGTCAACACCAGCTTTCATGCCGATCACACCGGCGGAAATCTAAAGCTACGGGCCTCTGGCTACGACCCCGATGCGGCCTCGCCAGGTTCATTTTTCGCCGTCCAGTTCGCCGATGCGGGCCGAGGCGCGACGATCATCGGCCACCAAAACGTTGAGAATCGCCTCAGCACGTCCACGATGGCGGCGGATGGTTGGCCCACTGACACGTACCTGCAAGGGCGCAGGAGAAAAGTTCACAACGGCGACGCGGTGGAGATCTTCTGGGAACCCAATGCCATCACTGACGGCGATAGCATCGTGCAATTCCGCCACTCCGATGTCATCGTCACCGGCGACATTCTGAATACGACGCAATACCCGTTCATCGACACAAAGAACGGCGGGAGCGTGCAAGGCGAGATCGCCGCGCTCAACAACATTCTCGACAAAACCGTTTCGTTCAAGCAGGAAGACGGGACACTGATCATCCCAGGACACGGGCGTTTATCCGACGAATGGGAAGTTACCGAGTACCGCGATATGGTGGCTATCGTTCGCGACCGCGTGCAAGACATGATCAAGAAGGGCGAGACGCTGCAGCAAGTGATCGCCGCGAGGCCCACGGCCGATTACGATACTCGCCTGGGCGCGACCTCCGGCCCTTGGACCACCAATATGTTCGTAGAAGCCGTCTATACCAGTCTTAAAGAGGCACCTGCACCGGTCAAGACGGCGCGCAATAATTAAGCAACGATTCGCTACTGAGTGCTGGGACGCCCGCCGGCGGGATTTCTTACCCGCTCGTTAAATTTATACTCTTCCGAGGGTGCGCAGTAATTTTGCTCGTCCCAATTCTTCAGTTTCGATTCGCCTTGCGGGAACTCGGTGATGTCAGCCGCGCCGGCAATACATTTAGCACGATGACTGATACAAGCGGCGTCGGTCTTGAAAATTTTGGTGTCGCTGACCCAGGGCTTGGTGTAATACTCGGGATCGGTCAAGGTCATGGTGAGCTCGAGGGTATCCCGATCCAGGCGCCGATAGCGCTCCTGCAATTTCATCTGGTCGCTGTGGCGGAATCCAAACTTATCGAGCCAGGTTCGATCGTCAAACCCGATTGAATCGACGACGAACGTGTTGCCGTCCCAATGCCCGATGGAGTAGCCGTCCCAAGTCGGCTCCAGATCATCGGTCTTGGGAAGCGCGCGGCCGTCAGTCCAGACTTCACGCCAGGCGTGGCGCGGCAGAAAGAATTCAAACATTCTGTCCTTGCTCTGTACAATCTCCAAGGATCGCCCGGAGGCGTATTCAGTGTTCAAGAGGCGCGGAATACCGAGCGGATCGCAGGTACCCATGGGGTCGTTTCCGATAGCGGGGGGAACGGCTCGCGGTCCGTAGCCAGGCTTGCTTTTCTCGTACGCTTCCTTGCCGGCGGCCGTCAAAGGAGCTTCCTGATAAACCAGGTTGCGGCGATTCCCATTGCCCAGCCCCGGTTGCCGGTTATCAACGTTGCTGAAGGTTTGAAAGGGGCTCACTCGAAGCCAGACGCCCGACAAGTCGTGCGGGTCGATGCTGGCGCTATCGGCAGTTTTCGCGGCAGCCGAGGCCGGCGTGTTCTGAGCCTGAGCGCCGGAGTAGAAAACCAGCGCTAGCGTTAGCGCAACAGTGGACGCTATGAGCAGCTTTTGCATTGCGGTTTCCTTTGTCTGTTGAATTTTAAACCGTTCCGGCCGCGCTTACAAGCCTACGGCGAATTCTTGTCAAGGCAAAATAGAAATGTCGTGTTCCTGGCAAAGTAGAAATGTCGCCTTTCGCCGGAGCTTTTCGGAAGCGCATGTTATCTTGCGTGTGCCGGTGAAGCGGAGATGGGCTCTGGTGGCGACCAACCCGATCAAGGAATAGCCGGCCGGAACTCATCGTGGACGATGAGAAGAATGTGGTCCTCCCGACGCGTTCTTCGATCTGGGCCGGGGCCGACCGACGGGAGGCAGTCGGTCCCGGCTCGGGTTTGGTTTTTGCGCCACATCGGACCGATAGATTCTGCCATGCCTTAAAAAACGCACGCCGTGGGCCCCGGCGTGTTCTTGGAAGCTGCGGGAATCGAGTGGTGCGGAGGGAATCGTCGCAAATGCTCTTTGACGAAACAAACCCCCGGCTTACCGGCCGGTCGTGCGGAGCATTTCCCGGTACAGGGCGAACTTTGCCGTCCCGCCACTCCCCCAGGACTAGAATCATCAAATGGCTCCTCCTCTGCGGTAATCTGACTCTCGCGCCGCCTGCCAGATCTTAGGCGCTTTGTGCAGATCGAAATTCTTACCCCAGTCGCTGCCGCGAGATTTGGCGCGAGTGGTCTTGTCTGCCTTCACGGCTGGAGTGGCCTTCACCTTCTCGGCCACCATGCATTCTTCCACGGACAAATATCGTTCCCCCTGGCGTACGGCCAACGTTCCGTCCAGCCGTTGTTCCACCCGCACCTTCGCACCTCGTAGTCCAGGCGTCACTGCCCGGGGATCGATCTGATAGAGCTTGCCGTCCCATCGCAACGTGTAGTCGGGCCGTACTTGTCGCTGCTCCACATAGCTGAGCGCCGACGCCAGATTATGACTCTTCTCTAGCGCCCGATGCGCATCGTCAGCACTGGCTGGCTCGACCGTCATTTCCCGTTCCCACCACACCAGGTACTCGTTCATCAGGTACTCATTGGCTTGCTCGATGGTCTTTGCCCCTGCCACTCGTAGGCCCTTGACCAACCGGTCCTGGGCGGTTCCAAAATTTCTTTCCACTCGCCCTTTGGCCTGAGGGGAATGCGCTGCCGTCCACGCAATCCCCAGCTCTCGTAATGCCCGACCGATCTGGGTCGGCGGCATTTCCTCGGCATCCTTTTCCACCCCTGGTTCATCTCGCTTGCGCTTTTCGTTGTTCCGGAACAGGCTCGCTTTGTCCGTATAAAATAGCAACGGCCGGCCGAATTTCTCTAGATAGCTCCACAGCAGTTTCATGTTCTCCTCGGTGGAGTCATGCCGCACGAAGCGCGCAAACAGCCGGCTCGTCGCGTCATCAATCATCGCAATCAGATATACCTTTTCCCCGCGCCCTTCCAACCAATCGTGCTCGCTGGTATCCCACTGCACCATCTCGCCCCGCCGGCTTCGCCGCGGCCGCCAGGTATGCACGGCTTGAACTCGTGCTTTCTTTCCGCGCCACAGCTTGGCTCCCATCATCCACTTCCGCACCGTCTCCTTGCTCGCCTCGATCCCGTGCTTCTTGCCCAGATACTCCGCCGCCAACGTCGGGCCGAACCCCCCATACACTGGTGAGGACAGAATCTTCACCGCCTCCTGTGCGATTGCTTCTTCGAACCCACGGTTGGACTTCTTTCCTCGCAGCGCATGGATAGCCGCCTTATCTCCGCGCTCCTTCAGCGCTTTCAACAGCCGCTGTACCTGCCGAATGCTCACTCCTAATTCGGAACTGGCGTCTTGCTGCGTGATCAGTTTCTTCTTGGCCTTCTTCAACGTCACCAGCCGGTCTCTATCGGCTTGGCTCATTAGTAGCTGTCCTTCCTGCATCCTCAAAGCTTGAGGCTGTCAAGACGACATTTCTACTTTGCTCAACTACGACATTCTCACTTTGCTGCCACAGCCTACGGCGAATTCTAACGGGACGTGCAGGGACTCGGATTCCAGCCGGAATTATCAGCTTGTTTTATGAAGTGAACGCTGGTTTGGTATGGCTGCGCCAGATACACTGGATCTTCGACTGTGGTGGTGACAACCAGGTACACGCTGCCGTTGGGCTCGTTGATTCGATCGAAATACTCGCTCAGAGTGGCGTTCGCACTGTATGGAACGCCGTTCTTCCTCAAATATCCGGGCTTAATTTTTGTGGTGACCACCTTCAGAGAACCGCCGCTGGGCGGCTGGCCGCGGCCGGCCTGTACCACTTCCCAGGAAGCTTTGGACATACCCTGCCAGTCTCCTCCTTGACCTTGAGGCGCGCCGAAGTAAAACAGGCGAGTTTGCGTGCCCGCGTCGGTTTCAAGCTTCAAGGTCTGATCATCCTGCCAAGTGATGCGAAGACGCCCGGGAACCCGCATGATATTGGGCGCGGCGTAGGTCCTGCATTGTTCTCTGGCCGCCTCATCTTTCGCGGGGTCCCACGTATCCGCTAGTTTCCGGCCTTCGGCATTGAGAGGCACGCCGAGATAGTCGCCTTTAGGCGGAGTGAGCATGCGATAGCGGTAGTCTTCGGTAACGACAGATAGCCAATATCCAGTGATGTCAATCGGGGCTCCGGCCTTTGGGGTTGGCGGCGGACCTCCACGGCCTCCCCGGCCTTGAGAGAAAGCGCTCCCGACAACGAGCGAGGCTACCAGCGTGACGCGAAAGAATAATGCCAGACTTTTCATGATGCCTCTCCGGTTTGCGATCTTAACATACTCGCACTGTCCGCCCGCCAGTCCCCTTCCCAAGGACGAGCGAAACCATATATAATCACACAAACCTTCAGTTAGGGTTCTAAGGAGATGGGAATGCAACGAAGAATGCGTTTCGAGAGCTGTCGGATATTTGCGTGCGCTCTGATTGTAGTACTTGTTATCGGCGGAGCTGGTGCGATTCGATTGGCGGGGCAAGCCGCCACCGCCAGCATCCAGGGCACTGTGAACGACCAATCCGGCGCCGCGGTTCCCGGCGCTGAGGTGCAGGTTAAAAACACTGGAACGGGCGCGACGCAAACAATCACCAGCAATGCGACCGGACGATATAACGTTGCAGATCTGCCGGTCGGCTCGTACGACATTCAGGCTACCAAGATGGGCTTTTCGACCGTGGTTCACCGCGGAGTCACTTTAGCAGTCGGCACACAGGTCGTGGTCGATTTCGCGCTTCCCATCGGGCAACAAACGCAAACGGTCACCGTTGAGGGCGAGGCGGTACAAGTGGACACCACCAACTCCGCGGTCGGAACGCTGACGGAAGCAAAGCAAATGCAGGACCTGCCCTTGAACGGCCGGGGCTTCGAGCAACTGATCCAGCTTACAGCGGGCGTGAATGTGGTGGGTGGCGCCGCTCCCGGCGGCGGCGGCGGGTTCATGCTGTTCGGTATGCAAGGCCGGGCGCCCGAGTATTCGATTGCAGGATCCAGGCCCGAGGGCCAGCAAATCCTGCTCGACGATGAGAGCCTGCAAAACTTCGACAACAAGGGCATGAGCTCGGTGTTGGGCACATCGTTGGGAGTTGAGGCCATCGGCGAATTTCAAACGCTGACGAACACCTACTCCGCGCAGTTTGGCGGCAACGGAGGCGTCATCAACGCGGTCAGTAAGTCGGGCAGCAACGCCTTCCATGGTTCGCTCTACGAATATTTCCGCAACGACGACCTGGACGCCCGGGAGTTCATCGATCCAGCCACTATTCCGGAGTACCGCCAGAACCAGTTCGGAGGCTCGATCGGCGGTCCGATCAAGAAGGACAAGATGTTCTTTTTTACAAATTACGAGGGCATCTGGCTGGTTCAAGGGGAGACCAGAATCGGGAACGTTCCGGGATGCAATCTGATCCCGGCGAACTGCGTGGTCACGGCCACCAACCCGGCCACCGCTCAGGCGATAGCCAATACCCTGGCCGTTTTTCCCAACGCGACCCGCGTGTTCAACGGCCAACCGGAGGTCTTGGAAACAGCCACCCGCAATGCCCACGAGAACTACGTTCTCGGACGGTTTGACTACAACATTTCCAGCAAGGATTCCATCTTCGTGCGATATATTTCCGACAAGTCTCTCTACCTGGAACCGTTCGGGGGCGGCGGTTTTGGCGGTACGACGGCTGTTCCCTACTGGCCGGAGAACGACCTGGAACACGAGCAATTCGTGACGATGGAGTGGAGGCGGTTGCTCTCGCCGACGCTGGTGAACGTGGCTCGCGCCAGCTTTTCCCGCCCGGGCGAATACGAATACACCGGCCAGACGGCGCCCGCCGGCCTCGTAAGCGGACAGGACCCTCTCCAATACTTCGGCGCCGGCAACGGTCGGCAGGATGGATCTTTGGGCATTACGGGCCTGACCACGCTCGGCGGCGCTTTCCAGCTTCCTTTCAATACCACCCCGAACCGCTTCACGGAAGGCGATGACATCCTGTGGACCCACGGAGCGCACAACATCCGCATGGGAGCTTCCCTGGTCAGGGTGGACACCAATACCTTCATGCCGTTTTTTGACGGCTCGAGCTGGAGTTTCACCAGCCTTTCGGCCTTTTTGAGTGGCAGTGTGTCGTCGGTACTCTACGTACCGCTGGGAGATTATGCAAACCGCGATTACCGCGAGCTCAATTTCGTGCCTTATGTCCAGGACGATTGGAAGGTGTCTTCGAAACTGACTTTGAACCTGGGATTGCGCTGGGAATTCGTCACCAATGGAGTCGACCAGCACAACGATCTGTATGAAGTGCCGAACGTGGCGACGGCCGTCGCGCCCTTCTATACGCACGTGGCGCACGTCATGGCTTCGAATCCGAACGTACGGAATTGGGATCCGCGCTTCGGCGTTGCTTACGATCCCTTCGCCGATCACAAGACTTCGATTCGCGGCGGTTTTGGCATCTTTCATGAACCGACTCAGCCGAGCATGTACACGGCCGGCTATTGGGCCTGCTTTCCGTGGGGACTCAGCGTCGGTGCGGGCGGGGCGGTAACTTATCCGAATATTCCTCACGTGAACTTCGCCGCGCCCAGTTGCTCGCCGGGATGGGATTACAACCTGGAATCGACGCCGTACACGATGCAGTACAACCTGAACGTCCAGCGCGAGATCGCGCCCGGCACGATTCTCACCGTGGGTTACATCGGGTCCCGCGGGCTGCACGGACTCACCGAAGTGGAGAACAATCCACCCCTGGTATGCACCTTTGCGCAGGGTCCCGACTGTGCGAATCCGAGTTTCGCAAATGGTGTCCTGGGAGGCTATTTTGGGTATGGCACCCCGGGCGCGGTAAAGGAGAATCCGCTCTTGAACCCGGGCTTGGGTTCCTTCCCGAACGTCGAGCCGGTGGCCACCTCCCGCTACAATTCCGTGCTGGTCAGCGTGACCCGAAGGTTTGCGCGAAACCTGGCTTTTACTGCTTCGTATACCTACTCACGCTGCCTCACCGACGGTGGATGGCTGGGCAGCTTCAATTCCAACGGGCAGAGCGAATTCGAAGACCCCTATAACCTGAACATCGATAAAGCGATTTGTGCTTACAACCAGAGTCAGGTGTTCAAGACGACTACCCTGTATGCCTTGCCTTTCCATGGAAACCAGTTCGTCGAAGGCTGGCAATTGAGCGGGATCGTAACCGCGAACAGCGGTTTGCCGCTGACCATCACCAACAGCTACGACGAATCTACCGGCGGCAGCCCGGTCAGTCTCCCCTCGCGTCCGAACTACGTCCCCGGATGCCAGGTGCAGGTCGGAACGGTGAATGAGTGGTACAACCCGCAGTGTTTCACTATCCCGACGCCGGGCACATTGGGCAACCTTGGAAGCGATACAGTGATCGGCCCTAAGTTCGTGGATTTCGACTTCTCCGTCCTGAAGGACACGCGGCTCCGTGAAAACATGCGTCTGCAGTTCCGCGGTGAGTTCTTCAATATTCTGAACCACACGAATTTGGCGCTACCGAGCTCCACCTTGTTTGTCGGCGGAGGGTCGGATCCAGGAGGCAACCTCGCCAATTACACCGGGCGGAATAACTCGGCGGGCCAGATTACGAACATGTTCGGAACTCCGCGGCAGATCCAGTTCGCGCTGAAGCTAATCTTTTAGGTACACGCGCAAAACGGATCTCGGTGCGAAACTACCCCTGGTATTTCAGGAGCGTCATGAATCCAAAGTCCATGTGCAGTTGCATGTGGCAATGGAAGAGGCTGGGGCCGGGGTTGTCAGCGACTAACTGAACTTCCACTTGCTTCCGCGCTGGAACCGCGACTACATCTTTCATGACGCCGGCGGTTGACTTACCGGCTAGTTTGACTAACTCGAACGAGTGCCGGTGTAAGTGAATGGGATGAGTGTCGTCGCTCTGATTGTCAAAAATGAGACGATATCGGCGGTTGGCTCGGACCAGGATTGGATCGGTCTTCGGGTATTCCTTGCCGTTGATGGTCCAGTGATCCACCCAGCGGTTACCGGCCCACTTATTGCGAAACACCAGCGGCACACGCTCGTCCGGCTCCGCAACTGGATCGGCATCGCTCTCCGCGCGGCCGAATTGAGCGTAGTCCCAGGTCTCCGCCGGCACGCTTCCCCATTGAGCGGCGCCTGTTTGCCCGGCATATTCGATCACGATTCCGAGTCCGGCTTTTCGTGCGCGCTCGTCGACATCGCCCATAATCCATATGCCCGGTTGGTTCATCTCGACGATCGCATCGACCCGCTCGGCCGGACCCATTTCGAGCACCGAAACACTTCGAGGCGTGGGGACGGGATTCCCATCGAGCGCCACTACCGTGAATTGATGGCCTGGCAAAGCGAGCCTGTGAAAGGTGCTCGCGCTGGCGTTCAAAATGCGGAATAAAATGCGCTGGCCTTCTTTTACGCGAACCGGTTCTCCCGCGCCGAGCTTGTGGCTATTCACCGTGAAGTGGTTGTAAGTCACTTCGAGCGAGTCTCTCATCGCTTCCGCCCATGGCACTCAGAAAAGGGTCCCACCCATGCAATGCAAGCGGCACTTCCTGGTCGTAGCGTCCGGGATTGTTATTGCCCTCGATAATCAGAAATCCGAATTGGCCGGTGTAAGTGCTCCGTTTGAGATTCCGGCCGGCGTAAATATGGGAGTGGTACCAGCGTGTTCCCGCCGGACGGGTAACAAACTGATAGCGCTGATGTCCGTGCGGCGACACCATGGGAGTGCCCTCCTCCAACGACCCGTCGACTTCGGGCGGACTAAACAAGCCATGCCAGTGCGCCAACTCGGCAATATCGCTGTCGTTATAAACATCGATCGTTACCGGCTGGCCCTCTTTCATCCGCATGATCGGGCCCGGAAAGCCGCCGTTATAACCGGTGGTCTTTATGTTCAACCGGGGCGCGATCTCTACTTCCACCGGGCCGATGTGCAGCGTAAAGTCAGCCTTCCCTGCTCCGGGCGCTTCCTGACCGGCGCCGCTCGCGTGGGCCATACATGCGCCCGCCAGCCCTTGGATGAACGCCCGCCGATTCATGTAGTTCCTTATTGAAGCTAGCATTTAAAATGTTCGCTGTTCCGTTGCGAGTTCATGGGGCGTCGTGAGGAAGCCGCCCTCAGCAAATGTCACCAACCGTGTCACAGACCTTCATACCGCGCTTGATCGCATCGTTTCCGCCGAAGCCGTGATATACTCGTCGGTCTGGTGGAAAGTCCACCCGCCCAAATTCAATAGGAGCGTACGATGTTATTGCTGCAAGGTGCCGCGCCGACCAATCCGGTTTCGGTGTTGCTCAACAGCGCGGAATGGGTTTTCCCCACTTGCGAGATCTTTCACATTGTGGGATTCGCCGTTGCGATAGGCTCGATCTCCATTGTGGACTTGAGCCTTCTGGGTCTCGGGTTCCAGTCCAAGGCTGCCGCCCGGCTGCAGAAAGACACTGCGCTTTGGACACTGATCGCGCTGGTGGTGGTGTTAACTGCCGGCTTTGTCCTCTTTCTAACCAGCCCGTTTCACTATATCTACAATTCGGCCTTCCAGCTCAAGATGACCAGCCTTTTCTTGGCCATCGTCTTTAACTACACCATTCATCGCAAGGTGGCGTCGTCGGAGATCGTCTCACCGGGGGCAGGAATTTTGGTGGGAATAGCCTCGCTCGCGCTGTGGCTGTGCGTGGTGGCTAGCGGGTTATTTATCGCCTTTGTTCCAGAACTCGGAGGCTACTGATGTCTGTCTATTCGGCTATGCATTGGCTCGCTCAGCGGGATTGGGCGATGGATTTCTCGGGATCATCCTGGGTCTACCCGTCCGTGCTCGCCACACATCTGTGCTGCATCGCCGCGTTTGGCGGCATGATTTTGGTGACCAACCTCCGTCTGCTGGGCTGGGGTCTTACGGATTTTTCTATTTCCGACGTGGTCGGCAAGCTGCGGCCTTGGAAGCGGTTGGGCGCCGTCATCATGCTTACGGCCGGGTTCCTGCTGGGCGGCTCGGAAGCCGACAAGTATTATCCCAACCCGTATTTCTGGACGAAAATGGCGCTGCTGATTCTTATCGCGATACACGGTTTAGCCTTTCGCCCCAGCGTCTATCTGAACACAGCGGCGCTGGACCGCGCCCCCGCCCCGCCGGCTCGTGCGAAGCTCGCGGCCGTCCTTTCCTTGGTGCTGTGGGTGAGTGTGGTTTGCATGGGACGCATGATCGGATACTATGAAGGTCCCGTCTCCGCGCAGCATGCGGCTCCCGCCTTCAGTTCTCCGCAGGTGGCCTTTAGAACTATCCCGCGGTAAGCATCCTAAGTCGGCTGGCGCAGATAAGTTCTTCAAAACGCGAAGGCATCCCAGGTCACTCGTTAGTCACTTACCCTTAGTTGACCCCCGCAGCACGGATTCCGCGGCCCAGCCATGCTAGTCTGCTGAGGCGCGTTCTTTGCGCTCAGCTTCTAGGGGAGGCAATGGTTGTGAAAGCCGTGTGTCTAATTACCGGTGTTATCTTGGCCCTATCTGCGCGCGCCTCCGCTCACCACGCCTTTTCAACCGAGTACCGCGCCGACCAACCGGTCGAACTTGAGGGAACGGTCGTTTCGGTGGAGTGGAGGAATCCTCACACTTACCTCTACTTACAGATCAAGAACGCCAACGGCAGCACCGCGGATTGGACCTTTGAGACGGCTGGTCCGCTGGGTCTCGCCCGGAATGGCTGGACGCGCGATTCGCTTCGCGCGGGTGATCAGGTGGTCGTATCCGGGTACCGTTCGCGTTCCGGCCTAAGAATTGCTTCGGCTCGTTCCGTAATCTTGAAAAATGGGCGAAAACTCTCTGCCGGCTCGCTCTATGACGGTGGCCCCAAGGAGAACGGATCAACCAATGGCATTTAGCTTCCGCAGCTTACAGAGTGTGGTGTGTCTGATCGCGTGTGCGGCCGTCCTCTGGGGCGCGGTGACCGGCAGCATCAAGGGAACAGTCAAAGATCCGGACGGTTTGGTAATCGTGGGGGCGATGGTCACCGTCACCAATGAGGCCCAAGGTGTCCAGATGAAGACCACGACGGACGGCAACGGCGTCTATACTTTTCCTAGCTTGCCGGTCGGGCGTTACGACCTCCATTTCGAGGCTCAGGGATTTAAGCCCCAGGACAAGACCGGCCTTGCGATTGACATCGACAGTGCCCTTACCCAAGATTCGACGCTGGAACTCGCCCAGAAAGCTGAGGAAGTGACGGTTGCCGAGAATGTGGTTCAGGTGGAGACGACGAGTACCCAAGTGGGCGAAGTCGTGGCCGGCCAGCAAATGACTTCCGTGGCGCTCAACGGCCGGAGTTTTACCGATCTGCTCGCGCTTCAGCCGGGAATCGTCCCGACGACCACGCAGCTCCCGGATTCGATCGTGATGGCCGGCGTTACCACGGCCATTGCGCCCTCCGGCGTTTTGAACGCCGGTAATCAATCGATCAGCGGGCAGCGCGAGGACGCCAACGGGTTCATGGTCAACGGCGGTGACGTCAAAGAGCTGATGAACGGGGGCACGTCGATCGTGCCCAACCTGGATTCGATCGCCGAGTTCCGGATATTAACGAATAACTTCGACGCCGAATACGGCAACTACAGCGGCGGGATCATCAACGTGGTGACCAAGTCCGGGACGAATCAGCTCCACGGCAGCGCGTTCGACTTTCTACGGAACACCGATCTCGACGCTCGCAATTTCTTTTCTCCCGACCGCAGCTTTTATCGCCAGAATCAGTTCGGGGGCACGCTCGGCGGGCCAATTAAAAAGAATAAGGTGTTCTACTTTGTCGATTTCCAGGGGACTCAGCAGAGCCAAGGCATCGACACCGGATTGATTGACGTGCCGTCGGCTGCCGATCGAACCGGGAACATCTCGGATCTGGCCTCTGAACTTACCGGAGCGGTGAGCACTCCCTACCTCGCCAATGTGCTTGGTCAACAACTCCATTATGGCGTCAACCCCGGCGAGCCATACTACTTTCCTGGCTGCACAAACAGCTCAGGCTGCGTTTTCCCCAACGGGATCATCCCGCCCTACGCGTGGTCGGCGCCTGCTCAACATCTGCTGCAATATATTCCGCTCCCAAATGATGGCTCTACCACGTTTTCCACTTCATCCTATGGACAGACCCTGCGGGACGACAAGGGCGGGCTGCGCGTGGATGGCAATAGTGATCGCTGGGGCCTGTTGTCGGCTTATTACTTTGTAGACGATTACAACTTGAACAATCCCTATCCTCGGCAACAAGGCGGCGCTAGTGTTCCCGGCTTCGCCGCGCTGAACCTCGGCCGCTCTCAGTTGATCAACTTGTCGGACACCAAAACGTTCGGACCCACGCTGGTGAACGAGCTACGCGTCAGTTTCATGCGCAGCGCGAATAACGTCGGCCAGCCGTCGGGTGGCGTGGGCCCAGTCTTGCGTCTCAGGGGTTTGTGACGGGTGTAGGAACGAACGGAATTGTGCCTCTCAGTCCGTCGATTGAGGGCATCGAAAATGTAGTCTTCAACGACTACACGATTGGGGAGCCCATAACCAACCTGACCCAATTCAACAATACGTATTCCGTAATGGACAATTTTTCAAAAGTATGGGGATCGCATACCATCAAGGCCGGCGGCTACGTCAGTTTCGAGCAGGTCAATGTCCACCCGGATGCTACGTTCAACGGGTCGTTTCTGTTTACTGGAAGCGAAACCGGGTCCGATTTCGCCGACTTTCTAATCGGTGTTGGCAGCAACTTCAATCAGGCGGACTCGGAAGCCTATTTCGGACGCCACAAGTACGCATCCGGCTTCGTGCAAGATAGCTGGCGCGCCAGATCGAATCTTACATTGAACTACGGGCTCCGCTGGGAATTGATGCAGTACTGGTCGGAAAAATATAACCAGATTCCGACCTTTGTCTTGGGCGAACAGTCCAAGGTCTATCCGACGGCGCCCACCAGTCTGGTCTATCCCACCGATCCCGGTGTCCCGCCGACGCTGGTGCCCGAGCGGAATAAGTTTTCCCCGCGGCTGGGTATAGCCTACTCGCCGACCGCGGATGGTCTTCTGGGCAAGATCCTGGGCGGTCCGGGCAAAACAAGTATCCGCGCCGGGTACGGAATTTTTTATTCGGTGATCCAGGGGCTAACGATCGGGATCGATGAACCGCAGCCGCCCTATGGGTTGAGCTACACCAGCCCCGGAGAGCCGTTCTTTGCCACGCCTTACACGACGACCGACGGCGCAACGCACGTGAATCCGTTTCCACTCACGTTTCCGCCGCTGAATGCGACGATAAACCATCCGAACCCGAACATCGACTTTTCGCCCTACCTGCCGCAGGCCGGCATGACAGCGCCGCCGCCCTCGAATACTTATCCTTACACCGAGAATTATTTCTTTTCGATCCAGAGACAATTCGGGGCCACTACCGTGCTCAGCGCGAGCTACGTCGGATCTGAGGCGCACCATCTGTTAGTGACCTATTCCGCCAATCCTGGCAATCCGGCCCTGTGCTTAGCCACGCCCGGCTGCGGCCCCGACGAGGAGGACACCTACCGCACTAGAGGACCACTCGGCCCGAATTTCAGTAACGACGATTATATTGCCAGCATGGGGAACTCGAACTACAACGCGCTGGAGGTGAGTCTGCGGCACACCAGCGGACGGCTGGATACCATGATCGCCTACACGTTCAGCAAATCCATCGACCAATCCTCCAGCCTGGCCGAACCGCTCTATCCCTTCAACTTCAACCTCTTTCGCGCTCTCTCGGCTTTCGACTTGACGCACAACCTGGTCGCCACCTACCGCTATGACTTGCCCTTCGACCGGTGGTTTAAACATTCCAAGGGTTGGGCGGAAGGTTGGGCCATTTCCGGAATCACGCGCATCAGCAGTGGTTTCCCAGTGACCCTGCATTCCGACAAGGATAATTCCTTGACAGGCAGTGTCCCCAATGGCGTGAATAATCACAGCACCGATGTACCCGATTACGATGGTCTTCCGTTAGACCTAAACAGCAACCCGCGTAACGGCCAGCCCTATTTCAATCCGGCCGCATTCACTATCAACGCGCTGGGGACTCCCGGTAATTCCAACCGCCGCTCTTTCTTTGGACCTGGCGAATTGAACTTCGATCTCGCCCTGCTCAAAAACTTTCGGCTGACCGAATCGAAGCAGTTGCAATTCCGGCTGGAAACCTTCAACACGTTTAATCACGCGCAATTTTTCGGGCCGGCCGCCGTGGCCGGCGGTGTAACGGAAGGCAGCATCTTCGGTTACGTAGTGCAGGCCCAAGCGCCGCGGCTGGTGCAGCTGGCGCTGAAATTTGCCTTCTGACCAGCTTCAGGTAAGATTGGAGCATGAAGTTGCATGCCTCCCTCCGCTCTGTCATGTGGGTTTCAGTTGCTGTAGCCGCCTCACTCGCTGGCTCGCTTTTGCTGACGGCGAAGGACATCCGGCAGGAGGCCCAAGCGCAAGTGCTCGATCATGCCGAGTTTCCCTGCGTGAATTGCTTCTTCGGACCGAGCTACTATTATTACTGCTTCGCGGCGGACAACAAGGTCTTGATCGGCTATCAGGAGACCCCGGTCATAAACTGGCGCAACGAATCGAAAAACTACCTTACCAAGGTCCATCATGCCTGGACAGCCTGGGCGGCGCCCGGCCAGAGCGTGCCGATCAGCTATGACAACAAGCACATCTGGGTCGCGCGCCCTAACGGCAAGCATGTCAAGCTCACCCAGGACTACTCGCGCGCTATCTTCACGAATAGCCAGCAATGCGAGGGCGCGGTCCGGGCGAAAGACCAATAATTGGCGCGCCTTTTAGTGCCGTGCCTGCTTTCGCCTCACCAGCCTCGCTGGGCTGGAACCCCCTGTCAAGGCAAAATAGAAATGTCCTATTCCCAGCAAAGTAGAAATGTCCTGTTTTGAGCTAGGAGCCGAAGGAGCGGGCTTACAGTGGATTCGATGTTCCGGGGGAGTCGCGCTCCCTGGGGCAGATCCGAAGACCGCTGCGACGGGGCTGGCTCCGAAGCAGACGGCACCAGACCCCCAGTCAAACCGGGCCCGATGATGCCCGTTCTGGGGGTTTTGGTTTTTGAGGACAGATCTGCTTTGGTGGAGCTCCCGAGCAGCGGTCTTCGGATAAATAAAGCGCGAAGATCGCCGGGCCGGTTTTGCCCAGCGCTCCGATTGGTTTTGGTTTCGGTGCCGGCGTTTAGCTGCGAGCATCGGGCACCTCAGTCGGTCGAGAACGAGAAGGCTTCGAGCGGATGGAAAAGTTCTTCATCCAATCGCTTTTGCGCCGGATCTTGCCCGTTGAGCGTGTCGGGGGTGCGAGCGTTTTGGATAACACCAGTGGCAGCGCGCAGCGGCGCACCCGCACATAACGACCTTGAAACTGCACGGCGACGCTGCCGTCCAAGCGCTGTTCGACCCGCACCCATCCTTTGCGCATTCCGACCTGGATGTCGCGGCGGTCGATTGGGTAGAGCTTGCCTTCGTATCGCACCGTGTAGTCATTCGTCACCTGACGCTGTTCCACGTGGCTGAGAATCGCGGCCAGATCATGCTCTTTGCCGAGAGGGCGATGGGCATCGGCGGTATCGGCCGGCTTCACCACCAGGGTCTGATTCCACCAAGCCAGATATTCGTTCTCCAGATACGCATTGGCCTGATCGAGGGTGCACGCCCCGGCCACACGCAGTCCTTTCACTAGGCGATCCTGCGCCGTCAAAAATTGGCGTTCAATGCGTCCCTTGGCCTGCGGCGAGTGCGCCGGAATCCAGACAACGTTCAGCTCGCGCAGCGCCCGTTCAATCTGTGTCGGCGGCATCTGGGGCCGGTCGCGGTCCTCACGCTGCTGCTGTCGTTTGGTCTTAACCGCCACCTGGAACATCCCCGCTTTGTCGGTGTAAAACGCCAGCGGGCGGCCAAACTGCTCGAGGTACGCCCCCAGCAGCCGCCGGTTCTCCTCACTGGAATCGTGCCGTACAAAGCGTGCGAACAGCTGGCTGGTGGCATCGTCGATCATCGCTATCAGATAGATCGATTCCCCGCGGCCCTCCAGCCAGTCGTGGTCGCTGGTGTCCCATTGCACCAACTCCCCACAGCGGCTTCGACGCGGCCGCCATTGGTGCACCTCCACCATGCGGCGATGACCGGCGCGCCACAATCCGGCTTTGGCCATCCACTGTCGCAACGTCTCCTTGCTCACCGTAAGCCGGTGCCGCTTGCGCAAGTATTCTGCCGCCAATGTAGGCCCGAATCCGCGGTACACCGGATCCGTCAAAATCGTGATCGCCTGCTGTTCCATGTCGGCGGACAGCTTTCGGTTGGACGTTCTCCCGCGTAGCTCATGAATCACCGCCCGGTCTCCTTTCTGCCGCAGCTTGCGCAACAGCCGTCGCACGTGCCGCTCGTTGACACCGATCTCCTCAGCGGCTTGTCGTTGCGTGATCAATTTCTTCTTGGCCCTCTTCAGGGCATCCAGCCGGTCTCGTTCGGCCTGGTTCATTAGTAGCTGTCCTTCGTCCACCCCTCAGGCTGGACCCTGTCAATAGGACATTTCTACTTTGCCCAAATAGGACATTCTCATTTTGCTGCGACACTGGGCTGGAACCCCCTCCCACAGAACTACTGGCTCTGATAAGATGTTCTAGACGGCGATTAGAGCGAGCCTTTACGGTTGCCCAAACTGACCCGCGGCGACTAAGCGGCCACGTCGATTGGGGAAAACTTTCTGCTCGGCGAGCAGAACCTGTTACCTGAGAGCTCCAGAATCAGTCGTTACTTGTTAGGGCCATTTTGAATGTCGACTACTACAACCCCCCCGGAATCACTGCCTGAAATGGAGCGAGTGCATCTGCCCGAGCCCACCCGGACAGACGCCGCGCCCCCGGAAGTCTAAGAAAAGAGGACTGATCTGGGTTATCTTCCTACTGATCATCGTGGGCGTCACAGGCTACGCGGTGTGGCGCGCCAGCCTCCCGTCCGGCTTCCAGAAAGGTCAAGGCAAGGGCAAAGGGAAAGGCGGCGGCGGTGGAGGGGGGCGTTTCGCCGGTTTGGGCCCGGTGCCGGTAGTGGTTTCAAAGGCCGTCCGCTCCAGTATCCCGGTTTACCTCAACGGTCTGGGCAACGTAACGGCGTACTACACGGTCACGGTCAAGTCTCGGGTCGACGGCCAGATCATGAAAGTGGATTTCAACGAGGGCGATTTTGTCAAGGAAGGACAAGTCATAATCGAGATTGATCCGAGGCCTTTTCAGGTTCAATTGGAAATGGCGGAAGGCGCGCTCGCCCACGATCAGGCCCTGCTCGACAATTCCAAAGTCGATCAAGAACGCTACAAGCAATTACTGCAGACCAACGCCATTCCTAAGCAGCAGTTGGATACGCAGGTGGCGCTGGTGGCCCAGTACGTGGGCACCATCAAGCAGGATCAGGCCAACATCGACAACGCCAAGCTGCAGCTGGTTTATTCCAAGATTACCGCCCCTATCACGGGGGTCCTGGGGCTGCGCCTGGTGGATCCCGGCAATATCGTCCACGCCGCCGACACCAACGGAATGATCGTGATCACTCAACTTCAGCCCATCGCCGTGCTGTTTACCATTCCCGAGGACAGCCTGCCGCAAGTCACCCAGAAGCTGCGGGCCGGTGTGCACCTGCCGGTGGAAGCTTACAACCGCGACAATTCCAAAAAGCTGGCCTCCGGCATGTTGATGACGCTCGACAACCAGATCGACAACACCACCGGAACCTCCAAGCTGAAAGCTGTTTTCGATAACACCGACAATGGGCTCTTCCCCCAGCAATTCGTCAACATCCGGCTGCTGGTGGACACGCTGGGAAATCAACTCGTGATCCCCAACGTGGCGATCCAGAATGGCCAACAGGGCACCTTCGTCTATGTCGTGGACGACGACTCCCACGTGCACCTGAGAACCGTTCAGGTGGGAACCAGCACCGACAAGGTAACCGACATTGTCAGCGGCCTCAAGGACGGAGAACAGGTGGTTGTGGATGGCACCGACCGGCTGATCGATGGCGCCCTGGTTCGCGTCCGGAAACCCGGAGAACTGGAGAATCCTCCCGATTACAACCCGGGCGGTGGAAACGGGAACGGCGGATTCAAGAAGGGCAACGGCAAGTTTAAGAAGGGCGGCGGCGACTTCAAAGGCGGCGGTAACTTTAAAAAGGGCCAGGGCGGAGGCGGCTCGCAGTGAGTCCCTCCCGTACGTTCATCCTCCGGCCCGTAGCTACTTCGTTGATGATGGCCGGCGTGGTTCTGATCGGTTTCGTCGCGTTTCGCCAACTGCCGGTCTCGGCCCTCCCGCAGGTCGACTATCCGACCATGCAGGTCCAGACGTTTTACCCCGGCGCGAGTCCGGAAGTCGTCACCTCTTCGATCACGGCTCCGCTCGAAAAGCAGTTCGGACAGGTACCGGGACTGACGCAGATGACCTCCATCAGTTCCTTTGGCAGCTCCCTGATCACGCTGCAGTTCTCGCTCGATCTCAGCATTGACGTAGCCGAGCAGGAGGTGCAGGCCGCCATCAATGCGGCCACTACGTTTCTTCCCACCAATCTCCCGATTCCTCCTGTCTATAGCAAGACCAACCCCGCCGACGCGCCCATCCTGACGCTCGCCATTACGTCCACCAGCGTGCCGATGCCCAAAGTCGAGGAGTTGGCGGAAACTCGCATGGCGCAAAGAATTTCCCAGCTCAAGGGCGTGGGCCTGGTCAGCATCAGCGGAGGACAGCGTCCGGCCGTGCGGGTGCAGGCCAATCCCACGGCGCTCGCGTCTTACGGCCTGAGTCTGGAAACGCTCCGGACCGCGCTCGCCAGCGCGAACGTGAACCAGGCCAAAGGCAACTTCGACGGACCCGACCAGGCCTGGACCATCAACGACAACGACCAACTCCAGGTCGGCAGCGAATATGGGCCGATCATCATTGCCTACCGCAATGGGGCGCCCGTGCGCATTCGCGACGTGGCCACCGTGATCGACGGCGCGGAAAATACCAAGCTGGCCGCCTGGGTGAATGCGGACCGGGCCATCGTTCTGAATATTCAGCGCCAGCCCGGGACCAATATCATCAGCGTCGTCAATACCGTGGAAGCATTGTTGCCCCAGATCGAAGCGTCCCTGCCGCCCGGGATCAACGTGCAGATCGTCAGCGACCGAACCACCACCATTCGCGCGTCGGTGGAGGATGTCGAATTCGAACTCATGCTCACCACCGTGCTGGTCGTGATGGTGATCTTTCTGTTCCTGCGCAGCGCTTCGGCCACCATCATCCCCGGCATCGCCGTACCGCTCTCCCTGATTGGCACGTTCGCCGTCATGTACCTGCTGGGCTACAGCCTGGATAACCTATCGCTCATGGCGCTCACCATTTCGACCGGCTTCGTGGTGGACGACGCCATCGTGATGATCGAAAATATTTCGCGCTATATCGAAATGGGCGAGTCTCCCATGCGAGCCGCGCTCATGGGATCGGAAGAGATCGGATTCACCATCGTATCGTTGACCGTCTCGCTGATCGCCGTGCTGATCCCGCTGCTGTTCATGGCCGACATCGTGGGCCGGCTGTTCCGCGAATTCGCCGTGACGCTCGCGGTGACCATCATCTTCTCGGCCTTTGTATCGCTCACGCTTACGCCCATGATGGCCGCGCGAATTTTGAAGCATCGCCCGGAGTCCGAGCAAGGCCGCCTCTATCATTGGTCGGAGTGGTGTTTCGAAAAAAGTATTGAGATCTACGGCAAGATGGTGCGCGTGGTGCTGCGCCACCAGCCCCTCACGCTGCTGGTCGCCGCCGGAACGCTCGCGCTCACGGTCTATCTTTACATCATCGTCCCCAAGGGCTTCTTCCCGGTTCAGGATACCGGCGCGATTCTGGGCATTTCGCAAGCGCCCGAGACCGTGTCGTTTCCCGCCATGTCCAACATGCAGCAGCGTCTGGTGGACGTCATCCGGCGGGATCCCGCGGTTCAGAACCTCACTTCGTTCATTGGCGCCGATGGCGTGAACACCACCATGAACAGCGGCCGGATTCAGATCACGCTCAAGCCGCTCGACCAACGCGCCGGCGTTTCCGCCGTGGATGTCATCCGGCGTCTGGAGCCGCAACTGCAGCAGGTCTCCGGCATTGAGCTCTACCTGCAGCCGGTGCAGGATCTGACGGTGGAAGACCGCATCAGCCGGACTCAATACCAATACTCGCTCGACGCGCCCGACAAGGCGCTGCTGGATCTGTGGGCCCCCCGCCTGGTGGACCAGATGAAAAAGATCCCGGAACTGCGCGACGTCGCCAGCGATCAGCAGAACAACGGCCTCGGCCTGCTCGTCAATATCGATCGGGACACCGCCGGAAGGCTCGGGATCACCCCGCAGAACATCGACGACGCGCTCTACGATGCCTACGGCCAAAGACAGGTGTCGACCATTTATACCCAGACCAATCAGTTCCACGTAATCCTCGAAGTGGAGCCCCGCTTCCAGCAGGACGCCTCCGCGTTGAAGGATATGTACGTGCCGATCGGATCCGCGTCGGCCAATCTGGCCACTACCATCGCGCTGGCCGGAACCAATTCCGCTCTCACCGGAGCGGCGCCCCTGCCGCCTTCGCCGCTGGCTTCGTTCGTGAATACCAGCCTCGTCCCGTCCCCCATCACGATCAACCACCAGAGCCAATTCCCGGTCGTTACTCTGTCATTTAATCTTGCGCCGGGAGCCTCGCTCGGAACCGCCGTCGAGCATATCAACCAGGTCACTAAGGATCTGGGCATGCCGGCCAGCATCGAAACCAGCTTCCAGGGGACCGCTCACGCCTTCGAATCGTCTCTGGCCAATGAGTCGCTCCTGATCCTGGCGGCCATCGTCACCGTCTACATCGTGCTGGGCGTGTTGTACGAGAGCTTCATCCACCCCATCACCATTCTTTCCACGCTCCCGTCGGCTGGAGTCGGAGCTATCTTGGCCTTAGTTGTCTTTCATAAGGATCTGGATGTCATCGCGCTGATCGGAATCATCCTCCTGATCGGCATTGTCAAGAAGAACGCCATTATGATGATCGATTTCGCGCTGGAAGCGGAGCGCAAAGAAGGGAAGACGCCGGAGGAAGCGATCTATCAGGCCTGCCTGCTGCGCTTCCGCCCCATCATGATGACCACCATGGCGGCATTGCTCGGCGCGGTGCCGCTGGCCTTCGGCTCGGGCGTGGGTTCCGAATTGCGGCAGCCTCTGGGAATCTGCATCATCGGCGGGCTGCTGGTCAGCCAGGTGTTGACGCTTTTCACCACGCCGGTTATTTATTTGTTCTTCGGACGCCTGGCCGCCTTGGTCACCCGGTCCCACGCCTCCGACCGAAGCCGCGACATCGGTGCGCTTCCCGAGCTGTCCTAGGGCTGGACTTCTATGAGCATCTCCACGCCATTCATTCAGAGGCCGGTCGCTACCACGCTGCTGATGGCTGCGGTGACCCTGGCGGGCGGAATCGCGTACACGTTATTGCCCGTCTCGGCGCTGCCGGAAGTGGACTTCCCGACCATCTACGTCAACGCCAAGCTGCCCGGAGCCAGCCCCGACGTGATGGCGGCGGCGGTCGCCACTCCGCTGGAGAAACAGTTCACTCGCATCGCCGCGGTCACCGAAATGACCTCCCGAAGCTCAGTGGGTCAAGTCGGTGTGACACTCCAATTCGATCTGAGCCGCGACATCAACGCGGCCGCGCGCGACGTGCAGGCGGCGATCAATGCCTCGGTCGGATTTCTCCCCACCAATCTCCCCCAGCTTCCGAGCTACCGGAAAATCAATCCGGCCGACCAGCCCATCCTGCTGATGACGCTCGAATCGGATGTCGTGCCCCGGCCCCAGTTATACGACATCGCCTCTTCGGTGTTCGCGCAGAAGCTCTCGCAAGTCAGCGGTGTCGGGCAGGTTTCTGTGGGCGGAAGCTCGCTTCCCGCGGTGCGCGTCGAGGTGAATCCGCAGCCTATTTCCGATTACAACGTCGGTCTCGACCAGATCGGCACCTTCCTGCAAGGAGCCAATGCCAACCGCCCCAAGGGCGCGTTCGGCGAACTCCCAAGTCCAGCTTCCGCTCTATGCTTCGGACCAGCTTTTCCTGGCCAAGGAGTACAAGGATCTGGTAGTGGTCTACCGCAACGGCGCGCCCGTCCGCCTGTCGGATCTCGGCAAGGTCGTCGATGGCAATGAAGATATCCGGAACCTCGGGATTGTGAACGGCAACCCCATGGTTCAGATCCAGATCAACCGCCAGCCCAATGCGAATGTCGTCGACACGGTGGCTCGGATTAAAGCCCTGATGCCCCAGTTTGAGGCCCAGCTCCCGCCGACCGTTCGCTTCAAGATCGCCAGTGACCGCACCATCACCACGCATGACTCGATTCGCGACGCCCAGCGCAACGTGCTCATCTCCATCGCCCTGGTGATTTGCGTGGTCTTTATCTTCCTCCGGAGCGGCTGGTCGACATTTATTCCCAGCGTCTCGGTGCCGGTATCCATCGTCGCTACCTTCGGCGCGATGTACCTGATCGGCTATACCCTGGATAACCTCTCACTGATGGCCCTCACGATTGCCACCGGCTTCGTGGTGGACGACGCCATTGTGGTGATCGAAAATATCACGCGTCACCTCGAAAATGGCATGAAACCGATGCAGGCCGCGCTCAAAGGCGCCGAAGAGATCGGCTTCACCGTCTTGTCGATGAGTATCTCGCTCATCGCGGTCTTTATCCCCATCCTCATGATGGGCGGAGTGGTGGGACGCCTGTTCCGCGAGTTCGCCGTGGTGCTCTCGGTCGCCATCGCAATATCCATGGTGGTCTCCATCACCGTCACCCCCATGATGTGCGCCTGGCTTCTCAAGGAACAGCGCGGCCACGGATACCTCTACAACCAGAGCGAAAAATTCTATCGCTGGATCATCTCCACCTATGGGGCCGCGCTCGACGCCGTGCTGAATCATCCGGGGGCCGTCCTCCTCACTATCTTTATTACCCTGGGCATCAACGTCTACCTCTACATCAAGGTGCCCAAAGGATTCTTCCCGCAGCAGGACACCGGGCGCCTGTTCGGCAATGTGATGGGCGAGCAGCACATCTCCTATCAGTCCCTGGTGGAGAAAGCGAAATGGTTCGAGGAGCAGATCCGCGTGGACCCGGATGTCGAAACCGTCACCATGGTGGCCGGCACCAGCGGGGGCGGATTCGGCGGCAACTCAGCGAATATGAACATCCAGCTGAAGCCCGTGGGTGTTCGCAAATCCACCTCGGACCAGGTGATCGCCCGCCTGCGCCGCAAGACTTCCGGCGTTCCCGGGGCTGCCATGTTCCTGCAAAACTCCCAGGACGTGCGCATCGGAGGCCGCCAGGGCAACGCGCAATACCAATACACGCTGCAGGCGCCGGATTTCGCCACCTTGGCGGAATGGGGACCCAAGGTTCTCGATCGCCTCTCCGAGCTTCCTGAGATCGCCGACGTCAGTTCCGACCAGCAGGTTTCCGGCTTGTCCTCGAACGTGATCATCGATCGCGACACCGCCTCGCGTCTCGGTCTCACCGCCCAAGCCGTCGACTCCGCTCTCTACGACGCATTTGGCCAGCGCCAGGTCTCGGTGATGTACAAGTCGATCAATCAGTACCATGTCGTTCTGGTGTTGCAGCAGCGCTGGTGGGAAAGCCCGGACTTTCTGAAGACCATCTACGTGCAGACGCCGCGCGGCACCGACGTTCCCCTGTCCACTTTCACGCATTTCGACCAAGGCATTACCCCCATTTCGTTGCCGCACCAGGGGCAATTCCCCGCCAGCACGCTTTCGTTCAACCTCGCCGAAGGAGTCGCGCTCAGCGACGCCGTGGATGCCATCAACAAAGCCGAACTTGAAATGGGTCTGCCGGCCAACATCACGGGCAAGTTCGCCGGCACGGCGCTAGCCTATCAGGACGCCCTCGCTAACCAGCCCATCCTGATCGGAACCGCCCTGCTGGCCGTTTATATCGTCCTCGGAATGCTCTATGAAAGCCTGATCCATCCGCTCACCATCATCTCCACTCTGCCCTCGGCCGGCGTGGGAGCGCTGGTGGCGATGGTTCTGTTCAAGAGCGATCTGGATCTGATCGGCATGATCGGAATTATCCTTTTGATCGGCATCGTCAAGAAGAACGCCATCATGATGATCGATTTCGCCCTGGCGGCCGAACGGAACGACCAGATGAATTCGCGCGACGCCATCCATCAGGCTTGTCTGCTGCGTTTCCGGCCCATCATGATGACCACGATGTGCGCGCTTCTGGGCGGGCTGCCCATGGCGCTGGGCTGGGGCGCGGGAGCCGAACTGCGCCGTCCGCTGGGAATCGCCATCGTAGGCGGCCTGGTGGTCAGCCAGATGCTGACGCTGTTCACCACCCCGGTCATTTATCTCTATCTCGACCGGCTGCGCAAGCGCTTCGCCCGCCGCGAGCCGGGTTTCCAGCACCGCCCCGGCTTCCTCGTTCCCGGCGGCCTCGTGGAGAGCGGCGATTGATGGCCGGCCGCTGGAAAATCGCGCTCTTCGCGCCCTTGCTCTGCAGCTCCGTGCATGATCGGCCCGAAATACCAGCGCCCCGCCGCGCCGGCGCCCATGGGCTTGAAGGAAATGGCGGGCAACGATCAATGGAAGATGGCCACGCCCAGCGACGAAATGCTAAAGGGCAAGTGGTGGGAGATCTTCGGCGACTCGCAGCTGAACGCGCTTCGAAGAGTTGGTCAACATCAATAACCAGAACGTCAAGCAGGCCGAAGCGCAGTTCCGCGCAGGCGCGCGCGCTGGTGGCCGGCAATTACGCGAATTACTATCCTACGATCGGTTCCGCCCCGTCCATCACCCAAACCGACATCGGACCTAATGGGGGCGGTAGAGTTGCGGGAACCAACCAGACCTTTTCCCTTCCCTTCCAGGCTTCCTGGGAACCCGATCTTTGGGGCCGCGTGCGCTTATCGGTCCAGAATGCCGTGAACAATGCGCAGGTGAGCGCGGCCGATTTGGAGAACACCCGCCTGAGCGCGCAGGCGCTGCTCGCCACGGATTATTTCCTGCTGGCCGCCACCGACATGCAGGAAACCGTGTTGCGCGACACCATCGTGGCCTACCAGCAGAACCTGCAGCTCACCATCAACCGCTTCAATGGAGGCGTCGCATCCAGGTCGGATATTACCCTGGCGCAAACCCAACTTGCCGGCGCGCAGGCCCAGGCCACGGATCTGCGTACTTCGCGAGCGCCAGTATGAGCACGCCATCGCCGTGTTGACCGGCCGGCCGCCGTCCGCCCTCGAGATTGGCGCAAGCAAAATCGCGGGACCGCCTCCGCCCATTCCCATCGCCGTTCCCTCACTGCTCCTGGAGCGCCGCCCGGATATCGCCGCGAACGAGCGCCAGGTGGCCGCAGCCAACGCCAACATCGGTCTGGCCCAGACCGCCTACTATCCCACTTTGACGCTATCGGCCAGCGTCGGTTTTCTTACCACCAATCTCGCGAATTTGTTCACCTACGGCAGCCGCACCTGGTCCGCGGGGCCGGGCATCTCGCAAACGCTATTTGATTTCGGACGCCGCAACGCCGTGCTGGAAGGCGCTCAGGCATCCTACGACGCCACCGTGGCCGCTTACCGCCAGACCGTTCTTTCCGCCTTTCAGGAAGTCGAAGACGACCTTGCCACTTTGCGCTACCTGGCCGAAGAGGCCGGCCAGCAGCAGGAAGCCGTTACAGCCTCCCAGGAGGCTCTGAGTCTCGAACTCGACCGCTACAAAGCCGGAACCGATTCCTACCTGAACGTCATCACCACCCAGACCATCGCCCTAAGCGATCAGCAGACCGCCGTCACCATTTTGCAGCGGCGCATGGTCGCGGCCGTGGATCTTGTCAAGGCCCTCGGTGGCGGCTGGAATGCCTCAACCCTACCCACCGGCGACGCTCTTCGATCCGCCTCGCTGGCCGATCCGAAGAACACACCCGAGTCGCGCAGCCAAAATAAATAGGCACGCGCTAGAAGATATCGCCCCCGCTCACCGCTTCGTTTCCCAGCGAGCGAACGGGCCTGCGGCGTACACCACCTTGCCGCCAACCATCGTGAGCAAAGACTCGATTCCGCCGACCTGGTCGACCGGCACCGTCATGTAATCTTTCGATAACACCGCGAGATCCGCCAGCTTGCCCAGCTTCGAGCGAACCTCGCCTCTGCTTCATCGTGGAGAACCACGCGCTGCCCATGGTGTAGAGGCGCAGAGCCTCGGCGCGGCTGGGCGTCTCTTCGGGCCCGCGAATCGCCTTGCCTCCCACCGTCTTCCCATCCAGGAACCACTGGAGCGCAGTGAACGGATTGTAGGATGCCACGCGATGCGCGTCGGTCCCGGCTCCCACCACCACGCCCAATTCCTTGGCGGTCTCCACCGGCGGCACGCGGCGAGCGGCGTCGGCTCCGCGCTGTTTGACGAAATTCTCGCCGGCGAAATACATTTCATCCTGCACGGTCCAACCCATCCCGAGCGTTTTCATGCGGCGCAGAGTCTCGGGCGACGCATCGTTCAAATGCGCGATGGACCATCGTAAATCGCCGATCGGCACTTCGCGGTTGACGCGCTCGAAGATGGTCAGCAGTTGATCCACCGAGCGGTCGTTCATCCAATGCATGGTCACCGACATATGATTTTCGGCCGCCCATTTCACGATCTCGTAGTATTTCTGCTTTTCCGCCTCGGTCGGTTTCTCGTTGTTGTTCATCGCCCACGTGATTCGCTCCCCGATGCCATTGAACCGCAGCAAGTCATCGCCGAACCCATCGGCAGCATCTGCGTGATGTCTTGTACTCCTCGAACTCGGTCCCCGGCGTGAAGCCGCACAGACTGTAAGCGATTCGAATCGTCAGCTGATGATCGCGCCAGACTTTGAACAGCGCCTGATAAGTCTCCGGCGTGACGTTATTGCCGCCCGGATCGCCCACGCCCGTCAAACCGAGCCGGTTCAGTTCGCGGAAAAATTTCCTGGTGCCTTCCACCTGCTCGTCGAAATTCGGCTTCGGAAGCCGGTCGAACAGCGCTACGATGGCGTTCTGGCCGCCGCGTGATTCCTCCGGTCGGCTTCCCGCTCGCATCCCGATCCAGCTTGGAGTTCGGAGGAAAATCGGTATCGCTCGAAATGTTGAGCGCCCAAATCCCGCCGGCGTCATCACCGCCCAGCCATAGCCTAGTTGAATGTAGACCGGATTGTTCGGAGCCGCGGCCACTAGCTCGGCTTGCGTCGGCCGCCGCTTCTCCTGGAACTGCTCGCGGGTTCCAACCTCCGGCCACGATCAGCCACGAGCCCGGCTTCATCGTCACCGCAGCTTCGTGCACGCGGCCGCAGCGCCTCGGTGAGCGATGGCGCGCCGATCCAGTTCACCTCCGTGCTGAAGGTTGTGGCCGCGCGGATCGCATGCATGTGCGAGTCGATCAAACCGGGAATCACGGTGCGGCCTTGAAGATCGATGACGCGCGCATTCGGACCGGCGAGCTTGCGAACATCACTGTTGCTGCCGACCGCCGCGATCTTTCCGTCGCCAATCGCGATCGCTTCGCGAACTGAGAATTGGCTGTCGACCGTCAACACTTTGCCATTCACCATGACCACGTCCGCGGTTTGCGACCAAGCCCCGATACTTCCAAAAAGCGCAAGCAAAATTAGTGGAATCACGTGTTCATCCTACTACGCCAATGCGCCCGACAGAAGCCGCGATGTAGTACAGTGACGGTTACGGGAGGCAGCCGATGACCACGTTGAAAACGGCATCCATCACCATTGTCCTGAGCGCGTCCCTTGCGGCGCAGGCGTTCAAAGCCCCGAAGTCCACCAGCGAGGCTCCTCCGCCAACCATCCCCACCTTTTCCACCAGCGACCTTTCGCGCACCGGGATCTTCTACGCCGGTGGCAAGTACGTCGGCGAGCCGGGTAAGGAAGTGATGGGCGGATCCGCGTATGTCGAGGTGTGGGTGCCCAAACAGATCCGGCATCCTTACCCGATCGTCTATATTCATGGCGCCGGACAGACCGCGACCGACTGGCTGCAAACTCCCGACGGCCGTCCCGGATGGGCCTACTATTTCGCCAAGCAAGGCTACGTGCAGTACATGGTCGACTCGCCCGCGCGCGGCCGCTCCCCTTACGTCCCCGGCCACGACGGCAATTTGAATATCCGCACCGCGGCGAATCTCGAAGCTACCTTCACAGCCTCGGCCAAGAAGGGCGATTTCCCGCGCGCTCATTTGCACACGCAGTTCCCGGGAACAGGCCTGATGGGCGATCCGGTGTTCGACGATTTCGCCAAAACGCAAGTGCAATTCCTGGGAGGCGGCGGGCCGCTATCGCAGGATGAACTCAGTCGTGATGCGTTCGTCGCACTGCTGGATGCGATCAAGACGCCCGTGATTATTCTGTCCCACTCGCAAGGTGGCGCGCCCGGCTGGCTCACCGCCGACGCACGTCCGAACCAGGTGAAAGCGATCGTCACTATCGAGCCGGGTGGTCCGCCGATCAAGAACGTAAATACCGCGAATTTGGCCTACAACACGGGCGGCGGCGGGATGAGCTGGGGCGTGACCGCCAGTCCGATCACGTATGATCCTGCGATCAAATCGCCCTCCGAGCTGCAAGTCGCGCTCGAGGAGAAATCCGACATTCCCGGCGACGTGGTTCCTTGCTACGTGCAGAAGGAGCCTGCGCACAAGCTCGTCAATCTGGAAAAAATTCCTGTGCTCTTTCTTTCCGCCGAGGGCGGTTATCATCGCGAGTTCGACCACTGCATGGCCAAGTGGCTGAACCAGGCGGGCGTGAAAACGCAATTCGTCCGCCTGGAGGACGCGGGCATCCGTGGCAACGGGCACGAGATGATGCTCGAAAAGAACAGCGACGAAATCGCGAAGTTCATTGCGACGTGGATCGACAAAAATGTTCCGCAGAAGGACAAGGCCAGCCTCGCGACGCCGCCATCGGCGATTCCCACGTTCCCAATCCAAAACATCGCGCGCCACGGATTCTTCTACGCCGGCGGAAAATATGTCGGCGAGCCGGGCAAGGAGATCATGGGCGAGGCGATGTACACCGAAGTGTGGGTGCCCCAGCGGATGACGCATCCCTACCCGGTCGTGTTCTTCCATGGCAACGGCCAGACCGGCGCGGTCTGGCGGCAGACTCCGGACGGGCGTCCTGGATGGGCCTACTATCTGGTGGACCACG
The DNA here is from genome assembly GCA_963732175.1 of Bryobacterales bacterium. Taxonomy (GTDB): domain Bacteria; phylum Acidobacteriota; class Terriglobia; order Bryobacterales; family Bryobacteraceae; genus Palsa-89. The sequence goes on along the minus strand of CAVSYF010000014.1, from coordinate 75,569 downwards.
GCTACACAGTTTACATGGTCGATTATCCGGCGCGAGGACGGTCGGCCTATGTGCCGGGTGTCGACGGTAAACTCGGCATCCGCACGGCGCTCGACCTGGAACAGATCTGGACCGCCCCGGCAACATCGGGCGGCAATTTTCCGCGCATGCACAAATACACCGAGTGGCCGAGCGACTCGCCGAAAAAAGGCATGATGGGCGATCCGGTGTTCGACTACTTCACCAAAGGCCAGATGCAGTTTGTGAATAATCAAGCCGAGTTGGCCGTGCCGGCGGGCGTTGCCTTGCTCGACAGAATCGGCAAGCCGGTGATCCTGGTCACGCATTCGCAAGGCGGCGGGATCGGCTTCAACGTCGCCGATGAGCGTCCCAATCTGATTGCCGGCATGGTGGCGATCGAGCCGGGCGGCCCGCAGATCGGCACGGTCGATACGGCCAAAGTGGAGTACACGCGCGTCAATCCGAATTCCTGGGGCCTGACCCCGATGCCGATGAAATACGATCCGCCGTTCGCGAGCCCTCTGATATCAAGGTTCATCTGGAGCCATCCGAGCGGCCCGGCGACGAAGTCGGCTGCTACATGCAGGACCAGCCCGTGCACAAGCTGGTGGGCTATCAGGGCATGCACATTCTTTCGATGTCGGCCGAAGGAACCTATCACCGCGTGTTCGACGTTTGCATCCCGAAGTGGCTGAATCAAGCCGGCGCCAAGGACGAATTTGTTCGCCTGGAGGACGCCGGTATTCACGGCAATATGCACGAAATGTTCCTGGACCGGAACAGCGATCAGGTGATCAAGTTCATCGACGGCTGGCTGGATAAGAACGTGAAGTAAGCAGCCCGCGCGCAGTGATATACTCTTCCTGAACCAACAGAATTACGATGCAACATAATTTTTCCGAACCAAACAATTACAGCGGCGTCTCGCGGCGCGGCGTTCTTAAGTCCCTCGGTGTGGCTGGAGCGGTGGGTGCCGCCGGCGCAATGCTGTCATCGCGCGATTTGTTCGCGCAGAAGATCAACAAGTCCACAGCCAAGGGCGGCCGCATTGACGTTCATCATCACCATTCGCCGCCGGCACTGCGCACCGGACCAGGCGGGCGGGGGCGCGGCGGCTACGGCCCCTGGACTCCCGAACTCTCGCTGATGATGATGGAGAAGTTCGACATCGCCGTCGCGATGCTTTCGATGACCCAGATGGGCGACGTGCTCTACCGCGGAGACGAACAGGGACGGAAGAATGTGCGCATCGGCAACGATTACGGCGCCAAGGTGATGGCCGATCATCCGACGAAGTTCGGCCTGTTCACCGGCGTGCCGCTGCCCGACATCGACGGTGTCATGGCGGAGATCGCGTACGGTCTCGACACGCTGAAGGCCGATGGGATCGGCATTTATACCAACGACAATAAGGGGAAATGGCCGGGTGATCCGTACTTCGATCCGATGTGGCAGGAATTGAATCGCCGCTCGACCATCGTGTACATGCATCCGCTGGCGCCGCCGTGCTGCACCCATCTCAACGACAGCGTCCCCACCGCGATGAACGAGTTTGACTTCGACATCACGCGCGCCTGCACCAGCATTCTCGCCAACGGCGTGCTGCACAAGTATCCCGAACATCAAGATCATCATTCCGCATTCCGGCGGCACCATGCCGATGATCGCGGGCCGCATCAAGGATCGCTATCCGCACGACCCCAAGCATGAAGAGTACATTCCCAACGGCGTGATCCCCGAGCTGCAGAAGTTTTACATCGACATCGCGCACGCCAGCTTCCCCTATCCGATGGCGGCGATGCTGAAGTTCGCGCATCCGGATCACATCATGTTCGGGACCGATTTTTCGCCGGAGCCGATCGAATCCACGGTGAACGAACTGCCGAATCTGGGACTCTCCGTGAAGGTCACCAAGGCCATCGAGCGCGAAAACGCCGAGAAACTATTCCCGCGCTTCAAGGTGAGCAGCTAGCGGTTCGCGCGGTCAAGCCTCGCTTCGGTATCTCTTATAAAGGCGCAGCACCCGCGCTACGTAGACTCGTGTTTCGCGATAAGGCGGAACGCCCTGATAGTGTTCCACGGCCCCTGGTCCGGCGTTGTAGGCGGCGATCACGCGCCGCAGTTGGTCTTTGCGATGGGCGTAGCGTTGCATGAGCCAGCTCAAGTAGTTCGCACCGGCGTCGATGTTCTCTGCCGGCACCGTTGGATCGGCGCCGAATTCGCGAGCGGTTTCCGGCATCAGTTGCATCAGCCCGACCGCGCCTTTCGGTGATACCGCACCGGGCGAGAAGGCCGATTCCGCCGCGATGATGCTCTTGATGAACGCCGGGTTCACGCGATGCTTGCGAGCAGCGAAGCCAATCATTTCGCTAAAGGTGAATTGGGGCGCGGGAATATGCAAGCTCGTTAGGACGGGCCGCAGAATGGTGGTCCGGAAGGTTTGAAAAATCCAAGTCGCTGCGAAACATGCAAAAAGCAGGAACAAGAAAAAGAGGTACTTCAATGCTTCTCCATCAGATACACGAACCCGGCGTGGGACGCCCGGCCAATTGTGGATTTACAGTTTTGACGCGGCGCAACCGGGAGCCGTTGCCCTGGTAACCGTGAGGGCCTATTTCTTGGCCTGATCCGGTTCCAACTTAAAGTTTACGATGACGTCTTTGCGCGTATCGTAAATGCTGATCTTCTTCACCGGCGTAGTGATGTCGCCGCGCTTAGCGAACAGCTCATAGTTCACGTCCATGTAAAGATCGCGGAAGATATACTTTCCGTTTTCCTTGGTGGCGTAATCCACCACTTGCGAGTTCTTGGTGTCCTTGAGCTGTACGATCACGTCTTGAGCGGGATTGTCGGCCGCATCCGTCACCATGCCTTCGATGGTTCGGGAGTTCGACTCTTTGGGGGGCTTCTGCTTGTTCTCCAGCGTAACGTTGGGCTGGCTGGAAGGGTTATCGCTTTGAGCGCAAAGCCAGCCGCACGCCAGAAAGGCCAGCGAAACAACGAACAGTCTGGATGCCTTCACATTGTTAGGATAATCCAGGGCGGGTCAGGCCGGGGCGGGCTAGAAGCGATTCAGCTCGGCGACCAGCGCGACCAGGCCCTTTTTGCGATAGATCTGCGCGAGCCGCTGCTCTTCGTCCGACGGAGCTATCACGCGCTGCAGGCGCGGCGTGCCCAGATCGGCCCGGCTGGGAATCCACACCGAGCCGTCGGTGTATTCGACGCTGCTGATGTAGCCGGTCATAGCGTCGATAGCGAGCGGTTGGCCGCCATGCGGCTGCGGGAATTTCAGGGTCGTGTTTTCGAGGATCTGGCTCTTCTGCCCGGGCGCGAGATTTAATTCGGCGGGAACCGATCCAGCCAGAAATTCGCGGCCTCCGCGATCCTGCAAAATCCAGCCGACTTCCAAATACCGGATGCCGCGGTCGGAGCGGTTGCGCACTTCCACGCGCGGTGCGCGCGCCTCATTGCCCGATACGCGCGCCATTCCATCCACGGGTTCGATGGGCGCATCGGGCAGCCGCAAAAATGCGAACTGGACCTCTTTTTCAGGCTCGAAGTTGGTCGCCCGCGCACCCTTCATGACCTGGACGTCCATGCCGGGACGGTCTTCCTGGTGAGCCAGACTGGCCAGCATCTCTTGCCGCAAGCGCTCCGGGCCGCCCTCGGCCAGCAGCGACTTGAAATATTTGCGATCGCGCCGGGCTTCGTACTCCGACAGCGTCATGTTGCGGCGTGAGTTCAGCTTGTCGGGACCATAAAAGCTCAAGTCCTCGAACAGGACGCCATCCAGGCTGATCTGAACCGGCACGGCCACCGAGGCCTGTAACGGCCGCAAGAGCCGCAGATCGATACGCAGCGGAAAACTCTCGTCCGGACCGACGTCCAGGCTGGTGACGGTCACTGAGCCTTTGCCTCCGGGCGTCACATCCTGGGCGGTAACCAGCAAGGTGATGCCGCGAATGCGGTGGTGGCTCGAATTGCGCAGCGAAAGCGCCGCATGCAAATCCAGCAGCATCGCGCCGCCGCGCGCCGTTTCGTTGGAATCCTTGTAGTCGGCCGAGAGCACCGCGACGGGCGAGTCCTTGGGCAGATCGATTTTGGGGAGCACGCCGGCCATCAGGCTGCTCGCAATAAACAGGCCGCCCGCAACAAAGACAGAACCGGCGAGAACCAGCTTACTGCTCGGCATAGTACACCTTATTGGTCGTCACCTGGCCGGTGTCGGAATCGATGAACCGCACCCCGGCTGAGCCTTGCATGCTCACTGAAACGGTCGCACCATCGGAACGCGGATGCATAAGCGAAAGCGTTCCGCCGTTCTCCTTCACCTCGATGCCGGTAGAAGACGCCTCCAGCACCACATCGTCGGGCTGAAGCGCGGCCGGCTGCGCCATGTTTCCGATTCCATGCGCCGCAATACGATGCAAAGCCTGGGCCAGATGTTCAGCCTGCGGACGAGGGAGATTGACCCAGAAAGCGAAAACAAATAACACGGTGGCGCATGCGATCACGGTGCCGGCGTTCCAAGCCAGACGCGGACGCCGGACCGCAGCCGGTTTATCGAAAGCTGCAATGGCCTGGCCCGCGGCCAAACCGACCCGGATGTTGCCCTGCATCTCTTCGGCCAGCCGGTTCCAGTCCAAGCCTCTTGGCAATTCCGCAGACACTTGACGCACTTGCTCGCTCGCCAGCATTAAAGCATGAAGCTCGTTCTCACACTGCGCACACCGCGAAACATGCCGGCGCACCCGCCAGCGCTCTCGGAACGAGAGGTCGCCGCCCGCCAGCAACGCCAATTGTGTTTCGCTAGGGTGCTTCATGACCGGTTCCTTCCCGAGGTCCTGCGGCCGCGTTCCAAATAGCGCCGGAACTTGATGCGAGCATTGGCGATGTGTGAGCGCACGGTGGCTTTGGAACAGTTCATTTGCTCGGCCACCAGCTCGGCCGGCAGACCTTCCACGTCGCGCAGCAGGAGCGCGGTTCTTTCCCGCTCGGTGAGCGCCGACAGGCCTTCTTCGAGGTGCGCGCGATGTTCGGACCGCAGGACGGCCTGCTCGGGGCTGTCGGTCGGCTCGGTCAGCGGCTCCATGAGCGTGTCAATCTCACAAAAATTCACTTTGCCGTTGCGGCGCAAGAAATCGATGGCGGTATTGCTGGCGATGCGCGAGAGCCAGTGGGCGGCTTTATCCAGCTCCTTCAGCTGATCCTGACGCTGGAGCGCCTTGATGAAGGCTTCCTGGGTCAAGTCCTGGGCATCGGCGACGTTGCCGACGATCCGGTAAATGAGCAGGAAGATCCGCCGTAAATTATCGGAAATAAAGCGGTTCTGGAGCTCCTGCGCGGCCAGCACGCTGGGGTCGATTTGGGAAGGCACACTCCGGTCGCTCATCATCACCTCAAAGGTCTGGAGTGCGGGTGCCATGCCTATTACAGGCTGACGTGAAAACCCTGAAATCGTGCAAGGTTTTTATCGCACTGAGCACTAATCGGCCCATTCCATACAATTGTATATGGGCGCGCAATAGCCTGGCGCGGCTTTAGTGCAGGTGATGCTGGGATCCGCGCTCCAGGCCGGCGGAAGCGGTCCTGCGCTGCGGGGTTTCCATCGTAGGAGAGATTGCCTCAGGTTCTAATTCTCGAACCTGCGGTGGCGGCCCTTCCAAAATACTGAGCCAGCCGCGGAGATAGTTCAAGTCGAAGGAATAGAAACGGAACCGGCACATGCGGCAGCGCAGCGGCTTAAGACCGACGGAGCGGAATATGGCGTCTTTCGCTAGACGAAGCGCCGAGAGGCGAAAGGAATGCGATCCGCAACGGGGGCAATAAGCGATTAACCGGATCTTCATTTTCCCCAATTCGTTCCGAACTTCAAATGCAACAACAACATGAACTATTCCCTCGGGTACTATAGGGTATAGGACGTACAGTACCCATCATAGTACGTTCTTAGGGAACTTACCAGCTTGTTTTCTGGCGCTTAACCTGGCTAATTGGGCTGCGCCGCACCCGGGCACTTTTTGAAGGGACTCGCCAGTTGAGTTATGATGCAACAGGCTTAAGATGAATCCGCAGGTAGTTCAGCCCGAGGCCGGTATTTCCGCCCAACCGGCAGGCCGCCCCTTTTTCCCCTTGTTGCTGCTGTTGTTCATTGGGAGCGGCTGCTCCGCATTGATCTATGAAATCGTCTGGTACCAGTTGCTGCAACTGGTCATCGGTTCGACCGCGGTTTCGCTGGGCGTGCTGCTGGCGACCTTCATGGGTGGATTGTGCCTGGGCAGCCTGGCGGTGCCGCGCCTGATCTCGGGCGCTCGAGCATCCTTTGCGGATTTACGCGCTGGTGGAGTTGGGCATCGGCGCGTGCGGTTTGGCGGTGCTGTTCGGAATGCCCTGGTTGGATCAGTTGTACGTGGCGGCGGTGGGGCATGGGTTGCCGGCCATGCTGCTGCGGGCGGTGCTGTGTGCCGTGGCTTTACTTGCTGCCGACTACGCTGATGGGGGCATCGCTGCCGGCGGCTGCGCGCTGGATCGAGGCGACTCCCGAAGGCGTCTCGTGGCTGGGCCTCTTGTATGGCGGAAATACGGTGGGCGCTGTCTTTGGATGTCTGCTGGCCGGATTCTATTTGCTGCGCGTGTTCGATATGGCCACGGCGACCTACGTGGCGGCGGCGATCAACTGTGCGGTGGCGTTGGTTGGCATCATTCTCGCCGGCCGGAGCACGCATCAAATCGCGGCTGAAGATTTTGAAAGAGACCGGGCGCCCGTCGGACCGAACGCCTGGGCTCGTCTACGTCACGATCGCGCTGTCGGGCGCGTGCGCGCTGGGCGCCGAGGTGATCTGGACGCGGCTGCTGGGGCTGATGCTGGGCGCGACGGTTTACACGTTTTCGATCATCCTGGCGGTGTTCCTGATTGGCATCGGGATCGGCAGCGGCCTGGCTTCGTTGCTGGCCAATTGCGGCTCGCGCAGCCCAGGGTCGCGTTGGGCTGGTGCCAGTTGCTGCTGGCCGCGGCGGTCGCGTGGACCGCGTTCATGCTGGCGAGTCGCTTCCCTATTGGCCGATTAATCCGCTGCTGTCCACCAGCCCCTGGTTCACGTTCCAAATCGACCTGGCGCGCGGCGCTGTGGACCATTCTGCCGGCTGCGTTGCTGTGGGGCGCAAGCTTTCCGCTGGCGCTGGCGGCGGTGGCCTCACCCGGCGAAGATGCGGGACGGATGGTGGGCGGAATCTATGCGGCCAATACCGCGGGCGCGATCGCGGGCGCGCTGGCGTTCAGCCTGGTGCTGTTCCGTGGATCGGGACGCAGCAGTCGCGAGCGGATGCTGATCGTGCTGTCGGCGCTTGAGCGGATTGGTCTGTGCTGGCGCGCAAGAGCATGCGGGTTGTGCCCGTGGCGGCTGCGCTGCTGGTCGCCGGCTGGCTGGCTTGGACGGTGCACCCGGTGCCGGGCGAGCTGATCGCCTATGGCCGCAGAATCCTCACGTCGACGGGCCGCTCCAAGATCCTGTACGCCGGCGAGGGCATCGAATTCCTCCATCGCCATTTCGCAGTGGGACGACGGCGCGGTGCAGTTCCACGTCAGCGGCAAGGTGGAGGCATCCAGCGAACCGTACGATATGCGGCTGCAGCGCATGCTCGGGGCACCTGCCGGCGCTGTTCCACACCGATCCGACGTTCGGTGCTGGTGGTGGGCTTCGGCGCGGGCGTGACGGCGGGATCGTTCGTCGCTGCATCCGAACGTCCAGCGCATCGTGATCTGCGAAATGGAGCCGCTGGTGCCGCCCACCGCCACGAGCTTTTTCGCCAAGGAGAAAATTACAACGTGCTGCACGATCCGGCGGACGCAGGTGGTCTACGACGACGCGCGCCACTTCGTGCTGACCACGCCCGAGAAGTTCGACATCATCACGTCCGACCCGATTCATCCCTGGGTGAAGGGCAGCGCCACGCTGTATTCGAAGGAATATTTCGAGCTGGTGAAGCAGCATTTGAATCCCGGCGGGCTGGTCACCCAATGGGTGCCGCTGTATGAGAGCGACGCTCGCACGGTGAAGAGCGAGTTCGCGACGTTCTTCAGTGTGTTTCCGCACGGCACCGTCTGGGCGAATGAGAACGAAGGCGGAGGTTACGATGTCGTGTTGCTGGGGCAAGCCGAGCCGGCAATCATCGATGTAGACCGGCTCCAGCGGCGCTTTGCCGACCCTCGTTATTCGGCAGTGTTCCGATCGCTGGCCGAGACGGGACTTCAATCGCCCATGAGTTTGCTCGGCACTTTCGCGGGTCAAGCGGGCGACTTGCAGCCTTGGTATCGGGGCGCCGAGATCAATCGGGATAGCAATCTGCGGCTGCAATATTTAGCGGGGATGGGGCTGAACGCCAACGCCGAGTCGGCGATCTACAGCGATATTTTAAGGTATCGGCGCTTTCCAGCGGGGCTGTTCGGCGGATCGGAGCAGACGCAACAGGCGCTGAAGGTCGCGCTGCATTAGCCGGTCTTACTCATGCTGCGCCGGCACGGGAACGACCTTGACGCCTTCGCGCGCGCTCTCGCCCGGGTTGGGGATGATTGAGTCGCCTTCGTGAAGACCGCTGAGGACCTCCAGACGATCGCCGTAGTCGCGGCCGACCTCGATCTTTTGAAGGTGCACGGTATGGTCGGGGCGAACCACAGCGACTAGCGTGCCCTCGGCGCGAACGATGAGCGCGTCGCCGGGGACCATCAAAGGCGGATTGTTTCGGACGCTGTTCAGGTCGACTTGGGCGTACATGCCGGGCAGCAGCGCGCCGTCCGCATTCGGCACCTGAACTTCGACCAGCAGAGTGCGGGTGGTGGGATCGAGCGAATTGGCGGTTCGCGCCACCGTGCCATGGAAGCGGCGGCCGGGCAGATTGGAAACGCTCAATTGCGCCAATTGGCCGGGCCGTATGGAACTGGCATTGGTCTGCGGCACATTGACGTAAGTGCGCAGCGTACCAGTCTGCGCGATTCGAAACAGCAGCGTGCTGCCGGTAGTGACCAGCGCGCCGACATCCACGTTGCGCAGCGTGATCACTCCGTCGAAGGGCGCCTTCACCACCCGGTAGCCTTGCATTTCATCCAGGCGCGCGAGATTGGCTTGCGCGGCGGCAATATTGCTGCGCTGCGCCGAGATGGCCTTTTCGAGCGCCTTCACGTTGGCGACCTGGGCTTGATACTGCGCCTGATTCTGGTCGTTTTCCTGGCGCGACACGACGCCTTTGCCCGCCAGCGTCTTCCAACGGTCGGCCGTGATGCGAGCCAGTTCCATGTTGGCCTTGCCCTGCTGGAGTTGGCGAGCGCCTGGTCGAGCGCGGCCTGCGTCTGGGCAAGATTGGCCTTGGCCTGCCGGACCTGCTGGTCGAGTTCCGGGGCTTCGATTTCGGCCAAGGGCTGGCCGGTGCGGACCCGATCGCCGATGTCCACCATGCGCTGCTTGATGTAGCCGTCGGCGCGGGCCAGAATCGGGGCTTCCGTGACTGGCCTGGATGTTGCCGGGAAGTTCCAATTCGCTATTGCGCGAGGAGCGCGTTACGGCGACCACTTCTACGCGCGGCAGAGCTTCCTCCTGTTGCTGGGCCTCGCCGCGGATGAGCGCGTTGCGCTTCCGAAGCGGAATGTAGCCGGCCAGGAATGCGATTACCAGGACCACGGTTACGGTGAGAAAAATCGCCCAAATCGTGAGGGCCGAAGGATGCCACAGCTTCGGCGGAGCGTGCCCGGCCTTTTGCGCCTGGATCTGCTGTTTAAGCTCTTCAATCTCCTGGCGTAGCTGCTCTTCGGTGGCGAGCGAATCCGGTGGATCGGCTTTGCTATGGCGCATCAAAATTGAGATCCGGGAAGGCCCAGCCGCTCCTGTTCTTCCAGCAGGCGCTCGTGGTCCACTGGAGGTTTGATTCGCAGATAAGTGTAGATGATCGGCACGACGAACAGCGTGGTGACGGTGGCGAACATCAGGCCGCCGATGACCGCGCGGCCGAGCGGCGCGTTCTGCTCGCCGCCTTCGCCCATGCCGAGCGACATGGGCAGCATGCCGAGAATCATGGCGGTCGCCGTCATCAGCACCGGACGGATACGCGCGTAGCCGGCCGAGAGCATGGCGTCGCGGGCGGATGGCAGATAGGTGCGTTCATCGTTGGCGAAGGTGACCATCAGGATGCTGTTGGCGGTGGCGACGCCGACGCACATGATGGCGCCCATCAGCGACGGAACGCTCAGCGTGGTGCGGGTGACGAACAGCATCCACAAGATGCCGGCCATCGCGCCGGGCAGCGCGGTCAGGATGATGAACGGATCCACCCAGGACTGGAAATTCACGGTCATCAGCAGATACACCAGTACCACGGCGAAAATCATGCCCAGGCCCAGGCGGAAGAAGGAAGACTGCATGGTCTGGTACTGGCCGCGCAGATCGAAGGAGGTGCCGCGCGGCAGATGCGGTTCTTCCTCCTGCATGATTTTTTCCACTTCCGCGCCCACGCCGCCCAGATCGCGGCGGTCCACGTTGGCGTAAACGTCGAACACGGGCTGGACGTTGTAATGGTTCACGATCACCGGAGCGACGTCCGCGGCGAACCGTCACCAGATTCGAGAGAAGCTGCGTGCTGCCGGCGAGCGCTCCGGGATTTCCGTAGGCCTGCGAAGAGCCGCTCGGAGACGCGCCCACCGAGGCGTTTCCTCCAGCGGCCGATCCCTCGGTAGAATCCGGCGTAGTTGAGTTGACAGCGCTGCTCGCCACCGAGATCGGCGTGCGCAGCAGGGCGTCGAGCGAATCGATCCTGTACTGCGGCGTCTGCACGCCGACGTTGTAGTTGACGCCGTTGTTCCAGTTCATCCAGAAATTCGGCGCGACCTGGCCGCTGCCGCTGAGCGAGATCAGCATGCTGCTGGTGACGTCGCGCTGCGTCAAGCCCATTTGCGACGCCTTGACGCGGTCCACGTTCGAGACGGATTTCCGGCTGGTCCACCACCTGGTGCACGTGAACGTCGGCGGCGCCGGGGATATGCGAAATCCTTTCGGCGAGCTTCTGAGCGATCTTGTATCCGGCGTCCGCGTTGCGGCCCACGACCTGCAAATCGATCGGCGCGGGAAGGCCGAAGTTCAAAATCTGGGTGGTGATATTGGCCGGCTGGAAGAAGAAAGTCATGTCCGGGAACTTCTCGCGCAGGCGCTTGCGCAGCAGCACTTCATAGTCGCGCGTGGGGCTATGGTCCTTCTTCAGAGAAATCAGGATCTCGCCATCGGCGCTGGAGATGGTCGGGATTTCGCCCTGAGCGAGGCAGGCCCAGCTGTTCGACGAGTCCGATGTTGTCGATCAGCGTTGTCCATCTCGCGCGGGGGGATGAGGTTCGCGGATTTCGCGCTCGATCGCGGCGAATCGCACTTCGGTCTCTTCGATGCGCGTGCCCGCGGGCGCGCGCGCGTGCAGCCGCATTTGGCCGGAATCCACGTTGGGGAAGAAATCCTCGCCGACCAGCCAGACCAGGCCGATCGAGGCGACGGAAAGCCCCATAAAGGCGGCCAGCACGCGCCCGCGATGCTGCAGCGACCAATCCAGCAGTCCCATGTAGCGGAAGCGCAGGCTTCTCAAACACAGCGTTGAACATATAGTGCACGCGCCAGAAGATGCCCGCGTCCGCCGGCGGTCTCGCCGTGCGCGCCCTCCTGATACAGGTGCGCTTCCGGACTCGAGCAGATAGCGCGACCATGGTCGGGACCAGCGTGCGGGAAAGCAGATAGGACGCGAGCATCGCGAACACCACCGCCATGGCCAGCGGCGTGAAGAGATATCGCGCCGTTCCAGTGAGCAGCAGCACCGGGACGAACACGATGCAGATCGACAGCGTGGAGACGAACGTGGGAACCGCGATCTGCGACGCGCCATCGAGCACCGCGCGCACCAGCGGCTTGCGCATGGCGATGTTGCGGTGCGTGTTCTCGATCTCGACCGTGGCGTCGTCCACCAGGATGCCGACCGCCAGCGCCAGGCCGCCCAGCGTCATCACGTTGATGGTCTCGCCCAGCAGGCTCAGGATGCAAAGCGACGTAAGAATCGAAAGCGGAATCGAGATGCAGACGATCAGCGTGCTGCGCCAGCTTCCCAGGAACAGCAGGATCATCAGGCCGGTGAGGCCGGCGGCGATGCAGCGCCTCGCGCACCACGCCTTGAATGGAGGCGCGCACGAAGATCGACTGATCGGCCAGCATCGTCACCTTCAGCTCCGGGAGTAACCGTGGAAAGAATCCGGGGCAGCGCCGCTTTCACGGCGTTGACGATAGCGAGCGTGGAGGCCTTGCCGTTCCGGGTGACGGTCATCAGCACGCCGCGCGCGCCGTTGGTGCGGACGATATTGGTCTGCACCGAAAAGCCGTCGCGCACCTGCGCGACATCCTTCATGTAGACGGTCGCGCCGTTGACGGTCTTGATGGGCAGATTGTTCAACTCGTTCAGGACGGTCGGGCTGCTGTTGACCCGGATCTGATATTCGGTCTCCGCCATCTTGGCGGTGCCGGCGGGCAGGATCAGGTTCTGCAGGTTCAGCGCGTTCGAGACGTCGATCGGCGAAAGCTGCTTGGCGTACAGCTCGTCCAGGTTCAGGTCCACCATGACCGCGCGGTTCTTGCCGCCGAACGGATAGGAGACGGAAGCGCCCTGCACGGTAGCCGAGCGGAGTGCGGATGAAGTTGTTGCCCCAGATCGAAGATTTCCTGCTCGCGTCAGGGTCTTGCTGGAAAGCCCCAGCTGCAGGATCGGCACGCTGGCCGCGTCGTACTTCAGCACGTTGGCCGGAAACATCCCGGGCGGCATGTTGCGCAGCGCGCTTTCCATCTGCGCCGTCACCTGCGCCACCGCCATGTCGATCTTGACGTTGGGATGGAAATAAACGCGCACCACCGCGATGGCCGTTGTAGGACTGCGATTCGATGTGCTCGATGTCGTTGACGTTGGAGGTGAGGCTGCGCTCGAAGTTGGTGACGACGCGCTTTTCCATCTCCTCCGGCGCCAGGCCGTAGTACGGCCACAGCACGCTGACGATGGGGATATCGATGTAGGGGAAGATGTCGACCGGCATGGTGACGATGGCGGTCACGCCCAGGATGGCGATCAGAACCGCCATCACCACGAACGTATACGGGCGGCGGAGCGCTAGCCGGACAATCCACATATTGACAGCCTCTTCCCTAAGTTACGTGGCGAGGAGCACAAAGAGAAGGCCCACGTGGTCTGGGATTTGCATAGTCCAGATAGTAAGCAGTATACAACGGACCGCTGCGGCGGCGTCTTATTATGGGAGGGTGCCGATCGCACGCCAGAGATTCATCGAGCCGGAAGTGATGGATCATGCTCCGGTCGAAGTGGCCCAGCCGATTCTGGAGGACCTGGTCCGCATCAACCGCTATTTCGGCGCGTATGGCATTTTGCGGGGCATGATGCGCGGCCTGGTGGGACGCGACGAAAGCTTTTCGATACTGGATGTCGGATCGGCGTCGGGGGACATGGGAGCGGCTTTGCGGCGCGCCTATCCCAGGGCGACGGTGACAGCTCTGGATCGGAGAGACATCCATCTGGCGGCCGCGGCACGCCCGAAACTCATCGCCGACGCGTTCCAGTTGCCGTTTCGGCCCAAGAGCTTCGACTTCGTGTTCAACTCGCTATTTCTGCACCATTTTTCGAATGACCAGGTGGTCCAGCTTTTGCGGGGATTCAAAAATGTGGCGCGCCGGGCCGTGCTGGCCATCGATCTGGATCGCGGGCCGCTGGCTTATTATTTCCTCCCTAATACGCGCTGGCTGTTTGGTTGGCGGAACATCACAGTAAGCGACGGACGCATCTCGGTTCAAGCGGCGTTCAAGAAAAATGAGCTGTTGCTGCTGGCGCGCGAGGCTGGATTGGAGCAGGCGCAGGTGCGGGTGCATCGTCCCTGGTCCCGCTTATCGCTGGTCGCGCGCATCCGGTGAGCCAGTATTTTCTGGGCGTGGACGGCGGGCAGTCGCGCACCACCGCGATCATTGGCGACGAGCAAGGCCGAGTCCTGGGGGTCGGGATCGGCGGGCCTTCCAATCACGCGGGCGCGGCTGAGGGAACGGCCAAGTTCCTCGACGCGATGCGTAGCTGTCTGAACGCCGCCTGTGATCAGGCCGGCTTCGAAGCTGACGGCTTACATTTTTCGTCGGCCTGTTTAGGATTCAGCGGTGGACCCCACGACAAAGAAGCGCTCCTCAAGACGGTTTTATCGAGCGACCGAATCAGCTTGACCCACGATGCTCTGATCGCGTTGGCAGGCGCTACAGCGGGCGAGCCCGGATTGATTACCATCGCGGGAACCGGATCGATCGCATTTGGCCGCAACGGCCGCGGTCAGACTGCGCGAGCGGGCGGCTGGGGTTATATGTTCGGCGACGAAGGCGGCGCGTTTTGGATCGCCTCGCAGGCGCTGCGAGCGGCCTTGCGGCAAGAGGAAGGCTGGGGGCCGGATACTTCGCTGCGATCCTGTACTTCTCGAGGCGACCGGCGCGCGGGACGCCAATGCTCTGATGCATCGCTTCTACACCACCGAGTTTCCGCGTCCGCGCATCGCCGACCTGGCGAAGTTGGTCGATCAGGCAGCGGGGGAGGGCGACGTCGTAGCGCGCGAAATATTGGCGGAGGCAGGCCGGGAACTGGCGCGAATCGCCGTGGCCGTTCGGCGGCAATTGTTCCTGGACGGAGAAGCGGTTCAGGTCAGCTACGCCGGCGGTGTTTTCCAGAGCGCCACCATTTTGAGGTCATTCCGGGAGCTGCATCGAGGCCGAGCGGGACGTCCGGGTCACTCCGCCCATCTACGGCCCCGCGGCCGGCGCACTGCTGGAAGCCTATCGAATTGCAGGGGTGCGGTGCGTGCTGTCTCGCGTACCAGCAGAAAAGTCACACGAGTACTAACAACAAACCCTAACGCTCCAACTAAGGCAATACTTGCTCGATCCGCCGGGCGCCGCGTCGATAAGGTAAATATGGCGGACGGTCACATGGTACTGCCCGAGGTCCGGTTGGATGTCGGAGTTCGGGCGCATTGCCGGCGCGTGGCAACGTGGTCGTGCGAGCTGGCGCGCGCCTTGGGGCTTTCCGATTCCGAACGGCGGCTGGCCGAGCAGGCAGCACTCTCGCATCACCTTCCGGAACTTCTATTGGATAACGAGGCGCGCGGGCGGCTGCTCGCCGACATCTGCCTGGAGGAATCCGGCGAACAGTCGCTCATCGACGAAGACGTGCGGCAAGTGCTGCTGACGCTTTGGGGCCGGCGCGAAGTCGCCGATGGATCGATCGCCAAGGTGGTGGCGGTGCTGGAGATCAGCGACGATTTTGATCAGCACTTTGAAGCCCAGCCGTTATTCGCCCCGGATGAACCGGACCAGTGCGCCAACTCCGCGGTTCAGACCATGATGTCTTACTTGCAGGTGACCAGCCGGGCGGACGTAAGCCGCGTGATCGATCGCCTGCCCATTTTTCCCAGAGCGGCCCGGCAGGTGGTGAAGAAAATCTCGAATCCGGATGTGACCGTGCATGAGCTGGAAACGGTGGCTTCGCTCGATCCGGTGCTTTCGGGCCTGATCATCCAGACCGCGAACTCGGCTTACTTCAGTCCGGCACGGCCGATTGCGAGCATCCACCACGCGGTCGCTTACATTGGCGTGGAGATCGCGCGCAAAGTGCTGCTCGCCTCCACCATCCGCGGCAACTTCGCCTCCATGCGGCTGCATCAGCTCTGGAATCATTCTCTCGACGTGGCGCAGGCAGCCGAACAATTGAGCCAGTGCTCAGAATTGAAAATCGATCCCTCCGAAGCCTTCCTGGCCGGATTGGTCCATGATATCGGCCGATTGGCTTTTTCGATCATGCCGGCGCGATTCCTGGAGCGCTTCTACCGGCTCACCGATGGAGGCTGCCCGCCGGTGCAAGCGGAACTCTGTCTTTCAGGGCGCTCGCATACCGAAGTCGGCGCCGAAACGCTGCTCCAATGGAAATTTCCCGACAGCGCTGCGGAAGCGATCCGCTGGCATCATGCTCCCGAACGGTCCGCTTCCCCGCTCGCTTCCTTGCTCTATGTGGCCGAGTTCGTGAGTGACTCCGATGAGGATCTGCCGTCCTACGTGCGCCTGAACGCAGCCTGCCGGCAAGCCGGAATCGATGCCGACGTGATCGCCGAAATTGGGCGGCAAGATGTGAGCAGCCTGGATAGTTTGCGGTTCGCGGCGTAAGCCGGCGGCCGTGCGCGCGCTACCCTAGCGGGTTGGGGTAGGCTTCTGGCGAATCACTCTCCCGGAGACCGGATTTCTCGCGGACTTCATTTATACCGGCGGTGCGTTCCGAAGCGGTCTGGCCATGTTCGTGGATGAGCGCGGCCAGATTACCCGCTTCTCCCAGGACAGCGCTGACTTAGCGAACGCGCAGCGGCTCAGCGGGCGAGCGATCCTGCCAGGCCTGATCAACGCGCATTCTCACGCGTTTCAGCGGCTGATTCGCGGCCGCACCGAACATCGCACCGAGGCGCAACACGATACTTTCTGGACCTGGCGCGAGAGCATGTACTCCGCCGCAAACCGCATTACGCCGGAGACTACTGTATGCCGCTGCGCGCATGGCGTTCCTGGAGATGCTGCTCGGAGGCGTCACCACGGTCGGCGAATTTCACTATGTGCATCACGGCCCCGGCGGCGTTCCTTACGAAAATCGGAATCTGCTCGCGCTCGAGATTCTGCGGGCCGCTCGCGAGGTAGGATTGCGAATCGCTTTGCTGCGCGCGGCTTATGTTCGTGCCGGCTACCGGCGCACTGCCGATCCAGCGCAGCTTCGTTTTATCACGCCGCGGGTGGCGGATTTCATCGCCGATACCGAGGCGCTGCGGGCCCAAGTCGCAGCCGCTGGAGCGAATGGGCGCGCGTGGGTCGGCGTTGCCCCGCACAGCGTTCGCGCTGTTCCGATCGATTACCTGCGCGAAGTGGTTCAGTACGCCCGTGCGAATGAGATGCCGGTGCACATGCACGTCGCCGAGCAGCCGGCTGAGGTGGATGAATGTGTCGAGGAGCATGGCCTTCGGCCAGTGGAGTTGCTCGATGAGCACGGATTGCTCGATTCCCGATTCACGGCCGTCCATGCGATTCATGTCACCGATCAGGAGATCGAGCGCCTGGCGTCCGCTGGAGCCACGGCTTGCGCCTGCCCGATCACCGAGCGCAACTTGGGCGACGGTATCGCGCCGGCCGACCGCTGGGCCGATCACGGACTGGCCGATGTGCCTCGGCTCGGACAGCAACGTGCAAATCGATTTGCTGGAAGATGCCCGGTCGCTCGAATACGATCTGAGGATGAAGCGGCTGGAGCGCGTCATATTGGCGCCAGATTCATCGCCGGATGGTCTGGCAAAGCGCCTGTTTGCGAGCGCGACCGAGATTGGGGTCTCGGAGCCTCGGCGCGAGCGGCGGCAAATTGGAAGCCGGACAGCCAGCCGACTTCTTCACGGTAGACTTGAACGATCCTTCGCTCGCCGGCGCAACGGAAGAGTCGCTCTTGAACCATATTGTTTTTTCCGATGTCCCGTACAGCCGTGCGCGACGTATGCGTCGGCGGAAGATTCGTGATCCGCGATGGCGCGACATGCCCTCGGCGAAGAGATTGTCCGGGAATTCGCGGCGGTTCAGCGCAATCCGTGGAGTGCAAAACTCATGACGAATCTCCCGGTGCAGCGACCCCGCATATTCGAACCCTTCGTCTTGCAACTCGGCAAGATGATCCGCAGATTCGAATTCGGCGCTTACAAGAAGCGACACCAGATCACTGGCCGGTAATTCTTGCCGACGAATCCTGGATCATCGAATGCTGGCATACGCGGCAATCCCTCGCGTTACAATCCCGAGGAATTGCTGTTGGGAGCGCTTTCCTGCCACATACTCTAGGGTTTTTGCATTTTGCGCTGACGCCGGAATCATCATCACCGTTACTCGGACGAGCCGGTTGGGTATACGTAGTTTCCGGAGAGCGGCGATTCGAAGTCAACTCGCCGGAGGACGAAACCACAAGCCGCCCGGCTCGTGGAGGCCACTGCGTTTCACGATCGTGTGCACCAGGTTTACGCGATTGCTCTTTCGGTGACCTTACCCGTGCTGTGCGCACCTGCTGTCGTCGCCCGCGATAAGCACGCGCGCCGCCACCGCCGCCGCTCGCTAGCGACTATTTGGCATGATGGTAACTACACTCCATGTTCTTCCGAAGAGAAAAACCTCACGAACCAACCTTCTCCGAGCGGATCGGAAACTTGAAATCGCTCGGCTTCACGGCGCAGCTAGCCGATTCCGGGCGGGCCAAGGTCAGCCGGGATGGCATCGGCGCGATCGTGGAGGATCGGCCCGGCCAGCGCCCGCACGTGAACAAAGCAGGTTTGCTCATGGGCGATGAAATTGGTCTGCTGGTGAATGCCGGATACCAGATGTTCTGGAGGGCGCCCAGCGGCCGGCAGGCTCCCGCGCAGGCCGACCAGCTCAAGAACCTCCACAGTTTCGAGGAGGATCTGAGAGAAGGCCTCGGCCTGCCGAGCCTATACAACGAGAGCCTGGGGACCACCTCCGACCTGCACCTGTACGACCGCGTGGAGCATCGCGACGAGGGTTCCCACCAGCCTTGGGAACAAAAACTCTGACGCTGCGCGGCCCGTTGGCTGTGTCGGAACTCTACAACGCTTTGAGCTTTTGACGCGCCGTGGCTTCGTCGCCAAAAATATCCGGCACGTCGCCGGCGTACTTCAAGAACAACTGATAGCTCTGTTTTGCTTCCGCGCGCTTGCCGTCCTTTTCGAAAGCGATGCCTTTCAGAAAAAGATAGCGGGGAAAGGTGAACGACGCGAAAACGGATTCGCCGGAAGAGAGCGGAATCGGATAGATTCCCAACAGGCGGTCTGCATCCGTAACGTCCCCGGTCTCCACATAAGCCCACGCCAGCAGCGTTCGAACCTGTCCATCGCGCAGCGGATTGGTTTCCGCGTACAAGGACTGCAATGCCGGCAGCGCCTCCCGAAATTTCCGCGCGAAAATCAGCGCATACGCATCCACCACCGCCGATCCCGATTTGGATGCCGGCGCGGTGGCGAGGAAGCGGCTGATGGTGCTCAGCGCCTTTGCCGGCTGGCTGATCGCGGCTTGCGCTGCTTGCTCGGCGAATGCAGCGGCAGCCTGGGAGTCTCCGGTTTCGAGCTTCCAGATGGAAAGCTGCGACAGGCCCAGCGAGCGCGCCTCGGAATCGAGCTGCGGGATCGCCATCGCGAGCCGCGCCATGGCCGCCTTACGCCGGCCCGTCAAAAACTCCCACTGCGCCTGGTCCACCGCCGCGCGAGCTGGTTGCGAGGAGGGCGTGGATCCCAGATACTTCTGGAAAAGCTGGTCGGCTTGCGCCCAGTTTCCCGGTCATCAACTGAGCTTGAGCCGCTTTCAACAGTTCCGCGCCCCGGAACTGGCCTGGATTTTTCTCTTGCGCCTGGAGAAAATATCCGGCCGCCGCGCGTGAAGTCGCCGAGATAAAAGCTCACCTCGCCCAACGAATCCAACCCATTCGCGTTCCCCGCGGGCAGCAGTTCTTGATAGTGCTCCAGCGCTCGCCGCGCGCCTGCCAGATCATCGGCGTAAGCCAACGCATAGCCGAGCTGGTTCCAGTTCTCGGGTTCATCCGGATCCAGCCGCGTGGTCGCCTCATAATCTTGAACCGCGCCTCGAATATCTCGCCGCTGCAACCGCAGCTCGGCCCGCCTCTGAAACACGCTTGGATCGGCCGGCGTCAGCCTCGTCAGTTCATCCAGGTCTCCCTTTAGCTTGGCCTGCTCGATGGCACCTACCCCGCGTCCAGCGAGCAGCGTGACCTGATTCGCCTGAGCCCGATCGCCCCCCGCCGCCAGCAGCCTTGCCCACGCAACATACGCCGCGCCAAAATTCGGATCCGCCTGCGCCGCCGCTTGCAAATCTTTTAGCGCATCCGCCCGATCGTTCGCCGCAAGCGCCTCCCCATACGCGCGAAACGCCACTGGGTTGCTCGTCCCGAACGGCCGCGCCCGCGCATTCAACCGCTTCGCCAATTCATTCACCAGAGGCGTCACTCCGCCCGTTACTGGCCCCGCTACTCGCAATTCATCGATGGTCTTCTTGCTGGCGACGTCCTCGAGCGCGGCTGTGATCTCCAGTTGCCCCTTTCGCTCGACGTAGTAGCTTTGCAAAATCCGCGAGGCATGCATCGCGTACACGTTCGAAAGAGAATCTACAGTCTGCGAATAAAGATCGGTGATTCCGTCCAGGTCATACGCCACCGCAGCCGAAGCCGCGCGGCCAACCCAATCGAGCTCCGAGTCCGAACTGAGATTCTCGAAGGGCAGGACGGCCAACCGCTCAACACTGGAAGAGGATTTCCGCGCGCACGAAGCCGAGAGTGAGAGAAAGCAACAGAGCGCTTAAGACGGAGCAGGCTCGCTTGCTACAGAACACGCGGTTCCGCCGCCATCAGCTCTTTGAATTCAGGAAGGTCTTTCAAGGCGGCAAAGGCGGGGTCCTCCTCGATTTTCTTGCGCTCCTTGATAGCCTTCCTCGAGCGCCCGGCGAATATACAAGAGCGCGCGGTCGTTCATGCCTTTTTTGGCGTACATCTGCGCGAGCGAATAGTGAAACTTGGCGCGCTCCTCCACGCTGCGTTCCTGCAACAACACGCCCTGCGTGCCGCGTGTCTCAAAAACGTTTGGATCCAGCGTCAGAGCCTCCTGCCAGGCGTCCGCCGCTCGTTTATAATCCTTGCGCGCAAAATATCCCACGCCTAAATTGCTCCAAAACGAAGCCGACTTGGGATTGAGGCGCAGAGCCTTTTTGTATTGCCCGATGGCGCGCCGGAAGCTCTTCCGCGCGTAATAGACCGTGCCGAGATTGTTGATCGCTTCGGCATAATGAGAATCCGCCTTGATCGCGAGCCGGTAATATCGCTCCGCCATCCCCAACTCCAGCATCTGATGATAGGCGATCGCGGTCTTGTTGAGGAGCACCGCGGACTTCGGCCCTTCCTTGTATACCTCAGCCGCTTCCCGGTACATTTTCCGGGCCATGAAGATATCGCCGCGCATCTCCGGCGTGACGACGCTCGCAGGCTTCGCGGAATCCGCCGGCTGCGCCCGCACGCTAGTGGATTCGTCCCTGAGGCCATTCGGGATCGCAGCGGATTGCGCGGAAGCGGAGAAAAGCCTCGCCGCTGTCGCGCCCGTCAATAAGATGAACGTGAGTTTGGAAACCATGTTTCGGCCTCCCCGGAACATCGGCCGCGCTGGGCGAAAGATTAGGCGCCCAATTGCGGCGTCATTCCCCATTCTTGGCGCCACTGCCAATAAAAAAGTCTTATTTAAATATACCGCGAAGTTTTTCGAAGAAGCTTTTGTGTTTGGGGGCCTCTTGCGGGCGCGGCGCCGAATCGGGCAGCGCCGGAGAAGCGTTCTGAGCGGTCCGCTGTTGCGACGTTGCCGGAAGATCCAGCCTCGCCGGCCGATTCTGTTCGCGCGGGCTGCGAGGTCTGCCATCCGGCCACCTGCGTGACGCCGCCGCCATGCAGGGGACACATCTGCACCGGCTGCGTTCCTTCGATGAAGTACTCGGTCCGAACCTTGGGGCAGGCCGCGGTGGCAAGCTCGCCCGATAGTGGATCGATCTGCACGCTGACCATTCCCGGCGGCGCTTCGAAGTCCGAGACATTGCGGTATTCGCGATGTTCGTGGGCGCGCTTCATGAACTCCGCCCATACCGGCAGGGCCGATTTCGCGCCTTCCAGATTCAACTCGCGGTTGTCGTCAAATCCCACCCACACCACGCATAGCAGCTTGGAGGTGAAGCCGGCGAACCAGCCGTCATGCGAGGTTCCGGTCTTGCCCGCCACCGGAAAATCGATGCCGCGGCCCCAAATGCTCGCTCCGGTACCGCTGCGCACCACTTCTTCCAAAAGCTGATCCATCAGGAACGCCACGCGCGGATCCAGCACCTCGCGATGCTCCGGCTTGTTATCGAAAATCACCGAGCCGTGATCGCTGGCGATGGTCGAGATGAAGAACGGCTTGGAGTAAATGCCGTGATTGGCATAGATGGTGTAGCCACCCGCGATTTCGAGCGGCGTAACTTCGTAAGCTCCCAAGGCGACCGCGGGCGTGGGCTGGATGTCCAGATTGAGACCCGCTCTCCGCGCCAGATCCACCACCGCGCCATAGCCGGTCTCTTCAGCCAGCTTGACCGTCGCCACATTCAGCGAGTGCGCCAGAGCGTCGCGCATGGAAACAGCGCCGTAGAATTTATGCTCGAAATTGGCGGGCTGATAGGGTTTGCCGTCGAAATAGAACGTGGTCGGCTCATCCTGGATCAGCGTCGCGGGCGTCAAGACTGGACTCCCGGGCGTAAGGCCCGTATTCAACGCCGCCGCGTAAACAAAGGGCTTGAACGACGATCCGGGCTGCCGCTTCGCCAGAATCCGATTCAGTTGGCTGGTTCCGTAGTTCCGCCCGCCGATGAGCGCCTTCACTTCGGCGGTCTGCGGATCGATCGCGATCAGAGCGCATTGCGGATCGGGATACTTCGGGTCGCGCTTCTTGCGGCCTTTAATCAGCTTGTCGGCCTGCTCCATTCCGATCCGCACCGCCTCGGCCGCGTCCCGCTGCAGATTCAGGTCGAGCGTCGTGTACACGCGATAGCTGTTGGATTGGAATTTATAATCCGGAAACTTGTCCATCAGCGTATCGTTGACGATGTCGACGAAGTACGGCGCGTCCATCGATTCCGGACCTTGCTTGGCCAGCACCAACGGCGAAGCGATCGCGTCCTCGTATTCCTGATCGCCGATGTACTTGTTTTCGTGCATCAGCTTCAACACCACATTGCGACGCGCCCGGGCGCGGTCGGGCCACCGGTACGGATTCGTAAAGCTGGGCTGCTGGATCAGGCCCGCCAGCGTGGCCGCTTCGGGCAGACGTCAGCCGGCTGATGTCCTTGCCGAAATAAACCTGCGCCGCTTCGCCGAAGCCGCGAATCCCGAAGCTGGCGCGCTGGCCGAGCGGCACCTGGTTGGCGTAATACTCGAAAATCTTTTCTTTGGAAAGCTTCTGCTCGAGGTGCATGGTGATCAACACCTCGGGGATTTTGCGCCGCCAGGTCTTGTCGCTATCCAGCCAGAAGCTGCGCGCCAATTGCTGGCTCAGCGTGGACGCGCCCTGCGCGTAGCGATGCTCTCGCACGTCGACATAAGCGGCCTTGATGATGCGGATGGGATCAAACCCGGAATGCTGAAAGAAGCGCTTATCCTCCGCCGACACTACCGCATGCACCAGTACCGGCGGAATGTCTTCATAGCGAACCAGCCGGCGCTTCTCGCGATTCTTATCGAATAAATTCGAGATCAGCTCCGGCTCCAGCGTGTACTCGGTGCGTTCGGTGTTATCCGCCAGGGAAATGATCTGGCTCACCTTCTCGCCCTGGAACTTGATCACGCCTTCTTCGCGCTTGAAATATGAGTCCGGACCGGGGTAAATATCGATCTCCGCGGGCTTGACCGTGAAGTAGCCCATCCGGTTGTTGGAGGATTCGTTATAGCCGCTGTGCCGCAGCTCATTGGCGATCTCTTGTGGCGTCGCCGCGTCGCCGGTCGCCACCGTCCGGGGAGCCGCGAACAGCATGGACGTATTCGCAAAAGGCCCCGCCGCCAGCTTGGTTTCGATCAATCGCGAATATTTGGCGTAGTAATAGGTGAACGTTCCCAGGCCCGCCGTCAGGCTGAGAACCACCACCGCCAGCAGAACCTTGCCGAGGGGATGAAGCGCGAAGCGAACCGCGGAAGCTTTCTTGGGGACCTGAACTTTTACTGCCACGTACTACTATCTTCTCATGCGGCCCCCCCGAACGGCATTTCGCCCGGATTATTCAGGCGCCGCTTATTTTGCCGCCACCATGGAACCCACGCGAATCGTCTTGGTCTTGGCGTCCAGCGCGCCCAGCTACGGTCACCTTCTGTCCCGCGAACTTTTCCGGCATCTTCTGATCGCTCAACGAGTAGACTTCCTTGCCATCATAGAGAACGTACTCGGCGCCATGCACGTCTACGCAGGCGCGCGTGCACTCGGCGTCATCCGATCCCATTTTCATCTGGGAGTGATCGGCCTGGGCGCACATGCTGTCCGTGATGACGCCGGTGAACTTCTGATTCTCTGGCGCTGCTGCCAGCGCGGCGATTATGAGCAGACCGAACACAAGAGGCTTCATAATGGCTCCCTGGCAGCGCGCCTTTGGTCGAATGCTTCTAGCTGCCCGGCGTCATGAGATGCGCGGTCGACGTCCCCGCGTTCATGATCCATACGCCGCCCTGCTTGGGATTATCCGGCAGCCCGAGGGACTGCTCGGTGGCGCCCGGAACGGCGATGGTCGTGTGATGCCGCGCATGCTCTGCGTCCGGCCCCATCCAGTGAATCCAGACCGATCCAAATTCGGGCTTCACCCGGCTTCCGTCCTTCTCGGCTGCTTCAAACGCCGCTTGCACCGCCTTCTTATCGCCCATGGCTTCGAACTTCAGGTTCTGAGCGACGCGATCCAGGTTAGCGGGACTGGTGCATTCGATTGTGAATGGCGGGTGCCCCGGCTTCCCGGACAGGTCGTAGCAAACCAGCCGATTGGTGCCCTTCTTCACGGTGTCGTACGAGAAGTCGGGCTTCCACACGATAACCGTCGCCGCCTCTTTCATATTGGGTGGCGCGGCCATTAAGATCTTGTCAACGTCCGCCTGCGCGAATGCGCCGGCCGAGACAGCCAAAACTCCAAAAATCATCGGGATGATATGTTTCATCGGTGACCTCCAGTTCACCTGCCGAAAACTTCGTCCCTCGCGCATCAGCGGGAAAAACACCAGTGCCGACCACGCGATTCGCGAACTTAGTCTCGGCGAATGGATTCAGTATACCCTGACGCAGGCGCGTCTGCCTTTGGGAGTTTTAGCCTGACCTGTTCGCCGCAGCCGGTTCGTGCTAAAAAGCTACGATGAAAAGTGAGAACCTGCCATGAAACCATCGGAAGCCCTCACAGCCCACCGCGACGAATTGCGGCAGCTTGTCAGCCGTTACGGTCTATCGCGCCCCCGCGTATTCGGGTCGGTTCTCAGTGGAGCCGATACAGAAGAGAGCGATCTTGACTTGTTGGTTGACCCCGGACGATCCACCAGTCTGCTTACCATTGCCGGTTTGAAGATCGACGCCGAGAAACTGCTTGGAGTGCCGGTATCCATTTTAACTCCGAACGGATTACCGCCAAAGTTCCGCGACCAGGTGCTGCAACAGGCGCAGCCCCTATGAAGCATCCGGAGCGCGTCGAAGATTATCTGGAACACATTGCCGAAGCGATTGAGCGGGCGACAGGCTATCTTCAGCCCGTCCCGGACCTCGCAGCCTTTTAAAGAGAACCTGCAGGCTCAAGACGCGGTCGTCCGCAATATCGAGATCATCGGCGAGGCCGTGAACAAGATCAATAGCACCGCGCCGGACTTCATCAAACAGCATCCCGAGCTTCCATGGGCGCAAATGCGCGGGATGCGCAACGTTGCTATCCATGAGTATTTTTTTGTCGATTTGGAAATCGTCTGGACCACCGTCAAGGATGATTTGCCCAAGCTGAAGCAGCAGATTGATGCCTTGCTCAATCGATGGTGTCCGTGTCGTGCACCAAGGTTAAGTTTTGAGAATGGTTGCCGCCCTGACATTTGCCTATACAATTGCATATCTTTCGTGATATCATGGCTTTGCATGCGAACGGCTTTGATTGGGACCAGGGCAATCGCGCCAAGTGCAAGAAGCACGGGCTTTCCGTTTCGCTTATCGAAAGTCTTTTTACTCGCCCGCTCGCCATTCTCCCGGATGCAGCCCATTCGCAGAGCGAGCGCCGTTTTCGAGCCATAGGCCGAACGGAAAAGGGGCGAGGCGTGTTCCTCGTGTTCACGCTTCGCCGCAAAGGTGACGAAATGCTAATCCGGCCTATCAGTGCCCGCTACATGCACAAGAAGGAGATCGAAACGTATGAAAAAGAAAATCCCAACCTTTAAGAGTGACCGCACGGCGGCGGCCTTCGTTGACCAAGCCGACTTGACGCAATACGACCTTTCAGGCGCACAGTTGACGCGTTTCGAGATCAAGCCGAAAGACAAATCCATCAACCTCCGCTTGTCTGAGGAACTTTACAACGCCGTCCGCAAACGCGCCGCGCGCGCGGGCCTCCCCTATCAGCGCTTCATTCGCTTGACGCTTGAACAAGCTATCGGCGGCTCGAAATAAGCTCGCGCTGCGTTCTGCCGATCAACCCAAGCCCGCATCCTCAACCGCTTCCATTATCAGTTTTTCAGGATTAGAATCGACACCAGGTATGCACCGACCGTCACGCGCTGGCTTGCGTTTTGTACTATCGTTGCATATGCCAAAATCGCTGAATGTGTTTTTCTGAGTCGGAGTCTCACGATCACGAAATCCCTCACCGGGCCAGTGGAAAGAAAATTGGCACGCTCAGGATAAAGCCCAACAGCATTCTTTGGAAGCCAAGCCGCGGACAGAGGTTTTTCTCGGTACCAATCGCTCAGTTCAGCGAATGGATTGAGAAGAACAGGACCCTCGTTGCTCAATAGAAAGTGGCTGTCTCACAAAGGGTAAGATATGAGACTCAGCGCAACGCCTAACTAAGTAAGAATGAAACTGTACGAATTGGCATACGCCTGCAGCCTCTATGGGCAAGACGACGCCGAATATTGGGCGATGCGCAAGACCCTCGGAAAGAACCCGGACTTGGCTTCCCCAGAACAACAGTGCAAACTCTTGCAATTCTTAAATAAATGGGGGTGTCGCATTGCCGAGAACGATTTTCCCAAATTGAAAGAAAAGCTCCAACAATGGTGGGCCGAACATCAATGTAAATTACCCGGCAAGAACATTCGTGATCTGTGCGATAGTGAGCGTGAGCAGATCGAAAGCGCATACCAAGGGTTGTTGAAGTCTGGCGCAGGACTTCGCTTCCAAGACACAGCAGCCGCAAAGACCTTGCACGTACTTCGACCTGATACCCTGCCCATATGGGACGCCAAAATCAAAAAGTGGTTCACCGATGAAGTGGGCAAAACCTATTCCGATTTCGTCCGTCACGTAGCTGTCGGAGAACTTTCAGAATTGGAAGAGGATGTAAAACGGCTTGGCCACTCTTTAAATCAAGTTCCGCAACTCGTTCACTGCGGCGCTGTCAACGCCTCGTTAGTCAAACTCGTGGACGAATATTATTGGGTCACGAAAACTCTCGGCTACAAGGTCCCCACGAGGGAGCAGGCCGACAAATGGCTTAGCTGGATGCCCAAATAACCGAAGCTGAAGCCTCGCACGTTTTACCGTTGTCTCACTAAGGGTAAGTTTTGTGAACATAGCCAATTGCCCGTCAATAGCGGCTTGCAGAGTCTCACAATTCTGTCTTAAATTGTGGGTGAGTCACTTCACTTCCGTACCCTGGATCCCCATCGTCTCCAACCACCTGCCCCACTCCCTCTCCGCCCACGCCGCCCTCCACCCTCATCCTCAAAACGGAAAAGCGCGCAGGACGCCGTGTGAGAACAGCATCAAAACCGCGGCGTTCCGTTGCGCGCGCTTAAAGGAGGCCTATGTCAACCATGTCACATTCAACCTCACCAGCCCGCTCCGCCGCCGCCCGCTCCGCCGCCCGCGCCAACGGCGCCAAATCCCGAGGCCCCACTACTCCCGAAGGCAAGCTCGCCTCTTCCCGCAACGCCCTCACCCATGGACTCACGGCCCGCACCGTCGTCCTCCAAAACGAATCCGAAGCCGAATATGAGGCCGAACTTCGCGCCTACCTCGACCATTTCCGCCCTCAAGCGAAGCCCGAAACCGATCTCGTTCACCAACTCGCCGCCGCGCAATGGCGTCTAACCCGCTACACCGCCATCGAAGCCGCCCTCCTCGAACAAAAAATGGACGACCAGGCCGACTGGGTCGACAACAAATACAATGAGATCTCCGACCACCACCGTCTCGCCATCGCCTTCGAGTCACTGGCCGGCGCCAACGGTTCGCTCGCGCTCCTCAACCGCTATCAGGCCCGCCTGCACCGCGAATATCAGCGCATCCTGAAAAGCCTCACCGATTTGCAGGCCGCCCGCCTTGCCGCCGAATCCAAGCTCCGGCAAAAAACGAAATTACCAAACGAACCCAAGCCCGCCGATCAAAACATTGCCCGGCATCCCCCCGACGAATCGGCAGATGACGAATCCGTAGGTTCGGATCGCGGATACGGGATTAGCGCAAGCAATGTTGCACCCGATGGCCAAGAAATCGCGGCGCCTCCGGGGGTTTGAGCCTCACCGTATGGACTCGCCGCCTAGCCGCCCCAGAACCTTCGAACTAGTCCTCATCCGAATCCCACAACGTTATAATTAGTTATGTTCCAGCCCACCGAAAAGATCTGGCACAACGGCCGCCTCATCAATTGGAACGATGCCCAGATCCACGTCCTTTCCCACGTCACCAGCTACGGCAGCTCCGTGTTTGAGGGGATCCGCTGCTATGCCCGGCCCACCGGCCCCGCGATTTTCCGCATCCGCGAGCACATCCGCCGCCTGCTCGATTCCGCCAAGATCTACCGCATGGATCTCAAGTACACCATCGATCAGCTGGCCGACGCCATGATCGAGCTGGTTCGCGTGAATCATCTGGAATCCTGCTACCTGCGGCCCATCGCGCTGCGCGGCTACGGCGACGTCGGCGTTCTGCCCTTCAACAATCCCACCGAAATGTACATCGCCTGCTGGGAATGGGGCCAGTATCTGGGCGAGGAGGCGCTCGCCCAGGGCGTGGATGTATGTGTTTCCAGTTGGACGCGCATCGCGCCCAACACCCTGCCCGCATTAGCCAAGGCGGGCGCCAATTACATGAACTCGCAGTTGATCCGCATGGAGGCGCAGATCAACGGTTACGCCGAAGGCATCGCGCTCAATGACGCGGGCTACGTCAGCGAAGGTTCCGGCGAGAACATCTTCGTGGTGCGGGACGGAAAAATTCTGACGCCGCCGCTGGGCGCGTCCGTGTTGCCCGGCATCACTCGCAATAGCGTAATGCAGCTCTGCGAATCGCTCGGGATTTCGCTGACCGAGACGCTGGTCCCGCGCGAAATGCTGTACATTGCCGACGAGGTGTTCTTCTCCGGAACCGCCGCGGAAATCACGCCCATCCGCTCGGTGGATCGCATTGTCGTCGGAAGCGGCGCGCGCGGCCCCATCACGGAAAAATTGCAGAAGGCCTTCTTCGAAGTGATTAACGGAGACGTGCCGGACCGGTTCGGCTGGCTAACCCCGGTCACAAAAAACGAGCCCGTGACCGTTTAAGACCACGGGCTAAAAGTTTTCCGGAAAAACATTGGACGTACGGAAGGACGATCCGCAAGTGCGATTCCGACAGCCACCTCCCCCGAGATCAACCGCCGGAACCACACTCGCAGGGGATCATGTCTATGTTTTTAACAGGGCATCGCGCGGAATGCCAGACTTATTTTGCCGAGTACTATCGCTTTTCAACAACTTTTTCGGTTCGGGATCTCTTGCATTTACGCTCCGCGCGCTGTGGGAAACTTGTGCATAAACCGGCATTGCGATGAAATGTAGCGGCGTCGATCTTGCCACCGGCCAACCCGTCGAACTGCTTTTCAACAACTTAATTACCGGCGTGGAGCCGCTGCTGTCCCCTCCTATTAGCGATGCGTTTCTTTCGCCCGGCTGGATCGACCTGCAAGTGAACGGCTTTGCTGGTGTCGACTACAACTCGCCCGCGGCCAGCCACGCCGAAATCGCGCGCTCCATTCGGGCGATTTTCACGACCGGCGTCACGCGCTTTTTTCCAACCGTGATCACCGGCCCGCCCGACCACATGCTCGGCGCGCTTCGCAATCTCGCGGCCGCGAAGGAGAGCCTCGAGGAAGGCTCGGCCATGGAGGCGTTTCACGTCGAAGGCCCGTACATTTCGCCCGAAGACGGTCCGCGCGGCGCGCATCCTGCCCGCTGGGTGCGTCCTCCCGATCTCGACGAATTCCAACGTTTCCAGGACGCCGCGCAAGGAAACATTCGCCTGGTGACGCTTTCGCCCGAGTGGGATCAGGCGCCCCGCTTCATCGCTTCCCTGGTCCGCCAAGGCATCGTAGCCAGCATCGGCCACACCGCCGCAACACCCGCGCAAATCACCGCCGCCGTGGACGCCGGAGCCACGCTCTCTACGCACTTGGGCAACGGCGCGCATAGCGTGCTGCCGCGCCATCCCAATTACATCTGGGAGCAACTGGCCGACGATCGCCTGGCGGCCAGTTTCATCGTGGACGGCATTCATCTTCCGCTGTCGTTTCTCAAAACCGCGCTGCGCGCCAAAGGACTGGAGCGCTCCATTCTGGTTACCGACGCCGTCGCGCCGGCGGGATGCACCCCCGGACCCTACACGCTCGGCGAAGTGCCGGTCGAACTGCATCCCGACGGAAGCGTCCGGCTGCTCGGAGGAACGCGGCTGGCAGGATCGGCTCTGCGCATGGATCGCGCCATTGAGAACGTCATGCGCCTGGCCGGTCTGACTCTGCAGCAGGCCGTAACTCTGGCGACCCGCAATCCCGCGCGCGTGGGACGCATCGCCGGGCGCCAGCGCGGGCTCAGCACCGGGGAACGCGCCGACCTGGTGCGCTTCCGCTATGACGAAGCCCGGCAGGAAATTAAGATTCTCGAAACATACCGGAACGGCTCGCCGGTCTACTCCGGCGCACAACCCGCCGGAACAACCTGAATGACCGCTTCCACCGCCTTAAAAAGCTGCGCCGGCTCCAGCGGCTTGCTCACGAACCCATCCATGCCGGCCTGATAGCAGCGATTTTCGTAATCCTTCATCGCATGCGCCGTCAGCGCCAGGATCGGGACATGCGTGTTGCTCTCCTGCTCCCGCTTCCGAATGATCTCGGTGGCCGTCCATCCATCCATCTCCGGCATCTGTACGTCCATCAGCACGACATCGAAGCGGCTCCGCTCCAGCGCTTCCACGGCCTCGCGGCCATTGGCCACGGTGGTTACCTTGTGGCCGCGTTTCTCCAGCAGCCGGCTAGCCAGCTTCTGGTTCACCGGATTGTCTTCGGCGAGCAAGATCGCTAGCGCGCGCAGGCTTCCCGATGCCTGGTCCTGGGCGCGGGCGGGCTCGGCCGGCGAAGGTCCCAGGGCGCGCGCCACCGATTCCCGCAGCGCCGCGCGGGAAACCGGTTTCGTTATGTGACACGAAATCCCCAATTGCCGGCAGCGCGGCACATCGCTCGACAAATCCGCCGAACTCAAGACCATGACCACCGGCCGCCGCAATCCGCCCTCGTTCAGGATGAGCTCGGCCAAAGTGAAGCCATCCATGCCCGGCATCTGCGCATCCAGAATCGCCAACTCGAAGGGATGCCCCTCGGCCTGCCTGGCGCGTAATAGCTCCAGCGCTGCTGGACCCGACTCGGCGGTTTCGACAGTCATCCCCTCGGCCTCCAGCATGCCTTGGATGACGCGGCGATTGATGGCATTGTCATCCACCGCCAGTATGCGGGCCCGTTTCAGCTTCCCGGTGGCCGGGCGGCTGGTCTCCGCAGTCTCTGGAGCGGCGGCATAACTCATCGTGAAATGAAAGTGGCTGCCCTGGCCGACTTCGCTCTCCACCCACAACTTGCCTGGCATCAGATCCAGCAGCTTGGAAGCGATCGCCAGCCCCAGGCCCGTGCCCCCATAATTCCGGGTCATGGACCCGTCGGCTTGCGTAAACGCATCGAAGATGGACCGCTGTTTGGCCGCGGGGATTCCGATCCCGGTATCGTGCACGGCAAAATGCAGCTCGGGCGGAACCGTCCCTACGCCCGCGCCCGCTCACCTGAACCAGCACCTCGCCCCGAGGCGTGAATTTAATCGCGTTGCCGATCAGGTTTACCAATATCTGCCGCAGCCGGATGGGATCCGCAACCACGCGGCCCGGCACCTCGCGCTGGATCTCCAGCACCAGCTCCAGATGCTTCTGGTGCGCCTTGAGCGCCAGCGCCCGCACGGTCTGCTCCACCAGTTCGGCCAGGTCGAACTCCACCGGCGACAATTCCATCTTCCCGGCTTCGATCTTGGAGAAGTCCAGAACATCGTTGATCACGTTCAGCAGCGACTCCGCGGATTCGATCACCGCCTCGAGATATTCGCGCTGCACCGCGCTCAGAGTTGTGCCCAGGGTGAGCTCCGTCATTCCGATGATGCCGTTCATCGGGGTTCGAATCTCGTGGCTCATATTCGCAACGAACTGGCTTTTGAGACGGCTGGCCTCCTGCGCCTTGTCCACCATCTCGAGCAGCTCGCCGCGGGACGCTTCCACTTGCGTCACCATCTCGTTGAATGAGCGCGTCAGGTCGTCCACCTCGTTCCAGGCTCCCAGCGGCGCTCTCTGACTCAAATCGCCCGCCGCCACACGCTGGGTGAACTCGATCAGCCGGCCCAGCGGCCGCAGCAGCCGCCGTAACCGCGAGTGCTGGACCCACGAAACCGCGACCGTGGCCAAAACCACCAGCACCAAGGCCAGCCGGACGGTCTGCATATACAGCGCATTCTGCTTTTGCATGGACAGCCCGATTCGCACCACTCCCAATGGCTGGCTGGGGTGCTGCCGGTCGGCTTCCCAATCCAGCAGCCCTTGTCCCGCGGAAGCTGCTACCGGCTGGGTCACTTCCAGGTGCTGCGGGAGATCCCGCTCGCTTTCCACAATCCGGGTGCGGCTCTCGGCGGGCGCTAATGGGCCGGCTTCGAACGGCGCTCTACGCCCGGCCTGGGCTAAAATCTTTCCGGACGCGTCGGCGATCACTACATACAAAACATCGTCGTTGCCCCGGGCCGATTCGGCCGCGCGCTTGAGTTCCTCGCGATTGCCGGTCAGCAGCGGAAATTCGCTCTGGCTCGCCAGGAAATCGGCCGAAGTTTGAGCGCGAACTTCCAGCTGGCGCCGCAGGACGCCGCTCTCGTTCCACAAAATCAGCGCCGCGATGCCCCACGCTCCCATAATCATCACCACGGCGTTGGTCACCGATGCCTGCGTCAGCAGGCTGCTGCGACGGCGGTCCCCGCGGCTGCCCCAGAGCTTCATTCCAGCACCACGATGCCCGACTCGCGGCCAGTCTTGGATGCCAGCCGCAGCCCCAGCAACCGGGCCACGCTGGCGTTGGCGGCCACGCGAACCTTGCGGGGAGCTTCGATGGATAACGCGGCCGTGCCCGCCAGATATTTCCGCGCCATCTCGCCGGCCTGCACCCCGGTCTCCAGATAATCCGGATACACGCCCGCCGCCGCGCCCGCCCGCACGAAAGCTGGCCGAGAAACCGGCTACCGGCAGCTGGCTTTCAAGCGACGCCAGGATGAGCGGCTTCACCGTAGTGCCGTTATACAGCGTTCCATCCGGAGGGCACCACACAAAATCCACCTGCCCCTGCAAGGAACGAAAAATTTCAAGCAGCCGTTCGGGACTGGGACAATCGACAATCTTTAGGGAAATCCCCGCCGCACGAGCCTCCAGCATGAGTACAGAGGCGAAGCGCGAGTTCACCTCCGGATTCCGGATCATGCCCGCCCGGGTCTTACCCGGAAAAACTTTCGATAAACCCGACAGCACATCGGCTAGCGATAAATCCAAAATCACGGCGCCCGCCGCGGGCCTCGGCCGCGCTGTTTTCAGGTCGGCCTCCAGGACCATAGTGGCGAGAATGGGCGCGCTCCCGTATCGAGCGGCAGCCTCGAGCGCATTGTTTCCCACCGAAATGAGGAGCCGGACGTCCTTGCCTCCCAGCCGCGCCGCCAGATCCGAGGGCTTGGCGGCCAAATCGACGCTTGCTGACTTTGCCCGGGCCCAGCCCGCGCCGCAACCCTTCGGCGGCCTCATCGAAGGCCTCCACCGCGGAGGTCGTCACGATCATGACCGTTCCCGCCTCGGCCCGCCCCGGCGCGTCGCCGCCTGAAACGGGCGCGAGCGCCACCAACGTCCACGCCGCGCCAATGAGCCGGCGGCGCATCTTCTATGGCTCATCCTTTCCAAAAGCCGAGGGTGTGGCGCCCGCGCTCTGCTTGGCGGGCTTTGCTTCCGCCTCCAAACCCCACGACACCCGGACGAAAAACGACCTCCCGTCTTGCTCGATCCGGTCGGACGACTGCCCCACGCCGGCCGGATCCCAATATTCGCGATTCAGTAGATTGCGAATCCCAAACTGCGCTTCTACGCCGTCCGGAAGGCGGCGCGGCGTCAGGGTCAGGTTCACCAGATATTCGGCCGGCACCGAGCTGCCCGTGAACGTTTGCCGGTCGCTCAGATATTGCAGCGCCCCGCTGGCCCACAGACGATCGTGAAAAAGCGATCCATCCAATGCCAACTTCCCCACGCGCGCCGGTGAGTTCACTCCGAGCAAAGCGCTATAGTCGAAGACCTGTCCCTGAAATGCCATGCTCGCGTCCGCCCGCAAGCGCGGCCCGATCGGGCCGCTGGCTTCGAGTTCAAAGCCCATGGTTTGGGCCTTGGCAGTATTCTGATATTGACGCAGCACGCTATTCAGATCCACGGCCGCGATTAAGTCGTCCAGCCCGTAATGGTAAACGTCTGCCGATAGATCCAGTTTCTTGGAGACCCGCTGCTCGAAAACTCCCTCGAAGCTGTGCATCTGTTCCGGCCTCAGCCCGGCATTGCCGATCTGGGTAGCGCCATCACTGTAGAATTGCTCGAACACCGAAGGATTGCGGAACGCGCGGCCATATAAAAACTTCAGGGCGGTGGCGGGCGTGGGTTGATAGATCGAGCCCGACTCTCGGGCTCAGCTGGGAATCGTGATAGCGCGCCAGATCCAGCCGTCCGCCCAGGTCCACTTTCCAGTGCCGTGAAAGTTCCCATTCCTGCTGAATGAATACCGCAAAGGACCGGCCCGGATAATCGATGTCGGTAATCGGCACATACACCGGGGCCGCCAGAGACGCCGTTAGACGCGCCTCCAGATCCCAATCCGCCTCGCTTCCGATGGTGAGGTACCCCAAGTGCGGCACCTGGAAGCGGTAATCCAACTCCGTTCCCACCCGTTCGCCTTGCCCGCCTTGCCGGCCATCCACGGTGTAGGGCGTATCGATCCCCATCCCGCTCAGCACCGGACTGTCGCCGGCGAAATCGATGCGATTGGTGGAACGGTACTCGTCATAATAGGTTCGCCATCGCAATCGCCCGCTGGCTCCCACGTTGCGCTGGTAGGCGGCATCCACAAAGCCTCGCGAATCGGCCACCGAGGTTCCCGGGTCGTTAAACACCGCGCCGTACCAGGCGGTCGGGATGATCTGGTCATTTCCCGCCAGATACCCGACCAAACTCCAGTTCGCCAAATCAGGTCGGCGAAGGCGTGGTAGCCTTTCTCGCCATCCATGTTCACCGCCCAACCGTCATTGGTCGCGGGCGTATCGAACTGGGGAAAATATAAGTTTGGTCCGATGTTATTGAAGACCGAAACCGACATCAGCAAATTGGCGCCTTTCCCCAAATATTGGGAAGAGGATAACTGCGCTTTGCGTTCCCCCAGGCTGTCGGTCTCCACGGATGCCTTCAGCGGCTGACACTCCACCGGCGACTTGGTGACGATGTTGATGGTCGCGAACATCCCGTTGCTGCCATATAGCGCCGAGGAGGGCCCGCGAATAATTTCGATCCGCTTGATCAAATCCATGTCCAGACCGAAATCCTGGCCGAAATACCCGGCCGTCACGTACACGTTCTCGGTAAGCGAATGGCCATTGATCATGACCACCAGGCGCGTGCTGTAATCGCCGGGAATGCCGAATCCGCGCACCCCCAGAGCCTCGTAGGCGCGGTCATTGGTGATGTACAGTCCCCGCACGTCCGCCAGAGCTTCCGCCAGCGTCCGGTAACCCCGCCTCCGGATGTCTTCATCGGTAATGACGGTCACGCTGGCCGGCGCGTCCATCAGGCTTTGCGTGTGCAGGGAGGCCGCCTCCACTACCGGCAGCGGCTCAAATAAAACCGCCTCCGGTCGCCCAGTTCCGGGATCTTGCGACGGGTCCTGCGCCAGGCCGACCCCCAGGGCGCCCCCCAGGCAGAGGAAGCAGACAATGCGGTCCATGTCTTCCTCATCGGATTGGGAAAAGCGATTAAGAGGCGGCCCCAGGCCGGCGCCGCTAAGACTCGGGGGCGGGTGACTCCACGTCCAATACCGCGATATATTTCAGGCCGCGGTACAGCTGCCGGTAATCCAGCCCGAAACCCTACTACGAAACGGTCCGGGATTTCAAAACACCGGTAGTTGACCGGAACTTGTACGATGCGCCTGGAGGTCCGGTCCAGCAGCGTGCAAATGGCCAGCGACCGCGGCGCACGCCCCGCCAGATTCTGCACCAGGTACCGCGCCGTGAACCCCGTGTCGACGATGTCTTCCACCAGAATGACGTTCTCGCCCTCGATGCTGTCTTCCAGGTCCTTGGCGATGCGCACCGTTCCCGGCCCGCCTCCCTGGTTGGCGAAACTGGAAATGGCCAGGAAGTCGATTTTCGACGGCACCGCCAGCTCGCGCGCCAGAGCCGTGAGAAAAAACACCGATCCTTTCAGCACTCCGATCAGCTTCACCTGGCGGCCCGCATAATCGAGCGCGATTTCCGCCGCCACTTCGCGGATGCGCTGCTCAATCTGCTCCTCGGTGAACAGAATTCGCTCGATGGGGGGACCGTTCATCGGGCCAGGCGCTCCGGCAGCCCGTATTTCATGACCAGGTCCTGCACGTCCTTCTGATAAAAGATCTGGATGTTGACGTGGGGATAAATCGCACGCAGCAGCCGGATCTTGCGGTTCTTCCTGCGTCACGTGCGCCTGCTTCATGGTGGTCAGCTCGACATACAGATCAAATTCCGGCAGATAGAAGTCCGGCGTGAAGGCCTCCAACACTTTACCATCCTTGTCCCATTGCAGCGCGAAGCTGCGCGGCTCATAGTGCCACGCGATGCGGTAAAAATCCAGCAAGTTCGCGAACACCTCCTCGCTCGGATGGCCGAACTCTTTGCGTTCGACCGCGACTCGCTCCGGAAGCACCACCCCATAGCGCGCCAGCTTCAGGCGGACCTCAAATTGAACCTGTGCTTCCGCCGCCGCCGATAACAGCGCGGCTTCCGCGAGTCCCTTGCCGCGCGCGGCGGACTCCACCACATTGGCCATCTGCTCCCCCATCAATGTGTCCGCATTCAAAACCAGATCGAAGCTCTGCGGCCGGCTGCTGGACTGCCCGAAGCGCAGCTTGCGCGTCAAAGCGAGTTCGGCGTCCATCGCCCGCAAGCGCTCCCGGGCCTGCTCCCGCTGCCACCCGCAGTCCACCATCAGATTGGCCCAGCGCCGCGAGTCGGGCGCAAGCACGTGCACCCTCAGAACGTCCGGCAAACCATATAGTAGGAACTCCGAGCCCGACGCTCGCAATCACCAGATGCCGCTCCACGCCCCGCTTCGCCAAAATAGCGCGAGCCAGCTGCGGCCAGGCCCGGTCTGCAACGCTCTCCGAAGCGCCGAATTCCGCCTGCACTAAGCCGGATACCTGCGGCTCGGTGAGCAGTTCAAAATTGAGTCGTTGAGCCGTGACGCGCGCTAGTTCTTCATGCCGGCAGCCCGGCTCGCCCGAAACGCTGATGAACGCCACTTAAGTAGCATCGTAGCGCACGCGCGAAACCCGCACCGGCAAACCTGACGCCTTGCCTCGAACCGGCCGGTCACACCTCTTCCGGCCCTCCATTCGTATCGCTGCCAACCACCTGCCTTGCCTGCATTCGCGCCATTCGCACGATCCCCCTCATTTTAAAGACAGGTCCCTATGAGAAACTGTGAAACATCGCCAGCGGCTACCCTCCGGCAGTTTTCTTGGACAGGCAAAATTACCGA
This sequence comes from Bryobacterales bacterium, assembly GCA_963732175.1. Taxonomy (GTDB): domain Bacteria; phylum Acidobacteriota; class Terriglobia; order Bryobacterales; family Bryobacteraceae; genus Palsa-89. The sequence goes on along the minus strand of CAVSYF010000014.1, from coordinate 37,534 downwards.
ACGAACCCAAGAACCCCAACCGGCTCAACGCCGAAGTTCTCGATCGGAGATTTTCCTTAGAACCCCTCCACTACAGGATTCTCCCGGCTCGCCGATCAAAAGACTGTAGGCAAGCTCGGTCTATGTAGGATGGCTTACTAGTACTACGACTATATAATGCTTGACCCGACCGATGGACTATTATAAAGTCAGAATTTCGCCGTTTGAAGAATCTATTACAAGGACCACGATGACCCCAAGTCACCGCTCCTCTCGGCTGATTGTCCTCCTCGGCGCCGCGTCGTTTGCAATCATGCTGAGTGGGTGTGCCTCCACCAAGCCACAGGCTTTCCGGCTTTCCTTTCTGCCGTCGACTCCGCAACCTCTGGTGGTAACCTTCGAGGAGCCTCCGCAGCTGGCCTCGGTCCATTATGCGAACGAATCGCCGGATCTCATCCAGCGCGCGTTTCCCGCAGCTCCCCGGCCGCCGGAAGTGGAAGGCCTCATGGCGCAGGCCGAGGACCTCTTTCAGAACGGCAAGCGGCTTTATCAGCAAGGCGATGTGGCCGGCGCCAGGCGCCAGTTTGACCGCGCCTTGGATGTGCTGCTTTCTGCGCCCGACAATCTTCCCGACCGGCAGCGGCTGGAACGCAAGCTGGATCAGTTGTCCGATTCGATTTTCCGTTTTGATCTGGAAGGCCTGGGCGCGCAGGCGGCTCAGCAGGAGGTGGTCTATGACAAGTCTCCGCTCGACAGCATCCTGGAGATGACCTTCCCCAGCGATCCCCGGCTCCGTCCTAAGGTAAAGGAAGAGATCGACGCCACGGTTTCCCAGCTGCCGCTCGAGGAGAATGACGCGATCCTCAGCTTCATCCATTACTTCTCCACCGATCGCGGCCACAAGATCCTGACCGCGGGCCTGCGGCACTCCGGGCGCTACCGCCCGCTGGTACAGAGAATTCTCGACGACGAAGGCGTGCCGCGCGAGTTGATCTATCTGGCGCAGATCGAGTCGGGCTTCTTGCCGCGCGCCCGCTCCAATAAGAGCGCCGTCGGTATGTGGCAGTTCGTCCAATTTCGTGGACGGCAGTACGGCCTGCTTCAGTCGCCCGGCACCGATGACCGGCTCGACCCCGAAAAGGCTACCCGGGCCGCCGCCAAGCATCTGCACGATCTGTACGCCGAATTCGGCGATTGGTATCTGGCTATGGCGGCATACAACTGCGGCCCCGGCTGCGTCGAGCGCGCCGTGGAGCGAACCGGCTTTGCCGATTTCTGGGCACTGGCCGATCGCAATGTTCTTCCGCGCGAGACCGCCAATTATGTGCCCGCCATCGTGGCGCTCACCATCATGGCTAAGAACCCCAAGGATTACGATCTGGACGCGCTGGACTTCGATCAGCCCGTGGAATACGACAGCATCCAGCTCGACACGCCCGCCAGCCTGACGCTGCTTTCCGACGCCAGCGCCCATCCGGTTTCCGAACTTCAGGATCTGAATCCCGCTCTGCTGAAGCCCATCGCTCCGGCTGGATATGAGCTGCGCATCCCGAAGGGAACCTCGGCCACCACTCTGGCTGCGCTGGATTCGGTCCCGGCCATCCATCGGGCGCAGTGGCGGCTTCACCGGGTGGCGGAGGGGGAAACGCTGGCCGACATTGCTCACCGTTACTCCACTCCCTTGGCTTCGATCGCGGCCGCCAATCCACGCGTGGAACTCCCCGAAGCCGGCGACCTTCTGGTCATCCCCGTCGGACATGTTCCTGCCACGGCTCGCCCGCGCGTGGTTGCTTCCGCGCATCACAGCAACGCGCATCGTACGCCCGCCGCCGAGAGGGCCGCAGTGGCCAATCCCGCTCGAGCTAAGCACGCCGGCGCTTACAAAACTGCGAGCCTGGCAACCGCCAAGCGCCACGCCTCCGCTGATTGAAGCGCGGACTGACGCGTTCCCCTTTTATTTAGTTCCTCGCCCTGCCGCAGCGGCCTCATAACTCGCGCGCCAAAAACTGTTCGGTGGGTCTCTTGCCTTCCGAAGAAAACGAGTTATTCTAAGTTGTGGTTAGCTAGCCCTACAGGAGGCATGAATAATGTTTGACTGCTATCGCTTCGCCGCTGACGACGACCTCGACGATTTTGGATACGAAGAAGAGACCCTGGACGTGCAGTCCGAAGTCGGCGAATATGGACCCGAGGACGAAGACGAGGACGAATTAACGAAACCGGAGCCTGAGCCAGTTCGTCAGGCCCCGCCGCTACCGCCCCCCCCAGCCGCAAGCGAGGCTCCGCCACGCAAAAAGCCCGTCAAGAAGGCTGCCGCCAAGAAAGCTCCCGCTAAAGCGGCGAAGAAAGCCGTCCCCCAAAAGGCAGCTAAGAAAGCTCCGGCCAAGAAAGCTGCAGCGAAGAAGGCTGCTAAAAAAGCGCCGGCTAAGAAAGCCGCCAAAAAAGGCGCGAAGAAAGCCGCGAAAAAGGCCGCTCCTAAGAAGGCCGCCAAGAAAGCTCCAGCCAAAAAAGCTCCAGCCAAGAAGGCCGCCAAAAAAGGCCGCAAGCGCTAGCACCACCGGGGAGCGGCGTCACGACCAATTCGCGCGCCGCGCCCCCGCTTATTCGCCCGGTTTCCGCACCACGGCACGGCATCTCTCAAACAACTGAAGCAGAGCTTCGGCATACTCCTCCGGCGTCTTGACGGCTTTGCCTGTAAACCCTGTGCCCCCACTGCCCTTTCCATACCCGGTCGTCACCGCGATGAACTTCATCATCTCCAGAGCGACCTCATCATTGGAGCGCGGTGGACCCGGACTCGTCGGATTCTCTTCGGCCATCAGTGTTCCTCCTCGTTGAACGCGCCAGCGGCGGCAACTCTCAGTTTAAATGCCCCGCGCTGCGTGTGTCGATAAAATAATCCTTGTAACAAACCTTCGCCGCCAGCCAATGCCCATCCATGCCACTCGGCTGATCCGAAAAATGCGCGGCGGCGCCCAGGCGCACCTCATGGAGTGCGACGATGGCCACTTTTACGTCGTCAAATTCTCCAATAACCCGCAGCATCGCCGCATCCTCGCGAACGAGTGGATCGCGTCCGTCTTTCTCGACTACCTGCAAATTTCTACTCCACCCACCGCCATCGTCGACCTCACCACCGAATTCCTGGCCGATAATCCTGATGTCCACATCCAGTTGGGCTCGCGCCATCAGGCGGTCGAGCCAGGCTGGCATTTCGGATCGCGCTATCCCGGCAACCCGTCGAAAATGATGGTCTACGACTTTATTCCCGATACGCTGCTCGAAAAGGTCGTGAACTTAAATGAATTCCTGGGCGTGCTGGCCTTCGACAAATGGATCGGAAACGCGGACGCCCGCCAGTCCATCTTCTTTCGCGCGCGGCTGCGCGAATGGTCGCCCTCCATTCCCGAGCGCCCCCTGGGACTCGGCTTCGTCGCGCAGATGCTCGATCACGGCTTTGCCTTCGGAGGCCCCCACTGGACCTTCCACGATTCCCCACTGCAAGGTCTCTACTTCCGGCCCATCGTCTACCGCCGGGTAAAGTCCTTCGACGACTTTCAGCCCTGGCTCGACCGCCTGACCAATTTCCCCGACTTCATGGTGGACCAGGCCCAGAAACAGATTCCACCGCAGTGGCTCGACGGAGATGAATCGGCCCTCGATGCCCTGCTCTCCAAGCTGATCGCGCGCCGCCGCCGCATCCCGGACCTGCTGCGCGATTCCCGGCAGGGGCGGGTCAATCCTTTTCCGGAATGGAAGTAGCCGCAGCAAGAAACCGGCGAAAACACCCGGCAACTCCCGCTGGCTTGTGATACCGTGTAGAATTCAAGCGAAGCTTAAGCACAAAACCGATCCGGACAGGGCCTGCGGCCTTCCGGGACGCCTCAGCATGAAACCGAATCTCGATACCTTAAAATCCGACATTGAAGAATCTGTGGAACAGGCCGGTCTGGCCCTGTTTTATGGCTACTCGCGGTCGCTGGACTCCCTGCCGGCCGTGGAGTGGGATTGCGACCAGTACCCCGATTTCCGCCTGTTCGTCCAAGCCGCGGTCACGGCACAAGCAAAGATAATCGTGTTCCATCAGCGTGAATTCTCCACCGAGCAGGTGGAAGATGCGCTGGAACGGCTGGCGGCCTGCGACTTGCCCTCCGAGGAATGCCGGGATTTCGAGCGCCGCCTCAACGATCTGCATGCCTACAGCGGCTCGGTTTGCGCCGTGGAACTCTCCTTCGATCATGAGGGACGCGTGTTCCTGTTCGACCTCCGCACCGAGTGGTACGAAGAATTCTCCGACATGTTCGATGAAATCCAGCTCATGACGACTCCCGATGAGGAGGACGATACGCCCATGAGCGGCTACTTCTCCAAGAACTGAGCACGGTTCCCGAAAGCCTGCCATGCCGAGTATTGAATGGCTGCTTCCTAATTCCGACCCGGAGTGCGTCCGCGGACTGGCGGCCTGTCTGGGCATCCAACCGCTCACCGCGCGCGTGCTGATCAACCGCGGCCTCTCTGATCCCGACTCCGCGCGCCGGTTTCTGGCGCCTTCGCTCGACCACCTCCACGACCCGCTCGCGCTTACTGGAATGGCTGAAGCGGTCAGCCGTGTCCGATCCGCCATCCAGGCGCAGGAAAAAATCCTGATCTACGGCGACTACGACGTGGATGGTACCGTCTCGGTCGTTATGCTGAAGAAGGCCATTGAGATCGCGGGCGGCGCTGCGGATTTCCACGTCCCGCACCGCCTCAAGGAAGGCTACGGGATGCGTTCGGAAGTGATCGAGCGCGCCGCGGGCATGGGAGTCACGCTCATCATCAGCGTCGACACCGGCATCCGGGCGCTCGAAGTGGTTACCGGCGCGCGAGAGCGTGGCATTGACGTGATCATCACCGATCATCATTTGCCTGAGGCCCAACTTCCGCCTGCCCTCGCCGTCCTGAATCCCAACCGCCGCGATTCGACCTATCCCGACCGCAACCTGTGCGGCGCCGGGGTCGCCTTCAAATTCGTGCAGGCCCTGCTCGCCACGCTCGGCTGGCCGGAACAAAAACTCGCCCGCATGTTGAAATCGTTCTTGAAGCTGGTGGCGCTGGCCACGGTGGCCGACGTCGTTCCGCTCACCGGCGAGAACCGGATTATCGTCAAGCATGGACTCGAAGGCCTGAACCGGGTCAGCAATCCAGGGTTGCAGGCGCTGCTCGAAGTTTCCGGCCTGGACAAAGGAACCGCTCCCAGCGCCCGCCAAGTGGCTTTTCAGATCGCGCCGCGAATCAATGCCGCCGGCCGCATGGACGACGCCCACGATGTGATCCGGCTCTTCTTGTCGGACGATCTGCCGCACGCCCGCGAGATCGCCGCCCAGCTTCATTCGCTGAACAAAGAGCGCCAGGAGACTGAAGCCGACATCGTCCGCTTGGTGCTCGAGGAATGCTCCCGCGTCCCCGTGACTGAGGATCAGGCCGCGCTGGTTTTCGCGGGACCGGGCTGGCATCGCGGCGTGGTCGGCATCGTCGCCAGCCGCTTAGTGGAGCGGTTCTATCGTCCCGTATTTGTGTTGAGCGAAGAGGACGGCGTCGCGCAAGGCTCCGGCCGCAGCATCCCTCCGTTTCATCTTCTCGACGCTCTCGAATCCATGCCGGATCTGTTCACTCGCTTCGGCGGGCACCGTCAGGCCGCGGGTCTCAGTCTGCCGTCCGAGCTGGTGCCGGAGTTCCGGCAGCGCCTCAACGCCTACGCGGCCTCGCATCTTTGCGCAGCCGACTTCCGCCCGCAGTTGGACATCGACGCCGTGGTGGATCTCAAGGAACTGACCACCGGACCGGCTGTCGCCGAGCTTCTCTCGCTCGCGCCGTTCGGCTTCGGCAATCCTCCGCCCGTGCTGGCCCTCATTGGCGCCGAGGTCGCCGGCGAGCCGGTCTGGATGAAAGAGAAACATCTCCGCATCCATCTGCGCCAAACCGGACGCAGTCTTTTTTCGACCGGCTTCAATTTTTCCGGTCGCGTCTCGGCGCTCTCCGCCGGCGCATGGGCCGACGCCGTGTTCTCCGTGGAAGAAGACACTTACGCGGCCAGCCGCGGCGAAGACCGATGGTCGGCCGTGCTGCGCGATCTGCGCCCCGCCGCCGCGCAAACCTCAGCGGGCTAGCTGCTGGTTTTCTGCTTCACTTTATTCGCGCCTTTTGCCGTCGCGCCGGCAGCTTTGTGCACGCCCTTCTTCGTTCCCTTGGCCACCGCTTTACCGGTGTGCTTCGCGGCATGGCCCGTCGCCTTGCCAGCCTGCTTCACATCGTTGCCGGCCTTTTTGGCTTCCTGCTTGGCGGTATCCTGCGCCATCGCCGTCATGCCAGCCGCGGCCACACCAATCGCGAGCCAATTTAAAAGTTTTTTCATTTAGGAATTACGTCCTCGATATTGAGACGATCCGCTCGGATTAGCTGTTTCAGAAACGATTCCTTTTCATACGCCCAACCCAAATATCATGATCTAGGCTGTCGAAAACGCCCCTCCTCCATCGACTCACTTACGAGAACGCACACGCGGTGCGAAAATCGAGGAGAAAAGCTATGAAATATATGTTGATCATGAATTGCCCCAGGAACGCCTACGACTCGTTCGGCGCCTGGCCGAAGAAGGACATCCAGGCCCACATCGCCTTCATGCGGGCTTTCAACAAGTCGCTGCAGGAATCCGGCGAGTTCGTGACGGCCGAAGGCCTGGCCGACCCCAAGCAGGCCAAGGTCGTGCGGGCCGGGAAGAACGGCGCTCCCATCACCGATGGCGTGTTTGCCGAGACCAAGGAATTTCTCGCCGGCTATTGGATCGTCCAGGTGGAGACTCCCGAGCAAGCCTATGCGATCGCCGCACGGGCATCGGCGGCGCCCGGACCGAACGGGCCCGTGAACATGCCCATCGAAGTGCGGGAAGTCATGAGTGGGCCGCCGAAGGAATTTCTATAACGCGATTCGGGCGCATGCTACATTGGAGTCAGAGGCCATCATGATCAGGCCCTCCAGCGCGCGCCCTTCCCTCTTCGGATCCGACTAGCAAGCTCCCTCCTCAGCATTATTGTTGGGCCTGAAAAGTGCCGATAGCCAAGAAGGAGACTGACTATGTTGACCAGCGAAACCGCCCGCCAGGATCTGCCGCAAATCGTGACTCAGCGGCTCCCCGGCCCTCGCGCCCAGGCGGTGATCGAACGCGACCGCAAGGTGCTCTCACCTTCCTACACGCGCGCCTACCCTCTGGTGGCAAAACAAGGCCACGGGCGCGATCATCGAAGATGTCGACGGCAATCGCTTTCTCGATTTCAACGCAGGCATCGCCGTCGCCGCCACCGGCCACTGCCATCCCGAAGTGGTGCGCGCCATCCAAGAGCAATCCGCGCAGCTGATCCATATGTCGGGCACGGATTTCTACTACGAGAACATGGTGGAGCTGGGCGAGAAGCTGGCCGCCATTGCGCCGGGCAATGTCCCTCGCCGCGTCTACTTCGGCAACTCGGGCGCCGAAGCAGTCGAAGCCGCCATGAAACTCGCGCGCTATCACACCGGACGCGACAAATTCATCGCCTTCACCGGCGCGTTCCACGGCCGCACGATGGGCGCGCTCTCGCTCACCGGCAGCAAGGTCGTACAGCGCAAAGGATTCGGCCCGCTCGTCCCCGGCGTCTACCACGCCCAGTATCCCGACGTGTATCGCAGGCCCCCCGGCATGAGCGCGGAAGATTACGCCGTCGCCACGGTCCGATTTATCGAAGACGAACTGTTTCGCACTCTGGTGCCGGCCGAGGAAGTAGCGGCTATCGTGGTCGAACCGATCCAGGGCGAAGGCGGCTACATTATTCCCCCGCCCGCATTTTTCGCGGAACTGGAGTGCCTCGCCAACAAGCACGACATCCTGCTGGTGTTCGACGAGGTCCAGTGCGGCATGGGCCGCACCGGCAAAATGTGGGCTGCCGACCACTTTGACGTGATCCCGGACATTGTCGCCTCCGCCAAAGGAATCGCCAGCGGCATGCCTTTGAGCGCAACCATTGCGCGCGAAGAAATCATGGACTGGGGCGCCGGGGCGCACGCCTCCACTTTCGGCGGAAATCCCGTTGCGGTCGCCGCTTCGCTTGCCACCATCGATCTGCTCGAACGCGAACTGATCGCTAATGCCGCCCGCATCGGCCGTCATATTCTGGATCGCATCCGCGATTGGCCCGCTCGCTTCCCGCATGTCGGCGACGTGCGCGGCCTCGGCCTGATGATCGGAATCGAAATCGTGCACGATCAGAATCTCAAAGACCGCGCGCCCGAACTGCGCAACCAGATCGAAGAGCTGGCGTTCCAGCGTGGCCTGCTCATCCTCGGCGCGGGCCGTAGCGCTATACGGCTCTGCCCGCCTCTCATCATCACGCGCGATCAAGCCGATTTCGCTGTCGATACACTGGAGGAATGTCTGAAAACGGTGGAGTAGGCTCCGCCCATCGCGCCAAGCTCACCCTCGACGTCGGCTGTGGCGTCAACAAGTATCCCGGCTCCATCGGTATCGACCGCAATCCGCGCAGCCGCGCCGATGTGCTGTGCGACCTGGACCATTTTCCCTACCCCTTCCGCGACAACTCCTTCGCCGCGCTGCGCGCCGTGCACGTCATCGAGCACGTCTCCGACGTCATCCGCGCCATGGAGGAGTTTCATCGCGCTGAGCGTTCCCGGCGGCCGCATCTTCCTCGTCACCCCGCACTACACCGACTTCAGCTCCTTCTGCGATCCCACCCACCGCTGGCATCTCAACAGCTTCTCGTTCCGCTACTTCGGCCCCGATCACGGCGGCTTCGGCTATTACAGCCCGGCGCGCTTCCGCGAAGTCTCGGTCCGCGTGCGCCTCTTGGCTTTCTGGCGCTGGCTCGGGTTCGAATTTCTGGTGAACCACTTCCCGCGCTTCCGTCGCTTTTGGGAACACTACCTTTGTTACGTCGTCCGCGGCAAAGTGATGGAATTCGAATTCGAAGCAATTAAGTAAATCCGGCCGAGATTAATCTCCGCCTTCAGACACCTCTCTTTTGTAAAGTAATCGGCGACGCAGCCGATCAGTGAGAGGGATCCCGATGATGGGCCGCCTTTACGAATTCGCCGACCTGCTCCGGCACCACGCCCAAAAGCGCCATATGCTGCCCGACCACGCGCTTGGCCGGCGTGGCGAGGACATCGCCCACCGTTTCCTCCAGCGGTCAGGCATCGTCATCGTCGCCCGCAATTACCGGATGAACTCAGGCGCGGGGGAGGTCGACCTCATCGGCTGGGAAGGCGACCAACTGGTGTTCGTCGAGGTGAAATCGCGCCAGACCGACGCTTATGGCGCACCCGACCGCGCCATCGGGCAACAGAAGGAATTTAGCCTGGTCCGCGCCGCCCGCGAGTACGCCCGCCATGCCGACGTCCCCTGGCAAAACGTCCGCTTCGACGTCGTGAACGTCGTCTTCACCACGCCGCCCTCCATCACCCATTTCCGGGACGTCTTCAGTCCCTCTCTCGCGGGATGAATACGCGTTGCCGCCGAAGTTTAAGCTATAATTCAAACTCTATCCCGTACAGAATTAGAAAGAAAGGGTTTCTACTTTGCCGCAACTGCGCAAAGATCCGGTGACCGGTCGCTGGGTCATCATTTCCACCAACCGAGCCAGGCGTCCCAGCGACTTTATCCGGCTCCCGGATTTACCCCATCCAACGGCCCGTGCCCCTTCTGCGTCGGCAACGAGTCCGAGACCCCGCCCGAAATTCTCTCCTACCGCGAAAACGGAAATGGCCACTGGAGTCTGCGAGTAGTGCCCAACAAGTTCCCCGCTCTGCGCGTCGAAGGATTGCTCGACCGCGCCGGCGAAGGCCTGTACGATCAAATGACCGGCATCGGCGCGCACGAAGTCATCATCGAGAGCCCGGACCATAAAGTATCGCTCGCCGATCTCCCGGAAAAGCGTGTCGAAGACCTGTTCTGGGCCTTTCGCGATCGCATTCTGGACCTCAAGCGCGACACGCGCCTGCAGTACGTTCTGCTCTTCAAAAACCATGGCGAGGCGGCTGGAGCCTCGATCGAACACACGCATTCGCAGCTCATTGCACTGCCCGTAGTGCCCATTCAAGTGCGCGAAGAACTGGAGGGCGGCCGCCGTTACTACGCCTTCAAGGAGCGCTGCGTGTTTTGTGACATGGTGCGGCAGGAGTCGCGCGATGGAGCCCGCGTGATCCTCGAAACCGAAGAGATCCTGGTCATGGCGCCGTACGCCCCGCGCTTCCCGTTCGAAACCTGGGTGCTTCCGCGCGCGCATCACTCGCATTTCGAGACCGTGCAGGCCAGTCTGATTCAGAGCCTGGCGTGGGCCATGCGCTCAACTATCCGCAAAATCGAGAAGGTGCTGGAATACCCGTCTTATAATTTCCTGATCCATACCGCGCCCATCCAGGAAGGCGCGCTCGACTACTACCACTGGCACCTGGAGATTATTCCGCGCATGACGCGGGTGGCTGGATTCGAATGGGGAGCAGGCTTTTACATCAATCCCACCCCGCCGGAGGAAGCGGCTCAGTTCCTACGCGACGCCGGTCTGTGAGCGCACGGCGCGTGACGCAGCCGCAACGGATAAAAACATTTGCGTCCCGCTGCGTTGTGCGCGATTTAGCCAGGTTGGAAGAGGTTCGCGGCGCAGTTCCTACGCGATGCCGGCCTGTGAGGCTGGAAGCAGGAGAGGCGCGGTGGCATAACTCAGCGTGCTATTGAGCAAGAGCCGCGCCACCCGTTCGGGCTTCGCGGTTTCGAACAGACAAGTGCGAGCCCCGGCCCGCCCCTCGACGCGCACAACGGACGCGTTCTGGCTCACCCGGTAGGCCATTTTCGCTCCGTGATGCGCCTGGAGCGAATCGAGCGGCCAATCCGAATCGGCCAGCATGTGAATCCCGCCTTCCTCGGTGATCAGGATGGTCATATCCGAGGGCACCTGGCCGCTTCGAGCAGCGCTTTCCGCGGCATCGAAGATCTCCACCGCGTTGTCCACGAATCGGCTCACACTATGCTTATCGAGAAGGAAAGCCGGATATTCAGGATTTTTTCGTGGTTGACCGGTGGCGCCTCAATGTCATTGCCACTGAAGGAAGATCAGAGAAATTGCGATTCTTAACGCGATGAAGCCAAGCAAAGCGAGAAGAATAGCCTTTCTGTTTGTCGCGAACGCTAGGCATACGGCCGCAGTCACCACACAAAAGCCGAAAAGGATCGGCCTACCATCCGCATGAGTGACCGTAAACGAGAGGGCAAAAGCGAGAGTGCCGCTGAACAAAACAATGACACCGAGGATATGATTTTTACGCGATAACATTGATCCGCATATTTGCCGCTTATTCGATTGTGCAATATCTCCGCCAGCGCGCCCGCTAAAATGAAGTCATGCGCATCCTGCTCTTCAGCGGCAAGGGAGGCGTCGGCAAGACCAGCATTGCCGCGGCCACCGGCCTGCAATTATCCCGGCTCGGTTATCCAACCTTAGTCATGAGCGTCGACCCGGCCCACTCGCTCGGCGACGCCTTCGACCTGCAAACCGGCCTGTTCACCGAAAAAACCAACGAGCCGTATCAAATCGACGACCACCTCTCCATCCAGGAAGTCAACATCCAGAAGGAAATCAAACGCCACTGGCGCGAAATCTCCACCTACGTCATCAGCGTGCTCAGAACCACCGGCATCAGCGAAGTGGAGGCCGAAGAACTCGCCATTCTGCCCGGCATGGAAGAGCTGAGCGCGATGATGTACGTCAATCAGTACCGCCGCGAGCAGAGCTACGAGGTCATCGTGCTGGACTGCGCGCCCACCGCCGAATCCATGCGCTTCGTCAGCATGCCCACCACGCTCGAATGGTACATGAAGCACATCTTTCCGTTTCAGCGGGGTTTGCTCAAAGCGGTCCGCCCGGTGGCCAACCGGATTTCACCGGTCGAGCTTCCCACCGACAACTACTTCGCCAACATCCAGCATTTGTTCGGCCGCCTGGACGGCATCGCGGAACTGCTCGAAGATTCCAAGATCACCAGCGTCCGGCTGGTCACCAATCCCGAAAAGATGGTGCTGCGCGAAACGCAGCGGGCGTTTGTCTATTTTTCACTGCACGGCCTCACTGTCGACGGCATCATCGCCAATCGAGTGCTGCCGGAGGCCATAACTGATACCTGGTTCGATCAGTGGCGCGCCTCGCAGGCCAAGATTCTGGATGAAATCGAAGAATACTTCGCACCCGTTCCGATGAAGCGCGTCCCTCTGTTCACTCATGAAGTACTGGGGCGCGACCGGCTGTACGAGCTCGCTGACGCGCTGTACACTTCTACCGAAGATCCCGCCGCCGTCACCCGTACCGAGGCTCCGTACACTTTCGAAAAACACAACTCGCATTACGAAGTGCGCCTGAACCTGCCGTTCGCGGCCAAGGGCGAAGTTGGCCTTTTCAAGAAGGGCGACGAACTGGTGGTGGAGATCGGCACGCTGCGCCGCCACATCGGACTGCCCACCTCCATGGCCGCGCTCACTCCCACGCGCGCCACGCTAGAGCATAAAATGTTAACAGTGGAGATGAAAGAAGGCTAAGTATGGAAGAAAAACAAACCACCGCCCATGGCCCTGGCTGCTTCTTTTGCAGCGTCGCCGCGCCCCAGATCCAGGCGTTCCTCGATCATCTGTGGCCGGAAAACACTCGCGACCACTTCCGCAACGCCCGCATCGAGTGGCTCAAGGGCATACGCAGCATGCTGGATGCCCGCATTGATAATCTGTCGCAGCACAATCAAAAGGGCACCAAGGTCACGGTCGAATAGGACTGGCCAATCGCGTAGCTCTCGCGACTAACGCAGGCTGAGACCGCCGTCGACAGCCAGCACTTGGCCGGTGATGAAATTCGACGCGTTGAAAAAGTACAGAACCGCGCCCGCCACTTCTTCCGGTGTTCCCCGCCGCTTGGCCGGTGTCGCTGCGATCATATCCTGAGTGCGCGGCTCTTCCGGCGAAGAGAGAATCACGCCGGGCGCAACCGAGTTCACCGATATTTCCGGTGCGAACGATTTCGCGAGCGCTTTGGTCAGCATGATCACTCCGGCTTTCGAAGCGCAGTAGTGCGCGTGATCGGCCCACGGGCGGATTCCGCCGAGCGAGCTGATGTTCACGATTCTACCTGCGCCCGTTTTCTTCATGAGCAGCGCCGCTTGCTGGCAGCAGAAAAACGTGGCCTTCAAATTCACGCTATGGATAAAATCCCAATCCGCTTCGGTCATTTCGAGCGGATCGCGACGCTGGAATCGCGCCGCATTATTGACCAATCCATACAGCGTCCCGGCGCGCTGCTCCACCTCGCCGAACATCTTGCGAATCTCGTCGACGCTTTCTAGATCGGCGCGGAACAGCTCCGCCGAGCCGCACTCTTCGGCAGTCGCACGTGCATCTTTTTCCGAAGTGTTGTAGTGAATCGCGACCCGATAGCCGGCGGCGTGCAACGCCAACGCGATCGCCCGGCCGATGCGTTTGGACGCGCCCGTCACCAGCACCAGCTCAGACACACGTTTCCTGACGCACCGTAATAGAATCCAGAAAATCGCGATCAAGCTCATAGCCGAATCCGGGCTCATCGCGAACCGCGATCGTCCCCCGCGGCGTCACCTCCACCGGCGGCTGGATAATGTCGCGCGTCCAATAGCGCTTGCTCGCCGACACGTCGCCGGGAAGCGTGAAGTTAGGCAAAGTTGCGAGCGCGATGTTGTGCGCCCGGCCGATGCCCGCTTCCAGCATCCCGCCGCACCACACCGGAATACCGGCCTTTTGCGCGACATCGTGGACCCGCTTGGCTTCGGCGAAACCGCCTACGCGCCCCAGCTTGATGTTGATGATCCGGCCCGCGTCCATCGCGATGGCCTGCTCGGCCTGGTGCGCCGAGCGGATGCATTCATCCAGGCAAATCGGCGTCTGAAGCTGCGCCTGCAACTTGGCGTGATCGATGATTTCGTCATGCGCCAGCGGCTGCTCGATCATCATGAGCCCGAATTCGTCCAAACATTTCAGCCGCGCCGCGTCGCGAAGCGTATAGGCGGAATTAGCATCGGCCATCAGCAAAATGTCCGGAAATTTCCGCCGCACTTCGCGAACGACATCCACATCCCAACCGGGCTTGATCTTGATTTTGATGCGCTGATAACCGGCCGCAAGCTCGGTCTCGATCTTGTCTAAAAGCTGCGCCACCGAGTCCTGAATGCCGATCGATACGCCGCACGGTATCTCGCGCCGCGCGCCCCCGCCGATGTGCTGGTACAAAGGCCGTCCGGCGAGCCGCGCCTCCAAATCCCAAACAGCAACTTCCAACCCGCCGCGCGCCATCAGATGCCCGCGAATGTGAGCGGACCGCGCACCAACGCCCGCGGCGCTTTCAAACGTCTGGCCGAGCACGCGGGGCGCGACATAATCGCGCAAAATCAGCCACGCCGATTCAGTCCACTCCTCGTTGTAAAACGGATTCTCACCGCAGGTGACTTCGCCCCAACCGGAAACGCCGCCGGAGGAAACTTCCACCAGCACCATGCGGCGTTCGTGGGTCCGTCCAAAACTGGTTTCGAAAAAATGGACCAGCGGCAGCCGGATCTCGCGTAGCGTAATTCGCTCTACTTCGAATCCCATTTCCCTAAAAGGTAGGTCCCGGTATCGGCCGACTTTTCGAATCCGATCACGGCCAGCCCGCGCCCGAAGGAAGCCAGGAACTGATCGGCGGCCTTCTGCTGAAACTCACGCGCCCGCTCCGGATTCTGCAAACGAATCTCCGGCATGTCCAACGGAAGAGGGATGCGCGCCTCCACCTTAGTGCGCTCCAATGGTTGCCCGGCGAGGATGGCCTTGACGCGCGGAGTCCACAGCCACCATTCGGCGACGCACCGATCACTCGGCAGCCGGCCCTGCAGCGCGCTGGTGGTGGTTCCGTATTGGTTCGGGCGATACTGCCGCACAATCGCGCCTAGCTTTTCGATATTGAAGTACGCATTCTTGACTTCAAGCGGGTCGAAGGTCCATTCGATCAGATCGATTCCCCGCCCCAGCGCCTCGTCGCGCTGGATGAGTTTCATTTTGCGGCCGACCCCCTTATCGCGATACTGAGGCAGCACGCCGAGCATATGGCTATGCAGAAAAGCTTTGCCCTGCTTCAAACCCGGAATCGCCAGACAAAACCCGATCATCCGGTCGCTGTAGTAGGCTCCCAGAATGTGCCCGCCGATCTTCGACGCGACGACGAAAAAGCGCAGCGGCAAAACGTCAATATCCTCGAAGCCCCAAATCTCTTTCTGGAGCTGGACGGCATCGCGAAATTCCGGAAGCTCCGTCAGCGGACGGACGTCCACTTTCGGCCGGCTGGGATCAGGTTTCACAGGTTTCAATCGACTTAGCCTCCTGCCAAAGCGCTTCCATCTCCCCGATCGTCGCGCCCGGAAGCTTCGCGCGGCTCTCCAGATAGGCGAACCGTGTGCGGAATTTTGCGTTGGTTTTGCGCAGCGCCTGCTCGGGATCGACTTTTAAGAAACGCGCTAAATTTACCAGCACGAACAACAGGTCGCCGATCTCGCCTTCGCGTTCTTCCTGCGAACCAGTCTGGCGAGCCTCGGCCAGCTCGTGTAGCTCTTCGTCCAGCTTATCGAGCACCTGCTCGGCGTTCTCCCAATCAAAGCCGGTGGCCGCGGCTTTCGAGCTGATCTGCTGCGCCTCCATCAATGCCGGAAGGTTGCGCGGAACGGTTTCCAGGCGCCCTTTCGGAGCTTCGCCCTTGCTCTTCTTTTCCTCCGCCTTGATCTCGTCCCAGCGGCGCTTCACGTCATCGGCGGTCTTCGCAGTCGCATCGGCAAAGATGTGTGGATGCCGTCGAATCAACTTTTCACTAATGGCATCCAGCGAATCGTCGATCCGGAATTTGCCTTCTTCAGAAGCCATCTCGGCAAAGAAGACCGCCTGCAGCATCAGGTCGCCGAGCTCCTCGGCCAGATGCGGCCAATCGCGCCGGTCGATCGCGTCCAGCACCTCGTACGTTTCTTCGATCAGATAAGGCTTAATGGTGTCGAAGTTCTGTTCCCGATCCCAGGGGCAGCCGCCGGGCGCGCGCAGCCGCGCCATGATCGCGACCAGGCGCTCGAATCGTTCCCCGGTTGTGGTTCGATCAGACGGCATTCTAGTGGTGGAAACCCCAGTCTATCGCACCATGGCGGACCGGCTCGGACGGCGGGAGCGGATAAAATAGAAGTGCAATGAGCGATCAGGAATTTCCGCTGCCTCCCGCCACCTTCGAGTTTCTGGTGCTGTCGCTGAAAACCCAAACGGAAGTGCACCTCGGCATCCTGCATTTCGGCGAGGAAAACGAGCGGTCCGAGCCCAATTTTCCAATTGCGCGGCATACCATCGACGTGCTCGCGATGCTGCAGGAAAAAACTCGCGGGAATCTCAGCCTGGAAGAACAGCGGGCGGTGGAAAACGCGCTGACCGAGCTGCGATTCCGGTTCGTGCAGGCCGTGGAGCAGCATCAAAAGCAGAAGGCGGTCCAGCCTGATGCTCCCGCCGCGGCGACCGAATCGAAAGAGCAGGCGGGCGGGTAGATGGCCGAGTCCTTCAAGATCACGGTGCTCGGCTCGGGCACCAGCGTTGGTATTCCCACCATCGGATGCCGTTGTGCCGTGTGCCACTCCGATGACCCGCGCGACAAACGGCTGCGGCCGTCCATCTACATTCAATATGGCGAGCATGGCGTCCTGATCGACACCACGCCGGACTTCCGGCAGCAGGCGCTACGGGCGCAAATCCCGCGGGTCGACGCCATCCTATTCACGCACTCGCACGCGGACCACATCATGGGCCTGGACGATGTACGTCCGTTCAATTTCAAGCAAGGCGGCGAAATTCCAATTTACGGCGCGCCTGAGCATTTGGAAAATATCTGCCGCTGTTTCCGTTATATTTTCGACACGAATAAGACGGAATCCTCGCGTCCCCGCCTGACGCCACACGCATTCAACGGCGCACCCATCGAGCTGTTCGGGCTTCCGTTCATGCCCATTCGCCTCATGCACGGCAAGGGCAGCGTGTATGGGTTTCGATTTGGGCGCGCGGCCTATCTAACCGATCACAGCGACATTCCCGAAGAAGCGATGCAGCAGTTGTGCGGCCTGGATGTGCTGTTTCTGGATGCCCTGCGGCACCGCCCGCATCCCACGCATTCCACCGTGGAGCGGTCCTTGCAATCGGTAGACAAGCTGGCGCCGCGCCGCGCGTTCTTCACGCACATCTGCCACGATCTGGCGCACGAATCGACCGAGCAGAAGCTGCCGCCGCATGTCCGCTTGGCCTACGACGGGCTGGAGATCGACGTCGCCGAGGAGTCGCGATGATCTACCGGAGTTTGGCGGAGCTTCCGGCCGACTTCGGCCCGTGCGCCATCACCATCGGCAACTTTGATGGCGTGCATCGCGGCCATCGGGAAATTCTGCGGCGAGTGATCGCCATGGCGCGCGAGGAGGGCTGGAAAGCGGCCGCGCTCACCTTCGATCCTCACCCCACCAAACTGGTCGCGCCGGCCGAGGCGGCGCACCTGCTCACTACTCCCGAGCAGCGCGCGCGGCTGATGGAAGAGTACGGCATCGACGAAGTTTTGATCCTGCCGTTCACGCGCGACATCGCGAATTACTCGCCTGAAGAGTTTGTTCGCGAACTTCTGGTGGACAAGCTCGGCGCGCGGGCCGTCGTCATTGGCGACAATTTCCGCTTCGGGCATCGGGCGGCCGGCGACGTCACGACGCTCGAGGAACTGGGCGCGAAGTACAGCTTCGAGACCGAGATTGTCGAGGCCGTGGTGTGGCGTCATCGCATCATCTCCAGCACCGTGATCCGGCGATTCATCGCGGCGGGCGACGTTTCGCTCGCGTGCCGTATGCTCGGGCGGCCTTATGCCCTCGAAGGAAAAGTGGTGCATGGCGCAGGACGCGGCGCGAAGCAAACCGTCCCCACTCTCAACCTCGAAACCAGTGCCGAGGCATTGCCCAAAACCGGCGTCTACGTGACGCGAACCCGCGACCTGGAAAGCGCGCGAGAGTGGCCCTCCATCACGAATGTCGGATACAATCCCACGTTCGACGGCCATCAGCTCACGGTGGAAACGTATCTGCTATCCTCATTGCACGGACCATCACCGCAACGAATCTCGGTGGAATTTCTCCGTTGGGTCCGCGAGGAACGCAAGTTTGAGAGCCCGGAAGCGCTGAAGAGCCAGATCCTTCGCGATGTGGAACGCGCTCAAATTTATTTCCGGCGGCTCGGTGAAATGACAGCATCCGCCCGGTAGCGGAGATTCAAATTGGAACAACGAGGAGAAACCATGAGTCTATCCGAAGGCAAAGTGCGCAACATGAAGGCGCTTTCCAACAAGCACGGTGTCATCGCCGCCGCCGCCATGGATCAGCGCGGCAGCCTGCAGAAGTCCCTCGCCAGCGCCAAGGGCGTTCCGGCCGACCAGGTGACCAAGGAGATGATGAGCGAGTTCAAAGTCGCGGTGTCGAAAGTTCTGACGCCGCACGCCAGCGCCATCCTGCTCGATCCCGAGTATCGGGCTGCCCGCCGCCAAGGCGCGTCGTCCAACGCCGGCCTGCTGCTGGCCTACGAAGAGAGCGGCTACGACAACACCAAGCCCGGCCGCCTGCCGGACCTGCTGCCGCATGTTTCGGCCAAGCGCATCGTGGACTGGGGCGCCGACGCGGTCAAGATCCTGATCTATTACTCGCCTTTCGACGACGCGCCCGTCAACGACATCAAGCATGCGTTCATCGAGCGCATCGGCGCCGAGTGCGAAGACCAACGAGATCCCGTTCTTCCTGGAATTCGTCGGCTACGATCCCAAGGGCGGCGACGAGAAAGGCTTCGAGTTCGCCAAGCTGAAGCCGGAGGTGGTGATCCAGAGCATGGAGGAATTTTCCAAGCCGCAGTACAAGGTGGACGTGCTCAAGGTGGAAGTGCCGATCAATGCGAATTTCGTCGAAGGCAGCAGCGTGTTCAAGGGCCAGAAGGCGTACTCGCGCGAAGAAGCGCTGGATCATTTCCGCAAAGCCGCCAGCGTCGCCAAGAAGCCGTTCATCTATCTGAGCGCGGGCGTCAGCAACGCGCAGTTTATCGAGTCGCTGAACATGGCGGCCGAAGCCGGGCACGGATTATTCGGGCGTGCTATGCGGACGCGCGACCTGGAAGGAAGGCATCCCGGTCTACGCCAAGCAGGGCGTGAAAGCTCTGGAAGATTGGCTGGCACCGAAGGCGTGAAGAACATCAACGCCGTGAACGCCGCCATCAAAACCGCCAAGCCGTGGTATGTGAAAGCGGGCGTGCCGCAACCAGCGTACGCGTAAAAAAGCGCTGATGCGCGATATCGAAGCGACCATCTCGAACGCGCTTAAGCCGCTCATTGGGTTACCACTCTCGATCGCCCGAAACGCGGGCAACATGAAGGTGCTTCCATTTTGGGAGCATACGGCCACACCCCAATGGAAAGGGCACTTTGGAGAGTATGCCTTACACATCCAGTGTCCATGGCGCATTGTTCAGGCCGGGAAAATCTTGACAGGCTCCCAGGATTTTTTTGAGGAACAACTGGACCAACCCGATGAGTCAGCCCGCGAGTCCGAACGCAATTTACAAGAGAAGAACTTGTTCCAGACTTTTGCGGGGATACGATCCTAGCACGCGCTCGTTGGTGAATTCGACCAATGGCCTCGTCGTCCAAGCGATCGCTGACCGACATTTATGGTGGACTTCAGATTGACCTTGGTGACAGTATTTGCCTGCACATTTTTCCGGACAGTTCCAAAAATGAGGCGTGGCGATTTTTTCGTCCCGGGAGCGAGGAGCACTTTGTCATCGGCAATACCGAGCAGATGCTGACTTAAGTGCGAGGGCCTATAACCCCCGCTACCGCTCGCCCCACTTCAACTTCTCCCGCAGCACGTCGAAGAAAAACATCTTCGGCGGACGGATCAAATGGACGCTATGCGGCGAGCTCTTGCATACCACGTGATCGTCGCGCAGCAGCGGCTCGCCCACCTGCCCATCCACGGTAAGAAACGCCTCGTGGCCCGACGCGCGGCACACGATCTCGATCGCGCTGGTATCGGGAACCAGCACCGGCCGATTGGTCAACATATGCGGGCAAACCGGCGTGATGCAAATCGCAGCGACCGCCGGAAACAGAATCGGGCCGCCCGCCGATAACGAATACGCCGTCGACCCGGTGGGCGTCGCGATGATGAGTCCATCGGCCTTGAAGTTGCTCAGATATTGCCCGTCGACGTAGGCCTCCACCTCGATCATGCGGGCGATTTCGGTCTTGGTGATCACGACGTCATTGAGCGCTTCGAAGGATTTCACGGTCTGCCCTTCGCGAACCAGAGTGGCATGCAACATGCGCCGCGGCACCACGCGCTGTTGGCCATGCAGCGCGCGCTCCAGCTCCGGATAGAGTTGATCGAGCGTGATGGCCGTCAAAAATCCGAGTCCGCCCATGTTCACCGGAAAGATCGGGATCTCACGCCCCGCCACCGCGCGAGCCGCCGACAGCAGCGTTCCATCGCCGCCTAAAACAATCACCAGCTGCGTTCCTTCGGGAACTTCAACGCGCGGCATGCCCTGAGCGCCTTCGAAATATCGAGCAGCTTCTATGTCCAGCCGGGCTTCGACCCCGCGCTCCGCCAGCCACGCGACCAGTTTCGGCATGATGGCCGAGGCCTGCGGTATCCCCGGTTTGGCCATAATGCCGACCAGCTTAATGTCTGGCATAGAGCAGGAACTCTTGGTTACCTTCCGCGCCTAGCACCGGCGATGGAATGATCTGGCGTTTGAAAGCCGAGCTGGCGGACGGCATCCTCCACGCGACGGCAGGCCTGCTGATGAAGTGCGGGATCGCGAATAACGCCTCCTCGAGGTACCTGTTGCCTTTCGAGTTCGAACTGCGGCTTTACCAGAATAACCATTTCCGCGTTCTGCGCAAGCAGTGGCACGATCGCCGGCAGGATCAGCGTGACCGAGATGAAACTCACATCGCACACCGCCAGCTCGATCGGCTCCGGCACCTGCTCGCGGTCGAGATACCGAGCATTGACCTGCTCGGCCACCACCACGCGCGGATCGTTCCGCAATTTCCAGTCGAGCTGGCCGGTTCCGACGTCGATGGCGTAGACGCGCGCCGCGCCGCGCTGCAGCAGGCAGTCGGTAAATCCGCCTGTGGAAGCGCCAATATCCAGGCATACCTTGCCCGCCACCGGAATCGCAAAATGTTCCAGCGCGGCTTCCAGCTTCAACCCGCCCCGGCCGACGTATCTCGGCTGCGACACCAGCTCGATGCGCGCATCGCCGCCGACCCGCTGGCCGGCTTTGTCGACCTTTTGCCCGTCCACAAGCACCTGTCCGGCGAGGATGAGCGCTCGTGCCTTCTCTCTAGATTCCACCAACCCGCGCTCCACCAGTTCTAAATCGAGGCGGTTCAATTGTTTCATGGAGCGAAGACCTGGCGCCTCGGCGTGATAGACGCTACGCCTTGCGTTGCACAATGAGGTCGGCCAATTGCCGTAAGCGTTCCGCGCGCCCGCCGAGCGGCCGCAGCGCCTGATGCGCAGCCAGACGTTGTTGTTCCGCCATCTGCCGCGATCGCTCCAAACCATAAACGGCTGGGAATGTGATCTTGTGCTGCTGCGCATCCTTGCCGGCGGTTTTGCCGAGCGCTTCCGACGATTGTTCCACATCCAGAACATCGTCGACGATCTGAAAAGCCAGCCCCACGTGCTCGCCAAAGCAGGATAGCGCGTTCAACTGATCCTCAGTCGCTTCCGCATAGATTCCGCCCATTCGCAGACTGGCCCGCAGGAGTGCGCCGGTCTTGGCGCGGTGAATCGAATCCAGCAGCGCGGCGTCGGGTGGTTTCCCTTCGCCTTCCAGATCGCACACCTGGCCTCCGATCATGCCGCCCACCGTTCCCGCGGCCGTCGCCAATTCCTCGATCAACCGGACCCGGCATTGGGCCGCGCACTCCAGTTGCGACAGCACTTGAAACGCGAGCGTGAGCAGAGCGTCCCCGGTTAAGATCGCGATCGCCTCGCCGAACACCTTATGACAGGTGGGCCGGCCGCGCCGCAGATCGTCGTTATCGAGCGCCGGCAGATCATCGTGGATCAAGGAATAGGTGTGGATCAATTCCAGCGCGCAGGCCGCCGACTCGATCCCGCCGGCGAATCCGAAACCGCCTCGGCCGCCGCCATGCATAAAACCGGACGTATCCGCTTCCCGCCCGCGAACAGGCTGTAGCGCATGGCCTTGTGAATCGATTCCGGTGGAACGGATTCCTCCGGCACCCAATGCCGCAGCGCGTGATCGATCCTGCTCCTGTTGGTGTGCGAGGTAATCGGCGAGCGTCATGTCTTATCGGACCGGAACGGCTCCGGCTGAACCTTGTCGCCCTTGCGCACCAGAATCTCGATACGCGTCTCGGCCTCTTCCAACTGCTTGCGGCAGCTTTCGCTCAAGCGCATGCCCTTCTCAAACAGCTCCAGCGCGCGCTCCAATGGCAAATCCGCGCTCTCCATTTCCTTTACAATCGACTCGAGTTCCTGCAGGCCGCTCTCAAAACTGGCGGCCGGTTTCTCTTCTCCGGCCATTTCCTCATTCTAACCAGTCGCGTACAAAGGGTGCACCGCCGCCGTGTCCGTTTTCAGGCTATGATTGCAATGTAACGTTGTACCCCTCCTGGCTCGTCCATAAAATGACGATTAGTGTGTGTGCACGGGGAGGCGGAGGGTGATTGAAGTTTTTGCCGGTTTTGATTAGATTTGCGGGCCTCGCCACCCTGTTCATAGGCCTCGTTTCGGCGCAGACATCCCCCGCGCCTTCTTCGGAGCCTGACGACGAGTACCAGCGCATTTTCGGAGTTCTCCCCAACTACCAAACCGTTTCCGATCCCCACGAGACCGTCGAACCGCTCACTTTCAACGAAAAGTTCGTACTTTTTGTCAGACAGACCTATGATCCAGGAACCGTCGCCGCGGCTGCCTTGGGCGCTGGGATATCGCAGGCCCACAATGGTGATCCCAAGTACGGCGAAGGATGGGGACCCTACGGCGAGCGCTTCGGCGCTGCCATGACGGATCTGACCAGCCAGAATTTCTTCGGAGGCGTTTTGCTGGCTGCGGCGTTTCACGAAGACCCGCGTTACTTCCGTCGAGGTCCGCAGTACGGTATCTGGAACCGCTTCGGCTATGCGCTTACCCGCGTGGTGATTACCCGCACCGACCGGGGAACGGACCGGTTTAGCTACTCCGCAGACCATCGGAATGGCGATGGGCATTGGGCTGTCCAATGCCTATTACCCAGCTTCGAGCGTCAACGCAACCGAGGTGGCCTCCCGCTTCGGAACCAGCCTCATCTCCTCGGCGCTGGGCAACATTTTGCCTGAATTTTGGCCCGACATTCACGAAAAGCTGTTCCACAAAAGGACCAAGCCGAAAGACGAGTCCGGAGCGCCCAAGCCGCCGGCTCCCGCGATAAAACAGGGGTCTGCCGAGCTAAGATAGCCGAGCTAAGATAGAAGGGATGTCGGTTCCGGCCATCCCTCCCCCACTGGCGCAGATCGGCAACCGGCGCTTCTCTTTTTATCCCGCCATCCTCAACGTAAAGCACAACGAGTGGGTCTACCGCAGCGCCACTTGGTCCGAGGTGCTGGTCCGCAACACCAAAACCAGCGAGGAAATCTCGGTGCCCCGGCGCTATCTGGGCGATATCTCGCGCGTCGACGCGCCCGTCATGATCGTCGGTTTGCTGAAGGAACTGGAGTATCGTGCCGGCATGGCCCTTCCCGCCGGACGCCGCGTGATCGAAATGCCGCGCGCCGTCAACGATTGGCCATACGCCCGGCCCATGGAATACTCCGGCAAGCTCGCGCCTGTGATCGGGATTCGTTTGGAGACCGGCGCTGAATCGCGTCTCGGCAAAGTGGTCTTGGGCGGCGTCGCACTGGGAGTTGTCGGATGCGTGCTAGCCATCAGCCTGTTTCGCGGCGGCGTGATCGCCACTCGCGCATTCTACTCCCCCGTTTCGCAGAGCGCGATCACCTTGAGCTCCCAGGACGACTATTCGTCCATCCTGCGCAAACTCGGCCCGCCCGCCCGCGAACGCTGGCATGACGACTCCGGCCAACGGCAATATGAGCTGCTTGCCTACCCGCAGCGCGGCTTGTATTTGATCCTGATGGGCGGCGACCGTTCCGACACCCGCTACGTCGGCGCTCTCGACCGCCACTGGCGCCCCGTCCAGACCGTTCAACTACCGGGCTACGGAAACAGCTACGATCTATTGAGCCACCTGCCGCGGTTCTGAAGGCAGCGAAGGGAGACCTCATGCACGCAATCAATCGATGGTGGATCGCAGTCGCTGGCGTATGCCTGCAAATGGCCTTGGGCGCCGCCTACGCCTGGAGCGTGTTCCGCATCCCGCTGGTGAAGGAATTCGGCTGGAGCATCGCCCAGGTCTCCTTCACCTTCAACATCTGCTGGTTCTTCCTCGGCAGCATGGCCGCGCATCGGCGGCCTCTTTCTGAACCGGCTCGGCCCCCGGCTCGTCGCCGTCATCGGCGGTCTGCTCTGGGGCGGCGGCGTCTTTCTGTCCAGCTTTTCCGCCCACAAACTGTGGCTGCTCTATCTCGCCTACGGCGTCATCGGAGGCACCGGCCTCGGCATCGGCTACATCGTTCCCATCGCGGTTCTCGTCAAATGGTTTCCCGACCGCCGCGGCCTGATCACCGGCATCGCCGTCGGAGGCTTCGGCGTCGGGGCCCTGATCGCCGCGCCCATGGCCGGCCGGCTCATGCAAACCGTCGGCCTGATGCCCACCTTCGCCTATCTCGGCGTCGCTTTCGGCGTAGTCGCCGTGCTCTCGGCGCTGTTCATGCGAAACCCTCCCGAAGGCTGGCATCCTGCCGGATGGCGGCCCACCACCGCGCAACTCTCCCAGCGTTGCGATCGCGACTTCACGCTCGGCGAAGCGCTGCGCACCTGGCAATGGTGGGCGCTCTGTGGACTCATGTCCATCAACACCATGGCGGGACTCTCGGTGGTCTCCCAAGCCGCGCCCATCTTTCAGGAGATGGGCAAGGTCAGCGCCGTCGTCGCGGCCACTCTGGTCGGCGTCATCAGCATCGGCAACGGAATCGGGCGCGTGGCGTGGGCCTGGTTTTCCGACCTGACCAGCCGGCGCACCGCGTTCTTCACCATGTATCTGGTGCAGGCGGTGCTGTTCTGGACCTACCACTTCATCTCATCGCCCGCGCTGCTGACCATCTCGACGTTCATCATCGTGATGTGCTACGGAGGCGCCTACGGAATCACCCCGGCCTTCGCGGCCGACTATTTCGGTCCCCGCCACGTCGGCCCGATCTTTGGATTGATGCTGCTGCCCTGGGCCATCCCCGCCGCCTTCGGCCCGTTCCTGTTCGCCTACCTGCGCGAATCCACCGGCGGCTATACGCAGGCGCTCTACCTGATCGCCGGGATGATGACCCTCGCCATGATCCTGCCCATCATCGTTTCGCCCCCGCACGGCCATAAAGCCGCCGAGGAATCCCCGGTCTGGACCGCCGCCACCGGCAGCGTGGCGTAGGACGTTCTTCACCTTGCGTGCAAGCCGTGATTCGCATTATTGCGGAATGATAGCGTGTCCAAAGAACTGTGAATGTCCATCGATTATAAGGCGATCATCAGTCAGATTGATTCCATCCTCGATCAATGCGGGCGACTGGCGGGTCGTGCCAAGTATGACGATCTTTCTGACTTGCCGAAGGACGAAGTCAGCGCGGCTGTCGCCCGGCTCTTCGCTGCAATTGACCGGCTCTCGCCTCCGGGTAGTAGCTACATAAAGAATGCAAAGGCTTTCGAGCGGTTTCTAGGTGGAACTATAGGTCTTGCCGTGGCACCGCTTGCTGGGGTACTGAGGGCACTTCGAGCCGATTACGAATCGGGCAATCTGCAATCTGTCGTGGAGTCTCATTCACGCCGATATTTTCGCTGACTTTCTCGATATGGCCGAGTATCTGCTCGAGCAAGGGTACAAAGACGCGGCAGCAGTTATCGTCGGTTCTGTCCTTGAAGAGCATCTCCGTAAGCTGGCCGAAAAAAGTGGCATAGCCCTTGCCCAAAGCGGAGGTTCACCAAAGAAAGCTGACGGGATCAATTCTGAACTCGCCGGGGCCACAGTCTACTCGAAGCTTGATCAGAAAAGCATCACCGCATGGCTTGACCTGCGCAACAAAGCGGCCCATGGCAAGTATGCAGAGTACACTAAAGAACAGGCGACACTGGCTTTGCAAGGAGTGCGGGACTTTGCTGTGCGTCATCCCGCGTAATTCATTCACCTCCCTCCCTCCCCTTTTCATCCTTCCCCATCAACAACCTCCCGCGACCCACACGCTCCCCGCGCCCGGCCTCATGCTATCTCAACATTGGAGGTACCCACATGTCAGCAGCCGCATTCGCCATACTCGACCGCGCCGCCATCAACCGCGCCAACTCCCTGCGCTCCACCGGCCCCCGCTCCCCCGCCGGCAAACTCCGCGCGTCCCTCAACGCCCTCCAGCACGGCCTTACCAGCCGCACCGCCGTCCTCCCCTCCGAGGACCTCGCCGCCTTCGAGCGCCACATCCAGCAATTCCTCGCCGAGTACCAGCCCGCCACTCCCACCGAAACCCACCTCGTCCACGAGCTTGCCAACACCGCTTGGCGCCTCAACCGCATCCCGCTGCTGGAAGCCCAACTCCTCACCCGCGCCGACGCTCCGCCCCTTCAGCACGATTTGTGACCCCGGCTCGAATCCGTCTATGACCTTCGACATCGTCGACGCCCACCGCGCCCTCGCCTCCCTGAGCCTGCACAGCCAGCGCCTCTCCCGCCAGTTCCAAAAAACGCTCACCCAGCTTCGCGCCATCCAAACCGAGCGCCGCGAACGCGAGCAGCGCGACTTGCGTGACGCTACCGCCCTCCTCGAACTCCACAAACACAAAGGGATTCCCTGGGAGCCCGCCGACCATGGCTTCGTTTTTTCAAAAAGTGAAGTCGAGCGTTTCGCCGAGCGCAGGATGCGCCTCAACGAGTCCCGCCATATCGAACATGTTCGCTTTTATGCGCCGCCCAGCCGCGGAACCGGGCTGGCTATACCGCCGCGCTGATGTGCCTCTCGATCTGAGAGCGCAATTCCTCAGGATTCTTTAGAAAATGTTTCCGGGCCCGCTGCGGCAGCTCCGCCAGGATCACCTCGATATTGCTCTCTTCCGGCGCCGGGAACATACCGTATCCGAAGGCATCCGCCAGGCGGCAGGCCAAGTGTATAATCCGGAGCAAATCGAGCTCCCGTACCTTCGCACCGGTCATGATGTCGTCCGGCGATGATACGGAACTCTTCCGGCAAATCCCAAGTTTCAGCCAGCAGCCGCCCGGCCTCGGCATGATCGATGCTAAAGTGCTCCCGTTCGAAGTCCAGGAGATCGAGACAAGATCCGCTGGCAGCCCCGCGCATGATGCGTTCATACACTCGCGGGTACGCGGCGATCAGGCCCAGGCGGCCGATGTCATGTAGAATGCCGGCGCTGAAAGTAGCTTGGGCGCAAACCTCGCAGGACTTGGCGATTTCGTCGGCAATCAGCGCCGTTGCCATGGAATGTTGCCAGCAACTGAGCAGTTCCACCGTGCTAGACCCTCGCTTGGTATACGCGGCCGTCGCATTCATGAGCGCAATCTGCAGCGTCCGTTCGAACCCCAGCAGCGCAATCGCTTGAGCCACATTATTGACCGGCTGGTTTATAGAAAATAGAGCTGAGTTGGAACTCTGCAGCAGGCGCGCCGTGAGCTTGACATCATTGCGAATGATTTCGGCCACCTCGCCAACGTCGATGTCCGGATCTTTCAACAGCGCGAGCAGTCTGGCCGCCACTGGTGGAAAGGGCGGCACTTTCGATAGGTCTTTGAGGATAACGGGATGGCAACTGCTCACATATCGCCTCTCGTAAACTTATCGGCTAAATTCGGCTTTATCTATAATCTATTGCCGGAATTCCCGCGCCAACTGCTAAATACCGGTCTGCCTGCGAGCGTCCAGCAACTCATGGAGCCGATGATCCGGCAACCCGCTCATTTCCCGGGCCACCTCGCGCACCGTGCGGCCGGTCCGATAAGCCTCCTTCGCGATCGCCGCGGCTTTTTCGTACCCGATCTCCGGCGCCAGCACCGTGCACATCGCGAGCGACTGCTCGACGAAACCCGACGCCCGCTCCGCATCCGCCTCCAAACCCCGAATCGCCCGCTCCTCGAAATTGCGCGACGGCAGCTCCCGAGCAGTTCGATGGACTCCAGCAGATCGTACGCCATCACCGGCATCATCACGTTCAGCTCGAAATTTCCGGCCGCGCAGCACCACGTGATGGTCGCGTCATACCCGATCACCTGCGCGCACGCCATCAGCAAGCTTTCGGCGATCACCGGATTTACTTTGCCCGGCATGATGCTCGAACCCGGCTGCGTCTCGGGCAGCTTCAACTCTCCGATCCCGCAGCGCGGTCCCGAAGCGAGCCAGCGAATGTCGTTCGCGATTTTGGTCAGCGCGACGGCGTATGTTTTCAGCGCGCCGCTCAGAAACGACAGCGCGTCCTTCGCCGCCTGCGCTTCGAAATGATTGCGAGCCTCGCGAAACGGCAGGCCGGTTCGTGCGCGCAATTTCGGCGATCACGCGCGGCCGCGAAACCAGGAACCGCATTCAATCCCGTTCCAACCGCCGTACCGCCCAGCGCGCAGTTCGTAGATCCCTTCGAGCGCGGCGCGAATCCGGCCCGCGCACTTCTCCACCTGCGCCGCATAGCCCCAGAACTCCTGGCCCAGCAGCATCGGCACCGCATCCTGCAGATGCGTCCGCCCGATCTTGACGATCTCACTGAAACTCGTCGGCCTTCTCGCGCAGCGTCTCCGCCAGACCTTCCATCGCCGGCAGCAGGTCTTCTCGTCACCAACAGCGCCGCCGATACGTGAATCGCCGACGGAATCACGTCGTTGCTCGATTGCCCGCGATTCACATGATCGTTCGGGTGCGCCTTCGCCAGATGCCCGATCACTTCGTTGGCATTCATGTTGGTCGACGTTCCACTGCCGGTCTGGAAAATGTCGACCACGAACTGATCGTCGTGCTGGCCCGCCGCCACTTCTTCGGCGGCTTGCTCGATGGCCGCCGCGAGATCGGGCGGCAATTGACCGAGCCGTCCATTCACGCGCGCAGCCGCGCTCTTGATCAGCCCCAGCGCGCGGATGAACGCTCGTGGAAAACGCAGCCCGCTGATCGGAAAATTTTCAACCGCGCGCTGCGTTTGCGCTCCGTAAAGCGCATCCGCCGGAACGCGCATTTCACCCATCGTGTCCCGTTCGATGCGGTATTCCATGATTCGCGGCCCGCTACGGCGTGGCTTTCAAATTCCCGTTGGTATCGTAGACTTCCACTGGCCCGTATTTATCCAGCACCGGTTTGATCTTCGCGGCATCGCCGACCGCCACGATCTGGAGGTTGTCCGGCAGAATGTACTTGCGAGCCACGCGCTGCACCTGCTCGGCTGTGACCGCCATCACCTTGGCCGGATAAGTATCCCAGTAATCGGGCGGCAGATGATAGACCTTCAACTGCATCGCGTAATCCAGCAGCTGATCGGGACGCTCCAGCGAAAGCGCAAAGCCGGCTACGATGGCGCGCTTGTTCTCCTCGAGCTCGACGGCGTCACCGCTTGATCGCGAATGCGATTGATCTCGTTCATGAACTCGGTCATGGCGCCGCCGGTTGCATCGGTGCGCATGCTGGCTTGCGCGGTCCAGGGCCCGGCGTATTCGCGCGCGATCAAATGGCTATAGGCGCCGTAAGTATAACCGTGCACTTCGCGAAGATTCATGAACAGCCGCGCCGATGCCCCGCCGCCGACGATCCGGTCCATCACCACCATCGCGACGTAATCAGGATCCAGCCGATCCACTGCGATATTGCCCATCGCGACGTCGGTCTGCACCGAGCCGCTACGATCCACCACGAAAATCCGTCGGCCGCTCACGGGCTTAGTGGCAGCAGTGAGAGCCGGTTTGGCCGATCCCGGCATCCATTCCGGCAGCGCGTGCAGCAGCTGTTTCAAAGTATCCAGCCGAACGTCACCCGCCACGCCCAGCAGCGCGTTCTCGGGAACATAGCGCTCAGAGTGCCATTTGGCCAGCATTTCGGGCGTCAGCTTGTCGAGCGACAGTGGAGTGGGCGCCGTGATCGCGGCCGGATGATTGCCGTACACCGCACGGTCGAAGCGCTCCTGCAGCAGGAAGAACGGCGAAGAACGTTGTTGCCGCAACTGCACTTTCATGCGTTGTTTCAACTTGTCCAATTCGCTTTGCGGAAAGGAAGGATTCAGCAATATGTCGGTGGCCAGCGGCAGCCATTGGTCCAGATTGTCGCTCAGGCCGGAAGCTATGACATTCGCGTCTTCCGATCCCCACGGGGCAGTAACGTTGATCGCGGCGCCCAGACGTTCCGTCTCTTCGGCGATCTGCTTGCTGGACCGGGTTGCCGTCCCCTCTCTCATCATCGCGGCCGTAACGTTTGCCAAGCCCGGCAGATCGGCGGGATCGTCCAGCGCGCCGGCGCCCTGAATGAGGAGCCGAGCCGTTACGAGCGGCAGCCGATGATCCTCCAGCAGCAGCACGGTGAGACCGTTCGAGAGCTTGAATTCAGCGGCCTTCGGAAGCTTGACCCGCAGCACTTCGCTCGACACCGGCGCTTTGTTTTTGCGCTCCACCTTGCTGAGCGGGATCTTCTTCGAACCGGCCTCGGGTGCGTCCTGCGCCATCGATATTGCGGCGAAGATCATCAAGGCTACCAGAGAGAGGCGGATGTACATCATGATGGCCTCCTATTTCACTGCTTGCGCGGCCACTTCGGCGCGCGGCTTGGGCAAGGTGGTAATCACAGTGCGGTTATCCTGCACCAGTAAGTCTTCGCCACGCGCTGGAGATCTTCTTTGTTGACCTTCTCGATCTGAGTGAACCGGGTGTTGAAGACGTTCGGATCGCCGTAGTACACCGCCATTTCGCCGATCTCATAAGCCCGGAACAACGTGCTTTCCAAGCGCTGAGCGGTCTGCCGGCGCGTCAGCATTCGAACTTTTTCGAGCTCCCAATCGGCTGCCGGCTCAGTTTTCAGTTGGTCGATTTCGGCGTAGACCGCCTTTTCCACTTCCGCCATGTCCTTGCCGGGCCGGACCAGCACCACCACATTCAGCGTGGAAGGGCCGCGATGCTCCTCAACGTAGCACTGCACATTTACCGCCAGCTGCTTGTCCTTTACCAGCGATTGGTAAAGCCGCGACGCCTGGCCATTCCCGAGCACATCGCTGAGGACGTTCAGAGCGTACCAGTCGGGGGTGTTTCCCGCTGCGATTTTAAAGGCGATGTCCAGCCGCGGCGCCTGGGCAAAAGCGTCTTCGATGGTTTTCCGCCGTTCGCCGTTTTGTTTGGGCTCGGCCAGATCTGGAACGGCCGGAGCGGGCTGCGCGGGAATGTCACCGAAGTATTTCTTGATTTTCGCCAGCGCTTCTGCGGGTTTGAAGTCGCCCACCAACGTTAGCACCGCATTGTTGGGCGCATAATAAACACGGAAGAAATCCTGAACGTCTTTCACCGTCGCGGCGTTCAAGTCCTGCATGGACCCGATCACCGAATGCTTGTTCGCAAAATTGTCGTAAACGGTTTCCTGCAGCAGCTTCGGAGGTTTTGCCGTACGGCTGGTTGTCAACGCCCAAGCGACGCTCTTCCTGCACGGCGTTGCGCTGATTGTCGAGGTTGGCCTGGCTGATCACCAGCGAGCGCATCCGATCGGATTCCAGGAACAAACCGAGGTCTAATTGATTCGATGCGAAGGACTCGAAATAATTCGTCCGGTCTTCGGTGGTGGTCCCGTTCATATTGCCGCCGTTGTGCTCCACCAGGATCATGTGTTCGCCCTTGCCGACGTTCTCCGAACCCTGGAACATCATGTGCTCGAACAGATGCGCAAACCCGGTGCGGCCGGGGTGCTCGTTGTGCGAGCCGACGTTGTAACTGATCGAGATGGCGTAAGTGGGCGCCGAGTGATCCTCGGAAAATACAATCCTCAATCCGTTAGCGAGCTTGTATTGCTGGATGGGAATCTGCAGGCTCTTTCGCTCCGTTTGCGCCTGAATCGCAGACACGAATGCTAGCAGCACGAAAACGCTGGCGATGCGCATATTTTATTGTAACTGTCGCGAGTATAGACGGACCAACAGAGCCGCCGTTAGGCGCCGAGACTATTTCGGGATCCCCGGCGCGATAAAGAAATCCCAGACCTGCATGTTCACTTTGCCTTCCGTATACTCGACTACGGCGTACTCGCCCGGTTCGATCGGCTTTTGCGGCCAAATCTTAAATAATCCGTCGCCCACCTGCTGCCGGAAAATCTCCACCAGGTCCGGCTCTTCCACCGTTTCCTTGGTCACCGGCAGGATGGTGAGCTTTTCCACTACGCGGTTCCCGTTATGCTGACCCATGCGAAGGATGCCGAAACGTTCGTCGGCCGAAAGACGAATATAAAATTCGGGCGTGCGATTGGCCGTGCCCTGCGTCGAATGCGAACCATCCAGTTCCAAAGTAGCCTTGCCGGAAACCATCGGCACCGGGTTCAGGACCTTCAGGACGGTGCGGCGTTTGTTGCTTACGATTTTGGATTCACCTACCTTCACCGGAACCAACTTGTCGCCTTCGATCAGGTACACGCCATTTTCCACCGGAATGCGTTCCACCTCGCGCCGCGCCTCCCGTTCGGCCTTTTCTTCAGCGTCCGCCGCCGCCGCATCTTCGCGCGCGGAGTCCTGACGCTGCTTGATCTCAGCCTTGGTTTTTTCCAGATCCACCAGCGCGGCGGGAACCTCTTCCCATTCGTCGCGGTCCGTGCTGTAGAAGCGCACGCGATCGTTTTGCACCTGATATTCGCGCACCAACTGATAGCTGCCGTCTTTCATGTACAGCTTGACGTTGGCGGCGCACAAGAGCAACACCGCCGCGAGCAGAATCGAGCAGGCTCTGACGAACATCCGCATGAATCCCTACACCTCGGCCGGCTGCAAGCCCACGCTCCGCAGCAGCAGGAAGCGCGACAGATTTTCCGATGTGAGCAATCCGAGCAGGCGTCCGTCTTCGATCACCAGCGCGCACGCGCCGGTTTGCGGCATCATCGGCAGCACCTCCGCCAGATCCTTGTCCGGCGAGACGCTGGTAAATTCCCGCTGCATGAAGCCCGCGATATAAGAGTCCGGCCCCTCGCTCGCCATCCCGCGCAGCAAAGCGTTGCGCCCCAGCAGGCCCACCACCTGGTCGCCGTGCACCACGGGAAAGTCCTGCTGCGAGGTCGTCAGCAGCAGATTGGCCGCGTCTCGAATCGTGTTGCCGTGGGAGAGCGTATGGTATTCGGTCACCATCGCCGCCCGAACCGGGATACCCTGCGTGAGCGACCGGCCGCGCGATGCCGCGCCTTCGTGGGCGGCGCCCATGTAGATAAAGAACGCGACGAAGGCCAGCAGCGGCATGTAAATGAAGCCGTACAGCCCCATGCTGATCGCCAGCATGCGGCCCGACCAGGTGGCGATGCGCGTGGCATCCGATTCCGATTTGATCCGCGACAGAATCGAACGCAGCATCCGTCCGCCGTCCATTGGAAACGCGGGAAGCAGATTGAAGGCCGCCAGGATCAAATTGCCGAGCACGATGCGATCGGCTAGATTGGCGTCGGAGGGTTGGCCCAGCGCCAGCAGGCTGACGAATTTATTTTTGGAATACAGGACGCCGAGAATGACTCCCGCGATGAGCAGGTTTACCAGCGGTCCCGTGACCGCGATCCAAAACTCCTCGCGCGGTTTGGCGGGACGCTCCAGCCGGGCGACCCCGCCGATCGGGTACATCATGATTTCCGAAGTTCGAATTCCATAGAAAGAAGCGACCAACGCATGGCCGAGCTCGTGCAGCAGCACCGAAACAATCATCGCGAGGATGAACAACGTATAATTCACCGGGGATTGATTGCTGCCCAGACCGGTGACGATCAGAAAAATCAGCAGCAGGATGAAGGTGAAATGCAGGCGAATGGGAACGCCCCATACACGGACGGACCCGACGGCGCCGGGGCTCGCGGGCATCGGGGTGGTGCGCTCCTCTTCCAAACCAGCCTCTGGAATAATTGTGGCACACGCAGTCCGGCCCGCGACCCTACTCAGACGCTTCGCGC
This sequence comes from Bryobacterales bacterium, assembly GCA_963732175.1. Lineage (GTDB taxonomy): Bacteria > Acidobacteriota > Terriglobia > Bryobacterales > Bryobacteraceae > Palsa-89. The sequence goes on along the minus strand of CAVSYF010000014.1, from coordinate 3,150 downwards.
CAGGTTCTTACGTGCAATTCCCAGGATTTCCGCCGGTGTTTTACTGACGATCTGTTCCAGTTGCGAAGGCGCCAGGCCGGGGCATTTCGCGACACCAGCGACCGGGTCCGCCTCGCCAAAAGGATAGTCGGTTCCGAAGATGACGCGGTCCACGCCGACGCGTTTGATCAACGCCTCGAGCACCGCCGGGCCGTATACGCAGGAATCGTAATAGAGGCATCCCAGGTATTCGCTGGGCAGCCGCTTTATGTTCTGCGTGCTGATTGGATGCGCGGTGACGTTGCGGTCCAAACGGGCGGTGTAGTGCGGCAGATAACCGCCGCCGTGCACGATGACGACTTTCACTTCGGGAAACATTTCGAAGATTCCTTCGTAGATCAGCGACGTCATGACCAGCGTCTCCTCGATGGGCTGGCCCACGCCGTTCCAGAGCGCGAACTTCTGGAAACTCGGATCGGTGACGCCGTGCGGATGGATGAGTACGGTGACGCCTCGATCGCGAACTGCTTCCCAGAACGGCCGATTTTTCGGATCGCCCAAGTACACGCCGCGCGTGTTCGACGAGACGTTCGCGATCTTCAATCCCAGTCGAGAAACCGCGTAATCGAGCTCCGCGAGCGCCGTGTCGATATCTTGCAGGGGCAAGGTGAAGGAGCCGACAAAACGGTCGGGGTACTGGCGAACCCATTCGGCGATTCGTTCGTTGGCGCGCCGATCGAGCTCGGCGGCGAGCAACGGTTCGGCCCACCAGGTGCTCTGAACCACGGTGCTGGTCGAAATCACGCTCATGTCGATGCCTTTTTGATCCATGTCGGCGATCTGAATTTTCGGATCGAGCATGCCGCCGAACAGGTTCCACATGGGCGATCCCTTTTCCGGCAGGGCCATGGGACGCGCGCCGAATCCGGTGGCGACGCTGTGGCCGATGGCTTGCTTGTACACTTCCGGCTCGATGACATGCGCGTGGAAGTCGATTATGGGGAAGATCTTTTCAGGGTTTGCCATACTGTTTTCCTATTGTCCATCGGGCGAAGCTCTGATGTCACGACGCGGGGTTTCGGGATATGATGCAGGCATCCGGATGATCGCGCGCGCCATACGCATCCTCGCCGCCGTGGCATTGACTCAGATCGCCGCGTCCGCCTCGATTTTTGTTCTCGCGATTTGCAAGGACGGCGTCGTAGCGGTAGCGGACTCGCGGTTTGCATTTGCCGACGTGACTCGTCCGGACGGGCCGCCGCTGGCGTATGCCGACGGCATCAACAAAATCATTCGCTTTGATTCGGCTTTGATCGCGGAAACGGGGCAGGGATTTATCGCCAACGAGCGCTTTGATGAATTTGTGAAGCGGTTTTCGGCCGCGCCGATTCGCGAGCTGGAGGTAGACGAAATCCTGCCGGCGCTGATCCAATTCGGTGTTGAGAGCCTGCCCCCGATGGCAGCCGAGGCTCTGCGCAAACAGCATCTGGCGGTTGCGAAATTCTCCGAGGGCGATGCGGTGATTTGCGGCTACGATGGCAAGCTTCGTCCCTGCATCGACGCAGGCTATGTCCAGAGTTCTCCCACGGATTTTGCGAAGCTGGTTTCGAAGTTGCCCAAGATGTCGGCCATCGAGGTTGCCAACGCGGCGCGCGCCAGCATGCAGCGCTATATCGCGGCCAACGGCAAGCAGGTAACCATGGGCGGCGAATTTTCCGCGGCGCTTTTGACGCCCTATGGCGTTCGCGATCTCTGGGTGCTGAAGAACCCCATTCAAGCGCGCACGGTGGATGAGCTAAACACGCTAATACAGGCGCGCAAAATTCCAGTGACTCTGGTGCCTCCGGCCACCTGGGCGGAATTTCAAGAACTGCTGGACTCCGGTCCAGCGCGGTAGCGCGCGATGTTGGCGTGCCGAGCTAATAGACGCCGGGAATTAGCCGTGAGGTGCGGGCGCGGTACGCATCGTACTCGTCGCCGAACTGCGAGATCAGCAGCTTTTCTTCAGCATGGATGCGAATGATGATGAGCGGGATCAGAAGGGCGGCCAGCAGCACTCCGACTACCGAACGAAACGCCAGACCCCAGCCGAACGAACTGACGAGCAGGCCCAGATAGCTGGGGTGGCGAATCACGCTATAGACGCCGGTGGTGACCAGAGTGTGGCCAGGCTGGATCGCGACCAGTCCGCTGAATCGAGGTCCGAGGACAAAGACGGGCCAGATCCGCAACGCGCCGCCGGCCGCGGAAAGAGCGACTCCCAGCCAGCGAACTGCGTCGCCGTCGATGGTCCAGAAATCGGTGCGGTCCGTATGCGCGGCCAGATAGGCATCCAATAGTGCGATTATCGTTAACGCTGGAATGACCCAGCGGTTACCGCGATCCTCGCGCACTCCCGCGCTCAAATTTCCGCCGGCGAAAATCGCTACGACAGACAAAATGACGATTACGATCGACAGCGCGACCAGCGGAGGATGCGAGAAAAAAGGCGCGAACCCGCCCCAGCCATAGATAGCCAGGCCAAGATACGCAGCAACGCCGAGAACAACCGAAACAACACGAAGGCCCACGCGGTTGCAATTCGAAAAGCAATTCATAATACCATCGGCCGATGGCTGGCAATGGGCTTGGCCGGAACAATTCCGCTAGGGGATGTTCCCTGCGGAAACGTTTCGATGTATTCTGGTGGCGTGCTGCTGGAACCGACCGAGGACTTGCTACGGAGCGCGATCTTTTTTGAGACGCCGGAGCAGATCTTCGCGCGCGTATTCGCGGAACTGAAACCCCGGACCAAGATTCAGGATGTGCGAATCGCATTCTGCCGGTTTGCCAACGCGAACAGCTTCATCCGCTGGGATGACGCGGGCCTGAACATCCGCATTACGGACGTCCTGGAGGGAGTCCCGCGCAGATCCTCGAAGCGCTGGCCTAATTCTCTTATTCAAGCTGGTGCGCCGCGCCGTTCCGAAAGTGCATGCCGAGCGATACAGAAGGTATCTCAACCGGAAGGAAATGCGCCACACGCTGCAACTGGTCCGGCAGGCGCGCGGGCGCAAGTTCGTTTCCGGTCCGAAGGGCACTGTTTACGATTTGGAAGAGATTTTTGAAGAGCTGAATGCGCGCTGTTTCCATGGACTGATGGCGCGTCCGCAGCTGGGCTGGAGCCGGCGC